>NZ_JOAK01000031.1 GCF_000720455.1 Streptomyces virginiae | reverse complement strand
CCCCCCACCCCCACCCCGCCCGGCCAGGGCAACGGCAACCTGCGGGCACGGCTGACCACCTTCGTCGGCCGCGAGGACGACATCCGCGCCATCGGGGACGATCTCGCGCGGGCGCGGCTCGTCACGCTCCTCGGACCCGGCGGCGCCGGCAAGACCCGGCTCTCGCAGGAGGCCGCCGAGGCGCACGAGGCACGCGGCGGCTGGCCCGACGGCGTGTGGCTCGTCGAGCTGGCCCCCGTCGACGACCCGGAGGACGTCGCCGAAGCCACCCTCGCCCACCGCAGCCTGCTGCTCGTGCTCGACAACTGCGAACACGTCGTCGAGGCCGCCGCCGAGCTCACCGAACGCCTCCTCACCCACTGCCCCGGCGTCCAGATCCTGGCCACCAGCCGCGAACCCGCTGCTGACCCCGCGGCAGATCGCCGACCGGCTCGACGACCGCTTCCGGCTGCTGACCAGCGGGGCCCGGACCGTCCTGCCGCGCCAGCAGACCCTGCGGGCCGTCGTCGACTGGTCCTGGGACCTCCTCGACGAGGCCGAACGGACCGTCCTGCGCCGCCTGTCCGTCTTCGCCGGCGGCTGCGACCTCGCCGCCGCCGAAGCCGTCTGCGCCGACGACACCAGCGACACCAGCGACACCGGGGACGCCGGGGACGCCGCCTTCGACGTCGCCGACACCCTCGGATCCCTCGTCGACAAGTCCCTCGTCGTCGCCGCCCCCGGCCCCGGCGCCTCCGGCATGCGCTACCGCCTCCTGGAGACGGTCGGCGAGTACGCCGCCGAGCGCCTCGCCGAAGCCGGCGGCGACCGCGAGGAAACCGCCCGCCGCCACCTCGTCCACTACCGCGAGCTCGCCCGGACCAGCGACCCCCTGCTCCGCGGGCGCCGCCAGCGCGAGACGGCGGACCGGCTCGCCACCGAGTACGAGAACCTCCGTACGGCCCTGCGCCGGGCCGTCACCACCCGCGACGCGGACGAGGCGCTGTGCCTGGTCCACTCCCTGGGCTGGTACTGGCACCTCCACGACCAGCGGACCGAGTCCCGGCACTGGACGGAGGCGGTCGCGGCCCTCGGCACCAACCCCTTCGTGGCGCCGGTCGTCCCGGCCGAGCCGGTGTACGGGCAGCTCGTGGACTCGCCGCCGCCCTACAGCGGCGAGGTGCTCGCCGAGGCCTGGCGCGCCCTGCACCTGGTCCGGCTGGCGGCCCGGGACCAGACCAACAAGGACTGGGACGACCCCGAGGTCCGGGCCCTGGTCGACGGGGTGATCGCCACCTACCGGCCGGGCCTCCCGCAGACGTGCCGCACGCCGGCCTCCCTGTGGATCTACGCCGTCATGATCGCGGGCGATGCCGGGCTGCTCAAACGGGTCGTCGACGCGACCGTGACCACCGCCCGCACGCTCGGCTACGACTGGGAACTCGCCTCCGCGCTCCAGCTGCGTGCCAACATCCTCGCCAACCGCGCCGACTGGGCGGGCGACGCTTCCCGCGACGCCGACGAGAGCCTGGAAATCTTCCGGGATCTGGGCGACGACTGGGGCTGCGCGGAGGCGCTGTCCGCCCGCGCCGAGTCCCGGGAGCGGCGCGGTGAGCACGCCCTGGCCGCCCGCGACTACCGCGAGGCGATCGCGTACGCCGAACGCCTCGGCGCGAAGGCGCAGGTGACCGTGTTGCGCGTCCGGATGGCCGGCACGCTCACCGAGAACGGCGAGATGGCGGAGGCCGAGCGGATCCTCACCGAGATCACCGCCACGGTGCAGCGGTTCGGCAACGAGGCGATGCCCGCGGCCCGGATGTTCCTCGCGGGCATCCTCGGCCGCACCGGCCGGATCGCCGAGGCCCGTCTCCAGATCCAGGTGCTGCGCGAGGAGTTCGCCTACGGCGCGTACGCCATCTTCGACGTGTTCCTGCTGGCCACCACGGCCTGGCTGGACAACCAGGACGGCCGCCACGCGGACGCCCTGCAGGGCATCCGCGACGCCGCGGCCTCCTTCCGGCACCCGCTGGCGCTGATGGTCGCCCCGCACCTGCCCGCCACCTTCCTGCTGACGGCGGCGGTCTCCCTCGTGTCGCCCGGCGGCCCGCGGCGGGAGTACGACGGCGCCCGGCTGCTCGGCGCCTACCGCGCACTGCTGCCGCCCCAGCACGTCCCGGTGTCCACGGAACGCGAGGACTTCGCCCTCGCCGAGAAGCTGGCGCGGTCGGCGCTCGGCGACACCGCCTACGAGGCGGCGTACGCCGAAGGCGGCGGCCTCACCCTGGAGGAGGCCACCGCCTTCATCTGACCCGGCCCCCGGCCGGTGCCCGTCCGGGACGCGATCCGGAATGGACCGGTCCGCGGGTCAGGTCTTCTGGCGGAACTTGCGCACCGCGAGCGGCATGGTGACCGCCGTGATCGCCAGCGACCAGGCCAGGGTCATCCACACCGAGTCGCCCACGGGCGTCCCGTTGATCAGGGCCCGGGCCGCGTCGGCCAGGTTCGACAGCGGGTTGTAGTCCGTGAAGGACTGGAGCCAGCCCGGCATCGTGGACGGCGGGGCGAAGATCGAGCTGCCGAACTGCAGCGGCATCAGGACCAGCATGGCCATGCCCTGGACGGCCTGCGCGCTCTGCATGGTGAGACCGAGCAGGATGAAGATCCACATCAGGGCGCTGCCGAAGACCGCGGACAGTCCGATGGCGAGGAACAGGTCCAGCACCGAGGACTTGATCGACAGACCGAGGATGAAGCCCACGGCGAGCAGGATGGCGATGGCCACCATCATGCGGCCGAGCTCGACGACGATCTTGGCGAGGAGCACGGACGAACGGGCGATCGGCATGGACCGGAACCGGTCCATCACGCCCTTCTTGAAGTCGTCGTTGACACCGGTGCCCACCGCCATGGCGATGTTCATGCCCATCATGGCCATGAGGCCCGGCACCACGTAGTTGACGTAGTCCGCCTGGTTGCCCTTGCCGGAGATCGCGCCGCCGAAGACGAACACGAACAGCAGCGTGAAGATGATCGGCATGAACAGGACGTCGAACATCGACTCCGGGTCCTGCTTGATCTGCAGGGCGTTGCGGCGCACCAGGGCGCCGATGTGCCGCAGGTTGCCCCGCAGGCCGATCCGGCCCTCCCCGCGCGGGGCGGGCACCGAGGGCCGACCGGGCGCGGTGGGAGCGGGCTTCGTCGTGGTTACGGTGCTCATGCCGCGACCTCCTCGGTCTTCTCGGTGGGGACGGAGTCCTCGACGAGCGCGGGCTTCTGGCCGGTGATGGCCAGGAACACCTCGTCGAGGCTGGGAAGGTAGGTGCCGAGGTCGGCGATCGCGTACCCGCGGGCGGCCAGCAGGCCGACCACGGCGGTCAGCTGCTCGTCGCTCAGGATCGGTACGAGGAGCACGCCCTCGTCCGGCACGGCCTGGGAGCCGGCCACGCCGTCCAGTCCGGCCTCGGCCAGCGAGCGGGCCATGCCCGGCAGGTCCGAGGAGGACACGGGACGGATCTTCAGGGTGCGGCCGCCGACGCGGGCCTTCAGCTCGTCGACCTTGCCGTTGGCGATGACCTTGCCGCGGTCGATGACCGTCAGCTCGCTCGCCAGCTGCTCGGCCTCCTCCATGTACTGCGTGGTGAGCAGCACGGTGGCGCCCTCGGCGACCAGGCGCTGGACCTCGTCCCACACCTCGTTGCGGGTGCGGGGGTCCAGACCGGTGGTCGGCTCGTCCAGGTAGATCACGGCCGGGCGGCCGATCAGCGAGGCGGCCAGGTCGAGCCGGCGGCGCATGCCGCCGGAGTAGTTCATGGCGGCCTTCTTCGCCGCCTCGGTCAGGGAGAAGCGCTCCAGCATCTCGTCCGCGCGCAGGCGGGCGTCCTTGCGGGAGAGGTCGAGCAGCCGCCCGATCATGTAGAGGTTCTCCCAGCCGGAGAGCTTCTCGTCGACCGAGGCGTACTGGCCGGTCAGGCCGATCGTGCGGCGCAGCTGGCGGGGCTGGCGGACCACGTCGAAGCCGGCCACGGTCGCCGTCCCCGCATCGGGAATGACCAGGGTGGAGAGGCAGCGCACCAGCGTGGTCTTGCCGGCGCCGTTGGGCCCGAGGACCCCGAGGACCGTGCCCTCGCGGACATCCAGGTCGACACCGTCGAGGGCCTTGGTCTCGCCGTAGTGCTTGACCAGCCCCCGCACCTCCACGGCGTTGGGGTTCTTGTCGTTTCGCGTCATGTCCACCATGGGACCAGGCGCCACTGACAAAGCACCGACAGCCGACCGACAAACGTACGACAGACGTACGACAGCCCGCCGACGCGCGGTCGGCGGGCTGTCGGAGCGGTTCACCTCACATCAGCGGGGCGCCTCAGTGGAAGGCGTGCTGCTCCTGCGGGAACGTTCCGCCGACGACGTCCTCGGCGAAGGCCTTCGCCGCGTCGGTCATCGTCTCGCGCAGCTTCGCGTACTGCTTGACGAACTTGGGCATCTTCCCGCCGGTCAGGCCCATCATGTCGGTCCACACCAGGACCTGCGCGTCGCACTCCGCGCCCGCGCCGATGCCGACCGTCGGGATGTGCAGGGAGCGGGTGACCTCGGCGGCCAGCTCGGCCGGGACGAGCTCCAGCACCACAGCGAAGGCGCCCGCGTCCTGCGCGGCCTTCGCGTCGCGCAGCAGCTGGTGCGCGGCCTCGTCGCCGCGGCCCTGCACCCGGTAGCCCATGGCGTTGACCGACTGCGGGGTCAGACCCAGGTGGGACATGACGGGGATGCCCGACTGCACGATCAGCTCGGTCTGGGCCAGCGAGCGCTCGCCGCCCTCCAGCTTCACGGCACCCACACCGGCCTCCTTGACCAGGCGGGTCGCGCTGCGCAGCGCCTGCACGGGGCCTTCCTGGTACGAGCCGAACGGCATGTCGCCGATGACCAGCGCACGGCTGGTGCCGCGTACGACGGCCGCCGACAGCATGGTCATGTGGTCCATCGTCACCGGGACGGTGGAGTCGAACCCGAGGTGGCAGTTGCCCATCGAGTCGCCGACGAGGATGACCGGGATGCCGGACTCGTCGAAGACGGACGCGGTCATCGCGTCGTAGGCGGTGAGCATGGGCCACTTCTCGCCGCGTTCCTTGGCGAGGGTCAGGTCGCGGACGGTGATGCGCCGGGTGCCCGTGCCTCCGTACAGGGTGGGGGAGGCCGCGGCTGCGGGTTCGCGGGCAGGCGAAACGGCGTGCGTCATTGCAACTGCTCCTTGTGTCATCTCGAGGCACCCTCACGGTGTCCCCGGACTCACCCACCATGGTGGCATCCCCGGGGGTGTGGGCGGAAGTGGTCCGCAGGGCCCGCCGGTCCGGGGGCGCCAATGTGCGCGTTTCGTGACAAGCGGAACCCCTTGCGTTCAGCCGTTCGTCCTCCCGGACGTGCGACCGTGACGGACGGTCGTGACGTACGGCACGGAAGGCTCCGCTTCATCGCCTAGGGTCAAGGGGCGGGGACGGAGCGCGAGCACGGCAGTGAGGGCAGTGGCATGGCACAGGCGTACAGGACGGAATCGGGGAACGGCGGCTCGGAGCCCGAGCCCTCCGAATCCCGCTTCCGGCGCCGGCTGGCCGAACTGCGCGGGGACTCCGGGGTCTGGCGGCGCGGATGGCTGCTGGCCTCGATCGCGGCGCTGCTGTCGCTGGTCATGATCTTCCACGCGGAGCTGCCCAACGACGTCGGCAACCTCGGCAGCCTCACCGAGACCTTCCTGCCCTGGCTGGGCCTGGCCGTCCCGGTACTGGTGGGCGGCGCCGTCTACCGCCGGTCGGCCACCGCGCTGATCGCGGTCGTGCTGGCCGCGGTGGTCTGGCTGAACCTCTTCGGCGGTCTGGTCTTCGACAAGTCCGGCACCGGCGGCAACCTCGTCGTCGCCACCCACAACGTCGACGCCGACAACCCCGACCCGCGCGGCACCGCCGCCTCGGTCGCCCGCTCCGGGGCCGACGTCCTGGCCCTCACCGAGCTCAAGGGCGGTGTCGTCCCCGTCTACGAGAAGGCCCTGGCGAGCACGTACAAGTACCACTCGGTCGAGGGCACCGTCGGACTGTGGAGCAAGTACCCGCTGAGCGGCAGTGCCCCCGTCGACATCAGGATGGGCTGGACCCGGGCCATGCGGGCCACCGTCGCCACCCCCGAGGGCGACGTCGCGGCCTTCGTCGCCCACCTGCCCTCGGTCCGCGTCAAGCTGAACGCCGGCTTCACCGCCAACCAGCGCGACGACAGCGCCGACGCGCTGGGCGCCGCGCTCGCCGCCGAGCCCCTGAAGAAGGTCGTCCTCCTCGGCGACCTGAACGGCACCATGAACGACCGAGCCCTGTCCGAGGTCACCTCGCAGATGCGCTCCACCCAGGGCGCGGCGGGCGACGGCTTCGGCTTCAGCTGGCCGGCGCAGTTCCCGATGGCACGCATCGACCAGATCATGGTCCGCGGGATCCGGCCCGAGGCCTCCTGGACCCTGCCCCGCACGGGCAGCGACCACCTGCCGGTCGCCGCACGGCTGACGGTGAACAAGTAGCGGCGCGCACCCCAGGAGCGCGGAAGGGGCCCCACCGGTGATGCGGTGGGGCCCCTTCCGTTCCGCTACGCCTGTTCGCGCCAGCCGTTCGTGATCGGCAGCCGGCGGTCCTTGCCGAAGCCCTTCGCGGAGATCTTCGTGCCCGGCGGGTACTGGCGGCGCTTGTACTCGGCCGTGTCGACCATCCGCAGCGTCTTCGCGACCAGCTCGGCGTCGAAGCCGGCGGCCACGATCTCGTCCAGCCCCTGGTCCCGGTCCACGTACAGGGCGAGGATCGCGTCGAGCACGGGATAGTCCGGCAGCGAGTCGGTGTCCACCTGCCCCGGGCGCAGCTCGGCGCTCGGCGGCTTCACGATCGAGTTCTCCGGGATGGGCGGGGTCTCGCCGCGCTCGGCGGCCGCCCGGTTGCGGTACCGGGCGAGCCGGAAGACGTCGCTCTTGTAGACGTCCTTGATCGGGCCGTACGCGCCCACCGAGTCGCCGTACAGGGTGGAATAGCCGACGGCCAGCTCCGACTTGTTGCCGGGGGCCAGCACGATGTGGCCCTCCTGGTTGGAGACCGCCATCAGCAGGGTGCCGCGCAGCCGGGACTGGAGGTTCTCCTCGGCCAGACCGGTGAGGCCCAGCGAGCCCATGTAGGCGTCGAACATCGGCTCGATCGGCACGGTGCGGAAGTTCAGGCCGGTGCGCTCGGCCAGGTCGGCCGCGTCGCCCTTGGAGTGCTCCGAGGAGTACTTCGAGGGCATCGAGACGCCGTACACGTTCTGCGCGCCGATCGCGTCGCAGGCGACGGCGGCGACGAGCGCGGAGTCGATGCCCCCGGAGAGCCCGATCAGGACCGAGCGGAATCCGTTCTTCTTCACGTACGCGCGCAGGCCCACGACCAGCGCGTCGTAGACCTCCTCGTCGTCGTCGAGCCGGTCGGCGTAGCCGCCGGGTACGACCGGCTCGTACGGTTCCACCGGCTCCGCGGACAGCACGACGCGGTCGATGCGCAGTCCGTCGTCCACCACGCCCTCGGGGGCGTCGGTGCGAGCGGCCGGCAGGTCGAGGTCGACCAGCACGCAGCCCTCGGAGAACTGCGGGGCGCGCGCGATGACCTCGCCGTCGGCTCCGACGACGATCGAGTCGCCGTCGAAGACCAGCTCGTCCTGGCCGCCGATCATCGCCAGGTAGGCGAGGGTGCAGCCGGCCTCCTGGGCGCGCTTGCGCACCAGTTCGAGGCGTACGTCGTCCTTGTTGCGCTCGTACGGGGAGGCGTTGATCGAGACCAGCAGCCCGGCCCCGGCGGAGCGGGTGGCCGGGACGCGGCCGCCCTCCTGCCAGAGGTCCTCGCAGATGGCCAGGGCCACGTCGACGCCGCGCACGCGGATCACCGGCTGCGTGTCGCCCGGCACGAAGTACCGGAACTCGTCGAACACGCCGTAGTTGGGCAGGTGGTGCTTGGCGAAACGCAGCACCACCCGGCCGCCGTGCAGGACGGCCGCCGCGTTCTCCGGGGAGCCGGCCGGGCGCCCGAGGCGGGGCGTGGCCTTCTCGGTCCGGTCGAGGTAGCCGACGACGACCGGCAGCTCGCCGAGCCCCTCGGCGGCCAGCCGCTCCGCGAGTTCGCGCAGTGCGCTGCGGGAGGCCTCGACGAAGGAGCCGCGCAGGGCGAGGTCCTCGACGGGGTACCCGGTCAGCACCATCTCGGGGAACGCCACCAGGTGGGCGCCCTGCTCGGCGGAGTGCCGGGTCCAGTGGACGACCGAGTCGGCGTTGGCGGCGATGTTGCCGACGTGCGAGTCGATCTGATTCAGAGCGAGGCGTAGTTGAGGCACGGGGCCCAGTCTAATCGTCTTTCTGACGCGATGTCCTGGGCCCCGTGTGTTTCCCGGGTTTTCGGCGTGCCGCGCGGGCTCGCCGTAAGGCTGTGTCAGCCGATGGGACCGACGTACTTCACGTCTTCGAGGAGTGTTCCGGCGGAGATGTCCGCGGTGATGCTCTTGGTGCCCTCGGGGATCTCGAACGCCACGACGCCGCTGGCGGATTCGCCGGGCAGGATGGACCCCTTCACCATCTTCGGGACGCTGCTCCCGCCGCCGCTGTCGAAGACCATCTCGGCCGTCATGCCCTTGTCGTCGCGGACGTTGGGCACGGCGTAGATCACCTCGTGCGGTGCGTTCGAGCCGTTGGTGATGGTGATGGTGAGCTGGACGGCGTTCTTGACCTGCTCGCGGGCGATGATGCCCTTCGGCTCGTACTTCGTCGGCTTCGACAGGCTCACCTTGACGCCGTTCGGGTAGGTGAAGGTCTCGCCGAACACCAGCGCGCTGGTCAGGCCGGGCACCTGGGAGGGCGACGGGGACGCCGACGGCCGGGGCTCACTGGTGGGGTACAGGCCGTCCGTGTCCGGCTCGTACTCGTCGATGCCCGCCTCGACGCGGTCGGAGGCCCGCTCGACGAAGGCGACGGTGAGGAAGAAGCCGCCGATCGAGGCGAGGATGCCCACCCCGGCGAGCACGGTGCCGACGATGGCCATCGTCTTGTTCGGGGCGCCCTTGTTGGCGCGCACGATGGCGCCGATGCCGAGGCCCACGCCGGTCAGGGCGAGGATGCCGCCGAGCCAGAAGAGCAGCGGCACGAAGCCGAAGAGGATGCCGAAGCCGCCGACGATCAGGGCGGCGACGGCCAGGCCGTTGGTGGTCGGGGCGGTGGCCTGCGGGTAGCCGGGGTACGGGCCGGCGCCGAAGCCGGCGCCCGGCCGTCCCCACGGGTCGCCGGGGCCGCCGGGACCGCCGGGGCCGGGAGCACCCGGAGCGGCGTACGCGCCGAACGGCGCGGCCGGGGCCGCGGGAGCCGGGGCGGGCGGGGCGAACGCCGAGGCGGCCGGAGCCGGTTCGGCGGCGGGGGCCGCGGGAGCGGCGGGGACCTCGGGAGTCTCCGGCGCGACGGGAGCCTCGGCTGCGGCGGGGGCCGCGGGAGCGGCTGGAGCCTCGGGAGCCTCCGGCGCGACGGGAGCCTCGGCGGCGGCGGGTGCGGCGGCGGGGGTCTTCTCGAGCGAGAGCGGCTGCGCGGGCGCCGGTATCGGGGCCGCCTCGGGAGCGGGCGTGCCCGCCGGTTCCGTCGGCGGGCCGGTGGGGGTGCTGGGCGGGTTCGGCGGGGTGGTCATACCGGCGGAAGCGTCCTTTGTCGCGGCTGTCGTGATCAGAGCAAGGGTGCCATGCCGGTGACGAACGCCCTTCCGAATTCGCGCCCGGCCCCGGGCCGCTCCGGGGGCCGCCCCTACAGCTGGTAGCCGATCACCGTCATCATCCCGGACTCCGAGTGGTAGACGTTGTGGCAGTGCGCCATCCACAGCCCCGGGTTGTCGGCGTCGAAGTCCGCCGTCAGCCGCCCGCCCGGCAGGATGACGGCGGTGTCCTTGCGCGCCCCGCCGGGCGCCGTGCCCACGGCGAAGGTGTGCCCGTGCAGGTGCACCGGATGCCACATCGGCGTCGCGTTGCGGAACTCCAGCCGGACCCGCTCGCCCGCCTTGACCGGGTGCCGCTGGTCCGGCGTGTACGGGGTGCCGTCGAAGGCCCAGTTGTAGCGGGTCATGGAGCCGGTCAGCCGGATCTGCACCGTACGGTCCGGCTCGCGCGGGGCCAGTACGGCCTCCCCTGCGGCCCGCAGCGAGTCCGCCGTCAGCGGCCGTGCCTGAAGCTCGGCCGGCCGGGTCGCCGCCGTGGGCGCCGTGCCCGAACCGGTGCGCAGTACCGCGAGCGCCGACCCGTCCTTGCCCTCCGCCAGCGCGGTGAGCGGGAACACCCCGTCCTGGGCGGTGACCAGGACGTCGTAGCGCTCGCCCATGCCCAGCAGCAGCGAACCGGTCGTCGTGTGCTCGACCGGGAAGCCGTCGGTGTGGGTGACCGTCAGTTCGTGGCCGCCGAGCGCGATCCGGAAGGCGGTGTCCCCGCCGGCGTTGACGATCCGCAGCCTGATCCGGTCCCCGGCGCGGGCGGTGAAGACGGACGGGTCCTCCGGCACCCGCCCGTTGACCAGGTAGTGCGGGTAGACGACGTCGCCCGCGTCCTTGCCGAGGACGTCGCTCTCGCCGCCCATGTGGACGTACTTGCGCCCGTGGGCGCCGCCCGCGCTCTGCGCGCTCATGCCCTTGCGGAGTTCGGCGAGTACGGCGTCCGGGGTGGCGCCGTCCACCCCGTCGATCCAGTCGTCGAGGACCACCACCCACTCTTTGTCGTAGGAGAGCGGCTCCTTCGGGTCCTCGACGATCAGGGGGGCGTACAGGCCGCGGTCCTGCTGGACCCCGGTGTGCGGATGGAACCAGTACGTCCCCGGGTGCGCGACGGCGAACTTGTACGCGAAGGACCCGCCGGGGGCGATGTCCCGCTGGGTCAGCCCCGGAACCCCGTCCATGTCGTTGCGCAGCGCGAGGCCGTGCCAGTGCATGGAGGTCGCCTCGGGGAGGTTGTTGGCCAGGGTGAGGGAGAGGGTGCCGCCGGCGGTGGCGCGGACCTCCTGGCCGGGCAGCCTGTCGCCGTACGCCCAGGAGCGCACCGTGCGTCCGCCGCCGAGGTCGAGCGTCGTGGCGGTCGCGGTGACCTTGACCTCGGTGACCGGGCCGGTGGCCCTGCGGGCGGCCTCGGCGGCCCGGACCTCGGGCCCGGCCGGGTCGACGTACCCCGCGGGCCCGTCGGCCTTCGAGCCGCCGTGATGCATGGGGCCGGAGCCGGAGCCCTGGGCGGAGCCGTGACCGTGGCCCGTACGGGAGCCCGCGGCGGAGCCCTCGGATCCGGAGCAGGCGGCGAGCAGCCCGGAGCCTACGGCGGCCGCGGCGGCGCCGAGCACGGCGCGGCGGGTGGGGAGACAGCGCAAGGGAGCACCTCGGGGGTGTGGTGTGACGGGTTCACGGGCGCGGTTCGGCGTCACCCCGCGCGGAAGACCGGGCGCGAGAAGGTGAAGGGGGCTGCGGCGACGCCGGGGCCCGCCTATATCCGCAGTACCGCCGGCCGCAGGAGCAGATCGCGGGCAGCGGTCGCCGCGGGCGCGGCGGGGCGGCCGGACCCGGGGCACGCACCGGCCTCGGACAGCGCCGCCCGGGCGGCCTGCGCCGGCTCCGGAACCGGTTCCTGGGCCGGCCCCCGCGTCTGCGGCGGGGCAGCCGGAGTGTGGTGAGCACCACCGCGCACAGCCGCACCGGGAGCCCCGGCCGAGGCAACGCACCGGCTCGCCGACACGTCCTCCATGGCGTGGGACTCAGTCGGACGGCCCGGGGACAGCACGGTGACGGCGCCCAGCAGCAGCCCGCCCAGCAGCAGCGCGGCGAGCGGCAGCGCGGCGAGCGGCAGGAGCCGGGACCCCGGGGCGGCTCGCTGAGCACTGCGCGTCATGGCCGGAACCCTACCCGGGGTGGGTATCCGATCGGAGGAACGACCCCGGGCTTGCCTAGGATTAGTCGCACTATGTCCCCACATGGGCTCACCACGCGCACCGCCTGGCCGGTCGCCCTCCTGATCGGCCTCGCCGGCGCGGCCTACACCGCTTGGGTGCTCGAAGTCGTCCTCTCCACGGGCCTCAACCCCATCGAGACGTACGTCAGCGAACTCGCCGCCCAGGACCAGCCGCTCGGCGGCCTCTTCCGGGCCACCGACTTCACCGCCGGGCTGCTCGCCTTCGCCGGCGGCCTGCTGGCCCTGGTACGGCTGCTGAAGTACGCCGAGTCCCGCCGCCTCTGGGCGGTCGTCGGCTGGGCCGGGGTCACCCTCTTCGGCGCGGCCACCGCGGCCGACGCCTGGCTCCCGCTGAGCTGCACCCCCACCGCGGACCCCGAATGCGCCGCCCGCGAGACCGCCGGACTCGTGCCCGCCACCCACCAGGCCCACGCCGTCAGCAGCACCCTCGCCATGACCGGGGCCCTCGTGGGGCTGGTGGCCCTGACCGTCGCCGCCCGCCGCTACGGCTGGTTCGCCCCGCTCGCCCGCTACGGGCCCGCGCTGGTCGCCATGGAGCTGCTCGCCACCGCCTGGACCCTGTCCGCCATCGCGATGTTCACCGCCGGACGCGGCACCTGGGCCCTGGGCGCCGGTCAGCGGCTCCAGGTCCTGCTCGTGGCAATCTGGCTGGGTCTGCTCGCCCACTCCGTCCACAAGGAACGCCGCACATGACCGTGCACGAGCCGCCGCACCCCGGAAGCGGAGGAACGGGCCTGTTCGTCCGCGTCGACGGTGTTCCGCTGCACGTCCTCGTCGAGGGCCGGGGCCCCGTCTGCGTCCTGAGCGCCGGACTGGCCATGGCCTGGTTCGACTGGGACGCGGTCGCCGCGCTGCTCGCCGCCGAAGGGCGTACCGTCGTCCGCTTCGACCGCCCCGGACACGGCCTCAGCGGCCCGTTCACCGCACCGCCCACCACCGCCGGGGAAGCCCACCGGATCGCGGGCCTGCTCGACGCGCTGGGGTACGGCGGGCCCGCCGCCGACCCGGTCACCGTGGTCGGGCACTCCATCGCCGCCTTCCACGCCGAAGGCTTCGCCCGCCTCTACCCGCTGCGCACCGCAGGTCTCGTCCTCCTCGACGCCAGCGTCGAGGAGGACCCCCGCACGGTCCTGCCCGCCGCGCTGCGCACCGGCGCGGCCCGCGCCCTCGGCCGGGCCGTGACCGCCGCCGGACTGCCGGCCGCGCTGGGCCCCACGGCCCGGCGCGCCACCGTACGGGCCTCCCGCACCGGCGGCGGCGATCCGGCCGCGCGGGACCTCGTACGCCGCTGCTACCGCACCGGCCGGGTCTGGCGCGGCGCCCTGCTGGAGAACTCCCGCTACCCGGACATGGCCGCCGAGCTGGCGGCGCTGCGCCGGACCCGCCCGCTGACCGCCCCCACCACCGTCCTCGCCGGTCACGACGGGTCGGCCGGCCGCGGTGCGCTGCGCTGGCTGGGCCGCCAGGCGGACCTCGCCGACCGGATCGGCGCCCGCTTCGAGGTCGCCGAGCCCGCCGGGCACCTGGTCATGCTGGACCGCCCGGACCAGGTGGCCCGGGCGGTCATGGAGACGAGCGAGCGCTGACGGGCGAGCGCCGGCTGGGACGAGCGAACGCCGGAGCGAGCCGGCCGACGGGTCCCGGTCCTGGTCAGCGCCGGGCGTAGACCTTCTCGACGAAGCCGGCCATCTGGTCGTCGGACAGGTGCTGGGCCAGGTCGGCCTCGCTGATCATCCCGACGAGCTTCTTGTCCTTGATCACGGGCAGTCGCTTGATCTGGTGGCTCTCCATCTCGTCGAGCACCGCGGTGACGTCCGCGTCGGCGTCGATCCAGCGCGGAGTGCCCTGGGCCATGTCCCCGCACGTCATCTTCGACGGGTCCAGGCCCTTGGCCACGCAGTTCACGACGATGTCGCGGTCGGTGATGATCCCGCACAACCGCTCTTCGGTGTCACTGATGGGCAGCGCACCCACATTGAGCCGGGCCATCAGCTCGGCCGCCCGGTCGAGCGTCTCGTGCGCCGGTATCCACTGGGCCCCGGGGTGCATGATGTCTGCGGCGGTGGTCATGACTGAACCTCCTGAGCACGCCGTTCACAGCCGGGTGCGGGCGCGCCCGGCCGGCGTCCCCATCGCGGTGCGCCGTCGCGGGGCGGGCCGTTCGGCCGATGCGACGACCCCCGGACGGCGCCAGTACACGCCCGTACGGGTGAGAGGGCGCCTCCCCCCACCGTACGAGCGTGTCCCGTCACCCGCGCGGTGTGGCTCCGCGCTGCTTCAGCATGTCCGCCATCAGGGTGAGCTCCGAGCGCTGCGCGTCGACCATGCCCTGCGCCAGATCCCGCTCGACGGGGGTCCCGCACTGCTGCGCGCACCCCTCGGCCATCGTCACGCCGCCCTTGTGGTGGTCGGTCATCAGCTGCAGGAACAGCACCTCCGCGTCCCGCCCGGAAGCGGCGCCGAGCTGCTCCAGCTCCTCCTTGGTGGCCATGCCGGGCATCAGCGCGCCGGGCTTGGCGGGGCCGTGCCCGGCGTGCCCGCCGTGGCCCGCGGCGCTCCCCATCCACGACATCGGCGGCTCGTCGGCCACCACCTTCGGCAGTCCCCACAGGTCCAGCCAGCCGAGCAGCATGCCCCGCTGGTTGGCCTGAGTGTTGGCGATGTCGTAGGCGAGGGTGCGTACCGCCTCGTCCTGGGTGCGGTCCCGCACGATGAAGGACATCTCCACCGCCTGCTGGTGATGGACCGCCATGTCCCGGGCGAAGCCGGCGTCGGCGGAGTGCAGTCCCGGTGTCCGGGGCGCGGCCGGGGCCGGAGCCGCCGATCCGCCGTTCGCGGCGGCGACCGTGGCCGCCGCCGCGAACAGCAGCGCCAGCAGCACGGCCGTACCCGCGACCCAGTACGTCCGGGGGATCGCGCGGCTCACTTGGCGGCCAGCCCGTTCGTGCAGGCCGCGCCCGGCTCCGGGGTCTGCTCGCCCTGCACGTACTTGGTGAAGAACTGCGTGACGCGGGGGTCGTCCGCGCTGTCCACCGTGAGCTGCTTGCCCCACGCGCTCAGCATGATCGAACCGGTCTGCTCCTTGACCGGGCTCATCAGCGTGTACGGGGTCTTGCCGACGGTCGCGGCGAGCTTGTCCACGTCGGCCGGGGCGGCCTTCTCGTTGTACGTCACCCAGACGGCGCCGTGCTCCAGCGAGTGGACGGCGTTCACCTCGGGCAGCGGGGTCTTGTAGACGTCGCCGTTGCAGTTCATCCAGCGGGGGTGGTGGTCACCGCCGACCGGCGGGTTCATCTCGTACTTCACCGGCGTCTCGACGTGGTTGCGGCCGAGCTTCTTCGCGTCCCAGAGCTGCTCGCCCTCGACCGGCTGCTTGCGGATCTCCTCGGCCTCCTTGCGGAGCTGCTCCGCGGCCTCCTGCTTGCGCTGCTCGGTCTGCTTCTGGTCGATCAGCACCCAGGCGCCGAAACCGACGAGACCGACGACGACGGCCGACGAGACGGTGATCGCGATCGCCTTGTTGCGCCGCTCCCGGGCCTTCTCGGCGCGGCGCATCTCGGCTATCCGCGCCTGGCGGGAGTTCGGGTCGGTGTGCTGGGGGGTCCTGCCGGAGTTGCTGGCCATGTGCCCTGGTTCCTTCTTGTGATGAGGGGGGTGGACGGAACGCAAAACCGGACCCGTCAGGTCCGCAGCACCTGGAGAACGTGCAGGTCGGGGGCGCGCGTCAGCGGCTCGGGCGGCCGGATCCGCCCCGCGGCCGACGCGTGGGCGCAGGGCAGCGGCCCTCCGCCCGTCACGGTCACGGCGGGCGGCGGCACGGGCAGCACGGCCGGGGTCACGTGCGCGAGAGGGGAGCAGCCGGGCAGGTCGTACGGGGACACGCAGACGGCGTGCTCCGTACCGTGCGCCCGAGCCTCGGCGGCGGCGGCGGCGGAGACGGACGTGGATGCGGACGTGGATGCGGAGTGCGGATCACCGGATCGCGCGCAGAGGAACAGCGCGCCGGCCAGCACTCCGAGCACGGTCAGCACGACGGCGCGGCGGAGCACGGAGCGTCCCCGACGCCCCCGCTGCGTGTACTGCCGGCCCCCCATGGGCGCAGATGGTAATGCTCATGACCGGGCCGAGGTCAGTGCGGGGGTGCCGTGAGCTTTCGCGGGTGCGTAATGTGGCGGAAACCACCACTGGCGATACTGGGCCGACCCGACTGTGCCGCGACCCTTCAGGCGGTGGTGCACAGGCCGTCTGAACTGCGAGGATGAAGGCATGGACAAGCAGCAGGAATTCGTCCTCCGGACGCTTGAGGAGCGCGACATCCGCTTCGTGCGCCTGTGGTTCACCGACGTACTGGGCTTCCTCAAGTCCGTCGCGGTCGCCCCCGCGGAGCTGGAGCAGGCCTTCGACGAGGGCATCGGCTTCGACGGCTCCGCCATCGAGGGCTTCGCACGGGTCTACGAGTCCGACATGATCGCCAAGCCGGACCCGAGCACGTTCCAGATACTGCCGTGGCGCGCCGAGGCCCCCGGCACCGCCCGCATGTTCTGCGACATCCTCATGCCGGACGGCTCGCCGTCCTTCGCGGACCCGCGCTACGTCCTCAAGCGCATCCTCGCCAAGACCTCCGACCTGGGCTTCACCTTCTACACCCACCCGGAGATCGAGTTCTTCCTGCTGAAGGACAAGCCGCTGGACGGGACCCGCCCCGTCCCGGCCGACAACTCCGGCTACTTCGACCACACCCCGCAGAACGTGGGCATGGACTTCCGCCGCCAGGCGATCACCATGCTCGAATCGATGGGGATCTCGGTGGAGTTCAGCCACCACGAGGGCGCCCCGGGCCAGCAGGAGATCGACCTGCGCTACGCCGACGCGCTCTCCACGGCCGACAACATCATGACCTTCCGCCTGGTCATGAAGCAGGTCGCCCTGGAACAGGGCGTCCAGGCCACCTTCATGCCGAAGCCGTTCTCGGAGTACCCGGGTTCGGGCATGCACACCCACCTCTCCCTCTTCGAGGGCGACCGCAACGCCTTCTACGAGTCGGGCGCCGAGTACCAGCTCTCGAAGGTCGGCCGTTCCTTCATCGCGGGCCTGCTCAAGCACGCCGCCGAGACGGCCGCGGTCACCAACCAGTGGGTCAATTCGTACAAGCGCATCTGGGGCGGCTCCTCGCGCAGCGCCGGCGCGGGCGGCGAGGCCCCCTCGTACATCTGCTGGGGCCACAACAACCGCTCGGCCCTGATCCGCGTCCCGATGTACAAGCCGGGCAAGATGGGCTCCTCCCGCATCGAGGTCCGCTCGATCGACTCGGGCGCCAACCCCTACCTCACGTACGCCGTCCTCCTGGCGGCCGGCCTCAAGGGCATCGAGGAGGGCTACGAACTCCCGGCGGGCGCCGACGACGACGTCTGGGCCCTCTCCGACGCCGAACGCCGCGCGATGGGCATCGAACCCCTCCCGCAGAACCTCGGCGAGGCCATCTCCCTGATGGAACGCAGCGAACTGGTCGCCGAAACCCTCGGCGAACACGTCTTCGACTTCTTCCTGCGCAACAAGAAGCAGGAGTGGGAGGAATACCGCTCGGAGGTCACCGCCTTCGAACTCCGCAAGAACCTCCCGGTCCTGTAATCGCAGGTCAGCGCCACTGTCAGAATTTTCTGACACTCAGGGCCGGTGGTCATCGACCGCCGGCCCTGAGTCGTCTCACTGGCCCTGGGCCGTCTGTGGGCCGTCAGCCGCAGAATCCGATGCCTCATACATCCCGTCCACGGCCTTCCGGGTCCGCCCCTCACTGCTCGGCATGAGGTGCGTGTAGGTCCGGAGCGTGAAGCCGGGGTCGCCGTGCCCCAGGTAAGTGCTGAGCGCCTTGATGTTCTCCCCGGCGTCCAGCAGCACCGAGGCGTAGAAGTGCCTCAGCGCATGCATTCCGTGCTCACGCGCGGCCTCGTGCCGCTGTCCGGGCTTCGGCTCCTCGATCACCCCGGCCTCGACGAGGGCGGGCTTCCACACACGCGTGTTGAAGTCGGTCCGCCGCACGGCTCCACCGCCAGCGAGCGAGAAGAGTAGTCGCTTGGTGACGGGAGGCCCGTCCGGCCGTAGCCAGGGCAAGGTGACGTCCACGGGCGCGAACTCCTTGCTGTGCTGCTTGAGGACGCGCGCGACACGATCGGGGAGAGGAACATCCCGCTCCTTGCTGCGCTTGGGCGGCGAGAACACAAGGTGCCCGTTGACCACCTTCACCTGGCAATCGACGTGCAGCCATCCTGTCGCGCGGCTCACCGCGTCCTCGGCGAGCCCGAAGATCTCGCCCTGTCGGAGCCCGCACCCGCCACCGACGTCAGCCATCGCCCGGTACCGCGCGGGGAGCGCGGACCGAACGGCGAAGACTCGCTCGGCGGTCCACGGACGTACGCGGGGAGTAGCAGGAAGCGGCGCCCGGACTGATGTGGCGCGGCACGGATTCTTGAGGAGGTGCCCGTCCTCCACGGCCGCGGTCAGCACGGCCGACACGGTGTTGAAGATGACGCGCCGATATGAGGATTTCGGCAGCACGTTCTCCAGGGTGCCGAGCCACTCCCGGATGTGTTCCGGCTTGAACGAGCCGAGGGGGCGTGGGCCGATGTGCGGGAACGCGTGCAGCCGGAGCTGTACCTCCACCGTCGTGCGCGTCGTCATGTCGGTCGTCTGCGCCGCGATCCACTTCTCCCCGTACTGGCGGAACGTGGTGCGGCCGGCGGACGGGTCGACGTAGGCGCCGCGGGACATGTCCGCCTCGATGTTCGCGAGCCACTGTTCGGCGAGGCGCTTCTCACGGTCGCGAAACGACTTGCTCTTCTCGGTGCCGTCGGGCCCGATGTACCGGGCGCGGTAGCGAAGGCCGGTGCCGTACCGGTCGGTCTTTACCCGCGCCGGCTTTCCGGAGGGGCCGGGTTCGGTCTTGTACCAGCGGTCTTGGATGTGGCCTGCCACGTGTGGGCCTTTCTGGGAACGCAGCGAGGGCGGGCTCTGGCGGGCCCGCCCTCGGCGGTTGTGGTGGTCGGTCAGGCGGCTTGGCTGATGTCCGCCTGCATCTGCTCGGCGATCCAGCTGTGCACGGCGTCGGGGTCGTACCGCAGGTGCTTGCCCACGCGGAATCCGGGCGGTCCGGTCCGCTTCTTGCGCCACTGGTAGACGGTCTCCAGCGGGACGCCGAGCAGGGCGGCGATGTCGTCGGGAGTGAGATAGCGGTCGGGGAGCCCGCGCCGGAGGGTGGCGCGGGGGTCGGAGCGATCGGCCATGTGTTCTCCAGCGAGGTCGGGTTCTCTGGGAGGTCCGCTACATCCGCTACATCCGCTACATCGCAGGTCAGAGCCCCGTTGGGTGTAGCGGATGGGTGCTCGTGTAGCGGATCGGTCCGCTACACGAGCCCAGAGGTGTAGCGGATGTAGCGGATGTGGTGAGTGGGTGTAGCGGACGAATTCGCCGCGCCCGCTACGTGTTGCCGCTGGTCAGGGCGGTGTCGAGCGACGACTTAGCGGATGTAGCGGATGTAGCGGATGTAGCGGACGTCCGGGGAGGGCAGTACCGGGTCCACGCGTCGTGGAGGTCTTCGGCGTAGTAGCCGCGGACGACGCCGGCGCCGGTGCGGACGGGGCGGGCGGCGATGGGCTTGTTGCCGCCGGTGGTGTACTCGCGCAGGATCCGGGCGAGGGAGCGGGAGTCGAGCGGCTTGCCGCCCATGTCCGCCCAGGGTGCGTCTTCGAGGGCGTTGAGCCGGTCGAGGATGATGACAGTGGGGAGCTTGTCGGCGTCGCCGAAGACCTGGTCGCGAAGGTCGGTGAGGAGCCGGATCCCGGTGGAGCCCTTGTCGTCGGCGGCGAGTTCGTTGACCATCTCGGAGCACGCTGCGCGGGCCCGCTCGGGCCAAGTCCCGCCAGCAGCCTCGGCGATCGCGAGGAGCGGCTCCCACACGTCGGCGGGCCTGTCGGTGACGCCTTCAGGCATCTGCGGGAAGGAGCCTTCGACGAGGTGGCGGACGCTGTCGGCCCAGGCGGCGAGGCGGTCGCGGAGCGCGTGGCCTTCCTTCTCGTGGAAGCGCTGTCGGAAGGGTTCGACGTGCTCGTTGGGGGCCCGGCGGCGCATGCGGACGATGACGGAGCGGGTGAGGATCGTGTCCGGGAGGGAGCCGAGTCCGGCGACGGCGACCGCGCAGAAGGAGGGGAACTCCTGTACCTGCTGGTTGGATCCGTCGCCGACGCACCGGTACATGACTCCGGAGCGGCGGTGTCCGGCGTTGAGGAAGCCGCGGAGCTGTTCGTTCTCTCCGGCCTTGGGGCCGAAGACGGTGTCGATCTCGTCGAAGAGGATCGTGGGGCGAGCATCCATCCCGGACACGGCGCGGAAGAGGGCGGAGGCGGAGGCGTTCACCGCGACCATCGGGTACGGGGCGAGTGTCTCGACGATCTCCAGGGCCCGGCTCTTGCCGCTGGCGGGCTCCGGGGAGAGGAATGCCAGGCGGGGTGTCGCGTCGAAGCAGTCCAGGAGGTGGGCGTGTGCGTCCCACAGGGTCACGGCGACGTAGGCGGCCTCCATGGGGAAGATGTTGAAGCGGCGGTGGAAGCGCTCGATCTCGTCGAGCAGGGCGGCGCCGTCCATGGGCTCGGGCATGCGGGTTTCCCTCCGTGGGGGAGCGGGGGTGTGGTCCGTGTGGTCGGCCGGGTGCGGGTCAGAGCCAGGAGGGACGCCTTCGGCGACGACCTCTTGGGCGCCCACGGCGTCCTGCGGCAGGGCCGCTTCGGCGGCTGCGGGCCGGGGAGCGGTGGGGGTGGGGCTTTTCAAGGGATAGGTTCCGGGGCTGGTCACGCGGCGGCCGACCGGGGGCGGGCCGTGCGGATGGACCAGTCGAGCGCGCTACGGATCGTGGCCCGGCACTCGGCCGCCGACAGTCCGGCCGCCTCCCCCGCCGCTTGAAAAGCCTCCTCGGCCACGTGCCGGGGGATGTCGCCCCACGCGACGAATCGCCCCACCGCCCGCACTGAGGTGAGCAACTGAGCGTTCCTGCCACCCTCTTGGGTCGCCCTGACGGTGGCCGTCTCGCGCTCCAGCGCTGCCTCGGCGGCGCGGGTCCCGCTGCCCAGGACCACGGCCGGAGCCGGGATCGGGGAGCGGTTGGGCTCGCGCGGGGCGGTTAGTGCGATGTGGAGCCAGTCAGGCAGTGGTACGGGCGGGCGGCTGTCGAGGATCTCGTACGCCCCGTCCGGGGTGCTGCTGCCTGGGGCGACGACGTAGCCGCCCCACCCCCGGGTGTCGATGTGCTTGCCGAGATGTCCGGCCGTGTTCCCGAGCCGGGCACCGGTGGGCTGAGTGAAGTACAGATGCACCCCGCCGCGCGCGGTCCGCACTCGGTGGGTGAGGGGGACGGCGTGCCCGGCTCGCTCGCAGAGCGCTTCGAAGAGGGCGACGCCGTCAGGCGTTCCCTTCTTGTCCTTGGCTTTGAGCGTGTCGAGATCGATCACGAGCAGCCCGGACGGGCCCGTGGCGATACCGATGTTGTACGGGGCGTGGGTCCATGCCGCGGCCAAGAGGTCGGGGTCGGTGGTGGCCCTTTGCTCCGGTGTTCGGTGTCCGTCCGTGCACCGGCCGGTGCGGGGGCAGGCGCGTTCGGGGTGGCCGGCGGGCCGCTTGTCGCGGGGGCGGAGGGGGAAGACGTGCCAGCCGCGCTCGGTGGCAAGGACTGCGTGGGCAAGCAGGTTCAGGCCCGGCAGGTCGATGGACGACAGGTCACTCACGCGGCCACCCCCGTGCGGGTGCGGGTGAGGAACGCGGTGCCGAGCCACTGGGAGAACGCCGGCGGGATGGCCTCGGTCAGCTCCTCGCGGACGTCGGTCCACGTGATGCCCATGGCGGCCTGAAGCTCGGGGACGGTGGGCTTGCCGCCGCCGTTGCCGTAGGGGGCGACGTACGGGCCGTCGTGGTACTCGCCGTGGCGCCACCCCCGTACGCGGCCCCGGTGCTTGGGGTGTGGCGGCTGTGGGGCGGTCCAGCCGCCGAGTTCGAAGTTGCGGTGGCGTAGGACGTCGAGGGAGAACATCTCCCCGCACAGCCATACGTCCTTGCGGATCTCCGCCTTGCCGTTGGGTTGCTCGATCACGTACGGCAGTCCGGACGCCTGGAGCAGCAGGCGCGTGGGGGCCACCAGGTCGACGTGGATGCCGCCCCAGTTACGGGACCGATTGGTGCCGACGGACAGATTGCACTTGGCCTGGCACGGCGGCGAGGAGTGGACGAACGCGAACCGCTCGATCTCCCCCGTGGCGATCAGGTCCGCCAGGAACTCCAGCGCGTCGGCCCAGTGGAAGGTGAACGGGTAGTTGGGACGAGGGGCGATGTCGACTCCGACGACGTCAAACCCGGCTCGGTGGTAGCCCATGGCGGCGCCGCCGGCGCAGGAGAACAGGTCCAACAGCCAGGGGCGGTCGCCGGGCACTCGCCGGATCGGGATGGGATGGGTCATGCTGAAGACCTCCAGGTCATGTGGATCGGGAGAACAGGGCGGCCCCAGGCTTTGGCGAGACGGGGGCCGCCCTTCCGTGTTTCAGCGGTGGTTGATGGTTCCGGTGGCGCGGCCGAAGAGTCCGGTTGCGGTGACGTGCTGGGTGATGTGGGTGGTCGGTCGGTTGGTGGCTCGGCGGGGGCGGGCCAGGACAACGACGGCGCCAGCGGCGATGAGGGCGACGGTGGCCCAGAGGGCTTCGGCTAGGGCAATCAGTCCCGGGGCGGCGTAGGCGAGCCCGGCGGAGGCGGCCGCGATACCTCCACCGACGGTCGGGGCGAGGAGCGCGGTGGTCTTGGCCCATGTGGGGACCGGACGCGCGGGCGGGGTCTGCGGCTGGGGGGTGTAGGCGAGAGTGCGGGTGCCGTCGGGGAGGGTGACGTACTGGACGCCGGGCGGTATCTCGGCGGGCAGCATCCGCCGTTCGACGACGGCCGGCGGGTAGAGGATCGCGTCCTCGTACCGGAGCGGTTCGGGGAGTGTCGGGCGGGCCGGGTAGTCGGGCATGCGGGCCTCCAGGGAAGAGGAGTGGGGCCCGCACCGGTCTGGTGCGGGCCCCACGGGAGGGGGTGTCTGGGGTGTCAGGGCGGGTGTCTGGCGGGGGTGTCTGACGCGTCAGACACCCGTCTGACACCCCTCGCGCGCACGTATGACCTGTGTTTTGGGCTGCTCGCCTGTCAGGGGCGTCTGGCGCGTCTGACGCGTCAGGCCGCTACCTCGTACGGCACGATCCGGTAGCGGCCGACCTCGCTGGTCTCGGCCAGACGGCCCGCCAGGACGAACTGCGCGACCTGTCCGGAGACCCAGGAACGGCCCCGTCCGTAGCGGTCGCAGTAGGCCATGAAGTCCGCCGGGCCGACCACGTCCCGGCCCTCCTCCTCGAACTCTTCGAGGACTTCCTCCATCGCGGCACGCGCGTCCGCGGTGCTGATCTTCGGGCGAGGTTCATCGGCGGGCGGCCGGGCCGCGAGCTGGACGACCTGCTCGACTTGGGGGAGTTCCTGCTCTGCGTCGATGAACTCCCCTTCCTCGTAGTCGTCGTCCTGGTCGGCCCCGTACGGCGGGCGCATGTCGTAGTCGTCCTCGTCGGGGTAGTAGCCGTTCTCCTCGTCCTCGTCCGGGCCGTAGCCGTTGAGCATGGTGGTCTCCGGCTGGTCGGTGGTGCCGGGAATCGGGTACCGGGTGCGGGCGGTGAACGCCCGGTCCACGGTCCGGGCGGCGACTCCGGCGGTGGTGGGGTCGATGCTTGCCCGGATGTCGGCGAAGTTGATGACGGCCCAGTTCAGGTAGTCGACGCCGGTCAGGTAGTCGCGCAGCGGCGTGGCCCACAGTGCGTCGTTGACGCCGTTGGCGACGAGGTAGGAGTAGCCGGGCTTCTTGTCCTTCCACACGTGCGGGGCCGCCCCCGCGTCGAGGACCTCGTCGTCCAGGGCGAAGCGGGCATCTCCCTCGCTGCGGACGCCGTGGACCCAGGAGGAGCCGAGGGAGGCGCGGGTGTCGGTGGAGACCTGGTTGCCGGAAGCACGCTGCATGGAGATGACCAGGGAGACGCCAGCCGAGCGGGCTTCCTGGGAGATCCCGGTGAACACGTCGTCATCGATCTCGCGGATCGCCTTCGCGGCCTCTTCGAACCAGCCGATCAGGTACGGCATGCCCGGCGAGCCGTCCGCCTGGGTCTCGGCGCACGCGGGTTCCCACTGCTTGTAGCCGTACTTGGCCAGCCACGCCGTCCGCACCGGGATCGCGGCCTTGAGAGCTTCGATCATGGCTTTGGTGGACGGCATGTCAAGGGCGGCCCAGTCGATCGCCGGCAGGAGCGGGCCGAGCGTCTGTTCCGCCTTGGCGGGGTCAGACGCCCACACGATCACGTCGCGGCGGGTGACGACTTCGGCGAGGGCGGTCAGGCCGCCCTCGGACTTGCCGGAGCCGGTCATCCCCATGACCAGGAAGTGCGCGGCGTTCCGGCCGGCCTTCGGGTCGCCGGGGAAGTAGATGACGGCCGGAGTGCCGTCCTCGTAGATCCCGACGTGGACCGGGTCGGCGATGGAGCCTCCCGGGTGGGAGGGTCCGGGGCAGGGGACGGTGTTCTTCAGCAGGTCCAGCGGCACGACCGTGAGGGTGACCCGGGACGCGGATTCCGGGTCCTCCGTCATCCGAACCGCCGTCTTCGGCACGTCCAGCGCGCCGGCGATGCGCTCCAGATTCTTCGACACATCGGTACTGGTCAGTTCGCCGCGGGGGAGCTGGAGGTCGAAGGCAGCTTTGTTCGGGCCGACCTCCGTGCGGATGACCTGTGTCTTGGCCAGGCCGACCTTCTCCAGGAACCCGCCATCCGCGCCGGCGGCGAGGCCTTCGACGTTCTTGCGGAGGATCTGGCGGATGTTCCACGAGAGGGCGAGCGCGGGGGCGCCGATGAAGTACAGCTCCCCCAGCGGCCCCGCCCCGGGCCCGGCGATCGCCGCGGCGGTGAACCAGGTGGATGCGGCGGCGACGGTGACGGCGGAGTGCAGACGGCGCTGCTGGGTGGTCGA
The DNA here is from genome assembly GCF_000720455.1 of Streptomyces virginiae. Classification (GTDB taxonomy): domain Bacteria; phylum Actinomycetota; class Actinomycetes; order Streptomycetales; family Streptomycetaceae; genus Streptomyces; species Streptomyces virginiae. The sequence continues at coordinate 40,260 of NZ_JOAK01000031.1, read as the reverse complement.
CTTGCCAGCCCACCAGGTCAGGCCGGTCAGCGCGACGGAGGCGAGGGTGAGGCCGGCGGTGACGCCGGGTTCGCCGGACCAGAAGTAGTGGGCGGGCAGGGAGGCCAGGCCCGCACCGGCTCCGGCGAGCCACGGCGGCAGATGGGGCTTGGCACGGTGGAGCAGGTACTCGCCGATCCCGCCGCCCTCGCCGTGGACGTCGTACTGCTGCCGGGTGTCGTCGGTCGTGATGGTGCGGGGCATGTTCTGACCTCCCTACGTATCGGTGTCGGTTAGCCGTTGAAGTCGAAACGGCGGCCCTGGCGCGGGCGGGCGTGCGGGGCGAGCTGGGGATCAAACTCCCGCTGGAACGCCGCATACGTCGCAGCGAGGTTCTTCGCGGTGCCGAGGGCGTCCTCGGCGGCCTTCTTCATCCGCTTCGACACCCGGCGCGCCCTCGCCCGGGAACCGAACGGGCGGCCCTCGGGGTCGGGGACCTCCTTCAGCACGGCGTTGAGCATCTCGGCGGCGTTGGCGAGCTCGAACGACATCTGCAGGAACAGGCCGCGGCCGGACTCGCAGTAGTTGCGGATGTCCACGTTGGAGAAGAACTCCGGGTCACCAAGCGGCGAGTGCATCCGCCCGCCCCGCTGTCCCTGGCCCTGTCCGCCGCCCTGCTGCTGGCCACGGCCGTTCCGCGGCCCCCCGCCACCGGCCTGCACGCCCGGGTCGCTGATGTGGAAGTGGTACGAACGCGACCTGTTGCGGTTCGTCGTCCGGGACCGACTCGTCCCACCCTGCCCGCCGCTGGCAGGGCCGGCCTGGCCGGGCTGCTGCCACGGGCCCTGTTGCCAGCCACCCTGCTGCTGACCGGTGGCGTTCTGCGGACGGCGAGGCCTGGGGGTGCTGTTGTTGGGCATCCAGGTGTTGTTCGACATCAGCGGGTCCCCTTAGCGGTGAGGGTGGAGCGCAGGCGGGCGAACAGCCAGGTGATCTGCGCGTCGAGGGTGATCAGCGACCACAGGCCCATCAGGACCGGCTCGGCCGGCCCGAACCACAGCGCCAGGCACAGCCAGGTCAGCGCGGCCAGCGCGAGGACCGCCGACGCGATCCGGCGGGCGCCGGCGGCGTGGTTCAGGACGGGGCGGCCCTTGGCCTTCCACCCCAGGACTGCCAGCGGGATGGCGGCGGCCGGGCCTGCGACGAGCGCGGCCCACGGGGTGATCAGGTGGACGATGCCCGTGACGGGCAGGAGAAGGATCGCGAGGGCGGTCGGGGCCCAGGTCCGGCGGTGCTTCCACACCCAGCGGCCCGTCGCGGCCGCGGCCCGCTGGGTCAGGGTGGGCGGCTCGTCAGAGACGACCACGATGACCTGCGGCCCCTGGCGGTTGCCGCGCTGGCGGGGGACGTGGATGGTGGGCGCGGCGCCCCTCGCGGTGTGTGTGCGGGTACGGCGAGACACAGCAGAACTCCTTCAGGCGGCAGAGAGGGTTCGGGCGGCGCGCTGTTCAGGGAAGTCGTGGCAGGCCACGCACATGCCGAGCGAGGTCGGAATCACGTACGGGAGGTGATCGCGGCAGACCGGGCACCGGCGGCGGGCGGCATCCGCCTTGGCGAGGGCCGCCCACCGGTTCGGGGTCATCGGCCGGACCGGCTTCGCGAGATCGATCCGGTACAGGTAGGCGACCAGCGGGCCCCGCCGCTGGCGGGGCCGCTCCAACTGGGCGACGACGTCCTGACCGCCGGGCCGGAGGCCAGCGGCACGGAGCTGACGACGGGTGGCCAGACCCTCAGGTGCAAGGCGCCACCGGTAAACGGGCAGCGTGCTCATCAGCCGACGGCCGGAGCGGAGGTGATGGCTTCGCGGTGTTCCTGGTAGCGGGCGGAGGCCCAGCCGACGGACCAGCCGGACAGCTCTGCGGCGACCCGCACCGGCACCCCGGCTGCGAACGCTGCGGCGACCGTGGCACGGGCCTGATCCTCGGGCAGCTTCACCGGTGGCGGGCCAGCGGCGAGGAGGGCGGCCCGTTCACGCTCCATCCGCTCCTGTTCAAGGGCCTTCTCACGGCGTTCACGCTCGGCCTGCTGCTGTGCCTCCAGGTCGCGTTTCTGGGCGGCCTGGCGGTCAAGGCGTTCACGCTCGGCCTCGGCCTGTTCACGCTCGTGTTCACGGCGTTCACGGGCCTCGCGCTCCGCCCGCTCCGCCGCCTCGGCCCGCTCCCGATCTTCACGCCGGATGCGGTCTTGTCGGTCGGCTTCCTCGGCGGCCAGACGGGTCTGGTGTTCACGCTGTTCACGGGCGAGGGCTGCCTCGTGCTCGCGCTGTTCACGAGCGGCGCGGAGCTGGTTTTCCTCCCGCTCCGCCGCCGCGCGGTCCCGGGTGTCCTGCTCGGCCTGCTTACGGGCTTCGACAGCCAGGACAGCCGCGGTCAGGGCTCGCCGGTAGGCGAGTCCCGCTTCGGCGGTGACGATGAGGAGGAGCGGGGCGACGGAGTGCACGGCGACCCCGACCAGGTCTCCGGCCAGGGCCGATACGCCGACGTTCAGGGCCAGGGTCATGGTGCCGGTCATCCACCGCAGGGCCACCGGCCAGGCCCCGCCGTGCCCTCCGAGACGGGCCAGGACGGAGTCGAGCCGGACCACGATGACCACCGCGGCGTCCACGACGAGCGGCAGGATCGGTGCCGTCCACCCCCATGCGGCGGGAGTGTGTGCGGCCATCAGGGGTGTGACGGTGAGGACGGAGTAGAGCATCGCCCCGCCCACGATCAGCCACGTCCCGACCGACAGGGCACGCTCGGATGAACGGATCTGAACGCGGTTCACGAGGCGACCTCCGCCCATGAACGCGCCTCCTCCGAGGCGGGGATCGTGGTGAAACAGATCAGCTTCACCGGGCCGCCGGAGTAGTTGGTCACGGCCTTCATGACGCTGGTGTGACCGTCGGCGTGAACGCTGTGCGCCACCTTCCCGAGCGGGATCCCGAGGGCCTGGCACCACGTCTCGAACCCGTCGGCGTCCTCATAGAAGGACAGCTCCAGGAGGTTCGGGCAGACCGTGGAGATTGACACACACGGCGCCGGCAGGTGCCGGTACATGCCCTCGAAGATCCGCAGCGCCATCAGCGGCGAGGCCATGGCCGCGAGGGGCATCTCCCGGGTCATCACGCGGCACCGCCCGGCATGCTCGCCGCAGCGGCGGCGGACTGGTTCAGCAGGGCCCGGCGGGCGGCCAGCGCCTTGCGGCGGGCCCGGCGGATCCGCCGCTCGTCCAGCTCGGACGGAGTGCGGTCCAGGACGGCGATCTCCGCGTCGAGCAGGTCGAGGTCCGCCTCGATCAGCGGCATCTCCCACTCGATCGCGTCCAGGTCCGCGTCCGTTGGCTCCAGGCCGTCGGACCACGGGGTAACAACGTCGTGAAGTGCGGCGATGGACTTCATGGGTCTTGCTCCTTCTGCAGAGGAACGGGACTCAGCAGCTCCCGGCGTTCGAGCGCCGGGGGCTGTACTGCGTTGGAGGGGTGGAGCGGATGTACTCGGCTCCCTGCGACCCCGCCCGTACGGCCGCAGGCCGGACGGGCGGGGAGGCAACCGCCGCGGCATGCGCGGCAGATCAGGCGACGCGATGGGCAACGCCGCAACGCCGGTCCAGCGCGGTGGCGGCCAAGGGTCTTAAGCGGATCACTTCGAACCTCCAGAAACGGGTGGGCACAGGACACTCACTGCAAGGGGGAACTCGTCCCCACACGCCGGCCGTTGCTCGCGGTCACCGGGCCACCTCGCCAGTCGGGCCGAAGCCCTGTCCCCTGGCCTTTAGCGGGATTGCAGCGTCCCCGCCCTCAGCTGTGAGCCCACGCAGTTCCGGGCCCCTTGCCTTGCGCACACAGCTCGTTGCAGGCATCCATGCAGGTCAGCGCGAAATAGCCGCCCTCGAAGCATGAGATACATGCTTGAACGTGTATCTCACAGTGGCGGTTCTGGTTGAGGCTGTCAAGCTCCGCGCCTCAGCCAGTCCGCCGTGCGATGTGTCATCAGAGTGCCGTCGAACGATGGGACGAAGTCACCGCGTCGCTGGACGACTTGGGACGTCCTCGATAGCGTTCTGACGGGCGAATGCGTCCCTAGACGTCCCTGGGGGTTGGATGGCGAACGAGCGGTTAAGGTCCGCGATGCTGACGCAAGGCGTCACGGCGGATTCCCTAGCGGAGCACCTTGGGGTCGATCCCAAGACAGTGGAGCGCTGGATCACCAAGGGGCGAGCACCGTACAGGCGACACCGCCTTGCCATCTCGGCCTTCCTGCGGGAAGACGAGGGATATCTCTGGCCGGACGGCCTGCCGGACGGGCAGCGTAAGGACGCTGCCGACGCCGAGGTTCTGAAGGTCTATCCGCATCGCTCTTACGTGCCGGCGGACCTATGGCTCCAGCTGTTCGGGCGGGCGGAACGCGAGATTGGTGTGCTGGTCCACGCTGGCGTCTTCCTCGCCGAGAATCCTCGCTGGGCCCAGTTGCTCAGGTTGAAAGCGGCTGGTGGCGTTCGGTCCCGCATCCTGCTCGGCGACCCGGAGAGCCCGGAGATCCGGCGCCGAGGCGAGGAGGAGGAAATCGGCGAGGGGGTGGCCTACAAGGTCCGCGAGGTAATGAAGCTCTATCGCCCCCTCTATTCGGTTCCGGGGATCGAGTTCCGTCTCCACCGGTCGACCCTGCACAACTCGCTCTACCGGTCGGATGACGAGTGGCTGGTGAACACGCAGGTGTACGGGGTGAGCGCACCCCTGACACCGGTTCTCCACCTGCGCAAGGTCGCCGGTGCTGAGCTGGTTTCCACGTATCAGCAGAGCTTCGAAAAGGTCTGGTCCGAAGCTGTCTCCGTCGAAAGGTGAGCATGAGTCGCCGCACTGACTACTTCAACGATCCCGACGCGCCGAAAGCCAACAGCATCGTGCCCGCGGTCACGGCGTTCGTCGTGAACGATGCGGGAGATGTGCTGCTGGAGCGGCGATCGGACAACGGCCGCTGGGGCATGCCGGGGGGCGTTCAGGAGGTCGGGGAGAACATCGCAGGAACGGTGGTCCGCGAGGTCCTGGAGGAAACCGGGATCCTGGTCGAGGTCGTCGGCCTGGTGGGCATCTTCACCGATCCCGGGCATGTCATCGCGTTCGCGGACGGCGAGGTGCGGCAAGAGTTCTCGCTCTGCTTCCGGGCCCGACCGGTCAGCGGTGAGATCAAGGTGAGTTCGGAATCCCTGGAGGTTCGGTGGATTCCGAGGGCCGAAATCGAGTCCCTCGACGTATCGCCCACTACCCGCCGGCGGATGGAGGAAGGCTTCCGCGACTCACCGATTCCCCGAATCAGCTGAGCTTGGACCGCTCTGTCGCGAAGCTGCGCTGACGCACCCGAGCAACACGGGCCAGCAGCTCCGGCCGCGCCGCGGACACGGCCCGGAACACGACGTGATCCGGGCCGTACCGGTCCAGAACCTCAGCCAACCGGTCCGCTGGATCCACGAGAGCGCCCACTGGGCTGCTGGTCAGATCGCAGTACGTGATCGCGTCCACCAGGTCAGGCTCTGCGGGGCCGAACTCCGCCAGTGCCTCGCTCAGTGCCAGTTCGGAGGCTTCCCAAGGGGAAGACGTATGGAAGGCCACGACACTGCACAGCCGGGGATCGGCACCCACCACGTCGCGTAGGTAGCGCGCCCCGTCGATCATGTGTTGCCCCGTGTCGACCGCAGCCTGCGCGTACCCGACGTCATGCGTAATGGCCGCCGCAGCTAGCAGCTCCGCATCCTCGCCCAGAGCCGGGGCCAGCATCAGGGCTTGCGAATAGACACGCTGCGAATGAGCCCACCGCTTTGGCAGACTCTCGGCGAGCAAGGACTCTGCGAGGTCGTGAGCCCACTTGGCCAAGTGCATGTCAGTGCCTTCCCAGCTGTCGAGGTTCAGGACGTCGGGCTCACGAACCGCCCGACTCCGTGCCTAGCTTGAATGTGTCCTGCGGCTTCCAGCTCGTGCACGGCGCGACGAACAGTGCCCCGCGCGACGCCGTAGGACTCGGAGAGTTCTGCCTCGCTTGGGAGACGAGCGCCGGCGGGCAGTTCGCCCGTCCGGATGCGGTCCAGCAGGTCCGTCATGATCCGCTTGTACGGCGCCACCTGTGTCCCACCGCCGACCTGGCGGCCGACCCCGGCGACGGTGGTCACGTCGCCGGCTTCCTCCAGAGTGCGAAGCGCGCGACGGACGGTCGTCCGGGCCACGCCGAACTCCCGCCCGATCTCCGCTTCGGACGGAAGGCCATCGGGGTATGCTCCCTCGGCGATTCTTGCCCGCAGAGCCTCAGAGATCGTCAAGTACGTCCCGCGAGGGCTGGGGTTCGTCACGCTTTCCTCCTTCTTCCGCCGCATGCGCGGTGGCGCCTGGTCGCATTCGCGCGCTCCAGCTTCGCACGTCACTGTTCAGAGGGAAGAACGCCGATTGTGGGCCCCTTCTTAGAGGCTTCCAGAGATCACGGTTGACCGCCCACAACGGTTGGGTTGATGGGCAGGAAGAAACACGACGCGACCAGGATGGGTCTGCGAGGTGCAGGGCAGGACGATGCCTCCGGTGGCGGGCTCAGGCTCCGGAATGGAGGAGCCATGGGCGACTGGGGGCAGCATCGTGGTGAAGGTAGGGCCCCCATCCCGCCTGCCGTCGACCCAGGCAGAGCGAGCAGATACGGGTCCTGGCGTCCTGTCGTTCGGGTCGGCGGCAGACGGGATAGGGAGCAGGGGTCAATTCTGGGCGGGACCGTGGGATCGAAAGCTAAGGTTCCACCGAATCGCTACCCGCTGGCCGGCGGGAACTCGCGCCTAGAGCACTTCTACGTCAAGCGCTTCAAGGTCGTCGGCAATAGCCCGAAGGAGCGCAGCCTGGACTAGAGGGAATCGTTCGGGAGCTAGCGCGCCAGGAGCCGTTTCCCCGGAGGCGTAGCGGGCAAAGGCTTCGCCGATTTTCCGCCGCTTACTGGCAACCGCTCCCGCCTTACCGTGGTCGACATCGTGCTGGAGGCCAGTGCGCAGGAGATTCACATCGATGAATGATGCAGGCGCGACATCGTTGGGGAGCCTACTCCCAGGACCCTCTCGCAGTGTGAAGTATAGATCTCCGATGAGCTTCGAATATGCCTCGAAGTTCTCGATTGGTTGGCGAATTGAAGTCATCGCGCCAAAGGTCCTATTTGTGGGCTTGAAGAAGTCGCTCCCATTTTTGGCGGAGTACTGATCGTTCTTGAGTGAGATGAGGTCGCTAATCCGCTTCCCCAGGTTATCGATCTCTTCACGCAGGGTCGTGGCCGATGTCTCCTGCAAGGACAGGATGTTCATCCATGACGGATCGGAGATCAGCAGCTTTCGCAACAGGATTTCATGCCGTTCCTTTGCGCCAGACTTGACGTTGGCGGAAAGTGTGCGCTGGTATTTAAGGTACGAGGTATCTGTCGCCTTCGTTCCCAGCTCGTTCTGCTTAGCCAGCTCCGTAATGAAGTCATTGCAAAACGCGTGGAGCTTCTGCTCGGTTCCCGTAGAATTCCCCCGGGCCACGATTACGGCTGCCAAGGTGATGAACGACTGAATTGTGCTTCTGTTGCGAAGCGAGGAACTCTTTTCGGGGAAGGCGCGGTTCAGGTAGTCGAGTGTGTTGAGAAGCCTCTTGGCTACTTCGGAGGTCTCCCCGAAGCTGCTCTGCGAATCAGAGAGGGCCTTAAGTTCGTCGTAGCGGAGGCTTACGTCGAATCCCTCAAGCTCAAGAGCGAGGGCCTTCAGTGACATGTCGAAGTAGGCTTTCCGCGTGTTGTTGCTCGCCACCTTTTTGGAGAAGAATTCATGGGTGGCCAACTTGCGCGCGAAACGCGTCAGATTGCTGTTTACCGAGTTGAGTCGCTCGGCGGCCGTAAGGCTCTTTCCAGCCTGGAGTCGCTGGAAGAATTCCTGGATGTCATTATCGGAAGCTTCGGTGATCTCGTCGTACTGGATCTCGAAATCATCGAAGTCGTCGGTGATGGTGTCGGGGAGGCCTGAGTAGGTGGAACCTCCGAAGCGCTTAGCGGAATCCTCCGAGAGTTGCAATTTGTCCTCGAAGAACTCCCAGATCGTAGCAAGACGCTGCTGCCCATCCACGACATCGAACTCATCGGGATCGCTAGACGTCTTGGCGAAGTAGAACTTCGGGAGCTTCCAGCCGTTCAGGATGGAGTCGATAAGCAGTCTCTTTTGCTGAGGCGACCACACCTCATCCCGCTGCCAGTCAGGGATGTCGTATCGGCCGCGGCGCTTAAATACCTTATCGAGCGCCATGCTGCGCGGCTCCATTTTCATTTACTCTCCCCGCCCTGAAGGTGCGTTCGCAACCTGCGCGACTGCTTGGTGGGGTGAATGGTAGTCATCCACGGAGCTGCTTGCAGGTAGTTGCTGAACCCAGCCTGGCTGCGTCTGTGTGCCGTGCGAGGGAACTCGGAGATGACCGAGAGGCACAGCAGCCCCCGCATCTATCCGCACGTATCACCGTCCGTAGCGACAGGCGCGGCCTCAGTGCGCTCTTGTCAGTGAGGGCCACTACCGTGTCGACGATCGTCATATCACTGCCAAGGGGGACACGTGGGTGGTCAGTTGCGTGTTGGTCAGGTCTTTCGGTACGCCACGGGGAAGGACCCGAAGCCAGCGGAGCTGGAGGGATACCCCAACTTCCACCACGTGACCCACTCACCCAACCTGCCACGGGCTCTGCTGGAGGCCGGCATCAACGGCATGGCGAAGGTTCGTGCTCCTGATGGAGAGAGGCGACCTGTGATCCTTGTGCGGTCAAGCCCCTGGAAGGCCGGTACCGAGCAGACGCCCTGGCACGACGTGTTTGACATGGACAACGGGCACGTCCGCTACTTCGGCGATCAAAAGGCCACCACCACAGTCGAGCCGGGTAGGACCATCGGGAACGCCGCCCTGCTCGATGCTTTCGCAGGACACCAGGGGCACACCCCTGAGGAACGAGCTGGCGCTGTCCCCCTGCTGCTGTTCCGGGCAGTGTCGCGCAGCGGGAAGGTCAAGGGGCACGTCGAGTTCTGCGGGCTGGGCATCATCGAGCGTGCCGAACGCCTGGTGCAGTGGGGTGGCAGTGACCACACCACGTTCACCAACTACGTGTACGACATCGCCCTGCTCGACCTCACCGACGAGGACGACAAGGTCTCTTGGGAGTGGATCCACTCCCGCCGGGACAAAGATCTGAGCGACGCCAAGGCGCTCGAACTGGCTCCACGAGCATGGCGGGAGTGGGTCAAGAATGGTAGCTCGGAGCTTCCGCGACTCCGCCGGCGGGTTGCTCGGGCCAAGGTGACCAAGGTGCCCGAGCAGCGGCCGAAGCCGGGTACTGCCGAAGCCAAGGATCTGGAGCTGATCTATAAATACTTCGACGGGCGCAAGCATGATTTTGAGGCTGTTGCCTCCGCGGTCGCCGCGCGCGTTCTGCGGGGTGCAGGGAACAGTTATCTCGAAGGGTGGCTGACCCAGCGGTCTGGTGATGGAGGGGCTGACTTCGTCGGAAGGCTCGACATCGGCAGTGGACTGGCTGGCACGAGCCTCGTTGTCCTTGGTCAGGCGAAGTGCGTCCGTCTCGACCACGTCGTGTCTGCCGACCAAATCGCTCGTGTCGTGGCCCGCCTCCGGCGCGGCTGGATCGGCGTCTACGTCACGACCGGGGCCTACTCCGTACCGGCGCAGACCGAGATGGTTGAGGATCAGTACCCGATCGTTCTGGTCAACGGGCTGGACTTGGCGCGAGAGCTGAGGAGCATGGCCCGTGACGGTCACGGTGGCGACCTTGAAGCCTGCATCGTGCACATACTGCGTGTCCGTGAAACCTCGGTCACCAACCGCCGGCCAGAGGAGATCCTGCTGGAGTAGGTGCCGATGCGGCGCGCGGCCTGTCCGTGGACTGGGGAGCCCATCCAGGCCATCGCAAAGCCGCTCAACTGCTGCTATGCCGTGAGCGTACGGGGCTTCTGGAGCCGTGTCTGGGAAGCAGCATGATGTCTGGCATGACCTTCGAACCTAGCGTGCCAATCGAGAGCACTCACGTCAGGGCCCTGACCGACGGTGTAGCGCAGGTCTTCACGTGGGAGGAGGATGCGCGGATCGAGGTACGGAACCTAGGCAGCGAGATCGTCATCGAGGCGAACGCCGCTGGGCTCAGGACGCTGGCCGGCCATCTGCTCGTGTTGGCCAAAGACGGCGTTCCCGATGGAAGCCATCTCCACCTTGAGGACAGCAACGGTCTGGAAGACGGGTCCGTTGGCTTGGTTCTGGAGCGCAGCGACGCCGAGTGATGCGGGGCGCGTGCCCTGGCGTGCTGTGATCGGCAGGCTGTCTTGTCACCTGAAATCCGCCGACGAGGCGGTTGATCCCGGGCCGTCCCCGGGCCGTCCCCGGGCCGTCGAGAGGCGGCCCGGGGCCACCACCAACGACCAACAGCGGACAGCTTGACCCTGGTCCGCGGGGAGCCGGAGGCCGACCTCGCAGGTGGCCAATGCGCCGTATGACTTCCTGCGCAACAAGAAGCAGGAGTGGGAGGAATACCGCTCGGAGGTCACGGCCTTCGAACTCCGCAAGAACCTCCCGGTGCTGTAGGGGCAGGGCATCCGATGCTCCGGGCCGGTGGTCGTCGACCGCCGGCCCGGAGTCGTTCGGGGCGGGGCCTAGGTCCAATGGCGCATGGTGTCGGGGCCGTGGGGTGGGGAGAGTGGGGGCATGGAGCCTCTCGACGACGTCCGGACCGATGCCTACCTGCGGCGACTGGGGGTGGCGCGGCCCGCGCGGGCGACGGCCGCATCGCTGCGCGAGCTGCACCTGCGCCATCTGCGCACCGTGCCGTTCGAGAACCTGGCGATCCACCTCGGCGAGGACATCGCGCTCACCCCGGACGCCGTGTTCGACAAGCTCGTGACCGGCGGGCGTGGTGGCATCTGCTACGAACTGAACGCCGGGTTCGCCCGGTTGCTGGGCACCCTCGGGTACCGGGTGGAGCTCCTCCAGGCGCGGGTGTACGGCAAGGACGGTGTGCCGGGCATTCCGTACGACCACCTCGCGCTGCGCGTCGACGGGCGCTGGCTCGCCGACGTGGGCTTCGGCGAGCACAGTGTGCACCCGCTCGACCTGGACGATCCGGGCGAGCAGAAGGACCCCGGCGGGGTGTTCCTCGTCAGGGCGGCGGCCGGGGACGCTGCGGCGGGGGATCTCGACGTGCTGCGCGACGGCGTGCCCGCGTACCGGCTGGAGGCGCGCCCCCGGGTGCTCGCCGACTTCCGGACCGGCGCCTGGTGGCACGGCACCAGCCCGGAGTCCGGTTTCACCAGGGGCCCGGTCTGTTCCCGGCTCACCGAGGACGGCGGCCGGATCACCCTGCGGGACCGCACCCTCATCAGCACCTCCGCGGACGGCGAGCGCACGGAGGAGGAGCTGGCCACCGACGAGGAGGTACGGGCCGCCTACCGCGCCGAGTTCGGCATCGCGCTCGACCGGCTGCCGGTGGCGCTCCACCCCCGGCCCCAGGGGGCGCACAAGGGGGGCGCGTAGGGGGCGCGAATTGTCGAAACGATAAAGCCGCAGGCATTGGAGTGAACTGCCGTTCCCGGCGGTGCCCCCAGGCGTTGGACCGGCCGACGCGCACATCGACCAGCGCGTCGTCGTTCCACAGATCCTTAGGGGAGTCATGCGTATTCGTTCTGCTGTCACCGCGTCCGTCCTGGCCGCCGGCATCCTGCTGGGCGGGGCCGGTGCCGCTCTGGCCAACGACGGGGTCGACATCGACTACTTCTCCGGCGGTCGCGCGGGCTTCTCGTCGAACTGCTCCTCGCTCGCCGCGGTGCCCGCCACCAAGCCCGGCTTCACGGGCCCGGTCTACACCTCCAGCTGCGTCACGGACGGCGAGCACGAGTGGGCGAAGGGCAACCACCTGGGTGCCTGATCCGGCGGCCCGTGGCGCGGGGGCGGCCCGACGGAGACGTCGGCCGCCCCCGCGGCGTGCCCAGACCTTGGGGAGAACTTTGCCCGGTACGTCGCATACGATCCGCCCGGCGCGTGCAGGCGAACGGGTGGAAGCCGTACCGCGCAGCCCCGAGGACCCGTGCATGGCCGTACACACCGTTCGTCCGCTCACCCGGGCGATCCCCGCCCCCGAGCACGTCTGGTACGCCTCCTACGGCTCCAACATGCACATGGACCGCCTCGCCGCGTACATCGCCGGCGGCACCCCGCCGGGGGCGACGCACGCCCACCCGGGCTGCCGCGACCGGCGGGCGCCCGAGCGCTCGGTCCCGGTCGAGCTCGACGGCCGGCTGTACTTCGCCACCGAGTCCCTGGTGTGGACCGGCGGACGCGGCTACTACGACCCCACCGCCCCCGGCCGGCTCCGCGGGCGGGCCCACCTGGTGACCACCGGCCAGCTGTCCGACATCGCCGCGCAGGAGATGGCCCGGGAACCGTGCGCGGACCTCGACCTCACGACCGTCCTGCGGGACGGCCGCCACGCCCTCGGCCCCGGCCGCTACGAGACCCTCGTCTGCCCGGGCACGATCGACGGGATCCCCGTGGTGACCTTCACCGCGCCGTGGACCCTCCGCGACGTCGAACTGCGCACCCCGTCCGCCGCGTACCTGCGCCACCTGGCCACCGGCCTCCTGGACTCCGGCCCCTGGACGCGACAGGACACCGCCGAATACCTCTCCACCTGCCCCGGCGCCGCCGGCACCTGGACCCCCGACCGCATCCACGCCCTCCTGCCGGCCGCCAGCTAGGCCGTCAGCGGGTCGCGCGGTGCCAGGTGGGGCGGGTGGGGGTGGCGGGGGTGGTGGAGGTGTGGAGTTCGGCGTCCAGGCCGAGGACCGTCGTGGTGGTGGTGCCGTCGGGTTCCCGGACGGCTGCCGGGGCGCCCGCGAAGAGCATGCGGGATTCCGCCCAGGCCGGCGGGCCGCCGAGGCCCGAAGTGCTGACCGTGCCGCTGTCCGCGCGGCCCGCCACGTGGCGGCCCGCCGCGCCGACCGCGCCGTAGCCGGCCCGGCCGCCCGCCTCCGTGACGCTGGACACCTGCGGCCTGGTCGCGGGCCCCGCCGTGACCACGGCGGTACGCACCACACCCGAGTCGGGCCGCCGGAAGTACAGGCGGACGCCCGCGCCGTCCGGGGACGCCGTCAGCGGGACCGTCGTGGCCGGCAGGCCCGTCGGGGAGGGCCCGCGCAGCGGGCCGTCCGGGCCGGCCTGGGTCCAGGCCAGCACCGATGTCGTGGTCGTCGCGTACACGTGCCGCCGCCCGGCGGAGTCGACCGCCGTGACCGGGTCGCTCTGCAGGTCCTCGCCGCCCAGTCGCTGCCAGGGCGAGAAACCGCCGTCCGGCTGCTGGGCGGTGGCGCGCAGCGTGCGCCGCGAGTCGCGGAGGTAGACCGTGAGCAGGCCCCGTCCGTCCACGCCGACCGCGGGCGCGCTGATCGCCGAGGTGCCGTCGTCGTCGCCCTTCTCGGGGGTGCCGAGCGACTGCCACGCGCCGAACGGCCCGTCGGGCGCGACCTGGACGGCGTACACGACCTCGCGCCGGTAGTCCGAGGGGGCGGGGCCGAGGACGGTACGGGTGGCGAGGACGGCGACGCGGCCGTCGGGCAGCCGGGCGGCGGTCGCGCCCGGGTCGATGCCCGTGCCCGCGAGGAAGACCGGCTTCTCCCAGACGCCGCCCGCGCCGCGCGTCCAGTACGCCATGCGGCCGTCCAGCACCGTGAACGCCCAGAGCCGGCCGGGGGTCCCCTCCGTCAGCCAGGACGCGTTGTCGGCGCGGGTGTAGCGCAGCGACTGGGCCCAGTTGCGCCCGGTCGGGTTGCCCGCGACCTTGCGGTCGCCGCAGCCCGAGGGGCTGCCGCAGTAGTCCTGGTGGTCCTGCCAGGCGTAGGTCCGCAGGTAGCCGGTCTTCGTCTCGGCCGTCTGCGGGTCCAGCGAGTGCGGGAGCGTGCTGTTGTGGTAGCCGAGGTAGCTCTGCACCGAGAAGTGCGGCCGCCGCTGCACCTGTTGGGCGTAGGCGGCGGTGGCGGCCTGCACGAAGCGGGCGCCGTACATGTGGTCCTGGTGGTCGGTGTAGCGGCCGTTCTCCCCGTACCGGCCGGGCGTCGGGTCCTGCATCCGTACCGTCGTGGGCCGGTACTGCTCCAGGACCCCGGCTATCGCCTGTACCAGCTGGTCCTTCGTGTACGAGAAGCCCTGCTTGACCGGGGTCCCGGTGGTCAGCTGGGACTCCAGCGCGGGTATCCGGCCGTTCCACAGGCCGCGCAGGCTCTCGGGGGTGTCCTCGCCGGTGGTGCGGGCCTCGCGCAGCATCAGCCACACCAGGTTGACCTGCGGCTTCGCTATGAGGACGTCGACCTCGGCGCGGCCACCGCCGGCGGTGGGCACGACCGTACGCCGCCACGCGCTGGTGCGGTCGCCGGTGGCCATCTGGGCGTAGGCGGAGCGTATGCCGTTCTGCCGGGCCTCCGCGTAGTGGGCGCGGTCGGCGGGCTGTTCGGGGTCCTTGGCGGCGTTGCCGTGCGCCTCGTTGCGGCCGTCGGACTCGCCGGACGTGAGGTAGGCGGTGGTGACCTGGGTGCCGGAGCTCAGGGAGCGGCTGAGGTCGGGGTTCATGAAGAACAGGTCGTCGTCGGGGTGCGCGACGACCTGGACGACCGACCCGGAGGTGACGCTCGCGGGCTGGACGACGGTCGGGTTCTTCTCCTGGGCGGCCCCGGCGGCGGTCTGCTGGCCGGAAGCCACGGAGAGTACGGAGAGCACGCCGGTGGTGCCGGCTGTCAGCACGGTGAGCAGGGCCGCGAAGCGGCGGCGGGTCACGGGCATCGGGCACGCCTTGGGTTCGTTCCGGGCAGGAGAAAACGCTGAGCAGTCAGAGAGAGGCGGAATCGGCGAACTTGGTTCACCGAAGCGGCCGATGACTCCTGCTTTCCGGAAAAGACCGGGTAAGTGCCGCCAAAGTGGAGGCAATTCGTCCGCCCCGGGCGTGGCGCGGGTGCGGGGTGCTATGGCGCGCCGCTACGGAAATCCCGCCCCGCTCCAGAAAATCCCGCCCCGCTACGGAGCCGTGTTGCCGAGCCGCGCGACGGAGCCGCGCTACGGAGCCGCGCTACGGAGCAGCGCTACGGAGCCGCGCTACGGAGCCGCGTTGCGCGGGCCCACCGGCTGCCACGGCGCCAGGTACGCGTCCGGGGCGTCCGCCGACGAGGTCACGTACAGCCGGGCGTCGAGCCCCACCACCGCCAGGCTGACCATGTTCTTCCCGGTCATCGTCGACGAGGGCGCACCGACGAACATCAGCGGTGACCGCCCCCACGGCCGTCCCGGCCCGACTTCCGAGCCCAGCTGTCCGCCCGCCGCGCGGCCCGCCAGCACGTGCCCGCTCGCCGTCACCGAGCCGAAGCCGTTCAGCCCGCCGAGGTCGGTCATGTGGTTGACCTTCAGCCCGCCGTCGGCCGTCATCAGGGCCGTACGCACGTTGCCCGAGCCGGGCTTGCGGAACCACAGCCGTACCCCGCCCTCGCGCCCCTCCGCCGTCAGCGGGAGCGTGGTGTCGGGCAGCCCGGTGGCCGTGACCCGGCCCAGCGGGGCGCCCGGCTTCGGCTGCGCCCAGCCGACGACCGACTTCGACGTCGCGGACAGCACCATGCGCCGCCCCGCGCCGTCGGTCGCGGTGACCGGCGCGCCGTGCAGGTCCTCGCCGCCGTGCTTCTCCCAGGGACCCCAGCCGCCGTCGGCCTGCTGCACCCGGCCGCGCAGGCCGTACGCGCCGTCGCGGACGTACGCCGCCAGCTGGCCGGTGCCGTCGACCGAGACGGCCGGTGCGCTGATGTCGGAGGTCCACGTCTCGTCCGCGGTCTCGGGGGTGCCGAGCGACTGCCATTCCCCGAACCCGTCCGTCCCGGGGCCCTTCTGGACCGCGTAGACGACCTCGCGCTCGTAGTCGGCGGGCCGCGCCCCGAAGGAGGTACGGGTGCTGAACACCGCGATGCGGCCGTCCTTCAGCGTCACGGCGGAGGCACCGGGGTCCATTCCGGTGCCGGGCAGCAGGTCAGGGCCCCGCCAGGCGCCGACCGGGCCGGGCCGGTGCCAGACGGCGATCTGGCCGTCGAGCACCTTGAAGGCCCACAGGCCGTGGTCCTTGTCGGAGGTCAGCCAGTTCGTACCGGTGCCGCGGGCGTAGTTGATGGAGTCGGTCCAGCGGTTGCCCGCCGGGTGGTCGGAGACCTTGAGGTCGCCGCAGCCGGCGTCGCTGCCGCAGTGGTTCTGCCGGTCGAGCCAGGCGTAGGTGTCGAGGCTGTCCAGCTTCTCCTTCGCCTCCTTCGGGTCCAGTGCGCTGGGGAGGGAGCCGTTGAAGTAGCCGACGTAGTTCTGCACCGCGAAGTGCGGGCGGTCCTTGACGTCCTTCGCGTAGGCGGCCGTGGCCATCTGCACGAAGCGGGCGCCGTAGAAGTGGTCCTGGTGGTCGGTGTACTGCTTGGTGTCCGGGTAGCGGCCGGGGGTCGGGTCCTGGAAGCGGACGGTGGTCGGCGTGTACTGCTCCAGGACGCCGACGAGGGTCTGGACGACCTGGTCCTTCGAGTACGCGAACCGCTGCTTGACCGGGGTGCCGGAGGAGAGCATCGACTCCAGGCGGGCGACCTTGCCGTCCCAGAGCCCGTGCAGGCTGTCGGGTACGTCGGCGTAGCCGTGGCCGGCTTCGCGCAGTTGCAGCCAGACCAGGTTGACCTTGGGGTTGGCGACGAGGACGTCGACCTCGGCGTGGCCGCCGCCCTTCGTCGGGACGACGGTGCGCTTCCAGGCGCTGCTGCGGTCGCCGGTGGCCATCTTGGCGTAGGCGGCGCGGATGCCGTTCTGGCGGGCCTCGGCGTAGGCGGGCTTGTTGGGTGCGGTGGTCGCGCCCTTGGCGGGGGTGGCGTTGACGCCGTCGGCCTCGCCCGCGGTGAGGTAGACGGAGGTCACGGGGTGGCCGGCGGATATGGAGTAACGCAGGTCCGGATTCATGAAGTACAGGTCGTCGTCGGGGTGCGCGACGATCTGGACCACGCGGCCGGGGTCGGGCACGGCGCCGGCTCCGACGGCCACGGCTGCGCTGCCCGGGCCGCCGCCGCCCGGGTGTGCGGGGGAGCCGCCCAGGCCTTCGACGGCTGCGCCGGCCCGGAGTACGAGCATCCCGGCGGCGGCGACGGCCGCGCAGAGGGCGACGCCCTTGACGAGGCCGGCCCACCGGTGGTTCCGCTGCGGCCCCTGCCCGCCGCCGCGCCGCGGTCGCGCCCCGGCCGCTGGTACGGCCCCGTCGGGAGCCGCCCCGCCCTTGCGGGCCATCCGCGCGGCCTTGCGCCCCTGCGGTGTTGCCCCGCCGGCCGGGCGCGTGGCCGAATCCCGGGCGGCGGTGGATGCGCCGGTGGGGCCGTCCGGGCCCCCGGCCTCGCGGGCGAGTCGCGCGGCCTTGCGGCCCAGTGGCGTTGCCTCGCCGGTGCGGCCGTCGGCCGCGCCCCGGGTGGCGGTCGATGCGCCTGGGGCGCGGTCCGGGACTCCGCCCTTGCGGGCGAGGCGCGCGGCCTTGCGGCCCTGCGGCGTTGCCCCGCCGGTGCGACCGTCGGTTGCGCCAGGGGCAGCGGTGGATGCGTCGGGGGTTCCGGCTCTGCGGGCGAGCCGCGCGGCCTTGCGGCCGTCGGCCGCGTCAGGGGCCGCGGTGGATGGGTCCGTGGGGCCGGCCGGGGCGTCCGCCTCGCGGTCGTGGTTCCGGGCAGGGGCGGGCCGGACCGCGGATTCGGCCTCGGCCGGGTGGAGGTGTTCCGGGGACCCGGGGTGCCCCGGGTGCCGAAAGCCGTGGGCCGGCTCCGACTGCCGGGGCGAGTGCGCCTGTGCCTGCTGCGGCACGAAGGGGGCGGGCGGCCCCGCGGCCTCGGGTTCGCCGAGAGCGCGGGCGGGGTCGGCGTCAGCCGTGTGCCGGAACTCGTAGGCCTGCTGCGGCACGACGGGGGCGTACTGCTCGGGCGGCCAGCCGTTCCAGCCCTGCTGCGGGGCATGGTGAAACTCACGTACGGGCTCGGGGTGTTGGTGCTGGTGGGGCAGGTGCGCCTGGTGGTACTGCTGGGGCTGCTGGTTCCCCGCGTACTGCCCGTACGGCCCGTACTGCCCGTACGCATCGGGCTGCGCGTACGCATCGGGCTGCCTGTACTGCCCGTACTGCCCGTACAGGTACGTCGGGTCAGCGCCCGGCCCGGGGCCCGGCGCTCCGCCCGCCGGGGGGCCGGGGCGGGGGTGTCCGTCGGACATGGGGCTCCTCGTGGCCGGTCGGCGGGGAGCGGGCCCCATCACGCGATAAGTATTCAGATAATCCGATAATCCACGCCATGGTACGTCCCGGTGAGTCGAACGCCTGCTCCGGCTAGGCTCGACCCAGGCAGGTCAGGGCAGTGCAACGCAGAGCCAAGGCAGTGGCAGCGACGACCGCGGGAGGCGGCGGGATGACGGTCCCGGGACGCAGGAGCAGCACCTTCATCCGGCTGCTCCGCAGCGGTTTCACCGACCCCTCCGCAGCCGCCCGGCTGCTCGACTCCGAGGCGCTCGCCGCCGTCCGCGCCGATCCCGTGCTGCTCGACGCCCTCGGGGCGACCGCCGATCCCGACCTGGCCCTGCGCGGGCTGGTCCGGCTCGCCGAGGCGCAGCCCGACGGCGAGCTGCCCGGGCTCCTCGACACCCTCGTCAGCGCCAAACCCCTCCGCGACCGCCTCCTCGGCGTACTCGGCGCCTCCGAGGCCCTCGGCGACCACCTCGCCCGCCACCCCCGCGACTGGATCGACCTCGTCACGTACGAGGCCGCCGACCTGCACCCCGGACTCCCCGAGTTCGAGCGCGGCCTCGCGGACGCCCACGACCCCGTCGCCCTGCGCGTCGCCTACCGCCGCTGCCTGCTCTCCATCGCGGCCCGCGACGTCTGCGGCACCATCGACGTCGCCCAGACCGCCGCCGAGCTGGCCGACCTCGCCACCGCCACCCTCCGCGCGGCCCTGCGGATCGCCACCGCCGCCGCCCCCGAGGACGCGGCGCTCTGCCGCCTCGCCGTCATCGCGATGGGCAAGTGCGGCGGCAACGAGCTCAACTACGTCTCCGACGTCGACGTGATCTTCGTCGGGGACGCGGCCACCACCGCCAACGGGGCCGGCGGGGCCGGCGGCGCGGACGAGGGCAAGGCGCTCCAGGCCGCCACCCGCCTCGCCTCGCACCTGATGCGGATCTGCTCCGAGACCACCGTCGAGGGCACCATCTGGCCCGTCGACGCCAACCTCCGCCCCGAGGGCCGCAACGGACCCCTCGTCCGCACCCTCGCCTCCCACCTGGCCTACTACCAGCGCTGGGCCAAGACCTGGGAGTTCCAGGCGCTCCTCAAGGCCCGCGCCGTCGCCGGCGACGAAGCCCTGGGCGCCGACTACATCGACGCCATAACGCCCCTGGTCTGGCAGGCGGCCGAACGCGAGAACTTCGTCCCCGACGTCCAGAAGATGCGCCGCCGCGTCGTCGACAACATCCCCGCCGCGCAGGTCGACCGCGAACTCAAGCTCGGCCCCGGCGGCCTGCGCGACGTCGAGTTCGCCGTCCAGCTCCTCCAGCTCGTCCACGGCCGCAGCGACGCCACCCTGCACTCCGGCACCACCCTCGACGCCCTCCACGCGCTCGCCGCCGGCGGGTACGTGGGCCGCGCCGACGCCGCCCAGCTGCACGACGCGTACCGCTTCCTGCGCGCCATGGAGCACCGCATCCAGCTCTACCGGCTGCGCCGCACCCACCTCGTCCCCGAGGACGAGAACGACCTGCGCCGCCTGGGCCGCTCCATGGGCCTGCGCACCGAACCGGTCGCCGAGCTCAACAAGGCCTGGCGCCGGCACGCCTCCGTGGTCCGGCGGCTGCACGAGAAGCTCTTCTACCGGCCGCTGCTCGACGCCGTCGCCCAGCTCACCCCCGGCGAGACCCGGCTCTCCCCGCGCGCCGCCGGCCAGCGCCTCGAAGCCCTCGGCTACGCCGACCCGGCCTCCGCCCTGCGCCACCTCGAAGCCCTCGCCTCCGGCGTCACCCGCAAGGCCGCCATCCAGCGCACCCTGCTGCCGGTGATGCTGGGCTGGTTCGCCGACTCCGCCGACCCGGACGCCGGCCTGCTGAACTTCCGCAAGGTCTCCGACGCCCTCGGCAAGACCCCCTGGTACCTGCGCCTGCTGCGCGACGAGGGCGCCGCCGCCGAGAACCTCGCCCGGGTACTGTCCGCCGGCCGCCTCGCCCCCGACCTGCTGATGCGGGCCCCGGAGGCGGTGGCCCTGCTCGGCGACCCCGAGGGCCTGGCGCCGCGTACGTACGAGGCCCTCGTCCAGGAGGTCCTCGCCGCCGTCGGCCGCGCCGAGAACCCGGAGACCGCCGTCGCCGCCGCCCGCGGGGTACGCCGCCGCGAGCTGTTCCGCACCGCCGCCGCCGACATCATCGGCTCCTACGGTACGGAGGACAGCCCGGCCGAGGAGGACCACGGAGCCCTGGTCGACCGGGTCGGCGGGGCCGTCTCCGACCTCACCGCCGCGACCATCGCGGGCGCCCTGCGCGCCGCCGTGCAGGCGCACTTCGGCGACACCCTGCCCACCCGCTTCGCCGTCATCGGCGTCGGCCGCTTCGGCGGCCACGAACTCGGCTACGGATCCGACGCCGACGTCCTCTTCGTCCACGAACCCCGCGAGGGCGTCGACGAGCAGGAGGCCGCCAAGGCCGCCCAGACCGTCATCGCCGAGATGCGCAGGCTGCTCCAGCTGCCCACCGCGGACCCGCCGCTGCTCATCGACGCCGACCTGCGCCCCGAGGGCCGCTCCGGCCCGCTGGTGCGCACCCTGGCCTCCTACGCCGCCTACTACCGGCGCTGGTCGCTGACCTGGGAGAGCCAGGCGCTGCTACGGGCCGAGCCGGTGGCGGGCGAGGAGGAGCTGGGCCGCCGCTTCATCGAGCTGATCGACCCGCTGCGCTACCCGGCGGAGGGCCTCGGCGAGGACGCGGTACGCGAGATCCGCCGGCTGAAGGCACGGATGGAGTCGGAGCGGATGCCGCGCGGCGCCGACCCGACCCTGCACACCAAGCTGGGTCGCGGCGGTCTCAGCGACGTCGAGTGGACCGTGCAGCTGATGCAGATGCGGCACGCCTGGGCCGAACCGGGCCTGCGGACCACCCGGACCCGCGAGGCCCTCGCGGCCACCCACGCGGCCGGGCTGATCCCGACCGACGAGGCGCAGATCCTGGACGAGGCCTGGGTACTGGCGACCAGGGTCCGCAACGCCGTGATGCTGGTGCGGGGCCGCGCCGGGGACACCTTCCCCTCCGAGGCCCGCGAGCTGGCGGCGGTGGGCCGCTACCTCGGCTACGCCGAAGGCACGGTCGGCGAGCTGCTGGACGACTACCGCCGCATCACGCGCCGCGCCCGCGCGGTGGTCGAGGAACTCTTCTACGGGGGCTGAACCCGCAGCGGCGGAGCGCGGACCCGTGAAGGGTCAGCGCTCCGCCGCTGCGGACTGGCGCGGGCTTCAGCGGGCCGTGCCGAAGTCCTGGGTCCAGTAGTAGTTCGGCTGGGCGAGGCCGATGCCGATCTCCTTGAAGGAGCAGTTCAGGATGTTCTCGCGGTGGCCGGGGCTGTTCATCCAGCCCTCCATGACCTTCTCGGGCGTGCTGTAGCCGTAGGCGACGTTCTCGCCGTACGTGCTCCACGCGTAGCCGGCGCGGGTGATGCGGGCGCCGGGGTCCGAGCCGTCCGAGCCCGTGTGGGACATGTTGCCGTTGGCGGCCATGTCCGCGCTGTGGTCCTGCGCGGCCTTCGTGAGCTTCGCGTTCAGGGTGACGGCCTGGCATCCGGCGGCGGCGCGCTCCTGGTTGACCAGGGCGAGGACGGCGGCGACGGAGCCGGAGGCGGCCGGCGCGGGCGAGGTCTTCGGCGGCTGGGGCGCCTGGGGCTTCTTGGTGACCGGCGGCTTCGCGGGCTGCGGCGCGGCCTGCGGCGGCTGCGCCTGAGAGGGCTGCGCCTGCGGGGGCTGGGCGGCGGGCCGGGAGGCTTCCGCGGCCGGCTGCTCGGGCGCCGGGGTGCTGCTCGGCGTCGTCGGGACGTCCACCGGGACCGCGGTGTTCGGGACGGCCGTGGGGACGTAACTCCACGGGCGCTGCGCCTGGTGGCTCGCGGTGCGGGTCCGGCCGGTGTCGTCGCCGCCCGTGTCGAAGCAGGCCATGGCGGCCGTGGGGACACCCACGATTCCGAGAGCGCTGACGCCGATGATTATTTTCCGGTACTGCTTCTTCTTCCGATGCTTCTGCATGCGTGACCTCATTCGGTGATCGCGAAGCTTCCGGCGCCGGAACTGCGGGACGCCGGAATGGTCGACATTCTTAGAAGCCCGCCATTGGCCTGGCAAGTTTCCCTTTCGCGCTCACACGGGGGATTCGGCACGCGGCTTGAAACGGGCCGTTGATCGTGCATGGTCACGATCTGGTCACTGGCACAACCATGTGATGCGTATTCAGGAGCGGCCGTGACCAGGGAAGTAGGGGGCAGGTAAGGCGGTAGCCGGGATTCCGTTCCCGTAGGAGAGGGGAATGTCGAATCCAAAACGGACAAATGTCGAAATGTCGATGGGGTGGCGCGCCCGGGAAGCCCTCCGGCGCCGAGGTTCCCGTCGTGACGCATGTCACGCAACCGGGCGCCGGATCGTGGCGTCGGGGCCCGCACCATCCGCGAAGGGTGCGGCGAGAACCTGCCCGCATTCCCCGCGGCCCATTCGGAGGAATTGCCGAACCTGAGAATGATCAGGGCGAGGGTGAGGGTGGGCGTGATCGCCCGGGGTAATTCGTTCGAGCGGTCCCGGCGTGTTCGTGCCTCCAGGTGGTTGCAGGTGCCGGGCCGGGTCGGCCGCGGTACGGGTAATGCATGACGCAGAAGAAGGACAAGGCCGATGGCGGGGCGAATGGGCGCCGGAGGCAGCCGAGTACGACGACCGCCGCGCTGGCGGGGGCGCTGATCGGCGCCCTGGCCGGCCTCACCGGGAGCACGCTCGCCTACTTCGAGGCCAAGGACACGCGCCGGGAGGAGGCCCAGGCCCGCCGGTCGGACATCCGCCGGGCCGCCTACGTGGAACTCGCGGCGACCGCGAACAAGTACGTGCAGCAGGCCACCCAGCTGCTGACCGTGAGCCTCGACCCGGCCAAGACCCCGCAGGAGAGGCGGCGCCAGTTCGAGAGTGGATACGCACCGGCCAATACCGACCTCGCGCGGGCCGTCACGACGGCGCGCCTCGTGGCGCCGCCCGAGGGCAGGAAGGACCTGGCGGCGATCGGCGCCCGGTCCGCGCGCGTGGGGGAGCTGGCGACTGACTGGTACGGCAAGGGCCCCGAAGGTGTCGACACGGCGAAGGCCGATGCCGAATTCGCCGAAGCGGTACGGGCGCAGCTGGCCGCGCTCCAGTCGTTCATGGACCGGGCCGCCGACGAAGCGCTCTAGCGCACGGCTCAAGCGGCGGCGGTGGTCGTCCCGGCCGTCGGCGGTGGCGCGCAGCTGCGGCAGTGGCCGGGGGTGGGGGAGCGGAAGGCGCGTTCGCAGCCGTCGCACGTGCGGAGGGGGTGGACGGTACGGTCCGGGCCGGCCGGGTGGGGTGCCCAGGGATCCGGCAGGCGGGGCGGCAGCAGTTCCCGCAGGCGGTGGGCGAGCAGCGCGGCGGGGGAGTGGATCGTCTGCGTCGGGAGCGAGCGCGTGAGGGCCGCGGTGACGGCGCTCGGGGCCAGCCCGCGCTCCAGCCATTCCGCCGCGGCGGGCGCCAGTCGTACGGTGTCCCGCTCGGACAGCGTCAGCCGCGGATCGCGCAGGCGCAGCCGGGCCAGCAGTTCCCGCGCCTCCGACTCGGCCTCGGGGGTGACGCTTTCGGCCGCGGGTTCCGGTTCGGGCTCAGGCTCCGGGTCCGGCTGGGGGGTCGGCTTCGGCTCGGGCCGCCGGGGTGGGTCCCGCCGTTCGCGGCTCGCCTCGGCCATCTCAGGCGGGTTGTTGTACGAGACCGTGCAGGTCACGACGCGCCCCGTCGGCAGCCGCTCCTGGAAGCGGGCCAGGTAGCCGTATCGCTCCAGCTCGCGCAGGGCGGCGGCGATGCGGACCTCGCCCTCCGGGAAGCGTTCGGCAAGGGCCTTGATGGTCACCCTGGAGCCGGTCGGGAGCGACTGGATGTGCGTGGCCAGGCCGATCGCCGCCAGGCTCAGCGCGCGGTGCTGGGCGAGATGGTTGCCGATCTTGACGTAGCCGCGGCGGTGGTCGTGGTTGACGTGCCGGATACCCGACGGGACGCGCGAGGGCGCGCTAAGCTGCTGGTCAGCCATGGGGAAGGTGTCGCTTCCGCTGTGGTCAGGCCCTCGCCCGGGATTGCCGTCCCGGCCGGGGGCCGAATGCGTTTTATGGGGTTGTCGGGAGTCAGAGTGCCCGGCGAATTGGCTTATGCGCCAGTCCGGTTGGGGTGATTCACCCGACCGTGTGAGAGGGGAGGGGGGGAGGTGTGGAAGGTCGTTTCTCCCGGTGGTTAGTCTTTAGGTGTCGTGCGGGACCGGATATTGATCCACCGGGTCGTGGAAACCTCGATCCGGTGAAATCGGACTCGCCACATCAATTTCCGCCCACACCGTTTTCAGCGGCGCCGGACCAAGATCCGTCCCCCACCGCGAGGCGAGCGCGGACACCAGCACCAGCCCCCGCCCCGACTCCACCTCGGCATCGGGCGCCTGGCAGGCGACGGGCGGCGCGAACTCCCTTCGTGTGTCGGACACTTCGATACGGAGCGTAGGGCCCTGCGTGAGGAGCAGCGCGAGCCGGAAGTCCCGCCCGCGCACCCTGCCGTGGGTCACGGCGTTCGCGGCGAGTTCGGCGACGACCTGGGCCGCATCCTCGAACGGAAGCTTGCGTTCCATGAGTTGGGCCACCGCGAGGGCGCGGGCGGCGCGGGCGCCGCGCGGGGTGGAAGGGAGCGCGGCGACGAGGGAGATTTCCTGATTCACGTGACTCAGAGTGGCCATCCGTGCGTACCCTGAACAGAGTTGAGGGCCCTGTGTACGACGGTTGTCCAGAGCGGTCCCGTGGTGTCCTCGCGGTCCAAGGGGAGGCGGATGTGAACACGGACGGGGCCGACGAGTCGAGCTGGGAACTCGACCCGGAGGACGAATCCGGAGCGGTCATCGCCACGGTGGGACGCCAGCTGAAGATGTGGCGCGAGGCGGTAGGCCTTGACCGGGCCAAGTTCGGTGAGCGGATGGGATACGGGGCGAACCTGATCTACAAGATCGAACGCGGAGCCCGTATTCCGCGCCCGGAGTTCCTGGACAAGGCGGACGAGGTCCTCGGGGCGGGCGGGAAAATCGCCGCCATGAAGGCCGATGTCGAAAGGGCCCGCTATCCCAAGAAGGTCCGGGATCTGGCCAAGTTGGAGTCCCAGGCGGTGGAGATCGGGTCGTACGACAACGGCGTGGTGCCGGGCCTGCTCCAGACCGAGGAGTACACGCGAGCGCTCTATGCGGTGCGGCGCCCCGCCTACTCGGAAGACGAGACCGAGCGCCTGGTCGCGGCGAGGCAGGCGCGTCAACACATCCTCCGGCAGCATCCTGCTCCCTTGCTGACCGTGGTGCAGGACGAGGCTGTCCTGCGGCGGCCCATCGGAGGCAAGATGGTCATGCGTCGCCAACTGGAACACCTGCTGGAGGTCGGCCAGTTGCGCAACGTGGAAATCCAGGTGATGCCTACCCTCGTCGAGGAGCATGCTGGGCTCGCCGGGTCCCTCACGGTCATGCGGCTCAGGGATGGAACGACCGTCGGGCACAACGAAGTTCAGCTGGTCAGCCGCTTGATCACTGAACCGAAAGAGGTCCAGATCCTGGACATGCGCTATGGCATGATCCGGGCACAGGCTCTGACGCCTCGCGCATCGCTGACGTTCATCGAGAAGGTACTAGGGGAGACATGAGCATCAAAGCGTCGGCCGCTGACCTCTCCGAACTGGTATGGGTCAAAAGCAGCTACAGCACCAACGACGGCCCGAACTGCGTCGAGGTCGCCCACACCCCCGGCACGGTCCTCGTCCGGGACTCGAAGCGGCCCGAGGGCGCGCGCCTCGCCGTCACCCCGGACGCCTGGACCGGTTTCGTGGCGCACGCCACCGCGTGAGCCCACTCGGCGAAGCCACCGAGGCCGTCTACCGATACCGGCGGCCCGAGCCGTGGTGTTGGGAGGTCGTGGTCAAAGCCGTCTGCGGCGATGCGCACACCAGCTGGGCCGCCGACCACGCGGTGTTCCAGGCCGACGGAGACATCGCCGCGCACGCCGACCTGATCGCCGAGTCCCTCGGCCACGGCTCCGCGTACACCGACCGACTGCTCACGCTCGCCCTCGCCGGGATGGGCGATCTTCGTGCGCTGCCCGCCCTGCAGCGGGTTGCCGACGACAACCGGCTGCCGTCCGACCGTCCCCGCGCACGCATCTTGGCCGTCCTACCCGCAGCGGAGCTGCTCCCCGTGGTGCTGCCCGTCCTGCGGCAGAACCCGGAGCAGCACGACTCCACCACTGCCCTCCTCGAACTCCTCGCCCTCTGGGGCCCGGCGTCCGCGCCCGCCGTGTCCGAGGTGATCCGGTTCCTGGGGACGGCCGACACCTACGACGCCCTGCGCGTGCTCGGGCGGATCGGCCCGCCGGCCGCCGCCACGGCGGACCGGCTGGCCGCGTACGCCACCGGTCGGGACCCGGGAGCCCGCCGACCCCACACGCGGGTGGCCGCCTGGGCGCACTGGAAGGTGACCGGCGACCCCACCCTCGCCCTCGACGTGTGCGGAACCGCCGTGCGATCCGGTACGGCGAGCCACGGCCTGCCCTTCCTCGCCGACCTCGGTCCCCTGGCTGCCGCACACGCGGACGCCGTGCGCCGCCTGATGGAGTCGCCCGGAGCGTGGACCAGGACCTACGCCGCGCACGCGTACTGGCGGATCACCGGCGACCCCGGGCCCGCGATACCGGTGCTGCTCGCGGAGGCGGACCCGGCCTGGGCCGGCGATCCCGCCATGCCAGTGCGGGAGGCCGTCCGGATCCTCGGGAAGATCGGCGCCCCGGCCGTTTCGGCGGCGCCGCTGCTGCGCAGGATCCTGGCGCAGGAGGAACGGCTCAGCCGGCCCTGGCGCGGCGTACGGATCCTCGCCGACCAGGCCTGCGTCCGTACGCTCACCGAAGCGCTGGAAGGGATCGACGGGTGGGGGAAGTGAAGTTCGCGGTGCGTCGCGCGGGCCCGGGTGACGGAGACGTCCTCGGCGGGATCCACGCCGCCGCCTGGGAAACGGCGTACGCACCCTTCTTCGCTCCCGGGTTCGCCGCGGCGGGGATTTCGAGCAGACGTACCCGCTGGCACGCACGGCTCGCGGCGCAGGACTCCACGATCCTGCTGGCCGAGGGGGACGGCCGGCCGACGGCCATGTCCGTCTACCGCTCGTCCTCGACCCGGCCCGGCCTCGCGGAGATCCTCTCCTTCTACAGTCACCCCGACAGCTGGGGAACGGGCGTCGCCGCAGTCCTGATGACCGGGACGCTGCGGCACCTGCGCGGCGACGGTTTCACCACGGCGCACCTGTGGACCCTGCGCGACACCCACCAGTCCCGCCGCTTCTACACCAAGTGCGGCTTCGCCGAGAGCGGCGCCGCGCGCACCTACGACTTCGGCGACGGCAACCCCCTCGCCCAGGTCGAGTACGAACGGGGGTGCTGAGGGCGGCGCGCCGAACTCCGTGGGAATCCGCCTGCCGTTCGCCCTGCGTACCCGCCGACGTCACGTCCGGCTCCCTCTCCGGTCCTCCGGGCGCGCTGTTCTTGGGAGCGCTCGAACACCCGCGAACGAAGCAGAGGTCGTCACCCCATGGCAGAACTCAACCGCCGCCGGTTCCTCCAGCTCACCGGGGGCGCAGCCGCCCTGACCCTGCTGGGCGACAGCATCGCGCGCGCCGCCGCCATCCCCGCGCAGGGGACGACGGGCACCATCGCCGATGTCGAGCACATCGTGGTCCTGATGCAGGAGAACCGTTCCTTCGACCACTACTACGGCGCTCTGCGCGGCGTCCGCGGCTTCGGCGACCCGCGCCCCGTGACCCTGCCCAGCGGCAAGTCCGTCTGGCACCAGGCCGACAACGCGGGCAAGGAGACGCTGCCCTTCCGCCCGCCGTCCGACGACCTCGGCATGGAGTACCTCCAAGGCCTCAACCACGACTGGGCCGGCGGACAGAGCGCCTTCAACAAGGGCAAGTACGACAACTGGGTGCCCGCCAAGACGCCCGCCACCATGGCCCACCTGACGCGCGAGGACATCCCCTTCCACTACGCCCTCGCCGACGCGTTCACCATCTGCGACGCCTACCACTGCTCGTTCATCGGCTCGACCGACCCCAACCGCTACTACCTCTGGTCCGGCCACACCGGCAACGACGGCAAGGGCGGCGGCCCGGTCCTCAACAACGCCGAAGCCGGCTACGACTGGACCACCTACCCCGAGCGCCTGGAAGCGGCCGGGATCTTCTGGAAGGTCTACCAGGACATCGGCGACGGCCTGGACGCCGCCGGCTCCTGGGGCTGGATCAACGACGCCTTCCGCGGCAACTACGGCGACAACTCGCTGCTCTACTTCAACAAGTACCGCAACGCCCAGCCCGGCGACCCGCTCCACGACAAGGCCCGCACCGGCACGAACGCCAAGGCCGGCGAAGGCTACTTCGACCGGCTGCGCGCCGACGTCGCCGCCGGCACCCTGCCGCAGGTGTCCTGGATAGCCGCCCCGGAGGCGTTCAGCGAGCACTCGAACTGGCCGTCCAACTTCGGCGCCTGGTACATCGCACAGGTGCTGGACGCGCTGACGTCCGACCCCGACGTGTGGGCCCGTACCGCCCTGTTCATCACCTACGACGAGAACGACGGCTTCTTCGACCACGTCGTCCCGCCGTACGCCCCGGCCGACGCGGGCCAGGGCCTGTCGACCACGCCGACCGCCCTCGACGTCTTCCCCGGCAAGGCCGGCTACGTCGCCGGACCGTACGGACTGGGCCCGCGCGTCCCGATGCTCGTCGTCTCGCCCTGGAGCACCGGCGGCTACTCGTGCTCCGAGACCTTCGACCACACCTCGGTGGTCCGCTTCATGGAGAAGCGCTTCGGGGTGCAGGAGCCCAACATCTCGCCCTGGCGGCGCGCCGTCTGCGGTGACCTGACCTCGGCCTTCGACTTCGCCCGGAAGGACACCGCCACGGTGTCGCTGCCCGACACCGGCCCGTGGGAGCCGCAGGACCGCGAGCGGCACCCCGACTTCCGGGCCACCCCGCCGGCGGTGGGGGCCATGCCGCGCCAGGAGAAGGGCCAGTGCCGCACCCGCCCGCTGAAGTACGCCCCGTACGTCGACGGCGCGGCCCGCACGGCCGAGGGCACGTTCCGGCTGACCTTCAGCGGCGGCGCGGACCTGGGCGCGCAGTTCTACGTCACCTCCGCCAACCGCACCGACGCCCCCTGGACGTACACCACCGAGGCCGGCAAGTCGATCTCGGACACCTGGAACACCCGCTACTCGGCCGGCGTCACCGACCTGACCGTCCACGGCCCCAACGGCTTCCTGCGCGGCTTCCGCAACCCCGGCACCACCCCCGGCCCCGAGGTCACCGCCCGCCACAACGCCACCACGGGCAACCTGGACCTCACCCTCACCAATGCCGGGGCGTCGACGGCGACCCTCACGGTCACCAACGCCTACGGCGGAGGAGCCAAGCGGCTCACCGTCGCCAAGGGCGCCACCGTCACCCACAGCGTCTCCCTGAAGAACACGCGGCGCTGGTACGACGTGAGCGTCACCTCGTCCGAGACCGCGGACTTCGGCCGCCGCTTCGCCGGCAAGGTGGAGACCGGCGCGGCCGGCCTCTCGGACCCGGCGATCCTCACGGACCAGTCCTCCTCCTGACGCGAGAGCGCCCGTGCCCCGGAAGGTTCCGGGACACGGGCGCTCGGACGCGGGCGGCGACGGGCGTGTGGCAGGGCGGATGCGCCCTAGCGGGGGGTGCGGAAGCGGTTCAGCAGCTGCGCCGCGGGGTGCGGGCCCGTGTGCTCGGGGTGGCGGGGCAGGCGGTGCGGCATCGCGCCGTACCAGGTGCGCGAGACGGTGTAGCCGAAGGCCAGGCAGATCATCCCGCCGACGGCGTCGAGCCAGAAGTGGTTGGCGGTGGCGACGATGACGACGAGGGTCGCCGTCGGGTAGAGCAGGCCCAGGATCCGGGCCCAGGGGGCCGAGGCGACCGCGAAGATCGTCAGGCCGCACCACAGCGACCACCCTATGTGCATGGACGGCATCGCAGCGTACTGGTTCGACATGTGCTTGAGGTTCCCGGAGGCCATGGAGCCCCAGGTGTGGTGGACCAGCACGGTGTCGATGAAGTCCTGCCCGTTCATCAGCCGGGGCGGCGCGAGCGGGTAGAAGTAGTAGCCGACCAGGGCGACGCCGGTGGTGGCGAAGAGGACCAGGCGCGTGGCGGCGTACCGGCCCGGATGGAAGCGGTAGATCCACACCAGCACGCCGATGGTCACGACGAAGTGGAGCGTGGCGTAGTAGTAGTTCATGCCCACGATCAGCCACGTCACGGAATTGACGGCGTGGTTGACCGACTGCTCGACGGCGATGCCGAGGGTCCGCTCGACACCCCAGATCCAGTCGGCGTTGGCGAGGGCGATCGACTTCTGCTCGGGCACGGCGTTGCGGATCAGCGAGTAGGTCCAGTAGCTGACCGCGATCAGGACGATCTCGAACCAGATCCGCGGCCGGCGCGGGACGCGCAGCCGGGAGAGCAGGGCGCGGTCGGACGCCGGGCGGGTCTCGGTCTCGACCACTTCGGGTGAGGAGACGTCCGTCCGGGTTTCCAGTGTCTTCACGCTCGATTCACCCATGGGGAGAGAGTCTGCCAGATGAGCTCTCGCCTCCGATCATCCCTCGGGACGGTCTTCGGCGCAGCCGGTCCGTCTCAGGTACGAGACGGGCCGCGCCGCTGACCGGGGCCCGAGGCCGTGGAGCCGCGCACCACCAGTTCCGGCAGGAACACGAACTCACTGTGCGGGGCCGGCGTACCGCCGATCTCCTCCAGCAGGGTCCGAACCGCCGCCTGCCCCATCGCCTGCACGGGCTGGCGGATGGTGGTCAGCGGCGGGTCGGTGAACGCTATGAGCGGGGAGTCGTCGAAACCGACGACGGAGACGTCCTGCGGCACCCGCAGTCCCTGCTGGCGGGCCGCCCGGATCGCACCGAGCGCCATCATGTCGCTCGCGCACACCACGGCCGTGCAGCCGCGCGAGATCAACGCGGACGCGGCCGCCTGGCCGCCTTCGAGGGAGTAGAGGGAGTGCTGGATCAGTTCCTCGGTCTCGGCCTCGTCGAGTCCGAGGCGCTCCTTCATCCCGGCACGGAAGCCCTCGATCTTGCGCAGGACCGGAACGAACCGCTTCGGTCCGACCGCGAGGCCGATCCGGGTGTGGCCGAGCGCGGCGAGGTGGGTGACGGCGAGGTGCATCGCGGCGCGGTCGTCGGGGGAGACGAAGGGGGCCTGCACCTTGTCGGAGAAGCCGTTGATCAGGACGTAGGGGACGCCCTGCCCGCGGAGTTGGTCATAACGGCCCATATCGGCCGTGGTGTCGGCGTGCAGGCCGGAGACGAAGATGATCCCGGAGACCCCGCGGTCGACGAGCATCTCCGTCAGCTCGTCCTCGGTGGACCCACCGGGCGTCTGCGTGGCCAGTACCGGCGTGTACCCCTGGCGGGTCAGTGCCTGGCCGATGACCTGGGCGAGCGCCGGGAAGATGGGGTTGTCCAGCTCGGGCGTGATCAGTCCGACGAGGCCGGCGCTGCGCTGGCGCAGCCGGACGGGGCGTTCGTAGCCGAGGACGTCGAGCGCGGCCAGCACGGACTCGCGGGTGCCCGCGGCCACACCGGGCTTGCCGTTGAGCACGCGGCTGACTGTGGCTTCGCTGACCCCCGCCTGGGCTGCGATGTCGGCTAGCCGTGCGGTCACGGGATTGGACTGTACCGGCCGCCACGTCAAAATGCCCACCACGTGCACGAATCCGGGGGAAGACGGACGGTGCGGCCGTCGGTCTCGACAGGGGCGCTGGAGAGTACGGGGCGACCGGGCGCGGGGAGTTCGACGGGCTCGGGGCGGGTGTTGAGGGTGCAGGCGAAGCCGGGGCGGGTGAAGAGGAGGACCCCGTCGGGGGAGGGGAGCCAGCGCATCCCGCAGGGGTCGGGGGACGGACCGGCCTCCGGGGCGCCGAGGCCGGGCATGGCCCGGCGCAGTTCCAGGGCGGCGCGGTAGAGCTCCAGCGTGGAGTGGGGGTCGCCGGTCTGGGCGGCGACGCTGAGGCCGGCCCACTCGGGGGGCTGCGGCAGCCAGCTGCCGACGGGCCCGAACCCGTACGGGGGCTCGGCCCCCGCCCAGGGGATGGGGACGCGACAGCCGTCACGCAACCCGTCCTGCCCGTCCGCCTCCGGCGCGGTCAGCGGATCACCCCCGGCCCCGCCCCCCATTTCGGCCTCCGGCCCGGCCCCTGTTACGGCCTGCGGCCCGCAGCACGCTTGGGCCTGCGGCCCGGTGCCGGTTTCGGCCTGCGGCCGGGTGGGGCCGTGCGCCTGCGGCGCGGTGCATGGTTCGGGCGCGGGCCCGGCCCCTGGTTCGGCCTCCGGCCCGGTGCCGGCCTGGGCCTGCGGCACGCAGCACGCCCGGGGCTGCGGCCCGGCGCCGGATTCGGGCTGGGAGTGGGGGCTTGGCGCCGACTGCGGTGGGGTGGGTTCGCCTGGGCGGGGGGCGATGATGCCGGGGGCCGCAGGCCCCGGTCCGGGGGCGGGGTCAACCGCGGGCACGGGGATCTGCTGGCGGCGCCCGCGGCGGAAGGCCGGGTCCTGGCGGGATTCCGGAGGGAGGTCCGCCACCTCCGGGAGGCCCAGTTCCTCGCCCTGGTAGAGGTAGGCCGAGCCCGGCAGGGACAGCATCAGCATGGCCGCGGCCCGGGCTCGGGCCAGGCCCTGGGCGCCGCCGCCGTAGCGGGTGACGTGGCGGACCACGTCGTGGTTCGACAGGACCCACGTGGTGGGGGCGCCCACTGCCGTGGTGGCGGACAGGGACTCGTCGATCACCGTCCGCATCGCCCCCGGATCCCACGGACAGTTGAGGAACCGGAAGTTGAAGGCCTGGTGGAGTTCGTCCGGGCGCACGTACAGGGCGAGCCGCTCCGACGACGGGGCCCAGGCCTCGGCGACCCCGATGCGCGCCCCCTCGTAGGAGTCGAGGAGGCGCCGCCACGCGCGGTGGATCTCGTGGACCCCGTCCTGGTCGAAGAACGGCAGCGGCTCGGTGCCGATCAGCGTGGCCTGGGCGCCGCGGCCGATGTCCGGCAGGCCGTCGGCCTTGACCATGCCGTGGGCGACGTCGATGCGGAAGCCGTCGACGCCCAGGTCGAGCCAGAAGCGGAGGACCGAGTCGAATTCCGCCGTGACCTCCGGGTGGGTCCAGTCGAGGTCCGGCTGCTCGGGCGCGAAGAGGTGCAGGTACCACTCGCCGTCCGCGACCCGCGTCCACGCCGGGCCGCCGAAGATCGACTCCCAGTCGTTCGGCGGGAGGCTCCCGTCCGCGCCCCGCCCGCGGCGGAAGAGGTAGCGCTCCCGGGCCCCCGGCTCCCCGGCGAGCGCGGCCCGGAACCACGGGTGCTGCTCGGAGGTGTGGTTCGGCACCACGTCCACGATGACCCGCAGCCCCAGCTCATGGGCGGCGCGGACCAGCTCGTCGGCGTCGGCGAGGTCCCCGAAGAGCGGGTCGACGGCCCGGTAGTCGGCGACGTCGTAGCCGCCGTCCGCCTGCGGGGAGACGTAGAACGGGGTGAGCCACACGGCGTCGACCCCGAGGCGGGCGAGGTGGGGCAGGCGGGAGCGGACCCCGCGCAGGTCGCCGATCCCGTCGCCGTCGCTGTCGGCGAAGGAGCGTACGTACACCTGGTAGATGACGGCATCGCGCCACCAGTCACCGCTCGCAGTCGTCGCGTTGCTGTAAGCGCTTGCAAGGCCGACGGCCGTCGACTCGTGGGTCATATCGGGGTCAACGCGGCTACATGCCCCCTGGTTGCGGGCCCGAGCAGTCGAAGAACATTCGAACTAACAGCAAGCTGCGGCAACCGTACGGACACACGGATGTAACGATCCCCTCCGCTTGCAGAAAGTTTGCGCAAGGCCTTTCGGTCCTCTTTCAGTCTTGTTACGTTCCTGGCAACTCGGGACCGCGAGGGCGCGGCCGGGATCATCGAAGGAGTTCATATGCGGCGTGGCATAGCGGCCACCGCGCTGGTCGCGGCCCTGGCGCTCGCGGCGACGGCTTGCGGCGGTGACGACAAGGGCGACGGCGGGACCGACGCCGGTGGCGAGCTTTCCGGCACGGTCACGTGGTGGGACACCGCCAACGACGCCGAGAAGGCGAGCTTCCAGAAGATCGCCGAGGGCTTCACCGCGAAGCACCCGAAGGTGACCGTCAAGTACGTCAACGTCCCGTACGGCGACGCGCAGAACAAGGTCAAGAACGCCTTCAGCAGCGGTTCCGACGCGCCTGACGTGATCCGCGCCGACGTCGGCTGGGTCGCGGACTTCGCCTCCCTCGGCTACCTCGACGAGGTCCCGGCGGACATGGCGAAGAAGGTCGACAGCGAGTTCCTGCCGCAGGCCGCCGCCAGCGGCAAGTACGAGGGCAAGACCTACGCCGTCCCGCAGGTCATCGACACCCTCGGCCTCTTCTACAACAAGAAGATGCTCGCCGACGCCGGCGTCCAGCCCCCCAAGACCCTGGCGGAGCTGAAGACCGCCGCCGAGGCCATCAAGGGCAAGACCGGCAAGGCCGCCCTCTACCTGCGCGGCGACGACTCCTACTGGTTCCTCCCGCTGATCTACGGCGAGGGCGGCGACCTCGTCGACGCGAAGAACAAGACGGTCACCGTCGACAACGAGGCGGGCGTCAAGGCCTTCAAGACCGCCCGCGACCTGGTCGCCTCGGGTGCGGCGGTCACCAACGCCACCGACGGCTACGCGAACATGCAGACGGCCTTCAAGACCGGCGAGGCCGCCATGATGATCAACGGTCCGTGGGCCGTCGCCGACACCTACGCCGGCGACCAGTTCAAGGACAAGGCCAACCTCGGCATCGCCGCCGTCCCGGCCGGCTCGGCCAAGGCCGGCGCCCCGCAGGGCGGCCACGACCTCGGCGTCTACGCCGGCTCGAAGAACCGCGCCGCCGCCCACGCCTTCGTCGAGTACATGACCTCCCAGGAGGTCCAGGTCCAGTCCGCCAAGGAGCTGAGCCTGCTGCCGACCCGTACCGCCGCCTACGAGCAGCCGGACGTCAAGAGCAGCGAGATGGTCCAGTTCTTCAAGCCGGCCGTGGACAAGGCCGTCGAGCGCGCCTGGATCCCGGAGAACGGCTCCCTCTTCGAGCCGCTGAAGGTCGAATACACCAAGGCGATCACCGGGGCGTCGAGCCCGGAGGACGCGGCCAAGGCGGCCGGCATCGAGTTCCGCAAGATCCTCAAGGGCTGGAAGTAACGAAACGATGGCTGCTGACACCAGCCAGTCTGTGGTGAAGGCCGCGGACGACGGAGTCGGGAACGACTCCGCCGTCCGCGGCCGGAGCCGCTGGACTGACAGCGGGAACACAGGGAACACGGGGAACACCCGGAACACAGGTGGCCTGAGGCGCGCCCTCGCCACCCACTGGTACGCCTGGGCCATGGTCGCCCCGGTGGTGCTCGTCCTCGGCGTGATCATCGGCTGGCCGCTGGTGCGCGGCGTCTACCTGTCGCTGACCGACGCCAACGAGCGCAACGTCGCCCGTGACATCGGCGCCCGCCACATCGACGCCACGTACGAGTTCATCGGACTCGACAACTACACGGCGGTGCTCGGCGACCCGGTGTTCCTGCAGCGGCTGGTGTGGACGGTGGTCTGGACCGTCGCGTGCGTGTCCATCACGTTCGTGCTCGGACTGACCCTCGCCAACATGCTGAACCGGCAGTTCCGGGGCCGTGCCGCCTACCGCATGGCGCTCATCCTGCCCTGGGCCGTGCCCGGCTTCGTCTCCGTCTTCGCCTGGCGGTTCCTCTTCAACCGCGACAACGGCATCCTCAACAAGGTCCTCGACGGCGGCGGCATCGCCGCCGTGCCGTGGCTCGACGACCCGACCTGGGCCAAGTTCTCGGTCATCGCCGTCAACGTCTGGCTGGGCATCCCCTTCATGATGGTCGCCCTCCTCGGCGGCCTGCAGTCCATCCCCGGCGAGCTCTACGAGGCCGCCGAGATGGACGGCGCCAGCGCCTGGCAGCGCTTCCGGCACATCACCCTGCCCGGACTGCGCGCGGTGAGCATGACCGTCATCCTGCTCTCCACCATCTGGACCTTCAACATGTTCCCGGTGATCTTCCTGCTCACCCGCGGCGGCCCGGGAGACTCCACCGAGATCCTGGTGACCCAGGCCTTCCGGGAGGCCTTCATCACGAGCCCGCGCGACTTCGCCGTCTCCGCGACGTGGGGCGTACTGATCCTCCTGCTGCTCATGATCTTCGCGCTGGTCTACCGGCGCTCGCTGCGCAAGCAGGGAGAGGTGTGGTGACCATGACCAGCACGCGTACCCGGGGCAGCCGCTCCCCACTCGCCTCCGTCGGCCTGCACGCGACGCTCGTCGTCGCGTCCGTCATCGCCGTCTTCCCGGTCCTGTGGATCCTGCTGACCTCGCTCAAGCCCGCGCAGCACGCGATCACCACGGACTTCGTCAAGGAACCCACCCTCAGCAACTACACGTACCTGCTGGAGTCGAGCCACTTCCTCGACTGGTTCCTCAACTCCGTCCTGGTCGCCGGCGTCACCACCGTCCTCGGTGTCTTCATCGCCGCCACCACCGGATACGCGGTCAGCCGCTTCAAGTTCCCCGGCATGAAGCCGCTCATGTGGACCCTGCTCATCACGCAGATGTTCCCCATGGCCATCCTGATCGTCCCGCTCTACAACCTGATGGGACAGCTCGGGCTGCTCAACCAGCCCGTCGGCCTGATCATCACCTACCTCACCATCGCCGTGCCGTTCTGCGCATGGATGATGAAGGGCTTCTTCGACACCATCCCCGTCGAGATCGACGAATCCGGACGCGTCGACGGACTCAACCCCTTCGGCACCTTCTGGCGGCTGATCCTCCCGCTCGCCAAGCCCGGCCTCGCCGTCACCGGCTTCTACGCCTTCATCACCGCCTGGGGCGAGGTCGCCTACGCCTCCGCCTTCATGGTCGGCGACGAGAACCTCACCCTGGCCGGCGGCCTGCAGACCTTCGTCACCCAGTACACATCCAACTGGGGAGCCATGAGCGCCGCCTCGGTCCTCATCGCCATCCCCGCGGCGATCTTCTTCGTATTCGCCCAGCGTCACCTCGTCGCCGGGATGACGGCAGGCGCCACCAAGGGCTGACCACCCGAGCCTGCCCGTTCCACCTCCCGGCCCGACCTCTTCAAGGACGACATGACCCAGCACCTCGCCGACGCACTTCCCACCACCACCGGCACCCTGCCCGGCTGGTGGAGAGACGCGGTGATCTACCAGGTCTATCCGCGCAGCTTCGCCGACTCCAACGGAGACGGCATGGGGGACCTCGAAGGCATCCGCAGCCGCCTGCCCTACCTCAAGGAGCTGGGCGTCGACGCCGTCTGGCTGAGCCCCTTCTACGCCTCCCCGCAGGCCGACGCCGGCTACGACGTCGCCGACTACCGGGCCATCGACCCCATGTTCGGCACCCTGCACGACGCCGACGCCGTGATCCGCGAAGCCCACGAACTCGGCCTGCGCATCATCGTCGACCTCGTCCCCAACCACTGCTCCGACCAGCACGAATGGTTCAAGCAGGCACTGCGCGAAGGCCCCGGCAGCCCGCTGCGCGAGCGGTTCCACTTCCGCCCGGGCCAGGGCGAGAGCGGCGAACTCCCGCCCAACGACTGGGAGTCCATCTTCGGCGGCCCCGCCTGGACCCGCGTCGCCGACGGCGAGTGGTACCTGCACCTCTTCGCCCCCGAGCAGCCCGACTTCAACTGGGAGCACCCCGCCGTCCAGGACGAGTTCCGCTCCGTACTGCGCTTCTGGCTGGACCTCGGCGTCGACGGCTTCCGCATCGACGTGGCCCACGGCCTCGTCAAGGCGCCCGGCCTCCCCGACCTCGGGCGCGACGAGCAGCTGAAGCTGCTCGGCAACCAGGTGCTCCCGTTCTTCGACCAGGACGGCGTCCACGAGATCTACCGCACCTGGCGCAAGGTCCTCGACGAGTACGCCGGCGACCGCATCGGCGTCGCCGAGGCCTGGACCCCCAGCGCCGACCGGACCGCCCTGTACCTGCGGCCCGACGAGCTCCACCAGGCCTTCAACTTCCACTACCTGACCACCGGCTGGGACGCGCCGGCGCTGCGCGCCACCATCGACGAATCCCTCGACTCGATGCGGACGGTCGGCGCGCCCACCACCTGGGTGCTGTCCAACCACGACGTGGTCCGCCACCGCACCCGCTTCGGCGGTCTGGACCGTGCGCGGGCCGCAGCGCTGCTGATGCTGGCCCTGCCCGGATCCGCGTACGTCTACCAGGGCGAGGAACTCGGCCTGCCCGAGGTCACCGACCTGCCCGACGAGGTCCGCCAGGACCCCTCCTTCTTCAAGGAGAACGGCCAGGACGGGCTGCGCGACGGCTGCCGCGTGCCGATCCCGTGGTCCGGCGACCAGGCCCCGTACGGCTTCGGCACCGGCGGCAGCTGGCTGCCCCAGCCCGCCGAATGGGCCGGCCTGAGCGTCGAGGCGCAGACCGGCGACCCGGCCTCCACCCTGGAGCTGTACCGCTCGGCCCTGCGGGTGCGCCGCGCCCACCCGCAGCTCGGCGCCGGCGACGCCGTCGAGTGGCTGCCCGCGCCCGAGGGCGTCCTCGCCTTCCGCCGCGGAGACTTCGTCTGCACGGCGAACACCACCGGCGAGCCGGTACGCCTGCCCGCCCCGGGCACCGTCCTGCTCACCAGCGGTGAACTCGCCGAGCCCGACGTCCTGCCCGCCGACACCACGGTGTGGTGGCAGGGGTGACCTCCGCGCTGCGGCTGACGGACATCGCTGCGCAGGCCCAGGTCAGCGAGGCGACGGTCAGCCGCGTGCTCAACGGCAAGGCGGGCGTCGCGGCCGGCACCCGGCACAAGGTGCTGGCCGCGATGGACCTGCTCGGCTACGAGCGGCCCGTCCGGCTCAAGCGCCGCAGCAACGGCCTGGTCGGCCTGCTCATCCCGGAGCTGACCAACCCGATCTTCCCGGCGTTCGCCCAGGTCATCGAACAGGCCCTGGCCGGGCACGGTTACACGCCGGTGCTGTGCACGCAGACACCGGGCGGGGCCACCGAGGACGAGCTGGTGGAGCAGCTGGAGGAGCGGGGGGTCACCGGCATCGTCTTCCTGTCGGGGCTGCACGCGGACTCCCACGCCGACCCCGCCCGCTACCAGCGCCTCGCCTCGCGAGGGC
Organism: Streptomyces virginiae; assembly: GCF_000720455.1. GTDB lineage: Bacteria > Actinomycetota > Actinomycetes > Streptomycetales > Streptomycetaceae > Streptomyces > Streptomyces virginiae. Next base: position 584 of record NZ_JOAK01000031.1, on the reverse strand, counting down.
TGCCGTTCGTGATGATCAACGGCTTCAACGAGCATGTGAACGCCCCCTTCATCTCCCCGGACGACCGGGCGGCCGCCGAGATGGCCGTACGGCACCTGCAGGACCTCGGTCACGAACGGATCGGCCTGGCCATCGGGCCGACCCGCTACGTGCCGTCGGCCCGCAAGGAGCAGGGCTTCCGGTCCGTCGTACCGGACGCGGAGGACGAGGGGCGCATCCAGCGCACCCTTTTCACGGTCGAGGGAGGGCACGCCGCGGGCGGCGCGCTCCTCGACCGCGGCTGCACGGGCATCGTGTGCGGCAGCGACCCGATGGCGCTCGGGGTGATAAGGGCCGCGCGCGAGCGCGGCCTGCGGGTGCCGCAGGACGTGTCGGTGGTCGGCTTCGACGACTCGCCGCTGATCGCCTTCACGGACCCGCCGCTGACCACGGTCCGCCAGCCGGTACGGGCGATGGCGACGGCCGCGGTCGGAGCCCTCCTGGAGGCGGTCTCGGGAACCCCGGTCCAGCGCACGGAGTACGTCTTCCAGCCGGAACTGGTGGTGCGGGGCTCGACGGGCCAGGTGCCGGGGTAGGGCGGGGGC
>NZ_JOAK01000030.1 GCF_000720455.1 Streptomyces virginiae | reverse complement strand
GGGGACGGTTTCCGGAGCCTGCCCGACGCGGGAGGAGCGGGGACGGGGAGGGGTGTCCCCGCAGGACGAGCGCGCAACCCCCGAGCACAACCGAGACAGCCCGGACGCGCCGAGCCGAGGAGACACCCCTCCCCGGCCCCGCGACCGGCCCGCACCATCAAGCCCCGCCGGCGATTGAGGCGCGGGGTCTGGGGCGGAGCCCCAGGACACCGGCGCGGGGCCGCCCCACACCGCCACCCCCGCGGGAGCGAAGCGGCCCCGCCGGCGATTGAGGCGCGGGGTCTGGGGCAGCGCCCCAGCACACCGGGCCCGGGCCGGCCCGGACTGCTGCCCCCGCGGGAGCGCTCAGGCGGGGACGATGCCCGCGACGCGCAGGGCGTGAACGAGGTCGCGGTGGCGGGCGCCGGAGAGCAGGCCGGCCGCATGGAGCAGCCTCGGGGTGAACCATTGGGGGTCGTGGCGGGCCAGGGCGGCGGCCTCCTCGGCGGTGCGGACGCGTACGAAGGCTCCGAGCAGGGCGTCGGCCTCCCGGGTGCGGCCCGCCGCGCCGAGGGCGAGCGCCGCGTCCGCGACCTCGGCGGCGGGGCGGGAGACGCCCTGGCGCAGCAGGGCGTCGCAGTCGGCCTCCCGGCCGGCTTCGCCGAGGGCGGCGGCGGCCGCCGCCAGCTGTTCGGGCGGCAGCGAGGCGGCCTCCCAGAGCAGGGTGTTCCAGTCGGCCGCCAGGCCGGCGCGGGCCAGCTCGGCGGCCAGGTGGGGCAGCTGCCCGGCGGGCCAGGCCGCGGCCTGGCACAGCAGGGCGTGCGCCTCTCCGGTGCGGCCCTGGGCGCGCAGCGCGAGCAGCTCGGCGGCGACGGCCCGGGGCGGGCGGGTCGGGGGCGCCGGCGCCGCTGCGGGCGCGGGCGCGGCCTGCGGTGGCGGCTCGGGCTGCGGCTCGGGCCGATGCCGGCCGAACCGGGCGCCGCGCGGGGCGGGGCGGGCCTCGGTGTCCGAGTGGCCCGGGGGCGGGGTGAAGGCGGGGGCTTCGGGGGCCGTCGCCCCGGCGTACCGGGCGCCCCCGCTGCGCCGCGCGCCGCGCAGCCACCGCCCCTCGGCCCGCCCGACGGGCGGCAGAACGGCCGCCTGCTCCGGGGCGTCCTGGGGCCGCGGCTCGGCGGCGCGCGGGCCCGTCGGGGCCGGGGCCACGGGCCAGGGTCCGGCCTGGGCCGCGCTCTGCGCGTTCCCGCCGGCGCCGGGTTCGGTCTCGATGAGCGGGCCCGTCCGGACAGGGGCCGCGGGTTCCGTGGGCGCGCCGTCCCGGAGCTGCGGCTCGGCGGGGCCGGTGGGGGCTTCGGCCTGGGGTGCGTGGGGGGATCTCTGGCGGGGGACGGTGGGTAAGGGGTCGGCCCGCAGGGCGGTCAGGCGGGCCGCAAGGTCCTCGTGGCGGGCCGCGGCGCGGGCCACGTCGTCCTGGGTCCAGGACAGCTCCCGGGTCAGCGCGTCGGTCTCGGCCCGGTCGGCGGCCTCGCCCAGCCGGGCGGTCAGGCTCCGCAGGGCCGCCTCCGACTCCGCCCGCTGGGCGGCCGCCGCCTCGAGCAGGGTCCGCAGCTCGTCCTCGCCCCCCGGCAACCGGTCCCACACGGTGACGGCCGCCGCCCGCAGCCGCGCCGCGTATACGGTCTCCCGCGCCGCGAGCTCCGCGCCGCCCGCCCCCGCCAGGTCCCTCAGCAGTGACTCCACCACGTCCCACGGGGGTATCGCCGCCCCGTTCAGACAGGCCCGCACGCCCTCCGGATCCCGGCGCAGGAACTCCCCGTACCAGCCTGCCCCGGCATCCAGCCTCTGCGTCAATCCCCGCAAATACCCGGAGAGTTGACTGATCGCCAGTGAAGTCGCGGTCTCCATGACGGCATTGGATCCCACCTGTGTTACGGGCGGGCTACGGGAGCCTCAAAGCTTGACGGCGATCGCGGTGTGCGGCCGCTTCCCCCGGCGCGCCAGAGCGGCGGGCACGTCCACCACCCAGAACTGCCAGGTGTACTTGCGCGACATCAGCTTGCGCACCCTTCGCAGGCCTTCCTCGTCGAGCAGCCGGGCGCGCCCCTCGACGACGGGCGCGCCTTCCTCGACGCGCCCGCGCACGTCGCACGCGGCGAGCGTGACCCGCCCCTCGTTGCGGATGCGCTTGACCTTCCACGAGTCGGTGCGGGTCCACACGTACAGCTCACCCCCGTCGGCGACGGCCCACACCGGTGTCGCCACGGGTGTGCCGTCCTTGCGGAAGGTGGTGAGGCTGACGTACCGCGCGCTGGCGAGCTCCTGGAGACCCATACCCGGACCCTAACGCGGACGGCCCGCGGCCCGGCACCCCGGGAGCCGGCGGGGTGCCGGGCCGTCCGCCGGGCGCGGACCGGCTACTTGGGCATCAGCACGGTGTCGACGATGTAGACGTTGGCGTTGGCGGTCCTCACATCGCCGCAGACCACGTTGGAGACGCCGTTGACCTGGTACTTCTTCCCCATTCCGGCCGTGGTCAGCTCGCCCTTCTGCAGCGTCTCGAAGGTGCCGCCCTCCAGCTGCTTCGGGGTGAGCTTCTGGCCGACCACGTGGTACGTGAGGATCTTGGTCAGCGTCGCCTTGTCGGCCAGGACCTTGTCGAGGTCGGCCTTCGGGATCTTCGCGAAGGCGTCGTTCGTCGGGGCGAACACCGTGATGTCCTCGGCGTTGTTGAGCGTGTCGACGAGGCCCGCCTGCTTGACCGCCGCGACAAGGGTGGACAGGGCCGGGTTGTTGGAGGCCGCGGTGGCCACCGGGTCCTTGGCCATCCCCTCGAACGAGCCGGCGCCGTCCTTCGGCACTCCGGCACAGGCCGGGCCGAAGGGCTCGTCCCCCGTCACGGCCTCGCCCATCGGTGCGCTCGCACCGGTCTTTGCCTCGTCGCCGGCGGCGGGGGCCGCCTTGGTGTCGCCGCCGGAGTCGGAGCAGGCGGCCAGCGAGAACGGCAGCACAGCGGCTGCGGCGACGGCGATCGCGGTACGGCGGATCTTCATGCTGTTCATGATCGGTTACTCCCCTTGAGTGCCTGTATGAACGGTGAGGGTGGTGCTGCCGGACCGGCCCTGGGGCGGGCCGGGCCGGTGGTCTAGGGGACGGTGACGAAGACGCTGTGCCGGCCGGTCGCTCCGTCGGGCAGGGTCCGGGCCCGCTCTTCGGTCTGCACCGCGCCGGTACCGTCGGTGGCGCGGACGGTGAGGGTGTGTCCGCCGGGTGCGGCCTGCCAGCGGTAGGACCACTGCCGCCAGGTGTCGACGGTGGTCCGGGCCGCGAGGTCGGCGTCCTGCCAGGGGCCGTCGTCGACGCGGACCTCGACGCGGGTGATCCCGCGGCGCTGGGCCCAGGCCACGCCGGCGACCATGACCGTGCCGGCCGCCGGGCGGGCGAAGGCCTTCGGGGTGTCGATCCGGGCCTGCGTCTTGACGGGCGCCCTGGCGGCCCAGTTCCGCTTGACCCAGTACGGGTCGTAGGCGTCGTAGGTGGTGAGTTCGAGGTCGGTGATCCACTTGCAGGCCGACACGTATCCGTAGAGGCCGGGGACGAGCATCCGCACCGGGAAGCCGTGGTCGAACGGCAGCGGCTCGCCGTTCATGCCGACCGCGAGCAGGGCGTCGCGGCCGTCCATGACGTCGTCGACCGGCGAGCCGAGGGTCATGCCGTCCACCGACCGGGCCACCAGCTGGTCGGCGGCGCCGCCCTGGGAGGGCGGCCGTACGCCGCATTCCCGCAGGACGTCGGCCAGGCCGACGCCCAGCCAGCGGGCGGTGCCGAGGTAGGGGCCGCCGACCTCGTTCGAGACGCAGGTCAAGGTGATGTCCCGCTCCGTGAGGGGGCGCGCGAGGAGATCTCCGAGGGAGTAGGTGCGGGGTCTGGCGACGCCTTTGCCGTGGACGCGCAGCCGCCACGTGGCGGCGTCGACCTTCGGTACGACCAGTGCCGTGTCCACCCGGTAGAAGTCACGGTTGGGCGTGATGAGGGGACTGATCCCGGGGGTCCTCAGGCGCGCGCCCTCCGGAACGGGCGGGGCGGGTGAGGCCGGGGGCGGCAGGACGAGGGCGTCGCGGGAGGCGACGGCACCCCGCCCGCTGCGGCCGCTCAGGCCGCGTCCCGCGAGACCCGCTCCGGTGGCGGCCGCCGCGACGGCGGTGGCGGCGGTGAGGAAGCCGCGCCTGCTCCAGCCGCCCGCCGCACCCTCGTCCGGCGGCGCCGTCCCGGCGTCCGGGCAGGCCCTGCCGGCGAGGACGTACAGCACACAGGCTCCGGCCGCGGCTCCGAGGACGGAGGGCAGGGCGTCCGCGGCGCCGGCGGCGTCCGGCCGGCTGAGCGCGGCGGCACTTCCGACGAGCCCGAACACCAGGACACCGGCCGCCCCCAGACGCCGGAAGCGGAAGGCCAACAGGCCGAGGGCGACGGCGAAGAGGGCGAGGAGGGCGAGGATGCCGAGCCGGAGGACGAGTTTGTCGTCCTCTCCGAAGGTCCGGATCGCGAAGTCCTTGACGGGGGCCGGGGTCCGGTCGATGACCGCGCGGCCCACCACGGTCACCGGTCCGGCCGCCGGCCGGACCAGGCCGGCCGTCAGCTCCGCCGCGGCGAGCGCGGCGAACCCGGCCAGCAGGCCGGACAGGGCGGCGAGTGCCGGACGGACGAGGGTGGTGCGCAGCGTGCTCACACCTGGGATTCGGTGCGCTTCGGCCGCCGGATGGCCCTGTCACTCCAACGGGTGAGAGCGGCTCCGCTGCGGGGCGCTGGTGCGGGGCGCTGTGGGGTGCCGGTCAGCGACCGTTCGGGGCGCCGGGGGCTGGCGTTCCCTGCCGGCCGCGCCCGTCCGCCTCACGTACGGGATCCGGCCGGTCCTCCGGCAGTGTGCACGCGGCCAGCAGCAGCCCTCCGGCGAGGAGGGCGCCGACGGCTGCGAATCCGAGTCGTTTGGCTGCGTTGGTGGCTGACACGCCTTCACGCTTGCCCCGCCCGCGGCAAGTCCCACCGCCGATTGGGCCGTTCGGCCTCGGCTCCCGCCCGAACGGCGCCGGGGGGGCGGGCCCTCGGCGGCCTTACGCCGGTACGACCGCGCAGCGCCGGAGGAGATCGTCCAGCGAGAGGCCGAGCGCCTCGGCGAGGGCGGCGACCGTGAAGAAGGCGGGGGTGGGCGCCCGGCCGGTCTCGATCTTGCGCAGGGTCTCGGCGGAGAGCCCGGCCCCGGCCGCGATCTCGACCATGCTGCGGGCGCCGCGGGCCTCGCGCAGCAGGGCGCCCAGGCGCTCGCCGCGCTCGCGCTCTTCGGGGGTGAGAGGGGTACGGACCATGCGGCCATCCTACCCGGAGCGCCAATAGTTATCCCGGTAAAGTTATCCCGTTACAGTTATACCGGTATAGTTATTGGCATGGTGGAACTGAAGACAGCACCCGAGATCGAGAAGATGCGCGCCGCGGGCCGGACCGTCGCCCGCACCCTGGCCGCCGTACGGAAGGCCGCGCACGTCGGAGTGTCCCTGGCGGACCTGGACCAGGTGGCCCGCGAGGTGCTCCGCGCAGCCGGCGCGACCTCGCCCTTCCTCGGCTACCGGCCGCAGTTCGCGCCGGTGCCCTTCCCCGCGGTGGTGTGCGCCTCCGTCAACGACGCGATCGTGCACGGCATCCCCGACGACTACCGGCTGCGCGACGGCGACCTCGTCAGCATCGACTGCGGGGCCGAGCTCGGCGGCTGGGTCGGGGACGCCGCGGTCAGCTTCACCGTCGGCCTCGCCCGGCCCGAGGACCAGCGGCTGATCGAGACGTCCGAGGCCGCCCTCGCGGCCGGAATCGCCGCCGCCGTGCCCGGCAACAGGATCGGGGACATCGCCCACGCGGTCGGCACCGTCTGCCGCGCCGCCGGATACGGCGTCCCCGACGGCTTCGGCGGCCACGGCATCGGCCGCAGGATGCACGAGGACCCCGGCGTGCCCAACGAGGGCCCGCCGGGGCGCGGCATGAAGCTGCGCCCCGGCATGGTCCTCGCCATCGAGCCGATGCTGATCGCGGGCGGTACGGACGACTACCGCTGCGACGACGACGGCTGGACCCTGCGCACCGTCGACGGCACCCGCGCCGCCCACTCGGAGCACACGGTCGCGATCACCGGCCGCGGCCCGCGGATCCTGACCGCCCTCTGACCGGCGGGAGCCCGCCTACGGATTCCCGCGCGGGTGGACCACCATGGCCGAGCCGCCGCCCCGGCGGCTGGTCTCCGCCGCCGCCAGCCAGCGGCCGTCCGGCAGTCGCTGCACGCCGGTCGCCGCGCCGATCTCCGGGTTCTGCCGGAACGCCTGGCCCAGCGCCTCCAGCTCGGCGCGCAGCGGGCTGTTCCACAGGCCCGGCTCCAGCTCGGTGGTGGTCTGGTTGCGCTGGCTGGCCCGCGGCGCCGCGATCGCGTCGACCAACGGCAGGCCCCGGTCCAGGTGGCCGGTCAGGGTCTGCAGGACGGTGGTGATGATGGTGGCTCCCCCGGGGGAACCGACCGCCAGCACCGGCCGGCCGTCGTCCAGCACGATCGTCGGGGACATGGACGAGCGCGGCCGCTTGCCGGGGCCGGGCAGGTTCGGGTCGGGGACCCCGGGCGCCGCCGGGGCGAAGGAGAAGTCGGTGAGTTCGTTGTTGAGGAGGAAGCCGCGGCCGGGGACGGTGATGGCGCTGCCGCCGGTGGACTCGATGGTCAGGGTGTAGGAGACGACGTTGCCCCAGCGGTCGGCGACCGTCAGGTGCGTGGTGTTCTCCCCCTCGTACGTGGTCGGCGCGGCCTGTCCGGTGGTGGCGCAGGGCACCGGGTGGCGCGGGTCGCCGGGGGCCAGCGGGCTGGTCAGCGTCCGGTCCGGCTTGATCAGGCAGGCGCGGGAGTCGGCGAACCGCTGCGAGAGCAGTTCCCGCGTCGGGACGTCCACGGCGGCCGGGTCGCCGACCCAGCGGCCGCGGTCGGCGAAGGAGATCCGGGAGGCCTCGATGAAGCGGTGCAGGTACTGCGCCTCGGACAGCTTCGAGACGTCGGTCCGCTCCATGATGTTCAGTGCCTCGCCGACCGTGGTGCCGCCGGAGGACGAGGGCGCCATGCTGTAGACGTCCAGGCCGCGGTAGCCGACACGGGTCGGTTCCTGCCGCTTGGTCGCGTACGCGCGCAGGTCCCCGGTGGTCAGGTCACCGGGCCGCACCTTGCGGGTGGCCGCCGGGTCCACCGGGGGCGTGCGGACGGCCCGGACGATGTCCTCGGCGAGCGGGCCACGGTAGAGGGCTCCGGTGCCCTTGCGGGCGAGTTCGGCGTAGGTGGCCGCGAGGTCGGGGTTCTTGAAGGTGGAGCCGACCACGGGCAGGGCGCCGCCCGGCAGGAAGAGCTTCGCGGTGTCCGGGAAGTCCTTGAAACGGTCCTGGTTAGCCTCGGTCTGGGCGCGGAAGGTGCTGTCCACCGTGAAGCCGTCGCGGGCCAGTTTCTCCGCGGGCTTCAGCAGGGATCCCAGAGAGCGGCTGCCCCAGGCGTCCAGGGCGGTCCTCCAGGTGGCGGGGGTGCCGGGGACGCCGACGCCGAGGCCGCTGGTCTGACCCTCGGCGAAGGGGATCGGCGCTCCGTTCTCCTGGAAGAGGGTCTCGGTGGCCGTGGCCGGGGCGGTCTCCCGGCCGTCGACGGTATGGACGCGGTGCGAGCGGGCGTCGTAGAAGACGAGGTAGCCGCCACCGCCGATGCCCGCCGAGTAGGGCTCGGTCACGCCGAGCGCGGCGGCGGTGGCGACGGCCGCGTCGACGGCGTTGCCGCCGGAGCGCAGCACGGCGATCCCGGCGGCCGAGGCGTCGGCGTCGACGCTGGCGACGGCCCCGCCGTAGCCGGCGGCGACCGGTACCTTCACCGGCGGGGCCGGGGTCCCGGTGGCGGCGGGCGGAGCGGCTCCGGTCGAGACGAGTGCGGCGACGACGGTCAGCAGCGGTAACGTGCGGGCGACGGCGGGACGGTGCATCCGGACCTCCAGTGGCAGCGTGGGCCGAGCCTAGCGCCGGGCCCGCCGCCCCGTCAGTGCATCCGCCGGGGCACGCCGCCCTGCGGGTCGGACCGCGCCGGTGACCCGCGGCGGCCGCGGCGCTAGCATCCGGCGCATGAACGACGACGTGCGCAACATCGTGCTCGGGGTGATAGCCACCGCCCTCAGCGGCGGGTTCGGCTGGTTCTCCCGCACCTACCTCTGGCGGCGCGCGCTCCGCCGCAAGCAGGCGTTCTTCGGCCTGCCGACCGGCTCCGACTGCCTGTTCGTGGTCAACCGGCAGATGGGCGGAAAGGATTCCTCCCTGCACCGCAACGACGCCTTCGCCCTGCTGGAGATCTCCGCCCTGATCAAGGACTGCGGGGCGAACATCCAGATCGTCACGCACGACACCGCCCGTCAGGGCTTCGGCGACCGGGCCGAGTTCTGCGTCGGCGGGCCCTCGTCCAACGCGCGCACCACGGCGCACCTGGCGTCCATGCTGCCGGGCATCACCGTCAACACCGAGACGGAGCAGCACGAGGACCGGGGCTCGATCCAGGTGGGCGGCGAGACCTACCGGTGGCGCAAGGGGATGGAGGAGTACGTGGTGCTGGCCCGGCTGTCGGGCGGGGAGGGCGGCCGTCCGGTGTTCCTGCTGTCCGGGCAGACCGCGGTCAGCAACCAGGCGGCCGCCCGGTACCTGAGCCGCCACCACGCGCATCTGGCGCGCAAGTACGGGGCGGACTCCTTCTGCCTGGTGCTGAAGCTCGTCAACTCCGACGCGTACGGGCCGGACGTGACCGAGCTGGTCGCGGACGTCACCCGGCCGGCCCGGACACCCGCAGCGGCAGCCGTGTGATCCCGTTGATGAAGTTCGACACCAACCGCCTCGGCCGACCGGCGAGTTCCGGTACGGGCATGGCCGCGCACCACTCCTCGTAGAGGGTGTGCAGCTGGAGGCGGGCGAAGTGCGCGCCCAGGCAGACGTGCGGGCCGTCGCCGAAGGACACGTGCGGATTGGGTGTGCGGCCGAGGTCCAGGCGGTCCGGGTCGGTGAAGACGCGTTCGTCGTGGTTGGCGGAGGCGTGGAAGACGACGACCTTGTCGCCGGCCCGGACCGGCTGCCCGGCCAGTTCATGGTCGACGGCGGCGGTGCGGCGGAAGCTGAGGACCGGCGGGTGGACGCGCAGGAGTTCGTCGACCGCGCCCGCCGCGGAGTGCTGCCCCGCCGCGAGCCGGCGGTAGGCGTCCGGGTCCCGGGCCAGGGCGAGCAGGCCGCCGGGGGCGGCGCTGCGTACGGTGTCGTTGCCGGCGACGGTGAGCAGGAAGAAGAACATCTCCAGTTCGGCGGGGTCGAGTCCGGCTGTGGCGAGGGCGGTCATCACGTCGTCGCCGGGGTGCCGGCGTTTGTGGGCGGCGAGTTCGCGGGCGTAGGCGAACATCTCGCCGAGCAGGGCCGGGGAGCGCGGGTTGAGGGGCTTTCCGTCCGGGCCGAGGAGCGGCTCCGGGGCGTCGTCGGGGTCCTGGTAGCCGATGATCCGTACGGTCCATTCCAGCAGCAGGGCCCGGTCGGCGGGCGGGACGCCCAGCAGGTCGGTGAGGTTCAGCAGCGCGTACTCGTCGGTGACGGTGCGCACGAGGTCGGCGGAGCCGTCCTCGGCGTGCTCGCGGGCGCCGGCGAGCAGGGTGCGGGCGCGGTCGCGCACCCGCCCCGCGAAGGCGTCGACGCGGGCGGGGGTGAAGGCGCGGGCGACGAGCCGGCGCAGCCCTCCGTGGTCCGGGGGATCCTGGTTGAGCATGGTGCGGCGCAGGAAGGGCAGGTCGGCGGGGTCGGGGTCGCGGATCTGGGTGGCGCCCAGCCAGGAGGAGTACCTCCGGTGGTCGCGCAGGACGCGGACGACGTCGGCGTGGCGGGTGACGGCCCAGAATCCGGGGCCGGCGGGCCAGCCGGTGATCTCGGGCTCCGGCTGCCAGGCCACGGGGTGCCGGTCGCGCAGGAGCCGGTAGCGCGCGTGCGGGACGCCGACGGCGTAGATGCGGGGGTCGAAGACGTCGGGGACGTCCGCGGCGTGGTCCATGGGGCCACCGTGACGGGTGCGCGTCCCTGACCGCAAGGGCGCGGGGCACGTCTGTACGGCGTACGTCAGCGCTGGGACGTCCTGCAGTCGGCGGCAGGGAGGGTGGTGTCGGTGCCGTGGACGGCGACCGGGCTGCGGGTGTCCGGTACGGCGGAGGCGCCGACGGTGCACACCAGCTGGTTGAGGGCCATCGGCGACAGGTCGGCCACGGCGAACGGCACGTTCGCCGTCAGCCCCTTGTCCTGTGAGTTCTTGCTCACGGTCACCGTGTCCGTCTTCGCGTCGGGCACCTTGGGCAGCGCCGTGGTGAGCCCGGCGGCCGAGGCCGGACCGATGGGGCCGTTCAGCAGCAGCCGCAGGAGCGGCGTGGGCGCGAGGGTGTAGTCGGCGCCGATCGAGAAGGGGACCGGGACGAGCCGGTCGCCGTCCTTGGAGACGAAGTAGAGGACGGCGGCGTTCTTGCCGCCGGGGACCTTGACGGCGGCGGCGTGACCGCTCTCGATCACCCCGGTGCGCTTGATGCCGCAGCCGGCGAGCAGCAGGGCGCAGCCCGTCATTACCGCCGTGGCCGCCGCGGCGCGGGCTCTGGTCCTGCGCCCTGTCATACGCGGGCCTCCAGCGGCATGTCGAGGGTGAACAGGGCGCCCCCGCCGGGCAGGTTGCCCGCCCGGAGGGTGCCGCCGTGCAGGCGGACGTTCTCCAGGGTGATGGCGAGTCCGAGGCCGCTTCCGGCGGAGCGGGTCCGGGCCGCGTCGGCTTTGAAGAAGCGGTCGAAGATGTGCGGCAGCACCTCGGGGGCGATGCCGGGTCCGCTGTCGGCGACGTCGATGAGGAGCCGTTCGCCGTCCTCGCCGGGCGCGGTCCGCACGGTGACGCGTACGGGGGCGCCGCCGTGCCGGAGGGCGTTGCCGACGAGGTTGGCGAGGACCACGTCGAAGCGGCGCGGGTCGAGCCGGGCGCGTACTGCGTCGGGCAGCTCGGTGACGACGCGGTCGTCGTCCCAGTGGCGTCGCTCCAGGGTCTTGCGGACGGCTTCGGCGATGTCCACGTCGTCGAGGTTGAGCTCGGCGGCCCGGGCGTCGAAGCGGGAGATCTCCATCAGGTCCTCGACGAGGACGGCGAGTTTGCCGGTCTCGGCGCTGACCAGGCGCAGGGCCTTGGCGGTGTCGGAGTCGAGGCGTGCGGCGTCCTCGTCGAGGACCTCGGTCACGGCGAGCATCCCGGCGAGCGGGGTGCGCAGTTCGTGGGAGACGTCGGAGGCGAAGCGGCGGGCGCGGACCTCCGCCTCCTGGAGCTCGTGCACGGACTGTTCCAGGGCGCGGGCGGTCTCGTTGAAGGTGCGGGCGAGTCCGGCGAGTTCGTCGGCGCCCCGGACCTCGATGCGGGTGTCGAGGCGGCCGCGGCCCAGCTTCTGGGCGGCTCGGCGCATGTCGCGGACCGGCCGCAGGACGCTGCGGGCGGCCAGCAGTGCGGGGACGATGGCGATGGCCAGGCCCGGTACGGCGCCCTGCTGGGCGGCTTCGACCATGGCTTCGACGGTCTGCTTCTCGGTGGACAGCGGGACGCTGGCGTAGAAGACGACGCCGGTGGGTTCGGGGTATCCGTTGTGCTCGAAGACGGCGGGGACGCCGATGGTGAGCCAGGGGTTGCCGCGCTGGTCCTCGACGCGTTGGAACACGGCGTACTGGTTGTTGCGGACCTTGTCGCGCAGGCTGTCGGTGATCACCGTGGAGGTGGGCGTGCCGGGGTTGGTGGAGACGCGCGTGCCGGCGTATTCGCCGAAGACGATCCACGGGTGGGGTTTGCCGCGCTTGCCCAGCTCGATGACGATGCGCTGCAGCTCCTGCTGTTCCAGGGGGAGGCGGAACTCCTGCTGCTCGATCTGGTCGCGCAGGGTGCTGACGGCGGTGTCCTGGGTCTGCTTGAGGATGGCGTTGCGCGCCTGCTGGTAGGTCAGGGCGGCGGTGGTTCCGGCGCTGATCGCGGCGACCAGGAGGAAGGCCGCTATCAGCCGGGTGCGCAGCCCGAGGGGTGCTATGCGTCGCACCGCGGCCTACAGGGGGCCGAAGCGGTAGCCGAAGCCGCGCACGGTCTGTATGTAGCGGGGGCTGCGGGCGGGGTCCTCTATCTTGTGGCGCAGCCGGCGGACGCAGGCGTCCACGAGCCGGGCGTCGGCGTGGTAGCTGTGGTCCCAGACGTACTCGAGGAGCTGCTGGCGGGAGAAGACCTGCTCGGGCGAGGCCGACAGGTGCAGCAGGAGCTTGATCTCGCTGGGTGCGAGGGCGACGCGTTCGCCGTTCTTGGCGACGGTCAGCCCGGCGCGGTCGATGGTGAGTTCGCCGTGGCCCTCGATGCCGGGGCGGGCTCCGACCGGGTCGCTGAGGCGGCGCAGCACGGCCTTGATGCGGGCTTCGATGACCTCGGTGCGGGCGGGTTTGACGATGTAGTCGTCGGCGCCCGCCTCCAGGCCGATGACGATGTCGAAGTCGTCGCCGCGTGCGGTGAGCATGATGATCGGGACTTCGCTGGTCTGGCGGATGCGGTGGCACACCTGCACTCCGTTGATGCCGGGCAGCATCAGGTCGAGCAGGACCAGTTCGGGGTGGAAGTCCGCCATCACGGCGAGGCCCTCCTCGCCGGTCTCGGCGGCCTGTACCTCGTGGCCGCGGCGGCGCAGGCCGAGGCCGACCCCTTCGCGGATGGAAGGGTCGTCCTCGATCAGCAGTACGCGTGGCATCCGGTCAGTATCCCAGGGCGGTGTTCGGCTCCTCGTCCCCGCTACCGGCCGGTCTTGCGGCGCAGGGAGTCGAGCAGATCGGTGATCTCGGCCAGCCGCAGCGGCCGGGCGAGGAGTACGACGACCAGGAGGAGGGCCGCGGTTCCCGCGCCGACCGCGGCGAAGTCGCCGAACCGCTCGGCGGCGCGGGCCGCCGCGTACGCCGCGCCGGCCGCGGGCACGCAGGCCGCCAGCAGCCGCAGGTGGGTGCGTACGGCGGTGGTGCGCCGTTCGGTACGGGTGCCCGCGCGCGGGCCGAGCCTGCGGGAGAGGGCGTAGGCGGTGGCGGCGGCGCCCCCCAGGAAGGCGACGGAGGACGCGGCGGCCATGCCGGTGACCGCCCAGCGCGGGGACAGCAGGAAGTAGGCGGCGGCCGACAGCCCGGCCGTGAGCGCGGCGATGACCAGGTTCAGGAAGAAGGGGGTCCGGGTGTCGGAGAGGGCGTAGAAGCCCCGTGAGAGGACGTACTGCGCGGAGAAGGCGATCAGGCCGGGCGCGAAGGCGATGAGCATGCCCGCCATGACCTCGATGTCGGCGGCGTCGGTGCGGCCGTACCCGAAGACGCTGCCCATCACCCAGGGGGCGAGGGCGGCGAAGAGCGCGGCGGCGGGCACGACGAGGGCTGCGCTGGAGCGCAGGGCGTAGGAGACGTCGCGGCGCACGGCGGGGAGGTCGCCCTCGGCGGCGGCCGAGCTCATCCGCGGCATCAGGGCGGTCACGAGGGAGACGGTGATGATGCCCTGCGGGACGATCCACAGCTGGTAGGCGTTGCTGTAGGCGGTGTAGCCGGCGCCGCCCGCGAGTCCGGCGTCCACGGCGTGCTGCCCGGTGGTGGTGGAGAGCCGGGTGACGACCCAGTAGGCGATCTGGTTGGTGAGGACGAGCATGACGGTCCAGCCCGCGTTGCGCAGGGGGCGGCCGAGGCCGCTGCCCCGCCAGTCGAAGCGCGGGCGCCAGCGGAAGCGGGCGGCGCGCAGCGAGGGGATCAGGGCGAGGGCCTGGACGACGATGCCGGCGGTGGTGCCCAGGCCCAGGAGCCGGGTCTCGGCGCCGGTCAGGCCGGGCGCCCCGTCGTGGGAGACGTACAGGAAGAGGCCGAAGACCGCGATGATCACGAGGTTGTTGAGGACCGGGGTCCACATCATCGCGCCGAACCGGCCGCGGGCGTTCAGCACCTGGCCGAGCAGGGTGAAGAGCCCGTAGAAGAGGATCTGCGGGAGGCAGTACCGGGCCAGGGCCACGGTGGTGCTCGCCTGGGCGCCGTCGTAGTCGGTGTACACCGAGACGATCAGCGGGGCGGCGAGGACCGCGAGGGCGGTGAGCGACAGGAGGGCGACGGTGCAGGCGGTGAGCAGCCGGTCGGTGTAGGCGGACCCGCCGTCCGTGTGCTCCTTGGCGGCCCGGACGAGTTCGGGTACGAAGACGGCGTTGAGCGCGCCGCCGATGAGCAGCATGTAGATGATGTTCGGGACCGTGTTGGCGACGGCGTAGCTGTCGCCGAGCAGTTCGGTGCCCAGCGCCGCGACGACGACGGCGGAGCGGATGAAGCCGGTGGCGCGGGAGACGATCGAACCGCCCGCCATGAGCGCGCCGCTGCGCAGCACCGAGGTCTTCTTCGGTGCTGCGCTGTCGGGTGCCGGGCCGGCCGGTCTGGTGTCGGTGGCGGTCACCGGCGGGCCAGGTAGGCCTGGAACGCCTTGTAGAGCGCCGTGTTGGCGACTCCGTCCATCGGGATCTCCCATTCGCCGAGCGTTTCGACGACCTGTCCTCCGGTACCGAGCTTCCAGCGCAGCAACCCGAAAGAACGTTCGTCGGGGTCGAGGGTGGAGGGTACCCCGCGCATGTCGTATTCGTCGGCTCCGAGGGCGTGTGCGTCGCGCATCATGCGCCACTGCAGGGCGTTGCTGGGCCGTACTTCGCGCCGGTGGTCGGCGGAGGCGCCGGTCTGGTACCAGACCCTGCTGCCGGTGCTGATCATGGTGTGGGCGGCGAGGATCTCGCCGCGGTGGATGGCCAGGTAGAGCCGCATCCGGCCGGGCTGTTCCTCGTTCAGGACGCGGTACTGCTGCTCGTAGTACGCGAGCGAGCGGCCGAGCCGGAAGCCGTCGCGCTCTTCGGTGATCCGCAGCAGCCGGTAGAACTCGGGGAGGTCCGCGGAGGTGCCGAGGACCGTCTCGACCCCGGCCTTGTCGGCCTTGCGGACGTTGCGCCGCCACTCCTGGTTGAGGCCGGACCACAGCTCGTCGAGGCTGCGGCCGGCGAGCGGCACGCGGAAGACGTGGCGGGGCTGGGCGTCGCCGTCGTCCTCGCCGCCGCAGCGCTTCCAGCCGCGGGTGCGCAGCCGGTCGGCGAGGGCGGCGCCCACGGGGTCGACCTCGGTGGCGAGGACGTCGGATATCTGCCGGCCCGTTCCGGTGGCGGCCTTGGCGGTGGCGGCGTCCCAGCGGCGGTAGGCGGGGCTGGGGCCGATGCGGACGGCGAAGGCGCCGGCGGCGCGCAGGTGGCGCATGAGCGGGTTCAGCCAGCGGTCGATGCGCGGGTCGGACCAGTCGGCGACGGGCCCTTCCGGCAGGTAGGCGAAGTATTTGCGGGTGCCGGGGAATTGCCGGTAGAGGACGAGTCCGGCGCCTTCGATCTCTCCGCCCGGACAGTGCCATCCGACCATTTCCGAGCGCCAAAGGTCCTTCACCCGACCCCAGGAGGGGTACTGGAGAAAGCTCGCCGCCGGGGTCCTGGAGAGGAAGGTCTGGTATTCGGGGACGGACAGGGCGCGCACCTGGAGCTCATGGTCCTGGTCCTGCCGGGCGGGGGTGACGAGCAGTGCGCACACGGCTGACGGCCTTCCTGTTCGTGCCGGGGGGTCGTTCACAGGACTCTCACAGGCACCCGTGACCGCATTGCGCGGCGAATGTGACCGGACGATGACCGTTTCGCTGCGGTCCACGTCACAACCGAAAAGGCGGATCTTTTCCGTGGTGTGCGCAACCTAAAGTCGTCCCGTTCTCATCCTCTTTTGTGAACGTTCATCACCACCACTACTCGAAGGGGCCCTTCGTTGAGCCGCACACGCCGCACCGCCATTGCGGGCACCGCACTCCTGGCCGCCGCGCTGACCGCCTGCTCGGGCGGGAGTGACGGTGGCAGCGACGGCAAGGGCAAGGACGAGTCGAAGCCGAAGGCGCCCATGGCGGTCTCGGTGAACCTCACGGGCGATCAGGTGAAGGCGGGCCAGCCGGTGACGGTGACCGTCGCCGAGGGCAAGCTGGCCCAGGTGAAGGTGACCGACGCCAAGGGCGCGGAGCTGCCGGGGAAGATAGCCGACGACGGCAAGAGCTGGACCTCGGAGCGCAACGCCCCGGCCGGTGCGGAGTACAAGGTCGAGGCGCAGAACACCGACAGCCAGAGCGCCACCACGCAGTTCAAGACCAGCGCCGCCGACAAGGTGAACAAGGTCTCGATCAACATCACCAAGGGCAGCACGGTGGGCGTGGCGATGCCCGTGTCGCTCGTCTTCGACAACCCGGTGACGAACAAGGCCGAGGTGGAGAAGCAGCTCAAGGTCACCACGTCGGACAACACCGAGGGCTCCTGGGGCTGGATCAAGGACCACTCCGGCAACGACCGCGTCGACTGGCGGCCCAAGGACTACTGGAAGGCCGGCACCGACGTGAAGGTCGAGATGCACCTGAACGGCGTGGACTCCGGCAAGGGCGGCGGGATGTTCGCCCGGGACTACAACACCGAGTTCAAGATCGGCAAGGACCGCCGGGTGCAGGTCAGCCTCGACACCAAGAAGCTGACGGTGACCGAGGGCGGCCAGACGCAGAAGACGATCCCCATCTCGGCCGGCACCCCGGGCGGCAAGAAGGCGTCCTGGTCCGGGAAGATGGTGATCATGTCGAAGGAGGGCACCATCCGGATGGACTCCCAGACGGTGGGCCTGGACAACGCCTACGACAAGATGGTCGATTACTCGATGCGGCTGACCTGGTCCGGCATGTACGCGCACGCCGCCCCGTGGAACGAGGCCAACTTCGGCCGGTCCAACAGCAGTTCCGGCTGCGTGGGGATGAGCGACGCCAACGCCAAGGAGTTCTTCGCCCAGTCCCAGATCGGTGACGCCTTCGAGGTGGTCGGCGAGGGCTCCAAGGGCAACGCCGACATCGGCAACGGCTACGGCGAGTGGAACCTGTCCTGGGACCAGTGGAAGGCCAAGAGCGCCCTGTCCACCGCCCCGCAGAACGGCTGACCTGCGGACCTCCCTTCCTGACTCTCGTTCAATTGTTACCACCACGTAACTTACCGACGGGTTACCTTCGGTAAGTCGCTCCCGTTACCGTCGGGTCACTTTCAGGACTCCGGTGCACGCGAGGAGCGACCGATGGAACGCACCACCACCGCCGCAGCCGTGGCGGCACTCCTGGCGGCGACCGCCCTGGGCCTGGCCCCCCACCAGGCCCAGGCGGCCACGGCGCCCGCCGCGGCCACCACCGCCACCACCGCGCAGGCCGCCCCGGCGGACCTGCGTTTTCACGACATCCCCGGCTCCGGCGGCATCACCCTCAAGGGCAACGTCTTCACCCCGGCCGGAGCCGAGAGCGGCCGGAAGTATCCGCTGATCGTGCTCCCCACCAGCTGGGGCGTGCCGCAGATCGAATACATCGCCCAGGCCAAGAAGCTCGCCGACTCCGGCTACGTCGTGGTCAGTTACACCTCCCGCGGCTTCTGGCTCTCCGGCGGGCAGATAGAGGTGGCCGGTCCGCCGGACATCGCCGACGTCTCCGCCGTCATCGACTGGGCCCTGGCCCACACGCCCGCCGACGCGGACCGCATCGGCCTGGGCGGGGTCTCCTACGGCGCCGGCATCAGCCTGCTGGCCTCCGCGCACGACCCGCGCGTCAAGGCCGTGGTCGCCATGAGCGGCTGGGCCGACCTCATCGAATCCATCTACTCGGGCCGCACCCAGCACCTCCAGGCCGCCGGACTGCTCGGCGCCGCCGGCTACCTCACCGGGCGCCCCGGGCCCGAACTCCAGTCGATCCTGGGCGACTTCCTCGGCTCCCGGCTGGACCGCGAGCAGCAGATGATCGAGTGGGGCAGGAAGCGGTCGGCCGCCGAGCAGGTGGACCGGATCAACGCCAACGGCGCCGCGATCATGCTCGGCAACGCCTGGGGCGACACGATCTTCCCGCCGAACCAGTACGCGAAGTTCTACGAGCGGCTGACCGGCCCCAAGCGGCTGGAGTTCCGCCCAGGAGACCACGCCACCGCCGAGGGCACCGGCCTGCTCGGCCTGCCCAACGACACCTGGACCAACGCCCACCGCTGGTTCGACCGCTACCTCAAGGGCGAGCGCAACGGCGTCGACACCGAAGCCCCGGTGCAGATCAAGTCCCGCAGCGACAGCGGCTACGAGGGCTACGCCGACTGGGCGTCGGTCGGCACCGGCGGCACCGAGAAGCTCGCGCTCTCCGACAGCGAGCACCTCTTCGCCAACGTCGACTCCGGTGCCAACGGCGGTGTCGTGCTGCTCTCCAGCGTCTTCGACCAGTTCTTCAAGGCGCCGCCGATCGCCTCCGTCCCGCTCCTGCCCCGGGCCTTCGCGGCCGTCTGGCAGTCGGGGCGCCACGACGAGGCCCGCCGCATCCGCGGCACCGTCCGGCTGCACACCACGGTCACGCCCACCAAGGGCGACGGCACCTTCGTCGCCTACCTCTACGACGTGGGCCCGCTCGGCATCGGCAAGCTGGTCAGCAACGCCCCGTACACCTTCCACGGCAAGACCCCGGGCCAGGCCTTCGGCGTCGACCTGGAGCTCTTCTCGACCGCCTACGACGTGCCCGCGGGCCACCGGCTCGCCCTCGTCGTCGACACCGTGGACCCGCTCTACATCGAGCACAACCCCACCGGCGCACAGCTGACCTTCACCTCGCCGCAGGGCGACCCCAGCTACGTCTCGGTGCCGCTGCGCGAGCGGTGACCCGCGGCGGGCGGCCGGGCCCGGGCGGCCCCGCTCCGGACTCCTCAGTGCTTGAGGATCTTGGAGAGGAAGTCCTTGGCCCGGTCGCTCTCCGGGGCGGTGAAGAACTCCTCGGGGGTGCGGTCCTCGACGATCCCGCCGTCGGCCATGAAGACCACGCGGTGCGCGGCGGAGCGGGCGAAGCCCATCTCGTGGGTGACCACGACCATGGTCATCCCCTCCTGGGCGAGCTGCTGCATGACCTCCAGCACCTCGTTGATCATCTCCGGGTCCAGTGCGGAGGTGGGCTCGTCGAAGAGCAGCGCCTTCGGGTCCATGGCGAGGGCGCGGGCGATCGCCACCCGCTGCTGCTGGCCGCCGGAGAGCTGGGCGGGGAACTTGTCGGCCTGGTCGGCGAGGCCGACACGGTCCAGGAGCTGCCGGGAGCGCCGGTCGGCCTCGCGCCTCTCGCGCCCGAGGACCTTGACCTGGGCGAGCGAGACGTTGGCGAGGACGGTCTTGTGCGCGAAGAGGTTGAAGGACTGGAAGACCATGCCCACCTCGGCCCGCAGCCGGGCCAGGTCCTTGCCCTCGTCGGGCAGCGGCTCCCCGTCGATCAGGATCGTGCCCGACTCGATGGTCTCCAGCCGGTTGATCGCCCGGCACAGGGTGGACTTCCCGGAGCCGGAGGGCCCGATGACCACCACCACCTCCCCGCGGCCGACGGTGAGGCTGATGTCCCGCAGTACGTGCAGCTCTCCGAAGTGCTTGTTGACGTCCCTCAGCTCGATCAACGGATCGACGGCCATGCGCTGCCCTGCCCACTCGGTGCCGAAATGCCGGTCATCGCAAACTATCCAGCGGCGCAAGGGCACTTCGCCGTGACACGCCGCCCGCGCCGGGGAGCCTCGGCGTGCTGGGGCAGGTCAGCCTTCGGAGGCTTCCGCGTACGCCTGGCTGAGCTCGGGGGAACCGGTCATCGCCCACGACACCCCCGACTCGATCACGTTCAGCTCGCGGCCCGAGGCCAGGCGGATCACCGGCTGGCCGTTGGGCCAGACCTTCCAGGCCGTCCCCACGACGGTCCGGACGATCACGGTGCCGAGGTAGAAGCCCGCGTCGTTGCCGAGCCAGGGCACCACCTCGGGGTCCCGCCGCCAGCGGGGCATCAGCTGGTCGAGGGCCTCCAACGAGGCCGGGCTCCCGTCGAGTTCGAGCCCGGCCGCCCGCGCGTGGACCCGCAGCATCTCGCACTCCGAGAACAACTCGGCGACGCCCTCGGGGTCGTCCACGAGGGCGGCGGCGAGCCCCGCACCCTGTTCCGTTTCACGCCGGTTCAGCCAGTTGTCCAGGAAAGGGATGTTCATACCGCCCAGCGTCGCACCAGGACCCGCCGCTGGCCACAGGGCGCGCCTGGGTGTTTTCCCCGATCGGGCCGCGCCGGCGGCGGGCCGTCCGCCTACCGGTCCAGGTCCAGGTCGACGACGACCGGCGCGTGGTCGGAGGCGCCCTTGCCCTTGCGCTCCTCGCGGTCGACGTAGGCGTCGGTGACGGCCTTGGTGAAGGGCTCGTTGCCGTAGACGAGGTCGATGCGCATGCCCTTGTTCTTGGGGAAGGCGAGCATCCGGTAGTCCCAGAAGGTGTACGGACGGTCGTACTTCAGCGCGCGCGGGAAGACGTCGGACAGGCCGACGCCGCGCAGCGCCTCCAGCGCGGCCCGCTCGGCCGGGGTGACGTGGGTGAGGCCGGCGAAGACCGCCGGGTCGTACACGTCCTCGTCGGTCGGGGCCACGTTGAAGTCGCCGAGCACCGCGAAGGGGCGCGGGCCGGCCGCGTCCTCGGCGACGGCCGCGGCCAGGGAGCGGAACCAGTCCAGCTTGTAGCCGTAGTGGTCGTGCTCGACCTCCCGGCCGTTGGGCACGTACACCGACCAGACCCGGACCCCGTCGCAGGTGGCGGAGATCGCGCGGGGCTCCTGGACGCCCTCGTAGTCGGGGCCGCCGGGCAGCCCCATGACCACGTCGTCCAGGCCCACCTTGGAGAGCAGGGCCACGCCGTTCCAGCGGCCGGTGGCGTTGACCGCCGCCTCGTAGCCCAGCTCGCGCAGCTGCTCGTGCGGGAACTGCTCCGCCGAGCACTTGGTCTCCTGGATGCACACGACATCGGTGCCGGAGCTCTCCAGCCAGGCCAGCAGGCGCGGCAGCCGGGCGGTGATGGAATTGACGTTGTAGGTGGCGATACGCATACCTGCCAACCTACCGCCCGGCACCGACAGTGCCCGTGAGACCGTCACGGCCCGGCCGTCACAGCTCGGCGCTGTCCCCCGCGGTGAGCCGCCCGTGGTCGGTGCCGCCCAGCTTGTCCAGCGCGAAGTCGTAGATCGGCCGGGCGATGTCGGCGAGGTAGGCGTCGTGGATGTCGAGGGCCCGGCGGGGCCCCACTTCGCGGAGGTAGTCGATCACCTCGGAGACCTTGTTCCAGGGCGCGTGCACCGGCACCATCAGCGTCTCCACCGGGACGCCGGGCACGGTCAGCGCGTCGCCGGGGTGGAAGAGGGATCCGTCGACGAGGTAGCCGACGTTCGTGACCCGCGGGATGTCCGGGTGGATCACGGCGTGCAGCTCGCCGTGCACCTGCACCTCGAAACCGGCCGCGGTGAAGGTGTCGCCGTGGCCGACCGTGTGCACCCGGCCCGGGTAGGCCGGGGCGAGCCGCTCGGCGACGCTGCGCAGGGTCCACAGTCCGGCCGCGGGATTCGCGTCGAGCGCGGCCCGCAGCCGGCCCTCGTCGAAGTGGTCGGGGTGCTCGTGCGTGACCAGCAGGGCGTCGGCCCCCAGGCCCGCGTCCGGTTCGCTGAAGGCGCCCGGGTCGATGACGAGCGTGCGCCCGTCCTTCTCCAACTGGACGCAGGAGTGCAGCCGCTTGGTGAGCTTCATGATCCCAGGCTAGCGCCGGGGCGGGTCCGTTCAGGGGGTGGTCGTGGAGACGACGTAGACCTTGGGCTTCTCGGGGTCCGTGAGGTCGACCGTGATGTCGCGGCTGGGGCGCGGATCGGCCTGCTCCAGGCTGGTTCCGTACCAGAGGGCGCGCGGGCTCCAGCTCCAGCCCGCGACCTCGGCGTCGTGCGGGGAGATCGTGACGTCCCCGGCGACCAGCGCGTCGCGGCTGGTGCCGACGGCGGCGAGGAAGGCGTCCAGGTCGGCCGGGGTCACCGCGAACTGCGTGAAGAGCCGGCTGGTGCGCCAGTTGTTGGTCTCCAGGAACCCGACCCTCCAGGCCTTCGCCGGGATCGGCACCTCGTAGATGCTGCGCTGCACCTTGGAGGGCCAGCCGGGGCGCACCTCGGACGCGCCGACCTTGGCGGCCTTGTCACGGCCGCTCTCGCGGCTCTGCTGGGTGGAGATCGCCAGGTAACCCGCTGGTACGCCGATCAGCAGCACGATGATGATCGCGGTGATCCAGCGGCGCTTGACGACGTGCCTGCGGTCCTCGGGGGTGGGCGGCGGCGTTCCGCCCTCGTCGGGGGCGGAGGCCTGGTGGGGCAGGGTGGGCGGGTTCACGACTTTTCCTGGTCCTCGGATGCGGCGGTCTCGCGCCGCCGGCCCAGCTGGCCCAGCTGCGCGTAGCGCTCGTGGCGCTCGACCCGTCGGCGGGTGGCGCGGCGGAAGCGCCGGGCGACGAGCCGGGCGAGGTCGGCGGCGCCGACCATGCCCGCCTCGGGGCCGAGCTGGGCCTTGGCGATGCGCGCCTCGGGGCGGTAGCCGCGGCCGGTGAGGTGGCGGCGGAAGGCGTCCCGGGCCGGGCCGATCAGCAGGTCGTCGGCGGCGCTGACGCCGCCGCCGATGACGAAGCAGGACGGGTCGAGGGCCGCGGCGAGGTTGGCGATGCCGACGCCGAGCCACTGGCCGATGTCCTGGAGCAGCTCGACGCACATGGCGTCGCCCTCGCGGGCCAGCTCGGTGATGAGCGGCCCGGTGATCTCCGAGACGTTCCCGCCGACCTTGGCGATGATGTTGTAGGCGACCGGGGAGTCGGCGGCGGCCAGCTCGCGGGCCTCGCGCACCAGGGCGTTGCCGGAGCTGTACTGCTCCCAGCAGCCGCGGTTGCCGCAGGGGCAGCGGTGTCCGCCGGGGACGACCTGCATGTGGCCGAACTCGCCGGCGACCCCGTAACGGCCGCGCTTGACCTGGCCGCCTTCGAGGATGGCACCGCCGATGCCGGTGCCGAGCGTGATCATGACGAGGTGGTCCTCGCCGCGTCCGGCGCCGAAGCGCCATTCCGCCCACGCGGCGGTGTTGGCGTCGTTGTCGACCATGACCGGGACGGCGAGCCGGGACTGCAGGGCGTCGCGCAGGGGCTCGTCCCGCCAGGCCAGGTGGGGGGCGAAGAGGACCCGGGAGCGGTCGGCGTCGACCCAGCCGGCCGCGCCGATGCCGACGGCGTGCACGTCGTGGCGGTCGGAGAGGTCCAGCACCAGTTCGACGATGGTGTCCTCGACGACCTTGGGGCTCTTGGACTTGTCCGGGGTCTCGGTGCGGATCTTCTCCAGGATGATCCCGTCGGCGTCGACGACGCCGGCCATCACCTTGGTGCCGCCGATGTCGATGCCGACGGTCGGGACGCGTGGGGCGGTCAGGTGCGACCGCCGCTCACGGGTCCCGATGGTGCGCAGGACGGTGCCTCGCGCCGACCCCCGGTGGGTGAGCGTGAAGTCCCGGTACGTGCTCATCGAGTCGTGTCGTCCCTCGTGGGTGCGGTGGTGCGGGAAGCCTCGCCGGCTGCGTCCGCCGGTCCGGTGCGGCCGGCGCCGCGGGCCGTGGCGTCCGTGACGCCCGTCCCCGATTCTGCCACTCGCTCCAGTTCGTGGCTCAGTTCGTCGAGCTCGGAGCCGCCCGCCATCTGGCGGGTGAGCTCGTCGAGGGTGATCGAGTCGCGGGTGTGACTGCCTGCCATGGTGCCGCGTTTGAGCAGGACGAAGCGGTCCCCGACCAGGTACGCGTGGTGCGGGTTGTGGGTGATCAGGACCACACCGAGGCCGGCGTCGCGGGCCGCGGCGACGTACTTGAGGACCACACCGGACTGCTTGACGCCGAGGGCCGCGGTCGGCTCGTCGAGTACGAGGACCTTCGCCCCGAAGTACACGGCGCGGGCGATGGCCACGCACTGCCGCTCGCCGCCGGAGAGGGTGCCGATGGGCTGGTCGACGTCGCGCAGGTCGATGCCCATGCGCAGCAGCTCGGCGCGGGTGGTCCGGCGCATGAACTCCACGTCGAGGCGGCGCAGGGGGCCGCGGCCCTTCGTCGGCTCGGAGCCGAGGAAGAAGTTGCGCCAGACGGGCATGAGCGGGACCACGGCGAGGTCCTGGTAGACGGTCGCGATGCCGTGGTCGAGGGCCGCGCGCGGGTTGGCCAGGACGGTCTCCTCGCCCTCGACCTCGAAGGTGCCGGCGTCGTGCCGGTGCAGCCCCGCGATGATCTTGATGAGGGTGGACTTGCCCGCGCCGTTGTCGCCGAGGACGCAGGTGATCTCACCCGCGGAGACCTCCAGGGAGACGTCCTGCAGGGCGCGGATGTTGCCGTAGTGCTTGCTGACGCCCGTCAGCTTCACCAGGGCGGCCGCTGCGTCCTGGGGCACGGTGGTGGTTTTGCCGGTGGTCACTTGCTCGCCTCCGCCCGCTTGCGGACCCATGCGTTGAGCAGCGTGGCCAGCAGGAGCATCGCGCCGAGGAAGAACTTGAACCAGTCCGGGTTCCACTGGGCGTACACGATGCCGTTGCTGGTCATGCCGAAGATGAAGGCGCCGACCGCCGAGCCGATGGCGGAGCCGTAGCCGCCGGTCATCAGACAGCCGCCGATGACCGCCGCGATGATGTAGAGGAACTCGTTGCCGACGCCCTCGCCCGACTGGACCACGTCGAACGAGAAGAGGATGTGCTGGCCGGAGATCCAGGCGCACAGGGCGACGCCCATGTACAGGCCGATACGGGTCTTCACGACGGGCACACCGACCGCGCGGGCCGCGTCGGCCCCGCCCCCGACGGCGAAGATCCAGTTGCCGGCGCGGGTGCGCAGCAGGATCCAGGTGGCGACGGCGACCAGGGCCAGCCACCACAGGACGGTGATCTGCAGGGTGACCGAGCCGATCTCCCACTTCGAGGCGAAGAGGGCGCGGGCGGAGGGGAAGCCCTCCATGTCGGCGATGGACTTGGTGGAGACCGTGCCGCTGATCAGCTTGGTGAAGCCGAGGTTCAGGCCGGTCAGCATCAGGAAGGTGCCGAGCGTGATGATGAAGCTGGGCAGCTTGGTGCGGGTCAGCATGAAGCCGTTGAAGAAGCCGATGGCGAGGGTGACCAGCAGGGACACGCCGACGCCGACCCAGACGTTGGCGGTCATCTGGTAGCTGAACATCGAGCTCACCAGCGCCGACGTCGTGACCATGACACCGGCGGAGAGGTCGAACTCGCCGCCGATCATCAGCATGGCCACGGGGACCGCCATGATCCCGATGGTGGAGGCCGAGTACAGGATCGTGCTGAGGCTGGAGGCCTGGAGGAAGGTGGGGGCGGCGATGGAGAAGAAGACGAAGACGGCGACGGCGCCGACCACCGCGCCCAGCTCGGGGCGCCCGAGCAGCCTGCGGACCAGGGAGGTCGGCGCGAGCCGCTCGTCGACGGCGGTGGCGGCGGTCATCGGCTGCCCCGCTTGATGTACTCCTCCAGCTCGGCGGCCTCGGCGGCGGTGACGATCTGCGGTCCGGTGAGCACCGGACGGCCCCCGCCGAGCACGTCCGCGTTGTGGCGGTAGAGCCAGAGCAGGTCGATGGCCTCGTATCCCTGCAGGTAGGGCTGCTGGTCCACGGCGAAGCCGAGGGCGCCGGACTTGAGGTCGCGGGCCACGGAGTCGTTGAGGTCGAAGGTGTCGACCTCGGCCTTGCTGCCCGCGGCCTCCTTTGCCTTGACCGCGGTGGGGGCGAAGGGCGCGCCGAGGGTGAGGATCGCGTCGACGGACGGGTCCGCCTGGAGCTTGGCCTGGACGGCCGCCTGCACGGAGGGCATGTTGGTGCCCTCGACGTAGAGGTTCTCCATGGTTCCGGAGAAGGTCTTCTTGGCGCCGGCGCAGCGCTGCTCGTGGCCGACGTTGCCCTGCTCGTGCAGGACGCAGATCGCCTTCTTGCGGCCGCGCTTGTTCAGCTCGGTGCCGACCGCCTCGCCGGCGATCTCCTCGTCCTGCCCGATGTGGGTGAGCGCCCCGTACGCGGCGGACTGGGCGGATCCGGAGTTGACCGTGATCACCGGGATGCCCGCCTTGACGGCCTTGCCGACGACGTCCTTGAGGGCCTCCGGCTTGGCCAGGCTCACGACGATCCCGTCGACCTTCTGGTCGATGGCGTTCTGCACGAACTGCGCCTGCTGCTGGGCCTGGTCGTCGTGGGCGTAGACGAAGTTGATGTTGTCCTTCGCCGCGGCCTCCTTGGCGCCCTTCTGGACGATGTCCCAGAAGGTGTCGCCGTCGCCCGCGTGGGTCACCATCGCGAAGGTCCAGCGCGGGGTGGAGACGGCGGGCCGGCCCGCCTCGGCGGCCTTCGCCCGCTCCTCGGCGCGCTTGCCGCCCGTACTGCTGCAACCCGCGAGCGAGGCCCCCAGTACCGCCGCGAGCACGGCGCCCACGACGCGTACCCCTGTCCGAACCCTAGCCACGTCGCCGCGCCCTTCCCTCGTCCGTCTCGTCCGTCGTCCCGGCTGTCATGCCGTCCGTCATCATTCGGTCATTCCGGTTTCAGCCGCCCAGTATCCGCCACAGTGGACCATGAAGGGCCATCGGGGCATGCATGCGCAGATCGACACGACGGGATCGCAGATCAGCGCACGAAGATCGCAGATCCGATGCGAGCGGATTGACAGGTTCCCCCGGCGGGGCCAGGTTGAGTTCATGCGCATCGGGCTCATCGGAACTGGCCGGATCGGGTCGTTCCACGCGGCGACGCTCGCCCGCCACCCGGAGGCGGGCTCGCTCCTGCTCGCCGACTCCGATCCCGCGCGGGCGGCACGCCTCGCCGACCGGCTCGGGGCCACCGCCGCGCCCTCGGTGGAGCAGGTCTTCACCTGGGGCGTGGACGCGGTGGTCGTGGCCTCCTCCACCGACGGGCACGGGGAACTGGTCGTACGGGCGGTGCGCGGCGGGCTCCCGGTGTTCTGCGAGAAGCCGGTGGCCCCCGACCTGAACCGCACCCTGTCGGTGCTGCGCGAGGTGGCGGCCCTGGGCGGGCTGCTCCAGGTGGGCTTCATGCGCCGCTTCGACGCCGGCTACCTCACCGCCCGGGAACTGGTCCGCTCGGGCGCCCTGGGCCGGCTGCACACCGTACGGACGATCACGGCCGATCCGGCGCCGCCGGCCGCCGACTACCTGGCGACCTCGGGCGGCCTGTACCGCGACTGCATGGTGCACGACTTCGACATGGTGCGGTGGGTGACCGGGCACGAGGTGGTGGAGGTGTACGCGGCCGGGTCGGACGCCGGTCCCCCGCAGTTCCGGCAGACGGGTGACGTCGACACGGCCGCGGCGGTCCTCACCCTGGACGACGGCACCCTGGTCACGGCCACCGGCACCCGGTGCAACGGCGCCGGCTACGACGTACGGATGGAGCTGGCCGGGGAGCGCGACCAGGTTTCCGCCGGGCTGGACGACCGGACGCCGATCGCCTCGACCGAACCGCACGGGCCCCCGCCTGCGAGCAAGCCGTGGCCCGGCTTCCTGGAGCGCTTCGGCCCGGCGTACGAGGCGGAGCTGAACGCCTTCGTGCACCTGGTGCGCGGCGAGGGGGTGAACCAGTGCGACGGGCGTGAGGCCTTGGCGGCGCTGCGGGTCGCGGAGGCCTGCGAGCTGTCGCGGCGGGAGCGGCGCCGGGTCCGGCTGGAGGAGCTCCCGGACCTGCCGGAGCGGTGACCGGATCGGTGACCGGATGGGTGAGCAGGGCATCCGGCCACCCTATGGCGGTGGTCCCCGGCTGACTGCGGCGGTTTCCGGACACGCTCGCGGCATGCCGGAGCACGCTCAGGCCGGCGCCGCGGTGATCGCCCGCCGCCCCCAGGCGGTGCCGACCAGGACCAGCACGACGCCGGCGTACCCGAGGGGCCCCAGGTGCTCCCCGCCGACGGCGATGCCCGCGACGGCCGCCCACAGGGGCTCGGTGCCGAGCAGCAGGCCGACCCGGGAGGGCGAGGTACGCCGTACGGCCCACATCTGCACGAAGAAGGCGAAGAGGGTGCAGAAGACGGAGAGGAAGGCCAGGCCCGCCCACTCGGCCGGTCCGAAGTCCGCGGCTGCGTCCCAGGGGGTCGCACCGGTCCCCGGCAGGGCGGCCAGCAGGGCGAAGACGAGCACGGCGCCGCCGAGCTGCACGGTGGTCAGGGACAGCGGGTCGGCGCCCCGGACGCCCTCGGACCGGGCCATCAGCAGCACGTGCAGGGTGCGGGCGAGGGCGGCGCCGAGGATGAGCAGGTCGCCGGGGCCGGGTGCGGTGAATCCTGCGCCCTGGGTGAGCAGCACGACGCCGAGGACGGAGGCCGCGGCGGCCCCGAGGAAGGAGACGGAAGGCGCCTTCCGCTTCACCGCGGCGTCGGCGAGCGGGGTGAAGATCATGGTCAGACTGATGATCAGCCCGGCGTTGGTGGCGGAGGTGTGGACGACCCCGTAGGTCTCCAGCAGGAAGATCCCGCCGAGTACGAGCCCCAGCAGCCCGGCGCCGCGCAGCTGGGCGGGGGTCAGCGCGCGCAGCCGCGCCCACCCGGCGACCACGAGGACCGGCAGCACGAGCGCGAACCGCAGCACGAGCACGGCGATCACGGTGTGCGCGGTGGTGATCCCCTTGGCGGCGAGATAGCTCCCGCCCCACACGACGGCGACGGCCAGCACGGGCAGATCCCCGAGCCAGGCCCGGCGGGGGGCGTCGGTGAGGGGTGGCGCGGCAACGGTCACGGGAGTCTCCAGCGGGTGCTCAGGGGGTGGAGACATCGACGGCTCGCACGGTTGCGGGGCACACCGTACCGGAGCCGATCATGCGGGGCGACCCGTTTCCGGGCCGTCCGCGTTCGCCCCGTAGCATCGGGCCCATGGCTGATCTCTACGCCGTGGACCTGGCGTTCGACCTGCTCGACACCACGCCCGACGCCGTACTCGCGGAGGTGCGCCGCCAGCTGACGGGGGACGGCCTGCTCTCGCCCCGGGGCCCGGCGTGGCACGTCGGCGGGATGCTCGTGGGCGAGTTCGGCCCGGCGGAACGCGACGGCTGGGCCCTGACGGCCCGCCAGGAGATCCACGAGGAACAGCTCCCGGCCCTGGAGGACCTCCTGCTGCTCCTCACCCCGCACATCCGCCCGCCGGGCCCGGTCGGCCGCATCCGCCACCACGCCCACGAAGCCCCGGACCTCCTGGTCCTCCGCGAGGGCCGCGTGGTCCAACTGGCCCTGGACCGGCGCTAGCGGCGCCCGGGGGCGACTCCCGTCCCGTGGACGCCGATCCGGACGGGCACGACGGGCGCCGTGCGGGCCCGGCCGACGCGGACGGCAGCCCGCACTGCTGCCAGGGCCACGACCGCGACCAGGCCGACGAGTGCCGCGTACGGCCGGCGAACCAGGCCGCCGCCGCTCTGGAGTGCGAGCCGTGGTCGAGCTTCGCCTTCTGAAACCAGCGCTGCGAAGCCGGGTCGGCCGATCCTGCGGATCATCCGGGCCACGGCGGCATCGATGCCCGCTACGACGAGCTGACCCATCTCCTCGCCGCGCACCGGCAGCCGCCCGCCGCCGCACGTCGCCGGGCGACCGCCACTACACCGACGGGCTCGACCACTGGTTCTGGTGGTGTCCTGCCGGGTGAGACCCGTCAGGCACCCACGGTGCCGAACGTCGCGCGGCCGGTCGGCCGGTACGTCTGGATGGTCATCCCCGACGGCGTCGCACGAGAAGCCGTCAGCTCGTAGGCGGTCGGCAGCCCGCCGGTCGGGAACAGCCGGCGCCCGGCCCCGAGCACCACGGGGAACACCAGCAGGTTGATCTCGTCGACGAGGTCCCGGGCGAGCAGCCACTGCGCGAGCTGCCCACTGCCGTGCACCTGCAGCTCCCCCTCCAGCGCGTCCTTGGCCCGGACGATCTCGCTCTGCAGGTGCTCCCCGTCGATCACGGTGGCCGGCCCCCAGGCCGGCTCCTTGAGGGTGGTCGAGGCCACGTACTTGTGCAGCCGGTTCAGCCCGCCCGCCACGGGATCGGCGGGGTCGTCGTGCTCGGGCCAGTAGCCGGCGAAGATCTCGTACGTCTTCCGCCCGAGCAGGAACGCCCCGGCCCGGCCGAACACCTCGGTGACGAACTCCCCCATCCCCTCGTCGACGTAGGGCGCGGCCCACCCCCCGTACTCGAACCCCTCGCTGCGGTCCTCCTCGGGCCCGCCGGGCGCCTGCATCACGCCGTCCAGCGTCACGAAGGTGGTCAGTGTCAGCTCGGCCATGCCTCTGCGCTCCTGTCTCAACGGTCTACGGGTTCAGACTCCCGCCCCCACCGGCACTCATCGGTGCGCCACGCATGGCTCCACCCCGATTCTGTGGCGGTGAACGCGGGGTCGGATTCCTGCCAGCGGTGGGGGGTTGGGCGCCATTTGATTGAACTCGCAACCAAGTGATGCGGGAGGAAGTGCACATGGACAGGAATGCGGTGGCGCTGGTGACCGGAGGGAGCCGGGGGATCGGGGCGGCCGTTGCCGTGCGGCTGGCCGAGGACGGGGCGGATGTCGCGATCACGTACGTCAGCGATGCGGAGGCCGCGGGGCGCGTGGTCGAGGCGGTGGAGGCGCTCGGGCGGCGGGCCGTCGCGCTGCGGGCGGACGCGGGGGACGCGGCGGAGGTCGCCGGCGCCGTCGGGGAGACCGTACGGCGGTTCGGGCGGCTCGAC
Source organism: Streptomyces virginiae (assembly GCF_000720455.1). Lineage (GTDB taxonomy): Bacteria > Actinomycetota > Actinomycetes > Streptomycetales > Streptomycetaceae > Streptomyces > Streptomyces virginiae. The sequence continues at coordinate 58,325 of NZ_JOAK01000030.1, read as the reverse complement.
GTCCTCGTCAACAACGCCGGTGTGGGCGCCGTCGGGCCCATGGAGGCCGTCGCCCTGCCCGATGTCGACCGGGTGCTGGGCGTCAACGTGCGGGGCGCGTTCTTGGCGGCCCAGGCGGCAGCGGGCCGGATGCGCGAGGGCGGGCGGATCATCACCATCGGCAGCTGCATGGCACAGCGGGTACCGGGTCCGGGCGGGGTGCTGTACGCGATGAGCAAGGCGGCGACGATCGGGCTGACGAAGGCCCTGGCGCGGGAGCTCGGCGGGCGCGGGATCACCGCGAACCTCGTGCATCCGGGGCCCGTCGACACCGACATGAACCCGGCCGACGGACCGTACGCGGGCCCGCAGGCGGCGATGACGGCGCTGGGCCGGTTCGGGAGGGCGGGGGAAGTCGCGGACGTGGTGGCGTTCCTCGCGGGGCCGGGAGCCGGCTACGTCACGGGCGCGGAGTTCGCGGTGGACGGCGGCCACGCCGCGTAGCCCTCGCCGGGCGCGCGGGCGGATCCGGGATCGTCCCCCAACCCGCAGCGGTCCCCGGAACCGGGGACCGCTGCGGGTTGGGGGCGGTTCGCAGCACCGGGCAGGGGCATCGCTCCGGGGCCGGGCGGCGTCCGCCCGGGGCACGTCTCCTATGCTCTGGCCGTGGACGGATACCAGGGCCTGACGGCATTGATCGAATCGGCATGGAAGGAGCTGGACGGCCTTGATGCGGGCCGCCGGGATCTCTGCCTCGATGTCGTCGGCGACGTCCTGGAGACGGGCCGCCTGACGCCGGACGACGCCGAGCGGGCCGTCGAGCGCCTCGTGTCGATCGCGCTGTCCGACGAGGGCCACCCCGTGCGGGAGTCGGCGCTGAACGCAGTCTGCGCCGCCTCCATGCGCTACGAGCTTCCCTACGGGGTGGTGGAGCCGCTCGCCGTAGGTGCGGATGCCTTCGAACCCTTGCTCCTCGACTACGTCCTTGCCATTCTCGGCGCGACTCACGACCTCGCGGCGCTGCCGGTTGTCGAACGGTTCCTCCAGCACCCCCACCCGGAGGTGCGCAGGGCGGCGGCAGAGGAAGTGAAGGAGCTGCACTGGAGTGGGGAGTCCGCCCGGGGAGAAGCGGCCCGGTAGCTCCGGGGCACAGGTGGCTCGGCCGTCGGGCAACCGCAGCGGGCTCCCCGGATGTCCGGCGCCTGCGCCCGGCTTGATCGACATGGGGAACGGACAGGGGGAACAGTGGACTTCAGTGACCGGCGGGGCCGGTGCGTGGTGCTCGACGAGGTCACCGACGAGAACTGGCGGGCCGTCGCCGACGTGGCTCCCGCCGACGATCAGCGGCGGTTCGTCGCCGCGCTCGGCGCCCGGTACCTGCTGCTGTCCCTGCGCGGCGGGGTGTGGAACTCGCTCGCGATCCGGGCGGGCGACTCGGTGGTCGGGCACGTGATGTGGGCGTACGACGAGGAAGGCGGCGCCCACTGGATCGGCGGCATGATCGTCGACGCGGCCGAGCAGGGCCGGGGCGTGGGCCGGGCCGCGGTGCGCGCCCTGATCGGGCGGCTCGCCGCGCTGCCGTCCTGCCGGGAGATCCGGCTCTCGTACCACCCGGAGAACGCACCCGCCGCGCGCCTCTACGCCGAGCTCGGCTTCGCGCCCACCGGCGACTTCGAGGACGAGGAGGTCGTGGCCGCCCTGGCCGTCCCTCCGACCGCAGGCCGCTGACCGGACCGGCGGCCGCCGCGAGGGGCCTCAGCCGGCCGTACCGGCCGTGCCCGCAAAGCCGCGGGGGCGCACCGGAATCCGGTGCCCCCCGCCAGCGTGCGGGCCCCGGGGGTGTCGGCCCCCGGGGCGGTCACGGTGCGGCGGGTCAGCCGCCCAGCTCCTGGTGGCGGGCGGTCAGCGCGGCCGCGCCGGCCTCCGTCAGCGAGCCGAAGAGGCGCAGGCGGGAGAAGCCGCCGTCCGGGTAGATGTCGATGCGCACGTGCGTGCCCACCGCGGGGGTGTCCAGCACGAAGCGGTGGTTGGTGTCGGGCTGCAGGCGGGTCCGCGGCAGGAACTCCTGCCACTCGCCCTCCTCGCCCGTCTTCACCGACAGCGAGGCCCAGCCGGCCGAGTTGCCCTTGAGGTAGGCGGTGTCGATCTCGACGGCGCGGATCTCGGACTCGGTGACGAGCTGGTAGCGGATCCAGTCGTTGCCGTTGTCGCGGCGGCGGGCGGTCTCCCAGCCGTCGTCCATCTTGCGGGAGCGGCCCGGGTTGATGGTGTTGGTCGGCGGGGAGTAGAAGCGGTTGGAGGCGTCCTGGACGGAGCCGCCGTTCTCCAGGGCCACCACGTCGAAGGAGCCGAGCGCGGCGAGCCACTTCGGGTCGGGCAGGACCTCGCCGTAGACGCGCAGGCGGGCGATGCCGCCGTCGGGGTGCTGGTTGACGCGCAGGTGGGTGAAGCGCTGCTCGACGTCGACCTCGAAGCCGTTGGCGGCGTGGCCGCCGACCGCCGTGCGGGGCACGACGGTCGTCCACTTCACGTCGTCGCCCTGGAGCTCCTCCGGGGTCGGCGCGAGGGCGCCCTCCCAGTTGGTGGCCTCGATGGAGACGGCCTGCGGCATGTTGCCGCGGAAGTGGGCGGTGTCGACGACGATGCCGCGGATGACGCCGGGGGCGCCGAGGCGTACGAGGGCCCAGTCGTGGTCCTCGGGGGTCGGCCACGGCTGGGTGGCGGAGACGCCGCGGCGGCGGCGGGTCTCCCAGCCGTCCATGACCTTGCCCTTGTGGCCGAAGTCCTCGGGGTCGAAGTGCGCGGCCTCGGAGATCAGCAGGTTCTCGCGCTGGGCGAAGAACTCGTCGTTGGCGGCGATGACACCGGCGCCCAGCTCACGGGCGGCGAGGTTCGCGTACTGGGTGAAGGGGAAGTCCGCGGTGCGGTAGTCCGCGTACGGGTCGCCGCCTCCGTACGGGTTCGCGTTGCCGGTGAAGGATTCAATCGCCACTGGTCAGTTCTGCCTTTCGAGGAGGAGGCCCGTGGGCTCGGTCGGGGTGCCGTGGTCGGCGATCTGCGTGCCGCGCAGCCAGGTGGACTTCACGACGCCGTGCAGGGTCTTGCCCGCGTACGCCGTGACCCGGTTGCGGTGGTGGAGTTCGGCCGGGTCCACAGTGAACGTTTCTTCGGGGGCGAGCACGGCGAAGTCGGCGTCGCGGCCGGCCTCGATCGCGCCCTTCTGGGAAAGGCCCGCGAGCTGCGCCGGGGCCGCGGACATCCAGCGGACCACGTCCTCCAGGGTCCGGCCGCGCTTGCGCGCCTCCGTCCAGATGGCGGGCAGGCCGAGCTGGAGGGAGGAGATGCCGCCCCACGCGGTGGAGAAGTCGCTGGTCTTCAGGTCCGCGGTGGAGGGCGAGTGGTCGGAGACGATGCAGTCGATGGTGCCGTCGGCGAGCGCGTCCCACAGGAGGTCCTGGTTGGCGGCCTCGCGGATGGGCGGGCAGCACTTGAACTCGCTGGCCCCATCCGGCACTTCCTCCGCGGTGAGGGTGAGGTAGTGCGGGCAGGACTCGACGGTGATCTTGACGCCCTCGGCCTTGGCGGCGGCGATCAGCGGCAGCGCGTCCGAGGACGACAGGTGCAGGACGTGGACGCGCGCGTTCAGGCGCTTGGCCTGGGCGATCAGGTTGCCGATGGCAGTGTTCTCGGCGTCGCGCGGCCGGGAGGCCAGGAAGTCGGCGTACTTGGGGCCCGGGACGACGGGGGCGGCGTCGAGGTGGTGGGGGTCCTCGGCGTGCACGATCAGCAGGCCGCCGAAGCCGGTGATCTCGGCCAGCGAGGTGGCGAGCTGTTCCTGGTCGAGCTCGGGGAACTCGTCCACGCCCGAGGGCGACAGGAAGCACTTGAAGCCGTAGACGCCGGCGTCGTGCAGCGGGGCGAGGTCCTTGACGTTGTCCGGGAGGGCGCCGCCCCAGAAGCCGACGTCCACGTGCGCCTTGGCGCGGGCGACTTCCTGCTTGACGCGCAGGTTGTCGACCGTGGTGGTGGGCGGGAGGGAGTTGAGCGGCATGTCGAGGATCGTGGTGATGCCGCCGGCCGCGGCGGCGCGGGTGGCCGTCCAGAAGCCCTCCCACTCGGTGCGGCCCGGGTCGTTCACGTGGACGTGGGTGTCGACCAGGCCGGGGAGCAGGACGTCGTCGCCGAAGTCCTCCAGCCGGGCTCCGGCCGGTACCTCGGCGTCGTGTGCCAGCACCGCCGTGATCTTCCCGCCGGCGACGGCGACCGAGGCGGCGCGCGTCCCCCCGGGGGTGATGACGCGCGTCGAGCGCAGTACCAGTTCCACAGCCACGTCGGCCACCGGAACCTCCCCATCTACTTCCACAGAGCGAAATTCAACGTTCTGTTGACGGAGTCTTCCCGGCGATCCGTACCCAGTCAAGAGCGCCCGGACGGACCACTGACACGCCAGCACCGCAATTGGAGGTTTCCACAGGATGGAATTAAGATTTCGCCATACAGAATGTAGCTACCACCACCGGGATGTGGGCGGATAACTTCCGGAGGACGTCCACCACCAGGACAAACCACCTCTGACCGGCGGCGACGGCCCCGACCCCAGCACTAGGGCCGACGCCGACCGCCGGGTAGGCTGCTCCCTTGCCTGCCAGCACCGAAAGGACCGCGCCGTGCCGACGTCCAGCGCCAGCACCACCGACGCTTCCTCAAAGACCCCTGCCGCCAGCGGTGGCGTCCAGTCCCTTGAGCGCGCCTTCGATCTGCTCGAACGTATGGCCGATGCCGGGGGCGAGGTCGGCCTGAGCGAGCTCTCCGCCGCCAGCGGTCTGCCTCTGCCCACGATCCACCGCCTGATGCGCACGCTGGTGGCGTGCGGGTACGTACGCCAGCAGCCCAACCGACGGTACTCCCTCGGCCCCCGCCTGATCCGCCTCGGCGAGTCCGCGTCGCGCCTCCTGGGAACCTGGGCCCGCCCCTACCTCGCCCGTCTGGTCGAGGAGACCGGGGAGACGGCGAACATGGCCCTGCTCGACGGGGACGAGATCGTCTACGTCGCCCAGGTGCCGTCGAAGCACTCGATGCGCATGTTCACCGAGGTCGGCCGCCGGGTGCTGCCGCACTCCACCGGCGTGGGCAAGGCCCTCCTCGCCTACACCCCGGCCGACGAGGTACGGGCCCTCCTCGCGCGCACCGGTATGCCGGCGGCGACCGAGAAGACCATCACCACGCCCGAGGGCTTCCTGGAGGCGCTGGAGCAGGTCCGCAGGGTGGGCTACGCGGTCGACGACAACGAGCAGGAGATAGGAGTCCGCTGCCTCGCCGTGTCGGTGCCGAACTCGCCGACCGCCGCCGCGATCTCCATCTCCGGTCCGGCCGGCCGCGTCACCGAGGCCGTGACCGAGTCCTTCGTCCCGATCCTCAAGAACGTCGCCGACGAGCTGTCGGTGGCGCTGGCCAACCAGAGCCCGGCGTAAGCAGCACGAACGGCCCCGGTGTCCCTCGGAGCGAGGGACACCGGGGCCTTGTCGTACGCCCGGCTCAGGGCGCCCGCAGCACCCCCTGGGCGGTCAGCCGGCCGTCGGCCATCGTCGCCGTGCGGTCCATCCGCTCCAGGTGGGCGTGGTCGTGGGTGACCACCACGGTGGCCGTGGAGCGCTCGCGCGTCAGGGTGACCAGCAGGTCCAGCACGGCCGCGCCGCGCTCGTGGTCGAGGGCGCTGGTGGGCTCGTCGACCAGCAGTACGGCCGGCTCGTTCATCAGCGCCCGGGCGATGTTGACGCGCTGGCGCTGCCCGCCGGAGAGCTGGTGGGGACGCTTGTCGGCCTTGTCGGCCAGGCCCACCGCGTCCAGCAGCTCCAGCGCCCGCCGGCGCAGGGCCTTCGCGGGCCGGCCCGCGACGTGCGCCATGACCTGGAGCTGCTCGGCGGCGGTCAGCGAGGCCAGCAGGTTCGGCTGCTGGAAGACGATGCCGATCTTCTCCCGGCGCAGGGCCGACTTCTCGGCGGGGCCCAGCCGCGTGGTGTCCTCGCCCGCGACGACGACCCGGCCGCGGTCCGGGGTGACGAGGGTGGCGGCGACCGCGAGCAGGGAGGACTTGCCGGAGCCGGAGGGTCCGATCACCGCCGTCAGGGTGCCGGCGGGCACCTCCAGGCCGACCGCGTCGAGGGCGGTGAGCCGGCCCTCCCCGTCGGGATAGGTGAGCGTGGCGTCGTGGACGAGGAGGGTCATCGGGCGCTCCCGAGGGCGGTCAGCGGGTCGACGGCGGTGATCCGCCGGATGGACAGGGCCGCACCCAGCGCCCCGAGCGCGATCATGATCGCTGCGGGGACGAGCACCGTGGCGGCGTCGAGGACGAAGGGCACGTCGCCGCCGCTGACGAGCGCGCCGAAGCCGGCGGCGAGCGCGGTGCCCAGCCCGGTGCCGACGGCGAGCATCACCACGGCCTGGCCGAGGGCGTCGCGCAGGAGGTACGGGGTGGAGGCGCCCAGCGCCTTCAGGACGGCGATGTCCGCGCTGCGCTGGATGGTCCACACCGTGAAGAAGGCCCCTATGACCAGGGCAGAGATGGCGAAGAGGAAGCCGCGCATCAGCTGGAGCGAGCCGTTCTCGGCCTGGTAGGAGCCAATGGCGCCCAGGGCCTCCTCGACGGTCTGAGCCCTGGTGGCCGCGGCCCGGTCGGCGGCGGCCAGGTCCATGGAGCTGCCGGAGACGGCGACGACGGTGGCGAGGGTGTCGACGGAGGTGCCGGGGTTGCCGAGGCGCTGCCAGTCGGCGAGGTCCGTCCAGACGACCGGGGTGTGGCTGTAGGCGGCGGTGCCGGCGACGGCGGCCACGGTCAGCTCCAGCGGGCCGATCCTGACCCGGGCCCCGGCGGTGAGCCCGCCCAGCTCCTTCGCCGCCTTCTCGGCGAGGACCACCCGGCCCTGCGTGAGGCCGGCGTTCCGCGGGGCGAGCCCGCCGGCCGGGTCCACCCCGAAGACCGACACCGCGGCGGTGCGCTCGCCCGAGACGGCGTTGGTGGTGCGGATGCCGAGGGGCTCCGCCGACCGCACTCCCGGCTGCGCCCGCCAGGCCAGCCACGCGGACTCGGGCACCTGCGAGTTGGCGAAGGACACCTTCTGGTCCCCGGCGGGCGCGGCGAAGGCCAGGTACGAGGCGGGCAGGCCGGTGACGGCCGAGACGTTCTCCCGGGCCAGGCCGGCGGTGAGCCCGGACAGCAGGCCGACCAGCAGCGTGATCAGCAGCACGACCGAGCCCATCAGGGCGAAGCGGCCCTTGGCGAACCGTAGATCTCTCCATGCGACGAACATGTCCCCCACCTTGGTCCTCCCCCTGGGCACGGGGCATCGCGCGGCAGTAGCGATCCTGGTGTCGAAGGGTGCACGCGGACATCGAACTTTCGGTTGACCGGGGCCGGCCTGGACCGCTCTACGCTGGTCGGGACATGACTGCTGCCGCTCCCCCCGCCCCGCCCGCCGCCTGCGCGCCCCCGCCCGCGCCCGCCGCCGCCCGGTCCCTGACACCCGTGTCCAAGGTGCTGAGGCTGTGCCTGCACGCCCTGTTCCTCGGGCTGCTCGCACTGGCGGCCGGCCGGGCCGTCGCCGACTCCGCGCCGCGGGCCGGCTGGGTGGTCGCCGCCTGCGCCCTGCTCGCCGCCGGGTACGCGGCCGGCGTACGGGCCCCCGCCGTGCACCGCTCGCAGCGGGCGGGCGCGCTGTGGCTGGCCGGGCTCGGCGCGGCCTGGGCGGGCCTGCTGGCGGTCTCGCCCGACGGGCTGTGGATCGCCTTCCCGCTGTACTTCCTGGAACTGCACCTGTTGCGGCTGCGCTGGGGTGTCGCGGCCGTCGCGGTGACCGCCTGCGCCGCCATCGGCGGCTTCCTCGCGCACAGCAGCGCGGTGACCCCGGGGGCCTTCCTCGGGCCGCTGCTGGGCGGCGCCGTGGCCGTGGCGACCGTACTGGGCTACCAGGCGCTGTACCGCGAGAGCGAGCGCCGCCGGGAGCTGATCGAGGAACTCATCACGACGCGGGCCGAGCTGGCCGCGGCCGAACGCGGCGCCGGGATCCTGGCCGAGCGGGAGCGCCTGGCCCGGGAGATCCACGACACCCTCGCGCAGGGCCTGTCCTCGATCCAGCTGCTGCTGCGGGCCGCCGAGCGGGCGCTGCCGGAGGGGGCCCCGGCGCTGGCGCACATCGCGCAGGCGCGGGAGGCCGCGCAGGACAACCTCGCCGAGGCGCGGCGCTTCGTACGGGCCCTCACGCCGCCGGACCTGGAGCACGGCTCGCTCGCCGCGGCCCTGGAGCGGCTGTGCGCGGGGGTGCCGGGCCCGCGGGTGCGGTTCTCGCTGAGCGGCCGGCCGCGGGTGCTGCCGACCCCGTACGAGGTGGCGCTGCTGCGGATCGCCCAGTCGGCCCTGGCCAACGTGGTGCGGCACGCCCGGGCCGGGCGCGCCGAGATCACGCTGACCTTCATGGACGCCTCGGTGACGCTGGACATCGTCGACGACGGCGACGGCTTCGACCCGTCGTCGTCGGCGCCGGGCCCGGGCGCCGGTTCCGGCTCCGCCGACGGGGGCTTCGGGCTGCCTGCGATGCGCTCGCGCGCGGAGACACTGGGCGGGCTGTTCACCGTGGAGTCCGGCCCGGGGCAGGGGACCGCCGTGGCCGTGACCCTCCCGCTGCCGCTGGAACACCTGGAGCACACGGAACCGGTGGAGGCCCTGTGACCATCCGTCTCCTGCTCGCCGACGACCACCCCGTGGTCCGGGCGGGCCTGCGCGCGGTGCTGGACACCGAGGCGGACTTCGCGGTGGTGGCCGAGGCGGCGACCGCCGAGCGGGCGGTGGAGCTGGCCGCCTGCGAACCGGTGGACGTGGTGCTGATGGACCTGCAGTTCGGGCCCGGTATGCACGGCTCCGAGGCGACGGCCCTGATCACGGCCCGCCCCGGCGCCCCCCGGGTACTGGTGCTGACCACCTACGACACGGACGCGGACATCCTCGCGGCGGTGGAGGCGGGCGCCTCGGGCTACCTGCTGAAGGACGCCCCGCCGGAGGAGCTGGCGGCCGCCGTACGCACGGCCGCCGCGGGCCAGTCCGCCCTGGCCCCGGCGGTGGCGCTGCGCCTGATGGACCGGATGCGGACGCCGGCGGAGGCGCTGACGAAGCGGGAGCTGGAGGTGCTCCAGCTGGTGGCGGACGGCCTGTCGAACCAGCAGATCTCCAAGCGGCTCTTCCTCAGCCAGGCCACGGTCAAGTCCCACCTGGTCCACGTCTACGCGAAGCTGGGCGTCGAATCCCGCACGGCGGCGGTGGCCGCGGCCGCCACCCGCCGCCTGATCCGCACGCCGTAGCGCGGCCTGATCCGCCGGACACCCCCTACGCCACCCAGTGCGGCCGGTCCACCGACGGGGGGAGCGGGACGCCGTCGTGGAAGGCGGTGGCGAGGCGGCGTACGCCCTCGTCCAGGCGGTCGGCGGGGAGGGTGTACGGGATGCGGAGGCGGTGTTCGAAGGTGCCGGGGTCCACGCCGAAGCGGGCGCCGCGGCCGATGTGCACTCCGGCGGCCGCGGCCCGTTCGGCCAGGGCGGAGCTGACCGGTTCGCCGAGGTCGACCCAGAGCGAGAGGCCGCCCGGCGGTATCTGCCAGGACCATTCGGGGGTGTGCCGCTGGAGGGAGTCCACCAGGGCCGAGCGGCGGCTGCGCAGCTCGGTGAGCCGTGCGGGCAGGGTGCGTTCCATGCCGTCCAGCAGCGGGAGCGCGACGAGCTGGTCGAGGACGGAGCCGGTCATGTCGGCGGAGACCCTCAGGGCCGTCAGCTCGGTGATCATCTTCGCGGTGGCCCGGACCCAGCCGACGCGCAGGCCGCCCCAGTGGGTCTTGCTGAGCGAGCCGATGCTCACCACGTGGTCCGCGCCGCCGCGCGGGGCCAGGGAGGCGAGGGGTGCGGGGGCCGGGACGTCCAGGGCTATGTCGGCGATGGTCTCGTCGACGACCAGCCAGGTGCCGGTGCGCCGGGTCGCCGCGAGCAGCCGCAGCCGCTCCTCCTCGGGCATGAGGGCGCCCGTCGGGTTGTGGAAGTCGGGGATCACGTACGCCAGCCTGGGCACGGTCTGGCGCAGCGTGGACTCGGCGATCTCCATGTCCCAGCCGGTGTCGGAGACGGCGATGGACCCGGTGCGCAGGCGGGCGTGGCGCAGGGCGTCCAGGGCGTTGGCGTAGGTGGGGTTCTCGGTGACGACCCGGTCCCCGGCGCGGCAGAGCAGGCTGGCGACCAGGGCGAGGGCCTGCTGGGCGCCGGAGGTGACGAGGATCTGCTCCGGGCGGGTGGGCAGGCCGCGCCGGGTGAAGCGTTCGGCGACGGCGGTGCGCAGGTCGGGCAGGCCGAAGGGGTGGTAGCCGGGGGTGCGGGCGGCGTCGGGCAGACGTGGCGCGGCCCAGGTGAGGGCGTCGGCGAGGGTGCCGTCGGGAGCGCCCATGGCGGCGATGGCCAGGTCGATGCCGGGATCGCCGTCGGCGCTGTAGCCGCCGGCGCCGAGGAGGGCGTGTGCGCCGACGGGGCGGTGGCCCTCGGGCAGCTCGGTCCAGGTGCCGGAGCCGCGCCGACTGCGGACGTAGCCGCTTTCGCGCAGCAGGTCGTAGGCGCCGGTGACGGTGGCCCGGCTGGCGCCGACGGCGTCGGCGAGTTCGCGTTCGGCGGGCAGGCGGACGTGCAGGGCGATACGGCCGTCGAGGATCAGCGTGCGGACGGCGTCGGCGAGCGCCCGGTAGCCGGGGCGCGCCAGCACCTCGGCGGGGAGCAGCGCGGCGAGCTGGCGGCTGCCGATGGTTCTGTCCGCTGTCTGGACCACTCGCCCGTTTGCCATGCCAACCTCCCCTGATTGGCTCTGACGGCCAGGCCAATCGAGGACCAGACTCGCGGTATTGGCCCCCGATTGGCAAGGAGACACCGAGATGTTGACCGACCGTGACGAACGTGCCCTGCTGGCCGCCGCCGAGGACCGGATCGCGCGTCCGCTGCGGATCGGGGCCGCACTGGCCCGCGTACGGCGCACCTTGGCGCGGCGGCCGCAGGACCGCGTGCAGGAGCGAGAATCGGTGGCATGTCAGCCAACACGCACTCCGACGACACGCGCTCCGATCCACCCGTGATCGCGGGACTGCTCCTGGCCGCCGGCGGCGGTCGCCGGCTCGGCGGCCGGCCCAAGGCCCTGCTGCCCTACCGCGGCCGCCCGCTGGTGGAGAACGCCGTACGGGTGCTGCGGGAGGCGGGCTGCGGCCCGGTGCACGTGGTCCTCGGCGCCTCGGCGGCCGAGGTCCGCGAGCGGGCCGATCTGAGCGGCTGCGTGGTCGTGGACAACCCGGACTGGGCGGAGGGGATGGGTTCCTCGCTGCGGGTCGGCCTCGCCTCCCTGGCCGGTACGGACGCCGGCGCGGCCCTGGTCTCGCTGGTCGACCAGCCGGGCATCGGCCCGGCGGCGGTGGCCCGGGTGCGGGAGGCCTACCGCTCCCCCGCGAGCCTGGTGGCGGCGGCGTACGGCGGCGAGCGCGGGCATCCCGTGCTGTTCGGCGCGGACCGCTGGGCGGACATCGCGGCGACGGCGACGGGCGACAAGGGCGCGCGGGTCCACCTGGCGCGCCACGCCGGGGAGCTCATGCTGGTGGAGTGCTCGGACGTCGCGGAGGCCTTCGACATCGACACGCCGCCCGACCTGGCACGACTCGCCTGAGCACCGCGTGACGGCAGTGGCACTGAGGGCCACCGGAAAGTGGAATCTGTCGACTCAGAGAATCTCGACGTCAACAAACCATTGAACTTCCACCATGAGGAAATTACTATCCACTGGTCAGAAGCGCCCTGAACCCACAGACGGCGCCCGCGACCGTATTTCGGAACTCTCCACACCCGACGGCACTGCGTGCCGTCTCGCGCGAGCATTCCCCGCGGCCGCCAGGCACCGCCGCTGAAGGAGTGACAGTTATGTCCGCACCAGCGCCGTCCCCGCTGGCCATCGTCGATGCCGAGCCCCTGCCGCGGCAGGACGAAGTCCTCACCGAAGCGGCCCTCGCCTTCGTGGCCGAGCTCCACCGGCGGTTCGCCCCCCGCCGCGCCGAGCTCCTCGCCCGCCGCGGCGAGCGCCGTGCCGAGATCGCCCGGACCTCCACCCTCGACTTCCTCCCGGACACCGCACAGGTCCGCGAGGGTGACTGGAAGGTGGCGCCGGCCCCGGCCGCGCTGAACGACCGCCGTGTGGAGATCACCGGTCCGACGGACCGCAAGATGACCATCAACGCCCTGAACTCGGGCGCGAAGGTCTGGCTCGCCGACTTCGAGGACGCCTCGGCTCCCACCTGGGAGAACGTCGTCCTCGGCCAGCTCAACCTGATCGACGCCTACGAGCGCCGCATCGACTTCACCGACGCCCGCACCGGCAAGTCCTACGCCCTCAAGGCCGCCGAGGAGCTCGCGACCGTCGTCATGCGCCCGCGCGGCTGGCACCTGGAGGAGCGCCACCTGCAGTTCGAGGGCGGCCCGGCCTCCGGCTCGCTCGTCGACTTCGGCCTGTACTTCTTCCACAACGCCAAGCGCCTGATCGGCCTCGGCAAGGGCCCGTACTTCTACCTGCCGAAGACGGAGTCGCACCTTGAGGCGCGCCTCTGGAACGACATCTTCGTCTTCGCCCAGGACTACGTCGGCATCCCGCAGGGCACCGTCCGCGCGACCGTCCTGATCGAGACGATCACCGCCGCGTACGAGATGGACGAGATCCTCTACGAGCTGCGCGACCACGCGGCGGGCCTGAACGCGGGCCGCTGGGACTACCTCTTCTCCATCGTCAAGAACTTCCGCGACGGCGGCGAGAAGTTCGTCCTGCCGGACCGCAACGCGGTGACGATGACCGCCCCCTTCATGCGGGCCTACACCGAACTGCTGGTCCGCACCTGCCACAAGCGCGGCGCCCACGCCATCGGCGGCATGGCGGCCTTCATCCCGTCCCGCAAGGACGCCGAGGTCAACAAGATCGCCTTCGCGAAGGTCAAGGCCGACAAGGACCGCGAGGCGGGCGACGGCTTCGACGGCTCCTGGGTCGCCCACCCCGACCTGGTCCCGATCGCCATGGCCTCCTTCGACGCCGTCCTCGGCGACAAGCCCAACCAGAAGGACCGGCTGCGCGAGGACGTCTCGGTGGCCCCGGGCGAGCTCATCGCGATCGACTCCCTCGACGCGAAGCCGACCTACGAGGGCCTGCGCAACGCGGTCCAGGTCGGCATCCGCTACATCGAGGCCTGGCTGCGCGGCCTCGGCGCGGTCGGCATCTTCGGCCTGATGGAGGACGCGGCCACCGCCGAGATCTCCCGCTCGCAGATCTGGCAGTGGATCAACGCCGGAGTCGTCTTCGAGAACGGCGAGAGGGCCACCGCCGAGCTGACCCGCGAGATGGCGGCCGAGGAACTGACCGCCCTGCGCGCCGAGGTCGGCGAGGAGGCCTTCGCTGCCGGCAAGTGGCAGCAGGCCCACGACCTCTTCCTCAAGGTCTCCCTGGACGCCGACTACGCGGACTTCCTCACGCTCCCCGCGTACGACCAGCTCGTCGGCTGACACCCCGGATCCGGCCGACACGCACAGCGGCCCGACCCGGCCGGCTCCGCCCCCGCTGCCCACGGCACGGGGGCGGAGCCGCGTCCGCCCCACCGACCGCCACCCGCCACCCGCGGTCAGCGGTCAGCGCTTGCGCTTCACCCGCAGCCGCGCGTTCTCGATGAGCGCGCGGGCGTGGTCCGGCGGCCGCTGGTTCGGGATCCAGCCCCGGTCGAGGGCGGCTTCGAGGGGCTCCAGCTGCGCGAGGGCCTCTGCCGCCCCCTCGTGCTCCAGCAGTACGGCTCCCAGCAGGAGGGATGTCTCCAGCGTCTCCGGGGCCTCCGCGCCGAGCAGGTCCGTACGCCCGGCCACCACGCCGCGCAGCAGCGGCGCCGCCTCCTCGCCGCGGCCGCACGAGAACAGGCACAGCGCGAGGTCGTAACTGGCCCGGTGGTACTCCGGGGAGTAGTCCCCGTGGGTGTCCGCGCGCGCCTCCGCTATCCGCCGCAGCGGCACCAGGGCCTCGGTGAGGCGCCCCAGGTGCCACAGCCGGCTGGCCCACGCCCGCAGCGACATGATCGCCTCGTCGTTGTACGGGCCGAGCACCGCGACCCGCTGTTCGGCGAGCTGCTCGCTCAGCTGCAGCGCCTCGCCCACGTCCCCCAGCGCCCACAGGCAGTCCGCCTCCACCCTGCGGGCCCGCAGGGTCGCGTCGGCGTTCGGGCCGTTCACCAGCACCCTGCGGCGGACGACCTCCCGGCTGGAGGCGAGCCCCGCCTCGGGCCGGTTCGACAGCCAGTTGCTCTCGGCGTCCCGCAGCATCCGGTCGGTCTCGGCGTCGTGGGCGGCGAGCCGCTGCCTGGCCCACTGGGTCCCGCGGGCCTCCAGCGGGAACACGTCCAGGACCACGGCGGCGAGTTCGGCGGAGGCCGGCCGGTCCCCCGGGCGCTTCTCCAGCAGTGCGGACACCAGGAGGTCCAGCGCCGCCGGCAGGTCGGGGCGCAGGGCGGAGAGCCGCTCGGGCCGCTGCTCCAGGTGGGCCCTGCGGTAGTCCTCCCGGTCGATGCACGGGCCGAAGGGGCGTACTCCGGTGAGCAGCTCGTACGCGAGGCAGCCGAAGGAGTAGAGGTCCCCCAGGTAGGTGACCGGTCCCCCGTTCCACTGCTCCGGGGGCATGTAGGGGGCGCTGCCGATGGCCTGGCCGGGGGCCGTGAGCTGGGTGAAGGGCTCGGACCCCAGGAGCTTGGCGATGCCGAAGTCGCAGACCTTGACGGAACCGTCCGAGGTGAGCAGCACGTTGGACGGCTTGATGTCCCGGTGCACGATCTCGGCGCCGTGCACGTCGGCGATGCCCTGGACGATCCCGCGCAGGACGGGCGCCGCCCAGCGCCAGGTGCGGTCGGCGATGAAACGGCCCGCGAGTTCCCGGTCCAGGCCGTGCCCCGCCACGTACTCCATCGCCAGGTAGTCGACGTCGCCGTCGGAGCCGGATCCGAGCAGCCGCACGGTGTAGGGGCTCACGACGCGTTCGAGGGCCCGCGCCTCGTGCCGGAAGCGGGCCCGCGCCTCGGGAGAGCCCAGGGACTGCGCGAGGATCGTCTTCACGGCGAGGCCGGTGCCGTTCCTCAGGTCAGTGGCCTGCCAGACCTCGCCCATGCCGCCGCGCCCGAGCAGCCGGTCCAGCCGGTAGCGGCCGTCGAGCGGCCTGCCCTCCAGTGGCCGGCCGGGCACCGTCACACCCGGCCGATCACGGTGTGGACGAGGGGCCGGACGTGCGGGGGCCGGCCGACCACCTGGTAGGCGGGGGCGACGCAGAGGCTGAGCGGCTCGTGCTCGTCGGACCGGGGCCACACCTCGTGCAGGCGGGGGTCGGGGACGTGGCCCAGGCGCAGCTCGAAGTTCCACCGGTGGACGCCGCCCAGTTCCGCGATGCGCGCGCGCAGTTCGGCGGTGTGCCGGTGCAGGTCCGTGACCGGGCCCAGGGGCACCTGCGCGCCCAGCACCCCGGCCGCCGTGCGGTGCCAGTCCTCCTCGGCTGCCGGATGCTCGCCGAGGACGGTGCGGAACAGGGCCGCGGAGAGCCGTACGTGGGCCTCCGCCCGGTAGTGGGGCTGCTCCGCGGCGGCTTCCGCTGCGGAGCGGCAGTGGCCGATGATCCGGTCCCGCAGGGCGCTGTAGGCATGCGAGGTCTCGTGGTGGGCGCTCTCCAGTTCCGTGGTCCGGTCGGCGCGCAGGCCGTGCACCACCTCGTACAGCTTGTCGAGCCGGCCCTTCGCCTCCTCCTGTTCTGCGCGCAGGGACCTGACTTCCGCCCGCAGGGCCTTCACTTCCTGGAACACCCGCCACGGCATGCGCGCGCCGTCCGGCGCGGGGGCGGGGGGTGTGGGCGCGGCGGACGGCACGGGGGGCGTGCCGCCGGGCCACGGGCCCGGTCCTGAGCTCTCCATATCGCGTACCTCTTCTCGTGCTGCCTGCTGCCTACTGCTCGGGGATTCCGGCGAACTCGACGACCGTCTCGCGGCGTTCTCCGGTGCGCGGGTTGACCGCGGCCACACCGATCTCGGTTCCGCCGAAGGTGAAGTACAGGTCCACGCGGCGGTCGTCGACCTTCTCCTCGCCGATCGATTCGGAGATGTCGACCAGGACCGTGCCCAGGCGCCGGGCGCCGGGCGTGTTGACCGTGAGGTCCTTCACCTCGGGTACGGCGTACAGCGCGACCTCCACCTCCGGCTGGTCGGTGGTGAGCGGGACGAAGGTGTAGGTCCGTTCGCTGCCGACCTGTACGGACTCCCCCATGAAGACGAGCGGGTCGAGGACGCCGTCGCGGAAGGCGCCCTGCCCCTTGACCTTGGTGATGGTGAGCGCGCGTACGGCTTCGGACTCCCGGAACACGGCGCCGAACCTGCGCCGCTCGGAGATCTCGACGGCGTAGGTGTTGGACGCGCGCCGGGCGTGCACGACCTCGGGGCGGCAGGCGTAGTGCACGGCGCCGCCGAGCACCGCGCGGGAGGGGTTCGGCGGGATCATCAGCTGGACCCCGGCCGGGAACTCCCGCTCCAGGTGCAGACCGAGCCGGGTCTGGACGTAGTGGGACTGGGCGAATCCGCCGACGAGGATCACGCGCAGGCCGTCGGCGGCGACGACAGGGTCGGCGAGCAGCTCGCGGATCTGGGTGTCCACCAGCTTCACCAGGGGCTCGGTCGTGCCGTGGAAGAGCCCCCGCATGACGTCGGGTTCGATGACGATGTGGTCGTCGACCCCCTGCTGTTCCGCCGCGAGGCGGTCGGTGCCGCCGTGGGGGTCGATGATCCGGCTGGCCTTCAGCGAGATCGGAATGCTGACCGGGCTCTCGCTGTCCCCGCGGAAGTGGGTCTTCATCCGTTCGAAGTCGTCCATCAGCTCCAGGAGCTGGGCCGGGGCCGCCTCCAGGGCCTTGAACGCGGCCTGCCCGAGGCGTGGGGCGAGCACCTGGACCTGGAACCGGCGGTTGATGTAGTTCGAGCCGAGTTTTCCGCCGGAGGGCCGGCGCAGCTGTTCCAGGGACCCGTCGGCCGTGCACCGGTAGGCGGCGATGTCGACCGTGCCGCCCCCGCAGTCGACGACGAGCGTGGCCCTGGAGCCGAGGCCGCCGATTCCGGCGGCGCTGTCCTGGGCGCAGTAGACGGTCGCGGCCTCCGGTTCGGTCACGAGGATCAGCCGGTCGCGGTCGTCGGCGGGGAATCCGGCCAGGCGGGCGGCGTCGCGCATGAGGTTGCGCTGCTCGGGCTCCCAGATGGCGGGGACGGTCAGGCACCAGCGGATGTCCGACTCCATGAATCCGCCGCCGACGACGCGGTCGAGGGCCGCGGCGCGCAGGCGGCGCAGATAGGCCGCGATGAGCGGGACGGCCTGTTCCGGAGTGCCGACGAGCCCGGCCCCGGGGCCCTGGGCGGCGTCCCGGCCCTCGGGGCTCAGCCACATCTTGAAGCCGTGCTCCAGCCTGCCGGGCTCGCCCGCGGCGCCGGCGCGCCGGGCGGCGTACCCCCAGTCCCGGTCGTTGCCGTCGGGGTCCAGGAAGAGGGCGGAGAGGTTCTTCGGGTAGGTGAGGGGCGCGTCGTCCCATTGGTCGGGATAGTCGATCTGGCGCTGGTCGGGCCCTTGCGCGCCGGCCGGCAGCACCGCCCAGGCGAAGCCCGAGCCGTGCGTCCCGAAGTCGATGGCAGCCACAACCCTGTACTTCATGCGTGCCGTCCCCCTCGTCCTCCCCGGTGCCTGCGCTCGCCCGGAAGGGTGCTCATTGTTACACAGGGTGCATGATCTCCGGACTGTCCGTCAGCTGTTCCACGCAGAAGGGGAGTTGACGTGCACCCGAGGGGCTCCGACCCGAACGACCGATCGGTCGTTACTGGTTCGTAACTTGCATGTACCTAGCGGTAACAAGCGGGCCCGTGTCACCTTTCCGATGCCACCGGCCGGCGGTACCCCCACTTCCCAGCCACACGAACGGCGACGCATCCGATACGGACGTTGCCGGCTTCGGCGTGGCCGAGCGCAGGAGTTCCGCAGTGATCGGATTCCGCAACGTCAGCAAGGACCGGGACGCCAGCCGCGTGCGACGGCTGGCCTGTGCCGCCGTGACCGTGCCGCTCGCCGCCGGCGCGCTGCTGGCCGGCGGCCCCGGGACCGCCGTCGCCGCCCCCGGTACCGGGCCCACCGCCGTGGTGTCCATGGGCGACAGCTACATCTCCGGCGAGGGCGGGCGCTGGAAGGGCAACAGCCTGACCAACACCGGCAACCGCAACGGCACCGACCGGGGCTGGGTCAGCGGCAGCACCTACGACCCCGCCAAGGTGTACGGGGCCACGGCCGGGGGCTGTCACCGGTCCGACTCGGCCGAGGTCCGCAGCGCCGGTGCGATCGCCGACGTCGCCGTGAACCTCGCCTGTTCCGGTGCCGTCTCGCAGAACGTGTTCCGCGCCTCCAACGGCGGTGTCTCCTACAAGGGCGAGGCCCCGCAGGCCGACCAGCTGGCCGCGGTGGCCGCGAGCAACAACGTCAAGGTCATCGCCCTGTCCATCGGCGGCAACGACCTGGGCTTCGCCGACATCATCAAGGACTGCGCCCTCGACTTCGTCATCTGGAACTCGTACTGCTACGACGACCAGCAGTACGGCGTCGACCAGAAGATCGACGCGGTCATGGCGGACGTCGGCAAGTCGGTCGACGAGATCCGGGCCGTGATGCGTGGCGCCGGGTACGCCGATTCCTCCTACCGGATCGTGCTCCAGTCCTACCCGTCGCCGATCCCGCGCGGCGCCGAGAACCGGTACACGCAGAGCGACTGGAGCCGGCTCAACACGGGCGGCTGCCCCTTCTGGAACCGGGACTCGGACTGGGCGCGCGACTCGCTCGTGCCGCAGATCGCGAACCGCATCAAGGGCGTCGCCGCCGCCAAGGGCGTGCAGTTCCTGGACCTGCGGGACATGCTCCAGGGACGCGAGGTGTGCGCGAAGTCGAGCAAGCCGGTGAGCGCCACCGTCCCGGCCTCGGGGAAGACGAGCGAGTGGGCGCGGTGGATCGACAACAACGAGTCGCAGGGCCTGATCCAGGAGTCCATGCACCCCAACTACTACGGCCAGCTGGCCGCCGGCCGCTGCCTGGCCCTGGCCGTGGCGCAGCCCGCGGGCTCCGCCTCCAGCTGCAAGAACACCGCGGGCGGCGACCACACCGGGATGTTCCTGACGCCCGCGCCATAGCGGTGAAAACCTGATGATCGACGGCGGTGCGGCTGGCATGCTCTCGCGCATGGCAGTTCGCACCGCACGTCCCAATCTCTACATCTCCGTCGACATCGAGGCCGACGGACCCATTCCAGGACCGTATTCGATGATCAGTTTCGGGGCCGCGGTCGCCGGCCGGCAGGAGGGGGAGACGTATACGGCCGCGGATCCGCAAAGGCGGACCTTCTACCGGGAGTTGCGGCCGATCAGTGACGCGTACGTGCCCGAGGCGCTGGCCGTCAGCGGGCTGGACCGCGACCGGCTGGTCCGGGAGGGCGCCGACCCGGCGGCGGCGATGGCCGAGTTCCGCGCGTGGGTGCGGAAGGTGTCCGCGGACGCCCAGCCGGTGATGTGCGGCTATCCGGCGTCCTTCGACTGGACGTTCCTGTACTGGTACCTGATGCGGTTCGGCGGGGACAGCCCCTTCGGCCACTCCGGGTGCCTCGACATGAAGACCCTCTACGCGACGAAGGCGCGGGTGCCGCTGCGGGCCGCGGTCAAGGGGCGGATGCCCCGTGAACTGCTGTCCCGGCGGCGCCACACGCACCACGCACTCGACGACGCCATCGAGCAGGCCGAGCTGATGAGCAACCTGATGCTCTGGCGGCCCTGACCCGGCGCGCCGTCATGTACGTACGGGCGCACGGCGGTTCGCTCGTACCGGACGCGGCGGTGCGCTCGCCACACCCGCAGTGGGTGGCGAGCGCACCGCCGTGCTTCCCTCTGCCGGTCAGTGGACCGGCACCGGTTCGGGTGCGGCCCCCGAGGCCGCGCCCTTCCTGGCTCCGAGGTGGTTGAAGGCCAGGTTCAGCACGATGGCCACCACGCAGCCGGTGCTGATGCCGGAGTCGAGGACGACCAGCAGGTCCTTCGGGAAGGCGTGGTAGAACTCCGGCGCGGCGATCGGGATCAGGCCGATGCCCACGGAGGCGGCGACGATCAGGGCGTTCTCGCCCTTCTCCATGGCCGCGCCGGCCAGGGTCTGGATGCCGCTGGCGGCCACCGAACCGAACAGGACGATGCCGGCGCCGCCGAGGACGGGCAGCGGGACCACTCCGATGACGGAGGCCGCCATCGGACACAGGCCCAGCAGGATCAGGATGCCGCCGCCCGCGGCGACGACGAAGCGGCTGCGCACCTTGGTCATGGCGACCAGGCCGATGTTCTGGGCGAAGGCGCTGCACATGAACCCGTTGAAGAGCGGGCTGATCGCGCTGCCGAGGGTGTCGGCGCGCAGGCCTCCCGCGATGGCCTGCTCGTCCGCGGGCCGCCCGACGATCTTGCCCAGTGCCAGGATGTCGGCGGTGGACTCGGTCATGCAGACGAGCATGACGATGCACATCGAGACGATCGCGGCGACCTGGAACTGCGGGGCGCCGAAGTGGAAGGGGGTCGGGAAGCCGACCACCGAGGCGTTCTTGACGGCGTCGAAGCTGGTCATCCCCAGCGGAAGGGCGATCAGGGTGCCCGCGACCAGGCCGAGCAGGATGGAGATCTGCTGGAGGAAGCCGCGCAGGAACTTGCGCATGAGCAGGACGATCACCAGGGTGACGGCGGCCATGCCGATGTTCTGCATCGAGCCGTAGTCGGTGGCGGTGCGGTTGCCGCCCTGCGACCAGTTGAAGGCGACGGGCAGGAGCGAGACGCCGATCAGGGTGATGACCGTACCCGTGACGACGGGCGGGAAGAAGCGGACGAGCTTGCCGAAGTAGGGGGCGGCCACGAAGCCGATGGCCCCGGCGACGGTGATCGCTCCGAAGATGACGGGGAGGGCGTCCGCGCCCTCCCCCTTCCCTATCGCGATCATCGGGGTCACGCCGGCGAAGGAGACGCCGTTGACGAAGGGGAGTCTGGCGCCGACCTTCCAGAACCCGAGGGTCTGCAGGAGGGTGGCGAGGCCGGCGGTGAAGAGCGAGGCGCCCATCAGGAAGGCGGTCTCGGTGGCGGAGAGTCCGACCGCCGGTCCGACGATCATGGGCGGGGCGACAACACCCGCGTACATGGCGGCCACGTGCTGGAGGCCGCTGGTGAACATCTTCAGAGGAGGCAGGGTCTCGTCGACCGGGTGCTTCTCCTCCGGTACTGCGACTGCGTCTTTGCGAAACCTGGGCGGGTTGGCCACGGCTTCCTCCGGTCGGGTAACACGTCGGCAGGGACGTGGGTGTCATGGAGGTGGTGCGAAAGCGGTGCGAGTCGAGCGCTTATGAAGTTGTGGGTGGAGCCACTTCTTGTCCCAAGGGGTGCAGAAACGATTCGCCCAATCGCCGCTTCCGCGATGCGCCATGGCGCTGGTGGCACGAGTCACCGCTCCCGGGGACGCCTTCGGATTTCCTCGGGCGCCTCCCGGGAACGGCTGCCCACGGACCCCGCTCGGGTCCGCGGCGGCCGGCCGGGGGCCGTCCCCCCCGGCCGGACTCCGGGGGATCAGGCCTGCGCGATCCGCGCGAGGCGCTGGGCCTCTTCCCGCGTGGACACCGCGATGGCGTCCTCGTCGGCGAAGAGCAGCCGGTCGTTCTCGACGATCTGCTTGCCGTTGACGAACGAGGCCGTCACCGGGGCGGCCGCACCGAAGACCAGAGCGGTCACCGGGTCGGCGATCGAGGAGTGCAGGAAGGTGTTCAGGTTCCACAGGACCAGGTCGGCGCACTTGCCGACCTCCAGCGAACCGATGTTGTCGGCGCGGCCGAGGACCTGCGCGCCGCCGTAGGTGCCGAGGCGCAGGGCCTGGCGGGCGTTGAGCGCGGCCTCGCGGTGCACCGGGTTCAGACGGTTGATCAGCAGCGCGTTGCGCAGCTCGGTGTGGAGCTCACCGGACTCGTTGGAGGCGGTGCCGTCCACGCCGAGGCCGACCGGGACGCCGGCGGCCAGCATGTCCGGGACGCGGGCGATGCCGGCGGCCAGACGGGCGTTGGAGGACGGGCAGTGCGCGACACCGGTCTTGGTGCGCGCGAACGCGGCGATGTCGGAGTCGTTCATGTGGACGCTGTGCGCCATCCACACGTCCTCGCCGAGCCAGCCGGTCGACTCGAAGTAGTCGGTGGGGCCCATGCCGAAGAGCTCGTGGCAGAACTTCTCCTCCTCGACCGTCTCGCTGCCGTGGGTGTGCATGCGCACACCGAGGCGGCGGGCCAGCTCGGCGCCCTGCTTGAGCAGCTCGGTGGAGACCGAGAAGGGGGAGCAGGGGGCGACGGCGACCTGGGTCATCGAGTCGAAGGAGGCGTCGTGGAACTTCTTGACGGTCGCCTCGGTGTCGGCCAGCGCGCCTTCGAGGGTCTCGACGGCGTGGTCCGGCGGCAGGCCGCCGTCCTTCTCGCTGCGGTCCATGGAGCCGCGGGCGAGGGTGAAGCGGACGCCCATCTCGGACGCGGCGCGGATGATCGAGCCGGAGAGGTCGCCGGAGCCCTTGGGGAAGACGTAGTGGTGGTCCATCGCGGTGGTCACACCGCCCTTGGCCATCGCGGCGAGGGAGCCCTGCGCGGCCGTGTACGTCATCTGCTCGTCGATGCGCGCCCACGTCGGGTACAGCGCGACCAGCCAGTTGAAGAGGTTGTGGTCGGTGGCCAGACCACGCGTGATCCACTGGTAGAAGTGGTGGTGCGTGTTGACCAGACCGGGGGTCACGAGGTGCCCGGTGCCGTCGATGCGGCGGACCACGTTCTCGAGGTTCTCGGGGGCCTTGCCCGCACCGATGAACTCGATCTTGTTGCCTGCGACGACGATGTGGCCCGAAGCGTATTCGGTGTCATTGGCGTCGACGGTCGCGATCGCACAGTTCTCGATGACGATGCGCTCGACGGCGCTGTCATGGGCTGCCGATGCTGCCATGGGACTTCCTCGTGCTTTCAGTGGCGGTACGGGCACGGCAAGACCCAGGGGATTTGAGTGCCGGAGCCGGGGCCTTGGCAGCTGACAGTACTGCCGCCCCATGTGGTGCGTCCGGGTGCCGATTCAGGAAGTTGGGTCGTGTCGCGCGGTCCCGGGGCCACTGCGGAGAGCCCCGGGACGCGCGTGCCGCGCTCTTAGAGGTTGGTCATGTCCACCGGGATGCGCGCGTCGGCGCCGTCCCGCAGGATCGTGGCCTCGATCAGACCGTACGGACGGTCCGCGGCGAAGTACACCTCGTTGTCGTTCTTGAGGCCGAAGGGCTCCAGGTCGACGAGGAAGTGGTGCTTGTTCGGGAGCGAGAAGCGGACCTCGTCGATCTCCGAACGGTGGTTGATGATGCGCGAACCCATCTGGTACAGGGTCTGCTGCAGCGACAGGGAGTAGGTCTCCGCGAAGGCCTGCAGCATGTGCTTGCGGGTCTCGGCGTAGGACTTCTCCCAGTTGGGCATCCGCTGCTCGTCGTCCGACCAGTTGAAGCGCCAGCGGCTCGACACCTGGGTGGCCAGGATGCGGTCGTACGCCTCCTGCAGGGTCGTGTACTTGTCCTTCACGTAACCCCAGAACTCGGAGTTCGTGGAGTTCATGACGACCAGGTCCTTGAGGCCGGAGATGACCTCCCAGTTCTGGCCGTCGTACGTGATCTGGGTGACGCGGGTCTCCTGGCCCTGGCGGACGAAGGAGTGCTTCACCTCGTCGGCGCCGATGAACTTCGAGTTGGCGTCGGACGTGGCGATCCGGTCCCAGCCGTACTCCTCGATCCGGATGCGCGCACGCTGGATCGGCTCCTGGCTGTTCACGAACCAGCGCGCCAGGTGGATGCCGAACTGCTCGGCGGACTCGATGCCGTACTCCTTGGCGAACGCGTACACCGTGTTCTTGGTGGTGTCCGTCGGCAGGACGTTGGCGTTCGAGCCGGAGTAGTGGACGTCGTCCATGTCGCCGGAGAGGGCGACCGAGACGTTCAGGTCCTTGATGTGGTGGGTGTCGCCGTCCCGCGTGATCTTGACGACGCGGTTCTCTGCTTTGCCGTACTGGTTCTGGCCCAGAATCGTGGCCATGCTAGCTCCCTCGGTAAACGGAGTAGCCGAACGGGTTGAGCAGCAGCGGTACGTGGTAGTGCTCGCCCGGGTTCACCGCGAACGTGATGGTGACCTCGGGGAAGAACGTAGCGCTGTCCCTTACGCGGGGGGCGTCCTGCTGCGCCTCGGCTTGCTTCTTTGAGAAGTACGTCTCGGTCTCGAAGTCGAGACGTACGTGGGTGGTGCCCTCCGGCAGCGCCGGCAGGTCCTTGCAGCGCCCGTCCGCATCGGTGGCGGATCCGCCCAGGGCCGCCCACTCGCCGTCGAGTCCCGTACGGGCCGACAGGGAGATGGCGACGCCCTCGGCGGGCTTGCCGATGCTGGTGTCCAGGATGTGCGTGGACACCGACGCGGTGGTCTCGGTGCTCATGGTCGGTCTCACTCTCCTTCTACGAGGCGGGTCAGGCGGATCCGGTTGATCTTGACGAGCTCGCCGCGGGCGGTTTCCCGCTCCTGCTCCGGCGAGTTGCCGATCCGGACCTTGACCGCGTCCCGCATGAACTCACCGGTCGCACCGGTGGCGCAGATGAGGAAGACGTGGCCGAACTTCTCCTGGTAGGCCAGGTTCAGTTCGAGGAGTTCGTTCCTGAGCTCCTCAGAGGCACCGGCCATACCGCGCTGCTCGCGGGCGGAGGTCGGGTCTCCCGGCTTCGGCCGGCCGATCGGCGCGTGGCCTCCCATCGCTTCGGCCAGGTCCTCCGCGGTGAGCTCCGCCATGGCGGTCTCGTTCGCGGCGAACAGGGATTCCACGGTGGCGAAGGGGCGCTGGGCGAGCATCTTGCTCCCCCACGCCGAGCTGGCGCACACCTCGTGCAGCTCGGCCGTGGCCGCACTGTCGTCCAAGGTGTTGATCCGGGTGAGACCCGGGGTCGGACTCGAAGTCACGGTAGGCCTCCGTGGCCTGTTGTTGCTTTGACGGGCTGCGCATAGCTAACGCTCTCCACAACACGGCGTCAACACTTTGTTGAAACTTCCCGTACACAAAAGCCGCCGCCCGGGTGAATTGGGCGGCGGCTCGTCACTGTGGGTCAGGCGATGTTCACGCTTGGCTGTTTTTGCTGGGGTTTTCCCTGTTCAAGTAGTTGTAAACCGTGAAGCGGCTTACCCCCAGGGCGCCCGCGACCGTTTCCACACCGTGCCGGACGGAGAAGGCGCCGCGCGCCTCCAGTATCCGCACGACGTCCTGCTTGGACTTCCGGTCGAGCTGCGACAACGGTACGCCGTGCCGGCGCTCCAGCGCGGCGAGGATGTGGTCGAGCGAGTCCGAGAGCTGGGGCAGGCGCACCGCGAGCAGGTCCTGACCCTCCCAGCTGAGCACGACGTCGTCGGGCGTGGCCTGGGCCGGGTCCATCAGCTCGCCGCCCATGGCGTCCACGAGCGGCTTGACCGCGGTGACGAACGGGTGGTCGCGGGGCTCGGTCATGGCGTCTCCTCGCCGATCACGTTGACCTGGAGGGTGACGCGCGTGGCCCCGGCCTCCAGGGAGTCGCGCAGCAGCGCGGTCACCGCGGACAGCACCCGGTCGGCCTCACCCTCCGCGGTGTTGCCGAACGGGCCGACGTCCACCGCCTCCAGCTGGGCCTTCTGGATGACCTCGCGAGCCGCCACGGCGTGGTCGGGGGCCTCTTCGAGATCGAAGGGCTCGGTCGTGAACTCCACTCTCAATCGCACGCCGTCAAGCTACCGCGCTGTCTCGATTTTTCGGGAGTCCGCACTTGACATCCGCGCGGAACCCCATGCAGTCTTCCATCAAGCAGAAAATAACTTCCGCAATACGGAAGGAGCGCACACCCCTCATGGGATACACGGACCAGCGCTTCGATGTGAACCTGTCGATCCTCTTCACGGAACTCCCGCTCCTGGAGCGCCCCGCGGCTGCCGCCGCGGCGGGCTTCACGGCGGTCGAGCTGTGGTGGCCCTGGATCGAGACCCCCACCCCCGCTCAGGAGGAGCTCGACGCCCTCAAGAAGGCTCTTGAGGACGCCGGCACCCAGCTGGTGGGCCTGAACTTCTACGCCGGCCAGCTGCCGGGCCCGGACCGCGGCGCGGTCTCGGTACCCGGTGAGGAGTCGGAGCGCTTCAACGCCAACATCAACGTGGCCGCGGACTTCGCCGCCTCGGTCGGCTGCAAGGCGCTGAACGCCCTCTACGGCAACCGCGTCGAAGGCGTGGACCCGGCCGTCCAGGACGAGCTGGCCCTCAAGAACCTGGTCGTGGCCGCACAGGCCGCCGACCGTGTGGGCGCGATCCTCCTGATCGAGACCCTCAACAAGCCCGAGTCGCCGCTCTACCCGCTGGTGAGCGCCCCGGCCGGCATCGAGGTGGTGGACAAGGTGAACGAGGCCACCGGCCTCGGCAACGCCAAGTTCCTGCTCGACCTGTACCACCTGGCGATGAACGATGAGGACCTCTCCGAGGTCATCGAAAAGTACGCCGCCAAGACCGGGCACGTCCAGATCGCGGACAAGCCGGGACGAGGTGCTCCGGGCACCGGCGAGCTGCCCCTCGAGGAGCTGCTCGACCAGCTGAAGAAGGCCGGATACGAGGGCTACGTGGGCCTCGAGTACAAGGCCGCCGATGCCGCCGCCTCCTTCGCATGGCTGCCGGCCGAGGCCCGCGCCGCCAAGTAAGAGGACGAAGTCCGGGCGATCAGCCAGGCACCTCACGCACTTTTCGTACGAAGCATTAAGAGAAGGACCCTCATCATGAGCAACCTCCCCAAGATCGCCTGGATCGGTCTCGGAATCATGGGCTCCCCCATGGCCGAGAACCTGCTGAAGGCCGGCTACTCGGTCACCGGCTTCACCCTGGAGCAGGACAAGCTGGACCGCCTGGCGGCCGCCGGCGGCACCGCGGCCGGCTCGATCGCCGAGGCCGTCAAGGACGCCGACGTGATCATCACAATGGTGCCCGCCTCCCCGCAGGTCGAGGCCATCAACTACGGTCCCGAGGGCATCCTCGAGAACGCCAGGTCGGGCGCGCTGATCGTGGACATGTCCTCGATCACCCCGCAGACCTCCGTGGACCTGGCGAAGAACGCCGCCGAGAAGGGCATCCGCGTCATCGACGCCCCGGTGTCCGGCGGCGAGGCCGGCGCCATCGAGGCCGTCCTGTCGATCATGGTGGGTGGCGAGAAGGCCGACTTCGACTCGGCGCTGCCGATCCTGGAGGCCCTCGGCAAGACCATCGTCCTGTGCGGCCCGCACGGCTCCGGCCAGACGGTGAAGGCCGCCAACCAGCTCATCGTCGCGGTCAACATCCAGGCGTGCGCCGAGGCCGTCGTCTTCCTCGAGAAGTCGGGCGTGGACCTCCAGGCCGCCCTCGACGTCCTCAACGGCGGTCTGGCCGGCTCCACGGTCCTGACCCGCAAGAAGGACAACTTCCTGAACCGCGACTTCAAGCCCGGCTTCCGGATCGACCTGCACCACAAGGACATGGGCATCGTCACCGACGCCGCCCGCAACGTCGGTGCGGCCCTCCCGGTCGGCGCGGTCGTCGCCCAGCTGGTCGCCTCGCTGCGCGCCCAGGGTGACGGCGGCCTGGACCACTCGGCCCTGCTGCGCGCCGTCGAGCGCCTCTCCGGCGCCCAGGTCTGAGGTCCCCCGCCGGGCCCTCGCAGGGCCCGGCCCGTCCCCTCGTAGGAGGGGGCACTGAGTCTCCGGACGGTGCCGGTGCTGACACCTGTCCTGTCGCGCCCAAGCGCCGGCACCGTCCGGGTCACCTCTCCCCACAACTTCGTTCAACAAACTGTTGACGTTTAGTTCTTGCCGAATTTAGGCTGTTCCGCATGACGGAAGACGCTTTCCGTCAGCAGTTACCCGTACGGAAGGTCACCATGTCGAAGCGCACGCTGACGACCGAGTCCGGCGCCCCGGTCGCCGACAATCAGAACTCCGCCACCGCCGGCGTCGGTGGCCCGCTCCTGATCCAGGACCAGCAGCTCCTGGAGAAGCTCGCCCGCTTCAACCGCGAGCGCATCCCGGAGCGCGTGGTGCACGCCCGCGGCTCGGCCGCGTACGGCTACTTCGAGGTGACCGACGACGTCACCGCGTACACCAGCGCCGCCTTCCTGAACACGGTCGGCAAGAAGACCGAGACCTTCCTGCGGTTCTCCACCGTCGCCGACTCCCTCGGCGGCGCGGACGCGGTGCGCGACCCCCGCGGCTTCGCGCTGAAGTTCTACACCGAAGAGGGCAACTACGACCTCGTCGGCAACAACACCCCGGTGTTCTTCATCAAGGACCCGATCAAGTTCCCCGACTTCATCCACTCCCAGAAGCGCGACCCCTTCACGGGCAAGCAGGAGCCGGACAACGTCTGGGACTTCTGGGCGCACGCCCCCGAGGCCACGCACCAGATCACCTGGCTGATGGGTGACCGCGGCATCCCCGCGTCGTACCGTCACATGAACGGCTACGGCTCCCACACCTACCAGTGGACGAACGAGCAGGGCGAGGCCTTCTTCGTCAAGTACCACTTCAAGACGAACC
The DNA here is from genome assembly GCF_000720455.1 of Streptomyces virginiae. GTDB lineage: Bacteria > Actinomycetota > Actinomycetes > Streptomycetales > Streptomycetaceae > Streptomyces > Streptomyces virginiae. The sequence goes on along the minus strand of NZ_JOAK01000030.1, from coordinate 29,558 downwards.
AGGGCATCCGCTGCCTCTCCGGCGAGCAGGCCGCCGAGCTCGTCGGCAAGGACGCCAACTCGCACCAGACCGACCTGCTCCAGGCGATCGAGCGCGGTGTGAACCCGAGCTGGACCCTCTACGTCCAGATCATGCCGGCCGCCGAGGCCGCGGACTACCGCTTCAACCCGTTCGACCTCACCAAGGTGTGGCCGCACGCCGACTACCCGCTGCAGCGCGTGGGCCGCCTGGTCCTCGACCGCAACCCGGACAACGTCTTCGCCGAGGTCGAGCAGTCCGCGTTCTCCCCGAACAACTTCGTCCCGGGCATCACCGCCTCGCCGGACAAGATGCTCCAGGGCCGCCTGTTCGCCTACGCCGACGCCCAGCGCTACCGCCTCGGTGTGAACCACACCGTGCTGCCGGTCAACGCCCCGAAGGCGACGAAGGCCGACAACTACGGCCGCGACGGCGTCATGGCGCTGCGCAACGGCTCGCGCCACGACAAGAACTACGAGCCCAACTCGTACCAGGGCCCGGCCGAGACCGGTCTGGCACTGGGCGCCCCGAAGGCCGTCTCCGGCTACACGGGCACCCACGAGGCCCCGGCCCACACCAAGGACGACGACTTCTTCCAGGCCGGTGAGCTCTACCGCCTGATGTCGGAGGCCGAGAAGCAGCGTCTGGTGGCGAACATCGCCGGCGGCCTGTCTCAGGTCACCCTCGAGGACGTCATCGAGAAGAACCTGGCTCACTTCCACGCCGCCGACGCCGACTACGGCCGTCGCGTCGAGGAGGCCGTCCGCGCCCTGCGCGACGCCTGAGCCGCACAGATGTACCGGGGGCCTGACGGGAGGTCAGGCCCCGGGTGCTGAGCCCGACCCGTGGACCCGGATGAGGGGTGGTACGCGGCGAGGGCAGGACGAGGACCGTGGCAGGCGTGCGAGCCAGTGCGGTGGTAATGGGTTCCGAGGCCCGTCTCTTGACCTGAGGGAGACGACGCCGGAGTTCTCGTCGCCCGCCCGCCACGGTCCCAGCCACTCCTCTTCTCACAGGGGCTACGCACAGAGCCCCCTGCGGGAAGAGGAGACCCCCCTCCCCACACACTCCGCCCGGCGGTGCGAACGTCCTGTCGCGCCAGCCTCGCACCGTCGGGCGGTAACAACCAGAGCGCCGAGTCACGGACGGTCCCGTGACTCGGCGCTTTGTCGTGTCCCGGCGCTCAGCGTGCCGGCGGCACGAAGGTGGGCCGCAGGGCGGGCGGCAGGTCGGAGTTGCGCCCGAACACCTGGATGTGGTCCGGATTCATGTCGTCGTTCTCCCACGTCGCGAGGAACCCCTCCGACAGCAGGAGCACGATCAGCGCACCCTGCATACGGGTACTCGTCGTTGCGAAGCGCCGGACGGCCGGCGCCTCGACGTCGCCGGCGAGGAAGGCCTCCCTCGCCGCTTGGGCCATGCCGGAATCGGGCGTCCAGCTGACGGAGACGGCCGCCGACGCCAGCTCGGCGTCGGCGTCGACCATGACCCTCGGACCCGTCCGGCCCGGGCCGTCGGGCGCGTCCTCGCGAAAGGCGGGCAGGCCGGCGTCCCGCAGGACCCGGACGACCTGGTCGGCCAGCTCTCTGCGGACGGCGAGGACCTCCTCGCAGGCACGCGGGTGTCCGAGCTCGGTCATGTCTCCCCCTCGTCAGGCGTCCGGCCCGGCCGGGCCGGAGCCCGGTCAGCATCGCACGGTCGGCAGGGCCGGGGCGGGGCCGCTGCCAGTCGGTGTCGGCGCCGGGTTCGGTGTCCAGGCAGCGGCGGTCGAAGAGCAGCATGCCGAGGAAGAACCGCCCTCCCAGGACCAGCAGGCCGGCCACGACCACGACGGGGACCAGCGCCTCCCGCGGGGTCACGAGGACGAACGGCGCGAGCAGGGTCCAGGCCGGCGCGCAGACCGCGACCGGCAGTTCGAGGCGGCCCAGGTCGAAGGCTCCCTCGCGGCGGCCCGGCCGGCGGCGTACGGCCAATGGTCGCGCCGCCCGGTCGCCGGGAGCGGCGTCCGGGTACGGGGGTCCACCCGCCGCAGCACCCGGTGCGCGGGGGACGCTGCGGTGGGGGTCCTTGGCCTCCTCGGCCAGGCGCGCGGCGGCGGCCGGGCCCGGCCAGTGTCCGACGGCGGGCCGCCGATCCCCGGCCGGTGGCGGCCGACGCACGTGAGGAGGCCCGAACGGACGCGGCGACCGGCCCCGTACGGCGGCGGAACGCGCTGCGACCCCCGCCCTCCTCACGGAGGGACGGGGGTCGCAGCGTACGGCCGGAGCCGGTGATCAGACCTGCAGGGCCTTGATCGCGGTGGGGGCGTGACCGGGCTCGGTCGCCAGCTCCTCGAACTCGGTGACGTCGCTCATGTCGACGGTCTTGCTCATCGAGATGTTGGTGACGCGCTCCAGGATGGCCTCGACGACGACCGGGACCTGGAACTCCTGGGCCAGCTTCTTGGCCTGCTCGAAGGCGGCGCCCAGCTCGTTCGGGTCGGTGACGCGGATGGCCTTGACGCCCAGGCCCTCGGCGACCTTGACGTGGTCGACGCCGTAGACGCCGATCTCCGGGGTGTTGATGTTCTCGAACTCGAGGTTGACCTCGAAGTTGATGCCGAGACCGCCCTGCGCCTGACGGATCAGGCCCAGGTAGGCGTTGTTCACGAGGACGTGGACGTAGGGGACCTTGTGCTGGGCGGCGACCGCCAGCTCCTCGATCATGAACTGGAAGTCGTAGTCGCCCGAGAGCGCGACGATCGGGGTCTCCGGGTCCGCGGTGGCGGCACCGATGGCGGCCGGGATCGTCCAGCCGAGCGGGCCGGCCTGGCCGCAGTTGATCCAGTGGCGCGGCTTGTAGACGTGCAGCATCTGCGCGCCGGCGATCTGGGAGAGGCCGATGGTGGTGACGTAGCGGGTCTCGGGACCGAACGCCTTGTTCATCTCCTCGTAGACGCGCTGCGGCTTCATGGGGATGTTGTCGAAGTGCGTGCGGCGCTGCAGGGTGGCCTTGCGCTCCTGGGCGGAGGCGGCCCAGGCGGAGAAGTCCGGCAGCTTGCCCCCGGCCTTGAGCTCCTTGGCGACCTCGATGAAGAGCTCCAGCGCGGCCTTGGCGTCGGAGGCGATGCCGAAGTCCGGGGCGAAGATCTTGCCGATCTGGGTGGGCTCGATGTCGACGTGGACGAACTTGCGGTCGCCCAGGTACGCGTCCAGGTTGTAACCGGTGTGGCGGTTGGCCCAGCGGTTGCCGATGCCGAGGACGACGTCCGACTCCAGGAAGGTCGCGTTGCCGTAGCGGTGCGAGGTCTGGACGCCGACCATGCCGGCCGCCAGCTCGTGGTCGTCCGGGATGACGCCCCAGCCCATGAGGGTGGAGATGACCGGGATGTTGGTCAGCTCGGCGAACTCGACCAGCAGGTCGGAGGCGTCGGCGTTGATGATGCCGCCGCCGGCGACGATCAGCGGGCGCTCGGACTCCAGCAGGAAGCTCAGGGCCTTCTCGGCCTGGGCGCGGCTGGCCTGCGGCTTGTAGACCGGCAGCGGCTGGTAGGTCGCCGGGTCGAACTCGATCTCGGTCAGCTGGACGTCGATCGGCAGGTCGATGAGGACCGGGCCGGGACGGCCGGAGCGCATGAGGTGGAAGGCCTGCTGGAACACGCCGGGAACCTGCGCCGCCTCCAGGACCGTCGTGGCGGCCTTGGTGACCGGCTTGGCGATGGAGGCGATGTCGACGGCCTGGAAGTCCTCCTTGTGGAGCTTCGAGACCGGAGCCTGACCGGTGATGCACAGGATCGGGATGGAGTCCGCGATGGCGGAGTACAGGCCGGTGATCATGTCGGTGCCGGCCGGGCCCGAGGTACCGATGCAGACGCCGATGTTGCCCGCCTTGGCGCGCGTGTACCCCTCGGCCATGTGCGAGGCGCCCTCGACGTGGCGGGCGAGCGTGTGGTTGATGCCGCCCACGTTCTTGAGCTCGCGGTAGAAGGGGTTGATCGCAGCACCGGGAACACCGAACGCTTGTTCGACACCCTCAAGCTTGAGGATCTCAACTGCAGCAGCGGCGGCTGTCATACGAGGCATCAGGTTCTCCTGCGGGTCTGGCGGTCAGGCTTTTCCGTCATCCGGAAGTTTTGTTCTGCTATACGGAACAAGCTAAGCGGCGTCTTCTTCGGCGTCAAGGCGGTGGGGGACCCCGGAAGGCACCAAAAGCCGCATCTCGCTTGACGACTTGTACAAATCACCGATCCGCCGGCGGGAACGGGGCTGAATTGGCGCGCACGCTCCCCCCGGCGGTCGCCGGTGGTGGAGCATGGACCTACGCAGGGCGACGGAGGGGGTCAGGGGTCATGGCGGAAGCGGTACCGGTGCGCTGCCCGGCGTGCCTGCGCGAGAACGGCTACACCGCGCCGGTCTTCCCCTGCGCCTGCGGTAGCCCTGTCCATCCCCCGCTGGACCTGTCGGCGCCACCGGTGCTGCTGACCCACCGCACCTGGTCGGACAGCTGGGTGGCGGTGCGGTGCACGACGTGCGGCCGGGAGAGCGAGTGGCCGCACCCCGAGCTGGGGTGCGGATCGTGCGGCACGGTGGTGCGGCTCCCGGTGCATCCGCTGGAGCGGCCGGAGCCCGGTACGGGGCCGGGTGCCGGGCCCGGTGCCGCGGCGGATCCCGCGGGCGCGGCGGGCCGGGCGGCGGGCCGTCGCGGCGACGGCCTGGCGGACGCCCGGGACGGCGACCCGGCCGGTGCCCCGGGCGACGCCCGGGCAGAGGTCCGGGGCGGTGCCGCGGCCGGTGCTCCGGGCGACGGGCGTACGGGTGGGCCCGGGGGCGGCGGCCCGGCGGCGGGGCCCGACGTGAACCCGGCGCACATACCCCTGCCGCCGACCGCGGCGGTGCCCCGGCCCGCGTTCCGGCCGGTGACCATCCGTACGGCCCGGGACGCGGTGGCCACCGCCGCGCTGTACCTGCGCTGGCTCGGCTTCCAGGACGTACGGCAGCCCGACGGGCGTCCGATCCCCTCGGCGGCGGTGGACCTGCGGGCTCCGGGGCTGGTGGCCCAGGTCGACCCGACCACCGCGCCGGCCGGGCTGCGGGCGGTGGAGTGTGTGTGGCTCAACGGACTCACCGCTTCCGCGACCAGCGTCTACTTCTCCCTCGCCGGATACACGGCGGACGCCCGCGACCGCGCGGACGAACTCGGGATACCGCTGTTCGTCATGGACCTCACCGGCATGCCGCAGCCGGTCAACGACCCGGCGGACGAGCTGGTCGGATCGGGGGCCTGACCGGCGGGACACCCCCTGACCACCCTTTAGGCTCGTGGCACTACCCGCTGCCTGCCGAGGAGAGTTCCGTGAGCCTGTACGACATCCCGCTGACCACCCTGTCCGACGAGCCCACCAGCCTCGCGGCGCACAAGGGCAAGGCGATCCTCCTGGTGAACACCGCGTCGCAGTGCGGGCTCACCCCGCAGTACTCGGGACTGGCCCGCCTGCAGTTCGCGTACGAGGCGAAGGGCTTCACGGTCATCGGCGTGCCCTGCAACCAGTTCGGCGGGCAGGAGCCCGGCAACGCCGACGACATCCAGACCTTCTGCGCGGCGGGCTTCGGCGTCACCTTCCCGATGCTGGAGAAGTCCGAGGTCAACGGCGAGAACCGGCACCCCCTGTACCAGGAGCTGGTGAAGACCCCCGACGCGGAGGGCGAGGCGGGGGACATCCAGTGGAACTTCGAGAAGTTCCTGATCTCCCCCGCCGGTGAGGTCGTGGCGCGCTTCCGTCCGCGCACCGAGCCGGAGGCGCCCGAGGTCATCGCCGCGATCGAGGCGCACCTGCCCGCGTAGGGACGCGTGTACCGGCGGGGCGCCCCGCCGGTCCGGCCTGCCCGCCCCGCCGCATCAGCCCAGGTCGGACTCCCGGTACTCCGCGGCGGAGCCGGCCGCCGTGAGCTCCCGCAGCTCCACCCGCCGGATCTTGCCGGACACGGTCTTCGGCAGCTCGGCGAACTCGATGCACCGGATCCTCTTGTACGGGGACAGCACGGTGCGGGAGTGCTCGAACAGCACCCGGGCGGTCTCCGGGCCGGGCTCCCATCCCGCCGCGAGGGTGACGTACGCCTTCGGTACCGCCAGCCGCAGCTCGTCCGGGGCCGGGACGACGGCGGCCTCGGCGACCGCATCGTGCTCCAGCAGGGCGCTCTCCAGCTCGAACGGGCTGATCTTGTAGTCGGAGGCCTTGAAGACGTCGTCGGAGCGCCCGACGTAGGTGAGGTACCCGTCGGCGTCCCGGGCGGCGATGTCGCCGGTCCGGTAGAGCCCGTCCGCCATGGCCTCGGCGGTGCGGTCCGGGTCGTCCCGGTAGCCGGTCATCACCCCGGCGGGCCGGACGCGCAGGTCCACGCAGAGCTCGCCCTCGTCGGCGGACTCCTTGCCGGTGACCGGGTCCAGCAGGACGATCTCGTAGCCCGGTGCCGGCCGGCCCATGGAGCCGGGCTTGACGGGGACGCCGGGGAAGTTGCCGACCTGGAGGGTGGTCTCGGTCTGGCCGAAGCCGTCGCGGATGGTGACGCCCCAGGCCTCGCGGACCTTCTCGATGACCTCGGGATTGAGCGGCTCGCCGGCGGCGACCGCCTCGCGCGGGGGCCTGGCCAGCCTGGTGAGATCGGACTGGATCAGCATCCGCCAGACGGTGGGCGGGGCGCAGAAGGTGGTCACGCCGTGCCGGTCCATCTCGGCCATCAGCCGCTCCGCGTCGAAGCGGGCGTAGTTGTGGACGAACACGGTCGCGCCGGCGTTCCAGGGAGCGAAGAGGTTGGACCAGGCGTGCTTGGCCCAGCCGGGCGAGGCGATGTTGAGGTGCACGTCGCCGGGGCGCAGACCGAGCCAGTACATGGTCGAGAGGTGCCCGATGGGGTACGAGGCGTGCGTGTGCTCCACGAGCTTGGGGCGGTCGGTGGTGCCGGAGGTGAAGTAGAGCATCAGGGGGTCGGTGGCGAGGGTCTCCCCTTCGGGGGTGAAGCCGCCGACGGCGTCCGGGGCGTCGGCGAGCCGCAGCCAGCCGGCGGGGACCTGGTCGACCCGGTCCCCTGCGGCGATCCGGGTGTAGTCGCCCGGAACCTCGTCGAACTTGGCCGTGTCCTCGATCCGCGCGACGACGTGGCGCACGTGTCCCCGCTCGACCCGGTCGCGCAGGTCGGCCGGGCCGAGGAGGGGGGTGGCGGGGATGACGACGGCGCGCAGTTTCATCGCGCCGAGCATCACCTCCCACAGCTCGCGCTGGTTGCCGAGCATGACGAGGATCCGGTCGCCGGGCGCGACGCCCTGGCCGCGCAGCCAGGTCGCGGTCGCGTCGGAGCGTACGGCGAGCTGCGCGAAGGAGAGGGCCTCGCTGGTGCCGTCCTCCTCCACGATGCGCAGGGCGTCGGCGTCGTTGCCGGCGGCGATGTGGTCGAACCAGTCGAGGGCCCAGTTGAAGCGGTGGGGACGGGGCCAGGTGAATCCGGAGTGGGCGGCTTCGTAGTCGCCGCGCCGATCCAGCAGGAAGTCCCGCGCGGCGAGGAACTGTGCGGTGGGGTCGGCGGTGGCGCTGCTGCGGGCACTTTCGGTCGTCATGGCAGGTATCGTGCCGCGTTCGGTGTACGGACCACCAGGGTTGCGTCAGCCGTGAGTTGACCGTCGCGGGGCGACGAGGCTGCGGGTCGGCGGCCCGGCGCGTGTCAGCGGCGGATCGGCGCGAACCGTACGGGGGACGCGGCGGTCCCGGCCGGCAGCCCGCCCATGTCGGCGATCAGCTTCTCCCCCTCGGCGACGATCTCCTCCTGCGCCGCCTTCGGCACCCGGCCGAACAGCTCCACGGTGAGCACCCCGCCCTCCAGCCTCCACAGCCCGGCCAGGAACCCGTCGACGAGCAGGGTGCAGTGGGCCTGGTTCCCCGTCCAGCTGCGCCCCTTGACCTCGGGCGGGACCACGCGGGTGCGGTCGGCGTGCGACAGCAGGAGGTTGTCGAACTCCGGGAGGAAGCGGGGCGGCGCCGGGGTGTCGGCATCGGGGCGGGGCGCGTCGGGCAGGTCGAAGAGCTCCACGCCGTTCTCGTCGCGGAAGACGGCCAGCTGGGGCCGCAGCCGTTCGAAGGCCTCGCGCAGCCGGGTCACCCCGGCCCAGGTCTGCATGTCCTTGACGGAGGCGGGCCCGAACGCGGCGAGGTAGCGCAGTACGACGTCGTCCACGGGCTGCGCCGCCCCGGCGGGCTCGCCGAGCCAGTTCTCGACGGTGGTGAGCCGTACCTGCCCGCTGCGCCCCCACACCCCGCGGGGCGTGACCTGGACCAGCGGCAGCAGGCAGCGCGCGGCGACGGACAGGGACTGCGGGTCGGCGTCGGGCCATTGCCGGAGCAGGTCCTCGCGGATCTCGGCCATGGTGCGCGGCTCGCCCTCGACGAAGGCGCGGGCCCGGTGCGCCAGCCGGTCCAGGTCCACGCCGTCGAGACCCTTGCGGAAGTAGGTGACCTCGCGGTCGCGGGCCGGCTGGACGAGGGGGCGCAGGGTGAGGGCGTCGTGCGCGGTGTGCGTGTGGATCGTCGACCGCATGGTGACCATCCGTACGACCTCGCGGGACTCCATGAGCCCGGCCAGTTCGGCGGGCTCGAAGCCGACGAGGCGGGCGTGCAGCTGGAAGTACGGGGGCTTGACGTTCTGCGCCTGCAGCCCGAGGAGGTGGGCGACGGCGTCCCGCGCGGACATCTCGGCGCGGCCCAGCAGCAGCTGGCGGGCGAGCGTGGCACGGTTCAGTGCGCGGGTGTCGAGTACGGGATGTGTCGTCCTGGAAGCCATGACAGCAAGCTAGCCCTCCTTGCGGACACCTTCTGTCCGCAACTCCACATCGAGGGTCGGCGGGAACTCGACCGTGCCCGCACCGTGCCCGCACCGCGCCCGCACCCCGACGCCTTTTCCCCCTATATCCTGCCCCTTGCCCGTAAACACACGTTCGACCGGGAGCTGACCTGCGATGCCGGAGCGCCCTCACCGCCGCCCCTCGCCGCCGTCCGGCGCGAAGCGCTCGGGCTGGCGGCGCCCCGCCTCCCCGGCGGATGCGTCGCCGTCCGTACCGCCGTCCGCACCGCGACCGGCTCCGGCCGCCCCCACTCCCCCGGACCACCGCAGCGTGATCGACTCGGCCGTCTACCGCGACGGCCGCCGGGTCGCCTCCCCGGCCACCCTGGCCGAAACCTTCCGGCAGCTGCGCGAGGAGCCCGACGGGATGGCCTGGATCGGCCTGCACCGGCCGACGGAGCCGGAACTGCACTCCCTCGCGGCCGAGTTCAACCTCCACGAACTCGCCGTCGAGGACGCCCTCGAAGCCCATCAGCGCCCCAAGCTGGAGCGTTACGGCGACACCCTCTTCGTCGTGCTGCGCGCCGCCCGCTACCTGGACGCCCAGGAGGAGGTGGAGTTCGCCGAGCTCCACGTCTTCGTCGGCCCGGACTTCCTCATCACGGTCCGCCACGGCAGCGCCCCGGACCTCTCGGCGGTGCGCCGCCGCATGGAGGCGAACCCGGACCTCCTCTCCCTGGGCCCGGAGGCCGCCCTGTACGCCATCCTCGACGCGGTGGTCGACGGCTACGCCCCGGTCGTGGAGGGCGTCCAGACGGACATCGACGAGATCGAGACGGAGGTCTTCCGCGGCGACCCGGCGGTCTCCCGCCGCATCTACGAACTCTCCCGCGAGATGGTCGAGTTCCAGCGCGCGACCCGCCCCCTGGTCGGCATGCTCCACGGCCTGATGGCGGGCTTCGCGAAGTACGGCACGGACGAGGAACTCCAGCGCTACCTCCGCGACGTGGCGGACCACGTCACGCACACGAGCGAACGCGTCGACGGCTTCCGCCAGGCCCTGACCGAAATCCTCACGGTGAACGCCACCCTGGTCTCCCAACAACAGAACGCGGAAATGCGCGCCCTGGCCGAAGCCGGCTTCGCACAGAACGAGGAGATCAAGAAGATCTCCTCGTGGGCCGCCATCCTCTTCGCCCCCACCCTGGTCGGCACGATCTACGGCATGAACTTCGAGGACATGCCGGAACTCAAATGGGCCGGCGGCTACCCCTTCGCGATCCTGCTGATGGCAGTGGTCTGCACGAGCCTGTACGTCATCTTCAAGAAGCGGGACTGGCTCTAGACCAAGCAAGCAACCAACCGCATCGCCTGCCGCAGCACGCGCCCGACGGGCTCCTCACGGACGGCCAAGCGGCCTCGACGGAACGGGTACGCACGGGAGATCCTCAGTCGACGGTGAAGCTCCAGAAGATGCCGACTTCCGTGGCGGAGAGAGCGATCACACCACAATCCAGTACGCGGCTGGTGAAGCACTCATAAGCACCCTCTCGGCGGAACATATCGGCATCGGGATTCTCTCGCGCCGTCGCCGCGTTGGTGAAAAACAGCGCGTCTTCTCCGAATCTTTCCAGGATCGTTCTCGCGTGCGAGGTCAGCTCGGCTTCTCGCGCATCAAAATCCGGAATGTCCTCTGTTTGGAACCAATCACCTTGGAGAGTGACCAGGATCTGTTCGGCGCCCCTCCTGGACACAGGGAATGCCGTGGTGAAGTCTCCTCGCGTGACAGCAGCGAACGGGCTGCCCGGGCCGGTGCCGTCATCGCGCCCTCCCGGTGCCGCGGCAGCCTTCGACCAGCCACGCGGATCGTCCGTCCGCAGCTGCATGACGTCGAGGGCGTCCAGGCGCCAGTCATCGCGCCGCCGCGCCCCCACGGCCGCGAACATGCCCTCCCCGAAAAGGGTCCGCACCGAACGGCTCCACGAGGTGGCGTCAATCTGAGTCAAGGGCCTTACCCCGGTTCTCCACGTGCGCACTCTCAGAACGACCCACACATTGCCACGACGTCAGACCTGACGGTGGCCGCGGGTCGCAGCATGGATCCTGGCCGCCGGCGGGAGACGTCCGAGGTCCTGACGGGCCGCACGGAACTCAAGTGGGCCGGTCGGAACTGACGCGTGGTCACCTGTCACGACCTGCGGCATTAAGCTGACGCAGCACACGAGTTCCTTCCAGAACGTGAGCCTGGACAGCCGGGAGCACATCGCGAAGAGGAACGGGGGCGAGCAGCGCATCCGCATCGTCCGTCCGGAACCGGATGGGTACTGATGACAGCCGCCCCCTCCTCCCCCGCACACGTCCACGACGGCGACGGCGACGGCGCTGCACGCCCGCGTGCCGTCACGTTCGCCACCGTGGCCGCGGCACTGGCGGTGCCGTTCCTGGTCGTGGCCGGTGTGGTGACCTCCCTGTACACGCAGGAGATCCAGCACGAGTGGGCCGACCGGCAGCGGGAAGCCTGTCGGGAGCTGCCCTTCCCCGTGGCGGAGTACGCCGCCGGGTGGGCCGGTGTTGTCCTCGGCGTGGCGGCGGTGGTGGTGTACGCGCTGCTCGCGCGGCGGCTGCGCGGCCGGTACGGCCTCCGGCTCGGGGAGACCTGGCCGGGCCTGCTCGCCGGCACCACCGTCTGGTTCGGCGTCCTGGCGATTCCGATGGAGCTGGTCCAGCTGTACGCCGTCCACTCGGCCGCCGCGGCGGGGATCAACCTCGGCGACGGGTGCTAGGGGCTCTTGCCGATCAGGCCGGATCAGGGAGCGTCGGATCGCGCCGTGGGGTCTCCCCAGGCCCGAAGGGCCGAGGGGAAGGATCGCGAGGCGGACGAGGGAGGCGACGCGGAGCGTCGTCGACCGAGGACGACGCGGCGAGGCGCGGCACCACCCGCGACGATTTGCCCGGATTCTCGGCAGGCAAGCGCCGGGGGTAAACCTGCATATAGCGGACGGCGTATCGATCCAGACGACCTTGTGAAACAACCTTTAGGCCGGGGCCGGCCAGGCACGCGGCGGTTCAGAGCTTTCGGAGGGCGGGGAGCAGGGTCGAGTGGGCCCAGGTGAGGAAGGGCTGCTGGTGGTCGCCCCCGATCTGGATCAGGGCGACCTCGGTGAAGCCGGCGTCCGCGTAGTTGCGGACCGCTTCGGTGACGGCCTCCACGTCATCGCCGCACGGGACGTTCTCCGCGACGTCCTCGGGGCGGACGTGCCGGGTCGCCTCGGCGAAGGCTGCCGGGTCCGGGAGTTCGGCGTTGACGTGCCAGCCGCCCAGTGCCCAGCGGAACTGCTCGTGGGCCCGGCGCAGCGCGGTGTCGCGGTCGGGGTCGTAGCTGATGGGCAGCTGCCCGATGCACGGCTTCCCGGAGCCGCCGTGCTCGCCGAACGCGGTCACCAGGTCGCGTTCCGGCGCGACCGCGACGAGGGCGTCGCCGAGGCGTCCGGCCAGTGCGCAGGAGGTGGGGCCCGAGGCCGCGATGCCGATCGGCGGCGGTACGTCGGGGAGGTCCCACAGTCTGGCGTCCTCGACGTCGAAGTGGGTGCCGTGGTGGTTGACGCGGTCGCCGTCGAGGAGGGAGCGGACGATGCCCACCGCCTCTTCGAGCCGTTCCAGGCGTACGTGGGCGGCCGGCCAGCCCGGGCCGACGACGTGCTCGTTGAGGTTCTCGCCGGAGCCGAGCCCGAGCCGGAACCGCCCCTGTGACAGGAGCTGCATCGTGGCGGCCTTCTGCGCGACCACCGCGGGGTGGTAGCGGAACGTCGGGCACGTCACGTACGTCATCAGCGGGATCCGGGTGGTGGCCTGCGCGGCGGCTCCCAGCACGCTCCACGCGTACGGGGCGTGGCCCTGGGAGTCCAGCCAGGGGAAGTAGTGGTCCGAGACGACCGAGAAGTCGAAGCCCGCACGCTCGGCCGCCACCACGTGGTCGACCAGGTCCCGGGGGCCCGCCTGCTCGGTCATCATCGTGTATCCGATGCGCACCATGCCCCGGCGCCTAACCGCTGCCGCCGCGCCGAAACCTGCCGGCTCGCGGCGGGCGGGCATGGGGACGGCGTTCCTGGGGAGCCGCACCGTAGGAAGGCGGTGAGCGGCCATGGCACACGTGACGGTGGAGGGGACCGAGGTCGTCGTGCGGCTGGGGCTGCGCGAGGGCCTGGCCGCGCGGCGGCGGCAGGTACGCGTACCCGTGTCGGCGCTGCGGGAGGTGCACGTCGAGAGGAGCTGGTGGCGCGTGCTGCGCGGCCGGGCCGGTCACGGCACGTGGGCCCCGGGACGGTGCTCGGGGGTGCGCAAGAGGCCCGACGGCGAGGACTTCGTCGCGGTGAGGGCCGAGAGCACCGTGCTCTGCCTGGAACTGGACGCCGGGGCGCCCTACCGCCGGGTGGCGGTCTCCGTCCCCGATCCGGAGCGGGCCGAACGCGCGGTGCGCGCGGCCATGCCCGGGGGCCAACCTCCGGAATCGCCGGACCCGCAGCCGGACCCGCCGCAGCACCGGCCGCCGCTCCAGCACGAGGGCGGTACGGCCGACGATCACGGCAGGCCCCCGGGGGTCGGCTCGCGGACCGGCAGCGGCGCGGGGCAGCCGCCGCTCGACGACGAACGGGCACTGCGTGCCAACGCGGACCGGGTGCGGCGTGAGCACGTCGTCCCCCGCCACCCGGACGGCCCCGAAGAGGCGCCCTAGAGAATGGCCGGCGGCCCCGCGGCGAGGGCGTTTGGGCGGCGTCGGAGGGGTAGCCGCAGGACAGGGACCGGCACGCACGGAAGGAGTGTGAGCGGTCATGGGCGGCAGCAGCAGCAAAGACGACGGGACCATGGGCGGCGGCACGCGGGACGCGGGTCCCACGCCGGGCAGGGAGCGCGACGAGCGGATCCGCGGCCGGTCGCCGGATCCGGAGCGGATGAGGACGGGCGGCCGGCCGCGCACCCCCGACGAGGTCGCGCACGAGAGGGGCCGGGAGGACGCGACCATGCGGGACGTGATGCGGGACCTGGACGAGCAGGACCTGGACGACATGCGGGACGACCGCTGACCGGCCCTTTCCCTCGCCGTCCCCCACCGTCCCCACCGTCCCCACCGTCAGCAGATGCGCGGCAGCTGCTCGCCGACCGGCAGGTCGACCACGCGGGTCCCGCCGAGGGCGGTACGCGCGACCACCAGGCCCGGGTGGGCCTCCACGGCCTCCCCGATCACCGCCGCGCCGCGGCCCAGCGGGTGCGCCCGCATGGCGTCCAGAACGGCCTCGGCGTGCTCGCGCGGCACGAACGCGACCAGCTTGCCCTCGTTCGCGACGTACAGCGGGTCGAGGCCGAGGATCGCGCAGGCGTTGGCGACGGCCGCGGGGACGGGGACGCTCCGCTCGTGGATCACCACACCGGTGCCCGAGGCGGCCGCGATCTCGTTCAGTGAGGCGGCGAGGCCGCCCCGGGTGGGATCGCGCAGGACGTGCAGGTCGGGGGTGACGGCGAGCATGCTCTGCACGAGACCGCCGAGGGCCGCGCAGTCGCTCTCGACGTCCACACCGAACTCCAGGCCCTCCCGGACGCTCATGATCGCCACGCCGTGGAGCCCGATCCCCCCGCTGACGATCACGACGTCGCCCGGCACGACCCGCTGGGGGCGCAGGTCCACGCCGTCGGGGATGATCCCGATGCCGGCCGTGTTGATGTAGACGCCGTCACCGTGACCCGACTCGACGACCTTGGTGTCGCCGGTCGCGATCTCCACGCCCGCCGTGCGTGCGGCGGCGCCCATGGTCTCGGCGACCCGCGCCACCACGGACATCTCGACGCCCTCCTCCAGGATGAAACCGCAGGACAGGTACGCCGCCCGTGCTCCGCTCATGGCCAGGTCGTTCACGGTGCCGTTGACCGCGAGGTCACCGATGCCGCCACCCGGGAAGAACAGCGGGCGCACCACGTAGGAGTCGGTGGAGAAGGCCAGCCGGACGCCCCCGAGGGAGACGGCCGCCGAGTCCCCCAGCTGGGCCAGCACCTCACCGCCGAAGGCGGGGGCGAACAGGTGCTCGACCAGCTCGGCGGAGAGTGCGCCACCGCCTCCGTGGCCCATCACCACGCGCGGGCGGTCGCGCAGGGGGGCCGGGCAGGTCCAGCCCGTGATGTCGAGGGTGGTACCGGCGTCAGACAACGGGGCTCGCCTCCTGCGGGGTGGTCGCGGCGGGCACGTTCTTCAGCTCCAGCCGGCGGTAGAGGTAGTACGCGGCGCAGGCCCCCTCGCTGGAGACCATGGTGGCGCCGAGCGGGCTGCGCGGGGTGCACAGGGTGCCGAAGGCCTCGCACTCGTGCGGTTTCAGCAGCCCCTGGAGCACCTCGCCGCTACGGCACTCCGCGGGCTCCCGGGTGTTGATGCCGCTGACCGAGAAGCGGTGCTCGGCGTCGAAGTCGCGGTAGCGGGCGGACAGCCGCCAGCCGCTGTCCGGGATGACGCCGATGCCGCGCCAGGCCCGGTCGGTGACCTCGAAGACGTCCTCCAGCATGGCGAGGGCCGCCGGATTGCCCTCGGGGCGGACCGCGCGCGCGTAGGCGTTGTCGACGGTGTGCTCGCCCCGTTCGAGCTGCCGCACGGCCCGGCGTACGCCTTCCAGGATGTCCAGCGGCTCGAATCCCGTGACGACGATGGGCACGCGGTGGCGCGCGGCCAGCTCGGGGTACTCGCTCACGCCCATCACGCTGCACACGTGCCCGGCGGCCAGGAAGCCCTGGACGCGGCAGCTCGGCGACTGCATGATCGCCTCGATCGCCGGGGGCACCCGGACGTGGGAGACCAGCAGGCTGAAGTTGTGGATGCCGAGCTTCTTCGCCTGGTGGACCGTCATGGCGTTGGGCGGGGCGGTGGTCTCGAAGCCGATGCCGAAGAAGACCACCTGGCGCTGCGGGTTGTCCTGGGCGATGCGCAGGGCGTCGAGCGGGGAGTAGACGACGCGTACGTCGCCGCCCTCGCTGCGCACCTGGAACAGGTCGCGGCCGGTGCCGGGCACGCGGAGCATGTCCCCGAAGGAGCAGAAGATCACGTCGGGGCGGGAGGCGATCTCCAGTGCCTTGTCGATGACCTCGAGCGGGGTGACGCACACCGGGCAGCCCGGGCCGTGGATCAATTCGACCTGCTCGGGCAGGAGTTGGTCGATGCCGTGCCGGATGATGGTGTGGGTCTGACCGCCGCACACCTCCATCAGGGCCCACGGGCGGGTGACGGTGGCGTGGATGTCGTCGAGGAGCCGGCGCGCGAGGGCGGGGTCCTGGAACTCTTCGATGTACTTCACTGCCGGCCTTCCTGGGCTTCCTGGGGTGCGGTGGCCTCTCCCGCGTACGGCCCGTCGGCGTACGGCCCGTCGGCGAAGGGCCAGGGGGAGTCGGCCCCGGCCTGGGCGGCCGCCTGCTCCCACGGGTCGCCGAACTCCTCCTGGAGCATGCCGAGTTCCTCGAAGAGGGCGAGGGTCTGCCGGGCCGACTCCTCGTCGAGGCGCTGGAGGGCGAACCCGACGTGGACGATGGCGTACTCGCCGACCTGGAGGTCCGGCAGGTACTCCAGGCACACCTCCTTCTGCACGCCGCCGAAGTCGACGGTAGCCATGCGGGTGCCGTCCTTCTCCCCGATGTCAAGCACTCTGCCGGGTACCGCCAGGCACATGGGTTTCTCCTTGCTGTGGGTGGTGCGGGTGCTGCTCGGGGGTGGCGGCCGCCGCCACCATGAGCTGGCCGAGGGACAGCCCGCCGTCGTTCGGGGGGACCCGGCCGTGACGCAGGACGGTGAACCCGGCTGCCCGCAGGGTGCGGGCGCACGCCGAGGACAGCAGGGTGTTGGCGAAGACGCCGCCGGTCAGGGCGACGGTGTCCAGCCCGTGCCGCTCGCGCGCGAGCCCGCAGAGCTCGGCGACGAGGGCGGTGACGCAGGCGTGGAAGCCGGCGGCGATCAGCCCCGGGCCGGTGCCCGCGCGTACGTCGGCCACGACGGCCGCGAGCAGCGGCGCCGGGTCGGCGACCACCGGTCCGGTGGCGGGGTGCGGCGGGACGCGCAGCCCGAAGGCGTAGCCGGGGCCGGTCCCGCCGGCGCCGAGGGCCGCGGCCTCCAGCTCGATCGCCGCCTGGGCCTCGTAGCCGGCGTGGTGGCAGACGCCCGCCAGCGAGGAGACGGCGTCGAAGAGCCGCCCCATGCTGGAGGTCGGGACGCAGTTCAGGCCACGTTCCAACTGGCGTTCCAGTAAGCGCAGTTCGTCGGCGGGGCAGGCGGCGACGCAGGGCAGGTCCGGGGTCCGGGCCAGGCCCGCCGCCCGCAGATGGGCCAGGGCCATCCGGTACGGGCGATGCACGGCGGCGTCACCGCCGGGCAGCGGCGCGTAGCCGAGGTGGGCGAAGCGGGTGTACCCGGCGTAGTCGGCGAGGAGGACCTCACCGCCCCACACCGCACCGTCGTCGCCGTAGCCGGTGCCGTCGAAGGCGACGCCGATCACCGGGTGTTCGCCGTCGAGGCCGTGTTCCGCCATGGCGGAAGCGATGTGGGCGTGGTGGTGCTGGACGCGGACGAGCGGGCGGGATCCGGCGGTGCGGCGCGCCCACTGGGCGGAGCGGTAGCCCGGGTGCCGGTCCGCCGCGAGGAGTCCGGGGCTGACGCCGGTGATGGACTCCAGCTGGCGCTCGGCGCGTTCGAGGGCGTACTGGGTGGCGAGGTCGTCCATGTCGCCGATGTGGGCGGACAGCCAGGCCCGGCGGCCCTCGCCGAGGCAGAAGGTGTTCTTCAGGTCGCCGCCCGCGGCGAGGGTCGCGGGGACCGGTACCGGCAGGGTCATCGGCAGCGGGGCGTAGCCTCGGGCGCGGCGTACGGTCAGCGTCTCGCCGTCGCAGACCCGCACGACGGAGTCGTCGCACGGCACGTGGATGGGGCGGTCGTGGGTGAGCCAGGCGTCGGCGAGGCCGGCGAGCCGCTCCAGGGCCTCGTCGTCGTCGGTGACGATGGGCTCTCCCGCAAGGTTCCCGCTGGTCATGACCAGCAGTCGGGGGCCCGGCGGATCGCCGGGCAGCCCGAGGAGCAGGTGGTGGACCGGGGTGTACGGGAGCATCACGCCGAGGTCGGGACAGCGCGGGGCCACGCCCTCGGCGAGGTCTCCCGCAGAGTCCGCGGTGCCGTGGCCGGCGCGGCCGTCGCGGCGGCGCAGCAGCACGATGGGCCGTACGCCGCCCTGCAGCAGGGCGCGTTCCTCGGGGCCGATGTGCGCGAGCCGCTCGGCGTCGCCGATGCCGCGGGCCATCAGGGCGAAGGGCTTGTCGCCGCGGGCCTTGCGGCGGCGCAGCTCGGCGACGGCGCCCGGGTGGGTGGCGTCGCAGGCGAGGTGGTAGCCGCCGAGGCCCTTGACGGCGAGGATCGCCCCGGCCGCCAGGAGCCGGCGGGCTGCGGCGATCGGGTCGGCGTCGCCGTCCGGGGTCTGGCGGGGCGGCCGCCCGGTGAGCAGGGCCAGCCGCGGGCCGCAGGCCGGGCAGGCGACCGGCTGTGCGTGGAAGCGCCGGTCGGCGGGATCGCCGTATTCGCGGGCGCAGTCGGGGCACATGGGGAAGCGGGCCATGGTGGTGTGCGCGCGGTCGTACGGCAGCCCGGTGACGATGGTGAACCGGGGCCCGCAGTGGGTGCAGGTGATGAACGGGTGCCGGTGGCGCCGGTCGGCCGGGTCCGCGAGTTCGGCGAGGCAGTCGGCGCAGGTGGCCACGTCCGGGGAGACGAGCGTGCGGGCGGGGCCGCCGCTGCGCGAGGCGATGATCGTGAATCCGGCGCCGCCCGCGACGGGGACCTCGTGGTGGTCGACGGCGTCCACGACGGCCAGCGGCGGCGCGTCCGCCGCGAGGTGCTCGCAGAACCGTGAGACGGCGGCCGGGGCGCCCTCGACCTCGGCGACGACGCCCTCCGGGGTGTTGGTGACGTGCCCGGCGAGGCCGAGTCCGGTCGCGCGCGTGTAGACGTAGGGGCGGAAGCCGACCCCCTGGACCACGCCGCGGACGGTGACCCGGCGGCGCTGCACCGGCTCCATCAGCGGGTCTGCGCGGCGGGCTGGACCTGCGGGTGCTCGTGATCGCGGTCGTGATCGTGTCCGTGATCGTGTCCGTGATCGGCACCGGGGGCAGGGGTGTGGTCGTGGGCGTGGCCGGGCCCGTGGTGGTGATGGTGGTCGGACTCGTGATCGGCACCGTGGCCGTGGCCGTGGCCGTGCAGGTGTCCGTGATCGTGGCCGTGCACGGGTGCGTGATCGTGGCCGGTCGCCTGTTGCCGGCGGGCCATCACCGGGGTGTGCGTCCCGGTCCCCGCTCCCGCCGCCAGTGACCGGTCCAGCAGGAGGCCCAGGCCCTCGCCCTTGCGGGCCGAGGTCATGACGATCTCCACGCCGGGATTGACCCGTTCGACGTTGGCGCGGAAGGCGGCCTCGTCGAATTCGACGGCCTGCGCGATGTCGGTCTTGGTGACGACCACCAGCTGCGCCAGTCCGAAGGCGGTCGGGTACTTCAGAGGCTTGTCCTCGCCCTCGGTCACCGAGGCGAGCACCACCCGCAGCGACTCCCCCAGGTCGTAGCCGGCCGGGCAGACCAGGTTGCCCACGTTCTCCACGAAGAGCAGCCGGGTGTCCTCGGGCAGCCAGCCGTCCAGGTGCCGGCCGAGCATCCCGGCCTCCAGGTGGCACAGCCCGTCCGTGAGCACCTGCTTGACGGGTACGCCCGAACGGGCCAGCCGCACCGCGTCGTTCTCGGTGGCCAGGTCCGCCGTGAGCGCAGCGACCGCCACCGAGCGTTCTCGCGCGAGGAGCAGTTCGCGCTCCAGGAGCGCCGTCTTCCCGCTGCCGGGGCTGGAGAGCAGGTTGACCACCGTCGTTCCGCGGGCGGTGAGTTCGTCGCGCAGGGCCTGGGCGGCGCCGTCGTTCTTGGCGAGTACCGCCTGCCGCAGATCGACCACTCGGCACATGGTTCAGGCCTCCTCGGGAATCGGTTCGCGGGTACGGGGGCCGGCGGGGCCGTCTTCCCAGCGGACGCTGAGGATCTCCAGCTCGCGCCCCGACAGCAGTTCCACGTCCGTGGCCCTGCCGCAGCCGGGGCAGCACAGCTCGGGTGGCATCCCGACGGCCCAGGTGCCGGGGCAGGTCCCGCAGCGGGCGCGGGCGGCCACGGATTCGGTGATCAGCTCCGCGCCGTCGAGAACGGTTCCGGCACAGGCCAGTTCGAAGCAGAAGGCCAGCGCGTCGGGCACCACGCCCGCCAGCTCGCCCACTTGGAGCCGTACGGACGTGACGGCGTGCGCGCCGCCCGCCCTGGCGGCTTCTTCCACCTGGCCCACGACGGCCATGGCGATCGACATCTCGTGCATCGGACTCCGTCCTGCCGGGGCTCATTACACCGGCGGGACGGGTGTGCGGCGGTCGGGCACGCCGGTGCGCCGCACCCCCCGTACGCCGTTCGGCGGGGGGGGTGCGGCGGCAGCGGGATCACATCCGGCGCATGCGCAGGTAGCGCCTGATGTCGGGGAAGACCTGCAGCGCGACGGCGGCGAGTGCGGCGATGGCGACCCCGCTGATGACGGCCTTCTTCATGGGGTTCTCCTCAGTTCGTGGCGGGGTGCGCCGGCTTCGTCGGGGGCCGGACGGTCGAGCAGGTCCAGGGCCATGCGGACGGCCCCGGGTACGGCGGCGGCGACGGGGGCGCTCAGTCCGATCCCCTCCTCGACGCTGGCCGGTTCGCAGCCGAGGACCAGCGTGCGGCGCGGCGGGGTGGCGCCGGTTCCGGCGCACAGGGCGTCCAGGAGCGCGAGGACGGTGTCGGGCGACATGTGGTGGCCGTCGAGGACGGGACCCTCACCGGGACCGTCACCGGGCCCGTCACCGGGACCTTCGACGGGACCGGACCGAGCATCCGCCTCGATGAGGTAGAGCGTGCCCGGTGCGCCGCCGCGGGCGGTGGCGTCGACCAGCACGAGCGTGTCGTAGCCGTCGAGGAGCTGGTAGGCGAGGTGGACCCCGCGCACGCCGAAGTCCACCACCTCGACCCCGTCGGGCAATGGGTGCGCGGACAGGGCCCGTACGGTCTCCACGCCGAAGCCGTCGTCGCCGAGGAAGACGTTGCCGATGCCCGCGATCAGGACCTTGGGGTTCACGCGTCCTCCAGCAGGGTGACCTCGTCGGGCTGGAAGTAGAGGAAGCGGCCCTGTTCCCGCCGGATGTCCGCGCCGGGGTCGTCCTCCACCGTGACGGCGAGGTGCACTCCCCCGTCGACGTCGTGGAGCACGGCTTCGACCAGGGCCGCGCGGCCGTGGAGGAAGAGGTCCTGGGCGTCGGTGCGGCGCGGGCCGGGGCGGAGCAGGACGCGACTGCCCGGGCCGACGGGGGCGCCGTCGATGGTGATCCGGTCGCGGGCCGGGTCGGCGGTGTCGGCGCCGGCGGGGTCCCACCAGGGGGTGTCCGGCCTGAACACCGCTTCCTCGTCGGGGATTTCGGTGATCTGCTCCGGCCCGTCCGGGCCGGTGACCTCCCGCAGGGAGCGTACGGCGCCGTGCAGGCGCTCCAGCACCTCGGGGGGCAGGGAGTCGGCGAGGTCGATGACGGCGGCCGCCCGGGCGTCGGTGCCGCGCGCCTCGCGCTTCTCCTGGTCGGTCAGGGCCGCCGTGCGCAGCGCGAGGATCTCGTCGATCTCGGTGGCGTCGTACATGGCGCCCGCGCTCTCGGGCGCGATGGCCGGGTGGTCCTCCAGGATGATCGGGGAGGACAGGACCACGTCGGCGCGGCCGGCCTCGCCCGCGAGCACCGGCCAGGTGTGGAGGTTCTCGCAGGCGGCGACGGCCTCCCGCGCCCACTCGGGCGGGTCGGTCATGGACAGGAAGGAACCGGAGTCGAGGCCCAGCAGGAGGTGGGCGGCGACCAGCGAGCGGGGCAGGGCCGCCTCCCGGTCGGCGGCGACGGCGTCGGAGCCGGGGCCGGGGCCGGGGGTCCACGGGCTGGTGTTCTCCACGACGGCCGTGAGCCGGAACACCCGGTAGGCGCCGTCGAGTTCCACGGCGCGCAGCCGCAGTACGCCTTCGATCTCCTCGGTGCGGCGGACCAGCCGGCCCGCCGTCCGCCCGTCGTCGCCGACCACGTTCTCGATGTCGTCGCGGGCGGGACGGGTGAACGGGACGGTGATGCCTTCGCCGGTCAGCTCGGCCACGGGCACGGTCAGTTCGACGTGCTCCTCGGTTCCCTCGTCCCAGGGGACGAGGACCCGGTCGGCCAGGTGCAGCTCGTCGACCTCGGCGAATCCCCCGCCGTCCAGGGCCCGCTGGACCGTACGCCGCTGCGCGTGCAGGAAGCGCAGCTCCAGGGCGAGCGTCGCGTCGCCCCTCGGCTCCATCAGGACCTCGGTCCGCTGGCAGGCGTGCTCGCCGTGCGCGGGGCCCCAGGCGGGTGGTACGAGGACCCCGAACTGCCAGCGCAGCCGGTTCTTGGCCGCGGAGGCACGGTAGGGGTAGAGGACGTACCCCTCCAGGAGGACGGCGTCGGCCACCTGCCGGGCGGCGGCGAAGCGCGGGTCCGCGGTCGCGGTCGTCGCCACGGAGCCGTCCGTCGCGGTCACGGGGCCGTCCTCTCGGTGAGGCGCGGGCGCAGCGCACTCAGCCGGACGGCCCCGGGCGGGGGCGGCTGCGCGGGATCGGCCGAGTCCAGCAGGGCGCGTACGGTCGCCTCCCAGGAGGCGAGCGCGTGGCGGGAGCGGTAGGCGAGCAGCTCGGCCATCGTGTCGCGGGGCAGCCGGAGCCAGCCGCAGCCGGGGAAGTGCTGCTCGACCATCTCGCGCCAGACGGCCACGGGCATCCGGTACGAGGCTTCGCGGTCCCAGGGCACCGGCTCGACCCGGAAGCCGCCGTCGCCGGTGAAGGCGGTGCCGGAGAACAGCAACAGCAGCGGTACTTCGCCGTCCTGGAGGGCTTCGAAGTAGCGGGTCGCGGCGATGTCCATGTCGTAGGTGCAGGGCACGACCAGGTCGGTCTCGGTCTCCCCGGTGAAGCCGGGCACCATGACCGACACCTGGGCGAACTGCACGGGCTGGAGCGTGGTGCCCCACCGGGAGCGTTCGCCGAACAGGTCCGCGAGGCCCTCCGCCTCGGCGGGGCCGTAGCCGCGCCGGGCCGGTTCGATGCGGATCTGGCAGCGCAGGGCGAGGGCGTGCACGCGGCTGTCCGGGTCGGCGGTGATGCGCAGCCGGAAGACGAGGGTGGGGCCGGCCGCGTACGGGTCGGCCCGCACGCCGGTGACGGAGAAGCCGAAGCCCGTCATGAGCGCTCCCCCGCGGGCGTGACGGGCCTGGCCCGCCGTTCGACGTCGTCGAAGAAGGCGCCGAGCGCGGCCCGCGCCTCGGCCCCTCCGTCGAAGCCCTGCCACAGCATCCGCATCCGGCCCACCAGTTCGTAGCAGACGTCGATCGGCACCAGGTAGCAGCCGGATCGGCCCTCCCAGCGGTGCACGAGCAGCGCTTCCGTGTCGGGTTCGAGCAGGGCGGCCAGCGGTCCGGCGTCCAGGACCTGCTGCCAGGTCTGCGGATCGAGTTCGCTCTCGGTCGCCCCGGCGGGGCTGGGGTAGAGCGCGACCAGCCGGTCCAGCGCGGCGTTGCGGAAGAAGAAGGCGACGCCGACGGGGATCTGGAGCCGTTCCCACACCCCGTCGTCGAGCCGGTGCTCCGGGTCGGTCAGGTAGCGGTCGGGGACCGCCCGGTAGCGGCCGGTCCGGGTGCCGGGGCGGTCGAACAGCAGGGAGCAGGCGGTGCAGGCGCAGACCAGTGTCCGCTTCTCGGTCTCCACGAGGTGGCGGTGCCCGGCCGGCACCGCCACCCCGCACAGCTCGCAGGTCTCGGGCCGGGGCGGGCGCGGGCCGGCGAAACGGCGCAGCCCGCGCGGGCCCTGCGTACGGGTGGCGGGCCCGCTCACGACACCCGCGCCGGGCTGTGCGGCCGGGTGCCGATCTGCAGCAGTGCGGGCTGCGGCTCCGGGGCGGGCTCCATCTCCACGCTCGTCACCTCGGGGGCGAAGCAGGTGAGCGTGTCCTCCAGCGTCCGCCGGGCGGTTTCCGCTCCGCCGGAGCCGCAGCCGCAGCCGGTGGGTGCGGCCGCGGGGCGCAGCCGCAGGACACCGGTGGTCTCGTCGAAGCCGAGCAGTTCCACCGGGTCGGGCGCACCGGCCAGGGCGCGGGCGATCCGGGTGTGCACGTCCTCGGGGTGCAGGCCGTGCAGGGAGAGCAGGCTCGCGACGAGCTCGTCGTCCGCGGCCGCCGCCAGCGGGCCGTCCCCCAGCTTGGCCGCGATCCGGGCGAGCCCGGCACCGTAGAACTCCATGAGCACCCGTACGAGTTCCTCGGCGGCCTCGCACGCCTCGCGGTCCCCGGTGGCGGCCAGCCGGTCGAGTACCTCCTCGACGCGGCGGCCCGTCTCCCGGGCGTCGACGGCCGCGCTCATCCGCCCAGTCCGCTCAGGCCGGTGGGTACGTGCATGGTCTTCACGGTCTTGCCGCCGCCGACGTACATGTGGACGCCGCAGGGCAGACAGGGGTCGAAGCTGCGCACGGCGCGCATGATGTCGATGCCCTTGAAGTTCTCCGGGGTGTTCTCCTCGAAGATCGGGGTGTTCTGCACGGCGTCCTCGTACGGTCCGGGTGTGCCGAAGGTGTCGCGGGTGCTGGCGTTCCACGGGGTCGGCGGGTAGGGGTGGTAGTTGGCGATCTTGCCGTCGCGGATGACCATGTGGTGCGAGAGGACGCCCCGGACGGCCTCGGTGAAGCCGACACCGATGGACTCGTCCGGCACCTCGAACTTCTCCCAGGTCTGGGTGCGGCCGGCGCGGACCTCGGCGAGGCCCTTCTCGGCGCAGTGCAGGGCGATGCCGGCCGCGTACGCCTGGAAGTACGTGCGGGCGCGGTTGCGCTCCAGCGCGTTGCTCCACTTCGGGATCTTCCACTCGAAGCGGGTCTCGGGCTTGGTCATGGTGCGGGGCAGGTTGATGACGACGCTGTGCCCGGTGGCCTGGACGTAGCCGACGTCGACGAGGCCGGAGAGGGCCGTGGACCACAGGCGGGCGATGGGGCCGCCGCCGGTGTCGAGGGCGAGGTGGTCCTTGCCGTCGAACCAGCGGGGCGACATCACCCAGCTGTACTTGTCGTCGAAGTTGCGCTTCTGCGGGGCCGGGATGGTGTGCTGGTTCCACGGGTGGCGGGGGTCGACGGGGTTGCCGAGCGGGTCGTGCGTGACGAACTGCTCCTTGCCCTCCCAGTCGTCGTAGTACGAGCTGCCGAGCAGGATGCGGATGCCGAGGTTGATCTGCGTGAGGTCGTTGGTGACGAGTTTGCCGTCCACGACGACGCCCGGGGTGACGAACATCTTCCGTCCCCAGTCGGTCATGTTGGCGTAGGTGAAGTCGCAGTGCTCGGGGTCGTTGAGGGCGCCCCAGCAGCCGAGCAGCACCCTGCGCCGGCCGACCTCCTCGTACCCGGGCAGGGCCTCGTAGAAGAAGTCGAAGAGGTCGTCGTGGAGCGGGACGACGCGCTTCATGAACTCGACGTACCGCATGAGGCGGCTCATGTAGTCCGTGAAGAGCTGGACGGAGGCGACGGTGCCGACGCCGCCCGGGTAGAGGGTGGAGGGGTGCACGTGGCGGCCCTCCATCAGGCAGAACATCTCGCGCGTGTACCGGCTGACCTGGAGGGCCTCGCGGTAGAACTCGCCCTCGATGGGGTTGAGGGAGCGCATGATGTCGGCGATGGTGCGGTAGCCGTGGTCGCCGGCGTGGGGGGCCTCGGTGCGCTCGGCCAGTTCCAGGACGCCGGGGTTGGTCTCGCGGACCATCTTCTCGCAGTAGTCGACCCCGACCAGGTTCTCCTGGAAGATGTTGTGGTCGAACATGTACTCCGCGGACTCGCCCAGGTTGATGATCCACTCGCCGAGGTGCGGCGGCTTCACCCCGTAGGCCATGTTCTGCGCGTAGACGGAACAGGTGGCGTGGTTGTCGCCGCAGATCCCGCAGATGCGGCTGGTGATGAAGTGCGCGTCGCGGGGGTCCTTGCCGCGCATGAAGACGCTGTAGCCGCGGAAGACCGACGAGGTGCTGTAGCACTCCGCGACGCGCTTCTGCTTGAAGTCGATCTTCGTGTGGATGCCGAGACTGCCGACGATCCGGGTGATCGGATCCCAGGCCATCTCCACCAGGCCGCTGCCGTCGCCGGCCGCCTTCGTGTTCGGTGCCATCGTGTCTGCCGTGACCCTTCTTCGGTGCGTTCGGGGCGTGTCTGCGGGGTGGGGGGGTCGAGCGGGGCGTCACCAGGGCGGGCGGTAGCCCGTGGTCAGGCTGCGGCCGGCCCGCCGCCACTTCGGCTCCTCGTCCACGGTGTGGGCGGTGAACGACCGGAGCTTGCGGACCAGCGCCCCGTACGCCCCGCTCGCGGTGGTGGAGACCTTCGCGCCGGGGGGCTCGTCCATGAAGGGCATGAACTTGTCGGGGAAGCCGGGCATGGTGCAGGCGATGCAGATGCCGCCGACGTTGGGGCAGCCGCCGATGCCGTTCATCCAGCCGCGCTTGGGGACGTTGCACTTCACGACGGGGCCCCAGCAGCCCAGCTTGACCAGGCACTTCGGGGAGTCGTAGGTGTGGGCGAACTGGCCCTGCTCGTAGTAGCCGGCGCGGTCGCAGCCCTCGTGGACGGTCGCGCCGAACAGCCAGGTGGGGCGCAGCTTGTCGTCGAGGGGGATCATCGGGGCCGAGCCCGCCGCCTGGTAGAGCAGGTAGGTCAGGGTCTCCGAGAAGTTGTCCGGCTGGATGGGGCAGCCGGGCACGCACACGATGGGGATGCCGGCCTGCGACTTCCAATCCCAGCCCAGGTAGTCGGGCACGCCCATGGCACCCGTCGGGTTGCCCTCCATCGCGTGGATGCCGCCGTACGTGGCGCAGGTGCCGATGGCGACGACGGCGAGGGCCTTGGGGGCCAGCCGGTCGATCCACTCGCTGGTGGTGATGGGCTGACCGGTCGCGGGGTCGTCGCCGAACCCGCACCAGTAGCCCTCGGGCTTGATCGACTCGTTGGGGATCGAGCCCTCGACGACCAGGACGAAGGGGTCGATCTCCCCGCGCTCGCCCTTGAAGAACCATTCGATGAAGGTGTCCGCGCCACCGACCGGTCCGCATTCGAAGTCGATCAGGGGCCAGTGCACGGCGATCTTGGGGAGACCGGGCAGGGTGCCGGTGACGATCTCCTCGATGCTCGGCTGCATCGCCGCCGTCAGGGACACGGAGTCGCCGTCGCAGCTCAGACCCGCGTTGATCCAGAGGATGTGGATGAGGGGGTCTTCGACCGGGTCCTTCGTCACTGCGGCCATGCGCTGCCTCCTCGGGGAGGGGATCAGGGTGTGAAGGGGGGTGGGGAGGCG
Organism: Streptomyces virginiae; assembly: GCF_000720455.1. Taxonomy (GTDB): domain Bacteria; phylum Actinomycetota; class Actinomycetes; order Streptomycetales; family Streptomycetaceae; genus Streptomyces; species Streptomyces virginiae. Next base: position 2,272 of record NZ_JOAK01000030.1, on the reverse strand, counting down.
GTCTGCCTCGGCCCCACGTTTCTTGCTAACAGCTGCCGGGGCCCGGCGCCGCGTCTGATACGGCCAGTCCAGTGACGCCGCGCCGGTCCGCGGCCGCGCGGGTGAGGTGGGCCGGGGTGGCCGCGGGGCTCTCCTTTCGCACGAAGGCGCGGCGCAGGGCGTGGTAGGAGGCGTCCGGGTCGAAGAAGGTCCGCCGCATCCGCGCCAGCTCGGCCGCCCGGTAGGCGGCCAGCGGGCGGCGCGCCTCGTGGAGCTCGCGGGCGGCCTTCTTCGCGGCGATCCGGGACGCGGTGGCGGGCAGGGCGGCGAGCCGGACCGCGAGGTGCTGCGTCTCGTCGGCGAAGTCCCCTGGCGCGCACGGGACCGTACGGTCGACCAGTCCCAGCCGGTGCGCGGCGGCGGCCCCAAGCGGCAGCGCCTCGGAGGTGAGGCGCACCGCCAGGCCGGAGCCGACGCGCAGCGGCAGGGTGTACGTCCAGTACTCGGAGCCGTACAGCCCCATCAGGCGGTAGTGCGGGTTCAGGACGACGCCGGAGCGGCACCAGACCTCGTCGGCGGCGAGGGCGAGCATGGCGCCGCCGGCGGCGGCGTTGCCGCCGAGGGCGCTGACGACGAGGCGGTCGGTGGTGGTGAGCACCGCCTCGACCAGGTCGTCCATGGCGTTGATGTTGGCCCAGGACTCCTCGGCGGGGTCGTCCGCGGCCTCGATGACGCCGAGGTGGATGCCGTTGGAGAAGAAGTCGCGGCCGCCGCCCAGGACCAGGACCGTGGTGGGGCGGGCGCAGGCGGTCCGGTAGGCGTCGAGCAGGCGGCGGCAGTGCGAGGTGCTCATCGCGCCGCCGGGGAAGGAGAAGGTCAGGAATCCGGTCTGGCCTTCCTCGTGGTAGCCGATGTCGGACCACGCGGGGCGGTACGGGCCGCCGTCCGGCGGGGCGGGGAGTTCGGGGAGCGGGGGCAGCCGGTCCGCGCGGGCGAGGGCGAGGGTCGCGGGGAGCCTGGGGGTGGGCGGAGCGTCCGGTGTGCGGGGGGCGCGGAGCTCCGGGATCCAGACGGCACCGTCGGCCGTGGCGCGGCAGACGGCGCCGGCCCGGGTGGCGAGCAGCTCGCCGGGGCGGCCGCGCAGGTCGTCCTCGCGGTGGCCGCCGTGCAGGTACCAGTCCGCGCCGAGCAGGTGGTCGCGTACGCCGGGCTGCGAGTCGGCGGCGCGCAGCACGCGCAGGACGCGCTCGGTGGTGTCCGCCTCCCAGTCGATGCGGCGCTCGTCCTGGCGCAGGAACGGCCGGGCCGGGCCGGGCTCCTGGGGGCGCGGGACGTAGGTACCGGAGGCGAAGCGCTCCACGGCCAGCAGGACGGCCTCCAGCGCGGCGTCGGCGATCTCGCCGCGGTAGAGGTCGCTCTTGCCGACGGGTGGCACCGGGCAGTCGGCGCTGGCCCAGACGTCCCCGGCGTCCATCTCGGCGTTGGCCTGCAGGACCGTGACCCCCCATCGGGTCTCGCCGTCCTGGACGGCCCGGTCGAGGGAGGAGGGGCCGCGGTCGCCGACGGGTCCGGGGTGGACGACGAGGCAGGTGTACGCGGCCCAGACCTCCTCGGGGATGGCGGTGCGCAGCATCGGCGCGAGGACGAGGTCGGGGTGGTGACGGCGCACGGTGTCGGCCAGCGGGGTGTCGGGCGCGGCCAGTTCGACCGCGACCCGGTGGCCGTGGTCGCGCAGCTCGGCGTGGACTCGCTGGGTGAGGCTGTTGAACGCGCTCGCGACGAGCAGGACGTACACGTGGTCTCCCGGCGGCGGCCCGGAGCCGCCGCGGTCGCGGTGCCCGGCCTGTTCGGCGGCTGGTGACCGGAGCACGACCGGCCGCCTGCGATGCTCGGCCACGGCGGGGCGGCGGCGGCCGAGGCGGTGCGGCGTTGTCACTCGAAAGCGCGGCGGGGGCGGCCGCTCGGCCCATCCGCTCCCGCGGCGGGTGGCAGTTCCGGGGCGGCCCGGGGCCCGGTGCTGCTGGGGCTCCGCCCCAGACCCCGCGCCTCAATCGCCGGCGGGGCTGGGTTTGGCTGCGCCTGCCCGGTATGGGTTGGGCGGACCGGGATACGGGCACGGTGCGGGCGAGTCGCGGGGCCGGGGAGGGGTGTCTCCTCGGCTCGGCGCGTCCGGGCCATCGCGGCAGTACCCGGTGGTCGCGCGCTCGTCCTGCGGGGACACCCCTCCCCGTCCCCGCTCCCACGCGTCGGGCGGGCTTCGGGGCACTGTCGGAGCGCTGCCGTGGGGTGGGGG
>NZ_JOAK01000029.1 GCF_000720455.1 Streptomyces virginiae | reverse complement strand
ATCACGCGTCCGCGGTCCGCTGGGGCTGGGCATAAGCCGCCACCAATCGCTACGCGCTCCTGCCGGACGGCGCCTGCCAGCCCCGTGGGCTGGACATAAGCCGCCCCGGATCGCTGCACGCTTCTCCCTCACGCGCCTGCGGTCCGTCTGGGGCTGGCCACAAGCCGCAGAAACCTTCCGCCACACCCCACGGACGGCGTCCACCCCTGTCGTAGGGGAGGAAAAGCGTCAGATGACGGCTGGAGCGATGCCCATCCATGTCTGGGCGAATCCGCTCCCCAAAGAGCCCTCAATATGCCCCAATTACCCATGTCTGTACCGGCGGGTGGGATCTCGCCGTGTTCTTGGTGGGGGTTGGCATCGGCTGAGCCGATGGATCGCCCTCCCGCCCCCCGATATCGCCCGCATCAGCCCCGGACAAGGGCCGGACGCCGTCAGCGAGAAGCGCGTAGCGATCGATGGCGGCCTATGCCCAGCCACAGGGACTCGCAGACGCCCTCTCGCAGGAGCGCGCAGCGATTGGTGGCGGCTTATGTCCAGCCCCAGGGGCTCGCAGACGCCATGCGTCAGGAGCGCGTAGCGATTGGACGCGCCCTGGGCTCCGCCCGGGCATCTCCGACGCCCCGTCTCTGTCTTGGACACCCGGCCCGTTCCTTTGGGGGCTTCCCGGCTGTCCTCGTATGTCCGTGGCGGGACGGGCGGTCAAGGGTGGCCGAAGGCCGTCACGAAGTGACGCGACCGCAGGGAGCGCCCTTGACGGGCCGGCCCGACACGGAGAGACGATGGGACTGACGGGAAACCCCCATCACCTCTCTGATCCCGCCCCGGCAGATCGACCCCACCGAAGCCCCCGCCCAACAGACGACCGGCCTCTACCCCGGCACCGATGGGGGCGGGTGGGCAGCCACCGACCGAGAGCGGTGGAGCCGCGGGGGTGAAGGCGCCGAGTGCGCGGGCACCCGTACCCGCCCCACACCCCGCACCCCCCGCCCGGGCTGTCAAGACACGAGATGCAGTGGCGTGACGGGGTGGGGGCGGCGGGGCGCAATGGTCGTACGAGGTTCGGCCCCCGCAGACCGGCCGGCCGCCACCGCTCCCCCGCTGCGCCAAGGAGAACGTCATGACCAGCATCCACCGTCTCGCCCTGCTCAAAGCCGCCATCGCCGTGGGAGCCCTGCGCGTGGCGCCCGGCGTGATCGGAGACTCCAAGGAGCGCGCCGCCACCGGCACGCTCGTTCCCATGCGGGCCGCCTCCCGGGGCGCGCCCGAGCGCCCCGGGCGGGCGTAGCCGCCCGGGCCTGCGCCGGGGGCTCACGCCTCGCGCGGCCCCCGGTACAGCTCGTCGATGCGGTCGGCGTAGTCGCGCGCGATCGCGCCCCGCCTGAGCTTCAGCGACGGGGTCAGATGGCCGCGCGCCTCGGTGAAGTCGCCCGGCAGGACGGCGAACCGGCGGATCGACTCGGCGCGCGACACCAGCTGGTTCGCCTCGTCGACGGCCCGCTGGAGGTCGGCGAGCAGCTCCTCGTCCCGGACGAGCTCCCGCATCGGCACGTTCTGCTTCTTCCGCATCTGGCGCCAGTGCCACAGCCCGTCCGGCTCCAGGGTGATCAGTGCGGCGATGTAGGGCCTGTTGTCGCCGACCACCATGCACTGCCCGACCAGCGGGTGGGCCCGCAGCCAGTCCTCCAGCGGCGCGGGGGCCACGTTCTTCCCGCCGGAGGTGATGATCAGGTCCTTCTTGCGGCCCGTGATGGTGAGGTAGCCGTCGGCGTCGAGCTCCCCGATGTCCCCGGTGGCCAGCCAGCTGCCGTACGGGAGCGCCTGCCCGCTGTTCCAGTAGCCCGCGAAGACGTGCCGCCCGCCCAGCAGCACTTCCCCGTCGGGCGCGATCCGTACCGCCGTGCCGGGCAGCGGCCAGCCCACGGTGCCGAGCCTGGGGCGCAGCGGCGGGGTCACGGTGCTGGCCCCGGTCGTCTCCGTGAGTCCGTAGCCCTCGAAGACCTCGATGCCCGCGCCGGTGTAGAAGGCGGCGAGTCTGCGCCCCAGCGGTGATCCGCCGCTCAGGATGTAGCGGACGCGGCCGCCGAGCGCGGTCCGGATCCGCCGGTAGACGAGCGGGTCGTACAGGGCGCGGGCGGCGCGCAGGACCGGCCCGGGGGCCTTGCCCTCGACGCTCTCGCCGATGCGGCGGGCGATGCGCGCGGCCCGGTCGAAGGAGGAGGCGCGGCCCATCTTCTCGGCGGTGGCGCGGGCGGTGTTGTAGACCTTCTCCAGGACGTAGGGGATGGCGAGCAGGAAGGTCGGGCGGAAGCCGGCGAGGTCGGCGAGGAGGTCCTCGGTACGGATGCTGGGCGCGTGTCCGAGTTTGACGCGGGCCCGCAGGCAGCCGACCGCGACCATCCGGCCGAAGACGTGGCTGAGCGGCAGGAACAGCAGGGTCGAGGCGGGGTCCTTGCTGGCGGATTTGAAGACGGGGTGCAGCAGCTCGATGGAGTTGTCCACCTCGGCGAAGAAGTTGGCGTGGGTGATGACGCAGCCCTTGGGCTGCCCGGTGGTGCCGGAGGTGTAGATGAGGGTCGCGACGGAGTCCGGGGTCCGGTTGGCCCGCCGTGCGTGCACGAGGGCTTCGGGGATGCGCTCCCCCGCCTTCACCAGTCGGCCGATCGCGCCGGTGTCGAACTCCCAGAGGTGGGCCAGCCAGGGCAGGTTGGCCCGCTCGGCGCTGATGATGCGGGCCTGTGCGGTGTCCTCGACGGCGCAGGCCACGGCGCCGGAGTCCTGGATGATCCAGCGGGCCTGGAGGGCGGAGGAGGTGGGGTAGATCGGTACGGTGACCAGGCCCGCGGCCCATCCGGCGAAGTCGAGCAGGGTCCACTCGTAGGTCGTGCGGGCCATGATGGCGAGCCGGTCGCCCTCGCGCAGCCCCTCGGCGATCAGGCCCCTGGCGACGGCGAGGACCTCGGCTGCGAACTCGGCGGCCGTGACGTCGCGCCACGTCCCGTCGGCCTCCTTGCGGGCGAGTACGGCCTCGTTCGGGGCCTGCGCGGCGTTCTCGAAGGGGATGTCCCCGAGGGAGCCCTGCGCGGGGGCCGCGGCGAGTGCGGGTACCCGCACCTCGCGCACCACTCCGTCGACGACCGTCCGGACGGGCTCCACCAGCTTCGGCTCCGCTTCCACGGCGCACACTCCTCGGCTCACACAAGTGTTACCGCCGGTAATTTACGGAGAGGTCACCGCGTCCGACCAGCCCCCGGAGCCCTTCTTCACGGACGCTCCACTCCGCCACCGCCGCCACCGCACCGCGCGAGGGAATTGAGGAGGGCCGCTCCGCGTGCCGCGTCGTCGACGCTCACCGCGAAGTCCCTGCCCCCGGCCCGGACCACCAGGCACTCGCCGGCCCGCAGCATCACCGTCGTACCGAGTCCGCTGAGCCGGTAGCCCCAGCCGCCGACCTGCACCGGCCTGCGGTCCTCGACCCGGGCCGACTCGACCGCGGCCGCCGGCCAGCGCCGTACCGGCCATCCGAGCGGACCGAAGGCCACCTCCAGGCCCTCCCCCGTGACGCGCGCCCGTACGGAGGAACACGCGAGGACCGCGAGGGCGGCGAGGCCGAGGGCGAGCGCCGCCACGAGCCAGGCCGGCCCGGCCACCAGCCCGCCCACCCCGAGGACCGCGCCGGCGGCCGCGGCGGCTCCCAGCGCACCGGCGGTCAGGCCGAGCCACGGGTTCGACGTCCGCGCGAGCCACACGAGCCGCTCACCTGCGGGAACGTCCATGACGGGGCCGCGGTCCGCCGGGCCGCCGCCACCGCGCGCCCGCCCCGGCGCCCGCCGGTCGATCAGCATTCCGGCCAGGGCGGCCAGGACGGCCGCGGCGCACACGGCCACCGCCACCCAGGCGGTCGGCAGTTCGGCCTGCCGCCAGTCCTCCCGGTCCAGGTTGGCCCGTACGATCACCGCCTGCGCACCGGCGAGGGCCACACCGGCGGGCAGCAGCGCGGTCGCGGCCCAGGCCCGCGCCGCGGCGAACACCGCGACGCCCAGGACCAGCACGGCCCAGATCGCCGCCGGGAAGGCCATGGACCCGCCGAACGACATGGCGCCGTCAGGCGCGCCGTCGGGGCCGCCCCAGTGCGTGGCCAGCGGGTCGGGCAGCCGCCCGCGCGCCGCCATCGGCAGCGCGACCAGCACCACCGGTATCCCGGCCGCCCAGCCCGCTAATCCCCGGCCCCGGCCACCCTTCATGGCACCTCCTTGATCATTTCGATGAGATCGGCCTTGCCGTAGCCCAGGCGCGCGCCGTCCGCCACCAGTGCGCGTACGCGCTCCAACAGCTCGGAGCGCCGGTCCGCACCACCGGCCACGGTCACCCCGCGGCCGCGCCGGAACTCCAGCAACCCCTCGTCGCGCAGGGCGCGCAGGCCCCGCAGCACGGTGTTGGTGTTGACGCCCAGCGCCTGCGACAGGTCGCGGGCGGGCGGCAGCCGGTCGCCGGGCGCGCACTCGCCCTCGGCGATGGCGCGCCGCACGGCTCCGGCGACCTGCTCGTGCAGGGGGCGGTGGTCAGCGGTGTTCAGCCTCAGCAGCATGGTGCTATTGAAGCTAGCACCATCAACTTCCTTTGTTCAACAGTCCTTCAGCCGACGGCTCACGGTGCTGTACGGCGCGGCGCAGGCGGCCCGCCTCGGCGCAGGCGGCCCGCCTCGGCACAGGCGGTCTTCCAGCGCCGGCGGAAGCGGGTAGACGCGCTCCGCGGGAAACAGCCTCCGGGCCTTGGCGGCCTGCCCGGCCTGCAGCAGCGACGCGGCCTTGCGGACCTGCGGGGTGAGGTCGGTGAGGCTGACGATCCAGTCGTCGTTGAACGTACGGATCAGATGGCGGCCGATGCCGACCTGGATGCTGTAGTGGTTCAGCGCCGTCCCGCGCGGCGAGCGCTCCGGGTCCCACTGGACGTGCACGGCAGCCCGGGCCACCGCCGCCGGGTCCGCGGTGGTGAGTACGGCCCGGGACAGGGCCTCCTCGAAGCCCTGGCGCGTCATCCGCACCGCGAGCACGCGCTCCTGACCGGGCTTTCGGGCCCAGTTGCTGCGGTGCATCAGCCACATGAACGACGGCTTGATCCACGTCATCCGGTGGAACGAGAACGGCTCGACGAAGCGGCCCGCCCGCAGCGCCGGGTCGGCGATGGCGGGCGCGTACGCCTGGTAGACGACGATCGTGCGGGCGTCGTGGTCGGCGCGGACCTGATGCTGGGATGCCATTGCCGCACCCTGGCATCCGGTCCGCCTTCCCCGCGCGCGGATTTCCGCGCTCGCGCCGCCGCTCCAGGTAGCCGTACCGCTCCAGCTCCCGCAGCGCGGAGGCGATCCGCACCTCGCCCTCCCGGAAGCGGGCGGCCAGCGCCTTCACGCCGACCGGGGTGCCCTCCGGCAGCGACTGGATGTGGGCGGCGAGCCCGACCGCGGTCGCCGACAGCCCGGGGTGCTGGAGCAGGTGGTTGCCGAGCACGGTGAAGTGAGTCGCGTGCGGCGAGTTGACGTGGATGACACCGGATCGGGCGGTCCCGGGCCGAATGCCGGACGTCCGAGCGACGCGGGCCGGGTTTGGTTTGGTCGGTTGGTCCTTTCCCCCGGTCCTTGAGTGTTCTATGCGTCTGAGCACGCCGGATCGCGGTCCCCAGCGGCCCGGCGACCCCTCGTCTCGCACACCCCGACCCCGTGCCACAGTGACCGCATGCCGGCAGACCCGTGGTTCGTGAGCGACGACCCCGAGACGGAGCGCGAACTGGGCCCCGAAGAACGCGCCTTCACGGCGGTGCTGCGCGAACGCGCCACGGCGTGGCCGCTCCGGACGGTCCCGCGCGCCGTCAGCTGGGTGGCCAAACCCGAGGACGACTCGCTGCTGGTGGCCTGCGTGGGCCTCGGGGACGGGCCGAACGGCTGGCCGCCGCTCGCCGGTCTGCGTCTGACCGGCTCCACGCTCCGCGGCGACCACCTCGACGAGCACTTCTACTGGCTGCCGGAGCCGCGCACCCCGCTGGCACTGGACGCCACCGGCACCCCCCGCGAACTCGCCGCGCTCGCGGCCGACTGGTTCGAGCGCGTCCTGCGCATGCGGGTGGTCCGGCAGGAGTGGTACCACCAGGGCCGGCGCTACGCCGACCGCTGCCTCTTCGCGGACCATGCGGAAGGCCTCTTCGGCCGGTACGTCGACGGACTCGCCCCGCCGCAGCACCGGGGCGGGTCCGGAGCGCTCGGCCGGCCCGACCGCGTCGTCGTCCTGCGGAGCGCCCAGGACTGACGCCCGGGGCCGGCCGGCCCGGACCTGCGGCACCGATCGGGGATCCGGAACCGGGGGGCCCGTTTTCCTCGTATTAGCATGCACATGACCCAGCACATGTGGGTCAGGTCGGGGGGAACGAGATGACGTTCGACGTGGAATGGGCGGAGCACAAAGCCGCAGCCCTGGCCGGGGAACAGGCCGGGGAGACTCCCGCCGTGCGGCTGGACCACGTGGCACCCGGCACGGGCGGCGGCGGTCCCGCCGGGACCCTGGTCGCCGGCTCCTCCTCCATCAACGGCAACGCGAACCTCCTGATCGAGATCGCCGCCCTCCTCCACGAGGGCCGCCCCGACGGCGACGCGAGCACCATGGCCCGCGCACCCCGCGCCCACACCGAAGTCGCCGCACAGGCCCTGCGCTTCGCCGCCTTCGCCGACGACCAGTTCAAGGACACCGTCGCCCTCTTCGCCGGCCTCGCCACCCGTCTGAAGACCACCGGCACCGCCTTCGCCCGCGTGGACGACGACACCGCCCGCGCCTTCCTCGCCGGCCTCCTCTCCTCGGGGCAGTACGTACCACCGGAGTGCAAGTGAGCAGCGGGCTCAGCCACCGCGAGGACGTCGCGTTCCTGGAAGAGTGCAATCCGCCCCTCATCGAGCGGAACGCCGCCGAGTTCCGCCGACTGCGCGACCTCCTCGTACAGGTCGGCGAACCGGCCCGGCGCGCGGAGACCCGTACCGAGTGGGAGAGCGAGGGCAGCCACGCGTACACCGCGCGCCTCACCGAGGCGCGCCTGCTCGTCGCCCAGATGGCCGAGGGCTACGACAGGGCCGCGAGCGCCCTGAACGCCTATGCCGCCGCCGTCACCACCGCCAAGTCCCACTACCGCAACGGCAAGCACACCGAGCGGGCGCTCGCCGCGCTCATCGACACCAAGGGCGTGGCCGTCACCAAGGTCGCGCGGGCCGCCGAGCCGATGCGCCGGTGGGAGGACATGCGCGCCACGACCGGTTTCCTGGACTTCCTGGCCGAGGCCACGATGGACGTCGACGACATCCGGGAGGAGGCGGACCGGCTCCACGACGCGGCGGGCGGCAGCTTCCACCTGGCCAGGACCGTCGAGGCGGAGGCCCGCGCCACCTGCGTGCACGCGCTGAAGCAGGCGTACGAGCTGCTCCCCGAGTTCAAGGTGCCGGTCGGCGGGGCGCGCCCCGACCTGTACGCGGCGATGGCGGACATCCGCCGGGAGGCCGCGGAGGCCGCCGCCTCCCCGCTGACGCACCTGCCCGGCAGCGGCCCGAAGCGGGAGACGGCGGCGGCGCCCGGCGACGCCGCGATGTCCCCCGCGCTGCGGAACATCCGGATGCGGATCTCGTCCTTGCCGCAGGCGGACGACAGCTACTGGCACCCGCCGGGCGACGACGGGGAACGGGCCCGCTGGATCTCCCACAACAAGGAGGTCCTCCGGGCCGCCGCCCGGCACTCCGGGGTGCCGGACGAACTCCTGGCGGGCATCGCCTGGAAGGAGATCGGCGGCCAGTACGGGTTCACCGACGACCTCACCGACACCGTGCGGCGCGCGGCCGACTCGCCGCTGAGCCCGGTGCCGGCGCGGGACCTTCCCTGGCGGCTGGGCGGCACGCCCGACGAGACCTCCTTCGGCCCGATCGCGATCCAGCTGCGCCGGGGCGCCGAGGTGCTCGGCTACGATCCGGCGCACCTCACGGACGCCCAGCGGGACCTGGTGGAGGAGTCGCTGCAGGACCCCCAGCAGAATGCGTTCATCGCCGCGGGCTTCCTGGCCCAGATCAAGGCCGAGGCGGGGTACGCCGACGTGCCCGCCGAGCAGCTGACCGACGCCCAGATGCGGGAGATCGCCGCCCGCTACAACGGCGGCCCGTACTGGCAGTCGGGCAAGGCCCAGGACTACGGCGACGATTTCGGCGAGGCTCTCGGCAAGGTGAAGGACGCGATGCGATGACAGACGGCCGCGGGACGACCGTCCCGGCCGGGGACCGACGGTGGGTGCGCTGGGTGTTCGGGCTCCCCCTCGCCCTCGTGCACGCGCTGAACGCCCTCCTCGTCTACGCCGCCGTGGCCCGCGGCCCGCAGGCCGAGTGGGACCACCAGGGCTACGAGGGGACGGCGGCGGCCGTCTTCCTCTCCCTCTTCCTGGGCCTGATCGGGATCCTGCTCACGCTCGTCCCGCCCGTCCGCAGGGCGCTGGGCCCGTGGTGGTTCGCGCCGCCGCTCGTACTGGGGGTGATCGCGTGGGTTCGTATCGAGACGCTCGGCTGAGGCTGCCCCGCGAGGACGTCGACCTGCCCGAGGACCGCGGCTGCCTGCGCTGGGTGCTCGGCATCCCGCTCGTGGTGCTCTACGTCCCCGCGGTGTACGCCTGCTACATCGCCCTGGTCATGCGCCCGGACTCGCCGTACGACCAGGTGCGTGAGGACGCCCGGTTCATGGGCGGCTTCTCGGTCTTCCTGTGCCTGCTGGGCCTGCTGATCACCATCACCCCGCTCTACCGCCGCACGATGGGCCGCTGGTGGTTCGCCGCCCCCGTCCTGATCGCGACGATCGCCTACTTCCGCGCCCGAACGGTCTGACACCGCGGGAACGGAACGCCGCAGCCCCCGCCCGGACGGGGGCGGGGGCTGCGGCGAGGGGGAAGGCCGGCGGCTCAGGCGGTCGCGGCGGCCGGCTGCGGCGTGGCGTCGACGACGGGCGGGGCGGCGGGCTCGTCCAGCGGGGAGCCCGAGGCCGTCGCGTAGGCCTCCTTGTCCAGGATGCCCTCGCGGGCCGAGACGATGACCGGCACCAGGGCCTGGCCTGCGACGTTCGTGGCGGTGCGCATCATGTCGAGGATCGGGTCGATCGCCATCAGCAGGCCGACGCCCGCGAGGGGGAGGCCCAGGGTGGAGAGGGTCAGCGTCAGCATGACGGTCGCGCCCGTCAGGCCGGCCGTCGCGGCGGAGCCGATGACCGAGACGAAGACGATGAGGAGGTACTCCTTGATGCCCAGCTGCACGTCGAAGATCTGCGCGATGAAGATCGCGGCGAGCGCCGGGTAGATCGCGGCGCAGCCGTCCATCTTGGTGGTGGCGCCGAACGGGACGGCGAAGGAGGCGTACTCCTTCGGGACGCCGAGGCGTTCGGTGACCTTCTGGGTGACGGGCATGGTGCCGACGGAGGAGCGGGAGACGAAGGCCAGCTGGATGGCGGGCCAGGCGCCCTTGAAGAACTGGATCGGGTTGACCTTGGCGACCGTCGCGAGCAGCAGCGGGTAGACGCCGAACAGCACCAGGGCGCAGCCGATGTAGATGTCGGCGGTGAAGGTGGCGTACTTGCCGATCAGGTCCCAGCCGTACGTGGCGATCGCGGTGCCGATGAGGCCGACGGTGCCGATCGGGGCGAGGCGGATGACCCACCACAGGGCCTTCTGGAGGAGTTCCAGGGCGGATTCGGCGAGGTCGAGGACCGGCTTGGCCTTGGCGCCGAGCTGGAGGGCGGCGATGCCGGCGACGACGGCCAGGAAGACGATCTGAAGGACCTTCAGCTCGGTGAACGGCGTGACGATGTCGGTGGGCACGATGCCGGTCAGGAAGTCGATCCAGGAGCCGGTCTTCTTCGGGTCCTTGCCGTCGGCGGCGGTGAGGCCGGTGCCCGCGCCGGGGTCCGTCAGCAGGCCGATGCCGATGCCGATGCCGACCGCGATCAGCGAGGTGATCATGAACCAGAGGAGGGTGCGGGAGGCGAGGCGCGCCGCGTTGTTCACCTTCCGCAGATTGGTGATCGACACCAGGATCGCGAAGAAGACGAGCGGGGCGATGGCCAGCTTGAGCAGCTGGACGAAGATGTCGCCGGTCTTCTCCAGGGTGGTGGCGAGCCAGCTGACGTCCTGGCTGCGGGCTATCCAGCCGAAGAGGACGCCGAGGGCCAGACCGGCGACGATCTGGGCCCAGAAGGGGAACTTGAACGAGGCCTTGGCAGGGGCCTGTGGGGTCGCGGACACGGACACTCTCCGGAGGTGGCGCACGAAGTGAGGGGGGTGGTTCTGCGTGGTGTTGCGGTGCGGCAGCAGCCAGGAAGGGCCGGCCCGGACCGCTGCTGTATCGATTCAGCTCAACAGCAACAGGCCGCGGACGCGCGGCGGCAGAGGTCGACGTGCAGGCGCGTCACGAGCGGAACGCTCGTGATCATCGGGTGCGCAGCTGTGGTCAACATGTTGAACACGCTAACACTTCTCCTTTGAGAATCTCAAAGGGGCCCTTTGAGACAGCGGCGCGCGGGGCCCTCTTGCGCGGACCCGGAAAACACCAACGCCCCAGCGTTACGGGCGGTATTCCCGGTGCTGGGGCGGTTCGATGTGTGATGAAGCCAACTGGGGCCTTACGACCCGACGCGCGCCGCGTCGTCCGCCTGGTCCTCCTGGCTGCGGTTGGCGGCGAGCTTCTCCTTCGCACCCGCGACGCGCCCGGAGATCTGCGCGGACATCTCGTCGCGCTGCTTGCGCAGGAGGATGAAGGAGAGCGGGGCGGAGAGGACGAGGGCGAGCAGCACGACCCAGGCGCCGTTGGCGTCGCCGAGACCGGCGGGCACCCAGCCGAGCCGGACGAGGACGGCGACGACGGCGAGGCAGCCGACGAAGACGCCCAGGCGCATCGCGGTGTATCGGATCGTTGCGCTCGGCTTGAGGGACACGGTGACCCCTTCTCTCTCGTCGTGGCGTTCGCGGTCGGTACGCCGGGCGTCGCACGGCGCCCGTCCAGTGAAGCACGCCGGGGCCCGGCCGCGGCCCGCCGGGGTGCGGACGGACGCCGTCAGTACAGCGGCAGCAGCATCGTGATGTCGTCGCGGTCGTCGCCCGGGGCCACGCGGACGGCGCCGGGCACGCGGCCGACCTCTTTGTAGCCGCAGGAGGAGTAGAAGTGCTCCAGTCCGAGGCCGCCGCGGCAGGTCAGGCGGATGGCGTCGATGCCCTCGACCGAGCGGGCGGCGGCCTCGGTCGCCGCCATGAGGTCGCGCCCGAGGCCCTTGCCCTGGTGGCGCGGATGGACCATCACCGTGTAGGCCCACAGCCAGTGGCGCTGAAGCCGGTGCGCGTTGTGGGTGAGGAAGGCGGTCGCGGCGACCGCGCCGTCCTCGTCGCGCCCGACGAGCAGCCGGCAGCTCCCGTCGGCGACGGCGGCGAGGTGCTTGGCGAGCGAGGGGCGGACGTCGTCGTGGGTGACCGGCGGCACGAAGCCCACGGCGCCGCCCGCGTTGGAGACGTCCGTCCAGAGCTTGAGGATTCCATCACGCAGGGAGGGTCCGACGACCGGATCCAGGGTGAAAGTAAGGGTCATTGCACGAGTTTAACCATTACCTCATCGGCCCGTCCAGGAAAAGCTAAACCCCGGCCCATGGGCCGGGGTTAACTCGCCGGGAACGGCTCTGGCGCCGTGGCGCGCGCGGGTCAGACGCGCATCGCCTGCGGGGTCTCGCGCAGGTCCGCGTCCGGTCCGGGGTACTCGCGGATGATCTCGTAGCGCGTGTTGCGCTCGACCGGCCGGAAGCCGGCCTCCCGGATCAGCTCCAGCAGGTCCTCACGGCCCAGCTTGTTCGGGGTGCCGTAGTTGTCCGCGTCGTGGGTGATCTTGTACTCGACGACCGAGCCGTCCATGTCGTCCGCGCCGTGCTGGAGCGCGAGCTGGGCGGTCTGCACGCCGTGCATCACCCAGAAGACCTTGACGTGCGGAACGTTGTCGAAGAGCAGCCGCGATACGGCGAAGGTCTTCAGGGCCTCGGCGCCGGTGGCCATCGTCGTGCGCGCCTGGAGCTTGTTGCGCACCTTGCCGTCCTGCATGTCCACGAAGTCGTGCTGGTAGCGCAGCGGGATGAAGACCTGGAAGCCGCCGGTCTCGTCCTGGAGCTCGCGCAGGCGCAGCACGTGGTCCACGCGGTGGCGCGGCTCCTCGATGTGCCCGTACAGCATCGTCGAAGGGGTCTTGAGGCCCTTCGAGTGCGCCAGACGGTGGATGCGCGACCAGTCCTCCCAGTGGGTGCGGTGGTCGACGATGTGCTGGCGGACCTCCCAGTCGAAGATCTCCGCGCCGCCGCCGGTGAGGGACTCCAGGCCGGCTTCGATCAGCTCGTCCAGGATGTCCGAGGCGGACATGCCGGAGATCGTCTCGAAGTGGTGGATCTCCGTCGCCGTGAACGCCTTGAGCGAGACGTGCGGCAGCGCCTTCTTCAGCTCGGAGAGCGAGCGCGGGTAGTAGCGCCACGGCAGGTTCGGGTGCAGGCCGTTGACGATGTGCAGCTCGGTGAGGTTCTCCGTCTCCATGGCCTTGGCCAGGCGCACGGCCTCCTCGATGCGCATCGTGTACGCGTCCTTCTCGCCCGGCTTGCGCTGGAACGAGCAGTAGGCGCACGACGCGGTGCACACGTTGGTCATGTTGAGGTGGCGGTTGACGTTGAAGTGGACCACGTCACCGTTCTTGCGCGTGCGCACCTCGTGGGCGAGGCCGCCGAGCCAGGCCAGGTCGTCCGACTCGTAGAGGGCGATGCCGTCCTCACGGGTCAGCCGCTCGCCGGAGCGGACCTTCTCCTCCAGCTCACGCTTGAGCCCAGCGTCCATGTACCGGTCGCCTCCTCTAGATGCCTCTTGCCTGTCCTGCAAACCCTGACCAACCGTACTCTCAGGCTTCCTCGGGCAGCTCCCCGACCCGGTTCTCCCACTTCGTGGAGAGCACGATGGTGGTGCGGGTGCGCGAGACGCCCTTGGTTCCGGAGAGCTTGCGGATGATCTTCTCCAGGCCGTCCACGTCGCTGGCGCGCACCTTGAGCATGTAGGAGTCGTCGCCGGCGATGAACCAGCAGTCCTCGATCTCCGCGAGGTCGCGCAGCCGCCGGGCCACGTCCTCGTGGTCGGCGGCGTCGGAGAGGGAGATGCCGATCAGCGCGGTGACGCCGAGGCCGAGCGAGGCCGAGTCGACCGTCGCGCGGTAGCCGGTGATGACGCCGGCCGTCTCCAGACGGTTGATGCGGTCGGTGACGCTGGGGCCGGAGAGGCCCACGAGACGGCCCAGCTCCGCGTACGAGGCGCGACCGTTCTCCCGGAGTGCCTGGATGAGCTGCCTGTCCACCGTGTCCATTACGTGGAGCCTTCCATTATTCGGCGATCCTGCAAGTTTAGGTATAGAATCTAAGGCATGCGGGGTCAACACCCTGCGATTTCATTCAGCAGATCAGCGACGATCTTCAGGAGTGGTACACCGTGTTCACGATCGAGATGGCCCACGCACACATGCGACAGCTCCAGGAGCTGGCCAACCGATCCCGAGCCCACCAGCCCGCCGCGGCCGTCCGCGTCGACAAGGCCAGCAAGCCGCTGGGCCGCAAGAAGGCCTAGTCACCACCGTTTGCCCCCCGGGGGGAGCGGGAGCCTCCCAGCTCCCCCTCCCAGCGGCGGTACAGCCGGTGCGGCACCCCTGCCGCGTCCAGCACCCGCCCGGCGACGAAGTCCACCAGATCCTGGATGTGCGTCGCCCCCGCGTAGAACGCCGGAGAGGCGGGCAGCACGACCGCGCCCGCCTCGTCCAGCGCCACCAGATGCTTCAGCGTCTGCCCGTTCAGCGGGGTCTCCCGCACCGCGACCACCAGCCGGCGCCGCTCCTTGAGCGTCACGCTCGCCACGCGCTGGAGCAGGTCCTTCGACAGCCCGAGCGCCACCCCCGCCACGCACGCCGTGGAAGCGGGGACGATGAGCATCCCCTTGACCGGGTACGAGCCCGAACTCGGGCCCGCGGCCAGGTCCCCGGCACCCCAGTACCGGACGTCCGCGTCCTGCGCCAGGTCCTCGAAGGTCCCCGGCTTCCCGTCGGCTCCGCGTGCCAGCCACTGCGCGAGGTCCTCGCGCCAGTGCGCGTCGCGGAAGGCGATCCCGGTCTCGTCCAGCAGGGTGAGGCGCGAGGCCCGGCTCACGACCAGGTCGACGCTCTCCCCCGCGGCGAGCAGCCCGCGGAGCACCGCCGCCGCGTACGGCGTCCCGGACGCTCCGGAAACCCCGACCACCCACGGGGTGCGATTGCGCTCTGTCATACCTCCGAGACTATCCGGCCACGCCCGGCGGGCACTCAGTAAGGTGACCGCACGTTCCCGTGGGGGGAGCCGCGAAGGGGGCGAAGATGAGCACGACGGTGGATACCGGCCGGACGCAGACCGACCGGGCCAAGGCCGCGGCCAAGCTGATGCTGGGCTGGGTGGCCCTGCTGTGGGTCCTGGAAGCCGTCGACCACGTCACCGGTCACGCCCTCGACCAGTACGGGATCGTCGCCCGCGACCCCGACAGCCTCACCGGCGTCGTATCCGCGGCCTTCCTCCACTTCGGCTTCGACCACGTCGCCTCCAACAGCGTCCCGCTGCTGGTCCTCGGCTTCATAGCCGCCCTGTCCGGGATCCGCCGGTTCCTCGCGGTGTGCGGCCTGATCCTGCTGGCCGACGGCCTCGGCACCTGGCTGATATCCCCCTCCGGCACGATGACGCTGGGCGCATCCGGCGTCGTCTTCGGGCTCTTCGGCTACCTGCTCGTACGGGGCTTCGTCGAGCGCAGGGCGCTGGGCATCGCGGTGGCCGTGGGCGTCGCCGCCGTCTGGGGCACCACGATCGTCTCCGGCATCCTCCCGACGGACTCGGGCGTCAGCTGGCAGGGCCACCTGTGCGGTCTGGTGGCGGGCATCGTGACGGCCCTCTGCTTCCGCCGCCCGGCCCCCCGCCCGGCCGTCACGGTCTGACGACGGAAGGGTCCACGGGCGGGCCCGAGGTGTCGATCACGAGCTTGCCGGTGCCGGTCTCGACGGTGAACTCGCCGCCCTACGGGATGGTGCCCCGGCCCCGGTAACCGTCCGGGCCGGGGTTCCACAGGGTCACGCAGTGCGCCCTGTACGGGGCGAAGATCAGGTAGTGCGGGATCCCGCGCCGCGCGCGGGCCCGGTCCTTGACCTCGTAGTCGTTGCCACGCAGACCGCGCACCCCGCGGTGCTGCCCGGCTCCCTCCTGCGGGCTACAGGACCAGGCCGCGGACCACGAGGTCGGCCAGGGCGCACACGAAGAGGGCGATGCCGATGAAGCCGTTGACCGTGAAGAAGGCCCGGTTCAGGCGGGACAGGTCGTGCGGCGTCACGATGGTGTGCTCGTAGACGAAGGCGGCGACGACGACCGCCAGGCCGGCCCAGAACAGCGGGCCGGCGTCCGTGGCGAGCGCGTACCAGGCCAGCAGGGCCGTGGTGACGACGTGCGCGCCGCGCGCCCCCCAGAGGGCGGCCGGGACGCCGAAGCGGGCCGGGACGGACTTGACGCCCTCCGCACGGTCGGCGGCCACGTCCTGGCAGGCGAAGATCAGGTCGAAGCCGCCGATCCACACGCCGACCGCCAGGCCGAGGACCACCGCGTCCCAGGACCACTCGCCGGTGATCGCCAGCCAGGCCCCGACCGGGCCCATCGCCTGGGCCAGCCCCAGGATGGCGTGCGGGAAGTTCGTGAACCGCTTGCCGTACGGGTAGACCACCATCGGGACGACGGCGACCGGGGCCAGCGCCAGGCACAGCGGGTTCAGCAGGGCCGCCGAACCGAGGAAGACCACGAGCGCGATCGCCGCGCCGGTCCAGGCCGAGCGGACCGACACCGCCCCGGTGACCAGCTCGCGCCCCGCGGTCCGCGGATTGCGGGCGTCGATCTCGCGGTCGATGATCCGGTTCGCGGCCATGGCGAAGGTGCGCAGCCCCACCATGCAGACAGTGACGAGGAGCAGCTTGCCCCAGTGCACGGTCCGGTCGAGCTGGAACATGGCGGTCAGCGCCGCGATGTAGGCGAACGGCAGCGCGAAGACCGAGTGCTCGATCATCACCAGCCGCAGGAAGGCCTTGACCTTGTTGGCCGCCTCCGGCGCGGGCCCCTGTCCGACCACTCCATCGGCGGTGGTCATCATGCGAGTTCCCTCCGGAACTGTTCGAGTTCGGCCAGCAGGTCCGCCGCCGGGAGTGCGCCCAGTTCCAGCGTCCGGGCCGCGGCGCCGTCGTCCTCGCCCTCGGGCGGGGTGACGTGCGCGGTGACCTCCCAGGCGGCGCCGGCGGGCCGGGCGTCCAGGCGCAGGAAGTTGCCGGCCTCCACGGTGAACGGCTCGGCAGCGGCCAGGGCCTGCTGCAACTGCTCCGCGAAGGCGTCCGCCTCCGTGTCCCGGGCGCCGGGCAGTTCGAAGCCGTCGCCGTCGCCCTCCTCGTCGTACATCAGCGCCCAGACGTCGCCGGGGCCGGCGAACTCCTCCGGGCTCACGCCCGCGTCCCGGGCCGCGACGATCACGCCGGGCTGGGTCGGGTCGATCTTCGGGCGGGCCAGGACCACATACGTCCCGGAGGTGCCGATGTTCAGTTCCGGGCCGTCCACGGCGATGGGGCTCACAGGCCGTACTCCTTCCAGCGGCGGTCCACCAGGGCGGCGGTCGCCGGGTCCGACTCCACCATGTCCGGCCAGCCGCCGTCGCGGGTGTAGCCCTCCTCGGGCAGCTTCTTCGTCGCGTCGATGCCCGCCTTGCCGCCCCAGAACTGCTGGTAGGAGGCGTGGTCGAGGTGGTCCACCGGGCCCTCGACGACGGTGAGGTCGCGGGAGTAGTCCGTGTTGCCGAGGGCCCGCCAGGACACCTCGTGCAGGTCGTGGACGTCGCAGTCCTTGTCCACCACGATGATCAGCTTGGTCAGCGACATCATGTGGGCGCCCCAGATGGCGTGCATGACCTTCTGCGCGTGCTTGGGGTACTTCTTGTCGATCGAGACGATCGCGCAGTTGTGGAAGCCGCCCGACTCGGGCAGGTGGTAGTCCACGATGTCCGGGACGATGATCTTCAGCAGGGGCAGGAAGAACCGCTCCGTCGCGCGGCCCAGCGGCCCGTCCTCGGTCGGCGGGCGGCCCACCACGATCGACTGGAGCAGCGGCCGCTTGCGCATCGTGATGCAGTCGATCTTCAGGGCCGGGAAGGGCTCCTGCGGGGTGTAGAAGCCGGTGTGGTCGCCGAAGGGGCCTTCCGGGAGCATCTCGCCGGGCTCCAGCCAGCCCTCGACGACGACCTCCGCGTTGGCCGGGACCTGGAGCGGGACGGTCTTGCAGTCGACCATCTCGATCCGCTTGCCCGCGACGAAGCCGGCGAAGAGGTACTCGTCGATGTCGCCCGGCAGCGGCGCGGTGGACGCGTACGTGACGGCGGGCGGGCAGCCGAAGGCGATCGCGACGGGCAGCCGCTCGCCCTTGGCGGCGGCGACGGCGTAGTGGTTGCGGCTGTCCTTGTGGATCTGCCAGTGCATGCCGATGGTGCGCTTGTCGTGGCGCTGCAGCCGGTAGAGGCCGAGGTTGCGCACGCCCGTCTCGGGGTGCTTGGTGTGGGTCAGGCCGAGGTTGAAGAAGGAACCGCCGTCCTTGGGCCAGGTGAAGAGGGCCGGCAGCAGGTCCAGGTCGACGTCGTCGCCGGTGAGGACGACCTCCTGGACGGGCGCGGAGTCGCCCTTCACCTTCTTCGGCGGCACGTGGACCATCGAGCCGAGCTTGCCGAAGGCCTCGCGGACCCCGATGAAGCCCTGCGGCAGTTCCGGCTTGAGCAGGCCGCCGATCTTCTCGCTGATCTCGGCGTAGGACTTCAGCCCGAGGGCCTTCAGGAGGCGGCGGTCGGTGCCGAAGACGTTCATGGCCAGCGGCATCGCCGAGCCCTTGACGTTCTCGAAGAGGAGCGCGGGGCCGCCCGCTTTGTTCACTCTGTCGACGATCTCCCCGACCTCCAGGTACGGGTCGACTTCGGCCTTGATGCGCTTGAGGTCGCCCTCTCGCTCCAGAGCCCGGAGCAGCGAGCGGAGATCGTCGTAAGCCATAGGGGCCAGTATCCGTCACCAACTACGCTGGGAGCGTCACCGGGGCCCCTTGCGGGCCCGCCGTCACTGCCCGGGAGTCGGTCCCACACCGTGCTGCGCTATCTGCCGTTCCTGCTGATCATCGCGCTGACCATCTACGCCTTCATCGACTGCCTGAACACGCCGGAGGAAGAGGTCAAGCACCTGCCCAAGGCGATGTGGGTGCTCATCATCCTGCTCTTCTCCATCGTGGGACCGGTGGTGTGGCTGTTCGCGGGCAAGAAGCGGGTGACCTCCGGCGGGGGGCGCGGCGGCACCCGGGGCCGGAGCCAGTGGGTGGCTCCCGACGACAACCCGGAGTTCCTCAAGTCCCTGCGCGAGGAGCAGGAGAACAAGGACCGCGACAAGGACCAGGACTCCGACTGACTAACGGGCCCAGGGGAGGACGCGGGTGCCCTCCTCGCCCGCCACCGACACCACGCCGTCCGCGCGCATCGCGACGTAGGCCCGGAAGGTCTCGGCGCAGTGGATCCTGCGCGGTACGTCCGCGGGCAGGACCAGGGTCTGGCCGGCGGTGACCTTCTCGGTGCGGCCCTCGCAGGTGATCTCCAGGGTGCCGGCGGTCAGGGTCCAGACCTGCTCGCGGCTGACGGAGTGCTCGGGGCCGGTGGCGCCGGCGGGCATGTCGACGAGCCAGGTGGACAGCTCGGAGCTGCCGCGGCTGGGGGCGGCGAACGCGGTCATGGTGGCGTTCGGGGTGGTGGTGACGTGGTCGGGGGAAGCGGCGATCACGCGCAAGGCGAGTCCTCGTCTCTGAGAGCGGTCGAATGAGTAAAGCTGCTTTACTCACATGAAGTAAAGCAGCTTGACTCGGCCGTGTCACCATATTTGCGTGACGAGAGACGACGTGACGTGGAACGGCCCGGACGAGGGCGTCGAGCTGACCTTCCTGCTCGGCCTGGGCTTCCAGCTGGTGCTGGGCGAGTTCACCCGGCGCCTGGCCGAGGTGGGATACGCGGACCTGCGCCCCGTGCACGGCATGGCCTTCCAGGCCCTGAAGGGCGACGGCGCCACCGCCACCGAGCTCGCCGAGCGGCTCGGGGTGACGAAACAGGCGGCCGGGCAGATCGTGGACGACCTGGAGAGGCGCGGCTACGTACGCCGCGAGCCGCACCCGGAGGGCGGCCGCCGCAAGCTGGTCGTCCTGACCCCGGCGGCCCGGCAGCACCTCTTCGTGGCGGGCCGCGTCCTGCACGAACTGGAGGCGGAGCTCGCGGGCAGCGCCGACGTCGGCGCCCTGCGCCGGGAACTGTCCCGCGTCGTGCGCGCGCTCCACGGAGCGGACGGGCTGCCTCCGCTGCGCCCGGTGTGGTGAACGCGGCCCCGGGGCTCGAACCCGGGCCCGGACCTCAGGAGGCCTCTGGAGGCCTCAGGAGGCCTCAGGAGGCCTTGCGGGCCCGGGTGAAGGACGCGTACGAGTCGCGCAGCTGTGCCCAGCGGGTGTCCGTCCAGGCGGACCAGTCCGTCGGGCGTCCGGCCAGGGCGGCGTCCAGCAGCTCGAAGTGCTCGTGCCAGCCGGCCAGGCAGTCGAGGCGCTCCTCGTCGGACCCGCCGCGTTCGTTCACGAACCGGATGACCGTCGAGTCGGTGCCGACGGCCTCCAGGTGGAAGCGGATCCGGCCGTGCCCGCTCACCGTGTACTCGGCGACGCGCTCCACGTCCCAGGCCGAGACGTGGCCGCTCACCACGGTCCCGGTGTTCAGCCAGCGCAGCGTGACGGCCCCGCCGAGGTGCCGCTCCAGGACGTCGGCCGCGGCCAGCCAGCCGCGCAGCCCGTCGGGCGTGGTCAGGGCGTGCCAGAGGGCCTCGTAGGCGTACGGCAGGTGCAGCTCGAAGCGGAGCAGCCAGTGGTTCTCGCCGCGCCGTTCGCTGGTGGCATGGCTCACGAGGGACATGCCACCAGCGTCCCACTCCCGCCGGTCAGACGCCCGCGTACGAGTGCTTGCCGCTGAGCAGGATGTTCACGCCGTAGTAGTTCCAGATCCAGCAGGCGAAGGCGAAGAGCGCCAGGTAGGCGGCCTTGCGGCCCTTCCAGCCGGCGGTCGCGCGGGCGTGCAGGTAGCAGGCGTACGCCACCCAGGTCACGAAGGACCAGACCTCCTTGGGGTCCCAGCCCCAGTAGCGGCCCCAGGCGTCGCCGGCCCAGATCGCGCCCGCGATGATCGTGAAGGTCCACAGCGGGAAGACGGCCGCGTTGATGCGGTAGGAGAACTTGTCCAGGGAGGCCGCCGAGGGCAGCCGCTCCAGGACGGAGGAGGCGATCCTGCCGGGCTTGCCGCCGCCGGCGAGCTTGGCCTCGTAGGAGTCGCGGAAGAGGTACAGGACCGCGCCGGCCGCGCCGAGGTAGAAGACGGCGCCGCAGAAGATGGCGGTGGAGACGTGGATCCACAGCCAGTACGAGTGCAGGGCCGGGACCAGCTGGTCGCTGTCGGTGTAGAGCCAGGTGACGGCGATGCCGAGGTCCAGCAGGACGGTGGTGACCAGGATCAGGCCCATCCAGCGGACGTTCTTCTTCAGGGCGAGGAGCGCCAGGTACGTGCCGACGGCCACCGTGGAGAAGGTGATCGAGAACTCGTACATGTTGCCCCAGGGGGCACGCTCGACCGACATCGCGCGGGCGACGACTCCGGCCGCCTCGACGAGGAAGGCGAGCGCGGTCAGCGAGACCGCGATCCGGCCGTACAGGTCGCCCTGCACGGTGCCGCCGGCGGCGCCGGGGCCGTCGGGTACGTCACGGGTGCCGGCGCCGGAGCGGGTGGTGACCTTCGGCCGGTCGAGGACCGCGGTGGCCCCGCCCTTGCCCCGCACCTGCACGGCCGGCGCCGAGGCCGCCTCGGCGCCGGTGAGCGCGGCGGCCGTACGGGCCACCTTGCTGCGGCTGCCGAAGGTCCACTCGGCGATGTGCGCGAAGAAGGCGAGCGTGTAGACCGCCATCGACGAATAGACCAGGTAGTTGCTGATCTGAGCCAGGTTCTCGTTGGCTGCGGCTGCGAGCGGCGTCATCCGCGCTCTCCTTCAGGGGTTTCTTCGACACGTGGTTCGGCAGGTGCGGTCGGCGCGCTCGGCGCCTGCTGGTGCAGCGTGGCGGCGAGGTCCGCCAGTTCCTCCGGGAGCCGGGCGGACTCGCTGCGGCCCAGGCCCGCCATCTCGACGACGGTGACGCCGTCCTTGCCGGTCACCGCGCGGACCCAGATCCGGCGGCGCTGGATGAACAGCGATCCGGCGAGGCCCGCGATGGCGGCGATCGCGCCCCCGAGAGCGAGGCCGCTGCCGGGCTGGTGGGTGACGGAGAAGGTGGCCCACCGCTCGATGCCCTCGAACTTCACGGTGCCCGCGCCGTTCGGCAGGGTCATCGTGTCGCCGGGCGCCAGCTTCTGCTTGAACTGCTGGCCCGACTCGTCCTTGAACGGCACCAGCTTGGTGGTGTCGAGCCGGTAGACGTTCTGCGGCAGACCCGAGTCGACGCCGAGGCTGCCGTGGAAGGCGTTGAGCATGAGCTTCGGGTTCAGGGGGGCGGGGAACTGCGAGAACATCGTGCCCATGCCCTCGCCGGCGAAGGTCGGCACGAAGACGGCGTTGAAGCCGAGCTGCTCGCTCTTGCCGTCCTTGTCCTTGTAGCCGTCGGTGACCTTGATGGCTCCGGTGGAGGTGAGGTTGCCGTCCTGCGGGAGGACCGGGACGGCGTCCTTGTAGATCACCTTCCCGGTGGGATCGGTCACCGAGATGATCGGCGCGTAGCCGTGGCCGAGCAGGTAGATCTTGGACCCGTCGACCTCAAGGGGCTTGTTGACCTGGATCTCGCGCTTCTGCGGTGCGCCGTGCGCGCCGTCGCGGAAGGTGACGTACGCCTTGAAGTCGCGCGGGGTGCCGCGCTGCGGGCCGGACATCTCGTAGGTGGCGTCGAACCGGTCCAGCGTGAAGCTGAACGGCGGCAGGTCGTCCGGGTGGAAGAGCGTGCCGGGCTTGAAGTCGTCGTACTGGGTGAGGGTGTTCGAGAAGCCGCTGCCGCGCAGGACCAGCTTGCCGCCCTCGGACTTGAAGTACTGGCCCCAGGCGAAGGCCACCAGCATCACGATCAGCGAGACGTGGAAGATCAGGTTCCCGGCCTCGCGGAGGTAGCCCTTCTCGGCCGCGACGTGGTCGGTGCCCGCCTCGGTACGGAAGCGCCGCTCGCCGAGGAGCGACTTGGCGAGCGCGAGGACCTCCTCCGGGGTCTTCCCGGTGCTCCAGGTGGTGTGGGCGGGCAGCCGGTCGAGCCGCTTGGGGGCGCCCGGCGGGCGGCCGCGCAGCTGGCCGACGAACTGCCAGGCGCGCGGGATGATGCAGCCGATCAGCGAGATGAACAGCAGCAGGTAGATCGCGGAGAACCACACCGAGCTGTAGACGTCGAAGAGCTGGAGCGCGTCGGCGACGGCGACGTAGGAGGAGTGCTCGTCCTTCCACTCCGCGACCTTCAGCGCGTCGACGTTGGTCTGCGGCACGAGGGAGCCGGGGATGGCGCCCAGCGACAGCAGGAAGAGCAGGATCAGCGCCACCCGCATGGAGGTGAGCTGCCGCCAGAACCAGCGGGCCCAGCCGATCACGCCGATGCCGACGGGACCGCGGTCCTCGACGGGTGCGGTGGAGAGCTGGGCGCCCGCGTCGCCGAGGGCGGCGGAGTCGCCGGGATCGGCGGACTCGGCGGGCTCGTGCGACGCCTCGGTGGACGCTTTGTCTGTCGTACTCATGTCCGTTAAGTCCTCAGATCCCCACCGTGAAGGTTTGGGTCCAGCTCTGCATGTCGCTGACGATGCTGTCCCACATTCCTGTGACGAGCAGCAGTCCGGTCAGGATCAGCATGCCGCCGCCGATGCGCATCACCCACGCGTAGTGCTTCTTCACCCAGCCGAACGCGCCGAGCGCCTTGCGGAAGGCGAGGGCGGCGAGGATGAAGGGCACACCGAGGCCCAGGCAGTAGACCACGGTCAGCAGGGCGCCGCGGCCGGCGCTCGCCTGGTCGAGGGAGAGGGTGGTGACGGCGGCGAGGGTCGGGCCCATGCAGGGGGTCCATCCGACGCCGAAGAGCACGCCGAGCAGGGGCGCGCCGAGCAGGCCCGCGGTCGGCTTCCGGTGGAAGCGGAACTCCCGCATCGTCAGACCCGGGATGGCCCCCATGAAGAAGAGGCCCATGACGATCACCACGCCGCCCAGGACGCGGGAGATGATCTCGTTGTTCTCCCGGAGGGTCTCGCCGAAGTACCCGAAGAGCGCGCCGGTGGAGACGAAGACGGCGGTGAAGCCGGCGATGAACAGGAGCGCGCCCGCCAGCATCCGCCCGCGGCGGGCCTCGGCGAGGTCGGCGCCGCTGACGCCGGTCACGTAGGAGAGGTAGCCGGGGACGAGCGGCAGCACGCAGGGAGAGAAGAAGGAGACCAGACCGGCGAGGAGCGCGATCGGCAGTGCGAGGAGCAGCGCGCCGTTCAGCACCGTCTCGTTCACACCGGTGGCCTCGGCGGCGAGGACGTACGGGACCACGAGGTCACTGCTCCGCGAGGACGGGGTCGATCATCGAGCGCAGCTGCTCCTCGCCGAGGGGGGCGAGGGTGCGCGCCGCGATCTTGCCCTCCCGGTCCAGGACGAGCGTGGACGGGATGGCGTTCGGGTTGAGGCTGCCCTTGGGGAAGCGCAGCAGCAGCTTGCCGTCGGGGTCGTAGAGGCTCGGGTAGGTGATCCCGAAGGTCTCCTCGAAGGAGGCGGCGTTCTGCTTGCTGTTGTCGCGGACGTTGACGCCGACGAAGACGACGTCCTTGCCGGCGTCGGCGAGTTCCTTGGAGACCTTCGCGAACGACGGGGCCTCGGCGCGGCACGGCGGGCACCACGAGCCCCACACGTTGAGGACGACGACCTTGCCCTTGAGGGCGGTGGTGTCGAGCGTCTTGCCTTCGACGGTCTCGCCGTCGAGCTTGGGGGCCTCGGTGCGCTCGCCCTTGGCGGCGGTGGAGACACCCTTCGCGCCCGTGACGTAGTTCCCGCCGCTGCCGGTCGGCTTGCCGCTGTCCGCACCGGTGCACGCCGTGAGGGCGAGGGCGCCGGTGAGGGTCACCGCGGTCAGCAGGAGGGCGCGGCCGCCGGTCGAGCGGCGTCGGGGGGCGCGGCTAAGGCTCATGTGAAAAGTTTCGCATGAGTGGTTCCGCGATCTACCGCGCCCCCCGCGCCGATGTCAATGCCCTGGTCAGAGGATGGGCAGTACCCGGTCAGGCGGCCGTGAGGTACGTGTTCCAGCCACCGGTCGGTGACTGGCCGGGGCCGAGGGTGCGCAGTTTGGCGAGCACCTTGGGGTCCTGGGCGTCCAGCCAGTCGGTGAACTGGCGGAAGGATACGAGCCGTACATCCCTTTTGTCCGCCATGCCCTTGAGCGCTTCCTCGACCGCGTCCATGTAGATGCCGCCGTTCCACTCCTCGAAGTGGTTGCCGATGAAAAGGGGTGCGCGGTTGGTCTCGTAGGCCCGGCGGAAGCCGCCGAGGTAGGTGGCGGTGGCCTGGGCGCGCCAGGCCGGGTAGTTGGCGGGCACGCCCTGCGTGGTGTTCTTCGACTGGTTGGCGAGGATGTTGTAGTCCATCGACAGCACCTCGAAGGAGTGCCCGGGGAAGGGCAGGGACTGCAGCGGCAGGTCCCAGACGCCCGACCTGCGTACGGGCCACACCTGGAGGCCGCCGGGCGAGCCGGAGTCGTAGCGCCAGCCCAGCTCCTGGGCGGTCGGCAGGAGGTTGTCCCGGCCGAGGAGGCAGGGGGTGCGGGAGCCGGCCAGCTCCTTGCGGTAGTCGAAGGGCAGCGGTTCCACGTCGGTGAAGCCGGTGTTGGTGCGCCAGTTTGTGACGAAGGACACGGCCTGGTCGATCTCGCTCCGCCAGTCGTCCGGGGTCCACCGGGCGACGGAGCCGGGGCCCCCGCAGAAGTGGCCGTTGAAGTGCGTGCCCACCTCGTGCCCGTCGAGCCACGCCTCACGGACGTACTTCAGGGTGGCCCGGACGTTCTCGTCCTTGAGGTAGCCGATGTCGGATGCGCCGACGGGGTTGTTGGGCGGCCGATAGAGGTGCCGCTTCGACTCGGGCAGGAGATAGAGCCCGGAGAGGAAGAAGGTCATGGCCGCGCCGTGGTCCTTGGCGAGCTTGAGGAAGCGCGGGAAGAGGCCGTTGCCGATCTCCCCCGCGCCGTCCCAGCTGAAGACGACGAACTGCGGCGGCGTCTCGCCCGGCTGGAGCGGCACGGGCCGGTCGGGCTGGTGGGGCTGCGGGCCGGTGTCGGCGGTGGAGCCGTCACCGATGGGCCTGGCCGGCGGCTTCTCGCCGGGCTCCGGGTTCTTCACGGGTCCGGGAGCGCCGGGACCGGAGACGTCGGGCAGACCGCAGCCGGCGACTCCCATCGCGGCCGCGGCGCCAAGCCCCAGTCCCAGCAGCCCCCTCCGACTGACTCCCCTGTTGTCGCGCATGTCACCGTCCCCCTCGTCGTCAACACGCCCCGACCCAAAGTCCATATAAACGGACAAGTTGACCGGACATGTGTGCTGACACGGTGATTCCCGCGCATCTTGTATTTAATTAGACAGACCTGTAACGGTCCGTAACAGACCGTCGGAACCGTCGGATCAGACCCGGACCGGGCGCGGACCGGGCGCGGATCAGGCGCCGAACGCCTTGGAGGCGCCCTTGACCGGCTTGGCGCCGGCCAGCAGGTGGGCCGGGACCAGGTCCCGGGCAGGCTCGCTGTAGCCCACCGACACGAGCCTGTCGCCCTGGAAGGTGAAGGACGTCAGGGACGCGAGGGTGCACTGCCGGCGGCGCGGGTCGTGCCACAGCCGGCGCTTCTCCGCGAAGCTGCGCACGATCCAGATCGGCAGCTGGTGGCTGACCGCCACCGCCTCCCGGCCGCGGGCCGCGTCGCGCGCCGCCTCCAGCGCGCTCATCATCCGGACCACCTGCTCGACGTACGGCTCGCCCCAGGAGGGCTTGAACGGGTTCGTCAGGTGCTTCCAGTTGCCGGGCTTGCGCAGCGCGCCGTCGCCGACGCCGAAGGTCTTGCCCTCGAAGACGTTCTCCGCCTCCAGCAGCCGCCGGTCCGTCGCCAGGTCCAGGCCGTGGGCCTTGGCGATCGGCTCGGCCGTCTCCTGCGCCCGCTCCAGCGGGGAGGACACCACGTAGGCGATGTCCCGGCTCTTCAGGTGCTCGGCGACCCGGTCCGCCATCTGGCGGCCCAGCTCGGAGAGGTGGTAGCCCTCGCGGCGTCCGTACAGGACCCCGTCCGGGTTGTGCACCTCGCCGTGGCGCACCAGGTGCACGACGGTGAGGTCGGACTTCGCGTCGCGTCCGTCGTTGCTCATGCGGTGGCCTCCGCGGCGGCACGGGCGGCGGCCGGCAGTGCCGCCGCGACGCGCTCGATCGCCTTGTCGTCGTGGGCGGTGGAGACGAACCAGGACTCGAAGGCGGACGGCGGCAGGTAGACGCCCTGCGCCAGCATCGAGTGGAAGAACGCGTTGAAGCGGAAGCTCTCCTGCTTCTTCGCGTCGTCGTAGTCGCGCACCGCGCCCTCGGTGAAGAAGACGGAGAACATGTTGGACGCGGTCTGCAGGCGGTGCGCCACGCCCTCCTTCGCGAGCGCCCCGGTGACCAGGGACTGGATCTGCGCCGAGACGGCGTCGACCTTCTCGTACGCGGCCGCGTCGAGCAGGCGCAGCTGCGCGAGGCCGGCGGCGGTGGCGATGGGGTTACCGGAGAGCGTGCCGGCCTGGTAGACGGGCCCGGCGGGGGCGAGGTGGCCCATGACGTCGGCGCGGCCGCCGAACGCCGCGGCGGGGAAGCCGCCGCCCATGACCTTGCCGAAGGTCAGCAGGTCGGGCTTGACCCCGTCGATGCCGTACCAGCCGGCGCGGGAGGTCCGGAAGCCGGTCATGACCTCGTCGGAGATGTAGAGCGCGCCGTTCTCGCGGCAGAGGTCCGCGAGTCCCTGGTTGAAGCCCTCGGCGGGGGTGACCACGCCCATGTTGCCGGGCGCGGCCTCGGTGATCACGCAGGCGATCTCGCCGGGGTGCGCGGCGAAGGCCGCCCGGACCGCTTCGAGGTCGTTGTAGGGGAGCACGATGGTGTCTCCGGCCTGCGCACCCGTGACGCCGGGGGTGTCCGGCAGCGCGAAGGTGGCGAGCCCGGAACCGGCGGCGGCGAGCAGCGCGTCCACGTGACCGTGGTAGCAGCCGGCGAACTTCACGACCTTGGCGCGACCGGTGAAGCCGCGTGCCAGCCGGATCGCCGACATGGTCGCCTCCGTCCCGGAGGAGACGAGCCGCACCTGCTCCACGGGTGTGACGCGCGCGACGATCTCCTCGGCGAGCGCCACCTCGCCCTCACCGGGCGTGCCGAAGGAGGTACCGCGGGCGACGGCGGCCTGGACGGCCTCGATCACCTCGGGGTGGGAATGGCCGAGGATCATCGGCCCCCACGAGCAGACGAGGTCCACGTACTCGCGACCGTCGGCATCGGTGAGGTACGGACCGGTGCCGGACACCATGAACCGGGGCGTACCGCCCACGGCGCGGAAGGCGCGCACGGGAGAGTTCACGCCGCCGGGGGTCACGAGGGAGGCGCGCTCGAAGAGCGTCTGCGAAACTGGGGCTTCATACGGGTACGGGTAGCTCACACCAGCCATGGTCTCAGAGGCTGCGACAGACTTGCGGGCGGGCGTTTCACCGCGTCGCCGCGGGGGAGGTCACTGCCATGATGATCAGGCTGCGTGGCGGGCGCCGCGGGGCCGTGGCGAGCAAGACCAGTCGGGTGGAGATATGCAACGCGGTGGTGGACCGGGCGAGGGTACGGACGGCCTCGATCCGCAGCGCGCCCGCGAAGCCCGCGAGGCCCGCCGCCGGGGCAAGCACCGCCGGCGCGCCACCGAGGCGGCCGATGCCGTGCCGGAGCCCGCGACGCCGTCGGAGGACGTGCCCAGGGGCCGCGGCATGGGCGTGACGTACAAGTACTTCGGCGCCCCGGACGGCGCCACTGCGGCGCGGGTCCCGGTGACGATGCGGCCGGAGGAGCTCGGCGGCGACGAGCTCGGCATGGGCGGACTCTTCACCAAGATCAAGCCGGAGACGGTGGCCGCGATGGTCCTGACCGGCATCGAGGGCATACCCCTGCACAAGGTGCCCCCGCTGGAGCTGGTCGTCCTGCACCCCGACTACGCGGTGGTCAAGCTCCCCATGACGGTGGTCGACCCGCTGCGCGGGATCGGCGAGGAGTCCGTGGGCGCGGCCGCCTTCATCTGGTCCACGGTCCCCGACCGCGGCGGCCCGAGCGACGCCTTCAACGTCTACCAGCTGCTGCACGAGTGGCAGGATTTCAGCCACCGCCTGCACGAGGCCGGGCACCAGCCGTACTGCCTGGTCTGGCCCTGATCACTGCCCCCCGACGCCGATCCGCAGCCCTCCGCAAGGGCGCCGCGGCCCCGTTGGAGGCCGGCGGTCGGGACACGTCGAGGACGCGCAACCGAGGAACGCGCCCGGTTGCCAACTGCGCATGCACCGCCGCGACTGCCTGACCACGAGCCCACGCGCGCCCCTTACCTGCGCCCCGCCCCTCCGGGCGGGGCCGACTCCCGCGCCCGGCGGCCGGGGATCCGACGGGTTCGCACACGCATGCGCCCCTGAAACCTGACACTGCGTCACTCATGCAGCCGCTTTTTCCGTTTTGCTGCTATTGCAGGGAAATATGCGTGAATACTCCCGCATGACGGCTCATCACACCTCTGCCTGGTAGCCATTCCGTCGTCCCGTTCAGGATCGGCCTGCGCGTCGGGGCGGAATGGCGGCCTGCGGCCCTGAGCGGTCATCGTCGCGGGCGCTTGGGCACCTCCTCGGGGAGGACTGAGGCCCGAAGCAACAAGAAAGGTCCTGCTGTGGCATTGGATGTCATCCGATCGGGTCCACCCGACAAGAGGCCTAGACGCAATCTGTTCAAACGGGGAGTCCTCGTCCTGCTCCCCGCAGCGCTCCTGGCGGCGGCAACCCTGGTCCCTAACCTCGCTCACGCTCTGGAAGCCCCCGTGAACCTGGGGACCGCCACCAATTACGCGGTCCTGGCCGGTTCGACGGTCACCAACACTGGCCCCACCGTCATCAACGGCGACCTGGGGCTCCACCCGGGCACATCGGTGACCGGCTTCCCGCCCGGCGTCGTCAACGGAACGCAGCACATCACCGACGCCGCCGCCGCTCAGGCGAAGTCCGACCTCGTCATCGCCTACAACGACGCGGCGAGCCGGGGACCCGGCACCGCCACTCCGGCCGACATCGGCGGACAAACGCTGGCGCCCGGCGTCTACACGGCCTCGTCGACACTGAACCTCACCGGAACGGTCACTCTCGACGGCCAGAACAACCCCGAGGCCGTCTTCATCTTCCAGATCCCCTCGACCCTGATCACGGCTCCGGCGAGCGTCGTGGCCCTGATCAACGGAGCAAACGCCTGCAACGTGTTCTGGCAGGTGGGGAGCTCCGCCACGCTCGACACGAACACCCAGTTCAAGGGCAACATCCTTGCCCTGACGTCCATCACGCTGAACAGCGGCGCCGTACTCGAAGGCCGCGCCCTGGCGCGCAATGGCGCGGTCACGCTGGACACCAACACCATCACCAGGGCGGCCTGTGCCGTCGGCCCGCCCGGGCCTCCCGGACCGACCGGCTCACCCGGCCCGACCGGCGCCCCCGGACCGACCGGTGAGCCCGGCCCGACAGGCGCCCCCGGACCGACCGGTGAGCCCGGCCCGACGGGTGCGCCCGGACCGACCGGCGCCCCCGGACCGACGGGTGCCCCCGGCCCGTCCGGCAGCCCCGGTGCCCCCGGCCCGACAGGCGCGCCCGGACCGACCGGCGCCCCCGGACCGACGGGTGCCCCCGGCCCGTCCGGCAGCCCCGGCCCCGTAGGACCTGCCGGACCTGCCGGACCTGCCGGACCTGCCGGACCTGTAGGACCTGCCGGCCCCGCCGGACCCGCCGGACCTGCCGGACCTGCCGGACCCGCCGGCCCCGCCGGACCTGCCGGACCCAAGGGGCCGCGCGGCGACAAGGGCGAAGAAGGCGACTCGGGTGATCACCACCACGGTCACGACGACGACGGTGAGCACGGTCACGACGGCCACGACCACGGAAGGCCACCCGGTCAAGGCCACGACGACCAGGGCAAGCCCCCATGGGCCGACTTCCTGCCGGGCGGCCTCGACGACGCCCTGGGCCAGTTCGGTCCCGGCCACACCGCCAAGAGCGTCAACTTCGCCCATGTGAGCGCGGCCACCGGCCGAGCGCCGAAGGAGGCGCCGGCAGACCTCGCCACGACCGGCCAGGGCAGCGGGACCGGCGTCATTGCCGCCTCTGCGGCCGCGCTGGCATTCATCGCAGGCTCGGCCTTCTTCGCCATGAAGAGGACCCGGCGAGGCACGGCGACCCGACAGGACTGACGCGTCGGTGGCCTGACTGTCCCGCTCGTCGCACCGATCGCCGCCGAGCTCCTGGACGTCCGTCCGGGGGCTCGGCGGTGCTGTGGGGCTCGGCGGTGCTGTGCGGCCTCGACGGCAGGGTCAGGCGTTCGACGGGGTCGGCGGGCGGGCGTCCGACCGGCTCTCGGCGACGGCGTACGCCCCGGCGACTTCCGCGATGAGACGCCGCGTACTGTCCGGGCTCAGCGCGCGGGCCTGTAAGTGCGCGTACAAGTCGCTGTAGCGCCGCACGTCGGAACGATTCTCCACATAGAGGTCGCTGGTGAACCTCTCCAGATACACCACGCTCGCATCGGAGGTGTCGGCGAACTCAAGCAGTGAGAACTGTCCCGAGACACCCGGGTGCGCACCGGCGTCGTGAGGCAGGACCTGGACGGTGACGTACGGCTGGGCGCCGAGGTGGACCACATGGTCCAGTTGCTCGCGCATGACCTCGGGCCCGCCCACGACTCGCCACAGCACCGCTTCGTCCAGCACCACCCACAGGCGGAGCCGCTTGTCACCCGGGGCGTACAGCCGGGCCTGGCGCCGCAGCCGCACCTGGAGGCAGGCGGCGGCGTGTTCGGCGGTGCCATGCGGGATCGTTCCTGCGATGACCTCCCGCGCATAGGAGGGAGTCTGCAGAAGGCCCGGAACCACCAGGGGCTCAAAACACCGGATCGCGGCCGCCTCGGCTTCGAGGTCGATGTAGGCGCCGTACGGGATGTCCCCGTAGACCTTCCACCAGCCCTGCCGCCCCGATTCCGCGGCCATCGCCATCAGACGCTCGATGCGCCGCCGATCACGGACTCCGTACAGCTCACAAAGATCGCGCACATCGCGCGGTTTGATGAGCCGCCGGCCATTCTCCAACAGACTGATTTTGGGCTGGGAGATCAGCAGTCGGGCCGCCACCTGCTGCGTCGTCATACCGCTGGTCTCGCGGAGCCGGCGCAGCTCCGCCCCCAACCGGCGTCTGGCGATGGTGGGGTTGCCGGTGACATCCACGGCGCGTGCACCTCCGCTCCAAGAACCTTGCGCTGGTCAGCAGGTTGCCACGGTCGGCCCCCATCGCATCCGGCTTGGTCCCGTGTCGTGGACCGTGATTCACGCGGGGCGGGCAGGCTCCCGCCGAGGTGTGCGGAAGAGAGGCTGGAGTCGAAATACAGCCATATTTTTTCGGCTGCCTTACTACCGTCCAGTAGCCACGCAATAGCCGTGGAACGGCGTAACCCCACAGGAAGGCGGGAATGCCGACGACCCGTCACCAGTCCGCCCGGTCGACACTTTCCGGACGGACCGGAGCGGGTCCGCTTTGTTCCTGGGCGAGCCTGACGGACGATGTCCGTGCCGCTCGGGTCACCTGAGGTCGCTCAGCACACCGCTCACGTTGAGGACTTCGTGGCACTCCTGCGCCTGACGGCCGGTGGCCGGCGTGCCCGGCTTTGCACAGGTCACCTGGACGGTCACAGTCTGGCTCTCGGTGATGCTGATGGGGGTGACCCAGTGGTAGTCCTGGTTTCGGAACGTCTCCAGCGCGATCGTCGTGATCTTGCGGTCACCGAAGTTGATCGTCACCACGCCCTCGTCGCCCTGGAAGTTGGCGACGACGAGGTCCGTGATCCCGAACACCTTGCCCGCGGGCACCGTGTAGGAGCCGGTCTTGGACTGGCCGCCGCCTGTCTGCAGGTCGATGGTGGCCGAGCTCTGCAGCCCGCCCCCACCGCCGCCGGTTCCGCCACCACCCGTACCGCCGCCGCCCGCTCCGGGCTGGTTGCCCTTCGCCGCGCCCGGGGCCGTGCCCGCGCCGCCCGGCTGCTTGCCGCCACCGGCCACCGGGGTCTGCCCCGCCCCGTCCGCGGCGGGCGCCGGGTTCCTGGCCGCCTCGGCGGCGGCCTCCTTGGCGGTGCTGCGCACGGCCGGGCGCACCAGCATGAACCAGGCGAGCAGCAGCGCGAGCAGCGCGGCCAGTACCGCGAGCAGCCACGTCGGGAAGATCGGGATCTGGACGAACTCCACGTCCAGCGGCGCCCGTACGGTCTCCGGGTCGGGCCGCGCCGTGGCGGCGTCGGCGTCCTCGCCGTCCTTGGTCTCGGTCACCTCCACGGTGAACGGCCAGGTCACGGGGGTTCCGAACCACACCGGACCGCCGGCGCGGACCTTCAGCACCACCTCGGCGGACTCGCCCGGCTCCAGCTTCAGCGTGGCCGGGGCGAAGTCGAACTTCAGGTCCTCACCGGGCTGCGCGGGCGTGAAGCCCACCCGCACCGGGGAGTTCCCCTCGTTGCGCACGGCGATGCGGTAGCGCCCGCGGAGCCAGCCGCGGCGGCGTTTGGGAGCGCTCTCTGCCCGCAGCTCCCGGAATTCCTCGACGTGCACGGTGGTCTCGGGGACCCGGACCGCCTCGGGCTGCTCGGTGGGCAGCACGCGCACCGCGAGCGGTACGTCCCCGGCCCGCACCTGGGGCGAACGGGGCGGCGCCAGACGGATCGTCACCGTTTCCGAGGTGCCCGGATACAGCGAGACGCGCTCGGGTTCCACCGTGGTCCAGGCAGCGCAGTCGCCGACGACTTCCAGGCGGTACGCCTCGACGATGTCGCTGTCGTTGCGGACGGTCAGGCTCGTGGTGGCGGTACCGCCCGGCATCACCGACACCGGCTCGATGTCGAGGAAGGGCGCGCCAGGGCTGGGAGATGCAGCTGGGGATGTCACGCCCCGACGCTACGCCGACGCCGCCCGCCGGCTCCACGGACGCGGGGGCAAGGCCCCGGGCAGTCCCGATGCCCCCACAGACTTTCCAACTCCTCATGTACGGCCATCGGTTGGGTCTCAGCGTCGAGATCCGAGCAGGCCGGCCAATTCCGTTACCCCACATACGCATCACGGAGCAGGTACGACACATGCGCTGCGCTGACACCAACAGCCCCGTCCTCACGTCCCACACCGGCACGTCCCAGCCCCCCACTCCGGCCCCTCCCCGCAGAACCGGCCGGCGGGTGACCGTGGCCGTGTACGCGTCGGACCCGATCCTGCGCGTCGGGGTCGTCCACCAGCTGCGCCAACGCCCCGAGATCGAACTCGTCCCGGACACGGACGCCGACACCGCGCAGGTGTCGCTGGTGACCGTGGACAGCGTCGACGACGAGACCGCCGCACTGCTGTACCGGCTGCGGCACAACCCCGACACGCGCACCGGGCTCGTGGTCGGCACCTTCGAGTCCGGGGACGCCCTGCAACGCGCCATCGAATGCGGGGTCAGCGCCGTGCTGCGGCGCGCCGAGGCCGACCAGGACCGGCTGCTGCGGCTGGTCCTGGCCATAGCCAACGGCGAGGGCGTGCTGCCCGGCGACCTCCTCGCGAAACTCCTCGACCACATGGGCAGCCTGCAGCGCTCCGCGCTCGACCCACGCTCCGTGTCCCTGTCCACCCTGACCTCCCGCGAGGCGGACATGCTGCGCCTGGTGTCGGAGGGCCTGGACACCGCGGAGATAGCGCGCAAGACCTCCTACTCCGAACGGACCGTCAAGAACGTTCTGCACGAGGTCATCACGCGCCTGCAGCTGCGCAACCGGACGCACGCGGTCGGCTACGCCCTGCGCAACGGGCTGATCTGACCGCGCTGCCGGACGGTGGCGCGCGGGGACGGTGGTGGGCGGGGACGGCCGCCCGCCACTGCCCGAAAGCGCAACGCACGCTTCCCCCGCATCCGGCCCCGCGGCCCTGCCGCACCCGCGGGTCCCGGCCGCAGGGTGGCGGGGTGACAGGCAGCATGCTGGACCGGACTGTGAGGTGGGCCGTGATGGGCACGGATGGGTCCGGCAGTCGGCGACACCGCTGGGGGAGGGCCGGCGCGTCGATGCTGCTGCTGGCGCCCTTGCTCGCGGTGACGGCGGCCGCCGGACCGGGCGACGCCGGGGCGCAGCCCCTCGCGGCCGACGCGGGCGACAGCCGGGTCGCGTACGCCGGTACGCGCCACCGCAGTCTGGGGCGGGTGGCGATCGGCAAGTCCGACACCAGCACCCCGCTCTTCGGCGACGGACCGGTCCACCTCGACGTCCAGCCCGCCGCGCTGGGCGACCAGCTC
The DNA here is from genome assembly GCF_000720455.1 of Streptomyces virginiae. Classification (GTDB taxonomy): domain Bacteria; phylum Actinomycetota; class Actinomycetes; order Streptomycetales; family Streptomycetaceae; genus Streptomyces; species Streptomyces virginiae. Next base: position 36,888 of record NZ_JOAK01000029.1, on the reverse strand, counting down.
GTCTTCGCCAGCCGGCGCGACGAGAAGACCCCGCAGGTCTACCTGCGGTCCGCCGACGGCTCGGTACGCCGGCTGACCAGCGGCATGGACGCGGGCAACCCGCGGCTGACCCCCGACGGGCGGTCGGTCGTCTTCGACTCGGCCCAGCGCGCCACGGCCGGCGGCGTCCAGCGCGACCTGTGGCTCGTGCGCACCGACGGCACCGGCCTGACCCGGCTGACCGACACTCCCGCGAACGAGGAGCACCCCACCGTATCCCCGGAGGGCGGACGCCTGGCGTACTCCTCCGACGGCGACCGGGCCGCCGGCCGGCAGGTCTACGTACGCCCCCTGCGCGGCGGCGCCGCCACCCGGCTCACCGACCCGGCCAACGGCCCGGCCACCGAACCGGTGTGGAACCCCGTGGACGACGCCACGAACCGCGACGTGATCGCCTACACCGCCACCGGGGCCTCCGGGCCCCGCCTGCGGTGGACGAACGGCCGCGCCGACGGGCAGCTGCTGGCCGGCGCCCAGGCCGGCTGGCGCACCCGGGGGGCAGCCTGGCTGCCCGACGGGAACGGCCTGCTCTTCCTCAGCCCCGACCGCACCTGTGACTGCAAGGGCGACTGGGACCACGTCTTCCAGGTGCCCGCGCACTCGGCGGACACCCCGCAGCTCGTCTACAGCGAGAACCGCGAGATCGGCTCGCCCACCTGGCTCGGCCCCCTCAAGGGCGGCGGCGCCGTCGTCGAACGGATCTCGGCGGCCGGGCCGCACACCGTGACCCTGCAGGACGCCCGGACGGACGGCTCCGACCCCCGCGACCTGAACCTGACCATCCTCGACGAGGACCCGGCGGCCGACACCAACACCGACCCGGCCAAGGACCCGCTGTTCCAGCCGGGACCCAAGCACGACCCGTGGACGGAGCGGCAGAGCTACACGCCCGACGGGCGCAGGATCGTGGTGACCCGCTTCGAGGGCGAGCCCGAAGCCCGCATCCAGCGGATCTGGACGGCGGACGCCGACGGGACCAACGCATCGGTCCTGCCCCTCGCCGGCCGCGGCCCCAAGGACTGGGACACCGACCCCACCTTCTCCCCCGACGGCAGGTACCTCGCCTTCACGCGCACCTCGCCCGGCGGCGTCGGCCAGGCCGCCGGCCCCGGACGCATCCTGATCGCGGACGCCGCCACCGGCGCGATCCGCAGCGAGATCACCCCGCCCGCGGGCCAGCCCCGCGGCGGCGACGCCCAGCCCACGTGGTCCTCCGACGGCACGACGCTCGCCTTCACCCGCAACCTGGTGATCAACGGCCACGGCGGGAACAAGCACGTCTGGACCGTGCCGGTGGACCACCTGGACCGGCAGCGCGACCTGAGCGCCACCATGTGCCCCGGTGCCTGCGACGTCATCGACGACAGCCCGGCGTTCTCCCCGGACGGCACCACCATCGCCTTCAACCGCAAGAACGGCGGCGGCCGCATCGACGAGCGCAGCGGCATCCTGCTGGCCTCCGCGACCGGCGGCACCTGCCGGGTCCTGCTGCCCGACGCCGCCCGCGACAAGCCGGGGGCCTGCGGCCGCGAACTGCCCGAGACCACCGGCTCCGGGCCCTTCCAGCCCCGCGACGCCGCCTGGACCGCCGACGGCAAGAGCCTGGTGCTCACCGGCCGCGGCGCCCGGGCCGTCAACAGTCCCGAGAAGCTGAAGCTGGTGGACGTGGCGACCGGCGCCCACAACCTGCTCGTCACCGGCCTGCCGGGCCGTCAGAAGGAGCCCGCCGTGCAGCAGTCGGTGGACCTCGCGGTGCGGGCACCCGAGAAGACGCCGCCGCTCACCGTCGGCGGCTCGGCCACCGTCCGGGTGGACGTCGTCAACCACGGCCCGGCGGCCTCCCCCGGCACCCGGCTGACCGTCGCACCCCCGCTCGGCGTGAGCGTCACCGCGCTCACCGCACCCGGCGCCACCTGCGACGCCGCCGCCCTGACCTGCACCCTGGGCGTGGTGCGCCCCGGCACCACCGTGCCGGTGACGGTCACCCTCACCGGCGTCACCCCCGGCGACCAGCCCGTGGAGTGGTCGGTCACCGGAACGGTCCTCGACCCCCGCCCCAGCGACAACGCCGGCCGGACCGTGGTGCCGGTGCGCGAGGCCCCCGTACCCCCGAAGCCGACGCCGACCCCGCCCACCCCGACGCCGGCCCCGCCCACGACCCCGCCCACGACGCCCACGCCCGCACCGCAGCCGCCGGCACCCAAGGCCGGCCCCGGCGTGAGCATCACCGCGCAGCCGAACCCCGGCTACGTCGGCGGCCGCGTCGTCGTCACCTACACCGTCGCCAACGGCCGGAGCGCCCTGGCCACCGGCCTGCGGCTGCGCATCGGCCTGCCCCAGGGCGTCCCCCACGACGGGCCGCCGCCGGGCTGCGACCAGAACTGGACGTGCGTGCTGCCGGACCTGGCACCGGGCGCCCGCAGCGTCCTGCGGGTCGTCCTGAGCCCCGACAAGGCACTGACCGCCCAGGTCACCGCGACCCTCACCACCACCGGCACGGACGCCGACCCCGGCGACAACACCGCGCAGCAGCAGCTGCGCGTCCTGCAGCCGCGCATCGTCGCCGTCCCGCCGATCGGCAGGCCCGGCTTCGTCACCTCGGTACGCGGCGAGGACTTCCCGCCCGGCGCGCCGGTGCGGTTCACGTGGAAGCCGGGCATCACGGCCGCGGCGGCGCCGACCTACCCGCAGGCCGACGGCACCTTCATCGGCCAGCTGCTGATCCTCGCCAAGGACCAGACCGGCCCCCGCGTCATCATCGCGAGCGGCCCCGGCTTCTCCCCGGTGCAGACCGACTTCCTCGTGGTCAACGGCACGGTGCAGCCGCCCGACGAGGTGGCCCGCCGGTGATCCACGAGGTCGACGAAGGGCTGCGGCGGCTGCTGGCGGAGTCCGGCCTGGAGGCGTCGGGCGTCGAGGTCGTCTTCGACGCGCCGACCCGGGACTGGGCGGCCCGCCGCAGCGCGCCCACGGTCTGCGTGTTCCTGTACGACATCCGGGAGGACCCGACCCGGCGCGGCAGCGGCGCCGGCGAGGTGTACGACGCGGACGGCTTCGTCGTCGCGCGCCGCACCCCGCCCCGCTGGTTCGAGCTGACGTACCTGGTCACCGCCTGGGCGGGCAGGCCGCAGGACGAGCACCGGCTGCTGTCGCAGGTGCTGTCCTGCCTGGTGAACACCGACACGCTGCCACCGCGCCTGCTCACCGGCACCCTCGCCGACCTCGGCCTGCTCGTGGACGTGGACGCGGGCGGCACCGGAATGGACGCGCCGGCCGCCTCCGACGTGTGGTCGGCGCTGGGCGGCGAACTCAAGCCGTCCCTCGGGCTGCGCGTGAAGGCCCCGCTGGCCGGCATCAGCAAGGTCGCCGCCCCGCCGGTCACCCAGGGCCTCGTGGTGGACTCCGTACCCCGGACCGAACCGGACGGCGACGGGAGCCCGCGCCGGCTGCGCTACGTCGAGCTGAGCGCGCCGGGGCCGGAAGGCTTCGGCGGATCCCGGGAACGGCCCAAGGCCCCCGCCCGCCGGCGACGAGGAGAACGCCAGCCGTGACGCACACCCTCCAGCCCCAGGCCACCGCGCCGGACCCGGACCCGGACCCGGACCGGGACCCGGACCGGGACCGGGACCCGGACCGGGCCCTCGACGGCGAGGTCCCCCACCTGTGGGCACGGCTCCGGCTCGTCGAGGAACGGGTCCGGATGGCCGTGGACCTGCGGCGCGCCGTCGACCCCGACCCCGACGACCCCTACCGGGGCCAGTACCTCACGCCCGAGGCGGTCGCCCGGATCCTGGACGGGGAACCCGCCCCGGACCTGCCCGCGCTCGCCCCGGCCGGCCCGCCGCCGCCCGGCTCACCGCTCGACGTCCTCGTCACGCGCTTCGGCCTGCAGCCGCTGGACGTGGACCTGCTCCTGGTCGCGCTCGCCCCGGACCTGGACGCCCGCTTCGAACGGCTCTACGGCTACCTCAACGACGACCTGACGCGCCGCCGGCCCACCGTCGGACTCGCCCTCGAACTGTGCGGCCGCGACCGGGCCGCCGCCGCACGCTTCCGGCTCGCCCCCGGCGCACCGCTCGTCGCGGGCGGCCTGCTGGAGGTCAACGAACCCGAACGACCGCCCCTGTCACGGGTACTGGCCGTACCGGACCGGGTCACCGCCCACCTCCTCGGCGACTGCGCGCCCGATCCGCAGCTGGCCGAGGTGCTCGGGGAGGCCGCCGACGACCCGGCCGTCGACCCCGACGAGCTGCACCGGGCCGCCGCCGCGGCCCTGAGCGGCACCGGCCACGTCCACCTGCGCACCCGCGGCGGCGACCCCGAGGGCCTGGCCGCCGCCGCCCTGCGGGCCCGCGGGCTGCGTCCCCTGGTCCTGGACCCGTCGGCGCTGACCCACCACGCCCGCGCCCTGCCCGCACTCGCCCGCGCCGCAGCCCGCGAAGCCCGGCTGCTGGGCGCCGGCGTGCTGCTCGGGCCGCTGGAGGCCCTGCCCGACAAGCCCGACGAACGCGCCCACGTACTGCGCACGCTGTGCACGGTGCTGCGCGGCATCCCCCTGTTCACACACGGCACGAGCGGCTGGGAGCCCGCCTGGGCGGCCGCCACCCCCGTCTCCCTGACGGTGACGGCCCCCTCCCCCGACCGGCAGGCCGCGCGCTGGCGGCACGCGCTGGAACGCGCCGCCGCAGAGCACGGTGAACACCGGGAGCAGCACGGCGAGCCGGGTGGGGCGGCCGGGTCCGGCGAGGTCGAAGCGCTCGCCCGGTCCGTGTCCGCGCACCGCCTCGACGCCGGGCAGCTGCGGCGCGCCGCCGACACCGCCTCGCGCACCGCCGCGCTCGACGGCCGTCCCGTCTCCCCCGCCGACCTGCGCGCCGCCGTACGGGCCCAGAACGGCGCGGGCCTGGCCCGCCTCGCCCGCCGGGTGGAGCCCGCCGTGGGCTGGGACGATCTGGTGCTGCCCGCCCCCACCCACCGCCGGCTGCGCGAACTCGCGGTGCGCGCACACCACCGCGACCAGGTCCTCGGCCAGTGGGGCATGCGCCCCGGCGGCGGCCGCGGACGCGGGGTGATCGCCCTGTTCGCGGGCTCCTCCGGCACCGGCAAGACCATGTCCGCCGAGGTGGTGGCCGCCGACCTGGGCATGGACCTGTACGTGGTGGACCTGTCCACGGTCGTCGACAAGTACGTCGGCGAGACCGAGAAGAACCTGGAGCGGATCTTCACGGAGGCGTCCGCCGTCAACGCGGTGCTGCTCTTCGACGAGGCCGACGCGATCTTCGGCAAGCGCTCGGACGTGAAGGACTCCCACGACAAGCACGCCAACATGGAGTCGGCCTACCTGCTCCAGCGGATGGAGTCCTTCGACGGCATCGCCATCCTGACGACCAACCTGCGGGCCAACCTCGACGAGGCGTTCACCCGCCGCCTCGACGTGATCGCGGACTTCCCGGTGCCCGACGCCGCCCAGCGCCGGGCCCTGTGGGAACGCTGCCTGGGCGACCGGCTGCCCCGGGCCGACGACGTCGATCTCGGCTTCTGCGCGGAGCGGTTCGAACTGGCCGGCGGCTCGATCCGGTCCTGCGCGGTGACGGCCGCCTACTTCGCGGCCGCGGCGGGCGGACCGCTGACGATGCGCCAGGTGATGACCGCCGTCGCCCAGGAGTACCGCAAGCTCGGACGCCTGGTCCTGGAGGGCGAGTTCGGACCGTACCTGGGCCAGGTCACGGACGTGTGAGCCGCGGACGGGGCATTCGGGGCGGGCGCGCTGCCTGGACGGCCCGGCGGAAACGACCGTGAGGGCAGCGCACTTGCCCCTGACCAGGTCCGCACGCCCCTGCCGACTGCGACGCACGCGCACGAGGCTGTGACCAGACCTGATTGCAAGCCGTGACGAAGGAGCGAGCATGCCGACGTACCTCACCCCGGGCGTGTACGTGGAGGAGGTGCAGTCCGGTGCTCGCCCGATCGAAGGGGTCGGCACCGCCGTCGCCGCGTTCGTCGGGTTCGCCCAGAGCGGGCCCTTCCACGAACCGACGCTGGTCACCAGCTGGGACCAGTACTCCCAGCACTTCGGCGGCTTCACCGAGGGCACCTACCTGCCCCACGCCGTCTACGGCTACTTCGCCAACGGCGGCGGAGCCGCGTACGTCGTCCGCATCGGCGGATCCGACCGCGCCGACGCCTCCTCCGCACCGGCCGCCGCCGGATCGGTCCCCCAGCCCCGTGCGGCGCAGCCCGTCGAGCTCGGCGGCTTCCTGATCACGGCGCGGCCGGGCATCACCGGTGTGTCCGTGGAGATCGCCGACGCGGACGGGGAGAACCCGCCCGAGGACCGCTTCAAGCTCCTGGTCCGCCAGGGCGAGCAGGTCGCCGAGACCTTCGAGGCCTCCGCCCGCAAGAACGTCAAGGGCTACCTCGTCACCCAGGCGCGCGCCTCGAAGCTGATCGAGGTCACCGAGCAGCGGTCCGCCGCCCAGACCCGGCCCGCCGGCCAGACCGTGGCCCTGCCGGACGCCCCGGCCGCCGTGCCCGCCGGGACCGGCAACGGCACCGTGTCCCGCCTCGACCCGGCCGAGTACGTCGGCGACGCGGGCGCCCGCACCGGCTTCGCCGGCCTGGAGACCATCGACGAGATCACCATGGTCGCGGTCCCGGACCTGATGAGCGCCTACGAGCGCGGCGACATCGACTCCGAGGGCGTGCGCACGGTCCAGCTCGCGGTGATCTCCCACTGCGAGCAGATGGGCGACCGGGTGGCCGTCCTGGACACCCCGCCCGGCCTCTCCGCACAGCAGGTGCGCACCTGGCGCAACGACGAGGCGGGCTACGACTCCCGCTACGCCACCCTCTACTACCCGTGGGTGCGGGTCTTCGACCCGGCCGCCGGCCGCAACACCACCGTCCCGCCGAGCGGTCACATCGCCGGCGTGTGGGCGCGCAGCGACGCCGAGCGCGGCGTGCACAAGGCCCCCGCCAACGAGGTCATCCGCGGCGCGGTGGACCTGGAACTGCGCCTGAGCAAGGGCGAGCAGGACCTGCTCAACCCGATCGGCGTGAACTGCGTACGGGCCTTCCCCGGCCGCGGCATCCGGATCTGGGGCGCGCGCACCCTCTCCTCCGACCCGGCCTGGCGCTACCTGAACGTGCGCCGCCTCTTCAACTACCTGGAGGAGTCCATCCTCCTGGGCACCCAGTGGGTGGTCTTCGAGCCGAACGACGACCGGCTCTGGTCCAGCATCCGGCGCAACGTCACCGCGTTCCTGACCGAGGAGTGGCGCCGTGGCGCCCTGTTCGGCCGCACGGCGGCGGAGGCGTTCTACGTCAAGTGCGACCGGGACAACAACCCGCAGGAGTCGATCGACCAGGGCCGCGTGGTCTGTGAGATCGGTGTGTCGCCCGTCAAGCCCGCCGAGTTCGTGGTGTTCCGGCTGGCCCAGTTCTCCGACAGCACCAGCCTCGTCGACGAGTGACCCTCCGGGCCGGCGGCACCGGCGGGACCAGCAGCAGCAAGGAAAGGTGAAGGACAGTCATGGCAGAGGGCGATGCTCTTTCCACCCATATCTTCGGCGTGCAGCTCGGCGGCTACCTGGTCGAATCGATCCAGGAGATCAGCGGCCTGACCGTCGAGGAAGAGGTCGTCGAGGTCCGCCAGGTCAGCGCGGAGGGCAAGCAGATCATCCGCAAGCAGCCCGGCGCGCGCCAGGCGGGCGAGGTCACGATCACCCGGGGACTCGACAAGAGCAGCGAGTTCACCAAGTGGATCAAGGAGACCCTCAACAACGGCGCCGTCGACACCGCGCGACAGAACCTCACGATCGAGATCAAGGACTCCACGGGCGCGACCATCCGCCGCATCCAGCTGATGCAGGGCTGGGCCTCCAAGTGGGAGGGCCCCTCCCTCAAGGCCGGCGAGTCCGCCGCGGCCACCGAGTCCGTGACCATCGTGTTCGAGGAGATCATCGTCGAATGAGGCGCCGTACCGTGACCGCGGGCAGCCTGGAGGAGATCCTCCAGGTCACGGCGCCCGCCCAGGCCCCGGAGCAGGCGGCGGCACCCCCGGCCGCCGCCGCTCCGGCCCCGCGCGAGGACCACGGGCTGCGCACGGAGTTCGAGTTCGAGCTGCCGCGCGGTTACGTGGACGAGGCGGGCACGGTGCACCGGCACGGCGCGATGCGCCTGGCCACCGCGCGCGACGAGCTCCGCCCGCAGATCGACCTGCGGGTCAAGGAGAACCCGGCGTACCTGAGCGTGGTGCTGCTGAGCCAGGTGATCACCCGGCTCGGCACCATCACCGACGTGCACGCCGGGGTCGTGGAGCGGATGTACGCGACCGACGTCGCGTTCCTCCAGGACTTCTACCGGCGCGTCAACAGCGAGGGCCACACCCGCGCGGCGGTCACCTGCCCGCACTGCGACGGCGGCTTCGAGGTCGACCTCTCCGGTGGGCGCCTGGGGGAATCGTGACGTACGCGCTCCCCCGGCTCCGGGAGGAGATCGCGTACATCGCCTACCACTTCCACTGGCGGCGCGACGAGATCCTCGACCTGACCCACGGCGAGCGCCAGGACTGGGTCACCGAGATAGCTCGTATCAACACCCGTGTGAACGAAGGCGGTTGAGCAGATGGCATGGCGGGACAGGCTGCGTCGGCGCACCGCCGTGCCGGACACCGCGGCGACGGCGCCGGCCTCCTCGGGGCCGGCGCCCGCGCCTGCGTCGGCGCCGGTTGAGGTGCCCGCCGACTGGGACGGCGGCTGGCGCACGACCGCGCCGCCCGCGCTGACCGTGTCGCGCGCGGCCCTGGGCGTCAGCGACGGGCTCGCCTTCCGCTCCGGCCTGGCCGCGTGGCGCGACCCGTCCTTCGACACGGGGCTCGGCCACGGCCTGCTGCCGTCCGCCCCGGCCGGACTCGTCCGCGGGGTCGCCCGCCCCGCCACCGCCCGGCCCACCCACAGCGGCGGCGGCCCGCTGCTGCTGCGGGCGCTTCCCACCGAGCCCGGCGCGGAGCCGGAGCCCGGGGCGGGACCCGTACGCGACACCCCGCAGAGCTCGCGCCGTACGCGGCCCGGCGCCGCCTCGCCGAGCCGATCCGGATCCGGGGCGGGGTCCGGATCCGGGGCGGGGTCCGGATCCGGGGCGGGGTCCGGATCCGGGGCGGGGTCCGGGGCCAGTTCCGCTCCGGACGCCGTACGGCCGGCACCGGCCTCGGACCGAGGCGCGAAGACCGGTACGCCGGGCCCGGTCGTCTCGCGCGCCCCTGCCCGGGCCGGCGCCGACGCCGCGAAGCCGGACACGCGGCTTGCTGCGGCGAGTTCCGTGACACCGTCCCGCGAACGGCCCCAGGACGGATCCGGATCCGGTGCGCGGGGCCTCACCTCCACCCGCTCCGCAGCCGTGCTCGGGGCGTCCGCCCCCGGCGTGCAGCGGGCCGCCGCCGTCTCCCCTGCCGAGCCCGGCCGTACGGCGGCCTCGCCCGCGCAGTTCCCGGTGGTCCGCCGTATCGCGGTGGTCCCGGGGGCATCCGGGGCACCCGGGGCGTCCGCCGAGGGGCAGGCCGGCGCACCCGTCCAGCGCGCCGCTGCCCGTGCATCCGGGTCCGACGCACCTGGGGACGCGCGGCCCGACCGTACGGGCCGGGGGTCGACCACTGCGGTCCGGCCGCGCCCCGTCGGCCGTGCGCTCACCGCCGCGCGGGTCCCTGCCATGCCCCGGCGCCGCGTGGCCGCTGTCCGTCCCCCCGCCCTGCCCGCGGCCGGCCCGGGCACCCCGGTGCAGCGTGGGCAGACCCGCGCCCCGCTCGGCACCCCGCTCACCGAGGTGCCGCCCGCAGTCACACCCTCGACGCCCCCCGTCCCCCCTGCCGCACCGGCCATGCCGACGGTGCAGCGCCAGGCGGAACCCGCCGCGAGCGGACCGGCGCCGGTTCCGGCGGAGCCGGTGCGCACCCGCGCTCCGCTCGGCGCGCCGCTGACCGAACTCCCGCCCACGGCAACGCCGTCGAACCCTGCAACGGCTGCCGCGGGCCCGGCCATGCCGACCGTGCAGCGACAGGCGGAGCCCGCCGCGAGCGGCCCGGCACCGGCTGCCCCGACCGCTCTGCCTCCCGTTCAGCGACAGGCAGAGCCCACGGCGAACGGACCGGCGGCCGAGAAGCCGGTACGGACCCGGGCGCCGCTCGGCGCGCCCCTCACCGAACTCCCGCCCACGGCAACGCCGTCGAACCCCGCACCGACTGCGCCGGGCCCCGCGATGCCCACCGTGCAGCGACAGACGGAACCCACCGCCGCGAGCGGCCCGGCACCGGCTGCCCCGACAGCCCTGCCTGCCGTTCAGCGACAGGCAGAGCCCACGAAGAACAGCCCGGCGCCGACTCCGGAGAAGCCGGTGCGCACCCGCGCACCGCTCGGCGCGCCCCTCACCGAACTCCCGCCCACGGCAACGCCGTCGAGCCCCGCACCGACTGCGCCGGGCCCCGCCATGCCCACCGTGCAGCGGCAGGCGGAGCCCGCCACGAGCGGACCGGCGCCGGAGATACCCGGCCGGCGGATGCGGACCCGGGCGCCCCTCGGCGCGCCGCTCGGTGAACTCCCGCCCACCGCGACACCGTCGAAGCCGGCCGCAGGCCCGGCGGTGACTCCGGCCATGCCGACCGTGCAGCGCCAGGCGGAGCCCGCCGCGAGCGGACCGGCATCCGTCGGCCCGCGCGTGCGCAGCGGTCTCGGGGCGCCCCTGCCGTCGATGCCGGCGAGTGCCGCCGTACCCGCGTCCGGCGCCTCCTCCGGGTCCCGGGGGCAGGCGCCCCTGCTGGGTGCGGGCCCGTCCGCCACGCAGCCCCGTACGGGTGGGCCGGCCGGGGTGCGTCCGCCCGTCCAGCGGGCCACCGCCACCCCGCGGCCCTCCGGCCCGGTCCCGCTCGTCGCCGTCCGTGCCGTCGGGGGGACGCCCGCGCCGGAGGCGACCGCGCCCCGGGCCCTCCAGCTCCTGGCGGCCCGGCCCCTGTCCCTCGGCACCCTCGACGTGGCGGGCATGGGGGCCGCGCCGGCCGCCGCCCCCGGCCCCCGCCCGGCCGGCCGGCCGGTGGTCCCCGCACGCTGGTCCGCCCCGTCCACCGGCGCCCCCCAGCAGACGCAGCAGACGCAGCAGACGCAGCCGGTCCAGCGTGCCGCCGACGGCAGGCGCAGCCCGGCCGCCGTACCGCCGCGCCCCGCACGCCCCGTGCGCCCGGCGCCCGCGTCACCTGCGGCCCGTGCCGCGGCGGCCCCCCTGCCCGTGACCGGCCCGTACACACCGCCGCTCGTGGTCCAGCCGGCACCCGCCGCCGCGGGCGCCGGGCCCGTGCCCGTCGTACGGCCCAGGGCGTCGACCCCCGCCGCAGTCCCGGGCCCGGGGCCGGGCCCGGCCGTTCCCGCGCCGCCGCCGAGCGGCCCGCCGCCCCCCGTACAGCGGGACACGGGCCGGGCCGGCCGGACCGGTACCGGGACGACCGCCCCCGCCGCAGCGGCTCGCCGGCCCGAGGGCGCGCGCGAGAACGCGCCCCACGGCGGCGGCGACCTCGACCTGGACGACCTGGCACGGCGTCTGCTCGACCCGGTCGCCCGCCTCCTGCGCACCGAGTTGCGGCGCGGCCGGGAACGCGCGGGCAGGCCCTTCGACGGGCGCCGCTGAGAACACGTACGAACGAGAAACGGACGACGGACCGATGACGGACAACATCTTCGCGACCAGCGTGTTCTTCCGGCTGGCGATCGGCGGCAACGACCTGGGCGCCTTCCACACCTGCTCGGGCATGGGCGCCGAGGTCGAGATGGAGAGCTACGCCGAGGGCGGCAACAACGGCTTCACCTGGCAGCTGCCCGGCCGCGTGACCTGGTCGAACATCACCCTCACCCGGCCCGTCACCGCCGACACGGCGAAGATCGCCCGCTGGCTGGACGAGACGCTGCGGCGGGTCGAACCGAAGGACGGCGAGATCGTGGCGCTGCGGCCCGACCTGAGCCGGATCATCAGCTGGCAGGTCTTCGGGATCGTCCCGGTGCGCTGGCAGGGGCCGTCCTTCGACCCCGCCAACTCCGCGGCGGCGGTGGAGACCCTGGAGATCGCCCACGCGGGCCTGCTGCCCTCCTGACCCCGCAACTCCACCTCGCCCCTGCACCGTTCGCCCCCGTCCCGTTCGTCGCCGCCCCGGAAGGAAGTCCACGGCATGGCATCCTCGGCACGCGCCAGCCGCGCCCGGGCCCAGCTCACCCTCAAGGAGCCCCCGGCCTCGGTCGGCGCCAAGCCCGGCGGGACGATCGCCCGGCTCGACCTGCAGTTCAACCCGTCGACCCTGCAACTGGGCAAGACCACCGAATGGCGGCGCTCCCCGTCCCGCATGGCGGGCCAGTCGGCGCTGCCCGAGTTCGTGGGCAGTGGCCCGCGCACCCTGAGCCTGGAAGTGTTCCTCGACGCCACCGCCACCCACGACAACTCGGTCGAGCAGGCGGTGGAGAAGCTGATGAAGGCGTGCGTGCCGACCCCGGCCAGCCTCGGCCGCAAGAAGCCGGCGAGCCCGTGGGTGCGCTTCGAGTGGGGCAGCGCGCGGACCACCTCCTTCGACGGGGTCCTGTCGAACCTGTCGGTGTCGTACACGCTCTTCGACGTCGACGGAAAGCCGCTGCGGGCCACCTGCTCGCTGTCCATCGAAGAGGCGAGCGTCGACCCGCCCGGTCAGAACCCGACCTCCGGATCACGCACCGCCCGCAGCACGCACACCGTGGTGGCGGGCGACAGCCTGGCCATGCTGGCCTGGCGCGAATACGGCGACGCGACGGCCTGGCGGGTCATCGCCGAGGCCAACGGCATAGACGACCCCATGGCCCTCGTACCCGGCAGCGAGATCGTGGTGCCGGGCACACGGGACCAGCACGGCGAGGAGGAGCAGCGGTGAGCGGGTCCGAGACCGGGGGCCGGTCGTTCGCGGCAGACCCCATCGTGGAAGCCCCCGGCGAACTGCCGCAGATCTGGGCGGCGCAGCTGGTCAGCTGCGTCGTCGACGAGAACGTGGGCCTGCCCGACACCGCGGTGCTCACCTACCGCGACCCCGACCACGAGTTCCTGCGCGCCACCGGCATCACCATCGGCACCCTGCTGCGGGTGTCGGTGGCGACCGTGAAGGGGCAGTCACGGGAACGGCTGTTCAACGGCGAGGTCACGGCCCTGGAGATCGACCGGGACCGCACCGGCTCGTTCACCGTCGTACGCGCCTACTCCAAGGCGCACCGCCTCCAGCGCGGCCGCAAGGTCGTGGCCTACCGGAACATGACGGCCGCCGCCATCGTCCGCAAGGTGGCCGCCGGCGCCGGACTCGCCGTCGGGAAGGTGGAGGCCGCTCCGGTCACGTACAAGCAGCTGTCCCAGGCGAACGTCTCCGACTGGGACTTCCTGCAGTTCCTCGCCGGGGAGAGCGGCGCACAGGTCCGCGTCGACGACAAGGGGCTCCTGCAGTTCACCCGGCCCGTGAAGGCTTCGGGGGCGCCCGCCCCGTCGACGTCGGCGGTCCGCGACCCGATGGTGCTGGAGTACGGGCGCAACCTCATCGCCCTGCGGGCCGCGCTGACGGCCGCCGACGGCGCGTCGAAGGTGCAGGTGCGCGGCTGGGACGTGACCACGAAGCGGCCGCTGGTCGCCGAGCAGCCGTCCGTGGTCAGCGACACGGTGGTGCCGGGCCTCGGCCCCCAGACCGCCGCACGCTTCGGTGCGGCGGCCGTGCCCGTCACCGACACCCCCTACCGCACGCAGGCCGAGACGACGGCGGTCGCGAAGGCGGCCGCGGCCCAGATCAGCTCCGGCTTCGGCGAGCTGGAGGCGGTCGCCGAGGGCAACCCGCTGCTGCGGGCCGGCAAACCGGTCGCGCTCGGCAACGTCGGACAGGCGTTCTCCGGCCGGTACACCGCCACCGCCGTCCAGCACGTCCTGGAACCGCACGGCGGCTTCCGCACCACCGTGTGGGTCAGCGCCAGCCCCGACCGCTCCCTGACCGGCCTGGTCACCGGCGCCAACGCCCCCGGGCGCGGGCCGCGCATCCCCGGCCTGGCGATCGGCGTGGTGACGGACGTACGCGAGCCGAACGGCTCCCAACGGGGCGCGGTACGGCTGAAGTTCCCGTGGCTGGACGACACCTACGTCAGCGACTGGGTGCGCACGGTCCAGTGGGGCGGCAAGGGCGGCGGCGGCGTGGTCAGCCCCGAGGTCAACGACGAGGTGCTGGTGGGCTTCGAGCAGGGCCTGCTCGACAGCCCGTACGTCATCGGCGGCCTCTACAACGGCGTGGACCAGCCCTCACCGCACGACGTGCCGCTGATCGACAAGACCAGCGGCAAGGTCAACCGCCGCTCGATCGTGTCGCGTTCGGGCCACCGCGTGGAGCTGCTCGACGCGGCGGCGCCCGGGCCCTCCGGGCTGCGGCTGGTGACCGGGGACGAGCGGCTCGAAGTACGCATGGACGACCGCCGGGACCGCATCGAACTCACCGTGTACGCGGGCCGGGGCCGACCGCTGACCTCCGTCCTCCTGGACAAGAACGGCATCACGCTCGACGCCCGCAAGGGCACCGTGAAGGTGTCCGGCCGCCAGGTCGACATCGACGGCACCGCCGGGGTCAGCATCGGCGGCCGGTCGGTGAAGGTGTCCGGAACCGCGGACGTCACGGTCAACGGCGGCCTGCTCGCCGTCCTCAAGGCCCGCCTCATCCGCATCAACTGACCCCCGTACCCCCGTACCCCCTGCCGCCCGCCCCCGCACCACGACCGCCGTCCCCGAGGAGCCCCGATGCCAGCCGCAGCCCGTACCGGCGACCCCACCAACCACGGTGGCCGGCTCGCCACGCCACCGCCCGGCGCCGCCGCCGCGGTGGCCACGGTGCTGATCGGCGGCCGGCCCGCCGCCGTCGTGGGCAGCCTGCACGTCTGCGTGGTCCCGCCGCACGCCGCCCTCGGCCCGGCCAACGTGATCGTCCCCAATCCGGCCGCCCTCACCGCGGGAACGGTCCTCATCGGCGGACTGCCCGCCGCCCGGGCCCGCGACCAGACCGCGTGCGGCGCACAGGTCCTCACCGGCGCCCTCGACGTCCTGATCGGAGGCGTGTGATGAGCGAACGGTTCATCGGCCGCGGCTGGGCGTTCCCGCTGCGCGTCGGACCGACCGGCGGGATCGCCATGGTCGAACGCGAACGCGAGCTGGAAGAGGCCATCCGCCTCGTCCTGGGCACCGCGCCCGGCGAACGCCCCATGCGGCCCGAGTTCGGCTGCGGCATCCACGAGTACGTCTTCGCCCCCGGCGACGGCGACACCGCCGGCCGCGTCGCCCAGCAGGTCCGCGAGGCACTGGAACGCTGGGAGCCCCGCATCACCGTCGACGACGTCGTCGTGGCCTTCGACGCCGTCGAGGCGGGCACCCTCTACATCGATGTGCACTACACGGTGCGCACCACCAACGACCGGCGCAACCTGGTCTTCCCCTTCTACACGATCCCCTCCGAGGAGGGGGCCGAGGAAATGGTCGCGGACTGATGGCCCTGCCCTCCCCCAACCTGGACGACCGACGGTTCCAGCAACTCGTCGACGAGGCGAAGCGGTACGTGCAGCAGCGCGCGCCGGAGTGGACCGACCACAACGTCTCCGACCCGGGCGTCACCCTCATCGAGACGTTCGCCTACCTCGTCGACCAGCTCCTGTACCGGCTCAACCGGGTCCCGGACAAGAACTACCTGGCCTTCCTCGACCTGCTGGGCATCCAGCTGTACCCGCCGTCGGCCGCCTCCGCCGAGGTCGACTTCTGGCTGTCGGCCCCCCAGCCCGACACCGTCACCCTGCCCGCGGGCACCGAGGTGACGACCGAAGTCACGACCGCGTCCGGCGACACCGAGGAAGCCGTCGTCTTCGCCACCACCGACGACCTGCGGATCCTGCCCAGCGAACTGACGAGGCTGGTCAGCGCGCCCCGCGCCGGCGAACCCGCCGACCGGACCGGCGCGCTCACCGAAGGCCGCGACATACCCTGCTTCCAGGCGACGCCCGAACCCGGCGACGCCCTGCTCTTCGGCCTCCCGACGGCCGTGCCGCGCTGCGTCGTCGCGGTGCGCCTGGACAGCCGCGTCGAAGGCGTCGGCGTCGACCCGCGCCAGCCCCCGCTGGTGTGGGAGGCCTGGGACGGCGGCCGCTGGCAGCGCTGCGCCACCGACTCCGACAGCACCGGCGGCCTGAACCGGCCCGGCGAGATCATCGTGTACGTCCCCGCCGGGCACACCGCCTCCGTGATCAGCGGAACCCGCGCCGGCTGGCTGCGCTGCCGGGTCACCGAGCCCGAACCCGGCCAGCCCTTCTACTCCGAGTCCCCCACCGTCCGCGAGGCCGCCGTCTTCACCGTCGGCGGCACCATGACCGTGGAACACGCCGAGCGCGTGAACGACGTACCGCTCGGCGCCTCGGAAGGCGTGGCCGGACAGAGCTTCCGCCTCGGCCGCCCGCCCGTACTCCTCGACAGGGAACCCCCGGTGGTGGAGGTGTCCTCCCCCGAGGGCTGGCAGCGCTGGGACGTCGTCGAGCACTTCGGCCGCTCCGGACCCGACGACCGGCACGTCCGCGTCGACGCCACCACCGGCGAGTTCTCCTTCCCGCCGGTGCTCCGCGAGGCCGACGGCACGCTGCGCGCCTGCGGCGCCGTACCGCCCAAGGGCTCCCAGATCCGCGTGACCCGCTACCGCACCGGCGGCGGCCCGGCCGGCAACGTCTCGCGCGGCGCGATCTCCGTACTGCGCAGCTCCGTCCCGTACGTCGCCCGCGTCACCAACCGGGAGGCGGCACGCGGCGGTGTCGCCGGGGAGACCATCGACAACGCCAAGCTGCGCGCCCCGGAGGCCCTGCGCATGCAGGAACGCGCCGTGACCGCGGAGGACTACGAGATCATCGCCCGCCGGGCGGCGCCCTCGGTACGCCGGGTCCGCTGCCTGCCCGCCACGGACGGCGGACGCGGCGCCGGCCCGGTACGGGTCCTGGTGGTGCCGGACGCCGTCGCCGACGAGGGCGACCGGCTCCGCTTCGAGCAGCTGATCCCCTCCGACCAGGTCCTCACCGCGATCACCGACACCCTCGACGAGCGGCGCCTGATCGGCACCAGCCTCGTCGTGGAACCGCCCGTCTACCAGGGCGTCACCGTCGTCGCCCGGCTGTCTGCACCCGCCGCGGACGCCGACCGGGTGCGCGACGCGGCGCTCGCCGCCCTGTACCGGCACCTCAACCCGCTGCACGGCGGACCCGACGGCACCGGCTGGCCGTTCGGCCGGCCCGTGCAGTACGGCGAGGTGTTCGGCGTACTGCAACGCGCCATCGGGGACGTCCTGGTGGAGGAGATCCGGATGTTCGCCGCCGACCCGATCACGGGACGGCGCGGCGCCCCCGTCGACCGCATCGACATCGGGACGGGCACGCTCGTCTTCTCCTACCAGCACCAGGTGGTCGTCACCGAGCCCGAGCCGGGGACGGGGGTGCACGGATGAGCCGCGCCGCCGTACCCGGCCTCCCCAGCCGGCACCCGATCGGCGGGCAACTGCCCGCGCTGTACTCCGACGACGACTTCGCCCAGCGGTTCACGGCCGGCCTGGACACCGTCCTGGCCCCGGTGTTCACGACCCTCGACAACCTGCCCTCGTACTTCGACCCCCGGCTGGCCCCGGCCGACTTCCTGGCCTGGCTGGCCTCCTGGGTCGGCGGCGCCGACGACCCCGACTGGCCGACCGCACTGCGGCGCGAGGCGGTGGCCCGCGCGGTGGAACTCCACCGGTGGCGCGGCACCCGGCGCGGCCTGGTCGAAGCCCTGCGCCTGGTACTGGGCGTGTCCGCCGACGTCAGCGGGGACGGCACCGCCGTCTGGTCCCGCACGGCCGGCACCGAACCGGCGCCGGCTCCGTCCGGCGAGGTCCTCGTACGGGTGTGGCCGCGCGGCCCGGGCGCCGCGTACGAGGTGGACGCGGACCGGGTCCGTGCCCTCGTCCACACCCTGTGTCCCGTCCACACGGCCTGCCGGGTGGAGATCCTGCCCGGGCCGCCCACGGCCGAAGGGAGCTGACGGCATTGCGTACGTGTCCCGCGTGCGGGGCGTCCACCGCCCCGACGGACGACTTCTGCACCAACTGCGGCGCCTACCTCAACTGGTCCTCCCCCAGCCGCCCCACCCCCCGGGACACCGGGCCCCAGGAGGACACCCCTGACACGGGCACGCCGCGGGAGGGCACGGCCCCGGACACCGTCGCCCAAAGGGGCACGCCTCAGGCCGACATGCCCCAGGGTCCCACCGCCGCGGGCGGGACGCCCCGCAGCGGCACGGCCCGAGAAGCCACACCCCAGGCCGACACTGCCCAGAGCGGCCAGGCCCCGGCGGGGGCCGCCCACGGTGGGCGGACCCAGGAGGGCACCCTTCAGGGCGCCACCCCTGGCACCGGCACGCCGCGACAGGGCACGGCCTCGGAGCCCTTCGCCCGGGCGGGCACGCCCCAGGCCGACACGCCCCGGGAGGACACGGCCGGGAGCGGCGCGCCCGGCGTTGACGCGGCCCACCGTGGCCGGACCCGGCAAGCCACCCCCCAGGGCGGCACGTTGCAGGCTGCCACCCCTCAGGCCGACGCACCCCGGCAGGGGGCAGCCCAAGACACCGCCGCCCCTGGCGGTACGACCCAGGGGCCCACCCCGCAGACCGGCACCCTCCAGAGCCCGACGCCGCAAGGCGGCACGTCCCGGAGCGTGCCGCCCCAGGGCGGCACGGCTCAGGGCGGCACGGCTCAGGGCGGCACGGCTCAGGGCGGCACGGCTCAGGAGGACGCCCGGCGGGCGGCCACTCCTCAGGCCGTCACACCCAGGCAGGGCGCAGCCCAAGAGACCAACGCCCCTGGCGGTACGGCCCAGGGGCCGACCCCGCAGACCGGCACACCCCAGAGCGGCACGGCTCAGGAAGACGCCCGGCAGGCGGCCACCCCTCAGGCCGACACACCCAGGCAGGGCGCAGCCCAAGAAGCCCCCACCCCACGCGGCACGAGCCAGGACGGCACGGCCCGGGAAGCCACCCCGCAGGGCGGCACGGAGTCCGGAGGGGCCGGCTCGTCGGACGCCGCGGCGGCGGAGGCGGGATCAGAGTCGCCCGCGTCCCGCGTGGGGCGGTGGCTGTCCTGGCTGCGCAGGAGGCCCGCCCCGGCCGCGGCCGCCAACGCCGACACCGAGTCCGGCCCGGCCGCGTCCGCAGCCGCAGGCGCGGAGCCCCGGCCGGGTGCGCCGTCCGGCGCCTCGGCGGGATCCTCGCCCGCGCCCGTGGCACCGGCACGCCCCGCACCGGCACGCCCGGTACCGGCACCGCGAGCACCCGCCACCCCACCAGTGGCGTCCCCGGCTCCCGTACTGCCCGCCAGGGCCGTCGCGCCGCGCCCCGTCGTACGCCCCCTCCCGGCGAGCGACGACGTCACCGGCGCACCGTGCCCGGCCTGCGGCACCCCCAACCCGCCCGACCGCCGCTTCTGCCGCCGCTGCGCGACACCGCTGACGCCCACCACCATCGCGGCCCCCCTGCCGTGGTGGCGGACCGTCTGGCCGTTCCGCCGCCGTACCCGGGCCGGCTCCGGCCGCCTGGTCCGCTTCCTGGTGGTCCTGGGCGTCGTACTGGCCCTGTGCGCGGCCGCCTTCCTGCTGCTGCCGGCCGGACGCCACCTCATGGAGGACACCCGGGACAAGCTCGGCAAGGCCAAGGCGGTGACCCCGACCCGTGTCCAGGCGACCGCCGAACTCCCCGGACACCCCGTGGCCCACAGCACGGACGGCCTCAGCAACCGCTACTGGGGCGCGCCCGCCCCCGGCACGTCGGCGACGTACACCTTCGGCAAGCCGTTCCGCCTCGTCGACGTGATCGTCACCAACGGCGCCTCACCCGCACCCGAGGAGTACGCGAAGCAGGGGCGGGCGCTGCGCATCGACATGGAGGTGACGGACCGGGACGGCGCCACGGTCCACAAGAAGCTCGTCCTCAGCGACAAGCCCGGACCGCAGACCTTCCCCCTCGGAATCAGCGACGTCACGACGATCCGGCTGACCCTGGAAGAACCCGCCGGGTCGGCTCCGGACCGGCATCTCGCCCTCGCGGAGGTGGAGTTCTTCCAGCGCGGCTGACCACACACCCGCACGGAGGGTCCCGGCGGGCAGGATGCGTAGGGTGGGCGGATGGAGACGGACGTACGACTGGAACCGTGGTCCGACGCGGACTTCTGGCTGCTGCGACGCGCGAACGAACCCGCCATGACGCAACACCTCGGCGGCCCCGAGTCCGACGAGAAGCTCCTCGACCGCCAGCGGCGCTACGAGGCCCTGAGCGCCCGGGAGCCCGCCGCCGGGCGGATGTTCCGCGTGGTCCTGGAAGCCTCCGGGGAGAGCGCCGGATCCATCGGCTTCTGGGAACGCGAGTGGCGGGGCGAGCCGGTCTACGAGGCCGGCTGGGGCATCCTGCCCGAGTTCCAGGGCCGCGGACTGGCTGTCGCCGCCCTGACCCGGCTCCTGTCCTACGTACGGGAGCACGGATCCCGCGACAGCGTCCACGCCTTCCCCGGAACCGACCACCCCGCCTCAAACGCCGTATGCCGGCGCGCCGGGTTCGAATGCCTCGGCGAGGTCGACTTCGAGTACCCGCCCGGCGTGCCCCACCCCAGCCTCGACTGGCGCTACCGGGTGGGGCCGCCGCGCACGCTCACGGCGTCAGGATGATCCGGCCGCGCACACCCGGCGTCGCGAGCCGGTCGTGCGCCTTCGCCGCCTCCGCGAGGGGGAAGACCTCCGAGACCCGCAGGGTGAGCGCGCCCGCCTCGACCAGGGACACCAGGCGGGCCAGCAGCTCCCCGTCCGCGGCGACCTCCTGCTCCTCTACCCGGACGCCGCGCTCCGCCGCCGGGGCGTGGTTCGGGATCAGGCCGACGTAGACCCCGCCGTCGCGGACGTGGGCCAGCGCGGCACCGCCCAGGACGGCCGCGTCCAGGACCCCGTCCACCGGCCCGGCCGGGGCCCCGCCGCGCGGCACGAAGGCGGCCGCGCCCAGCGACCGTACGAGTTCCTCGTCCCCCGGACCCGCCAGGGCCGTCACCACCAGGCCGGCCCCCGCGGCGAGCTGCACCGCCAGACCGCCGACCACGCCCGCGGCACCGGTGACCAGTACCGAGGAGCCGGGGGCCAGCCCCAGCTGGTCCACGGCGCGGGCGGCGGTCAGGCCGGCCAGCGGCAGCGCCGCCGCGGCCGGTACGTCCACGGTGGCCGGCGCGGCGGCCACGGCGCCGGCGTCGAGCACCACGTACTCGGCGTGCGTGCCCAGCGGCTTCACCGTGCCGTAGTGCAGGCCCACCACCCGGTCGCCGCGGCTCCAACCGGTCACCCCGGGGCCGGCCTCGTCGATCTCCCCGGCGACGTCCCAGCCGAGGCCGAGCCGCTGCCCGGCGCCGCCGAAGACCCCGGCGCGGACCCCCGCGTCCACCGGATTGAGCCCGGCGGCCGCCACCCGGATCCTGACCTGACCCGCCTCCGGACGCGGCACCGGCACCTCGGCCAGCTCGACCCGCTCCGGACCGCCGAACCCGGTCACCACGGCCGCCAGCATCGTCCGCTCGCTCATCTCTCTCCCCGCTTCCGTCGTCTTCGCTCGTTCCGATGACCACTAACCTAGGGAGAGGTACTCTCCTTTCGTAAGTACGTACTCCAAGGTGCGTACCGGACCTGGAAGTGGGTGCCCATGGCCACCAGCACCGCCGCGGCCCGCCGCGAGGAAGCCCGATTCGCCTACGACGCCTTCCTCAAGGAATGCCCCACCGGCCAGCTCCTGGCCCGGATCAGCGACAAGTGGGTCGGCCTCATCGTCAGCGCCCTCGGCGAGGCCGACGACCGCTCCCTGCGCTACAGCGACCTCGGCCGCAAGATCCCCGGCGTCAGCCAGAAGATGCTCACCCAGACCCTGCGCTCCCTCGAACGCGACGGCCTCGTCACCCGCCACGTCACCCCCACCGTCCCCGTCCGCGTCGACTACCGGCTCACCGACCTCGGCAGCAGCCTCGGCTGCCTCCTGTCCTCCGTGAAGACCTGGGCCGAGAACCACTTCGACGAGGTCAGCACCCACCGCGACACCTACGACCGGGCCAACGCCGCCTCCTGAAATCAGGCGCGACCACCCACCCCGAAATGGCATGCTGACAGCGTGAACGGACCCGGCATTCAGCTCACCCTCGCCCCCGAACTGCGCCTCTTCGCCCCGCCCAGCCGGCGCACGGACCGCGTACCGACCGCGACCGACGGCGCCTCCAGCCTCGGCCACGTCGTCGAATCCGCCGGAGTCCCCCTCACCGAGGTCGGCCGCCTCCTCGTCGACGGGCACGAGGTCCCGGTCTCCTACGTGCCCCGAGACGGCCAGAACGTCGAGGTGTTCGGAGTCGAACGCCCCCAGCACATCCCCGGCGCCCCCCTCCGCTTCCTCCTCGACGTCCACCTCGGCACGCTCGCCCGCCGCCTGCGCCTCCTCGGCGTCGACGCCGCCTACGAGAACGAGGACATCGGCGACCCCGCCCTCGCCACCCGCTCCGCCGCCGAACAGCGCGTCCTGCTCTCCCGCGACCGCGGCCTGCTCCGCCGCCGCGAGATCTTCGCCGGCGCGTACGTCTACAGCGACAACCCCGACGAGCAACTGCGCGACGTCCTCGGCCGCTTCGCACCCGCCCTCGCCCCGTGGACCCGCTGCACCGCCTGCAACGGGCCGCTCCACGAGGCCGACAAGGAGAGCGTCGGCGACCGCCTGGAACACGGCACGCACCGCTCCTACGACGTCTTCGCCCAGTGCACCGCATGCGAGCGCGTCTACTGGCGCGGCGCCCACCACGCCCGCCTGGAACGGATCGTCGACGAGGCACTCGTCGAATTCGGCACCGCCTGACGAGGCCCGGGGGCCCGGGAGCCCGGGCCACTGCGCCCGGGCCTAGAAGGCGTACGCGTCACCCGTGTCCAGGGCCAGCACCACGTGATCGTTGTTCGCGTGGTTCCGGTCCGTCGCACCGCCGTTCCACCACGTGTCCACCCGCACCACCACCTCCGGCACCCGCTCCCGCAGCTCCAGCGCCAGCCCCACGTGCCGGCCCCGCCCGTGCAACGGCAACGGCCCCGTCTCGCACACCACCTCACGCAGACCCGCCCGCGCACAGCCCTCCGCCAGCTGCTGCCGGTCCGCCAGGTCGGCAGACAGGCGCACCCGCAACGTCGCGTTCGGCAGCGCGGCCGGCCCGTCGTTCTCCGGAACCAGCCACACCCGCAGCTGCGACCCGGACAGGGCCACCCGGCCGTGGTACGACACGTCGGCCTCCGGCCCGGCCCCCACCCGCGCCCCCGGCGACACCGGCGCCCACACCGACGCCTGCGCCGGCCCGGGCACACCCGCCCCGAGCGCCAGCAACCCCGCCACCACCACACTCCGTACGGCGACACGGCGCACCGCCACCACCTCCTCGCATCTCGCGCGGAGGCTAGCCCGGACCACCCCCGGCCAGTCGGACCATCACACGAACGAGGGCGCGCCCGCCCCCATCCGCCCTACGTACCTTTGAGCCATGCCGATCGCCCGCTCCGTCGCCCTCTTCACCCTCGCCGCCCTCCTGGAGATCGGCGGCGCCTGGCTCGTCTGGCAAGGCGTACGCGAACACAAGGGCTGGGCCTGGATCGGCGCCGGCGTGATCGCCCTCGGCCTCTACGGCTTCGTCGCCACCCTGCAGCCCCAAGGCGACTTCGCCCGCGTCCTCGCCGCCTACGGCGGAGTCTTCGTCGCCGGCTCCCTCGCCTGGGGCGCCGTCGCCGACGGCTACCGCCCCGACCGCTGGGACATCGCCGGAGCCCTCGTCTGCCTCGCCGGAATGGCCGTGATCATGTACGCCCCGCGCGGCCGCTGACCCACCCGCCCGCGCCTATGCTGGCGGTTAATCGTCCGTACGAACGACCGAGGAGCACGCACATGAGCACGGCCGCCACCCGAACCGCCGTAGTCACCGGCGCGAGCAGCGGCATCGGCGCGGCCACCGCCCGCCGGCTCGCCACGGCCGGCTACCACGTCGTCCTCACCGCCCGCCGCAAGGACCGCATCGAGGCCCTCGCCGCCGAGCTCACCGAGGCCGGCCACTCCGCGACCGCCCACGCCCTCGACGTCACCGACCGCGCCGCCGTCGACGCCCTCGCCGCGTCCCTCGACCGCTGCGACGTCCTCGTCAACAACGCCGGCGGCGCCATCGGCGCCGAGCCCGTCGCCACCGGCGACCCCGCCGACTGGCGCACCATGTACGAGGTCAACGTCATCGGCACGCTCAACGTCACCCAGGCACTGCTCCCCGCCCTCACCGCCTCCGGCGACGGCACGGTCGTGGTCCTCTCCTCCACCGCCGGCCACGCCACGTACGAGGGCGGCGCCGGCTACGTCGCCGCCAAGAACGGCGCCCGCGTCCTCGCCGAGACCCTCCGCCTGGAGATCGTCGGCCAGCCCGTCCGCGTCATCGAGATCGCCCCCGGGATGGTCAAGACCGACGAGTTCGCCAAGACCCGCTTCCGCGGCGACGCCGAGAAGGCGGAGAAGGTCTACGCGGGCGTCGCCGAGCCCCTCACCGCCGACGACGTCGCCGACACCATCACCTGGGCGGTGACCCGCCCCAGCCACGTCAACATCGACCTCCTGGTGGTCCGCCCCCGCGCCCAGGCCTCCAACACCAAGGTCCACCGCGACCTCTAGGCCCCCTGGATCACCCCGGAGCCCTTCAGGTGCGGCATCAGGGCCGCCGGCTTCAGCCCGGCGGCCCTCGCCGCGTCCAGGGCCCGCTGCAGGTCGGCCGCCAGCGTCGGCGTGAAGTGCAGCAGCACGATGTCGCCCGCCTGCAGCCGCGGAGTGGGCGGCGGCGCGTCGCCCCAGGTGGTGAAGTCGTGCGTCCAGGTGATCAGCGCCTTCACCCCGCAGGCCTTCGCCGCGAGCCGCACCTCGTCGTCCACCGCCCCGTACGGCGGCCGCAGCAGCTTCGGCGTCCGCCCGAAGACCGCCCGGAGCCGCTCTCCCGCCCCGCACACCTCGGCGTCCTTGCCGGCGGCGTCGAGCGTCGTGAGGTCCGGATGGCCGAGGGTGTGGTTCTCCACGCTCGCCCGCCCCTCCTCCGTGAGCCGGGTGAAGTACGCGGCGTCGTACGAGGCCGCCCCCGGCAGCAGGAACAGCGAGACGGGCACCCGCCGCTCCAGCAGGATCCGGGCGGCTTCGGGATCGTGGTGCCACCCGTCGTCGACCGTGATGAAGACGACCTTCTCCGAGGTCGGCACCTGCGCAACGACGGGCGGCAACCCCACCCGGGCCTGCGCGGACCCGGCGGCCCCGAGAGCCAGCGACAACGACGCGAGCGCGGCGACAAGCACGCGAGATCTCCCCATGCCGCACACCTTGGTCTAGACCAACTTGGACGGTCAACCCTCATGCACGAGAAGACAGTTGAGGCCCGCTGCCCCCGAGGCCCGTATGGGTGAATGCGCGCGGTATGTCGGCGCGCGCGGCTACGATCCGAAAGCGTGAGCCCTCAAAGGGAGGAACCTATGGCCGTGATGCAGCACGAGACCACGATCGCCGAGGCCGCCGATCGACTCTCCAAGGAGCTTCCCGGACACCGAGTGGAGATTCTCCAGGGGAGGCTCACCGTGACACCACCCGCCGACGGAGCGCACTCGGAGACACTCACGTGGCTCATCGAGGAGTTCGCGGCAGCCGGAGCCAGAAAGGCCGGACTGAAGTACCTCCAGACCATCGGCATCACGCTGCCGACCGGGCCGGACGATTTCGCCATCCCCGACTTCGCCCTGGTCGAAGCGGACTACAAGCGCAACCGGGCGGCCTACAACTGCTACTCCCCCGACGCCTTCCGCCTGATCGTCGAGGTCACCTCCTCGAACTGGTCGGACGACATCGGCATCAAGGTCGAGAGCTACGCCAGGGCCGGCGTTCCCGTCTACGTCATCGCCGACCGCCACCACGACGAGGTCGTCCTCCACACAGACCCCCGCAACGGCGCCTACCGCCTCCGCAAGACCTTCAAGCGGGGCACCTCGGTCCCGCTCCCCGAGTCCCTCGGAGTCTCCGTGGAGCTGTCGGTGGACCTCCTCCTCGACGGCGACGAGGACTGAAACACGCGGAGGGGCCCGGACCGGTCTCCACCGGTCCGGGCCCCTCCACTCCCCCGAAAGCCGCGCCCGGGCCTCAGCCCTTGACGCAGATGACCTGCTTGAGCTTGGCCACGACCTGGACGAGGTCCGTCTGCTGGTCGATGACCTGCTCGATCGACTTGTACGCGCCCGGGATCTCGTCCACGACGCCCGAGTCCTTGCGGCACTCGACGCCCTTGGTCTGCTCCGCCAGGTCGCGCGCCGAGAACTTCTTCTTCGCCGCAGTCCGGCTCATCTTCCGGCCGGCACCGTGCGAGGCCGAGTTGAAGGACTTCTCGTTGCCGAGTCCCTTCACGATGTACGAGCCCGTGCCCATCGAGCCGGGGATGATCCCGTAGTCACCGCTGCCGGCGCGGATCGCGCCCTTGCGTGTGACCAGCAGGTCCATGCCGTCGTACCGCTCCTCCGCCACGTAGTTGTGGTGGCAGCTGATCTCGCGGTCGAAGGAGACCTTCGCCTTCCGGAACTCCTTGCGGACGACCTCCTTGAAGAGGCTCATCATCGCCGCACGGTTGAACTTCGCGTACTCCTGCGCCCAGAACAGGTCGTTGCGGTACGCCTCCATCTCGGGCGTGGCCGCAAGGAAGACCGCAAGGTCCCGGTCGACCAGGTTCTGGTTGTGCGCGAGGCCCCGGGCCACGCCGATGTGGTGCGCGGCGAGTTCGTTGCCGATGTTCCGGGAGCCGGAGTGCAGCATCAGCCAGACCGAACCTGACTCATCGAGACAGAACTCGATGAAGTGGTTCCCCGATCCGAGCGTTCCGATCTGCTTTGTGGCACGTTCCTGACGGAATTTGACCGCATCGGTGAGGTAGTCGAACCTCGTCCACAGATCCTCGTACCCCTCCACCGAGAAGCCGTACAGCCGCGACGGGTCCACCGCCTCCTTGTGGAGGCCCATCCCCACCGGGATCGCCTGCTCGATCTTCGAGCGGAGCTTGGAGAGGTCCCCCGGGAGGTCGTTCGCCGTCAGGGACGTCTTCACCGCCGACATGCCGCAGCCGATGTCCACGCCCACCGCCGCCGGGCAGACCGCGTCCTTCATGGCGATCACCGAGCCGACCGTGGCCCCCTTGCCGTAGTGGACGTCCGGCATGACGGCCAGGCCCTTGATCCACGGAAGCGTCGCGACGTTGTGGAGCTGCTGCATCGCACCGGCCTCGACCGACGCCGGGTCGGTCCACATCCGGATCGGGACCTGAGCCCCCGGTACCTCTACATACGACATAAGGAATCAATCCCCCGAAACCAACAGAAAGGTGAGAATGCGCAAAAGCCTCGCTCTTGATCCCAAAGACGACAGGGGACCGGCGCCAGCACCAGCGTGTGCGATAGACATTGTGTCCAGCCGCGCCCAAGTCGCGGCAACGCATTTTCCTGACCGTCGGGGGGCCCGCCGGTCGAAGGGAGCCAGTGGACGTGCAGCGCAAGGCGGTACGGCGAGTCCTGCCCGGCATCGCGATGCTCACCGCGCTCGCGGCCGGTGCGGCCGGCCTGACCGGGTGCACCGGCGGGAGCGACGGGGCGGGCACCAGCGACTCGAAGGCCGGCGGCGGCGCCGCCGCACCCGCCCAGCCGGGGAAGTACCGGAGCCTGCCCGCGCCCTGCAGGGCGGCCGCCGACAGCAAGAAGCTCAAGGCCATGCTCCCCGAGCCGGACGGCCTCACCCCCGAACAGCTCGACCAGATGTACGCGGGCACCGCCGACTCCTCCTACGACGGCGACCGGCACGTCGGCTGCCGCTGGAGCGCGCAGACCCCCGAGGAAACCCGGCTGCTGTCGGTCGGCTTCGAACGCGTCGTCTCCTACGACCGCGCCACCGCCAGCGACGACGACAAGGCCAAGCAGGTCTACGTACGCCTGCTCACGGACGCCCACCTGCCCTTCCCCGGCCCGGCCACGACCCCCGGCCCGGGCGCCGCGAACCCGGCCAACCCGGCCGGACCCGGCAACCCGGCCGGGCCCGCCGCCTCCACTCCCCCGCCCGCGAACCCCGCACCGCCCGCGAGCGGCGCGCCGTCGGCCGGGGCGCCGTCGGCCGGGGCGCCGGCCTCGGGAACGCCGGCCCCCGGCACGAGCCCGTCCCCGCAGCCCGAGCTCGGCTCGCGCGTCCTGGAGGGGCTCGGCACCGAGGCCTTCCTGGACGACAAGCTGAGCCCCGCCGGGGCCACGGCCGCGCAGTCGCGCACCGTGCGGATTGTGTTCCGCACCTCGAATGTCATCGTCAAGCTCGAGTACAGCGTGCAGCCGGCCCTGCCCGGCACGGTCCCGTCCAGTGCCGAAACACAGGACAGGGCACGGCAGTTGGCGCTGGCGCTCGCCGAGCGCTTCAACGAGTGAGCGGTGCGCGCCGCGCCCCGGCGTGACGGCGCGCACAGCAGTCCGCCACCCGATCGGGCTACCGTTGACCGGGTCCCGCGTCCGAAGAAGACCCCCAGAGCACTGAAGGAACCATGCACCGATCAGCCTCGCGCCTCACCCGCGTTCTCGCC
Organism: Streptomyces virginiae; assembly: GCF_000720455.1. Taxonomy (GTDB): domain Bacteria; phylum Actinomycetota; class Actinomycetes; order Streptomycetales; family Streptomycetaceae; genus Streptomyces; species Streptomyces virginiae. Next base: position 8,093 of record NZ_JOAK01000029.1, on the reverse strand, counting down.
TGCGCAGCCGTCCCGGTGATCCTCACCGTGGCCGGGTGTTCCTCCGACTCGGGCAAGGAATCGGCCGCGAAGGGCGACAAGAAGTCCGGTTCGTCCGCTTCTTCCAAGCCCGGCGAGAAGTCGAAGAAGCCGGAGCTGGAGAAGGCGGCGTTCGCCGCGCTCCCGGATCCCTGCAAGGCGCTCCAGACGGCGACGATAGACACGCTCGTACCGGAGGCGAAGGACAAGAACGGTACGGCGACCAAGTCGAACGACCTGGCCAGCCGTGCCAGCTGCTCCTGGAACGGTCTGGACGAGGACGGTCTGAAGGGCTCGCAGTACCGCTGGCTCTCGCTCTCCTTCTTCCGTACCGACTCGCACGCCTCGCTCGGCAACGCCAACAAGCGGGCCGAGGAGCAGTACGGCAAGCAGGTCGAGGCGGCGAAGGCCACCGAGGGCGCGCAGAACGTGAAGGCCGAGCCGGCCGAGGGCCTGGGCGACCAGGGCACGTCGGTGGTGTACTCGGTGAAGAAGGACGTCGACTTCTTCAACACGACGATCGTGGCGCGCACCCAGAACGTGGTGGTCACGCTCGACTACAACGGTGCTGCCTACGAGGGTGCCGGCGCTCCGGACCAGGCGAAGCTGCTGCAGGACGCGCTCACCGCGGCGAAGGAGGCCGTGGCCTCGGTCGCGACCGCCAACAAGCCGGCGGAGCAGCCGCAGTCTCCCCAGCCCCAGTAGCAGTGGTGGCGGGTCGGGTCGGGGCCTCCTGGAGCGCTGACATCCAGTCACCCGTACGCTGTGCCTGCCGCGGCTCCATAAAGGCGCGGTAAGCGCTCGGTTTGTGCTCGACAAGGGGAGGGGATCGCGGGTGGCCGCGATGCAGCTGACTCGTACGCACCGAATACTCATCGGTGTCGTGGTCGCCGGAGCCGTCGTCATCGCGGGCATCGGCTTCGCGGGCTCGTACGCCGCGGTGCGCGAGCTCGCGGAGAAGAAGGGCTTCGGCAGTTTCTCCCTGGTGTTCCCGATCGGCATCGATGCCGGCATCTGTGTCCTGCTGGCGCTGGACCTGCTGCTGACATGGCTGCGGATCCCCTTCCCGCTGTTGCGTCAGACGGCGTGGTTGCTGACGGCGGCGACGATCGCGTTCAACGGCGCGGCGTCGTGGCCGGATCCGCTCGGCGTCGGCATGCATGCCGTGATCCCGATCCTGTTCGTGGTGACGGTGGAGGCCGCCCGGCACGCGGTGGGCCGGATCGCGGACATCACCGCGGACCGGCACATGGAGGGCGTGCGCATCACGCGGTGGCTGTTGTCGCCGTTGCCGACGTTCAAGCTGTGGCGGCGGATGAAGCTGTGGGAGCTGCGCTCCTACGAGCAGGCGATCGGCATGGAGCAGGACCGGCTGATCTACCAGGCGCGGCTGCAGGCGCGGTACGGGCGTTTCTGGCGGCAGAAGGCGCCGGTGGAGGCGTTGATGCCGCTGAAGCTGGCGCGGATCGGTGTGCCGCTCTCGCAGACGGCGCCGGACGCGCTGGCGTCGACGGGGATCGACCCGGCGGTGTTGCCGCCGCTGGAGCAGCAGCTCGCGGGTACGGTTCCGGCGCTGGAGACGTCGGCGGCGGGCATGCCGCAGCCGGACGGGAGCCAGACCCCGGAACAGGCCCTGGAACAGGCGCAGGCCCAGGCGCAGGCTTTGGCCCAGCAGGCGGTGCCCGGGGCGGTCGCCCATGTCGCGCCGGCGTTCGCGGTGGATCCGACGGCGATGCCGGCGGCCCACAACAGTGCCTGGTTCGCCGGTCCGAAGGCGCCGCAGGCCGTGTACGAGGGTGGCTACAACCCGCAGTACGTGGAGGGGCTGGAGCCGACCCCGGTGCTGCCCCCGATGGGCCCGGACGAGCAGCAGGCGCAGCAGGCGCAGCAGCTGCCGATCCCGGAGCCGCGGCACGAGGCGGCGCCGGACGCGTACTCGCCGCAGCAGGTGCCGGAGCCGGAGTCGCCGGACGAGGTCGAGTTCGCGCAGATCGCGTACAAGGTGTTCTGTGCGCTGGTCGAGGAGACGCAGGACTACCCGACCGCCGAAGCCCTCGACATAACGCTGGCGGACCGCTTTGGCGTGACGCACCCGCGCAGCGGTTCGCTGCTGCGTCGGATGATCCCGTCGTTCAGGCAGCAGCACCACACCGACCGGGAGGCCGAGCCGGCGTAGCCGTGCAGGCTGGTCCCGGTATGCGGAAGGGCCCGCACCCCGAGGGGTGCGGGCCCTTCCGTGTGTCCGGTCCGCGTGTCCGCCCGTGGTGGCGGGGTGTCAGACGGCGAGCAGCTTGCGCACGCGGTCCGCGCCGACGGCGAGGAGCAGCGTGGGCAGTCGCGGTCCGGTCTCGCGGGTGACGAGGAGCCGGTAGAGCAGCGCGAAGAAGGTGCGCTGGGCGACCTTGAGCTCGGGGGTGGGCTTGGCGTCGGGTTCCAGTCCGGCCATGACCTTCGGGACGCCGTAGACGAGGGTGGTGAGTCCGTCGAGCGACCAGTGGGAGTCGAGGCCTTCCAGGAGCAGGCGCAGGGACTCGCGGCCCTCGTCGTCCAGGGAGGACAGGAGCTCGGTGTCGGCGTCCTCGCGTACGAGGGTGCGCTGGTCGGCCGGGACCTGGGTGGTGATCCAGTTCTCGGCGCGGTCCAGGCGCGGCCGGACCTCGTCGAGGGTGGTGAGGGGCTGCGACGGGTCGAGGTCGGCCAGGATGCGCAGGGTCTGCTCGTCGTGGCCCGCGGTGATGTCGACGACCGAGGCGAGGGTGCGGTACGGGAGGGGGCGGGGGGTGCGGGGCAGCTCGTGCGAGGCGACCCGGACGGCGCGGCTGTGGGCGGCGGCGTCGGCGGGCAGCACGGAGCCGTCCGCCACCTTGCTCTCCAGCTTGTCCCACTCGTCGTAGAGGCGCTGGATCTCCTGGTCGAAGGCGATCTTGAAGGACTGGTTGGGCCGGCGGCGGGCGTAGAGCCAGCGCAGGAGCTGCGGCTCCATGATCTTCAGGGCGTCGCCGGGGGTGAAGACCCCGCCCTTGCTGGAGGACATCTTGGCCATGCCGCTGATGCCGACGAAGGCGTACATCGGGCCGATGGGCTGCTCGCCGCCGAAGATGTGGACGATCTGGCCGCCGACCTGGAAGGAGGAGCCGGGCGAGGAGTGGTCGACGCCGGAGGGCTCGAAGATCACGCCCTCGTAGGCCCAGCGCATGGGCCAGTCGACCTTCCAGACGAGCTTGCCGCGGTTGAACTCGCTGAGCTTGACCGTCTCGGTGAACTCGTCCTCGGTGCAGACGTAGGTCATCTCGGTGGTCTCGTCGTCGTACGAGGTGACCTTGGTGAAGTCCTTGCCGCACTGGCCGCAGTACGGCTTGTACGGGAAGTAGCCGCCCTCGCCGGCGCTGCCGTCGTCCTCGGCGGCGGCGCCGGAGCCCTCGGCGGCTTCCAGCTCGGCTTCGTCGACCTGCTTCTGCTGGGGCTTCTTGCCGCCCGGCTTGACCTTGGTGCGGTACTGGGCGAGGACTGCGTCGATGTCGCCGCGGTGCTTCATCGCGTGCAGGATCTGCTCGCGGTAGACACCGGTGGTGTACTGCTCGGTCTGGCTGATCGGGTCGTATTCGACGCCGAGCTCGGCCAGCGACTCGGCCATGGCGGCCTTGAAGTGCTCGGCCCAGTTCGGGTAGGCGGAGCCCTCGGGGGCGGGGACGGCGGTCAGCGGGCGCCCGATGTGCTGGGCGTGCGATTCCTCGGTGACGCCGGGGATGCCCTTGGGGACCTTGCGGAAACGGTCGTAGTCGTCCCACGAGATGAGGTGGCGGACCTCGTGACCGCGGCGGCGGATCTCGTCGGCGACCAGGTGCGGGGTCATGACCTCGCGGAGGTTGCCCAGGTGGACCGGGCCGGAGGGGGAGAGGCCGGACGCGACGACGAGGGTTTTGCCCGGGGCTCGGCGCTCCGCCTCGGCGATGACCTCGTCCGCGAAACGGGAGACCCAGTCGGTCTCGGTGCTGCTCTGCGCGCTCTGAGCCACGACACGTCCTTCTATCTCGAATGCTGGCTTCGGCCATTCTCCCAGACGGAAGCGGCCACTCCGGGGTTGCTTCCGCCCAGTGATATCCCGCGAAACGGATGGCGCCCGCGTGGGATACTCGGCACTTGTCGGAAGACCCAAGTACGCACCGCGTACGACCCACGTACGAAACCTCACAGGAACGGCAGCTCATGGCCTCGGTCCCTTCGCTCGCTTCGTCCGTCAACCAGCGCGTCGCCGACGCCCTCGCCTCCGCCCTGCCGGAGGCCGGTGGCGCCGACCCGCTGCTGCGACGAAGTGACCGGGCCGACTTCCAGGCCAACGGCATCCTGGCACTCGCGAAGAAGGCGAAGGCCAACCCGCGCGAGCTGGCCACGACCGTGGTCGAGGGCATCCCGACCGGTGAGCTGATCCAGGAGATCGAGGTCTCGGGCCCCGGCTTCCTGAACATCACGGTCGCCGACCGGGCGATCATCTCGACGCTTGCCGCCCGCGCGGCGGACGACCGGCTCGGCGTGCCGCTGAACGCGTCCGCCGGCACGACGGTGATCGACTACGCGCAGCCGAACGTCGCCAAGGAGATGCACGTCGGGCACCTGCGGTCCGCCGTGATCGGTGCGGCGATGGTGGAGATCCTGGAGTTCACCGGCGAGAAGGTGGTCCGGCGCCACCACATCGGCGACTGGGGCACCCAGTTCGGCATGCTCATCCAGTACCTGCTGGAGCACCCGCACGAGCTGGACCACAAGTCCGGCGACGGCGACGAGCAGGCTTCCGGTGAGGAGGCCATGTCGAACCTCAACCGCCTGTACAAGGCTTCTCGCGCCCTCTTCGACTCCGACGAGGAGTTCAAGACGCGGGCCCGGGCGCGTGTGGTGGACCTGCAGGCGGGCGAGCCGGAGACGCTGGCGCTGTGGCAGCGGTTCGTGGACGAGTCGAAGATCTACTTCTACTCGGTCTTCAACAAGCTGGACATGGACATCCAGGACCCGGACGTGGTCGGCGAGTCCGGCTACAACGACATGCTGGTCGAGACGTGCAAGCTGCTGGAGGAGTCGGGCGTCGCGGTCCGCTCCAACGGCGCGCTGTGCGTGTTCTTCGAGGACGTCAAGGGCCCGGACGGCAACCCGACCCCGCTGATCGTGCAGAAGTCGGACGGCGGTTTCGGCTACGCGGCGACCGACCTGTCGGCGATCCGTGACCGCGTGACCAACCTCGGGGCGACCGAGCTGATCTACGTGGTGGACGCGCGGCAGTCGCTGCACTTCAAGATGGTCTTCGAGACGGCGCGCCGGGCGGGCTGGCTGAACGACGACGTCAAGGCCGTGCAGCTGGCCTTCGGCACGGTCCTCGGCAAGGACGGCAAGCCGTTCAAGACCCGTGAGGGCGAGACGGTCCGGCTGGTGGACCTGCTCGACGAGGCCGTGGAGCGGGCGACGGCCGTGGTCCGGGAGAAGGCCGAGAAGGTCGGTCTGACGGAGGCGGAGATCGTCGAGAACGGCCAGTACGTCGGCATCGGCGCGGTGAAGTACGCCGACCTGTCGACGTCGGCCGCGCGGGACTACAAGTTCGACCTGGACCAGATGGTCTCGCTGAACGGCGACACGTCCGTGTACCTGCAGTACGCGTACGCCCGGATCAAGTCGATCCTGCGCCGGGCCGGCGACCGCAAGCCGGTCGCCCACCCGGAGCTGGAGCTGGCCCCGGCCGAGCGCGCGCTGGGCCTGCACCTGGACGGCTTCGGCGAGCTGATCGCCGAGGCGGCCGCGGAGCACGCCCCGCACAAGGTGGCGGCGTACCTCTACCAGCTGTCGTCGCTGTTCACGACGTTCTACGACCAGTGCCCGGTCGTGAAGCCGGACCCGGGCCAGGTCGTGGGCGAGAACCGGCTCTTCCTGGCCGACCTGACGGCGCGCACCCTCGCGAAGGGCATGTCGCTCCTGGGCATCCGCACCCCCGAGAAGCTCTGACCGACCTGACGGCGCTGTCCCCCTGGCCTTCGGCCAGGGGGACAGCGCCGTTTCGGCCGAGGTGCGCCGTGCGGGCCGTCCCGTGATCTCGGCGACGGCCGGCGAAGTCGGCGCCCTGGTGCAGGTCACCCGAATGGGTCGATTCGGGGTGTGCGGGGCGGGTAGGGGACGGCGCGTCCTTCCCCCATCCACCAGCGGAGGCATCCGTGCCCGACATGAACGGCCCCTACAAGCCCGGCACCCCGTGCTGGATCGACCTGATGGTCCCCGACCAGCAGGCGGCCCTGGACTTCTACTGCGACCTGTTCGGCTGGCAGGGCGAGGTCGGCCCGGCCGAGCAGGGCGGCTACTCCGTCTGCCTCCTCAAGGGCAAGCCCGTCGCCGGCATCATGAAGGCTTCGAACCCGGACGGCACCGTGCCCGACCCGATGCCGCCTACCGCGTGGACCACGTACCTGGCCACCGACTCCCTCGACTCCACCCTCAAGTCGGTCACCGACGCGGGCGGCTCGGTGATGATGGGCGCGATGGACGTCATGGACCTCGGCCGGATGGCCGTGATCACCGACCCGACCGGCGCCGCCGTCGGCCTGTGGCAGGCCGGCACCTTCGACGGCGCGGGCATCGTCAACGAGCACGGCGCCCTGATCTGGAACGAGCTGAGCACCGGCGACGTCCCCGCCGCGGCCGCGTTCTACACCGCCATCCTCCCCGTCACCACGGCCAAGTCCCAGATGCCCGACGCCGGGGAGTACACCGAGTTCAAGGTCGGCGACCGGGCCGTCGGCGGGATGATGGACCTCGCCAAGCTGCCGGCCGGGGTGCCGCCGCACTGGATGCCGTACTTCCACGTCGACGACGTCGACGAGATCCAGGCCGCCACCGTACGCGCCGGAGGCAGCGTCATGGCCCCGGCCTTCGACATGGTGGCGGGCCGCATGGCCGTCCTCGCCGACCCCCAGGGCGGCGCCTTCTCGGTGATCACGGCGACCGCCCCGGAACAGCCCGCCTGACCCGGCCCCCCTCCCTTCCGCCTGCTGCCGCACCATCCGCGACAGCAGCCGGAAGGAACCCGGACGCGAATACCCCCGACTGATTTCGGCAGTCGGGGGTATTCGCTCAAGCACGGGCCGAGCGACGTTCTCCGCCGGAACGCGAGGCGTTTTCCACACCGCCCCCGACATTGATCAAAACGGCAACCAAATCCGCCCGGACCAATGGCGGCGAGAATTTCACGCCCTCACCCGGTCGAATCAGATGGACTCACTGGGATTGGCCGGCAGGTAGAAGTTCCAGCTCCCCTGACCGTGGTGCTGCCCGTCCGGGGAGTTGCCCGAGGGACAGGCCCCGTTGTCGGGGCGGCCGTTCCACCACAGGGAGTAACAGTGGTTACAGAAGCGCCAGTTGTCCTGGAAGGTCGTCACGTCGTTGGGGAGGGGGATGGCCATGGGAGCCTTCTTTCTGTAGTGAAGACGGCATGAACCCCTGCGCGATCAGCCCGATACGGCGAGCCTGCACATGGGGTCGCAATCCGAGCAAGGGAATACTACTCACCGAACACCACAAACCCGGAAACACTCATTGCCGTGTCGGCGAACTTCCCGCGAATCATGCGCTACCATTCACGGAGAAACGAATCTCTTGAGCCTGGAATTCATTTCCGGTTACGAATTACATGAAAGCGCATTCCAAGAAATCGACATCGACATCCGATCAGAAACTCCCACCGGACGACTCCCCGGGCAGCGGGGAGGGGCGGGAACCGCCCGGTCGGCGCCGAAAAGAGGAGGGGGCCGGGGAAGGCGGAAGCCACCCGGGCGGGACCGGAAGGAGGAGGGGGCCGGGAGGGCGGGATCCACTCGGGCGGGATCAGAGAGGATTTGGGGGTTTCCCGTCAGTCCCATCGTCTCTCCGCGTCGGACCGGCCCCTCAAGGGCGCTCCTTCGTCGCGTCGCTACGCGATGTCGCTGCGCTCCACCCTTGACCGCCCACCCCGCCACGGAAATCCGAAAGACTGCCGGGAAGCCCCCAAAGGAACGGGCCGGTCCCAGATTTCAGGGACAGGGCGTCGGAGATGCGCGGCGGCGGTC
>NZ_JOAK01000028.1 GCF_000720455.1 Streptomyces virginiae | reverse complement strand
CAGCACCGCGCGAGCCGAGGAGACACTCCGGCGGGGCACCGCCCCACACCACCCAGCCCCGCCGGCGATTGAGGCGCGGGGCCTGGGGCAGCGCCCCAGAACACCAGCCGAGGCCCAGCCGCAGCCGAACCACAGCCCCGTCAGCCCGCGCAGCGACCCGGCATGATCGGGGTGTGATCACCACCCTCGCCGTCGAGAACTACCGCTCCCTCCGCCGGCTGATCGTCCCCCTCGGCCGGCTCACGGTCGTGACGGGGGCCAACGGCACGGGCAAGTCCAGCCTCTACCGCTCCCTGCGCCTCCTCGCCGACTCCGCCCGCGGCGGCGCGATCGCCGCCCTGGCCCGGGAGGGCGGGCTCCCCTCCACCCTGTGGGCGGGCCCGGAGAAGCTGGGCCGGGCGGTGCGCGAGGGGCACCAGCCCCTCCAGGGCACGGTCCGCACCGAACCGGTCAGCCTCCGTCTGGGCTTCGCGGGCGACGAATTCGGGTACGCGGTGGACTTCGGGCACCCGGTCCCGGTCGCGAACTCCCTCTTCGCCCTCGACCCCGAGATCAAGCGCGAGTGCACCTGGTCGGGGCCGGTCCTGCGCCCGGCGGCGATCCTCTCGGACCGGTCGGGGCCCGCCGTGCGCACCCGCACGGCCGACGGCGGCTGGCACCGTACGCAGAACGCCCTGCGCCCGTACGACTCCATGCTCAGCGAACTCGCCGATCCCCAGCTGGCCCCCGACCTCCTCGCCCTGCGCGAGCTGATGCGGTCCTGGCGGTTCTACGACCACGTCCGCACCGACGCCGCCGCCCCGGCCCGGACCCCGCGGATCGGCACCCGTACGCCGGTGCTCGGCGCCGACGGGTCCGACCTGCCCGCCGCGCTCCAGACGATCCGCGAGACGGGGGACGGGGCCGCCCTGGACGAGGCGGTCTCCGCGGCCTTCCCCGGCAGCCGGATCTCCGTCACGGAACGCGACGGCCGCTTCGCGCTGGAACTGCACCAGCACGGCCTGCTGCGCCCGCTGGGCGCGGCCGAGCTCTTCGACGGGACCCTGCGCTACCTGCTCTGGACCGCGGCCCTGCTGACCCCGCGGCCGCCGGCGCTGATGGTCCTCAACGAGCCGGAGACCAGCCTCCACCCTGACCTGCTGGCCCCGCTCGCGGACCTGATCCTGACCGCCGCCCGGGACACCCAGACGGTGGTCGTCACCCATGCGGAGCCGCTGGCCGAGGCGCTGGCGGCGGGCACCCGCCGGCACCGGGTGGACCTGCGCACGGTGGAGCTGGTCAAGGATTTCGGCCGGACCGAGGTGGCGGGCCGCGAGGGCCCCCTCGACGAGCCCCTCTGGTACTGGCCCAAGCGCTGACCCGGTGGGGTGTCTCCGGGGCATTGTCGGAGCTGCCGTGGGGTGGGGACACGGCGGAGTGTCCCCGCAGGACGAGCGCGCACCACCGGGTACGGCCGCGAGATGCGGTACCGCGCGAGCCCGAGGCGACACTCCGGCGGGGCACCACACCACCCAGCCCCGCCGGCGATTGAGGCGCGGGGCCTGGGGCAGAGCCCCAGCACCACCGACCAGCCGCAGCCGGGGTTCAGCGCGCCCGGTGGACGATTTCGCCCGCCACCACCACCGCTTCGGCCACCGTGCCCGGGATCTCGTCCGCCGGGACGGCGAGGATGTCGCGGGACAGGACCACGAAGTCCGCCAGCTTGCCGACGGTGAGCGAACCGCGGTCCTGTTCCAGGAAGTTGGCGTGGGCGGAGCCCATCGTGTAGCCGTGCACCGCCGTGGCGACGTCCACCGTCTCGGCCGGCTGCCAGGCGGGGCCGTCGCCGGACAGCGGGCGGCGCGTCACCGCCGTGTAGATGCCGACCATGGGGTCCATCTCCGCCACGTTCCAGTCGCTGGAGAACGCCAGTACCGCTCCGGCCTCGTGCAGGCTGCGCATGGGCCAGGCCTTGTGCCACCGGCCCTCGCCGACGTTCTCCGCCCAGTCCTTGCCGGGGCCGGCTATCTCCGGCGCGCAGTGCCTCGGCTGCATGCACGCGACGACGCCGAGTTCCTGGAAGCGCGGTACGTCCGCCGGGTCCAGGCATTCCACGTGGACGACCTGGTGGCGGGCGTCGCGCGGGCCGTTCACGGCCCGTGCGTGCTCGACGGCGTCCAGGACGGTACGGATCCCGCGGTCGCCGGTGGCGTGCACGAAGCACTGGAAGCCCCGCGCGTCGAGCCCGGCCAGCAGCTCCGCGAACTCCTCGGCCGGGTAGAAGGTCTCGCCCCGGTGCGCGCCGCATCCGGTGTACGGCTCCAGCAGGGCGGCCGTGCGCGGTTCCACCACGTCGTCGATGTAGAGCTTGAGCGGGCCGACCCGCAGCCGGTCCCCGGGGTAGGCGCGGGCGGCCGCCTCGAAGTCGTCGAGTTCCTCCGGCGTGGTGCCGCGCGGGTGGAACAGGGCGGCGACGATCCGCGAGCGCAGCCGGCCCTCCGCCCTGGCCCGCTCGTAGAGGGCGAGGTCGTCGAGGGAGTTCTGCGGTTCGACGACGGTGGTGATGCCGAAGCCGATCGCGTCGTCGAGGCTCTTGGCGAGCCGGCCGTACTGCCGGTCCGGCGAGGCCCACGGGACGCCGAGGTGGCGCAGTGCCCGGTGGCCCTCGCGGGAGAGTCCCTTGACGGCGAAGTCCTTGACGAATCCGGTGGGTTCGCCGGTCCCGGGGTCGAGCGCCGCCGTGCCGAAGGGGAGGTCCGTGCGGTCCCGGGTGACTTCCAGCCGGCGCATGGCCGCGGTGTTCAGCCAGGCCGTGTGCACGTCGTACGAGAGCACGATCGCCGGGGTGTCCCCGGTGACGGGGTCGAGGTCCGCGGCGCACGGCATCCGCCCGCCGGGGATCGCGGAGTAGTCGAAGGCCTCGGCCTCGATCCACTCCGCGTCGGGGTTGGCCTCCCGCCAGGCGAGGATCCGCTCGTGGATGCCCTCCAGGGTCCGTACTCCGGCGAGCTGGACGCAGGCGTCGTCGGAGCCGAGGCGGACGTGGTTGTGCGCGTCGATGAAGCCGGGGAGGACCAGCCGGCCGGCGGCGTCGATCCGTTCGGTGTCCGGTCCGGCCCAGGCCTCGGCCTCGCGGTCGGGGCCGATCCACACGATGCGGCCGTCGTGCACGGCGAGGGCCTGGGCCTCGGGCAGGTCCGGGTCCACGGTGTGGATGCGGGCTCCGGTGAGCAGCAGGTCGGCGGGGTGGGTCATGGGGTGGTGCTCCTGTTGCGTGGTGGGAGGGGTCAGGCGGCGGCCGGGACGGGGGTGGGCGCGGGGGTCCTGCGGTACAGCGCCGCGTAGACGAGGCCGGAGACGACCGCGCCGAGGAGGGTGAGGTCGGCGCCGCCGAGGGGGGCCACCAGCGGTCCGGTCCACAGCTCGGAGTCGCAGGTCAGGGCGGCGAAGGTGATGCCGGCGAGGAGGGCGGCCAGGCCGGCCGGGTGGTAGCCGGAGCGGTACCAGTAGGCGCCGTCGGGGCCGGTGGTGTGCAGGGCGTGGCCGTCGTAGCGGCAGCGGCGCAGCAGCATGTCGGCGAGGAAGACGCCGCCCCAGGGTGCGAACACGATGATCAGGAGGGAGAGGAAGGAGGTCAGCGCGCTGGTGAAGTCGGTGAGGAAGAGCGCGGCGAGGGAGCCGAGGCCGGTGATGGCGGCGCTGACGACGATGGCCTGGGAGCGGGTCCACGGGATGCCGAGGACCTGGAGGTTCAGGCTGGAGGAGTAGAGGGTGATGATCGAGTTGGTGACGGAGCCGCCGAGGACCAGGGCCAGGAAGACGGGCTGGAACCAGCCGGGCAGCAGGCTCTCGGTGCCGGCGACGGCGTCGGTCATGTCGGTGCGGGTGGCCGCGGCGACGCCCGCGACGCCGAGGGCCACGGACGAGAGGAAGCCGCCGAGGGCGCCGTACCAGGTGATCGACTTCAGCGAGGTGGTGCGGGGCAGGTAGCGGGTGTAGTCGGCGGGCATCGGCAGGTACGAGAAGGGGGCGGCCAGCATGATCACGAAGGCCAGGCTCCAGCCGGAGGCGCCGGGCACGCCGGTGGCGGGGGCGGCGGTGTCGGCGCCGGGCAGCAGGAAGGCGAGCAGGGCGGCGAAGCCGGCGGCGAGGACGTAGGCCATCCAGCGTTCGGCGAACTGGACGGTGGCGTGGCCCCACATGGCGACGACGAAGGTCAGCGCGAGGGTGACGAAGAGGGCGGCGGCCCGGGCGGGGGTGCCGTGCAGGAGCCCCAGTTCTTCGAGGAAGACCTCGAGGGCGAGGGTGCCGACGACGGTGTTGAGGATGGTGTAGCCGATGCCGACGAGCCAGTTGAGGACTCCGGCGGGCAGGTTGCCTCGGACGCCGAAGGCGGCGCGGGAGATGACCAGGGTGGCGGTGCCGGTGCGGATGCCGGACAGTCCGGCGGCGCTGATGGCGAAGAAGGCCAGTCCGCTGATCACGACCACGGCGGTGGCCTGCCAGAAGGTGAGGCCGAAGGCGACGGCGAGGGCTCCGTTGATCACGTAGGTGAAGGTCAGGTTGGAGCCGAACCAGAGCCAGAAGAGGTCGCGCGCCCTGCCGTGCCGCTCGCCGTCCGGGATCGGATCGATGCCGCGCGTCTCGACTCTGAAGATCTCGTCACTCATCGCTGCACTCACCCTTGATCTTGAATGGCGTTCTAAGTTCTTGAATGGCATTCAAGATGAGGGGTGGGGCGGACCCCCGTCAAGACCCTGTCCGGGATAAGGTCGGTCCACGAAGATCGGGAGGCGGCAGCGGTGGCAGGAGCGGCACGGCGGCGCGACGGGCAGATCGCCCAGGAGCGGATGCTGGAAGAGGCCATGACGGCGATCGCCGAGGACGGGCTCGCGGCGCTGACCATGTCCAAGCTCGCCGAGCGGCTCGGCACCAGCGGCGGCCACATCCTGTACTACTTCGGCAGCAAGGACCGGCTGCTGCTGGAGGCGCTGCGCTGGAGCGAGGAGCAGCTCGCCGTCGAACGCACGGCCCTGCTGCGCCGCCGCGTCACGGCCGCCCGCAAGCTGGAGCTCTTCCTGGAGCTGTACCTGCCGCGCGGCCCGCGCGACCCGCGCTGGACCCTGTGGATCGAGCTGTGGGCCCGTACGCCGTCCAACGAGGACCTGCGCGCCGCCCAGGAGGAGATCGACGCGGGCTGGCACGAGGACCTGCGCGCACTGCTGGCGAAGGGCGTGGAGCAGGGCCGGTTCGCCCCGACGGACACGGCCGACCGGGCCTCGGAGCTGCTCGCGCTGCTGGACGGGCTGAGCACCCGGGTGGTCCTGGGGCAGCGCGACGCGGACCGGGTCCGGGCGCTGGAGCGGGCGCGCTCGGCGACGGCCCTGCTGATCGAACACCGCTGAGGCGGTCACACCGGCCGGTGGCGCGCGCGTGCGGGAACCGTCACGGGAATTGCCCCCTGAGTGCGCCCTACCGCACTCCTCCCCCAGCGAGCACAATCGCCGTGACGACTCACACCGATCGTGAGGGAGGGAGCGCGTGCGCGATCAGGTGCGCACAGCGGACGGGCGCGCTCTGACCGTGGAGCGCTGGGGGGATCCGGACGGCAAGCCCGTCTTCCTGCTCCACGGCATGCCCGGCAGCCGCCTGGGCCCGGCCCCCCGGGGCATGGTCCTCTACCAGCGCCGGATGCAGCTCATCGCCTACGACAGACCCGGCTACGGCGACTCCGACCGCCATCCGGGCCGCACCGTCGCCGACGTGGCCCATGACGTGGCCGCCGTGGCGGACGCCCTCGGCCTGGACCGGTTCGCGGTGGCCGGCCGCTCCGGAGGCGCCGCCGGCGCGCTCGCCTGCGCCGCCCTGCTGCCGGACCGGGTCACCCGTACCGCGGCGATGGTCGGGCTGGCCCCCCGGGACGCGGAGGACCTGGACTGGTTCGCCGGGATGGCCGCGTCGAACGTCAAGGAGTACACCACCGCCTCCACCGACCCCGAGGAGCTGGCCGCCCGGCTGATCCCGCGCGCCGACGGCATCCGCAAGGACCCGGGGCGGCTGCTGGACGAGCTGCGCCGGGAACTGACCGACAACGACCGCATGATCGTCTCCGATGCCGGGCTGCGGTCGATGCTGCTGCGGAACTACCGTGAGGGGCTGCGGCGTTCGGCGTACGGCTGGATCGACGACGTCCTCGCCTTCAGCCGCCCCTGGGGCTTCGACCCGGCCGACATCCGCTGCCCGGTGATGATCTGGCACGGGGAGCTCGACGTGTTCTCCCCCGTGGGCCACTCGCGTTGGCTGGCCCGCCGGATCCCGGGGGCCACCACCACGATCGAGCCGGCCGCCGCGCACTTCGCGGCCCTGCGCGCGCTGCCCGACGTACTGAACTGGCTGCTGCGCGATCTGCCCACCCCGCCCCTGAGTGAACAGCAGCCAGCCTGAGGGCGGTTCACCCTCGCACGGCTCTCCACCGTGGGCATCGGGCCGATTTCGACCGAGCACTTGACCAGGCGTCATGTCTCGGTTGCCAAGGGGGTGTGGCCGAGTAAAGTCCACGCCTGACAGCAGCGCGTCGCTCAACAGAGCCGGACTGCGCGAGCCTGGAAAGGCCACTCCCATGATCCTCAAGATCGACGACATCGGCATGGCGATACTCGGCGCCGGACTCCTCGCCGGGTACGCCGTCCACAAGCACTCGCGGTCCGCCTCCGGCCCCGCGTCCAAGGGCGACCTCGTCGGCGCGATCGGCGCCGGCACCGCGGTCGTCACCGCCCTCTTCCTGCTGTTCGGCGGGGACGGGAGGCAGTCGGCCGCGCCCGAACCCCGGCCTGCGGGCCGTGCGCTCTCGGCGACCGTGGCGGGCAGCCCGGCGGGCCATGACCTGGCTTCGGAGCCGGCGATCATCCCGTCCGGGCCGGCCAGGACTTCGACCACCCCCTGAAATGCCCAGGTCACGGGTGGTCCGCACGCCGCGCCGGGCCCGCCCGGAACCCCTGTCCGGCCCGGAGCGGACCCCTGCCGGGTCCGCCGCCGGAAGAAATGGATCTTGCCGTCCGGCGAACGGCCGAATAAGCCACCTCGAGAAATACGCCGCACTCGCTATAGAACGGTTGACCAGGCGTCATGTCTCGGTTGCCAATGGGGTGTGGCCGAGTAAAGTCCACGCTTGACGGCAGCGCGTCGCTGTTGTCATTCACATGCCCATTCCACATGGCTTCCCCGAGGACGGTGTCGTGAACACTTCCGCAACCCCCCCGACCAGCACGGTCAAGGCCCGCCGGGTCCCGCTCGCCAAGATCGACGTCGAGACCGCCTCCGCGGCCGCGACGCTCGGCCGCGTGCTGCCCGCCGAATCCGGCCGTCCGGTTCAGGCGCCGATCTTCAACTCCGCGCTCTGACACGGAGTAAGAGCTCTAGACTGGCGGAATGACCGGCCTGATCGCATTTCGCGAGATCGTCCTGAAAGTTCACAGCAGATGCGATCTGGCTTGTGATCATTGCTATGTCTACGAACACGCAGATCAGAGCTGGCGAGCCCGGCCGAAAGTGATCTCCCCCGAGGTTATTTCACGGACCGCGTCGAGGCTCGCCGAACATGCCCGTGACCATGCACTCCCCTCCGTCACGGTGATTCTCCACGGAGGGGAACCCCTGTTGGCGGGCACGGCCCGGCTCCGACTCGTCTGCGAGGAGTTCAGCCGGGCGCTCACCGGGATCGCCGCCCTCGACCTGCGGATCCACACCAACGGGCTCCAGCTCAGCACCCGTTACCTCGACCTCTTCGCCGAGTTCGGCGTCCGGGTCGGCATCTCCCTCGACGGGGACCGCGCCGCCAACGACCGCCACCGCCGCTTCGCGGACGGCCGTACGAGCCACCCGCTGGTCCTCGCCGCCGTCGCACTGCTGCGCTCCGCGCCCTACCGCCACCTCTACCAGGGTCTGCTCTGCACCGTGGACGTGGCCAACGATCCCGTCGCCGTGCTCGACGCGCTCGTCGAACTCGACCCCCCGCGCGTGGACTTCCTCCTTCCGCACGCCACCTGGGAGACGCCCCCCACCCGGCCCGACGACGCCCCGGACGCCTACGCCCGCTGGCTCCTGCGGATCTTCGACCACTGGGAGCGGCTGGGCCGCCCGGTGCCCGTACGGCTCTTCGAGTCCCTCCTGTCCACCCTGCGCGGCGGACCCAGCCTCACCGAGTCGCTCGGCCTCGCGCCCACCGACCTCGTCGTCGTCGAGACCGACGGCACCCTGGAGCAGGTGGACTCCCTCAAGAGCGCCTTCGAGGGGGCGGCGGCCACCGGGTTCAACGTCTTCGACCACGCCTTCGACCAGGTCGCCGCCCATCCCGGGGTCCGGGCCCGGCAGCTGGGCCTGGCGGGCGTCAGCGATACGTGCCGCCGCTGCCCCGTCGTACGTTCGTGCGGCGGGGGTCTCTACACCCACCGCTACCGCGAACGCAACGGCTTCGACAACCCCTCCGTGTACTGCACCGACCTGCGCGAACTCGTGGACGGGGTCGAGGGCCGCACCGCGCACCGGGAGACCGCTCCGCAGCTGTCCGACCCGGCCGAACTGGCCCGCTCCCAGGAGGAGCTGACCCGGATCCTGCTGGCCCGGCTGAACGCGGACCTGGCCGAGGACCCCGACTGGGCGCACGCCTGGGAGCTGGTCGCCGCGGTGGAGCGGGCCGGGGAGGCCGGGGCCGACGCGCTGGACGCCGTACTGGACCACCCGTTCACCCGGACCTGGGTGCTGGCGGCCCTGGACGCCGCGCGAGAGGGCCGCACCGGCGGCGCGGAGGCGGCCCGCAGGCTCACCGCGCTGGCCGCGGCGGCCGTGCTGCGCGGCGGGCTGGACCTGCCGGCCGAGGTGGCCTACCGGGACGGCGAGGTGTACCTGCCGACGCTCGGGCTGCTGCGGCTCGGGGAGCCGGGCACGCAGGGCCGGGCCTCGCTGCGCGTCACCGACGAGGGGTACGTCGTCCGGGACGGCCGCTCCGAGCACCGCTTCGGGCCGGCGGCGGGCGACGCCCGCTGGCAGCCCGTCCGCACCTGGTCGCCGGGCCCGGACGCGGCGCCGGTGGCGCTGGAGGACCTCGACCCGTACCGCAACTGCTTCCCCCGCCCGCCCAGGCTCCGGCTCGGCGCCGGCGAGACCGAGGAGTGGCGGGGCAGGCTCGACCGGGCCTGGGCGCTGCTGCACAAGGCGGTACCCGGGTTCGCCCGGACGGCCGCGGCCGGGCTGACCACCCTGACCCCGCTCGCGGGCGGCCCGCGGGCCGGCGGCTGGGGCGAGGCGGGCCGCAGCGGGCCGGGGGCGCTCGGGGTGCCGTACGCGGCGGGCGTACGGGAGACCGCGCTGGCGCTGCTGACCGGGCGGCGGCGGACCCGGCTGCGGGCCCTGACCGAGGTGACCGACCTGTACGCGCTGGACGGGGAGTGGCAGCACCCGTCGCCGTGGCGGTCGCGGCCGGTGCCGGTGTCGCGGCTGCTGGCCGACGTGCACGAGCGGGTGGCGGTGGAGGCGTACCGGCGGGCGACGGCGGGTCACGAGCCGGGCGGCTCGGACCGCATCCACGAGGCCCTGGACCGGCTGTCGACGGCGGCCGAGCTGACGGTCACCGGCAAGCGCCTGGTGGCGGAGCTGCGCTACGAGCTGAAGGCGGTCGACGCGTGAGCGCCCACTCCCCCGCGCCGGCCCCCTCCCCGCCGGGTCCGGGCCGGGGCCGCCGGACCACGGGCGCCCTGCAGCTCGCGGTGCAGCTGCGGCTGCTCGGGGTACGGCCGGGGATGCGGCTCATGGTGCACGCCTCCCTGCGCGGGACCGGGCTGCGCGCGGAGCAGCTGCGCGACGCCCTGACGGGCGTCCTGGGCCCGCGCGGCACGCTGGTGGTGCCCGCGTTCACCCCGGAGAACTCCAGGACGTCCAGCGCCCACCTGGAGCGGATCGCCGGAATGGACGAGGCGCAGGTGCGGGCCTTCGTCGACCGGATGCCCGCATTCGATCCGGCGAGCACCCCCAGCCACGGCATGGGCTCCCTCGCGGAGGCCGTCCGCACGGCGCCGGGGGCCGCTCGCAGTTCCCATCCGCAGACGTCCTTCGCCGCGCTCGGCGCGGACGCGGAGCGGCTTTGCGCCGGTCACCGCCTGGAATGTCACCTCGGTGAGGAGTCGCCCCTGGGAAAGCTGTGCTGGGAGGGCGGACAGGTGCTCATGATCAATGTGGGGTTTTCGGTCTGCACCGCTTTCCATCTCGCGGAGTATCGAATTCCGAAGCCCCCCTTGCGCATGTACGAGTGTGTGGTGAAGGTGAACCTTCCGGAGGGGCACCAGGGGTCCCGCCAGGAGGGGGAGTGGACCGCATACGAGGACGTCGCGCTGGACGACGGCGATTTCGCGGAGATCGGCAGGGCGTTCCCGGATTCGCGGTTGCGCAGGGGGCGGGTCGGAGGGGCGTCGACCATGCTCTTCTCCGTCCCGGACGCCGTTGACCACGCCCTTGAGTGGATGACCGAAAACAGACGCTGATTGACTGAACGATGAGGGGATGTGGCGAAGCAGCTCCGGAATGATGTTTCTTCGCTCGCAGCTTCGGGACGGGGGGCGTGTGCCCGCATCAGTGCAGCCGTATTTTTTTCTCAGTTATGCGCATACACCGAGATTCGGGGCCGGGGGGCCCGACCCCGACATGTGGGTCGAGCGCCTGTTCCGTGATCTCTGCAGTCATGTCATGGCGCTGACGGATCTTCCCGCCGGGGCCGAGGCCGGCTTCATGGACCGGGAGATACGCAGCGGCGAGGGCTGGTCGGAACGGCTCGGGGCGGCACTCGCCACCTGCCGGGTCTTCGTCCCGTTGTTCTCGCCGCGGTACTTCGCCAGTGAGATGTGCGGCAAGGAGTGGTACGCCTTCGCGCAGCGGGCGATCCATCAGGGGGCGTTGAGCAACCAGCCCGCCGAGGCGATCGTGCCCGCGCTGTGGGTGCCGGTCCCCCCTTCGCAACTCCCCGGCCCCGCCGAGCGGTTGCAGTTCAACCACAACACCTTCGGCGAGCGCTACGTCACCGACGGGCTGTACGGGCTGATCAAACTGCGCGGTTACGCCGAGCAGTACGAGCGGGCGGTGTACGAGCTGGCCAAGCGCATCGTCCGGGTCGCCGAGACCGTCCGTCTCGAACCCGTCCGGCCACTGGACTACCGGGGTGTGCCGAGCGCCTTCGGTCCCACGGGCAGCAGCCCCGCCCGCACCCTGCACGTGACCGTGGCCGCCGCCTCCCGGCACGATCTGCCGGACGGCCGCAGCCCCGAGTACTACGGGGACAGCGCGCTGGAGTGGAACCCGTACCACCCGGTGGCCCAGCGGCCCATCGCCTACGTCGCCGAGGACCTGGTCAAGAACCTCAACTACCAGACCAGCATCGGCTCCTTCGACGACGAGGCCGGGCACTACGACAGCAAGCAGCCGCCGACCCGGCCGGAGATCCTGATCGTCGACCGCTGGGTGGTGGAGGACGAGCACCGCCGCCAGCGCCTGGCCGCCTTCGACCAGGAGTCCCGCCCGTGGGTCAACGTGGTCGTGCCGTGGAACCGCTACGACCACCAGAGCCGCGCGAAGGAGATCGAGCTGGCGCGGCGGCTGGAGGAGACCCTGCCCGTCAAGATGGGCCAGGGCCGGGCGGCCTGCCGGGCCGCCGCCAACGGGGTGGCGAACATGGAGACCCTCGGCCAGATCCTGCCGCAGGTGGTCGAGGCCGCGGCGCAGCAGTTCCTCAGACACGCCCAGGTCTACCTGCCGGCCGGCAACACCCACACCGAACGCCCGCGCCTGCTCGGGCCGATGGGGATGAGCGGGCCTCCGGCCCCGCGGCCGGCGCCCTTCCCGCCCGACACGTTCGGCGGCCACAACGACGGCAACGACAGCAACGACACCGACCGGGGGGACGCGGATGACAGCGAGTCGTGACAGCAGGGACGGCCGTGACGGACGCATCGTCACCTTCTATTCGTACAAGGGCGGCACGGGCCGCACCATGGCGCTGGCCAACACCGCCTGGATCCTGGCGGCCAACGGCAAGCGGGTCCTGGCGGTGGACTGGGACCTGGAGGCCCCGGGCCTGCACCGCTTCTTCCACCCGTTCCTGGACCCGTCCACGCTCGGGGCCACCACCGGGGTCATCGACCTGATCAGCGAGTACGCGTGGGCCGCCACCAGTCCGGTGACGCGCGCGGACGACTGGCACAAGGACTACGCGCGGATACAGCCGCACGCCGTCTCGCTCACTCCGGAGACGCTGGGCTGGGAGTTCCCGGACGGCGGCACCCTGGACTTCGTCTCGGCGGGCCGGCAGAACCGCGAGTACTCCGCGACCGTGTCCACCTTCGACTGGGACAACTTCTACGACCGGCTCGGCGGCGGGCTCTTCTTCGACGCCTTACGCGCGGACATGAAGAGCAACTACGACTACGTCCTGATCGACAGCCGTACCGGCCTGTCCGACATCGCGGACATCTGCACCGTGCACCTGCCGGACGTCCTGGTGGACTGCTTCACGCTGTCCGACCAGTCCATCGACGGCGCCGCGTCCGTCGCCCGCCAGATCGACGAGCGGTTCAACGACCGAGGCATCAAGATCTACCCGGTCCCGATGCGGATCGACGAGGGCGAGAAGGAGAAGGCGGACGCGGGCCGGGCGCTGGCCAGGATCAAGTTCGACCGGTTCCCCGGCGGCCTGGTGGGGGACGAGCTGACCTCCTACTGGGGCGCGGTGGAGATCCCGTACCGGCCCTACTACGCCTACGAGGAGACGCTGGCCACCTTCGGCGACGAAGCGGGTCTGACCAACTCCCTGCTCTCCGCGTTCGAACGGCTGACCGCCGTGGTCACCGAGGGCGAGATCACCTCCATGCCCGCCATCGGCGAGGAGGTCCGCCTGCGCATCAGGGACGCGTTCACCCGGCGCCGCCCGGCGCTGCCGGCGGACCTGTTCCTGTCCTACGTCGCCGAGAACCGGATGTGGGCCGACTGGATCGAGTCGGTGCTGACCCGGGCCGGCTTCCGGGTGGTGCCCAAGGACGTCTCGGCCGAGCGGCCCGCGGCGGGCGGCCCGGCTTCCGCCGGGGACACGCTGGGCGGTGGCACGGGCATCAGCATCGACACCGCCGCCCGGACCGTGGTGCTGCTGTCCACGGCGTACCTGAAGTCCACGCGGGCCGTGGACGTGTGGGAGCGGGCGGCCGCCGAGGACCCCACCGGGGGCCGGCGCCAACTGGTGCCGCTGAGGGTGGGTGACGTACGGCTCGCCACGCCGTACATCGACCGCAACCCGGTGGACCTCTTCCGGCTCGACGAGGTGCACGCCACGGCCGCGCTGCTGCGCGCGGTGGAGCGGCCCATGGCCCTGCCCGACAGCGTGGCGAGCGCCTCGCAGCCCGGCCCGCGCTTCCCGGGGACCGTCCCCAAGATCTGGAACGCGCCGCCCCGCAACCCTGGGTTCACCGGTCGCAGCATCGTGCTGGAGCGGATGCGCGACCAGCTCGGCGGCGGCATGGCCGTGGTCCTGCCGCAGCCGCAGACCCTGTTCGGTCTCGGCGGCGTCGGCAAGACCCAGGTGGCGCTGGAGTACGTGCACCGGTTCATGGCCGACTACGACCTGGTGTGGTGGATCTCCTCGGAGCAGACCGACGACGTGGTCGCGGCCCTCGCGGAGCTGGCCGTACGGCTGGGCGCGCAGACGGGCGAGGACATGGCGGCCGCCTCCCAGGAGGCGATCGACCTGCTGCGGCGCGGGGTGCCGTCCTCCCGCTGGCTGCTGGTCTTCGACAACGCCGACGATCCCGAGACCCTCAAGCGGTTCTTCCCGCCGGGTGGTCCGGGCCATGTGCTGGTGACGTCCCGCAACCAGTCCTGGTCGCAGTACGGTGACGCGCTCCCGGTGGACGTGTTCCTGCGCGAGGAGTCCATCGAGCACCTCCAGCGCCGGGCCCCCGGGCTCAGCAAGGAGGACGCCGAGCAGGTGGCGATCGCGGTGGGCGACCTGCCGCTGGCCGTCGAGCAGGCGGGCGCCTGGATCGCGGAGACCGCGACCCCGGTGGCCGCGTACATCGAGCAGCTGGCCCAGCAGGCGGCGAGCGTCCTGGGGCTGAACCAGCCGCCCGGATATCCGGAGCCGGTGGCCGCCACCTGGAACATCTCCATAGAACGGCTCCAGTCGCGTTCCCCGGCCGCCGTACGGCTGCTCCAGCTGTGCGCGTTCCTGGCGCCCGAGCCGATCTCGGCGAACCTGCTGTACAGCAAGGAGATGATCGACGCCCTCAAGCCGTACGACGCCTCGCTCCAGGAGAAGCTGGTGCTGGGGCGGGTGATCCGGGAGATCGGCCGGTTCGCTCTGGCCAAGGTCGACCAGGTCAGCAACAGCATCCAGGTGCACCGGCTGGTGCAGGCGGTGATCCGCTCGCAGATGCCGGAGGAGGACCAGCGGGAGGCCCGGCACGCCGTCCACCGGATCCTGGCCGGGGCCCGGCCGGACGACGACGAGCCGATCGACAACCCGGAGACGTGGCCGCGGTTCAACACCATCTGGTCGCACCTCACGCCGTCCGAGGCCCGGTACTGCAAGGAACCGGAGACGCGCAGGCTGCTGATCGACCGGGTCCGCTACCTCTGGAAGCGCGGCGATTTCAAGGCCGCCTACCAGCTGGGCGAGGAGCTGCGCGAGGCGTGGAAGGAGATGCTGGGCAACGACGACCTCCAGTACCTGTACCTGCGCTTCCACCTGTCGAACATCCTGCGCTCGCAGGGCCGGTTCGTGGAGGCGAAGGAGCTGGACGAGGTCACGCTGGAGCGGCAGCGGGCGGTGCTGGGCCCCTCGCACCCGCACACGTACATGACCATGAGCGGTCTGGCCAACACGCTGGGGGCGCTGGGCCAGTACGGGCAGGCGATGGAGCTGGCGACCGACGCGCACGAGGGGTTCAGCCAGATCTTCCACGAGGCGCACCCGCGCACGCTGGCGGCGGCGAACAACCTGGCGCTGAACCTGCGGCTGGTGGGCCAGTACACCAGAGCCCGTGAGATCGACCAGGAGGTGTACGACCTGCGCACGGAGGTGCTCGGCCCGGAGCACCCGTACACCCTGTCGTCCGCGCAGAACCTGGCCCGCGACCTGCGCGAGGTGGGCCGGTACGAGGACTCGGTGCAGCTGCTGAGCCGGACGTACGAGATCTACAAGCGGACGCTGGGCCGGGCGTTCCCGGGCACCCTGTCGGCCGCGAAGAACCTGGCGGTGTCGCTGCGCCGGGCGGGCCAGCTGGAGGACGCGCTGCGGCTGACGACGGCCACCCGGGCCCGCTACCGGGCCAAGTACACGTCGGTCAACCCGGACCTGCTCTCCTGCGAACTGAACCTGGCGTCGGACCTGTTCGCGACCGGGGACCCGGGCGGCGCGCGGGACCTGGCGCAGGAGGTGGTCGACGAGTACATGAAGGTCCCGGGCGAGCGGCACCCGTACACGCTGGCGGCCGTGAACAACCTGGCGGTCTTCCACTGGGGCACGGGCTCGGCGGAGCCGGCGGAGGCGATGCTGCGGCAGACGATCCGGGGGATGCGGGACGTCCTGGGCGACAACCACCCGCACACGGTCTTCGCCCACCTCAACCTGGCCAACGCCCGGGCGGACCTGGGCGATCCGGAGGGGGCCCTGGAGCTGGAGCGGCTCGCCGTGCTGCGGCTGCGCGAGGCGCTCGGCGCGCACCATCCGGAGACCCTGGCGAGCAGCTCCAACATGGCGATCAGCCTGGACTCGATGGGCCGCAAGGAGGAGGCGGCCCGGCTGCGCGCCGAGGTGGTGTCCGAGCTGACCCGGCTGCTCGGTGAGGACCACAGCCTCACCCGGTACGCCCGTGACGAGCGGCGGGTCCACCGGGACCTGGAGCCCCTCGCCGTGTGATCCGACGGAGGACGGCGGGGGCCACCGGCCCCCGCCGCCCGCCACCCGACATCAGGGGGGCGTTGTGACCGACAGCATGACCTTTCGAAACGAGGACCTGCCGGTCCTCTTCCACCACACGGACCGCACGGCGGTCTCCCGGCAGCGGGAGTCCGCCCAGGCGACGAGGACCCAGCTGCTGCTGCTCGTCGTGGCCGCGGGCGCGGCGGCGCTGCCGCCCGGGCCCGAGCTCGGTTCGCTGCACCTCTTCGGGCTGCTGAGCGTGCTCGGTTACGCGGGGGTGCTGGCCGTGGGCATGCGGGCGACCCGGCGCCGGGCCCGCCCGCAGTGGCAGCTCAACCGCAGCGCCGCCGAGTTCATCAAGTCCCTGGCCTGGCGGTACGCGGTGCACGGGGCGCCGTTCGGCAGTGACGTGGCCGATCCCGGGGAGACGTACCGGACACGGCTGGAAGCGGGACTGGCCGAGCTGCGCAAGATGGGCTGGGACGATCCGCGGACGGCCGGCACCGTGCCGGAGGGCGCGGAGATCACCGGGGCGATGCAGCGGCTGCGCGGCAAGGACTACCACGTGCGGCGGGAGACGTACGTCCGGGACCGGCTGATCGAACAGCGCAACTGGTACCGGCGGCGGACGGAGGTGTCCCGGCGGGCGACGCACCTGTGGTCGTGGACGATCGTCCTGCTGACCTGCGTGGCGCTGCTGTTCGCCGTGCTGCGGGCGTTCGGTTCGGGTCCGGGGGCGGGTCTGACGGGGCTGCTGAGCACGGCGGCGGCGGCCGGTATCGCCTGGAACGAGGTGCGCCGCCACCATCCGCTGATCGAGGCGCACACCCTGATCGAGCAGGACCTGGCGGCGATGATGGTCGTGATGCAGACGACCATCACCGAGTCGCAGTGGCCGTCCTCGGTGTACGAGACCGAGCGGTACGTCTCGCCGCAGCACACGGACTGGCTGGTCCGGCACAGCAGTTGAGCCGGGGACGGCGGCGTCGACGGCGACGGTGTCGGTGGTGGAGGGCGTGGGTCAGTCCCGGGACACGCCCTCGCACCACAGGACGGTGACCGGCTTGCCCAGGGACCGGGCGTAGGCGACGATCTCGGCGGTGCCGCCGTGCCCGCGGGCGGGCCGGCCGTCCCAGACGGCGACGAGCCGGTCGCACGAGTCGGCGATGTAGGTGCCGGCGGCGTAGTAGGCCTCGTCCGTGGAACGGGCGAAGTCCATCCGGATCTCCTGCGTGGCCCGCAGCCTGAGGCGCCGGTAGCGGTCGAGCGCCTCGGCGCCCTCGAAGGCCTCTTCGTAGTCCTCGCTGGGGATCACCACGGTCAGGTCGGCGCCGCACTCGAGCGCGACGACGGCGAAGAGCTGGTCCGCGCCGTCGGCGAGGCTGGAGAGGGCCTCCAGCGGCCCTTCGTGGCCGCCCAGTACGGCCCGCAGGCCGCTCTCCACATGGCCGAGCACCGCGTCGGGGAGGGACCGGTGCCCGGTCACGCCGATGCGTTTCATGCAGGAACCTGCTTCCCCCGAGGACACGGCCGCCCTGGACATCCTCCCAGAAGGCGGGAGGACGTCCAGGGTGCCGACAGGGGCGCACGGGACACTCGTCAGTAGACGCTGACCCCGTAGGCGTTGAGGGCTTCGACCACGGGCTGGAAGAAGGTGGTGCCGCCCGAGGAGCAGTTGCCGCTGCCGCCGGAGGTGAGGCCGACGGCGCGGGTGCCCGAGTAGAGCGGGCCGCCGCTGTCGCCGGGTTCGGCGCACACGTTGGTGCGGATCATGCCGTAGACGACGTCGCCGCCGCCGTAGTTGACGGTGGCGTTGAGGCCGGTGACCCGGCCGCTGTGGATGCCGGTGGTGGAGCCGCGCCGGGTCACGGACATGTTGACCGTCGCGTTGACGGCGCTGGTGATGTCCTGGCTGCCGACGGTCCCCGGGGGCGCGGGGGTGTTGCTGGCGTACTTGATGAGGCCGTAGTCGTTGTTCGGGAAGCTGGACCCGGCGGTGGAGCCGAGGACGTTCGTGCGGGCGGAGTTGGTCCACCAGGTGCCCGCGCCGTCGGTGCAGTGTCCGGCGGTCAGGGCGTAGTAGTTGGCGCCGCTGCGGACGTTGAAGCCGAGCGAACAGCGCCAGCTGTTGGCGTAGATGGCGTCGCCGCCGGAGGCCAGTTTGGTGAGCTTGCCGGGGATGCGTTGGATGCGCAGCGCCCCCGCCTCGGTTCCGGCCTCGCGCTTGATTCTCGCGATGGCGGCGGCGGAGACGGTGGAGTCGGCGGAGACCACGAGGGTTCCGGTGGCGGGGTCGGCGTGCCAGGCGGTGCCCGCGACGTCGGCGCGCAGGACGGAGGCGCCGGCCGAGGCGAGCCGGTCGGCGCTGAATCCGCCGTCCTGGGGGTCCGCGCTCGCCGCCGTGGGTGCGGCGAGCGCTGCGGCGGCGGCCAGGCCGGTGGCCACCGCGAGCAGCCTGTTACGGGTGGTGCGCTTGATCCTCACTTCTCGTCCTCCTGGAGAGGGTCGGGGGCCCGGCGGTCGTGGGGGTGCCAGAGCCCGTGAGGCGCAGCCGGGGGCACGGCGGGCGCATGAACTTTGGCCGTGTCCCTGACAAGCGCTGTCGGGAGTGTCCTGTCGTCGGATACCGGTCGCAAGAGCGGCTTTCGGCCTCCGCGCGCCGCGTTTCACCGTGGTGTGCGGTGGGGTCCGGGGCGGTGGGAGAGGCCGGGGGAACGGGTCCGCGAGGGCGCGGTCGGACGGCGCGGCAGAGCCCGGTCGGGGCCCACGGTGATCGCGCCCCGCGCCTGGGATATGCCGGCTTGCGGGCGGCGGAGGTGGCGTCGGCCGCGCCGGGCGGGCGCGGCGGCGACGGTCGGTCTCCGGCCGGGGCCGGGTCGGCGCGGGTCCCCGTCGGAGTTCACCGCCCGGCCGGCCCGCTCGCGCGCGTACGCGCCGAAACGCCCCGGCGGCACGGTCACCGGGGCGGCCGGGTGGGGTTCAGCGCCCTCGGGTCCCTCGGGTCCCTCGGCACCCTCGGCGCCCTCCGCGACGAGGCCGGAGGCGCGTGCCGCCCGACGCCCTACGGGCCGGCGCACGACGGCCCGGGCGGTCACGGCCGGACGCCGGGGCCCTGCGGACGGGAAGGTGCCGACGGCCGGAACGGCCCCGTCCGCGGCGGGCGCGCGGCCTCGCCGTGCGCGGTCCTCGGCGGTGGCGGTCCGGGCAGCGCCGCGGACGCGGGCGCGACCGGGGCACGTTCGCGCGGCGGCGCCGGCCCCCGCGAGCGCGGAGCCCGCGGCGTCTGGTGCCACAGGGTCTCCCCCGGGCCCGCACGAGAGGGGGCCTGGCGCATACCGGTCGCACCCGGGCACACCCGTGGACGCGGCCCGGCGCGGTGCCGGGCGCCCCGGGGCGGGTAGGACCGGGCAGCACCGGAACGGCCGGAATTCGACCTTCCGGGTAGCCGGAAAGCCGGGTGTCCGGAGGGCCCCGCCCGGCGCCGGGCGACCGTACGGGGCGGCGTGCGGATCGTCTGCGTCTTCGCTCATCCCGCTCAGCCCTTCCACGCGCGTCCGGACGGGAATCCCCTCATACGCCGTCCGGGCGCGTGGAACTGACGTCGGCTCAGTCGCAGCAGCAGCCGCAGTTGCAGTCGCAGCAACCGCCGTCGCCACCGCCGCCGCCGGAGCCGCCCTCGGAACCCCCGCTCGCCGAGGAGTTCGGGCAGCAGTTGCAGCACTCGCAGGCGTCGCACCACGGGTCCCGCTTCTTGCGCGACCAGGGGCCCTCGTGCTCGGTGCAGCAGATCTGACAGGTGCAGAAGAGCCCGATGGCCACGGCGCAGCCGGCCAGCAGGCCGCGGGGCTGCCGCTGCGGGTGCCGACCGCCGCCGCCGAAGCCTCCGCCGAAGTCACCGCCGCCGAAGCCGCCGCCTCCCCCACCGCCGCCGTACCCGCCGGGTCCCGTGGGCGGCGGCCCGGCCGGGCCGCCGGGAGCCTGCGGGGTGTTCACGCCGTGCGGGCCGGCGCCGTAGGGGCTGGCGCCGTGCGGAGCGCCGCCGTAGGGATTGCCGCCGGTCCCGTCGTACGGGTTCGAGCCGTACGGATTCGAGCCGTACGGGTTCGGGCCCTGCCCGGCCGAGGCGGTGGCCGTGTGGCCGCAGCTCATGGTCCCGAAGGCCCGGTCGACCGAGGTGCGCAGTTCGTGCACGAGCAGCCGGTGGGCGAGCCCCGCGTCGGCGAACTCGACCTCGCCCAGCGCCAGACGGATGCCGTGCAGGGCGTCGTCACAGAGCCTGCGGGCCTCGGCGCGCGAGGTGCCGGTGGCGGTGAGCGGGTTCCAGGCGCCCGCCTCCGCGTCGGCGCCCTGGTCCTCCACGGCGTCCAGCAGGTGCGCGAGCCGGCCGAAGTAGCGGCCCGCCTCGGCCAGCGCGGGGGCGTTGCCCGGCCGTCCGGCCAGCTGTGCGGTATGCGCGAAGGCGGCGGCCGTCGCGGTCTCGGTCGGCTCGGTCACCACGAGCACGGAGGTGCCGGGGCCGGCCAGCGTCTCGATGCCCGCCTGCCGGTCCACCGCGTCCACGAGGACGGCGGTGTCGAAGCCGAGCGAGGCGCCGGTGCGCGCACCGGCCCGGTCCCAGCCGCGGGCCACCTTGCGGGCGGCGAGGGCGATGGGGGCGCGGGCCAACAGGCCGTCCCGGTCCGCCACGTGGTCGCGCACCTTCGCGGAGGCCAGGACGAGGGAGACGGCGGCCGCGAGCCTGGCCCCCTCGCCCTGGGCGACGGCGGCGGTGCGCATGCCGCGCAGGGGGCAGGGTCCGGCGGTGCGCCGGGAGCCGGGTGCGGGACCGGACTGAGCCTCCGTCAGAACGGAGACGAGGAGCCCGTCATAGTTCGTGACGATCCGGGCGAACTGCCCGTGGTCCCCCCGAAGTGCCAGGCACAGCCCGCACAGATGGGCCATCCACTCCGCCTTGAACCGCTCCCCGAGCCGGTGCGTGCAAGGTCTGACTATGCCGAACAAGCTGCTTCCCCCGTGTGTCGTACGCGTGCCTGCCCGGCATCGTATCGACCCGCGTCTTTCACCCGTACGTCCCCGTCGCCCACCCGTACGGCGGCGGCGGTCGTATTTTCACTCAGTCAGCAGCGGTAGCGACCGGGATCCTTGACCGTGCAACGGATGTTCTGCACCAGTACCGTCACGAAACCCCTGCGCGGCGACTATCCACTTGGCGCGTTGTCAGCATCATGGACGAGCATAGGGGCAGCGGAGAGAAAGACAGACTGACCGCGGTGAAAGGAGGCAGTCCATGGGTTCGGTGCGCAAGGCGAGTGCCTGGCTGGGTCTCGTGGAGGACAGCGACGACGAGCGCTACTACGACGACGACTACGCGGAGGCCGCCCACGGTTCCGTCGCGGGCCCCGGAGACCAGTGGGTGACCGACCCCCGCGTCAAGGTGGCCTCCGAGTCGGCCGTCGAGCACGGCCGCCGGATCGCGACGGTCACCCCGGACGGATTCCGCGACGCGCGCGGCATCGGCGAGCTGTTCCGCGACGGTGTCCCGGTGATCGTGAACCTGTCGTCGATGGACCCGACCGACGCGAAGCGCGTCGTCGACTTCGCGGCCGGACTGACCTTCGGGCTGCGCGGTTCGATCGAGCGGGTGGCGACCAGGGTCTTCCTGCTGACCCCGGCCGACACCCAGATCGTGAGCGGCGAGCCCGGCGGCCGCTCGCGCGACTTCTTCAACCAGAGCTGAGCAGGGCTCTCACCGGAAGGCGTCCAGCCCGGTGAGCGCCTTGCCCAGCACCAACTGGTGCATCTCGACGGTGCCCTCGTAGGTGAGGACCGATTCGAGGTTGGTGGCGTGCCGCATGACGGGGTATTCGAGAGAGATCCCGTTGGCGCCGAGGATGGTCCGCGCGGTGCGGCAGATCTCGATGGCCTCGCGGACGTTGTTGAGCTTGCCGAAACTGATCTGCTCGGGCCGCAGGGTGCCCGCGTCCATCCGCCGGCCCAGGTGGTGGGCGAGCAGGATGCCCTTGTGGAGTTCGAGGGCCATGTCCGCCAGCTTGGCCTGGGTGAGCTGGAAGCCGCCGATCGGCTTGCCGAACTGCTCCCGCGTCCTGGCGTAGTCGAGCGCGGCCTCGAAACTGGCCCGCGCCGCGCCCATGGACCCCCAGATGATCCCGTAGCGCGCGTGGCTGAGACAGCCGAGCGGCCCCTTGAGCCCGGTGACGAGCGGCAGCACCGCGTCGGCGGGCAGCCGTACGTCGTCCATGACCAGCTCGCTGGTGACGCTGGCCCGCAGCGACCACTTGTGCTTGATCTCCGGCGCGGAGAAGCCGGGCGTGTCGGTGGGCACCGCGAAGCCGCGGATCCCGTCGTCGGTCTGCGCCCACACCACGGCCACCGCCGCGACGGAGCCGTTGGTGATCCACATCTTGCGGCCGTTCAGCACCCAGTCCGTGCCGTCGCGCTTGGCGTAGGTCCGCATCGCCGCCGGGTCCGATCCCACATCGGGCTCGGTCAGCCCGAAGCAGCCGATGAGCTCGCCGGCGGCCATGCCGGGCAGCCAGCGCTGCTTCTGCTCCTCGGAGCCGTACTTCCAGATCGCGTACATGGCGAGCGAGCCCTGCACCGACACGAGGGAGCGGATCCCGGAGTCGGCGGCCTCCAGCTCCAGGCAGGCCAGGCCGTACTGGACGGCGCTGGCACCGGCGCAGCCGTAGCCCTCCAGGGACATCCCGAGCGCCCCGATGGCGCCGAGTTCCCGCGCCAGCTCGCGGATCGCCGGCAGCTCGCCGCTCTCGTACCACTGGGCGATGTTCGGCAGCACCCGGTCCGCGGCCCAGCCGCGGACGGTGTCCCGGACCGCGAGGTCCTCGGGCCCGAGGAGCTCGTCGAGCCCGAGCGGATCGGTGGGTACGAAGGACACGGGGCCTCCCGGCGGCCTGGGCGGCCCGAGGGCCGCGTGGTGCCGGGGGCCGCGTCGCGGCCGGCCCGGCCGACAGAACCTAGCAGCGCAAGTTTTGCGCGGTACCGCTGACGCTAGCGACCCGGCCGGTACAAAATCCAGCCCCGCTTCCCCGGCTCCGCCGAGCCGGTCCGGCTGCGCCGGGCGAAGAGGGCGGTCAGCCCGCGTGCTCCACCGGGGTCGGCCGCGGCTCGCCCTTGGCCTGCGCGGGCAACCGCACCGGCTCGGCCGCCTCTGCCGCCCCGCACTCCATGACCCTCGGAAGCTTCAGCGCCATCACCGCGCCGGCGAACAGCAGCCCCGCGCTGACCAGCAGCGTGACGTGCAGCCCGTGCACGAAGGCGTGCCGCGCCGCCGCGTACAGCGAGGCCCCGGCCGGGCCGCCGAGGCCCGCCGCGATCTGGTAGGCCTCGCCCAGGGAGTTCGCGGCGCCCGCCGAGTCCGCCGCCGAAACCCCCGGCACCGACGCCAGCCCCGGCCGGTACGCCGCGTTCATCACGCTGCCCAGCAGCGCGATGCCGATACCCGCGCCCAGCTGGTAGGAGGTCTCACCGATCGAGGCCGCCCCGCCCGCGGTCTCCGCCGGCGCCTCGCTCAGCATGGACTCGTAGGCGGCGAACAGCGTGGTCTGCAGTCCGAAGCCCAGCAGGATGAAGCCGACGGTCAGCAGCACCGGCCGGTCCTGCTGGCCCATCAGCGTCAGCAGCAGCACGGCGAAGGCCGTCAGCACGAAGCCCAGCGACACCATGGTGCGCGGCCCGACCCGGGCCAGGGTGTAGGAGCCGGTGGCGCCCGCGGCCATGGCGGCGAAGGTCAGCGGCAGCAGCCGAAGGCCGGTCTCCAGCGGGCTGAGGTGCAGCACCAGCTGCAGGTACTGGACGGCGATCAGCTCCAGGCCCACCAGCGCGAGCATGGCGAGCACGATGCAGGCGACCGAGGTGGAGAAGGCGGCCCGCGAGAACATCCGCATGTCGATCAGCGGGTGCTCGCGCCGCTTCTGGCGCCGTACGAACAGCACGAGGAGCGCCGCGCCGAGCAGCAGCGGGACCAGTGCCTCGGCGTCGAGGAGGTGCCGCTCGGCGCCGAACCGCTTGATCCCGAGGACCGAGCCGAGCACGCCGGCGGCGGCCATCAGCGCGCCGAGCACGTCCCACGGCCCGTCCGCCGAGCCGCGCGACTCCGGCAGCAGCCAGCGTCCGAGCGGCAGGATCAGCGCCATGAGCGGGATGTTGATGAGGAAGACCGAGCCCCACCAGAAGTGCTCGATGAGGAAGCCGCCGAGGACCGGACCGCTGGCCGCGCCGACCGCGGCGACGGCGGTCCAGATGCCGATGGCGAGGGCCCGCTCACGCCGGTCGGGGAAGACCTGGCGAAGGATCGACAGGGTGGCCGGCATGATCATCGCGCCGCCGACGCCGAGCAGGGCGCGCGCGGCGATGAGGACCTGGGCGTTGTCGGCGAGGGCCGCTGTCGCGGAGGCCACGCCGAAGAGTCCGTAGCCGAGGAGGAGGATGCGGCGGCGGCCGACCCGGTCCCCGAGGGTGCCGAAGAGGATCAGCAGCGAGGCGCAGACCAGCGGGTAGGCGTCGACGATCCAGAGGAGCTCGATCGGGCCGGGCCGCAGGTCCTCGGTGACGGACGGGACCGCGACGTGCAGGATCGTCGCGTCGAGCGCGACGAGGACCAGGCTGACGCACAGAACCGCCAGGACGAGCCAGCGGTTGGCACCGCCGGAGACCGCACCCAGCCGCTGCCAGGGCGAAGGGGTCCGGGCCGCGGCCGCGTTCGTCCCCGCCATGCATGTACCTCCCAGGTGATCCCTCGCGCTCGGTGGACCAGCGTCTGGTGGAGCCGCGAGGGGTGGTGCGCTGTGCGGCGTCCAACGGGGTCCGGCATCGACACGCGAGTGAACGGTCAGCGTACGCGAGTTCGTGTGCCCGTCACGTGGCCAAGCTCTCATCCCGGCGGCGCCCCCCGTGTGGCGTGTGCCACTCCCCCACCCCGGAATTCTCCCCCGCGTACGCGCCCGCTCACGTTGCGTCGTCCTCGGCGCCGGCCCCGGTCGGGCGCCACCGATAATCATGCCCGTGGAAGATCTTGGATTTCGCCGGGCCGCGCCCGCGCTGGCCGTCTTCGCGGCGGTCCGGCTGCTCGGGCTGACCGTGCTCGCCGTGTGGGGCGCGGCGGCGGGCAGCAGCCCGCACACGCTGCTGTCGGCCCGATGGGACTCGCTCTGGTACGCCCGCATCGCCGCCGAGGGGTACGGCTACGAGATCGTCCTGCCCGACGGGGACGTTCACTCGAACCTGGCGTTCTTCCCGCTCCTGCCGTGGCTGGAACGGGCGGTGTCGGCGGTGACCGGGCTCTCGTACGGCTCGGCGGGCCTGGTGGTGTCGGTGCTCGCCGGGCTCGCGGCGGCATGGGGGATCTTCGCGGTGGCCGACCTGCTCCACGGCCGCCGGACCGGGGTGTTCGCCGTCGCCGTCTGGGCGGCACTGCCCGTCGGGATCGTGCAGTCCATGGCCTACAGCGAGGCGCTGTTCACGGCGCTGGCCGCGTGGGCCCTGTACGGGGCCCTGCGCGGCCGGTGGCTGACGGCGGGCCTGCTCGCCGCCGGGGCCGGGCTGACCCGACCGGTCGGCGCGGCGGTCGTCGCGGCGGTGTGGGTGGCCGCCGTACTGGCCTGGCGGCGCGGGGAGCGGTCGTGGCGCGTGGCGCTCGGGGCGCTCCTGGCTCCGGCGGGCGCGGCCGCGTACGTGCTGTGGGTGGGCGCGCGCACCGGGGGCGGTCTGCTCGGGTACCTGGACGTGCAGGCCGGCTGGGGCAACGGCTTCGACGGCGGCTGGGCCTTCGCCCGCTTCGTCGGGGCGAAGCTGGCCTCGTCCGCCTGGCCGGCCGGGCTGGGGCTGATCGCCGGGGTCGTCCTGGTGCTGTGGCTGTACGGGGCGTGCGTGCGGCAGCGGCAGCCGGCGCCGCTCCTCGTGTACTGCGGGATCGTCGTGGCGCTCGCGCTGTGCGCGTCCGGTTACTTCGGTTCGAAGCCTCGGCTGTTGCTGCCGGCGTTCCCGCTGATGCTGGTGCCGGCGGTGGCGCTCGCCCGGTGGCGGACCCGGCGGGCGGTCCTGGTGCTGGGCGCGGCCGCCCTGGCCTCGGCGGTGTACGGGGCGTTCTGGCTGAACGGCTCGGGCCCTCCGTAGGATCCCCCGAGCGCCGGACCGGATCTCTGCCGGCCCTCCACGGGCAGGGGAATCGACCTGCGGCAATAAAGCCCGAATAAGCGGCCGAAACAATTACCGGACACCGGATCGAGAAGCATCCAACCCCTGCCGGAATGCCGGGAATTAGGGCCCGCGTGAGACCAACTCCACATCACATGGTCATCACAAAGCCCGCGATTCGCCCGGGCTGACCATCGCCGCGCGGTAACGTCGATTGAGTGCGTACCGACCAAATCCTGACCCGTCTGGAGCGGGTGTTCGCCCGGCTGGACCGGGAACCAGAGCGACCGGCTCATCTGCAGACCCCGCAGATGAGCCGGCACCGCGTCGTACTCCTGGGCTCGACCCTCGCGTTCTACCTCGCCATCGTGGTGGCCGTGCTGACCACGTCCTGGCTGGTCCGCCTCGACTGGCAGATCATGTTCTTCCGGCCCTACGAGCAGTGGCCGCAGCTGCACGCCTTCCTCGACTACCTGGTCGTGCTCGGCCAGCGCGGGCCCACCGCGGTCATGGTCGCCGCGTGGCTCGGCTGGCGCTCCTGGCGGCAGCACACCCTCCGCCCGCTGATCACCCTCGGCGTGGCGCTGTTGCTGCTCAACGTCACCGTCGGGTCCGTGAAGCTGGGCCTGGGCCGGCTCGGCCCGCACTACGCCACCGAGATCGGCTCGGCCGAACTCTTCGCGGGCGGCGATATATTCCCTTCCGGCCACACCGCCAACGCCGTCGTGACCTGGGGGATCCTGGCCTACCTGGCCTCCACCGTGGTCACCCGGCGGGTGCTGTCCGTGGTGTCCGCGGTCGTCTCGCTGAGCGTCGGCGCCACCACCGTGTACCTCGGCACGCACTGGGTCAGCGATGTCCTGCTGGGCTGGTCCGCGGGTCTGCTGATCCTGCTGGCCCTCCCCTGGTTCGAGCCGCTCATCGCACGGGCCGAGGCCTACGTCTTCGACCTGCGCGAGATGCTGCGCCGCCGGGCCGAGACCGGGCGGATGCCCGCCCCGGTCGTCTCCGCGCTCACCCCGCTGCTCTCCGCGGGCGGCAAGTGGCAGCTGAGGCCCCTCACGCAGACCCCCGAGGAACCGGCCGCGGTGCCCACCGCGGCCGTGCCGGCCGGCGCCCCCACGGGACACTCCCCGGCGCACCGCCCGGCCGTGCACCCGGCCAACCGGCCCCACCTGATCCGCTCCGAGCGGACCCCGGTCACCCCGGTCGGCAGCCGCCGGCCTCCGCACACCGAGCGGGCCGGCACCAGGGGCACCGCCGCCCGTCCGGTCGCCGGCGGCTGACGTCCACGGCGGGGGCGGTACGCACCACCCACCCCCGCACCGCGAAGGCGGGCCGGGTCATCGACCCGGCCCGCCTTCGGCGTTCGTCAGCGCCGCGCCCGGACGTTCGTCCGTCCCGGGTCACGCTTGTGTCACAGAATATCTACAGTCGCCAATTGCTTTCCCGAGCGCGACACGCCCGGGGTTCGGACGTATTCGAATTTCCGTCGAGAAGCACAGAATTGCCGCGGCGCATTTCCGCGGGCAGCCTGGACCGGACCAGCTGAATCCCCCTCAGGTCCGCTACATTTCCTTCACTTCTCCGGCCCCACGGCCCGCCCCAGCAGATCTCTCAGGTCCCTCATCCGATCGGTGAGCCCGGGCGGCTCGACCACTTCGAACTCACAACCGAGCAGCATGATGTGAATCACCAGAACGTCCAGGTTCACGGCCCCGGTGCGCAGCAGGCAGGTGTGCGCGTCGACCGCTTCCAGGACTCCGTCGCTCGGCCCGATGATCTGCGCCGCCTCCTGCTCGGAGATCTTCAGCCGGACCACCGCGCGGGCGGCGTAGACCCGCTGGGACACGCCTTCGGAGACGTACGCGGCGAGGTCCTCGGCGGGTGGCGGGCGCGGGGTGAAGCGCGGTCCGTGGGGCGGTCTGGGCTCGATCCGGTCCGCGCGGAAGGTGCGCCACGCCTCGCGGTCCAGGTCCCAGGCGACCAGGTACCAGCGCCGCTCCGTGCAGACGAGCCGGTGCGGTTCGACAGTGCGGCGGCTGACGCTGCCGCCGTGGTCGCGGTACCCGAAGCGCAGCCGCTCGGCGTCCCGGCAGACCGCGGCCAGTTCGGTCAGGACCGAGGCGTCCACGGTGGACCGCTGGGCCCCCCGCAGCATCGGCACGGTGAAGTCGTTGAGGGCGGACACCCTGCGGCGCAGGCGCGACGGCAGAACCTGCTCCAGCTTCGCGAGGGCCCGTACGGAGGCCTCCCCGATCCCCTCGACCCCGTTGCCCGCGGCGGTCCGCAGCCCGACGGCGACGGCCACGGCCTCGTCGTCGTCCAGCAGCAGCGGCGGCAGTTCGGCCCCGGCTCCCAGCTGGTAACCGCCACCGGTCCCGGGACTGGCGTTCACCGGGTACCCCAGCTCCCGCAGCCGGTCCACGTCGCGCCGGACCGTCCGGGCGGTGACGCCGAGGCGGTCGGCGAGGTCGGCGCCGGTCCATTCGCGGTGGGCCTGGAGCAGGGACAGCAGGCGCAACAGCCGTGCGGAGGTCTCGAGCATCCCCCGAGTCTGCCAGCGCCCGGCCGCCGTTCCGCCGGGTCCCGACGAAGGGCCGCGGAGCCCCAAGCCTGCGGCTCCGCCCCGCCCACACCCTCCACCTCCGCCCCGAGCCCGATCCCGGCTCCGCCGCAGGCGCGGGCTTCCGGCTCCCCCCCCAGCCCCGAATCGGCACGGCTGCAGGCCAAGGCTTCGGCTCCGCTGCAGGCACGGGCCCGGCTCCGCCGCGAACGCATGCTTCGCCTCCGCCGCAGGCGCGGGCTTCCGGCTGCACCCCAGCCCCGAATCGGCACGGCCGCAGGACACCGACTTGGGCTCAGCCTCCAGCACCCGACTTCGCCACAGGCACGGGGCTCAGGACGGCCGCAGGCTTCGGCTCCGCCGCAGGCGCGGGCTTCCGGCTGCACCCCAGCCCCGAATCGGCACGGCCGCAAGCACCGACTTGGGCTCAGCCTCCAGCACCCGACTTCGCCACAGGCACGGGGCTCAGCACGGCCGCAGGCCTCGGCTCCGCCGCCGACGCGGGGCCCGGCTTCGCCGTGAGCGCAGGCTTCGGTTCCGCCCCAGCGGCGAATCGACACAGCCGCAGGCACCAACTTGGGCTCACCCTTCAGGACCCGGGTTCGCCACCGGCACGGGTTCGGCACGGCCGCAGGCGCGGGGATCGGCACGGCCGCAGGCTTCGACTTCGACGCAGGCATAGGGCATGGCTTCGCCGCAGGCGCGGGCTTCGGCTGCGCCCGGGCGCCGAATCGGCACGGCCGCAGGCCAAGGCTTCGGCTCCGCCGCAGGCCTCGGCTTCGCCGCTTACACGGGACTCGGCTTCGCACCCGGCACGGGGCCCGGCTTCGCCACAGGCGCGGGGCCCGGTTTCGCGCCCGGCACGGGACTCGGCTTCGCCGCAGGCGCGGGGCCCGGTTTCGCGCCCGGCACGGGACTCGGCTTCGCCGCAGGCGCGGGACCCGGCTTCGCGCCCGGCACGGGACTCGGCTTCGCCGCCGGCACGGGGCCCGGCTTCGCGCCCGGCACGGGGCCCGGCTTCGCCGCCGGCACGGGGCCCGGCTTCGCGCCCGGCACGGGCCTCGGCTTCGCCGCAGGCACGGGACCCGGCTTCGCGCCCGGCACGGGACTCGGCTTCGCCGCAGGCGCGGGACCCGGCTTCGCGCCCGGCACGGGACCCGGCTTCGCGCCCGGCACGGGACCCGGCTTCGCGCCCGGCACGGGGCCCGGCTTCGCCGCAGGCGCGGGACCCGGCTTCGCCACAGGCGCAGGCTTCGGCTTCGGGCCCGGCACGGGGCTCGGATTCGCCGACGGCGCGGGGCTCGGCTCTGGGATCAGCAGGAGCGTGCCCACGGCGATCGCTTCCGGCTTGGGGCCGATCGCCTCGCGGTTGGCCTCGTACAGCGCCTGCCACCCGCCCTGCACCCGGCGCTCGCGGGCGATCGTGACCAGCGTGTCCCCGCCCCGTACGGTGTGCATCCGCCCGGCGAGCCCGTACCGCTTCGAGCAGACCGGCCACGCGTTCCACCCCTGCGCCGCGAGGACCTCCTGCGCCACCCTGATCTGCTGCGCGCGGTCCGCCAGGTCGGCCCGCGGCGCGAACGCCAGGCCGCCGTACTCCTCCCACGTCGGCTGCCAGAACTGCAGCCCGCCGTAGAAGCCGTTGCCGGTGTTGACCGCCCACCGCCCGCCGCTCTCGCAGTCGGCCACGCAGTCCCAGGGCCATTCCCCGCCAGGGCCGCAGTCCCCGGGTCCGCTCCCGATCACGCCCGGCGACCCGGGGTGCGCGGCCCCGGCCGGACCCGGCGCGGGCGGCGGCGGTGCCGCCTCCGCCGCCGCCTGGGGTGCTGCGAGCGCCAGTACGACGGCCGCGACGGCGGCGCGGGCGGCCCGGGCGATCCGGAGGTTGGGCATCGGGTCACGCTACGCAGCGCTCCACGGCGGCCCGGGCCCCGCCACGCGGCGGGGCACCGCACCCCACCCGGTCGGCCGACCTCCCCCTCCCCCCGAAACGGCCACACCCGGCCACCAACTGCGCACAACCAGAAAACAGTTGGCACAAAACCGAAGCTCCGGTCGCACGGTTCACCCTTCCGGGCGCCCGGTTCGAATCCGTTCCCTCAAATGGCGTGACCCCGGCCGCCGCTCCCGCGTTGTGCCCGGCGAGCCGGGAGCCTCCCGGACCCGCACCTATGCCGAGGAGCACCCCGTGCCGCGCATGCTCGACGTCAGTGATGAGGTACGTGCCGAGATCGGCGACGAAGAAGCCGACAGGCTGCTCGTCGGCGACGACGCGCCGCGCAGTTACGACTGCACCTCCTGCCGCACCCCGGGCGACCCCGAGAACGACCGCACCAGCACGGTGCTGTTCGTCGGCGAGGAGACCGCCGTCCTCGCCTTCGCCCACGCCACCTGCATCCCCTCGCAGGTCGTCTCCGTCTCCGAGGAGCAGCTCCAGGGCGCGGTCCGCAGCATCACCGGCGACAGCCCGGCCTCCGCGCAGGACACGGGCGCGGCCGCTCCGCAGAACGTGCCCGGCGGACAGGCCGTCCTCGGCATCACCAGCGGCCTCGTGCTGATCGGCGGCGAGCTGCACCCCGCCCTGGTCGTCGAGCCGACCGCGCCCATCGCCCGCCCGGGCAGCGACGGCCCCGGCGACGACTTCCTGCCGCTCCTGATCGAGCAGGGCTTCATCCCGGTGACCGACACGGCCGAACTCCCCACCCTCCTCGGCGGCTGGTCGGTCCTGCTCGCGGCCGGGCAGCTGCACGCCGTGCTCCAGCCCGGCGCCGAGGGCGGCGGCCAGGTCGCCTGGTGGCAGGCGCACCAGGCGCTGTCGGTCACCGACGGCTGGCGGGCCGCCGTCCAGAAGACCCAGCGCGTGCTCATCTACGCCGCCCCGGTCGGCTCCATCGGCCAGCAGCCCCGCGAGGACCTGCTGCGCGACGCGCTGGACAAGGCCGCCGCCGCGGGCAAGCTCGTGGCCGCCGCGATGCCCCTGGCGGGGACGCCCGGCGCCTGATCCCAGCCGGTACCGAACGGCCGCCCGGCCCCCGCGGAGGGGGCCGGGCGGCGTGCGCCGGGGGTGTGCGGTCCGTCCCGCACACCCCCGGCGATGTGTGTTTCCTCCCCCGTCACCCCGCATCCGCAGAGCGCGCGTTTCGTTGGCTGATACGTGCATCCATACGACTCCTCCCGCGCCCCGTCCTATCCGAGCACCGTCCCCGCCATGCGTCCCGTACGGGACCGGGACAGCTCTCCGGCCGTCTCGCACACCCCGATCTACGACACGCTGTACTCGGAGTACCTGCGCGCCTTCCGGGCCCTGCCGGGCGACCGTACGGGCGAGGAGGACCTCGGGTTCACGGCCTTCTCGTACGGGGGCGGCTACACGGTCGGCTCGTACGGCAGCGGCGGCTGGAGCGGTTCGGCGTGGCAGCGGATGGACGGCTGGCAGCCCTCCTACAGCCCGCAGAGCCCGTCCCAGACGCAGTCCCCCTCGCAGGCCCAGTCGCCGTCGCAGCCCCAGACCCAGCCCGCCTACTCGTACGCGGGCAGCCCCGGATACGCCGACGGGCGGCAGCACCAGACCGGGATGACGCACATCCCGGCGGCCCTGCCGCCCGCTCCGCGCCGGGGCTACTGACCCCGGACCGCCGCTACTTCTTCTTCTTGTACTGGGCGCCGCGCTTCTCGCGCACCCGCACCGAGATGTGGATCGGGGTGCCCTCGAAGCCGAACTCCTCGCGCAGGCGGCGCTCGATGAAGCGCCGGTAGCCGTGCTCCAGGAAGCCGGAGGCGAAGAGGACGAACCGCGGCGGCTTGCTCCCCGCCTGGGTACCGAACAGGATGCGGGGCTGCTTGCCGCCGCGGATCGGGTGCGGGTGGGCGGCGACGATCTCACCGAGGAAGGCGTTCAGCCGGCCGGTGGGAACGCGCGTCTCCCAGCCCGCCAGGGCCGTCTCGATCGCCGGGACCAGCTTCTCCATGTGACGGCCGGTGAGCGCCGAGACGTTCACCCGCGGCGCCCAGGAGACCTGCTGCATCTCGGTCTCGATCTCGCGCTCGAGGTAGTAGCGGCGCTCCTCGTCGAGCTCGTCCCACTTGTTGTAGGCGATCACGATCGCGCGGCCGGCCTCGACGGCCATGGTGATGATGCGCTGGTCCTGGACGCTGATGGTCTCGGTGGTGTCGATCAGGATGACCGCCACCTCCGCCTTCTCGACGGCCGCGGCGGTGCGCAGCGAGGCGTAGTAGTCGGCGCCCTGCTGGAGGTGGACCTTCTTGCGGATGCCGGCGGTGTCGACGAACTTCCAGGTGACGCCGCCGAGCTCGATGAGCTCGTCGACCGGGTCGCGGGTGGTGCCGGCCAGCTCGTTGACGACGACCCGGTTCTCCTTCGCGACCTTGTTCAGCAGCGAGGACTTGCCGACGTTCGGGCGGCCGATCAGCGCGATGCGGCGCGGGCCGCCGGGCGCGGCGCCGCCGAAGGTCTGCTCCGGGGCTTCCGGGAGGACGTCGAGGACGGCGTCGAGCATGTCGCCGGTGCCGCGGCCGTGGAGCGAGGAGACGGGGTGCGGCACGCCGAGGCCCAGCGACCACAGGGACGCCGCGTCGGACTCGCCGCTCTGGCCGTCGACCTTGTTGGCGCACAGGACGACGGGCTTCTTGGCCTTGCGGAGCAGCTTGACGACGGCCTCGTCGCTGTCGGTGGCGCCGACCTTGGCGTCGACGACGAAGACGACCGCGTCGGCGGTCTCGATGGCGTACTCGGCCTGGGCGGCGACGGCCGCGTCGATGCCGAGGACGTCCTGCTCCCAGCCGCCGGTGTCGACGACCTTGAAGCGCCGGCCGGCCCACTCGGCCTCGTAGGTGACGCGGTCACGGGTGACGCCGGGCTTGTCCTCGACGACCGCCTCGCGGCGGCCGATGATGCGGTTCACCAGGGTCGACTTGCCGACGTTGGGCCGGCCCACGACGGCGAGGACGGGCAGCGGGCCGTGGCCCGCCTCCTCGATGGCACCTTCGACGTCTTCGAGGTCGAAACCCTCTTCCGCGGCGAGCTCCATGAACTCCGCGTACTCGGCATCGCCAAGTGCTCCGTGGTCGTGCTGGTCGTTCATGAAGTCCGTTCCTCGTCGTTCGTGGTGATCGGTGGTGCCCGCGCAGCGCGGTTCCACTACTAGGTCAAGTCTCGCTCAGCGCCCGGTCAGGCGCTTGGCGTCGGCCAGGTGGGCGGTCAGCCGGTCCTGGATGCGTACGGTGGCCTGGTCCAGCGCGGTACGGGTACGACGGCCACTGCCGTCCCCGGCGTCGAAGGCCGAGCCGAAGACGACGTCGACCCGGCTCTTGAAGGGCGGCAGCCCCGGGATCAGCCTGCCGCGGTCCTCGGCGCTGCCGAGGACGGCGACGGGCACGACGGGCGCGCCGCTGCGGACCGCGAAGTACGCCAGTCCCGCGCGCAGCGAGGCGAAGTCGCCCTCTCCCCTGCGGCCCTCGGGGAATATCCCGAGGGCCCCGCCCTGGTCGAGCACGGCGAGGGCGCGGCCTATCGCCGCCCGGTCGGCGCCGGAGCGGTCGACCTTGACCTGCCCGATGCCGTCCAGGAACGGGCCGAGCGGGCCCACGTACGCTTCCTTCTTGATCAGGAAGTGCAGGGGGCGGGGCGCGGTGCCCATCACCATGGGGCCGTCTATGTTGTGCGTGTGGTTCACGGCGAGGATGACGGGGCCCGAGGCGGGCACCTTCCAGGCGCCCAGTACGCGCGGCTTCCACAGCCCGTACATGAGGCCGATGCCGATGCGCCTGCCGACCGCCGCACCCTTGAGGGAGGGCGTTCGGCTCACGTGCGGACCGCCCGCTTCTCTTCGACGAGCGTCACGACGCACTCGATCACCTGGTCGAGCGTGAGCTCGGTGGTGTCCACCTCG
This sequence comes from Streptomyces virginiae, assembly GCF_000720455.1. Classification (GTDB taxonomy): domain Bacteria; phylum Actinomycetota; class Actinomycetes; order Streptomycetales; family Streptomycetaceae; genus Streptomyces; species Streptomyces virginiae. The sequence continues at coordinate 39,948 of NZ_JOAK01000028.1, read as the reverse complement.
ACGGCGTCGTCGGCCTTGGCCAGCGGGGAGGTCTTGCGGCCGGAGTCGGCGGCGTCGCGCTTGATCAGCGCCGCCTTGGTGGCCGCGAGGTCGGCGGCCTCCTTGCCGCGGAGCTCTCCGCTGCGCCGGGCGGCGCGCGCCTCGGCGGAGGCCGTCAGGAACACCTTGAGGTCGGCGTCGGGCAGGACGGTGGTGCCGATGTCCCGGCCCTCGACGACGATCCCGTCCGCGTCCCGGGCCGCCTCGGCGGCGATGGAGCGCTGCAGCTCGGTGATGAGCGTGCGCACCTCGGGGACCGCGCTGACGGCGCTGACCTTGGAGGTGACCTCCTGGGTCCGGATGGGGCCGGCGGCGTCGAGGCCGTCCACGGTGATGGTGGGCGCGGCCGGGTCGGTGCCGGACACGATGGAGGGCTTGCCGGCGGCGACCGCCACGGCCTGCGCGTCGTCGGTGTCGACCCCGTTGGAGATCATCCACCAGGTGATGGCCCGGTACTGGGCACCGGTGTCCAGGTAGCGCAGCCCGAGCTTGGCGGCCACGGCCTTGGAGGTGCTGGACTTGCCCGTGCCGGAGGGACCGTCGATGGCGACGATCACGGCGGACGGAGCGGCGGTTTCCACGGTGCGGGCACCTTCCTGGTTGCGCGTACGTGTCCGGGCGCGGCAAAGCGCCCCTCTCCAAGGTTACCGGGCCCCGGAGGGGCGCATTGCCGATCGGGCCGGGCCCGCGCTCTCCGGCTACTGGCTGCGCAGTGCCCAGCCCCGTTCCCGCAGCTCGGCGGTGAGCCCTGCCACGGACCTCGGCTCCACCATGAGCTGGACCAGACCGGCCTGCTGGCCCGTGGCGTGCTCGATCCGCACGTCCTCGATGTTGACCCCGGCACGGCCCGCGTCGGCGAAGATACGTGCCAGCTCGCCCGGCTGGTCGCTGATGAGCACGGCCACCGTCTCGTAGACCGTGGGCGCCGCTCCGTGCTTGCCCGGGACCCGCACCCGGCCCGCGTTCCCGCGGCGCAGTACGTCCTCGATGCCCGCGGCTCCGCCGCGCCGCTTCTCGACGTCGGCGGACTGGAGGCTGCGCAGCGCGTCCACGGTCTCCTCCAGGTCCGCGGCGATCCCGGCGAGGACGTCGGCGACCGGTCCCGGGTTGGCCGAGAGGATCTCCACCCACATCCGCGGATCCGAGGCCGCGATCCGGGTCACGTCGCGGATGCCCTGCCCGCACAGCCGGACGGCCGTCTCGTCGGCCTCCTCCAGGCGGGCGGCGACCATGCTGGAGACGAGCTGCGGGGTGTGCGAGACGAGCGCCACGGCCCGGTCGTGCGCGTCCGCGTCCATCACCACCGGCACGGCCCGGGACAGGGCGACGAGTTCCAGCGCGAGATTGAGCACCTCGTGGTCGGTGTCCCGGGTCGGGGTGAGCACCCAGGGCCGCCCCTCGAAGAGGTCCGCCGTCGCGGCGAGCGGCCCCGACTGCTCCTTGCCCGCCATCGGGTGCGTGCCGATGTAGGCGGTGGCGTCGACGCCGAGCGCGGCCAGTTCCCGCCGCGGCCCGCCCTTGACGCTGGCCACGTCGACGTAGGCGCGCGCCGCACCGCGTCCTATCAGGTCGGCCAGGGTCGCGGCGACGTGGGCCGGCGGTACGGCGACGATCGCGAGGTCGACCTGCTCCTGCGGGGGCTCGTCGGTGCCGGCCCCGAGGGCGGCGGCCGTGCGGGCCCGGTCGGGGTCGTGGTCGGCGAGGTGCACGGTGATCCCGCGTGCTGTCAGGGCGAGCGCCGCGGAGGTGCCGATCAGTCCGGTTCCGATGACGACGGCGGTTCTCACGGGGCGCTCCACGGGTGCGTGACGACAGGTTCTGACTCAGGGTAGCCAGACGGTACGCCGCGAGGGCCCGGCTGCCCGCCCAGTGGGACGGCGGCCGGGCCCTCGCCCGCGCAACCTTCAGAGCTTCTGCTGCCTGATGATGTCCTCCAGGGAACCGGAGGGGATCTCTCCGCCCGGTGTCAGCTGGTCGACCGCCTCCGGCAGGGCCTGCGCGATCTCGTCCGCGGCCTGCTCCGGGGAGACGCCGGTCTGGGCCGCGACCTTCTGGAGGGTCTCGTCCGGCAGGGCCTCGCTGATCTGCGCGCCGCTGACCGACTGGTTCTGGCCCGTGCCGATCCAGGACTGCGCCTGGTCGGCCAGGCCGGACTTGGTCAGCATGTCCAGGAGGCCGCCGAGCGGGTTGTCGGCGCCGCCGCCCGCCCGTGCTCCGCCGGCGCCGCCGCCCATGAGCGCGCCGAGCAGGGCGCCGAGGATGTTGCCTCCGCCACCGCCGCCACCGCCCTGGCCGCCGCCGCCGAGAAGACCTCCGAGGAGACCGCCGAGGTCGTCACCTGCCATCGTCATGCCTTTCGCAGGAGGGCCGGGTCGCGCGGACAGCGCCGTACCCGGCTTCGAGACACGGACAATGTCGCCCATACCGGATGGGGTCGCCACCTGGCACCCGGGCCCGCTCCCCTTGCGGTAGAACGATCGTCATGATCTTCCACATCGTCCCGCTCGCGGACTGGACCGCCGCGCCCGAGCTGCCGTTCGCCCCGCCCTCGCTGGACTCCGAGGGATTCGTGCACTGTTCGGCGGACCGTGCGACGGCGCTCGGCATCGTCGACTCGCACTACCGCGCGCAGCCGGGAACCCTGCTGGCGGTCGAGCTCGACGAGGACGCGCTGACCGCGGAGGTCCGCCGGGAGGGTGATTCCGGTGGCCGATTCCCACATGTTTTCGGACCGCTGAACCGGGACGCCGTGATCCACGTGTGGGAGGTCGTACGCACACCCGGCACACCTGCCTCACTGACACCGTGGCAGCCGGGCCCGTGAAACGGCGCGGCGGGCTTCACCCGAGGCCCGCCGCAGGCCAGGATGCTGCACGCCGATCCGGCCACAGAGCGAGGAGAGACTGATGAGCGACCCCACGCAAACCGTCCGGCGCAAGGTACTGGTGGCCGGTGCGGCCGCCCTGGCCGGCGGTGCGCTCACCGCCTGCGGCAGCGGAGGCGGCGACGGCGAGAAGACCTCGTCGGGCGAGCCGAACGCCGCCACCCCGCCAGCGGGGTCCGCCCCGGCGGCCACCCCCTCGGCGGGCGGTGCCGGCGGCGGGAAGTCCATCGCGAAGGCGGCGGACGTGCCCGTGGGCGGCGGCAAGGTCCTCAAGGAGGAGAAGCTCGTCGTCACCCAGCCCACGAAGGGCTCCTTCCGCTGCTTCACGGCGGTCTGCCCCCACCAGGGCTGCCTGGTGAACAAGGTGGCGGACGGCACCATCGACTGCCCCTGCCACGGCAGCGAGTTCAAGGACACGGACGGCGCGGTGGTCAAGGGACCGGCCACCAAGGGCCTGGCCGAGAAGAAGATCACGGTCGCGGCGGACGGCAACATCACGCTCGCGTAGCGACACTCCCCCAGAGAGGCGCTCACGGCCCTGCCGGCCCGCGGAAACGGCCCGGCAGGGCGGGAGCGTCCTGGCGTAGGCTCCCGGGATGGACGATCTGACGCTGGTACGGGACCACACGGTCTACCGGTGCGTGGTGGGCTCCCGGGCCTTCGGGCTGGCCACGGAGACCAGCGACACCGACCGGCGTGGTGTCTACCTCGCCCCGACGCCGCTGTTCTGGGGGTTCGCCAAGCCCCCCACGCACGTGGAGGGGCCTCGGGACGAGGAGTTCTCCTGGGAGCTGGAGCGCTTCTGCGAACTCGCCCTGCGCGCCAACCCGAACATCCTGGAGTGCCTGCACTCACCCCTGGTGGAGCACGTCGGTCCGGTCGGCGCGGAGCTGCTCTCGCTGCGCGCGGCCTTCCTCTCCCGCCGCGCCCACACCAGCTTCAGCCGGTACGCGGCCTCCCAGCACGGCAAACTCCTCGCGGACGTCCGCGTCCACGGCGCGCCGCGCTGGAAGCACGCCATGCACCTGCTGCGCCTGCTGCTGTCCTGCCGCGACCTGCTGCGCACCGGCACTCTGACCATCGACGCGGGCCCGTACCGCGACCGCCTCCTCGCGGTGCGCCGCGGGGAGCTCACCTGGGACGAGGTCGACGCCTGGATGACGGGCCTGCAGGAGGAGACGGACAAGGCCCTGGCCGGCACCCCCCTGCCGGAGGAACCGGACCGGGCCCGGGTGGAGGACTTCCTCGTCCGCGCCCGGCGCGCGTCAGCCGCGTCAGCCGCGTCAGCCGCGTCAGCCGCGTAGGTCGTGTCAGCCGCGTAGGCCCCCCGGGGCCCGCCGCCGGACGACGAAGGCGTCCAGCGCGTCGTACGCCGACCCGTGCTCGGGCAGCGCGGTGGCCGCCTGCGCGGTGTCCAGCACGGCGTGCAGCGCCTCGAAGTCCTTCCGGACCGCGGCGACGGGCGGGCCCTCGTAGCCCCCGTGCTCGGCGGCCGTCTTCGCCTCGATCAGGGCGGCGAGGTACGGCGGCGCCTCCGGCACCTCGGTCAGCAGGGTCGGCAGGTGCGCCTGCACCTCGGCCGACCGCATCAGGTGGATGCCGGTGAGCAGCGCCCGGAAGGCGTAGAGGAGCGGCTTGAGTTCGGCGGCCTTCTCGAACAGCCGCCACTGGGTGTTCGCGAACCCCCGGTAGTGGTGGGCGTGGTGGGAGGTCAGGACGCCCGGCGCCAGGGCGACCAGTTCCTCGTGCGCCGGCGTCGTGTGGACGACGAGCGGGGAGAGCAGCTGCTCCAGTACGTAGCCGTTGCGGTTGAGCATCAGGCGGACGAACTTGCGCAGGTCGTGCGTGACGAGGTCCATCTCCACGTCGTCCCGGTCCCACATGCGGGTGCGGGTCTCCTCCGGCTCGCGCAGGCCCAGGAGGTCCTCGACCGGCAGCAGGTGCGCCCCTCGCAGGTCGATGTCGGAGTCCCGCGACGGGAAGCCGTACAGGTGGGCTCCCGAGACGGTGGCGAAGAGCAGCGGGTCGGGCTGCTCGGCCACGACGGGGGTCAGGTCGATACTCAGGGCGTCCAGCATGGATCAAGCATCCCAGAGGGCGCCGAAGGCCAGGAGTTCGTCCCGGTACTCGATGCGGCCCTCCCATTCGCGCGGCCAGACGTCCGCTCCGAGGTGGGCTCCGGCGAAGGCGCCGGCGAGGCAGGCGATGGAGTCGGAGTCGCCCTTCGTGCAGGCGGCGCGGCGCAGCGCCGTCAGGGGTTCCTCGGGGAAGAGCAGGAAGCACTGCAGGGCGGTGGCGAGGGCCTCCTCGGCGATCCAGCCGTCGCCGGTGGTCAGGCAGGGGTCGGTCTCCGGGGACGGGGAGCGCAGGGCGGCCGCGAGCCGGTCCAGCACCGCCAGGCACTCGTCCCAGCCGCGCGCGATGAAGGACTCCGCGGTGGCGTCGGAGGCGGTCCGCATCCAGAGGTCGCCCAGCCAGCGCTCGTGGTAGCGGGTGCGGTTCTCCAGGGCGTACGAGCGCAGCCGCCCGACGAGGCCGGTGACCTCGGTGCCGGAGGCCAGCAGGTGCACCGCCCGTGCGGTCAGGTCGGAGGCGGCGAGCGCCGTGGCGTGGCCGTGGGTGAGGGCGGACTGGAGCTGGGCCGCTCCGGCCCGTTCCTCGTCGGTCCAGCCGGGGACGAGCCCGACGGGGGCCACCCGCATGTTCGCCCCGCAGCCCTTGGAGCCGGTCTGGCTGGCGTCGTGCCAGTCGCGCTGCGGGTCGTTCAGCAGGGCGCAGGCCCGCAGGCAGGTGTTGCCGGGCGCCCGGTTGTTCTCCGGGGAGTGGTACCAGTCGACGAACTCCTCCCGGACCGGGCGGGTCAGACGCAGCGGGCCCACCCTGCCGCGGTCGGTCGCGGTCCGTATGCCGCGCGCCAGGGCGAGCGTCATCTGGGTGTCGTCCGTGACGATCGCCGGGCGGGGCAGGCGCATCTCGCGCCACGGGCCCGTCTTGGCGAGGATCGCGGGAACGTCGTTGAACTCGGTCGGGAAGCCCAGGGCGTCGCCGAGGGCCAGGCCGACCAGCGCGCCGGTCGCGGCTCGCTTCGTCATCGGGTGGGTCCTTCCGGTCGGAGCAGGGGTGGGTGGAGGGCGGTCGCCGGGCCGGCCCGGTAGAGGGCGGCCGGTTTGCCGCGGCCTCCGGTGAGCCGGGCGGCGCCCGGTACGGCCTCGACGAACCCGGGCGTCGTGAGGACCTTGCGGCGGAAGTTGGGGCGGTCGAGGACGGTGTCCCAGACGGTCTCGTAGACGGCCAGGAGCTCGCCGAGCGTGAACTCGGGCGGGCAGAAGGCGGTGGCCAGGCAGGTGTACTCCAGCTTCGAGCGGATCCGTACCCGTGCGTCGGCCAGGATCGCCGCGTGGTCGAAGGCCAGGTCCGGGGCCTGCCCCAGGGGCAGCCAGCGGGCCTGGGCCGCGTCCCCGCCGCCTTCCGCCGCCGGTTCCGGCAGGTCCGGGACGAGGGCGGTGAAGGCCACCGAGACGACCCGCATCCGGGGATCGCGGTCCGGCTCGCTGTAGGTGCGCAGCTGCTCCAGGTGCAGGTCGGCCACGACCTGCTGCGGCAGGCCGGTCTCCTCGGCCAGTTCGCGCCGGGCGGCCGTCTCTGCGGACTCCCTGGGCAGGACGAACCCGCCGGGCAGCGCCCAGGCGCCCGCGAACGGCTCCTGGCCGCGCCGGATCAGCAGCACGTGCAGGGCGCCGCCGCGCACGGTGAACACGGCGAGGTCGACGGTCACCGCGAACGGCTCGAAGGCGTACGGGTCATAGCCCGGCTCCGGCGCGCCGCTCATCGGTTCTCCGGGAGCGGGTCGGCGAACCGCCAGCCTTCGGCGAGCAGTTCGTCCACGGCCGCCACGGCCGTGGCCAGCCGCTCCCGCCGGTCCCCGCGCAGGGACAGGAAGCGCCGTCCGGTCGCCTCCAGCTCCTCGCGGAACCGCCGGGTCATCCAGGGTCTGAGCTGGGGGCCGTCGCGCAGTCCGTCGTCCTCGAAGGGCACGTCGGCGTCCTCGGTCAGCAGGTAGAGGTCCCGGTGGGTGCGGGAGGCGATCCGCTCGACCTCGGCGTTGCGGCCGCCCATGTACCGCTCGTGCCAGATGCCGGTGGCGAAGGAGTCGGTGTCGCAGATCAGCACCGGGGAGCCCTGGCGGGCGGCCCGCTCCTCCTCCGCGTCCTGGCGGCGGGCGATCAGCGGGAACTCCTCCGAGGTGAAGGTGACGTCCGCCCACGTGGCGCCCGGGTCGGCGGCCCTGGCCGCGGCGAGCTTGTCCTCGCTGTGGCGGCGTCCGTACTCGGCGACCCAGCCGGTCGCCGACCAGACCCCGCCGCGCGCCCGCAGGTGCGCGGCCAGGTCCCGGGACAGCGTCGTCGTCCCGGTGGACTCGGCGCCGAGTACGACGACGCGGCGTGCGAGGCGGGCCCGTACGGCGGGTCCCAGGAAGTCCCAGCAGGCGGCGGGGTCGGCCCGGACGGCCGTCCCGGACACCGGGAAGAGGGTCCGCGCGGGGTCCACGCAGACCTCCTCGGCGCCGAACCTGCGGGCGAGTTCGGTCCCGTACTCCTCCGAGGTGAAGACGGCGTCGACGGGCCGGCCGACCGCGGCCCGGAAGATCGCCATGTGGGCCTCCCAGACCGCCGGATCGTGCAGGTCGACGGGGATGTCGTCGACGGCTCCGACGACGTCCGCGTCCGGGTGGGCCTCGCGCATCCAGGCGACGCGGTCGGCGAGCGGCACGGACTCCACGGAGGCCGCGCAGACCAGGACGGTCAGCCGCTCGCAGCGGTCCTGGGCGGTGCGCACCAGGTGGTGGTGGCCGGCGTGCGGCGGGTAGAACTTGCCGAGCACCAGCCCGTGGCCGAAGCGCCTCATGCCGTCGCCTCCACGGCCGCCGCGGGGGCGGTGCGCTCCGGGAGCGACCTCCGCCAGCCGAGCAGGCCCACGACGCACAGCGCGAGGAAGCCGACGTAGAGCAGGGCGGTGAGGTGGAGCCCCTTGTAGACGTACAGGGGGACGTAGACGAGGTCCGCGGCGATCCACAGCCACCAGGACTCGACGAGCTTGCGGCACTGGCCGTAGGTCGCCGCGAGGGAGAGCACGGTCGTGGCCGCGTCCCAGAAGGGGACGGTGGAGTCGGTGGCCCGGGCGAGGAGCAGGGTCAGGCCGAGCGTCGCCACCGCCCCGGCGGCGGCCAGCCAGGCCCATTCGGTGCGCGTGGTGCGGCGCACCGGCAGGGCTTGGGCGGTTCCTGGTCCACCCCCGTGGGTCCAGGACCACCAGCCGTACGCGGCCAGGGCGATGAAGACGATCTGGAGCCCGGCGTCGGCGTACAGGCCGGCCTGGGCGAAGAGCACGATGAAGAAGACGTTGTTGGCGATCCCGATCGGCCAGTTGGCGATGTGCTGACGGGCCACCAGCCAGACGCACAGGGCGCCCGTGGCGAAGCCGAGCACCTCGGTCCAGCTCAAGGTCCAGTTCATGCCGAGCCCCACTTCCTTTAATAGTCACTGTGACTATAAACAGGGGTGCGGGGCCGGGGCAAGGGAAAAGCCCGCAGTGCCGTGGGCACTGCGGGCTCTTCCGGTGGAGCGGGGTCCTGCGGGCGGTCCTACAGACCGACCTCGCGCATCAGCATGCCGACCTCGGTGTTGGTCAGGCGGCGCAGCCAGCCGGACTTCTGGTCGCCCAGCTCGATGGGACCGAAGGAGGTCCGCACGAGCTTGTCGACGGGGAAGCCCGCCTCGGACAGCATGCGGCGGACGATGTGCTTGCGGCCCTCGTGGAGGGTCACCTCGACCATGTAGTTCTTGCCGACCTGGTCCAGGACGCGGAAGTTGTCGGCGCGCGCCCAGCCGTCCTCGAGCTCGATGCCGTCCTTGAGCCGCTTGCCGATGTCACGCGGCAGCGAGCCGGTGATGGCGGCGACGTAGGTCTTCTTCACGCCGTACTTCGGGTGCGTGAGGCGGTGGGCCAGCTCGCCGTGGTTGGTGAGCAGGATGATGCCCTCGGTCTCGGTGTCCAGCCGGCCGACGTGGAACAGGCGCGTCTCGCGGTTGGTGACGTAGTCGCCGAGGCACTGGCGGCCGTCGGGGTCCTCCATGGTGGAGACGACACCGGCCGGCTTGTTCAGCGCGAAGAACAGGTACGACTGGGTGGCGACGGTCAGACCGTCCACCTTGATCTCGTCCTTCGGCTGGACGCGCTTGCCCTGCTCGGTGACGATCTCGCCGTTGACCTCGACGCGGGCCTGCTCGATGAGCTCCTCACAGGCGCGGCGCGAGCCCATGCCGGCGCGGGCGAGGACCTTCTGCAGACGCTCGCCCTCCTGCTCGGCGCCCGGGAAGGTCTTCGGGGTCCGGATCACGGGCTTGTCGGCGTACCGGTCGCGCACGCGCTCCTCGATGCGCGCGTCCAGCTCGCGCGGGCGGGACTGGCCGCTACGGCTGCCCGGGCCGCTGCGCGGGCCGCCGGCGCCGCCGATGCCGGGGGTCCGGGAGGTCCGGGGACCGCCCTTGGCGCCACCGCGCGCCGCGGCGCCGCGGGCACCGCCGCCGCCCGCCTTGGGGCCGCTGCGTCCGCTGCGCTCGCCCTCGGGGCCGACGTCGTAGCGGCGCTCCTCCGGGCGGGGGTTGCGGATGCGGGGGGCCGGCTGGTCGCGGTCGCGCGAGTCCGAGCCGCCGCCCTGGTAGCCACCGCCGCCCTGGTAGCCGCCGCGGGAGCCGCTGCCACCGCCGGAGCTGCCACCGCGGTAGCCGCCGGAGGAGGAGCCGCCACGGGACCCGCCGGACCCGCCGGAGCTGCCGCCGCGGCTGCCACCGCCGGAGCCGCTCCCGCGGTAGCCACCGCCGCCGCTGGAGGAGCCGCCGCGGGAGTTACCGCGCCCGCCGCCGCCACCGCCGCCGCTGTTCCTGTTGCCACCGTTGCCGTTGCCGCTGCTTCGCATCAAAGTTCCGTCGTCTTGTCGTCTTCATCGGTGTCCGGTGCGTCCGGATCGAACGACGGCACACCTTCTTGCGTCTCGGCTTCGATCGCGTCCGCCTCGGGGAGGAAGGGCGCGAGCTCCGGGAGCTCGTCCAGGCCGCGCAGGCCCATCCGCTCCAGAAAGTAGTTCGTCGTCCTGTATAGGATCGCACCTGTTTCGGGTTCCGTCCCCGCCTCCTCCACCAGACCGCGCTGGAGGAGGGTCCGCATGACCCCGTCACAGTTGACTCCGCGCACGGCGGACACCCGCGAGCGGCTCACCGGCTGGCGGTACGCGACGACCGCCAGGGTCTCCAGCGCCGCCTGGGTGAGCCGGGCCTGCTGGCCGTCCAGGACGAAGCCCTCGACGGCCGGGGCGTACTCCGCCCGGGTGTAGAACCGCCATCCGCCCGCGACGAGCCGCAGCTCGAAGCCCCTGCGGGCGGCCGTGTACTCGTCGGCGAGCTCCCGCAGCGCGTCCGCGACCTCGCGCGGGGTGCGCTCCAGCACCTTGGCCAGGTGCGCCTCGGTCGCGGGCTCGTCGACGACCATGAGGACGGCCTCCAGGGCCGGCTTCAGTTCCAGCGCGGCCACCGCGCTGACGTCGCTGCTCAATCCTTCACCTCCACGATCTGGTCGAACTCGTCGGTCACGGTCGGCATGCCGTCGCCCTCCCCGCCGCTCCAGCGCACCGTGAGGGTCCGCAGGGCCTCCTCCTGGTCGAGGACGACCGCCTTCTCCCGGTAGAGCTCCAGGAGGGCCAGGAAGCGCGCCACGACGGTGAGGGTGTCCTCGGCGTCCTCGGTGAGCTCCTGGAAGGTGGCCTCCCCGCGCGCCTTCAGCATCCGCACCACCAGCCCGGCCTGCTCGCGCACGCTGACGAGGGGCGCGTGGATGTGGTCCACGTACACCTGGGGCTTGGCCTTGGGCTGCATGGCCTTGACCGCGAGCCGGGCGAACCCTTCGGCGCCGATGCTGATGACGACGTCCGGCAGCAGGTCCGCGTGGTGCGGCTCCAGCCCCACCGTCCGGGGGTAGCGCCTGCCCTCGCTCTCCGCGCGGCGCTCGAAGATGTCGGCGATCTGCTTGTACGCGCGGTACTGCAGCAGGCGCGCGAAGAGCAGGTCCCGGGCCTCCAGGAGGGCGAGGTCGGCCTCGTCCTCGACCTCGGCGACCGGCAGCAGCCGGGCGGCCTTCAGGTCGAGCAGGGTCGCGGCGACGACGAGGAACTCGGTGGTCTGGTCGAGGTCCCAGTCGGGACCCATGGCCCGGATGTACGCCATGAACTCGTCGGTGACCTTGGACAGCGCGACCTCGGTGACGTCGAGCTTGTGCCGTGAGATCAGCTGGAGCAGCAGGTCGAACGGCCCCTCGAAGTTGTCGAGCCGCAGCGTGAACCGGCCGTCGCCCGCGGCGGTGCCGGCCGCAGCGCCCTCCGCGGGCCCCGCCGCGGGCTCCCGCGGCCCCTCTGCGGACTCCGCCGCGTCCGGGGTCCCGGCGGCTCCGCCGGGCGGACCGTCGATCGCCTCGGCCGGCTCCGGCTCCGGCGCGGCCGGAGCGGGGGCCGGGGCCCCGGCGGCCGCTCCCGGGCCGCGCCCCAGGCTCCGGCGGGCCGGGCGGGCGGCGTCGTGGTGGGGGGGCATGGCGGTCCAGGTGGGTACGGAAGAAACGGCAGGTCGGCCACAGGAAGCCTAGGCCCTGCCCGAACGATTCCCCGCCCGGCGGGCCGGGACCGCGCGACCGCCGCCCGCGACGAGCAGCGCCCCGGGGAACGATCGGCCCCGCCGGCGGCGCCCCCACAGGTGCTTCGGCTGCGGGGGACGTCGCCGCGAGCGGCGGGGCAGGAAGCCCGGGAAGCCCCGCACACGGCGAGAGGCCGCCGACGGCAGGTCGGCGGCCTCTCGGCAAACGTCAGGCGCGGGGGCGCAACCGCCACCCGCGCTGCGGGGCCCGGTCCCGGCTGAGCGGCGCCGCAGGCGGCCGGCAGGGGGCCGGCAGGGGGTCAGCGGCCGCGGAGGCGGCGGACCAGGATGCTGGCGTCGCCGCGGGACTCCAGGTCGGCGAGGACGACCGCCACCGCCTCGCGGACGATGCGGCCGCGGTCGACGGCCAGGCCGTGTTCGCCGCGCAGCACCAGCCGCGCGTGCTCCAGGTCCATCAGCTCCTCGGCGGAGACGTAGACCGTGATCTTCTCGTCGTGCCGTTCACGACCGCTGGGCCGCCGGTTCGCACCGCGGCCCTGGCCCTTGCCCCGCCGGGTCGCCCCGGCCGGGGCGGAAGCCGCCCCGGCGGTCGGCCCGACCGGACTGACAGAACCTTCCTGCGGTCGCCGCGGCTGCCCCACCACGGGCCCGCCCGCGTCCGTACCGGCCTCAGCCTCCCGGCTGCGGCCCTCTCCCGCCGTGCCCCCGGCCGGAGCGGCCGAGTGTTCCGCGGCGGGCGCCTCGTCGGCCCCGCGGCGCGGCGAGGACGACTGGAGCGCCATCCCACCGGTCGTACGGAACAGTTCGTCGGCTCCGGGCAGACTCACTCGGCGTGACACCGGGCGAGCACCTCCCTGGCGAGCTGGCGGTAGGCGGCGGCGCCGACGGAGTTGGACGCGTACGTCGTGATCGGCTCGCCGGCGACCGTGGTCTCCGGGAAGCGCACCGTCCGGCCGATGACCGTGTGGTAGACGTGGTCGTCGAAGGCCTCGACGACGCGCGCCAGCACCTCACGGCTGTGCACCGTACGGGAGTCGTACATGGTGGCGAGGATGCCGTCGAGCTCCAGCTCGGGGTTGAGCCGCTCCTGCACCTTCTCGATGGTCTCGGTCAGCAGCGCCACGCCGCGCAGCGCGAAGAACTCGCACTCCAGCGGGACGATGACCTTGTGAGCCGCCGTCAGGGCGTTCACGGTCAGCAGACCGAGCGAGGGCTGACAGTCGATCACGATGTAGTCGTAGTCGGCCATCAGGGGCTTCAGGGCCCGCTGCAGGGTGGACTCGCGCGCGACCTCGCTGACCAACTGCACTTCCGCAGCGGACAGGTCGATGTTGCTCGGCAGCAGGTCCATGTTGGGGACCGCCGTCTTGAGCAGCACCTCGTCGGCCGACATGCCCCGCTCCATGAGCAGGTTGTAGACCGTCAGGTCGAGTTCCATCGGGTTCACGCCGAGACCCACGGACAGCGCGCCCTGCGGGTCGAAGTCGACGAGCAGCACGCGGCGCCCGTACTCGGCGAGCGCGGCACCCAGGTTGATGGTCGACGTGGTCTTGCCCACGCCGCCCTTCTGGTTGCACATCGCGATGATCTTCGCCGGACCGTGGTCGGTCAGCGGACCCGGGATGGGGAAGTACGGGAGCGGGCGTCCGGTCGGGCCGATCCGCTCACGGCGCTGGCGGGCAGCGTCGGGGGCGAGGGTGGCCGCGTACTCGGGGTCCGGTTCGTACTCCGCGTCGGGGTCGTAGAAGTGCCCCTCGGGCACATTGTCGTAGTCGGCGAATCCCGTGGGCGTATCGCCGCTCAGGTCGCCGGCCCTGGAGTTCACGTCTAGGCCGTCCATGCTCTTTTGGGGCGTCGTCATGTGCTGGTGGTTTGCGAAGGTGCGTACTGCGACGGAGCCGACAGCTTCGAGCCCGGCAGGACTCTGGCCCCGGTCAGGGACTCCTGCTCCACCACCCCCAGGAGTAAATGTCGACTCATTCACAAGTCGTCTTACCTCCTCGGACGTGACCAGGACACTTATCGATAGGTCAGCGTGGCACCATGCCGACGGTTGGCGACTCTATGGCGTGTCACCACTCAGCGGCAACACAATCCGTCGGACCCGGCACGATGTGTCGGCAACCGAACACCACTCTGTCAAGGGCGTCCGAGCTGTCGCTGTGAAGTTTCGCGGGTGCGCGAAAGGGTTAAAGGGTTACGTTCGAGGCGAGTTGAGCGGGGTCTCGGGGCACTCCGCAAACGCGTCCGGCCGGACCTTGCGGGCAAGGTCCGGCCGGATACGTGAGATTGACGTCAGTCGTTGACGTGTCAGCCGAGCAGCGTGCTGAGCTCAAGGGTCTCGAGGCCGTGGGCCTCGGCGACCGGACCGTAAACGACCTGGCCGTCATGGGTGTTGAGGCCCAGCGCGAGCGCGGGGTCACGGCGCAGCGCCTCGACCCAGCCGAGGTTCGCGAGCTGCACGATGTAGGGCAGCGTGGCGTTGGTCAGCGCGTAGGTGGAGGTGTTCGGCACCGCGCCCGGCATGTTGGCGACGCAGTAGAAGACCGAGTTGTGGACCTGGAAGGTCGGCTCGGCGTGGGTGGTCGGACGGGAGTCCTCGAAGCAGCCGCCCTGGTCGATCGCGATGTCGACAAGTACACTTCCGGGCTTCATCTTGGCGACGAGCTCGTTGGTGACCAGCTTCGGGGCCTTCGCACCCGGGATCAGGACGGCGCCGATGACGAGGTCGGCCTCGACGACGGCCTTCTCCAGCTCGAAGGCGTTGGAGACGATCGTCTTGATCTTCGTGCCGAAGATCTTGTCGGCCTCGCGGAGCTTGTTGATGTCGCGGTCGAGCAGGGTCACGTGGAAGCCCATGCCGATGGCGATCTGCGCGGCGTTCCAGCCGGAGACGCCGCCGCCGATGACGACGCACTCGCCGGCGTGGGTGCCGGGGACACCGCCCGGCAGGACGCCTCGGCCGCCGGCCGAGCGCATCAGGTGGTAGGCGCCGACCTGCGGGGCCAGGCGGCCCGCGACCTCGGACATCGGGGCGAGCAGCGGGAGCGCGCGGTTGGCGAGCTCGACCGTCTCGTACGCGATGGCGGTGGTGCCGGACTCCAGCAGGGCGTCCGTGCACTCGCGGGAGGCCGCCAGGTGCAGGTAGGTGAAGAGGGTCTGGTCCTTGCGGAGGCGGTGGTACTCCTCCGCGATCGGCTCCTTGACCTTGAGCAGCAGGTCGGCGGTGGCCCACACCTCGTCGGCGGTGCCGAGGATCTCGGCGCCGGCCGAGACGTACTCGGCGTCCGTGATCGAGGAGCCGACGCCGGCGTTCTGCTCGATGAAGACCTGGTGGCCGTTGCGGACCAGCTCATGCACGCCGGCGGGCGTGATGGCGACCCGGAACTCGTTGTTCTTGACCTCGCGGGGGATGCCGACCTTCATCGTCGATCACGGTCCTTGACTCAGGGGGAAATAACGGGGCACTTCCATACATACCCGCCCACAAGAGTGCGCAACGGGATGCACCACGAGATGGCGTGGTGAACCCAGTTTAATGAAGGATGAGTCGCTGTCTAGCCTTGCAAACGAATAATCTCAGTCGGATCCACTGCGGATTTCGCAGGCTGCGGGGTCGTCTCCCAGCAATCTGTCTGCTGCGGACCGGTGCAGTCGCGCGGCCGCGGGGTCCCCGAGACGGTCCAGCGTGTCGGCCAGCCGGACCTGCAGCGCGGCCTGAAGCCGCTGGTCGCCGGCCCGGCGCGCCAGCTCCACCGCCTCGCGGCAGGTGTGCAGGGATTCCTCGGGCCGGCCGGCGTACTCCTGGATCCGGGCCATCTCGCTCAACGCCCTGGCCTGCCCCGGGACATCGGCCAGTTTCCGGTAGCCCGCGGCGGCGGCCCGCCAGCTGCGCAGCGCGTCCCCGTACCGGCCCGCGTACGTGTGGACGTTGCCGAGCCGTCCGTACAGCCGTGCCTCGTCCGCGCGCTCCCCCCGCGAGAGGGCCTGGGCGAGCGCCCGGCCGAACCAGTCGGCGGCCCGGTGCCAGTCCGCCAGCTCCTGGTAGGCACCGCCTACGGATTCCATCGCGCGGCCGGTCGCGTACGGGTCGCCGGCGGCCCTTCCGGCGTTCAGGGCGGCCCGGTACCGCTCCAGGGCCTCCTGGGTGCGGCCGGTCTCGGCGTCCAGGTCGGCCAGGTTCAGCAGGGCGGCGGCCTGCTCCCGGTGCAGGTCGCGGCGCTCGGCCACGTCGAGGACCAGGCGGTGCAGCCCGTAGAGCTCGGGAGCGGCCTCCGTGGTGCCCCGGTGGTCCGCGAGGGCCCGTACGAGGGCCGCGACGAGCCGGCGGGCGAGGGTGTCCAGCTCGCCGTCGGCCACCGCCAGGGAGGCGGCGGCGGAGAGGGCCGGCAGCCGGGTGTCCAGCCAGACGGCGGCGGCCCGCCGGTCGGGGAAGCGCAGGGCGCGCGGGAGGCCGTCCATCAGCTCCTGGAGGTCGGCGTCGAGGTCGTCGCCCTCGGCGGCCGCCATGGCCCGGCAGGAGTGCAGCAGCCGGACGGTCCGCTCCAGCATCCGGGCGCGGGCCAGCCGGACCTCGGCGGGGCGCTCCTTGGTCTCCAGCAGGGCCTGGAGCATCGGCGCGAGGCAGCCGGGCAGCAGGAACAGGCCGTCGGGGGCGTGCCGGACCAGTCCCAGCCCGGCGAAGTCGTCGAGGGTGGACTGGGCGGCGGCCACGGAGCAGCCGGCCAGCGCGGAGGCGGTGTGCGAGTCGACGAGGCCGGCGGGGGCCAGCGGCAGCAGGCGCAGGGTCCGCTGGGCGGGCTGCGGCAGGGAGTCGTAGACGAGCCGGAAGGCGCGGCCGAGCGGCCCGCCGGGGCCGGCGGGCATGTCGTGGAGCTGCTTGGCCACGTCGGCGACGGCGGCCTTGGGGCGGGCCGCGAGCCAGCCGCCGACGAGTTCGAGGGCGGCGGGCTGGCCCCCGCAGGCCTCGGCGAGGGTCTCGGCGGCCCGCGGGTCCGCGGTGACGCGGGTGTCGCCGATGCGGCGGGCGAGCATCCCGACGGCGGAGACCGGGTCCAGCCCGCCGAGGGTGCAGGGGCGCACGTCGGGGATGCCGGTGAGCGGGCCCTCGGCGGTGACCACGACGAGGCAGTCGGGGGTGTCCGGGAGCAGGGCGTCGACCTGGTGCGGATCGGCCGCGTCGTCGATCAGGACGATCGCCCGCCGGTCCTGGAGCGCGTCGCGCAGGGCGGAGCTGAGTTCGTCCTCGCCGGCGCCGGGCGGGGTGGGCCGGCCCAGTGCCGCCAGCAGGCCGCGCAGGGCCCGCTCGGTCGCCACGGTCTGTCCGCCGGGGGCCGTGAGCCGGGTCCGCAGCACGCCGTCGGGGTACTGCTCGGCGACCTCGCGCACGAACGTCTCGGCGAGGGCGGTCCGGCCGGATCCCGGGCGGCCGGCCACGAGCAGCACCCGCGCCCGGGGAGCCTTGGCCTTGCGGCCGGAGAGGGTGTCGAGCCCGGTCCGTGCGATGTCCTCGCGCAGCTCCTTGAGCTCACGCCGCCGCCCGACGAAATCCGTCACGGATCCGCTCCTCTCCCTGCCTTCGGATTGCGAGCGTAGTTCACGCAGAGCGACGGCCCGTGTGGAGCGCGGCGGGTAAATCCCCCAATCGGATCAGCGGATGGTCGGCTTTTTCCCGTGCGGCTGTCTGTGGCGGCGGGTGGGGGATCGCCGCTGCGCGGGGCCGTCCCCCACCCGCCCTTCCGCCGCTCCCCGGGGCCCTGCCCCGGACCCCGCGTCTCGATCTCCCCCAGCCACCGCCGGGAGGTACCCCGGGCGGGGCTGGGAATCAGGCCTCGTACGGGCGGGCCGGCCACGGCGCGGCGGCCGGGCGCAGGGCGGCGACGCCGCCCTCGGAGGCCAGCGCGGCGGACAGCGCCAGCACCCCGGTCACGAGCCCCGGGTTGCCGAGCTCGCCCGCCAGGATCCCCCGTACCAGCTCCGCCAGCGGCACCCACGCCACCTCCATGTCCGCCTCCTCCGAGCCGGTCTCGGCGTACCGTTCGCCGTCCGCCTCGGAGACGCCGCGGGCGAGGAAGACCCGGATCGCCTCGTCCGACCCGCCCGGGGAGGCGTAGAAGTCGACGAGCACCCGCCAGTCGTCCGCCTTGACGTGCGCCTCTTCGTAGAGCTCGCGCTGCGCACCGAGCAGCGGGTTCTCGCCGGGGACGTCCAGCAGCCCGGCCGGCAGCTCCCACAGCCGCCGCCGCACCGGGTGCCGGTACTGGCTGAGGACCAGCACCCGTCCCTCCTCGTCCAGCGCGAGCACGCACACGGAGCCGGGGTGCACCTGGTAGTCGCGGCGGGCGGTCGAGCCGTCCGGCATCCGGACCTCGTCGGAGTCCACCGCCGTCTTCGCGCCCTGGAACGGCCGCCGGCTCGACAGCGTCTCCCAGGATTCCGACGTGTCCTTGATGTTCATGCCCCGAAGCCCTCCACAACGCGCGACAGCCGGGGTACGGATCTTTCCGTACCCCGGCCGTCTACGTTATGCGGTCAGGCGCTCACTTCGCGGACTGCTGCCGCTCCACGGCCGCCTTGACCAGACCCGCGAACAGCGGGTGCGGGCGCGTCGGGCGCGAGCGCAGCTCCGGGTGGGCCTGCGTGGCCACCAGGTAGGGGTGGACCTCGCGCGGGTACTCGACGTACTCGACGAGCTTGTTGTCCGGGGAGGTGCCGGAGAAGACGATGCCCGCCTTCTTCTCCAGCTCGCCGCGGTAGGCGTTGTTGACCTCGTAGCGGTGGCGGTGGCGCTCGTCGACGTACGCCTGGTCGCCGTAGACCTCGCGCACGATGGAGCCCTCGGCGAGCTTCGCCGGGTACATGCCCAGGCGCATGGTGCCGCCCAGGTCGCCCGCGCCCTCGACGAAGGCCAGCTGCTCCTCCATGGTCGAGATGACCGGGTGCGGGGTGGAGGCGTCGAACTCGGTGGAGTTGGCGTCCTCGATGCCGGCGAGGTTGCGCGCGGCCTCGATGACCACGCACTGCAGGCCCAGGCAGAGGCCGAGCAGCGGGATCTTGTTCTCGCGGGCGTAGGTGATCGCGCCGACCTTGCCGTTCACACCGCGGTCGCCGAAGCCGCCGGGCACGCAGATCGCGTCCACGTCGGACAGCTGGGCCGCGGCGCCGGCCGGGGTCTTGCAGTCGTCGGAGGTGACCCACTTGATCTGGACGCGGGCCTTGTTGGCGAAGCCGCCGGCGCGCAGCGCCTCGGTCACCGACAGGTAGGCGTCGGGCAGGTCGATGTACTTGCCGACGAGCGCGACCTTGACCTCGTGGTCGGGGTTGTGGACCCGGTCCAGGAGGTCCTCCCAGACGGTCCAGTCGACGTCGCGGAAGGGCAGGTCGAGCTTGCGGACGACGTAGGCGTCCAGGCCCTCGGTGTGCAGGACCTTGGGGATGTCGTAGATCGACTTGGCGTCGATGGCCGCGACCACGGCCGCCTCGTCCACGTCGCACATCAGCGAGATCTTGCGCTTGATCGAGGTGGGGACGTCGCGGTCGGCGCGCAGCACGATGGCGTCGGGCTGGATGCCGATGTTGCGCAGGGCCGCCACCGAGTGCTGGGTCGGCTTGGTCTTCAGCTCGCCGGAGGGGCCGATGTAGGGCAGCAGCGAGATGTGCACGACGAAGACGTTGTCGCGGCCGACCTCGTGGCGGACCTGGCGGACGGTCTCCAGGAACGGCAGCGACTCGATGTCGCCGACGGTGCCGCCGACCTCGGTGATGACGACGTCGACGTCGTCGGTCGCCATGCGGCGGATGCGGTGCTTGATCTCGTTGGTGATGTGCGGGATGACCTGCACGGTGTCACCGAGGTACTCGCCGCGCCGCTCCTTGGCGATGACCGTGTTGTAGACCTGGCCGGTGGTGACGTTGGCCGAGCCGTCGAGGTCGACGTCGAGGAAGCGCTCGTAGTGGCCGATGTCCAGGTCGGTCTCGGCGCCGTCGTTGGTGACGAACACCTCGCCGTGCTGGAACGGGTTCATGGTGCCCGGGTCGACGTTCAGGTACGGGTCGAGCTTCTGCATCGTGACCCGCAGACCGCGCGCCTTCAGGAGCGCACCCAGGCTGGAGGCCGTCAGGCCCTTGCCGAGGGAGGAAGCGACACCCCCGGTGACGAAGATGTGCTTGGTCGTCATGGATTTGGGCGGCATCGCCAAGAGGGGGCTCCCGTGGTCGCGAGGTGAGGTGCGTCCGGCGCCGGCCACCGTCGATCCGGAAGGGTCTCAGGGGGCGCCGAAGCTGCGGTTTCGGGGCCCCTGATTCGCACAGGCAGACCACCGGTCCACGGGGTACCAGCCTATCAGCGCCCGGGCCGGTCCGCCTCCGGCCACGCGCCGTCGACGGCTCGTAGCAGAGCGCCGAAGTGCGCCGGGGCGCGGAACCCGAGGCTCACCCGTTCGGCCGAACGGCATTGCCCGCGGCCTGGAGAAGATCACTAGGGTGCCGTCATATCCTGCTCGGATATTGCACACATCACCGCCGGGCAGTCCGTCAGACGGCCTAACCGAGCCGATATACGGAATCATGGGCTCACGCGGAGATCCCTGCACACAGGAGACCGCGCAAACGCGCAATGCAAGCGCCCTTCGGGGCGGACGTGGCCGTTCGACTGGAGATGCACGTGTCCGGGCGCATCGAGGATTACGCACTGATCGGGGACATGCAGACCGCGGCGCTGGTCTGCCGGGACGGGGCGGTGGACTGGCTGTGCCTGCCCCGCTTCGACTCCCATGCCGTGTTCGCGAGCATTCTCGGCACCGAGGATCACGGGTTCTGGCGGATCGGGCCGGCGTTCCCGGCCGGCTCCGACGCCCCGCCTGCCACCCGCCGCCGCTACCGCGGTGATTCGCTGGTGCTGGAGTCGGAGTGGGACACCCCGCGGGGCAACGTCCGCGTCATCGACTTCATGCCGCCGCGCGAGCACCACGCGCCGCAGCTGATCCGCATCGTGGAGGGCGTCAGCGGGCGCGTCCCCATGCGCTCCACCCTGCGGATGCGCTTCAGCTACGGCCGGGTGGTGCCGTGGGTGCACAAGGTCGACGGGCGTACCGTCGCCGTCGCCGGCCCCGACTCGGTCTGGCTGGACACCGACGCGCAGACGTACGGCAAGGACCTGACGACGTACTCCGACTTCACCGTCGGGCCCGGCGACCGGATCGCCTTCAGCATCAGCTGGCAGCCCTCGCACCGCGGCGCGCCCGAGGCTCCCGACGCCGAGGCGGCCCTGGAGTCGACCGCCGAGTTCTGGCGCGAGTGGGTCGAGCAGTGCACGTACCACGGGCCCTACCGGGAGGCCGTGGTCCGCTCCCTGATCACGCTCAAGGCCCTCACGTACGGCCCCACGGGCGGGATCGTCGCCGCGCCGACCACCTCCCTCCCGGAGGAGATCGGCGGGGTCCGCAACTGGGACTACCGCTACACCTGGCTGCGCGACGCGGCCATCACCCTCTCCTCGCTGCTGCGCACCGGCTACCGCGAGGAGGCCCGCGCGTGGCGCGAGTGGCTGCTGCGCGCGGTGGCCGGCGACCCGGAGAACCTGCAGATCATGTACGGGATCGCGGGCGAACGGGAGCTCGGCGAGACCGAGCTGGACTGGCTGCCCGGCTACGAGGGCTCCCGCCCGGTGCGCGTCGGCAACGGCGCCGCCGGCCAGCTCCAGCTGGACGTGTACGGCGAGGTCACCGAGGCCCTGCACCTGGGCCACATGACCGGCCTGGCCCGCAGCGACTACGCCTCCCTGCTCCAGCTCAAGCTGATCCGCTACCTGGAGACGCACTGGTCCGAGCCGGACGAGGGCATCTGGGAGGTGCGGGGCCCGCGCCGGCACTTCGTGCACTCCAAGGTGATGGCCTGGGTGGCCGTGGACCGCACGATCAAGCTGATCGAGAGCGGGGACGCGGACGGTCCGCTGGAGCGCTGGCGGGAACTGCGCGACGAGATCCACCAGGACGTGTGCGAGAAGGGCTACGACAAGGAGCGCAACACCTTCACCCAGTCGTACGGGTCGAAGGAGCTGGACGCCTCCCTGCTGCTGATCCCGCAGATGGGCTTCCTGCCGCCGGACGACAAGCGGGTCATCGGCACCATCGAGGCGATCCAGCGCGAGCTGTCCACGCCCGACGGTTTCATCCTGCGCTACCCGACGGCGGGCGAGGAGGCCGGTGTGGACGGCCTGGAGGGCGACGAGGGAGCCTTCCTCGCCTGCTCGTTCTGGATGGCGGACGACCTGGCGATGATCGGCCGGGTGGACGAGGCGCGCCGGCTGTTCGAGCGGCTGCTGGCGCTGCGCAACGACCTGGGCCTGCTGGCGGAGGAGTGGGATCCGCGGCTCCAGCGGCAGGTGGGGAACTTCCCGCAGGCGTTCAGCCACGTTCCGCTGATCGACACGGCGCTGCGGCTGACCGCGAGCGGGGCGTACGGCGGCTGAGGCCGCCGCCGGGGTGGCGGGGGGACGGCGGGGGCGGGGTGACGGCCGGGTGGCGGGGCGCGGTGCTCACCGCGCCCCGGTGATCCTCCGGGCCTAGGCTGGAAGGGTCTTATGCCCTCCGTCCGTTGGAAGGGGGCAGCCATGGCTCCCCTCTCGAAGGCGGGCGCGGCCCTGACCGCGCTCCGCGAGGATCTGTCCGGTGAGGTGTTCGCCCCGGAGGATCCGGGCTACGACGACGCCCGGACCGTCTTCAACGCGATGATCGACCGCAGGCCCGCCGTGATCGCCCAGTGCGAGAGCGCGGAGGACGTGGTCACCGCCGTGCGCTTCGCGAGGGACCTGGACCTGCACATCGCCGTGCGCGGCGGCGGGCACAGCGTCGCCGGGATGGCCCTCAACGACGGCGGCCTCGTGGTGGACCTGCGGCGGATGCACGAGGTGACGGTCCACCCGGCGGCCGGCGCCGCACACGTCGGGGGCGGCGCCACGATGAGCCACCTGGACCGCGCCTGCCAGCCGTACGGTCTCGCGACCACCGGCGGCCGGGCCTCCACCACCGGGGTCGGCGGCTTCGTCCTGGGCGGCGGCACCGGCTGGCTGGACCGCAAGTTCGGCCTGGCCGTCGACAACCTGCTGGGCGTGGACCTGGTCACCGCCGAGGGCGAGCTGGTCCACGCGACCGCGGAGGACCACCCCGAGCTGTTCTGGGGGCTGCACGGCGGCGGCGGGAACTTCGGCGTCGCCACCTCGCTGACGCTGCGTCTGCACGAACTGCCGCACATGTCGATCGCGTTCGTGCTGTACCTGCCCGAACGCGGGCCCGAAGTGGTCCGCGCCTACCGGGACCTGATCGAGGCCGCGCCGCCGGAGGCCTCCGGCGCCGCCCTGTACATCACCGGGCCGCCCGAGGACTTCGTGCCGCCGCACCTGGTCGGCCTGCTGCTGGCCGGGGTGCTGCTGACGTACGCGGGCCCGGAGGACGAGATGCGCAAGCTGGCGCAGCCGCTGCTGGCGATCCCCCACGAGTCCGAGATCGTCACCGCCATCCCGTACGCCGACCTCCAGTGCATGATCGACGACCCGCCGGGGATGCGGAACTACTGGTCGGCGGAGTACCTCACCGGCCTGCCCGACGAGTTCGTCGACGTCTTCTGCGCCCGCGCCGGGTCGATGCCGGTCCCGACCGGCACCCAGCACCTGGTCTTCCCGCAGGGCGGCGCCATCGCCTCCGGCCCCGACGACTATCCGGTGCCGTACCGCGGCGCGCCCTGGGCGGTGCACCCGTTCGGGGTGTGGGAGGACCCGGCCGACGACGACAGGTGCCGGCAGTGGGTCAAGGACGTCCGGTCCGACTCCGAGCCCTGGAGCACCGGAGCGGTGTACCTGAACTTCACCGGGAACGAGGGCACGGACCGGGTGGTGTCCGGCCTGGGCAGCGAGAACATGGAGCGGCTGGGCGCCCTGAAGCGGCAGTACGACCCGGACAACGTCTTCCGCTTCAACCACAACATCCGGCCGGCCTGACCCCCTGATAGCGTCCCGCGACATGGACAGTCAGGGCGGGATCACGGTTCAGCGGGCACTGGAGCTGCCGGGGCTGCGCAGCGGCCTGCCGGAGGTGGTGGCGTGCGCCGACCGCCTGGGCCGCACCGTCCGCTGGGTGCACGCGGGCGAGGTGCCGAACATCGCCTCCCTGCTCAAGGGCGGCGAGCTGCTGCTGACCACGGGGCTCGGCCTCGGCACCCGTCCCGCCGAACAGCGGGCCTTCGTACGCCGCCTCGCGGACCGGGGCATCGCCGCGCTGGTCGTCGAGCTGGGACCGCGCTTCACGCGGCTGCCCGCGACGCTCGTGGAGACGGCGCGCGCGGCGGGTCTGCCCCTGGTCCAGCTCCACCGGGAGGTCCCCTTCGTCGCGGTCACCGAAGAGGTCCACACCGAGATCGTCAACGGCCACTACGCCCTGCTCCAGCGGGCCGAGGAGGTCCACCGGCGCTGTACGGAGGCCCTGTTGGGCGGCGGGGGCATCCCCCAGGTGCTGCGCATCCTGGCCGACTTCACCGGCAATCCGGTCTTCCTGGAGACCCCGGACGGGCAGTTGCTGTACGCGGCCGCCAGCTCGGCCGGGGACCCGGGCGCGGACCCGCTCCAGGTGTGGGAGGGGCTGCGCGGCCAGCGCGAGGCCGAACCGTCCGCGAACACCGTGGTGATCGACGTACCGGGCGGCGGCCCCGGCACGGGCTCGGTACGGGCCCGGGTGGTCCTGGTCGGGGTCTCGGGCCCGCTGCTCCCGGTACACCGGATGGCGGCGGAGCGTACGGCCGGCGTGCTGGCCGTGGTCCTCATGCAGGCGCGGCAGGAGGAGGAGCTGGCGGCGCGCGGCCGCGGCGACTTCCTCACGGACCTCGCGGAGGGCCGGATCTCGGCGGAGGACGCGCCGGCGCAGGCCCGTGTGCTGGGCTTCAAGCCGGGCGCCGGACCGCTGCTGCCGGTGGTCATGCGGCTGTCGGACCTCGGCCCGTCCGGCAACTGGGCCGTCCTGGCCCGGGCGGTCCTGGAGGAGCTGTCGTCCACCGGGGTGCCGGTCCTGCTGGGCGTCCGCCCGGTCGAGGGCCGGGTACCGCTGCTGGTGTCGCTGCGGGCGGAGCCGGAGCGCACGGCGGTCGCCGACCGGGTCGCGGCGGCGCTGCGGGCCGGTGTCGAACGCGCCGGCCTGGACCGGGCCACCGCCCCGCCGGCCGTCGTCGTCGGCGTCGCGGGCGGCTGGGCGGCGGCCTCGGCGGGTCTGCGGCACGCGGCGGAGACGGCGACGGCGGCCCACGGCCTGCCGGCCCGCCCCTGGTACGACGCCCGCCGCCTCGACATCGACCTGCTGCTGTGGCGGCTGCGCGAACACCCCGACCTGGCGGCCTTCGTAGACCGGGCGATCGGTCCGCTGCGGGCGCACGACGCGACGTCGCGGCCGCCGCTGCTGCCGACCCTGGAGACGTACCTGGCCCATGCGGGCCGCAAGGCGGAGACGGCCCGTGAGCTCCACCTGAACCGGCAGACCCTCTACAACCGGCTGGCGCGCATCTCGGAGCTGCTGGGCACCGACCTGGACGACCCGGAGACGGTCCTCTCCCTCAGCCTCGCCCTCCGCGCCCGCCGCCACGCCACCCCTTCCTGACCCGTCCCCCGCACCCCTCGGCGCCGGGGCGCCTCGCGGCTTCGGCCCGCTGCGCCGGACTCCGTCCGTCGACCCGCAGCCCCCCCCCCTCGCTCGGGGGCGGCCCAGCCCTTTCAGCCCCACCGGCGCATGAGACACGGGACCCGGGCGGAGCCCCGCCACTCCAGCCTCGCCGGCGCTTGAGCCGCGTGACCCGGGCGGAGGCCCGCCACTCCAGCCTCGCCGGCGCTTGAGGCGCGTGACCCGGGCGGAGCCCCGCCACTTCAGCCTCGCCGGCGTTTGAGGCGCGTGACCCGGGGGGAGCCCCGCCACTTCAGCCTCGCCGGCGCTTGAGCCGCGTGACCCGGGCGGAGGCCCGCCACTTCAGCCTCGCCGGCGCTTGAGCCGCGTGACCCGGGCGGAGGCCCGCCACTTCAGCCTCGCCGGCGTTTGAGGCGCGGGGTTCGGGGCGGAGCCCCGCAGCGGCGGCGCGGCCGGAGGTGGCGGGGGTGGCCCTGCGGGGCTGTCCCCTACCCGCCCTTCCACCGTTCCCCGGGCTCTGCCCGGACCCGCGCCTCAAACGCCGGCGAGGCTGAAGGGCGGTGCTACGCCCTGACCCGCGCCAGCAACGCCAACGAGGCTGAACGGCGGCGCTGCGCCCGGATCCGCGCCTCAAACGCCGGCGAGGCTGAAGGGCGGTGCTACGCCCGGACCCGCGCCAGCAACGCCGGCGAGGCTGAACGGCGGCGCTGCGCCCGGATCCGCCCCTCGAACGCCGGCGGGGCTGAAGGGCCGGGCGGCGCCGCAGGCGAAGGGCTAGCGGCGGCGTTCCGTCAGTTCGTCGTAGACGGACAGGACCTGGGCCACCGTGTCGTCCTCCGACGGCCACGTCGCGGCCTGGACGCGCCCGGCGGCGGCCAGGTCCGCCCGGCGGGCCGGGTCGGCCAGGAGGCCGGCCACGGCCGAGGCGAGGGCGCGCGCCTCCCCCGGCGGGACGAGCACCGCGCCCTCCCCCACCAGCTCCGGCACCCCGCCCACCGCCGTGGCGACCAGCGGCACGCCCGCACGCAGCGCCTCCTGCGCCAGCAGTGCCCGCGTCTCCCAACGGCTCGGCAGCACCGCCAGGTCCGCCGCCGCCAGCAGTTGCGCCGCGTCCCGGCGGCGTCCGAGCAGCCGGACCGGGAGCCCCTCCGCCTCGATCCGCCGGGCCAGTTCGGCCCGTAGCGGCCCCTCGCCCGCGATCACCAGCAGCGGTACGGGTTCCAGGGCCCGCCACTCCCGCGCCGCGTCGAGCAGGACCGAGTACCCGCGGTGCGCCACCAGGCTGCCGACCGCGATGAGCAACGGCCGTTCCACCAGTCCGAGTTCCGCCCGCAGCTTGCCGGGGTCCGACGCCCCTTCCGGGGCGGCGGGGACCGCCACGGGCGCCAGCCGCGCGTCCCTGGCGCCCCGCTGCCGCGCGAGGTCCACGAGGTCCGAGGAGGCGCCGAGCACCACCGCGGCGGCCCGCGCCACGCGCCGTTCCAGTATCCGGCTCAGCCGCCCGAGCGCGCCCGGCGCCGTCGGGCCGTCGCCGTGCCAGCTCACCACCAGCGGCACCCGGCGCCCGCGTATGGCCAGCGCGGCCCGCAGCCCGGCCCGCACCCCGTGCGCGTGCACGACGTCCGCCCCGGCGCACGCCGCCCGCAGCACGCTCACCGCGTCGGGCGCGAACTCCGCCCCGGCGCCGGTGAAGTCGTACTCCCCCTCCGCCTGCACGGGCGCGCACACGGTGACCCGCACCCCGCGCGCGGCGAGCCCGGTGGCGAGCGATCGGACGTGCGCGCAACTGCCCGCGCCCGCCCCGCCGCCGAGCACTTGGACGGTGCGCAGCGGCTGGCGCCCGTAGGGCTGTGCCGCGACGGGGGTGGAGACCGGGGAGCTGCTCACGGGCCGAAGCTCCAGGGTGAGGGGAGTCAGAGACGTCGCCAAGAATGCCAGTCCGTACGCGCGTTCCGGGACCATATGGGTGCGGATCCTGTGCGAGATACGGCCGGACACCCCCCGGCCTCACCCACACGGCTTAAGTGGAATCCGGAGAGTGACGTGCCGATCGGTCTGTTTCGGGTCCGAACCGGTCGTTCGCGGACAAGCGGAGGGCCCGGAACGTCATGCGTTCCGGGCCCTCCGGCCGATGTACGGGCTCACGCGTCGGCGCGCGCCGCCGCCAGCAGTTCCTCGGCGTGCGCCCGCGCGGAGGCGGAGTCCTCGTGCCCCGCGAGCATGCGCGAGAGTTCGCGGATGCGGTCCTCGCCCTCCAGGACGGTGACGCCGCTGCGGGTGACCGAGCCGTCGTTGGTCTTCTCCACCAGCAGCTGCCGGTCGGCGAAGGCCGCAACCTGCGGCAGGTGGGTGACGACGACGACCTGCGCCGACCTGGCGAGCTTCGCCAGGCGCCGACCGATCTCGACCGCCGCCTTGCCGCCGACGCCCGCGTCGACCTCGTCGAAGAGGTAGGTGGGCACCGGGTCGGTGCCCGCGAAGACGACCTCCACCGCGAGCATCACCCGGGAGAGCTCACCGCCGGAGGCGCCCTTGGCGATCGGCCGCGGCTGGGCCCCCGGGTGCGGGGCCAGCAGCAGTTCGACCTCGTCGGTGCCGGAGGGGCCGTAGGCGACCGGGCGGCCGTCCACGTCCACTCCTTCGGGGTCCTCCGTCTGCCGGATGTCGATCGTCACCCGGGCGTGCGGCATCGCCAGCGACGCCAGCTCCTGCGTCACCGCGGAGGCGAAGCGCGTCGCCGCCTCCACCCGGGCGTCGGTCAGCGCCTGCGCCAGCAGCGACAGTTCGGAGCGCAGCCCGTCCCGTTCCGCGGTCAGCTCGGTGATCCGCTCGTCGTCGCCGTCCAGCTCCAGCAGCCGGGCCGCGCCCTGTTCGGCCCACTCCAGCACGGCGTCCACGGTGCCCTCGGAGCCGTACTTGCGGGTCAGCTGCGTGAGAGCGGCCCGGCGCTCCTCCACCGCGGCCAGCCGCAGCGGATCGGCGTCGAGGTCGTCGGCGTAGCCCGCCAGTTCCCCGGCGACGTCGGACAGCAGGATGCCGAGCTCCCCGATCCGCTCGGCGAGCGCGCCGAGAGCCGGGTCGTGCGACCGTACGGATTCCAGTGCCCGGTGGGCTCCGGCGACGAGCATGTTCGCGTCGATGGCCTCGGGGTCCTCGGGGTTGCCCGCGAGCGCGGCGTGCGCCGCCTGGGCCGCCGAGGCCAGTGCTTCGGCGTGCCCGAGCCGCTCGGCCTCGGCCGCCAGCTCGGCGTCCTCGCCGGCCACCGGCTCCACGGCCGCGATCTCGTCCAGCCCGAAGCGGAGCAGGTCCGCCTCCTGGGCCCGCTCCCGGGCCCGGGTGGTGATCTCGTCGAGCTCCACGGCGACCGCGCGGAGCCTGCGGTAGGCGGAGGCGTACTTCTCCAGCGGGACGGCGACGGTGTCCCCGGCGTACCGGTCGAGCGCCTGCCGCTGCCGGGCCGGCCGGAGCAGGCCCTGCTGGTCGGTCTGTCCGTGTACGGCGACCAGGTCGTCGGCGAGTTCGCCGAGCAGGCCGACGGGCACGGAGCGGCCGCCGACGTGGGCGCGCGAGCGCCCCTCGGCGGACACGGTCCGGCTGATCAGCAGGGCGCCGTCGTCGAGCTCGGCGCCGGCCTCCTCGGCCCGTACCGCGGCGGGGGCGTCCGGGCGCATGACGATGCGGCCCTCGACCACTGCCGCCTTGGCCCCGATCCGCACCAGGGCCGGGTCGGCGCGACCGCCGAGCAGCAGCCCGAGGCTGGTGACGACCATCGTCTTGCCCGCGCCGGTCTCGCCGGTCACCGCGGTGAAACCGGGCGACAGCTCGACCACCGCGTCGTCGATGACCCCGAGCGACCGTATCCGCATCTCCTCAAGCACGGGACGACGATACCGAGGTTTCCCCGGTGCCATGTGACGTCACCCGTCCCGAGTTTTCCGAACGCATGTGCTATTAATGCTCTCGCGGCGGGCCCGGAACGGCAACACCGTTGATCGCGGCCGGGCTTGCGGGCGGCGAGGTCCCGTGGACGCCCGCCGCCGGCCGGTTCATCCGGTGAGGTACGTCCCTCAATGGGGCGCGCCGCGCCATCCCGACACCGGCAGCGCGAACTTCGCGACGAGCCGGTCCGTGAAGGAAGCGTGGTGCAGCCGGGCGAGCCGCACGGGCACCGCGCCCCGCCGGACCTCCACCCGGGCCCCGGCCGGCAGGTCCAGCATGCGCCGGCCGTCGCACCACAGGACTCCGTGCGGGGTGCCGTTCTGCACCTCCACCGCCAGGACCGAGTTCGGCGAGGTCACCAGCGGCTTCGCGAACAGCGCGTGCGCGCTGATCGGCACCATCAGCAGCGCCTCCACCTCCGGCCAGACCACCGGACCGCCCGCGGAGAAGGCGTAGGCCGTCGAACCGGTCGGGGTCGCGCAGACGATGCCGTCACAGCCGAAGCCGGTCACGGGGCGCCCGTCGATCTCCAGGACCACCTCCAGCATCCGCTCCGGGGACACCTTCTGGACCGCGGCCTCGTTCAGCGCCCAGTCCCGGTGGACGACGTCACCGTTCGTGCGCACGATCACGTCGAGGGTCATCCGCTCCTCGACCTCGTACGAGCGGGTCACGACCCGGTCCACGACCTTGTCCAGGTCGTCACGCTCGGCCTCGGCGAGGAAGCCGACCCGGCCCAGGTTGACGCCGAGCATCGGCACGCCCGAGGCGCGCGCGAACTCGGCGCCCCGCAGCAGGGTCCCGTCACCGCCCAGCACCACCAGCAGCTCGCACCCGTCGAGCACCCCCGGCGTGGACTCGGTGACGAGCTCCACCTCCGGCGGCAGCGGCAGGTCCACCGCCTCGTGGGCGAAGACCCGTACGCCCAGCCCGCAGCGCAGCAGCCCCTTGACGACCAGCTCGGCGCTGCGGATGGCCGCCGGCCGTCCGGTGTGCGCGAGCAGGAATACGGTCCGTTCCCCCGAAGAATCTGTCACTGCGGCCCCTCCGCCACTGCACGGTCAACATCCGCCGGGTCGAGCGCCGGTGCCCCCGCCCTCAGCCACAGAAAGTACTCGACGTTCCCGGACG
Source organism: Streptomyces virginiae (assembly GCF_000720455.1). GTDB lineage: Bacteria > Actinomycetota > Actinomycetes > Streptomycetales > Streptomycetaceae > Streptomyces > Streptomyces virginiae. The sequence continues at coordinate 9,604 of NZ_JOAK01000028.1, read as the reverse complement.
GCCCCGGCAGCGGACTGGCGGTGACTCCGAGGACCCCCAGTCCCAGACCCGCCGCCCGGGCCGCCACCTCGCGCACGGCCTCCGCCCGCAGCTCCGGGCTGCGCACGACGCCGCCGCTGCCCAGCCGGTCCTTGCCCACCTCGAACTGCGGCTTGACCATCAGCACCAGATCGGCGTCCGGCGCCGTGCACCGCACCAGCGCGGGCAGCACCAGACCGATGGAGATGAAGGACAGGTCGCCGACGACGAGGTCCACCGGGACGCCGTCGATCTGCTCGACCGTCAGCTCGCGCACGTTCGTACGGTCCTTCACGGTGACCCGGTCGTCGCTCTGCAGCGACCAGGCGAGCTGCCCGTAGCCGACGTCGACCGCCATGACGTGGGACACGCCCGCGCGCAGCAGCACGTCGGTGAAGCCGCCGGTGGACGCGCCCGCGTCCAGCGCCCGGCGGCCCTCGACCCGCAGCCCCTGCGGCAGGAAGGCCGCGAGGGCGCCCGCGAGCTTGTGCCCACCGCGGGAGACGTAGTCGGGGTCGGCGTCGTCCTTGAGGACGACGAGGGCCGCGCTGGTCTCGACCTGGGTGGCGGCCTTGGTCGCGGTGGTGCCGCCCACGGTCACCCGGCCCGCGGCGATCAGCTGCGCGGCGTGCTCGCGCGAGCGGGCCATGCTGCGGCGTACCAGTTCGGCGTCCAGGCGGCGGCGTGCCACTCCTGCCACGTTCGGTTCAGCTCCTGTTTTCGTACGGTCCGGGGAGGGGCGGTGCGTCCAGCGCCGTCAGCGCCTCACGCAGCCCCCGGTGGACATCCTCGTACACCTCGACGTGTCCGTCCGCCCCGAGGTGGTCCGCGTCCGCCAGCCGCGCCAGGTGCGCGTCCACCCCGGCGTGGCCGGTGGGGGTGCGTACGACGCCCAGCGGGACGGGCCCGGCGGGCTCCACCGGCTCGGCGGGGGCCTGCGCCGCCGTCTCGGCTCCGGCCGGCCCGGCTCCGCCCGCGCTCTGGGCCTCGGCCCGGGTCTCGGCTGCTTCGTCGGTCATGCCACGACGCTACCGCGAAGCGCCCCCGCGGCCACGCGCGGCTCTGCGGTACGGTCGTGATCACGATGGCTACGATCCAGGAGTGCCGTGACGCACTCGACGAACTCTCCGGCAACCTCGCGCGGGCCGAGGCCGACGTGCGCGGCGCGGCCGCGTTCGACCGCTCCCTCAGCTGCCACATCACCGACCTGGACCAGACGTTCACGGGCCGCCTCCACGCAGGCCGGATCCGGGTGGACGCGGTCACTGCGGGCCCGCCGGCCCAGAAGGCCGAGATCCGCCTCGCGATGACCGGCGACGACCTGGTCGCGCTGGTCGCGGGCGAGCTGAAGTTCGCGAAGGCCTGGGCCTCCGGCCGGGTCAGGCTGGAGGCCGGCTTCCGCGACCTGCTGCGGCTGAAGAGCCTGCTCTAGCGGGGTCCGCCAAGCCCCGCCTGCCCGGCGGGCGGGGTCCGGCAAGACAGCCCCTAGGGAGTGTCCGCACAGTAGCGCCGGCCGCCCGGAGGGCGGGCGCGCAGGCGGGACCTTGCGGACACGACCTAGGGCTGGGCGGGCTCGGCCGCCCGGACCTGGATGCGCGAGCGCCGTGCCGCCGGGATCACCAGCGGCGTCCCCGTCTCCGGGTCGTCGATGACCTGGCAGCGCAGCCCGAACACCTTCTCCACGAGCTCCGCGGTGACCACCTCCTGCGGCGGCCCCTCGGCGATGACCTTCCCGCCCCGCATCGCGATCAGGTGCGTGGCGTAGCGGGCCGCGTGGTTGAGGTCGTGCAGCACGGCGACGAGGGTGCGCCCCTGCGTCTCGTGCAGTTCGGCGCACAGGTCCAGCACGTCGATCTGGTGCTGGATGTCCAGGTACGTCGTCGGCTCGTCGAGCAGCAGCAGCGGGGTCTGCTGGGCGAGGGCCATCGCGATCCACACGCGCTGGCGCTGCCCGCCCGACAGCTCGTCCACGGCCCGGTCGGCGAGCTCGGCGACCCCGGTCGAGGCCATCGACTCGGTGACGATTCGCTCGTCCTCGGGCGACCACTGCCGCAGCAGCCCCTGGTGCGGGTACCGGCCGCGCGAGACGAGGTCGGCCACCGTGATGCCGTCGGGCGCGATCGAGGACTGCGGGAGCAGGCCCAGGGTCTTGGCGACCTTCTTCGCGGGCATGGACCCGATGGCCTGTCCGTCCAGCAGCACCCGGCCCTCGGACGGCTTCAGCATCCGCGACAGGGCCCGCAGCAGCGTGGACTTGCCGCAGGCGTTGGGGCCGACGATCACCGTGAAGGAGTTGTCGGGGATCTCCACCGACAGGTTCTCGGCGATGACCCGCTGGTCGTAGCCGAGGGTCACGTTCTCCGCGGTCAACCGCTGCACTTGCGCACTCCTGAGGTTCATATACGTCCTGCCTTGCGCTCGGTGACGAGCAGCCAGAGCAGATAGACACCGCCGACCAGCCCGGTCACCACGCCCACCGGCAGCTGGTCCGCGCCGAAGGCCCGCTGCGAGGCCCAGTCCGACAGCAGCAGCACCACCGAGCCCATCAGGGCGCCGGTCAGCAGGTTGGCGCCGGGCGAGCGGGTGAGCCGCCGCGCCAACTGCGGCGCGGCCAGCGCGACGAAGCTGATCGGCCCCGCCGCGGCGCTTGCCGCCGTCGTGAGCAGGATGGCGGCCAGCATCAGCAGCAGCCGGGTGCGTTCCACCCGTACCCCCACCGCGTACGCGGCGTCGTCGCCCATCTCGATCATCCGCAGGGCCCGGCTCTGCCCCAGCACCAGCGGGAACAGCACCGCACAGGTCACCATCAGCGGCCACACCTGCGCCCAGTCCCGGCCGGCCAGCGAACCGGTCAGCCAGACCATCGCGCGTGAGGCCTCCACCAGCTGGGCCTTGGTGATCAGGTACTGGATGACGGCCACCAGCATCGCGGAGGCGCCGATGCCCACCAGCACCAGCCGGTAGCCGTGGATGCCCCGCTTGTACGCCAGCAGGTAGACGGCGGCGCCGGCCAGCAGGCCTCCGAGCAGCGCGCCGACGGCGACCTCGGTCGCCGAGCCGTTCAGCAGGATGATGACGACGAGGGCGCCGACCGCGGACCCGTAGGAGAAGCCGAGCAGGTCGGGCGAGCCGAGCGGGTTGCGGGTCACCGACTGGAAGACGGCCCCCGCCATCCCGAGGGCCGCGCCGACCAGCAGGGCGACCAGCACCCGGGGCAGCCGCAGGTCGTTGACGATGAAGTCGTTGGCGGGGGTGCCGTTGCCGAGCAGGGTCTGTACGACGTCCCACGGCGCGATGTCGAAGTCGCCGGTGCCGATGAGCAGGACGGCCATGACGAACGCGGCGAGGACGAGCAGGACGCCGACGGCCAGGGCGCGCCGCTCGATCCGCAGCGACATCCCGCCCGGGAGCCGCACGGGACGGGCTTTGGCGGTCACGGTCACAGCTGGGCCATCCTCTTGCGCCGGACGAGGTAGATGAAGACGGGCCCGCCGATGAGGGCGGTGACGATGCCGACCTGCAGCTCGGCGGGCCGGGTGACGACCCGGCCGACGACGTCCGCGCCGAGCAGCAGGACGGGCGACAGGACGGCCGAGTACGCGAGCACCCAGCGCATGTCCGGTCCCGTGAACACGCGCACGAGGTGGGGGATCATCAGGCCGATGAAGACGATGGGCCCGCAGGCGGCGGTCGCCGCACCGCAGAGCAGGGTGATGGCGAGCATCGCGCCGACCCGCGTCCGCGTCAGGTTCGCCCCCAGTGCCCGGGCCGTGTCGTCGCCCATGGCCATCGCGTTGAGCGGCCGGCCGAGCGTCAGCGCGAGCACCGCGCCGACCAGGAGGAACGGGGCGACCTGCCGGACGGTGTCCATGTTGGCCGAGGCCAGCGAGCCCACCGTCCAGAAGCGCAGCTTGTCCAGCGCCTTGCTGTCCATCAGCTGCACGGCGTTGATGTAGCCGACGAGGGCCGCGCTGGCCGCCGTACCGGCGAGCGCGAGGCGTACCGGGGTGGCGCTGCGGCTGCCGCCGAGCACGTACACGACGACCGAGACGACGGCGGCGCCGAGGAAGGCCCACCACACGAACTCGCTCAGCGAGTTCGCGCCGAAGAAGCTGATCGCGGAGACCACGGCCGCCGCGGCGCCCGCGTTGACGCCGAGGATGCCGGGCTCGGCCAGCGGGTTGCGGGACAGCGCCTGCATCACCGCCCCGGACAGGCCCAGTCCGAGCCCGACCATCAGCCCGAGGAGGGTGCGCGGGACCCGCAGGTCCCGCACGACCACGTCCGAGGTGGTCCCCGAGTAGTGGAAGAGACCGTGCCAGACCTCCTCCAGGGGCATCTGCTTGGCGCCCACGGCGATGCTCACCACCGCGATCAGGGCGAGCACCACGAGGGCGCCGGCGAGGCCGGCGGCACGCGCGGCATGGCGTGGGCGGGCGACGGCGTCGGGCGGGGGCGCCGCGCTCGGTCCGGATTCAGGGGGACTCTCAACCAACACGCAGGTTAGGTTAGCCTAGCCTCCGCCCCGAACGGACCCCCGGGGCTTGCCTAAAGACCCAGCCTGGCCAGCGCCTTCGCCGCGTCCAGCGTGCACACGTCCTCCCCCGCGGACGTCCAGGCCGCCGCACACAGCGCCCGCAGGCCGTCCAGCGGATCCCGGTCCGCGCCGCTCCCGCTGTCGGCGGCCTCGTCACCCCCGTCGGCCTGGTCATCCTCGTCGTCCTCGCGCAGTTCGAGCTCGCCGTTGTTCAGCGCGACCGCCGTCCACCCGCCGCAGCGGAACCCCTCCGCGGCCGGCACCACCTCCGGCTGCCCGGACAGCAGCCCGCGCAGGTCCCGGTCCACGTAGGTCGGCCGGTGCCGGGGCTCCGCGCGCAGCAGCTGCTCCGCGTCGGTCACCCCCGTGAGCACCAGCAGCGAGTCCACCTCCCCGTTGAAGGCGCCCTCGATGTCGGTGTCCAGCCGGTCCCCGACGACCAGCGGCCGCTTCGCCCCGGTCCGCAGCACCGTCTCCCGGTGCATCGGGGGCAGCGGCTTGCCCGCCACCTGCGGGTCCGCGCCCGTGGCGATCCGTACGACCTCCACCGCGGCCCCGTTGCCCGGCGCGATGCCCCGCGCCCCGGGGATCGTCAGGTCGGTGTTCGACGCGTACCACGGCACGCCCCGGTTGATCGCGTACGCGGCCTCCGCGAACCGGCCCCACGCCAGGTCCGGCCCGCCGTAGCCCTGCACGACCGCCGCGAGGCCCTCCTCGTCGGCGGACTCGACCGGCACGAGCCCGCGTTCGCGCAGCGCGACCCGCAGCCCCTCCCCGCCGATCACCAGCACCTTCGACCCCGGCTCCACCTGCTCCGCGATCAGGCGGGCCACCGCCTGCGCCGAGGTGATCACCTCCGCCGCCGCCGTCGGGATGCCCAGCTCACCCAGGTGCTCGGCGACGGACTCGGGGGTCCGCAGCGCGTTGTTCGTGACGTACGCGAGGTGCATGCCGTCGGCGCGGGCCGCCGCGAGGGACTCCACGGCGTGGCCGATGGCCCGCCCGCCCGCGTACACCACACCGTCCAGGTCCAGGAGAGCGGTGTCGTACGCCTGGTGCAGACTCTGGTCACACGCCGCGGGACTGGTCCTGATCTGCCGGGTCATCGTGGCCGCTCCCTCTGTGATCGATCTTGTCCGATTCCCTACTGCCCCGATCATCCCGCATGGCGAGACGCGACTTACCATGCACCAATGACCATTTCTGGCACCGCGGAGCACGGACTGCGCCTGATCCCGTTCCATGGCCTGCGCTACGTCCCCGAGCGTGTCGGCAGCCTGGCCGCCGTCACCTCGCCGCCGTACGACGTGGTCGTGCGCCCCGACGGAGTCGACCACCTCGAATCCGCCGATCCGCACAACATCGTCCGCCTGATCCTGCCCCAGGCCGGCACCCCGGCCGCGCGCAACGAGCAGGCCGCGCGCACCCTGCGGGACTGGCTCGCCGCGGGCATCCTGTCCGCCGACCCGGAGCCCGCGCTGTACGTGTACGAGCAGCGCAGGGCGGGCCTGCTCCAGCGCGGCGTCATCGGCGCCCTGGCCCTGTCCGCCGCCGACGCGGGCATCGTCCTCCCCCACGAGGACGTCATGCCGGACGTGGTGACCGACCGTGCGGGCCTGATGCGGGCCACCTCCGCCAACCTCGAACCCCTCCTCCTCACCTACCGCGGTGACGACCCCGCCGCGGGTGCTGCGGCGGTCGTCGAACGGACCGCCCAGCGCGCCCCCCTGCTGTCGACCACCACCGAGGACGGCTTCCAGCACCGGCTCTGGGCCATCACCGACCCGGCCGAACTCGCCGCCGTCACGGCGGATCTCAGCCACCGCCAGGCCCTCATCGCCGACGGCCACCACCGCTGGGCGACGTACCTGCGCCTCCAGGAGGAGCACGGCTCCCCCACCGCGTGGGACTTCGGCCTGGTGCTGCTCGTGGACACCGTCCGCTACCCGCTCCAGGTCCGCGCCATCCACCGGATGCTGCGCCGCCTCCCGGTCGCCGACGCGCTGGCCGCCGTCGCCGGTCACTTCCGGGTCCGCCCCGTCGAGGGGCCCCTCCCGCTGGCCCTGGACGCCCTCTCGGACGCGGCGGAACGCGGCAACGCCTTCCTCCTCGCCGGTGACGGCACCTTCCACCTGGTCACCGATCCCGACCTGGCCCTCCTGGACCGTACGGTCCGCCACGACCGCCCCGAGGCCTGGCGCCGGCTGGACGCCACCGTGCTGCACGCGACGCTGCTCGACTCCCTCTGGCACGTCCCGGACGCCCCCGACCAGATCACGTACATCCACGACGCCGCGTCCACGGTGGCCATGGCCGAACGCCACGGGGGCACCGCCGTCCTGCTGCACCCCGTACGCGAGGAGGTCGTGCGCGACCTCGCCCGCCAGGGGGTCACCATGCCCCGCAAGTCCACGTCCTTCGGGCCGAAGCCGGCCACCGGCCTGGTCCTGCGCGGACTGGGCTAGGGCGTTTCCCGGCCCACACCTCCCGGGCACGACCTCCCGGACACGAAGAAGGGCGGTACCCCGTTCGGGGTACCGCCCTTCTCCTCTACCTCAACGTGGCTCAGGCCTTGTCGCCCCGGACCTCGGCGTCGGCCGCGGACTGCTCCAGCGGCTCGTACTCCTCGTCGTCCTCGTCGTAGTACTCGGTGACGTCGGTGGCGCGCTCGGCCGCGGCGATCTCCGCCGCGTCGTCGTCCTCGTCGTCGTCCTCGTCGTCCTCGTCGACGAGGTCCTCGGTCCCGTCCCGGTCCTCGTCGTCGGCCGGGTCGATCGCGGCGTCGACGAACTCGACGCCGTCGAGCTCGGCGAGACGGTCGGAGGCGTCGGTGGCCCCGTCCTTGTCCGCTTCGAGGGCCTTGCCGAACCACTCGCGGGCCTCGTCCTCACGACCGGCCGCCAGCAGGGCGTCGGCGTAGGCGTACCGCAGGCGCGCGGTCCACGGCTGGACGGCGTTGGAGGCCAGCTCGGGGCTCTGCAGGGTCACGATGGCGGCTTCGAGCTGCCCCTGGTCCCGCCGGGCACCGGCCGCGACCAGTCGCATCTCGACCTGGCCGGCCTTGTCGAGCTTCTGCACCTCGGGCTCACCGGCCATGGCCAGCGCACGCTCGGGGCGGCCGAGGCCGCGCTCGCAGTCGGCCATGACGGGCCACAGCTCAACGGATCCGGTCATGCGCTTGGCGGCACGGAACTCGGCGAGGGCCTCGCTGTACTTCTGCGTGGCGTACGCGGCGAAGCCGGCGGCCTCGCGGACGGCGGCGACGCGGGAGGCCAGGCGCAGGGCGATGCGCGAGTACGCGTACGCCTGCTCGGGCTCGTCGTCGATCAGCCGGGCGACCATGACCAGGTTCTTGGAGACCTCTTCGGCCAGACCCTTGGGCAGGCTCAGCAGCTCCTGACGCACGTCGGCGTCGATCTCGAGGCCGGTGACGTCCTCGTCGATCGGGAGGCGCTTGACCGGGTCGCGGTCGCGGTCCGAGCGGTACCCGCGGTCACCGCCACGGTCGTCACGACCCCGGTAGCCACCGCGGTCGTCGCGGCCGCCACGGAAGCCGCCGCGGTCGCCACCGCGGTCGCCGCCACGGTCGTCACGACGGGGGTACGAGGGGCGGTCGCCGCGGTCACCGCGGTCGTCACGGCGCGGGTAGGACGGACGGTCGCCACCACGGTCGTCACGGCCACCCCGGTACCCGCCACGGTCGTCGTCGCGACGCGGGTACGAGGGACGGTCCCCGCGGTCACCGCGGTCGTCACGGCGCGGGTAGGAGGGACGGTCGCCACCACGGTCGTCACGCCCACCGCGGAACCCGCCACGGTCGTCATCGCGACGCGGGTACGACGGACGGTCGCCCCGGTCGTCACGACGGGGGTACGAGGGACGGTCCCCGCCACGGTCGTCACGACGCGGGTACGAGGGACGCTCGCCGCGGTCGTCACGGCGGAAGGAGGGACGGTCGCCACCGCGGTCGTCGCGACGCGGGTAGGACGGACGGTCCCCGCCACGGTCGTCGCGCCCACCGCGGAACCCGCCACGGTCGTCATCGCGACGCGGGTACGACGGACGGTCGCCGCCACGGTCGTCACGACGCGGGTAGGACGGACGGTCACCGCGGTCGTCGCGACGCGGGTAGGAGGGACGGTCGCCACCGCGGTCGTCACGACGCGGGTAGGACGGACGGTCGCCACCACGGTCGTCGCGCCCACCGCGGAACCCGCCACGGTCGTCATCGCGACGCGGGTAGGACGGACGGTCGCCCAGGTCGTCACGACGCGGGTACGAGGGACGGTCACCGCGGTCACCGCGGTCGCCACGGTCGTCACGGCGGGGGTAGGAGGGACGGTCGCCGCCACGGTCGTCACGCCCACCGCGGAATCCGCCACGGTCGTCGTCGCGACGGGGGTACGAGGGACGGTCCCCGCCCCGGTCGTCACGACGCGGGAAGCTGGGACGGTCGCCGCCCCGGTCGTCACGACGCGGGTAGGACGGACGGTCACCACGGTCGTCGCGACGGAAGGAGGGACGGTCGCCACCGCGGTCGTCACGACGCGGGTAGGACGGACGGTCGCCACCACGGTCGTCACGGCGGAAGCCGCCGCCACCGCCGCCGGAGGGACGTCCGCCACGGTCGTCGCGACGGTAGCCGCCGCCACCGCCACCGCTGCCGCCGGCCGGCCTGCCGCCGCGGTCGTCGCGACGGAACGGGGGACGGTCGCCGCCACGGTCGTCACGGCCCCCGCGGTAGCCGCCCCTGTCACCGCCGTCGTTGCGCCGAGGCTCGCGCTCCGGACGATCGTCGGGAGAGTTGGACATGGGTGTGACTCCTGTCTTCGGGGTACCGCTAGTCATTCTCGCGCAACCAACCCATGGCCGCGCTTCGGCGTAAAGAGGTGAAAAACAAAAAAGGACCCTTGGTCCAGCGTTGAACGCTGGACCAAGGGTCCTTTGAAAGATTGTTCGGCGGCGTCCTACTCTCCCACAGGGTCCCCCCTGCAGTACCATCGGCGCTGAAAGGCTTAGCTTCCGGGTTCGGAATGTAACCGGGCGTTT
>NZ_JOAK01000027.1 GCF_000720455.1 Streptomyces virginiae | reverse complement strand
ACCGCCCGTCCCGCCACGGAAATCCGAAAGACTGCCGGGAAGCCCCCAAAGGAACGGGCCGGTTCCAGATTTCAGGGACGGGGCGTCGGAGATGCGCGGGCGGAGCCCAGGGCGCCCCAAATCGCTACGCGCTCCTGCCGGATGGCGTCTGCGAGCCCCGTGGGCTGGGCAAGGGCCGCCACCAATCGCTACGCGCTCCTGCGAGACGGCGTCTGCGAGCCCCTTGGGCTGGACATAGGCCGCCACTAATCACTACGCGCTCCTGCACGAGGGCGTCCGGCCCTCGTCTGGGGCTGAGAGGGGCGATACGGGGGGCGGGAGGGTGATCCATCGGCTCAGCCGATGCCAACCCCCACCAAGACCACGGTGCGATCCCACCCGCAGGCGCAAACAGGGGTAATTGGGGCGTATTGAAGGCTCTGTGAGGCGCGCACTCACCTATGCCCAGCCCCGGACATCTCGCGGACGCGTGATGGGGGCGTGTGTGGTGATCGATGGCGGCCTATGCCCAGCCACAGGGGCTTGCAGGCGCCGTCCGGCAGGAGCGCGTAGCGATTGGTGGCGGCTTATGTCCGGCCCACGGGGCTCGCAGGCGCCGTCTCGCAGGAGCGCGTAGCGATTTGATGCGCCCCCGGCCGCCGCCGCGCCCCTCCGACGCCCCGTCCCTGAAATCTGGAACCGGCCCGTTCCTTTGGGGGGTTCCCGGCTGTCCTCGTATGTCCGTGGCGGGACGGGCGGTCAAGGGTGGCCGAAGGCCATCGCGAAGCGACGCGACCGGAGGGAGCGCCCTTGAGGGACCGGCCCGACGCGGAGAGACGATGGGACTGACGGGAAACCCCCAGGACGTCTCTGACCGCCGAGTCCGCGTGCCCCGCCCCCCGAAGCCGCCCCGCACCATCCGGCCGCCCCCGCCGAAACGCCGCCCCTGGGTGGGTGGGCAGCCGCCGGGCAAGGGTGGGGGGCCGCGGGGGTGGAGGCCCCGAGTGCGCGGGCACCCGTACCCGCGCCCGCTCCGGCCCCGGGGAAGCCTCGAACGGATAGGCGTAGGGCCGGGGCGATTACCCGTGGCTCCGGTCCCGCGTTGGCCGTGCATGAGCACGCTTCAGTCTTCAACGGGCCGAAGGCGCCGTCCGATGCCGCCGCATTTCGAAGAATCGGTTCAGCGCCCGCTTCAGCGTGAGCCGCTGCGCGAGCAGCAGGCGCCCGATCCGCCGATCTACCGCGACCTGCTGGCCCGGTGGGCGGACGCCGGCCGCACCCTGCCCGGCCGGCGGGACCCGGAGTGGTCCCGGCTCACGTCCTCCCCGGTCTGGCCCTCCACGAGCAGCGGGCTGTACTGACCCGTCCGGCGGCGGACCCGCGTCAGCGCGTCTCGGGTCCGGCCAGGTGGCGGGCGATGACCATGCGCTGGATCTGGTTGGTGCCCTCGACGATCTGGAGCACCTTCGCCTCGCGCATCAGGCGCTCGACGGGGAAGTCCGCCGTGTAGCCGTAGCCGCCGAGGATCTGCACCGCGTCCGTGGTGACGGCCATCGCCGCGTCCGTGCAGAACAGCTTGGCCATGGCCGCCTGCCGGGAGAACGGCTTGCCCGCGTCCCGCAGCCGTGCCGCCGCGAGGTACAGCGCCCGGCCCGCCTCGATCTTGGTGGCCATGTCGGCCAGCATGAACCGCAGCCCCTGGAAGTCCGCGATGGGGTGCCCGAACTGCTTGCGGTCCAGCGCGTACGTGAGCGCCTCGTCCAGCGCGGCCTGGGCGACGCCGATGGCGCAGGCGGCGATGCCCAGCCGTCCCGCGTCGAGCGCGGCCAGGGCGATGGAGAAGCCCTGCCCCTCCTCGCCGATGCGGCGGGAGTCGGGTACGCGTACGCCGTCGAAGTGCAGCTGGGCGGTGGGCGAGCCCTTCATGCCCATCTTCTTCTCGGGCACGGCCGCGGTGAGGCCGGCCGCGTCCCCGGGGACGAGGAAGGCGGTGATGCCCTTGGGGCCCTCGACGCCGGTACGGGCGAGGACGGTGTAGAAGTCGGCGACCCCGCCGTGGGTGATCCAGGCCTTGGTGCCGGTGATGACCCAGTCGTCGCCGTCGCGGACCGCCTTGGTGGTGAGCGAGGCGGCGTCGGAGCCGGCGGCCGGCTCGGAGAGGCAGTAGGCGCCCAGCAGACCGCCGCCGAGCATCGCGGGCAGGTGCGCGGCCTGCTGTTCCTTGGTGCCGTAGCCGGCGAGGCCGTGGCAGGCCAGGGAGTGCACGCTGACGCCGAGGCCGACGGTCAGGCGGGCCGCGGCCAGCTCTTCGAGGACCTGGAGGTAGACCTCGTACGGCTGCTCGCCGCCGCCGTGGTCCCCGGGGTACGGGAGGCCGAGCAGTCCGGCCTCGGAGAGCAGGGTGAAGACCTCTCGGGGGAACCGTCCGGCGTCCTCCTCCTCGGCTGCCCGGGGGCGGATCTCGCGCTGGGCGATCTCGCGTACGAGGGCGAGGAGGTCGCGGGACTCCTCGGTGGGCAGCTGTCGGTCCACCGGCTGCGGGGCGCGGTCGGTCATGGCGGCGCTCTCCTCCATCTCGGGCACGGCGGCGACGCGCGAGGTGTGGGACGCGCCGCCGGGTCTCGGGCTCTGTGCAGCCGGTGGTTCCCTCCCGGGTCACGGAAGGGGCTGTTCAGCGGCTGCGGCGGCTTGAGTATGCCCGATCAGGGGCTTCCCGTCACCGGGGCAAGATCATCAGCCACTTCGAACGCCCCTTCGGCAGGGGGAGGTGCCGGACACTCCGGGGCGAATTCCTCGATCACCGCCAATGTCGCGCGTAGCTGGCGTACCAGCAGGGCTCCGAGCCGGGCGCGTCCGGGCCGGTCCGGGGCGCTCGGCCCGCCGATCCATTCCAGGGTGGTCCCTTCGACCGCGGAGAGCCAGCCCACGAGGGCGAGGCGGGCGATCGGGGGGAGGTCGCGGTGGCCGTAGGCGCCTTCGGCGATGGCGGCGACCAGTTCCTCGCGCACGGCGTCGCGGATGGCGAGCACCTCGGCGTCGGATCCGACGCCGCCGGTGACGATGGTGCGGTAGGCGGCGTGGTGGTGCTCGGCGTAGTGGAGGTAGCCGTCGATGGTGCGGCGGACGCGTTCGGCCCCGGGGAGGCCGGTGTCGCCGTCGGCGCGGGCGAGGAGCCCGGCGACGGAGTCCTCGACGATGGCGAGGTAGTAGCCGCGCTTGCTCTTGAAGTAGTAGTAGATCAGCCCTTTGGCGACGCCCGCGTGCTTGGCGATGTCGTCCATGGAGAGCGCGTCGTACGAGGTGTCGGCGAACAACTTGCGGCCGATGGCCATGAGTTCGGCCCTGCGTACCTGTGAGCGTCCGGTCGTTGCGCGCTGTTGACTGTTGTTCACGTCCGGCCCCAGCCTCGAACTGCCACAGGATGCCGGAAGTATGGCAGACCGGTGTGCTGCGGCCGGGCCGGCCGGCGGTCACCGCGCAGGCGTCAGAACCAGCCCACCTGGGTGACGAACATGGCGACGACGACCACGAGGGTCCAGCCGAGGACGTGCTCCAGCCAGGCGGAGTCCTCCTTGGGGCCCCCGGTGCGAACGAGGTTCCCGGCGGGTGCGGATGCGGTCGGGGCGGCGGTGTCGGCAGTCATGGTGTCCAATGTGCCAGCGTTCGCCACATTTGCGGTAGAGACGTGGGTCACTGGTGGCGCACGTCACGCCGCCGGGCCCCGGCCGCTCCGGCGGGTGCGCGGTGCGGTCGGGGCCCGGCGGCGGTTCTGTCCGGCGCCGCCTTCCGTGTCAGGCCCGGGTGTCGCGGTTGCGGCCGGCCATGGCCGCCATCGCGAGGCCGAGGCAGAGGGCGACGCAGCCGGTGATCACGTTGCTGACCACGGAGCGGGTCACGTCCATCTCACCGGCGATGGCCCAGGGGGCGATGATCGTCCAGGCGCCCAGGACGACCGCCGTCCACGCCATGGCGTGGGTGCGCTCGTAGGCGGATCCCAGACCGCCCATGCACAGGCAGAACGCCAGGCCGACGATCAGGTTGTTGATCGCCAGCGGGGTCAGGACGCTGAATCCCGCGATCCACGGCGAGGCGGCCAGGTACAGACCGGTGATGAGGGCCAGCGCTTCGACGGCCTGCGCGCGGGGAGTGCTGGTCACCCGCTCGAACCGAGTGCGCATCTCGGCGAGGTCGGGGTGGTGCTCGATGCTGGGATGGGTGGTCATGGCGGGCCGCCTCCTACCGAGAAGCCTTTATGTGCCATTTACCCCATAATATTCCGCTCATCCTGCCCGCCTGGTCAACGGGCAATTTCGCCGCTTCCTCACAGCACGCCCACGGTCCGCAGGGCGAGGATCTGGGCCGGGGCCGGGAGGGCGGGGGCGTAGAGGTAGCAGACCCCGCCGCTGCCGGAGGCGACCTTCCCGGCGGCGGCCGTGCGCTTGGTGCGCAGCCAGACGTTCTCCCACTCGGCGCGCCGGTAGACGCGGCGGACGGACGGGTTGTCGTGCGCGTGGGGGTCGTTGACGACCACGTCCCCGGCGGCGGTGAAGCCGACGACGGTCATGAGGTGGCCGGCCGTGCCGTAGCCCGCGCCCGTGAGTTCGTCCGCGCGGAAGGAGGTGGACGCGATGACGGGGATGCCGGCCCGCACCACCGTCTCCAGGTCGGTCAGCGAGGCGAGGCGGGTGACGACTCCGGCGAGTCCGCCGTAGGTGGCGGCGTAGGCGGCGTTGAAGGACCAGTTGCCGCAGCCCTTGTAGGCGGCGTCGTAGGTGGAGCGGGCCGCGTGGCAGACCTGCGGGTCGGAGTAGGTGGGGTTCACCCAGGCCAGGGCGGCGGGGTCGGCCTTGCGGCCGAAGTGCTCGATGACCATCTGGGAGGAGGTGGGGCTGCACCAGGCCTCGCCGCCGTTGTCGTATTCGGGGTAGCGCCCGAGGTGGATCTGCTGCGAGTAGCGCGGGACCTTCAGCTCGTGGGCGGTGCCGGAGGGGCGGGAGGCGGGGACGGTGTACCGGTCGGGGACGTCGGAGACCATCGCGCCCGCGAGCCACACGGTGGGGCCGTCGGCGGCGCCCGGCCGGCGGTGGAGGGTCAGGCGCAGCTGCCAGCCGCTGATCCGCAGGCCGTCGGCCGCGGCGGGCGCGTCGAGGGCCAGGGTGTCGGTCCAGACGGTGGACCGGCCGTCGGTCTGGCCGTCCACCGAGGTGCGGCGGATGTCGGCGTCGCCGGAGGCCCACCGGCCCATCACGTACCAGGGGGTCGCGGCGCCGTCGGTGTAGGTGGCGCGCAGCTCGACCTGGATCCAGGTGCCGTCCGGGGTGTGGGCGTTCCAGGAGGCGACGGCTTCGGTGGCGGGCACGGTGGGGCGGTGCAGCGGGGAGGTCCAGGTGGCGTACTCCCAGGTGCTCTTGCGGCCGGTGTGCGGGTCGGCGTATTCGGTGCGGCCTGCGGCGGCCTGGATGCGCAGGCCGGGGCGGGTGCCGGCGACGGCCGTGGTGCCCCGGTGGGTGCCGGCCCGCCAGTGGCCGTACGAGTACCAGAAGCGGTTGTCGACGCTACGGCCCTGCGCGCGGGGGGCGGGGGCGGCGGCGGCCGGGGTGCCGCCGCCGGGGACGGAGGCGGCGGTGGCAGCGGTGACGACCGCGAGTGCGGCGACGAGTACGGCCCTGCGTGGCGTGGGTGCGGTCATCGCGTGGTCCCCCCGGGTGGGTCGGCGCTTCGGTGGTGTCACCCTTCCAGGTTCCCGGCGGCCGAAGGCCCAAGCCACGGGTCGTGTCGGGCTTGTCTACGCTGGTCGGGTGGAGTCACACCAGTCACTTGAGTCACTCGCGCGGGAGCTCGCCGACCTGCCGTGTTCCCTCGGCCCGGTGCGCCTGATCGGCATCGACGGGCACGCCGGGTCCGGGAAGAGCACCTTCGCGGGGCGGCTCGCCGAGGCGCTGGGCGGGGCGCCCGTGCTGCACCTGGACGACGTGGCCAGCCACGAGGAGCTGTTCGGCTGGGAGGAGCGGCTGCGCGCTCAGGTGCTGGACCCCCTGGCCGGCGGGCGGCCGGCGCACTGGGCCCCGTACGACTGGGTGGAGCGCCGCTTCGGGCCGGAGCGGGTGCTGGAGCCGGCGCCGGTGCTGCTGGTGGAGGGGGTCGGGGCGGGTCGGCGGGCGCTGCGCCCGCACCTGGCCCGGCTGCTGTGGATGGAGACTCCGCGCGCCGAGTCCTGGACGCGGGGCCGGCGCCGGGACGGGCGTGAACTGTCCGACTTCTGGGACGGGTGGGAGCGCGCGGAGCACGCGCACTTCTCCAGTGATCCTTCGCGCCCCTTCGCCGGCACCCTGGTACGCCAGAGCGGTACGGGATACGAGTGGACTTCCGGGACCGGAGCGACGGCTGGAACCCCCACTTCCGTGACCGAGGGTGACGAACTCCCCCGGGCCTGAACGGCCCCGGAATTCCGCCCCGCCGGGCCTGCGCCGACCCGCTTGACCCGGGGCCCGCGGCGGCCTTACGTTCTCAATGCGGGGCCTTTGAGGGCCGCCGCGCACACGAAGCCCCCGATTGTTCCCCCGTGATCGGGGGCTTCGCTCTGCCCGCGAACACCCTCCGCAGGGGTGCCGCACGGGCCACGCGGACCCCGGACGTTCACCCTGTGTCACCGCGCACGCCCGGGGTGCCCACCCGAACCGGGCCCCCCGCACCCTACGTAAGGTGCGAAAGCGCAGGTACGATGCAGCCCTGATTTCAGCGACGCCAGGCGGGGGCACCGGACAACTCGCGCGCTCGAAGCGGGGGTTGCCGCGCACCACGGGGCAGGCTTGTGGGGGACGTGATGGATTTCGGCACGCCGGGCAGCATGCACGCCCCGGCCGAACTCGCCTGGCTGCGAGGGGTCGACGCCTGCACTATGGGCGCCTACCCGCAGGCCGAGGAGGAGTTCCGGACGGCCGTGCGGCTCGACCCCTCGATGGCCGACGCGTGGCTGGGCCTGCACGCGCTCCGGGTCGACACGGGCAACGCCCTCTTACGCATGTACGCGCACCGGGACCGCTTCGGCGAACAGCGGAGCCGGCACCGCAGGACGCTGAACTCCTGGTACTGGCTGGGCTGGTGGGTGCAGCCGGTGCTGGAGAACCGGCGGGACCTGCTGCTCGCCCACGCCTCGCACTGGCTGGACGGCCGCCACGTGCCGGAGCTGGACCAGGCCCTCGCCGCGCTGCCGCCGGTGGACACCGATCCGCAGGTGCGGTTCCTGCACGCCTGCCGGGCCTATCTGGTCAAGGACTGGGAGCAGTTGGTCCGCCACACCGAGCCGCTGGTCAACGATCCGCTGCTGGGGATCGAAGCGGGGCTGTTCGGCGGGATGGCGCGGGTCCGGCTGGAGATGTACGGGCAGGCGGAGCCGATGCTGTCGGCGGCGCTGATGCGCTGCCGCAGTGAGCAGCCGCAGCGCAAGGAGCTGCGGTACTGGCTGGCCCGGGCGCACGAGGGCACGGGGCGCAGCGCGGCGGCGCTGCCGCTGTACCGGGCGGTGCACCGGGTGGATCCCTCGTTCATGGACACCGCGGCCCGGCTGACGGCCATCGAGGACGGCGACGACACCGACGGCATGGCCGATCTGGCGGGCCTGGCGGGGTACTCCGGGTACGGCGGCTACGTGGGGCACGGCCCGTCGCCGGTCGGCGGGGACTTCGCGGCGGTCGCCCTGGGCGGCGGCCCGCTGGGCGGCGGGCCCGTGCAGGACATCGCCGCGGACGGTCAGGCGGGCGCCGAACCGCTGGGTCCGCCGCCTCCCCCGCCGGGCCGGACGGAGGGCGTACGGCGCAAGGTGCCCGTCCCGCCGCAGGGCTCGGCGGAGGGGCTGCCGACGGGGCCGTCCGACCCGGCGGCGCTGGCCGAGGCGCTGGCGGAGCTGGAGCGGATGGTGGGCCTGGAGCCCGTCAAGCGGCAGGTGAAGGCCCTCTCGGCGCAACTGCACATGGCGCGGCTGAGGGCGGGTCAGGGGCTGCCGGTGCAGCCGCCGAAGCGGCACTTCGTGTTCTCCGGCCCCTCGGGCACCGGGAAGACCACCGTGGCCCGGATCCTGGGCCGGGTCTTCTATGCGCTGGGGCTGCTCGGCGGGGACCATCTGGTCGAGGCCCAGCGGGCCGACCTGGTGGGCGAGTTCCTGGGCCAGACCGCGGTGAAGGCCAACGAGCTGATCGATTCGGCGATCGGCGGGGTGCTGTTCGTGGACGAGGCGTACTCGCTGTCGAACACGGGCTACAGCAAGGGTGACGCGTACGGCGACGAGGCGCTGCAGGTGCTGCTGAAGCGGGCGGAGGACAACCGGGACCACCTGGTGGTGATCCTGGCGGGCTACCCGGCGGGGATGGACCGGCTGCTGGCGGCCAATCCGGGGCTGTCGTCCCGGTTCACCACGCGGGTGGACTTCCCCAGCTACCGGCCGCCGGAGCTGACCGCGATCGGCGGGGTGCTGGCCGACGCCAACGGGGACCACTGGGACGAGGAGGCCCTGGAGGAGCTGCGCAGCATCAGCGGGCACGTGGTGGAGCAGGGCTGGATCGACGAGCTGGGCAACGGCCGCTTCCTGCGGACCCTGTACGAGAAGAGCTGTGCGTACCGGGACCTGCGGCTGGCGGGATTCGCGGGCGAGCCGTCGCGGGACGACCTGGCCACCCTGCGGCTGCCGGACCTGATGCAGGCGTACGGGGAGGTCCTGTCGGGCCGCGGGCCCCAGGAGCGGCCGGAGCCGCCCCTGTGACCCCGGCGGGGCCGGACCTGCCGCCGCGCGGCGGTTCCGGCCCCTCTCCGTCCCGGTCTCGGTTACGTGCGGCCGGCCGGGATCCGGTGGGCGGGGTCGCGGACTTCGCCCACCAGCATCTCCAGGACGTCTTCCAGGGCGACCAGGCCGAGGACCCGGCCGCTCTGGTCCGCGACCTGCGCCAGGTGGGTGGCGTCCCGGCGCATGACGCCGAGGGCGTCGTCCAGCGGGACGGTGGCGCACAGCGTGGTCATGCGGCGCCAGACCCGCTGGGGCACGGCCCGTTCCCGGTCCTCCAGGTCCAGTACGTCCTTGACGTGCAGGTAGCCCATGAAGGCGCCGCTGTCGGCACGGACGGGGAACCGGGAGTAGCCGGTGCGCACGGTCAGCTGTTCGATCTGGCGCGGGGTGACGGCAGGGCCGACCGTGACCAGGCGGTCCCGGTCGAGGAGGACGTCGGTGACGGGGCGGCTGCCCAGTTCCAGCGCGTCCTCCAGACGCTCCTGCTCGACCGGCTCCAGGAGCCCGGCCTGCCGGGAGTCCTTGAGGAGCCGGCCCAGCTGGGTGGAGGTGTAGGCGGCCTCGACCTCGTCCTTGGGCTCGACCTTGAAGAGCCTGAGGACGAGCTTGGCGCAGGCTCCGAGCGCGGTGGTGACCGGCCCGCAGAGGCGGGCGAAGGCGACCAGGCCGGGGCTGAACCACAGGGCGGTCTTCTCGGGTGCGGCCATGGCGAGGTTCTTGGGGACCATCTCGCCGATGACCAGGTGCAGGAAGACCACGGCGGCGAGCGCGAGGGCGTAGCCGAGGGGGTGGATCAGGCCCTGCGGTACGTGGACGGCGTGGAAGGCGGGCTCCAGCAGCCGGGCCACGGTGGGTTCGGCGACCGCGCCGAGGGTGAGCGAGCAGACGGTGATGCCGAACTGCGCGGCGGCCATCATGCGGGGCAGGTTCTCCAGGCCGTGGAGCACCTGGCGGGCCCGTTTGGACTCGGCCGCGAGGGGCTCGATCTGGCTGCGCCGTACGGAGACGAGTGCGAACTCGGCGCCGACGAAGAAGCCGTTGGCGAGGACGAGGAGCAGGGCGAAGACGAGCTGGAGCGCGTTCATCGGGCGGCGCCTTCCAGCTCGGCCCGCTGCGGGGCGGCTTCGCCGTGCCGGCCGGAGCCGCGGCTCGAAGTGCCGGCGGGGCCCGCGGCCTGCCGGTAGGCGCCGGCGGCGGGTACGGCCGTCAGGCGGACCAGCCGGACGCGTTCCGCCCGGTTGCGGCCGACCCTGCGGACGGACAGCTTCCATCCGGGGAGGTCCGCGCGGTCCCCGGGGGCGGGGATCCGGCCGAGCAGGTCGGCGACGAGACCGGCGACGGTCTCGTAGGGGCCCTCGGGCACCTCCAGGCCTATCCGGCGCAGGGTCTGCACGCGGCAGCTGCCGTCGGCCTCCCAGGAGGGGCGGCCGTCCTCGGCGGGTACGGCGGCGAGTTCGGGGGTCTCGTCCTCGGCGAGGTCGTGCTCGTCGCGGACCTCCCCGACGAGTTCCTCCACGATGTCCTCCAGGGTGACGACGCCGGCGGTGCCGCCGTACTCGTCGACGACCACGGCCATCGGCTGTTCGCTGCGCAGCCGCTCCAGCAGCGGCTGCACCGGCAGGGAGCCGGGCACCAGCAGTGGTGCGACGCAGATCCGGCCCACGGTGGTGCGGTCGCGTTCGGACTCGGGCACGGCGAGGGCGTCCTTGAGGTGGACCACGCCGGTGATCTCGTCGATGCGTTCGCGGTAGACCGGGAAGCGGGACAGGCCCGTGGCGCGGGTCAGGTTCAGCACGTCGGCCGCGGTGGCCGTGTGCTGGAGGGCGCTGACCTTCACCCGGGGGGTCATGACGTGCTGGGCCGTGAGCTCGCCCAGCGACAGGGTCCGTACGAAAAGGTCGGCGGTGTCCTGTTCGAGGGCGCCGGCCTGGGCCGAATGGCGGACCAGGGAGACGAGTTCGCCCGGGGTGCGGGCGGAGGCCATCTCCTCGGTGGGCTCCACGCCGAGGGCCCGTACGAGCCGGTTGGCGACGGCGTTGAGGCCGGCGATGACCGGCCGGAAGGCGCGCGAGAAGGCGTTCTGCGGGCCGGCGACGAAGCGGGCCACCTGGAGGGGCCGGGAGACCGCCCAGTTCTTCGGGACGAGCTCACCGACGACCATCTGGACGGCGGAGGCGAGCAGCATGCCGATGACGACGGCGACGCCGGAGACGGCTCCCTCCGGGAGGCCGGTCGCGGCGAGCGGCCCGGCCAGCAGGGCGGCGAGGGCGGGCTCGGCGAGCATGCCGACCACGAGGGAGGTGATGGTGATGCCGAGCTGGGTGCCGGAGAGCTGGAAGGACAGCTCCCGCAGGGCCTTGACGACCGTGCGGGCACGGCGGTCCCCGTCGGCTGCGGCGCGCTCCGCCTCGGGGCGTTCCACCGTGACGAGGCCGAACTCGGCCGCCACGAAGAATCCGTTGGCGAGGATCAGGGCGAACGCCGCCGCGAGCAGGAGTAGCGGGATGGTCATGCCGCCGCCTCCGTGGGGAGGGCGGCGCGGGTATTACCGGACGATCCGTCCATTGCTGGAGGGAGTCACTCCTCAAGTTGCAGGTGCCCGCGGGCCTCGGGGTCCCGGGGCCGGTGGGAGGGCGCACGGCTGCGCCCCGCCACCAGGGTAGTCACTGAGATCGCGGCCGCAACGGTACGCGGCTGCGAGCGTCGGCGGGGTCAGTGGTCGTTTGTGCCGGTTCCGTGGGTTTCGGCGAGGGCGCGCAGGGCGCGCGCGTCGCTGATGGCCTGCTGCTTGGCCACGCCCGGCTGGATGCCGAGCACGGGCAGGCTGGTGCCGTCGCTGAGGTCCAGGAACACCCACGGGTCGCCGGGGCGGAGGTTGACCCGGAGGATCTCCGCCCACGCCAGACGGCGGGTGTTGGTGAGGTTGACGACGGTGACGCCGTCCTCGTCCGCGGCCACCTTGGGGCGGCTGAGCAGGACGAGTACGGAACTCAGCAGGACGGCGGTGAAGACGAAGCTGACGCGCTCACCGGGGCTGAGGTTCTCCAGCAGCACGGCGATGGCCGTGATGGTGGCGAACATGGCGAGCCCGACGCCCAGCAGGACGGCCCGGGTGCGGGTCGGCCGGAAGGTGACCGGCAGGGTGGGCGGTACGGGTGGGGCGGCGGACTCGGCCATGGTGCGTTGCCTTCTGGGGGGCGTACGGGTGAGGGGGCTGCGTGCGCCGTGCCTCAGAGGCGGCAGGCGTGGATCGAGGTGGTGAGGATCGCGCGGGCGCCCAGCTCGTACAGGTCGTCCATGATGCGCTGGGCCTCCTTGGCGGGGACCATGGCGCGGACCGCGACCCAGCCCTCGTTGTGCAGCGGGGAGACGGTCGGCGACTCCAGGCCCGGGGTGAGGGCGACCGCCCGCTCCAGGTGCTCGGCGCGGCAGTCGTAGTCCATCATCACGTAGCTGCGGGCCACGAGGACGCCCTGCAGGCGGCGCAGGAACTGCTGGACCTGCGGGTCGTCGGCGTCGGCGCCGTTGCCGCGGATGACGACGGCCTCGGAGGTGAGGATCGGCTCGCCGATGACCTCCAGGCCGGCGTTGCGCAGGCTGGTGCCGGTCTCGACGACGTCCGCGATGATCTGGGCGACGCCGAGCTGGATGGCGGTCTCGACGGCGCCGTCGAGGTGCACGACGGAGGCGTCGATGCCCTGGTCGGCCAGGTGCTTGGCGACGATTCCCTCGTACGAGGTCGCGATGGTCATCCCGGTGAAGTCCTCGGGGCCCTTCGCCGTGCCGGGGGTGGTGGCGTAGCGGAAGGTGGAGCGCCCGAAGTTCAGCGGGAGGATCTCCTCGGCGCTGGCGCCGGAGTCGAGCAGCAGGTCGCGGCCGGTGATGCCGATGTCGAGCTTGCCCGAGGAGACGTAGATCGCGATGTCCTTGGGGCGGAGGTAGAAGAACTCCACCTCGTTCTCGGGGTCGACGACCACGAGCTCCTTGGACTCCTTGCGCATCCGGTAGCCGGCCTCATGGAGCATCGCCGACGCCGGTCCGGAGAGTGAACCCTTGTTGGGGACGGCGATGCGCAGCATGGGGCTTCCTTTGATGCGTGGTGTGCGTGGGTTACGTGGTTGCGAACGGGCGGGTGCGACCCGGCCCGGGCTCAGAGGTGCGCGTAGACGTCGTCGAGGGAGATCCCGCGCGCGACCATCATCACCTGGACGTGGTACAGCAGCTGGGAGATCTCCTCGGCGGCGGCTTCCTTGCTCTCGTACTCGGCGGCCATCCAGACCTCGGCGGCCTCCTCGACGACCTTCTTGCCGATGGCATGGACGCCCTTGTGGACGAGCTCGGCGGTGCGGGAGGTGCTGGGGTCGCCTTCGACGGCCTTGTGCTGGAGCTCGGTGAAGAGCTCTTCGAAGGTCTTGGAGGGTTTGTTCGCCATGATGTCCTTAGAGTAAGGGCTCACCCGGGTGTCCCGGTGCCGGGGTTCACCCCTCGGACACTTACCGCCAGGGCTCGCTGACGGTGCGGAGGGTCATGGCGGTGGAGACGGCGGCGGTGACCGCTTCGTGGCCCTTGTCCTCGTTCGACCCTTCGAGGCCGGCCCGGTCCAGCGCCTGCTCGTCGTTGTCGCAGGTCAGTACGCCGAAGCCGACGGGGACCCCGGTGTCGATCGACACCTGGACCAGGCCCTGGGTGACGCCCTGGCAGACGTAGTCGAAGTGCGGGGTGCCGCCGCGGATGACGACGCCGAGGGCGACGATGGCGTCGTAGCCGCGACCGGCCAGGACCTTCGCCACGACCGGGAGCTCGAAGCTGCCGGGGACGCGGAGCAGGGTGGGCTCGTCGATGCCCAGCTCGTGCAGGGCCCGCAGGGCGCCGTCGACCAGTCCGTCCATGACCTTCTCGTGCCACTGGGCCGCGATCACGGCGACTCGCAGGTCTCCGCAGTTCTTCACGCTCAGTTCGGGTGCGCCCTTGCCGCTCACAGCTCTGCTCCTCGGTGGTTCGTGGATGTACGTACGGGTGGTGGTGCGTGCTTACTGGTTGCCGCAGGCGGACGTGGTCACGGCCCCGTCCAGCCAGGGCAGGTCGTGGCCCATCCGGTCCCGCTTGGTGCGCAGGTACCGCAGATTGTGCTCGCCCGCCTCGACCGGCATGGCCTCGCGGCTGGTGACCGTGATGCCGTGCCGTTCCAGGGCGGCGGACTTGTCGGGGTTGTTCGTCAGCAGCCGGACGCTGTGCACGCCGAGGTCGGCGAGGATCTGCGCGCCGGCGGCGTAGTCGCGGGCGTCGGCGGGCAGGCCCAGCTCCAGGTTGGCGTCGAGGGTGTCGCGGCCGCGTTCCTGGAGCTCGTAGGCGCGCAGCTTGGACAGCAGTCCGATGCCGCGGCCCTCGTGGCCGCGCAGGTAGACGACGACGCCGCGGCCCTCGTTCTTGATCCGCTCCATGGAGGCGTGCAGCTGGGGGCCGCAGTCGCAGCGCTGGGAGGCGAAGATGTCGCCGGTCAGGCACTCGGAGTGCATGCGGACCAGGATGTCGGAGCCGTCGCCGATCTCGCCGTGGACGAGGGCGACGTGTTCGACGCCGTCGACGGTGGAGCGGTAGCCGTGCGCGGTGAAGTCGCCGAAGGCGGTCGGCAGACTGACCTCCGCCTCGCGGCGGACGGTGGGTTCGGCGGAGCGGCGGTAGGCGATCAGGTCCTCGATGGAGATGATCGTCAGGCCGTGCTTGCGGGCGAAGGGGATCAGCTCGGGCAGGCGCAGCATGACGCCGTCCTCGCCGGCGATCTCCACGATGGCGCCGGCCGGGCGCAGGCCCGCGAGGCGGGCGAGGTCGACGGCGGCCTCGGTGTGGCCGTTGCGGACCAGGACGCCGCCGGGCTTGGCGCGCAGGGGGAAGATGTGGCCGGGGCGGACGAAGTCGCCGGGGCCGCTGACGCCGTCGGCGAGGAGGCGCAGGGTGGTGGCGCGGTCGGCGGCGGAGATGCCGGTGGAGACGCCGTGGGCGGCGCTCGCGTCGACGGAGACGGTGAAGGCGGTCTTCATCGACTCGGTGTTGTTGCGGACCATCTGCGGGAGTTCGAGGCGGTCCAGCTCCGGGCCCTCCATGGGGGCGCAGATCAGGCCACGGCACTCGCTCATCATGAAGGCGACGATCTCGGGGGTGGCCTTCTCGGCGGCGATGACGAGGTCGCCCTCGTTCTCGCGGTCCTCGTCGTCGACGACGACGACGGGCCGGCCCGCCGCGATGTCGCGGATCGCCTGCTCGACGGGGTCGAGGCGGAAGGTCTCTTCGGGGATGTCGGGCACGGGCTTGAGGGTGGTCATGCCGCTGCTCCTTCGAGGGCCGGGGCGGGAGTGGTGCGGGAGCGCTGGTACCAGTCGTAGGCGCCCCACACCACGAGGGCGAAGTAGACGACGTAGACCAGGCCGGAGAAGGCCAGGCCGCCTGTGAAGGCGAGGGGGACGCCGACGAGGTCGACGAGGAGCCAGGCGAACCAGAACTCGACGAGGCCTCGGGCCTGCGCCACCATCGCGACGATGGTGCCGACGAAGATGTAGGCGTCGGCCCAGGGGCTCCAGGACAGCGACGGGTAGAGCGTGAAGAGGCCGCCGACGGCGAGGGTGCCGAGGGCCGCTCCGCCGAGGAGCAGTCCGCGCTCGGTCCAGGTGGCGGTGCGTACGGCGATGGAGCCGTCCTGGGCCTGCTGCTTGCCGCGCTGCCAGGCGGTCCAGCCGAAGACGGCCACGCCGATGACGAGGAGCTGCTTGCCGACGCCGCCGGCGAGGTGCGCGGAGGCGTAGGCGGCGATGAGGATCAGTCCGGAGAGCAGCTGGGCGGGCCAGGTCCATATGGAGCGCCGCCAGCCGAGGGCGAGCGCGGCCAGGCCCATCAGGTTGCCGATCATGTCGGACCAGATGACCTTCTGGCCGAAGACGGTGAAGGCCTCGGTGTTGAGCCAGTTCAGGGCGCTCACCGGGCGTCTCCCGTCGGGTCCGCGTGCAGCGGGTCCACGCCGGCGGCGAGGAGGCGTTCGACGTACTTGGCGAGGACGTCGACCTCAAGGTTGACCGGGTCGCCGGGCTGCTTGATGCCGAGGGTGGTCAGCGCGAGGGTGGTGGGGATGAGGCTGATGGTGAACCAGTCGGCGGCGGCCTCGACCACGGTGAGGCTGACGCCGTCGACGGTGATGGAGCCCTTCTCCACGACGTAGCGGGAGAGGTTCTGCGGGAGGGCGACCTTGACGATCTCCCAGTGTTCGGAGGGGGTGCGGGAGAGGATCTCGCCGGTGCCGTCCACGTGCCCCTGGACCAGGTGGCCGCCGAGCCGTCCGCCGAGGGCCATGGGGCGCTCCAGGTTGACGCGGGAGCCCTTGGTCAGGGCGCCGAGGCTGGAGCGGTTGAGGGTCTCCTGCATGACGTCGGCGGTGAACTCGCCGTCGGCGGTCTCCACGACGGTCAGGCAGACGCCGTTGACGGCGATGGAGTCGCCGTGCTTGGCGTCCTCGGTGACGAGGGGCCCGCGCAGCCGGAAGCGGGAGGCTTCCTGGAGCGGCTCGACGGCGGTGACCTCGCCCAGTTCTTCGACGATTCCGGTGAACACTCAGTGCTCCTTGGGGGCGGTGGCGGGAAGGGCGGTGATGCGCAGATCGGGGCCCACGCGGACGGCTTCGGTGATGTCGAGGCGCAGGGCGTGGGAGATGTTCGTGATGCCCGCGTCGGCGAGGGCGGCGGGGCCGGCGCCGAGCAGGGCGGGGGCGAGGTAGCCGACGACCCGGTCGACGGCTGCGTCTTCGAGGAAGGCGCCCGCGAGGGTGGGGCCGCCTTCGAGGAGGAGGGAGCGCACGCCGCGGGCGTACAGCTGTGCGAGGAGCAGGTCGAGGGGGATGCGGCCGTCGTGCAGGGGCAGCCGGAGCACGTCGACGCCGGGCAGGTGGCGGGTGTCGGCGTCCTCGGCGACGACCAGCAGCGTGGGCGCGGCGTCGTCGAGGATGCGGGCGGCCGGCCGGAGGCCGGCGCGGGTGTCGAGGGCCACGCGCAGGGGCTGGGTGGCGCCGTCGACGCCGCGGACGGCCAGGTGCGGGTCGTCGGCGCGCAGGGTGCCGCCGCCGACCAGGACGGCGTCGGACTCGGCGCGAAGCCGGTGGACGTCCGCGCGGGACTCGGCGGAGCTGATCCAGCGGCTGCTGCCGTCCGCGGCGGCGCTGCGGCCGTCGAGGGTGGCGGCGTACTTCCAGGTCACGTGGGGCCGGCCGAGCCGTACGGCGGTCAGCCAGGCGGTGTTGCCTGCTTCGGCCTCGGCCCGGAGCAGCCCGGCCGTGGTGTCGATCCCGGCGGCGCGCAAGGTGGCGGCACCGCCGCTGGCCTGCGGATTCGGGTCGGGGACGGCGTAGACGACGCGGGCGACGCCGGCGTCGACGAGGGCCTGTGCGCAGGGCCCCGTGCGGCCGGTGTGGTTGCAGGGTTCGAGAGTGACGTAGGCGGTGCCGCCGCGGGCGGCCGCGCCTGCGGCGCGCAGGGCGTGGACCTCGGCGTGCGGGCCGCCGGCCCGCTGGTGCCAGCCCTCGCCGACGACGGTTCCGGAGGCGTCGGTGATGACGCAGCCGACGACCGGGTTGGGGCTGGTGGAGCCGAGTCCGCGGGCGGCGAGCTCGACGGCTCGGCGCATGGCACGGGTACCCGCGTCGGGTGCGGGTGCTGCGTGCGCGGCGTGTGTCGCCACCGGGTCCTCCTGCCTCATCGGGCACGGACTCCGGGGCCTGTCGGGATACGACAGATGAAGCGGAACAGCTCACGCGGGGACGCCGAGGCCGGAGAAACGGTTCGACCGGGCATGTCCGCAGGGATATGCCGATGAACCGCCGACGGCGGCGTACCGGTGACTGGCCCGCCGCGCACTGCCTCCCATCCGGACTTTAACCGTCGGTCCAGGAATTTCACCTGGTCAACCGGCCGCTGGCTGCGGACGGGTCGCGGACTATACCGCCGGTTCGGAATTACACCGACCCCGGAGTGCGCTGCTACTGGTACTCCAGCCAGTTTGCCACGGCCGATCGCCCGCCATGCGGGTGAAGTGGTGTGGCCTGGCTCACAGAGGGTGACCCGGGGGTCACCTGGGCGCGCGCGCCGGCGCGGACCTGGACACATGGAAGCGCGGTTGGTCCAGACCTATTGACGGGTTGGTCTAGTCCTCTTAACGTTCCCTTCATCTTCCCGGGAACGGCCCGTCAGATGTGCGCACGTCACGGGCCAACAGGCTTCTGCACCAGTCACGTTGCTCCATTTTGTGTCCACTTGTGTCCTGCATCCTCCCCTCCCCAGGAGGCACAATGCCGTCCCCCACACGTACGAGAGCGATGCTCCTGGCATCCGGCGCCGCAATCGCCGGACTGCTGGTCGGCGGGCTCTCGGCGGGCGTCTCGCACGCGGCCGACAACGAGAGCTGTCGCCCCGACGGCCTCTACAAGACGGCCGGCGTCGACGTTCCCTACTGCTCGGTCTACGACTCCGAAGGCCGCGAGAAGATGGGCGCCGACCACCAGCGCCGCGTCATCGGATACTTCACCGGCTGGCGCACGGGCAAGGACGGCACCCCCGCCTACCTGGCCGGCAACATCCCGTGGTCCAAGGTCACCCACCTGAACTACGCCTTCGCCCACGTGGGCGCCGACAACAAGATCTCGGTCGGCACCGACAACGCGAACAACGCCGCCACCGGGATGACCTGGCCCGGCGTCGCGGGAGCCGAGATGGACCCGGCGCTCCCCTACAAGGGCCATTTCAACCTGCTGAACAAATTCAAGAAGCAGTACCCGAACGTCAAGACGCTCATCTCGGTCGGCGGCTGGGCCGAGACCGGCGGCTACTTCGGCGACGACGGCAACCGGGTCGCCTCCGGCGGCTTCTACTCGATGGCCACCAACGCCGACGGCTCCGTCAACCAGGCCGGCATCGACACCTTCGCCCAGTCCTCGGTCGACTTCATCCGCACGTACGGCTTCAACGGCGTCGACATCGACTACGAGTACCCGACCACGATGAAGGACGCGGGCAACCCGCTCGACTGGCAGCTGTCCAACGCCCGCCGGGCCGGCCTGGTCCAGGGCTACGCGGCCCTGATGAAGTCGCTGCGCGAGAAGCTCGACCGCGCGGGCGCCGCCGACGGCAAGCACTACCTGCTCACCGTCGCCGCCCCCTCCTCCGGCTACCTGCTGCGGGGCATGGAGACGTTCCAGATGCAGAAGTACCTGGACTACGTCAACATCATGTCCTACGACCTGCACGGCGCCTGGAACGAGTACGTCGGCCCCAACGCCTCGCTCTTCGACGACGGCAAGGACGCCGAACTGGCGGCCGCGGGCGTCTACTCCACCTCCCAGTACGGCGGCATCGGCTACCTCAACACCGACTGGGCCTACCACTACTTCCGCGGCTCCATGCCCGGCGGCCGCATCAACATCGGCCTGCCCTACTACACCCGCGGCTTCAAGAACGTGCAGGGCGGCACCGACGGCCTGTGGGGCAAGGCCCCCGCGACCACCTGCCCGGCCGGCGCGGGCCTGACCAAGTGCGGCGACGGCGCGGTCGGCATCGACAACCTGTGGCACGACAAGGACACCAACGGGGCCGAGTCCCCGGCGGGCTCCAACCCGATGTGGCACGCCAAGAACCTGGAGAAGGGGGTCGTCGGCGACTACGTCACCAAGTACGGCTTCCCGGCGAACACCACCCTGACCGGCACCTACGTCCGCAAGTACGACTCCACGCTGGTGGCGCCGTGGCTGTGGAACGCGCAGAAGAAGGTCTTCCTCTCCACCGAGGACGAGCAGTCGGTGGCCGCCAAGGCCGACTACGTGGTGAACAAGGGCATCGGCGGCACGATGGTCTGGGAGCTCGCGGGCGACTACTCCTACAACGCGGCCAAGGGCCAGTACGAGATGGGCGACACGCTCACCGACACCATGTACCAGAAGTTCAAGTCGGCCTCCCCGTACGGCGCGAAGAAGGCCGGCTCGACCCTCCCGACCCGGGCCGTGGACATCAAGACGGAGTTCACCGAGTTCAAGCTCGGCGACTCCAACTACCCGCTGACCCCGAAGCTGAAGATCACCAACAACACCAGTGCCACCCTTCCCGGCGGCACCGAGTTCCAGTTCGACTACGGCACCTCCGCCCCGAACAACGCCTCCGACCAGTCCGGCTTCGGCACGGCCGTGATCAGCAGCGGCCACACCGGCACCAACGTCGGCGGCCTCAAGGGCGACTTCCAGCGGGTCTCCCTGAAGCTCCCCGCCTGGCAGACCCTCGCCCCGGGCGCCTCCGTCGACCTGGCGTTCAACTACTACCTGCCGGTGTCCACCCCCTCCAACTGGACGGTGAACATCTCCGGCACCACCTACGCCCTCGCCGGTGACCTGGCCCGCGGTACGACCCTGGTCCAGCCCGGCGGTGGCACCCAGCC
The DNA here is from genome assembly GCF_000720455.1 of Streptomyces virginiae. Lineage (GTDB taxonomy): Bacteria > Actinomycetota > Actinomycetes > Streptomycetales > Streptomycetaceae > Streptomyces > Streptomyces virginiae. The sequence goes on along the minus strand of NZ_JOAK01000027.1, from coordinate 59,776 downwards.
CCCGACCACCCCGCCGACCACTCCCCCCACGACACCGCCGACCACGCCCCCGCCCACCGGCGGGACCTGCACCAACCCGGCGTACGTCGCGGGCACGGTCTACAACAGCGGCAACGTCGTCTCCCACAAGGGCCGCAACTGGAAGGCCCAGTGGTGGACGCAGAACGAGGAACCCGGCACCACGGGTGAATGGGGCGTCTGGAAGGACCAGGGCGCCTGCTGAAAACGTGAGGACCCGGTGGCCCGGCGGCCACCGGGTCCTCGCACGTTCCCGCCCGGCGCGCCCTCGTAGGCTGGCCCGGTGAGCACACATGTCACCGCGTCCGCTGCGGACTTCGAGGAACACCGGCCCCGGATGTTCGCCATCGCCTACCGCATGCTCGGCTCCGCCGCGGAGGCCGAGGACATCGTGCAGGACGCCTACCTGCGCTGGGACGCGGCGGACCGCGCCGCCATCGAGCACCCGGGCGCCTGGCTCGCCAAGGTCGTCACCAATCTCTGCCTCAACAGCCTCACCTCGGCGCGCGCCCGGCGCGAACAGTACGTCGGCCCCTGGCTCCCGGAGCCCGTCCTCACCGGGGACGGCACCCTGGGCCCGCTGGAGTCCGCGGAGCAGCGCGACAGCGTGTCCATGGCCCTGCTCCTGCTGCTGGAGCAGCTCACCCCGGTCGAACGCGCGGTGTACGTACTGCGCGAGGCCTTCGCCTACAGCCACCGGGAGATCTCCACCCTCCTGGACCTCACCGAGGCCAACTGCCGCCAGCTCTACCGGCGCGCGGCGGCCCGGGTGGCCGCCGGCCGGCCGGCCTCCCGGGAGAAGCGGTACTCCGCCGACCCCGAGCGGTGGCAGGGGCTCCTGGAGAGCTTCCTGACCGCCGCCCGCAGCGGGGACCTCACCCGGCTGGAGGGGGTGCTGGCGGCCGACGTGCGGTACGTGTCGGACGGCGGCGGCGTGGTCAACGCGGCGCGGCGGCCGATCCTGGGGCGGGACAAGGTGGCCCGGTTCGCGATGGGCGCCATGGCGAAGTACGTGGCCGGGGTGCCGGTCAGCGTCGCGGAGGTGAACGGAACGCCCGCGGTGCTCTTCGGCGAGGTGGCGGTCCTGCTGGTGGAATTCGAGAATGGGCTGGTCAGCGGTATCAGCGCGGTGGTCAACCCGGAGAAGCTGGAATTCCTCCGGCGGCAGCTGTCACATTCCTGAAGGCTGTCCGGTCCCAGCTGGTGAACGCATCCCACCGCACCAGCGAAGGACGGACAGCATGAGCGCCATCGTCGTCACCGGAGGCACCGGAACCCTCGGATCGCTCGTCAGCGAGCCGCTGAGGGCGGCCGGCCACGAGGTCCGGGTGCTGAGCCGGCACGCCCCGGACCATCCCGTCGACCTCCAGGACGGCAGCGGTCTGGACGCGGCGCTGGCGGGCGCGGAGGTGGTCGTGCACTGCGCGAGCAACACGCGCGGGGCGGGCAAGGGCGACGTCGTGGCCGCCGGGCACCTGATCGAGGCCGCCCGGCGGGCCGGGACCGTCCGGAACCTCCTCTACATCTCGATCGTCGGGGTGGACGTGGTCCCGCTCGGCTACTACAGGCGCAAGCTCCAGGTGGAGCGGCTGCTGGAGGCGTCCGGGCTGGGTGTGACGATCCTGCGCACGACGCAGTTCCACGACCTCGTGGCGATGGTGACGGACACGGCGGCGAGACTGCCCGTGGTGCCTGTCCCGAAGGGCGTACGGGTGCAGCCGATCGCCGTCGGCGAGGTCGCGGCCCGCATGGCCGAACTGGCGGTCCCGACCCCGTCGGGCCGGGTCCCGGACATGGGCGGCCCGGAGATCCACAGCCTGCCGGACCTGGCCCGCACCTACCTCTCGGCCACGGGCCGCCACCGCCGCGTCCTCCCGGTCCCCCTGGCGGGCAAGGCCTACGCGGGCTTCCGCCGGGGCGGCCACCTCACCCCGTCCCACGCGGTCGGCACGGAGACGTTCGCCCAGTTCGCGGCACGGCGGGGGCGGTAGGGGCGGGGGCTGCGGGCGAGGGCGTGGGAGCTGGGGCGGCGCATGCCGCGCTGACGGTTACGGGCAGAGGGCTTCGTCCACGGTGGCGTCGACGCGCGCCATGACCGCTTTGTCGGCCGGCTGGATGGTCACCGCGATGTGGGCGGCGCGGCGGCCGTGCTCCGTGGTCCCGCCCCGGGTCTCGTATCCGGGGAAGCTGCCGCCGTGGCCCCAGTAGACGCCGCCGCAGGACAGGGGTCTGCTCACGAGTCCCAGTCCGTAGCCGGCGCCGCGGCCGAAGTAGTCGGCGGGGACGGTGGTGCGCATCTGGGCGAGCTGGGCGTCCGGGAGGAGGCGGCCGCGCAGGAGCTCGGAGAAGAAGCGGTTGAGGTCCGAGGTGGTGGAGATCATCTGGCCGGCCGCCCAGCTCCAGGAGGGATCCATTTCCGTGATGTCGCGCAATGGCCCGTCCGCTGATTCGCGGAGGTAGCCGTGGGGGTGCGGCTCGCGGATGGTCACGTCTCGGGGGGCGGGGAAATAGGTGTGGCGCAGCCCGAGGCGTTGGATGATGCGCCGGTCGATCTCCTGGGCGAGGGGCCGGCCGGTGACCTTTTCGACGATCAGGCCGGCCAGGACGTAGTTCGTGTTGCTGTATCGCCATGCGTCGCCGGGGGCGAATTCGGCCTTGTGCCGGAGAGCGATGTCGAGGAGGTCGCGGGGCTCGTAGGGCCGGGGCTGGAGGTCTTCGTACTCGGTGTAGTTGGGCAGGCCGCTCGTGTGCTGCAGCAGCTGGCGGACGGTGATGAGCCGTCCGTCGATGCCCTCCCCGCGGACGAGGTCGGGGAGGTGGGTGTCGACGCGGTCGTCCAGGCCGATCCTGCCCTCGCCGACCAGTTGGAGTACGACCACGGCGGTGAAGGTCTTGGTGTTGCTGCCGATGCGCACCTGCCCGCCCCGGGGCACCTTCGTTCCGGTGGCCAGGTCGCCCACCCCTGCGACGTACGTACGGGTCCGGCCGGTGCGTTCCGTGACGTCGGCGAGCGCGGCGGGCAGGCCGTCGGAGCGTACGAGCCGGTCGAGGTCCTGCTGGACGGTGTCCGGTCTCGTCGCGGCGGCGACGGACGGCGCCTGGGCACTCAGGGTGCTCAGGGTCATGGCTGCGACGGCCGCGACCGCCGCGACCGGCCGCAGTTTCTTCCGCGTCTGCTCCCCCATGGGTCAACCCCCGTGTGATCGTCGGCAGTACGGCGATGGTCGCCGAGGCCGATCCTTCCGGGCGCGGCCGGCTCGTGCGATCCCGCTACCACCCGCACCCCGGGTGGGGTCAGCCCCCGAAGAGGACGCCCTGGGCCGCCTCGCGGGCGGCCAGGCGGGCGCCCGCCAGGACTGCCGGGTCGCCCAGGGTGGTGGCGCGGATCTCCGTCGGGACGGGGGTCAGCTTCGCCAGGCGGTGGGAGACGCGGGCGGCCAGGGCGGGGCCGCCGGCGCGGCCGAGTTCTCCGGCCAGGACGACGCACCCGGGGTCGAGGAGGGCCGCGGCGGCCGCCGCGCCCAGGGCGAGGCGTTCGGCGAGGGCTTCGAGGAAGGGCTCGCCCGCGGCTCCCGTGACGGCCTGTTCGGCGGGGCCGGTGAAGCCGTGCTCGCGGGCCAGCGCGGTCACGGCGTCCCGGCCGACCAGGGCGTGGAACCCGCCCGCGCAGTCGGCGGCCGAGGGCAGCCCGCCGGTGCCGGGCACCGGGAGGAAGCCGATCTCGCCCGCGCCGCCGGAGGCGCCGCGGCGCAGCCGGCCGTCCAGGACGACGGCCGCGCCCACGCCGGCGCCGAGCCACAGCAGGACGAAGGAGTCCAGGTCGCGGGCGACGCCGAGGCGCTGCTCGGCGAGGGCGGCCAGGTTGGTCTCGTTCTCGACGGCCACGACGGCGGGCAGGGTCCGCTGCAGGGCCGTGACCAGGTCCCGGTGCCAGGCGGGGAGGCCGATGGTGTCACGGAGTTCGCCGGTGGCGGGGGTGACCAGGCCGGGGGCTCCGACGACGACGGTGTGCAGTTCGGCGGCGCCGGCCTCGCGGGCGGTGCGCAGCAGGGCCGCGACCGCGTCCTCGGGGGCGCCGACGGGCAGGGCGGCTTCGGCGAGGGTGTGGCCGAGCAGGTCGGTGACGACGGCGGTGACCCGGTCGGTGCGGACGTCGAGTGCGGCCAGGTGTGCGCGGCTGGCGACGATTCCGTAGAGCTTGGCGTTGGGGCCGCGGCGCTGTTCGCCGGATTCGCCGACGACTTCGACGAGGCCGGCTTCGGCGAGCCGGTCGACGAGGTCGGCGACGGAGGGGCGGGAGAGGCCGGTCAGGGTTTTGAGCTGGGTTGCCGTCAGCGGTCCGGAGTCCTGGAGGAGTTGCAGGGCGAGGCGGTCGTTGATGGCCCGGGCCGTGCTGGGTGAGGCGGGGGACGGTACCGGGGCGGTCGCTTCAGTCACGGCGCCCATCCTAGGGAGTCGGGGCCATTATCTATCAGGCAGGGTCCCTGATAGTTTAAGCGTCATGACCGGGGACACCGACCTCAGCCCGGCGCGCCTGCGCCATGCCCGTTTCGCCATCGCCGCCGTCTTCTGCGCCCACGGCGCCGTCACCGGCTCCTTCGCCACGCGCATCCCCTGGATCCAGGACAACGCCCAGCTCAGCGCGGGCACCCTGGGGCTCGCGCTCGCCTTCCCCGCCCTGGGTGCCGCGCTGGCGATGCCGCTGGCCGGGCGGATCAACCACCGCTTCGGCGCGCGGGCCGCGCTGCGGGGGCTGCTGGCGATGTGGACCCTCTCGCTGATCCTGCCGAGCCTCGCGCCGAACCTGCCCGTCCTGTGCCTCGCGCTCCTCGTGTACGGGGCCACCGCGGGCATGTCGGACGTGGCGATGAACGCACTGGGAGTGGAGACCGAGAACCGGCTGGGCCGCTCGATCATGTCCTCCCTGCACGGCATGTGGAGCGTGGGCGCGCTGCTGGGGTCCGCCGCCGGTACGGTCGCCGCGCACACCGGCACCGACGCCCGGCTGCACCACCTGGTCGCCGCGCTCGTCCTGACCGCGGGCGGGCTGGTCGCCGTACAGGGCGTGCTGGACCTGCGCAGCGACGAAGGGGCTCAGGCGCCGCCGCACTTCGCGCTGCCGCCCAGGTCCGCGCTGCTGATCGGCGCGATCGGGTTCTGCGCGGTGTTCGCCGAGGGCGCGAGCCTGGACTGGTCGGCGGTCTACCTGCGGGACGTCCTGCACACGGACGCGGGCCTGGCGGCCGCCTCCACCACCGCCTTCGCGCTGACCATGGCCGTGGCCCGGCTCGTCGGCGACCGGGTGGTGGACCGCTTCGGGCCGGTGCGCACGGTCCGCGCGGGCGGCGTCCTGGCGACCGCGGGCGGTCTGCTCGTGGTCGGCGTCCAGCACCCGGCGGGTGCGCTGGCCGGCTTCGGGATGATCGGTCTCGGCATCGCGGTGGTGGTCCCGCTGGCCTTCGCCGCGGCGGGGCGCAGCGGGCCGGCTCCGGCGCAGGCGATCGCCGGTGTCGCGACGATCACGTACACCTCGGGGCTGATCGCGCCGTCGGCGATCGGCGCGGTGGCCGACGCGACCTCGCTGGTGGTGTCGTTCGGGCTGGTGACCGTGCTGGCGTTCGCGCTGGTGGTGGGTGCCGCGGTACTGCGCCCGAAGCCCCCGGTGGGGCAGTCTGGGGGCGGGTTCGCCGGGAAGGCCGGTCCGGCCGAGCGGGACGAACCTGCCGATATCCGGCCGTAATATGTCGACTGGCCGCAGCGGCACCCCGTGCGCTGCGGCCTCGATGTGTGCGCGGCCGCGGCCGTGCTCGTCCGGAGGACCGGGAGAACCGGGAAAGAGGAGTGGAACATGGGCCTCGGCGTGGGCTGGACCCTGCACGGTGACGGGCGGACCCCCGCCCCCGGCGCGGTGGTCCGGCCGGAGGAGCGGCTGTCGTGGCCGCGGACCGCCGGGCTGGGTGCCCAGCACGTCGTGGCGATGTTCGGCGCGAGTTTCGTCGCGCCGGTCCTGATGGGCCTGGATCCGAACCTGGCCATCATGATGTCCGGCGTCGCGACGGTGATCTTCCTGCTCGCGACGCGCGGGCGGGTGCCCTCGTACCTGGGCTGCTCGCTGTCCTTCGTCGGTGTCGCGGCGGCGATCCGGGCGTCGGGCGGGGACAGCGCGGTCGTCACGGGTGCCGTGTTCGTCGTCGGTGTGGCGCTGTTCCTGGCCGGTCTCGCCGTACGGCGCTTCGGCGCCCGCATCATCCACACGGCGATGCCGCCGATCGTGACGGGCGCGGTGGTGATGCTGATCGGCTTCAACCTGGCGCCGGTGACGGCGTCGACGTACTGGCCGCAGGACCAGTGGACGGCGCTGCTGACCATGCTGTTCACCGGATTCGCCGTGGTCTGCCTGCGCGGTTTCTGGTCGCGCATCGCGATCTTCCTGGGGCTGGTCTTCGGGTACGCGCTCTCCTGGATCTCCGACCTGCTGTTCGGGCAGATCCACTCGACGGTGGGCGGGGAAGCGGCCGTCGACCACTGGCGCCTGGACCTCTCCGCGGTCGCGAAGGCCGACTGGATCGGGCTGCCGTCCTTCCACGGCCCGTCCTTCGAGTGGTCGGCGATCCTCATCGCCCTTCCCGTGGTGATCGCGCTGATCGCGGAGAACGCGGGCCACATCAAGGCCGTCGGCGAGATGACCGGCGACCCCCTCGACGACGAACTGGGCACGGCCATCGCGGCGGACGGCGCCGCGTCGATGCTGTCCACGGCGGTCGGCGGCCCGCCCAACACCACGTACTCCGAGAACATCGGCGTCATGGCGGCCACCCGGGTCTACTCCACGGCGGCCTACTGGGCGGCGGCGGGCTTCGCGCTGCTCTTCGGCCTGTGCCCCAAGTTCGGCGCGGTCGTCGCCGCGATCCCGGGCGGCGTCCTCGGCGGCATCACCGTCATCCTCTACGGCATGATCGGCCTGCTCGGCGCCCAGATCTGGATCAACGGCCGGGTGGACCTGCGCAATCCGCTGAACCTGGTGCCGGCCGCGGCGGGCATCATCATCGGCGTCGGCGGTGTGAAGCTGCAGATCACCGACAGCTTCGAGCTGGGCGGCATCGCGCTGGGCACGATCGTGGTGATCGGCGGCTACCACGCGCTGCGGCGCTTCGCCCCCGCACACCTGAAGCCGCAGGGGCCGCTGCTCGACGCGGGCACGTCCGCCTACGACGACGGCGGGGAGGCTGAGGACAAGCCCCGTTGACGGGGTTTCGCCCGAACCGGGGAAGCGTACGGCCAAGTTCCCCGGATCCGCGCCGGCGCCTGCGACTCTGCCTCCCATGGAAGCGGTGCTGGCGCGGATGCGCGCCCTGGAGGAGCGGCTCCCGCCGCAGGACGGTGTCGCCGTCTTCAACCGGGTCTACCTGACGGTGACGGAGACCCTGCACCATCGGATCGCCCACGGGGCGTTCCCGGCACCCCGGCGGGCGGCGACCCTCAGCGTGCGGTTCGCGGAGCGGTACCTGACGGCGGTGGAGGCCGACCGGGCCCCGGCCTGCTGGCGCCCGCTGCTGCAGTACCGCCGCCACCCCGGGATCCGGCCGCTGCAGCACGCGCTGGCCGGGATCAACGCGCACATCGGCCATGACCTGGCGCTCGCGGTGGTCGCCACCTGCGGTGAGCTGGACTGCGAACCACGGGCCCTGGAGGCTGACTTCGACCGGGTCGGCGACACGCTGGTCTCGCTGGAGGAGCACATCCGGGAGGACCTGATGCCGGGCCCGGACCTGCTGGAGATCGCCGATCCGCTGACCCACCTGGTCGGCTCCTGGAGCCTGGAGCGCGCCCGCGCCGGAGCCTGGTCGGCGGCCCGGCTGCTGTGGACGCTGCGCCGGGCGCCGGAGCTGGCCGAGGAGTTCACCGACTCCCTCGACGCGGGCGTGGGGCTGGTCGGCCGCTGCCTGCTGACCCCGCGGGGCTGAGGCGCCGTACGGGCCGGCCGGGACCGCTGCCGGGGCGGCTGCCCGGGCCGCTGCCGGGGCCGCTGTCAGGGCCGGCGGATAGGTTCCGGCCATGACGACACTTCTCCTCGACGGCGGACCGGTGGCCCCGGACGCCCCGGTCAGCCGGACCGGTGGCGTGCCGCTGGGCCCCGCCGGAACGCTCTGGCCCGTCTGCCGCGCGTGCGCGGGCCCGCTGCAGTTCCTCGCCCAGATCGTGCTCGACGCTGGTGTGCTGGCCCTGTTCATGTGTGCGCACCGGCCGGGACGGTGCGAGCAGTGGAGCCCCTCCGCGGGCGGGAACCTGGCCCTGCTGCTGCCCGCCGGGGGCCTGGTGCCCGTACCGGTGCCGCGCGGTGCGGATCCGCAGGTGCTGGGGCTGGGCGCCGTACGGGCGGCCGTGTCCGCGGCGGACGTGTCCTCGGCGGCCGCGCCCGAGGGGCGGGCGGTGCTGGGCTCGCTCGGCGGCGAGCCCGACTGGCTGCAGTACGACGAGACCCCCGACTGCCCTGCCTGCGCCCGGCCGATGGGGTTCGCGGTGGGCCTGCGGGAAGGGCCGGACCCGGTCACGGCCATGAACTTCGGCTCGGGGCGGGCGTACGCCCACGTGTGCGGCGGGTGCGGGGCGGCGACGCTGCTGTGGCAGTGCTGAGCGGGCCGGCCGCCCGCGGTTCGCGGATGCGGGCATGAGAACGGGCCGCCGGCCCGCGTGCTGACGGCGCGGGGCGGCGGCCCGTGATCATGGGGCCCTGTCGGAGGGCCGGGAGGGTCAGTCCTCCGGGAGTTCGACCGGGGCGATCTCGTCGTAGACGTCGCCCGGGCCGGGGTTGGTGGAGTCGGTGGAGCCACCGAGGTGGTGCATGACGCCCCAGACGGCGTTGAGGGCGGTCTGGACCGCGCCCTCGGCCCAGCCGGCCGTCCAGGAGATGTCGTCGCCCGCGAGGAAGATGCCGCGCTTGTCCTCGGGGAGGCGGTCCTGCATGAAGTGGGTGAACAGGCGGCGCTGGTAGCGGTAGTGGCCGGGGAGGTTGGCCTTGAACGCGCCCATGAAGTAGGGCTCGTCCTCCCAGGAGACGGTGACCGGGTTGCCGATGATGTGGCGGCGGATGTCGACCTTGGGGTAGATCTCGCCGAGGGACTTCAGCATGACCTCCATCCGCTCGTTCGCGGACAGCGGCAGCCACTTGAGGCTGTCGTCGCACCAGGTGTACGAGAGGCAGATGACGGCGGGCTTGTCCGGGCCGTTGTCCAGCAGGTAGGTGCCGCGGGTCATGCGGTCGGTCAGCGTCATCGACATGACGTCGCGGCCGGTCTCCTCGTCCTTGTCCAGCCAGAACGGCCGGTCGACGGGGACGAAAAGCTTGGACGACTCCATGTAGTGGGTGCGCTCGATCGCCGTCCAGTGGTCGATCGGGAACAGCGTGTCGTCGCACTCGATCTTCGACAGGAGCATCCAGGACTGCGCCGTGAAGATCGCGGCGCGGTACGTGCGGATGTCGCCGGAGGAGTCGGTGACGGTGATGCGGTTGCCGGCGGTGCGGTGCAGGCGGGTCACGGCGGGGCGCGGGGCGCCGTCGTGGAGGGAGGACAGGGAGGTGCCCTGGGCCCAGTGGACGATCTTCTCGGGCTCGCGCTCCCACAGGCGCAGCGGCAGCTGCTGGGAGCCGCCGACGATGCCGCGGTGGTGGTCGTCGGCCTCGGTGTAGACGACGCGCAGGATCTCCAGGATGGAGTTCGGGAAGTCGGTGTCCCAGCCGCCGGTGCCGAAGCCGACCTGGCCGAAGATCTCGCGCTTGCGGAAGGACTTGAAGGCCTCCGACTTGCAGAGGAAGCCGTAGAAGGTCTCGTCGTCGAGCTTCTCGACGAGCTTGGCCCAGATCTCCCGGATGCGCGGGACGTCCCGCTCGCGCATCGCGGTGTTCATGTCGGAGAAGTCGGCGCCCTCGTCGAGGCAGGCGTTCCAGGCCTCGGCGACGTCGCGGTAGATCTGCGGGAGGTCGGCGATCGTCTCGGCGTAGTGCGTCTCGCCCTTGAGGTCGACGACCGTGGAGGGGGTGGACTCGGCGAGCGGGTTCGGGAAGGGCTCGGTGACCAGGCCGACGAGGTCGATGTAGTGCTGCAGGGCCGTGGAGGAGGGCGGGAAGCGCATGGCGCCCATCTCGGCGGTGAGGCCCTCGGTCTCGGCGCCCTCGAAGCCGACGGTGCGCAGGCGGCCGCCGATCTGGTCGGCCTCGTAGACGACGGGCTTGAGGCCCATCTTCATGAGCTCGTAGGCCGAGATGATGCCGGAGAGTCCGCCGCCGATGACGGCGACCTCGGTGCCGAGCTCGGTCGCGGGTATCTGGCCGAGGCCCGCCGGGTGGGCGAGGAAGTCGTCGTAGGCGTACGGGAAGTCCGGACCGAACATGGTGATCGGCGGCTGTCCGTCGCTGTGCGGGACGGCGGTGGTGGGCACCGTGGACGTCATGGGGTACGACTCCTTGCGGGCAGGGCTCGGGGGGTGGAGCGGTGGGGGCGGGGGGCTGGTGCGGGTCAGACGAGCGAGGCGTAGAGCCCGGGCCGGCGGTCGCGCAGGTAGGGGTTGTTCTCGCGCGAGGCGCTGAGCAGCTCGGGGTCGACCTCGCCGAGCACCATTTCCTCGCCGCGGCCGGCGCGGGTGCGGGTGGTGCCGTCGGGGCTCGCCAGGCAGCTGAGGCCGACGAAATCGAACTCGCCCTCGGGTCCGGTGCGGTTGACGTACGCGACGTACATCTGGTTCTCGAAGGCCCGGACGGGGACGAGGTGCTCGGCGACGAACTGGAAGGGGTGCATCTGGGCGGTCGGCACCAGGAGGAGGTCGGTGCCGGCGAGCGCGTGGGCGCGGACGTTCTCGGGGAACTCCACGTCGTAGCAGATCATGATGCCGATGCGGAGGCCGCCGAGTTCGGCCTGGACGACGGGGGTGTCGCCGGGGGTGAAGGCGTCCTGCTCGAAGCAGCCGAAGAGGTGGGTCTTGCGGTAGTTCGCGAGACGGGCGCCGTCGGGGCCGATGAGCTGGGCGGAGTTGTAGACCGTCTCGCCGTCGCGCTCGGGGTAGCCGTAGAGGACCGCGAGTCCGTGGCGCCGGGCGATCTCGCCGATGGCCCGGGCGGAGTCGCCGTCGTGGGTCTCGGCGAGTCCGGGGACGGCGTCGAGGTCGAGCGCGTAGCCGGTCAGGAACATCTCGGAGGTGACCAGCAGCCCGGCCCCCGCCCGTGCGGCGCGCTCGGCGGCCTCGTCGAGAGCCTTGAGGTTCTCGGCGACGTCGCCGAGGACTCCGGAGCTCTGGAGGAGGGCGGTGCGCAGCGGGGGCATGGGCGTACCTCTGTGGCAGGAGGGGTGGGTGCGGTCCTATAGACGGTACGTTTCGCCCTCCCGGCGCAACAAGGCGCCGATGTTGCGCGCTGGTGTGCGATTCGTTGCGCGTTACGGGGCTCTGGCGGCGATTCGTTGCGCGACGCGCCGGGGAGGGCGGTCCGTCGGCGGTCCGGCGCGGCCGGGGGGCGGCGAAGCCGCAGGTGGGGCGGTGTCGGCGGGGCCGTCGGGCCCGGTGGCCGAATGCTGCGCGGAGGGTTTCGGCGCGGTGCCGGCGGCCGGGGTCCCAGGTGACCGTACACCGGGGTCCGGCCCGGGTTTCGCCGCGACCCCGGGAAGAGGATCGTGGAGGGTGCACCGTCCGGCGTCAGCACCGGCGGACACCGTTCCGGGAGGTTCGTCATGCGCAAGGTCATGGACTGCAGGGACTACCCGAGCGAGATGAACTGCACGCTCGCGATCTCGGGCGAGGAGGAAGAGGTCATTGCTGCGGCCGCCCAGCACGCCGTGGCCGTGCACGGCCACGAGGACACTCCGGAGTTCCGGACGTCCCTGCGCGGCCTGCTGAAGGACGAGGCGCCGCAGCACGCCTGAAGCCGTCGTGGCGCGGGCTCACCGGGGTGCGGGGCCGGCAGTGCGCCCGGGTGCGGGGCGGGCGCGGCCTTACGCCGGGGCGCCCGAGGTGAAGCGGCGCAGGAGCGGGGACAGGACGAGGACGGACTTCGTGCGTTCGACGAAGGGCTCGCCCGCGATGCGCTCCAGGACCCGCTCGAAGTGGCGCATGTCGGAGGCGAAGATCTGGACGAGGGCGTCCGCGTCGCCGGTGACGGTCGACGCGGACACCACCTCGGGGTATCGCTCCAGTCCTCGCCGGATGTCGTCCGGCGAGGTGTTGTGGCGACAGTAGATCTCGATGAAGCCCTCGGTCTCCCAGCCCATGGCGGCGGGGTCGACGCGGACGGTGAAGCCGGTGATGGCGCCTTCGGCGCGCAGCCGGTCCACGCGCCGCTTGACGGCGGGCGCGGAGAGCCCGACCTCGGAGCCGATGTCCGCGTAGGAGCGGCGGGCGTCCTCGGCGAGGGCGTGCACGATGCGTTCGTCGAGATCGTTCAGTCGCACGGGGGGTGAATCACTTCTGTTCAGCGACCTCCGCGGCCGGAGCGGCCACGTCGGCCACAGTGGCCAGGCTGGAGCGGCGCATGCCGTAGAAGAAGTAGATCACGAGCCCGACCGCCATCCAGCCACCGAAGCACAGCCACGTGGCCATCGGCAGCTCGATCATGAGGTACGCGCAGAAGAGGAAGCCCAGGATCGGGGTGACCGGGAAGAGGGCGACCCTGAAGGTGCGGTTCATCTCGGGGCGGGTGTAGCGCAGGATGACGACGGCCACGTTGACCAGGCCGAAGGCGAAGAGCGTGCCGATGCTGGTGGCGTTGGCCAGCTCACCCAGCGGGATGAACGCGGCGAGCAGTCCGCAGAAGAGGCAGACGATGATCGTGTTGATCTTCGGGGTGCCGGTCTTCTCGTCGACCTTGGCGAAGGCCTTGGGCATCAGGCCGTCGCGGGACATGGCGAAGAGGATGCGGGTCTGGCCGTAGAGCACGGCGAAGACGACGCTGGCGATGGCGACGACCGCGCCGGCGGCCAGGATGACGCTCCAGAAGGAGTGGCCGGTGACGTTCTCCATGATCTGGGCCAGGGCGGCCTCGCTGCCCTCGAACTCCTGCCACGGCATGGCGCCGACGGCGACCAGGGCGACGAGGCAGTAGATCGCGGTGACGATCACCAGCGAGAGCATGATCGCGCGGGGCAGGTCCTTCTTCGGGTTCTTGGCTTCCTCACCGGCGGTGGAGGCCGCGTCGAAGCCGATGTACGAGAAGAAGAGCATGGAGGCGGCGGTGCTGATGGCGGTGATGCCGAGCGGGGCCAGCGGGGTGTAGTTGCCGGCCTTGATGCCCATGAAGCCGATGACGATGAAGAGCGCCAGCGTGACCATCTTGACGGCGACCATGATCGTGTTGATCCGGGCGCTCTCGCGGGCCCCGCGGAGCAGGAAGACCATGCACAGGAGCACCACGACGAGGGCGGGGAGGTTGATGTAGCCGCCCTCGCCCAGCGGGGCGGAGAAGCCCTCGGGGATGGTGAAGCCGAGCGTGCCGTCGAGCAGCTCGTTGAGGTACTGGCCCCAGCCGACGGCGACGGCCGCGACCGAGACGCCGTACTCCAGGACCAGGCACCAGCCGCAGACCCAGGCTATGAGCTCGCCCATGGTGGCGTAGGCGTAGGAGTACGAGGAGCCCGAGACCGGGATGGAGCCCGCCAGCTCGGCGTAGGAGAGCGCCGAGAACAGCGCGGTCAGGCCCGCGACGATGAAGGCGATGAAGACGGCCGGGCCGGCGACCGGGGTGGCTTCGCCGAGGACGACGAAGATGCCGGTGCCCAGGGTCGCACCGATGCTGATCATGGTCAGCTGCCACATGGTGAGCGAACGCTTGAGCGCGCCGCCCTCACCCTGGCCGCCTTCGGCGACCAGCTGCTCGACCGGCTTGCGGCGGAGCAGCGGGTTGGCGGGCCTGCGGGGCTCGGAAGCGAGCGGTGGCGCCTGGCCGTGGTCGAGCACGAGGGGACTCCTTGTCACTGCGGATCGACAGAGGTCGGGGATGAGGCGTCGACCGCGACGGTCCGGAGCAGGACAGGGCCCCACGGGGGGAAGGGCCTGGCATGGGGGACCGCCGAGCAGGCGATCCGCGCCACTCCACGTACAGCGAGTGAGCCTACGAGCTGAGTGATACCGCCCGTAATGGACCATCCTTGCACATTGGCGCACGATCGTTGCGCGGATCGGTCACTGACAGTCGTTTGTTGCGTGTGGATGATCGATCGCTGCGCAGGCCGCCGGAGACCCCCTTCCTTGACACCTCGTCAGATCTGCCGCAGTGTGCCGCCCTGGCTCCGGGGGCGCGCCACCGGAGCGGTGCGCCCCCGGCGGTGGAAACCGGGTCCGCGCGGGGTACGGGTGAACGCGGTGGCATCGGGGTGACGGGGCAGGCGCCCGGGTGGACGGCGGGGTCGGCGTGGAGTTCCCGTGTCCGACGATCGGAGGCGAAGGATGAGCGCACCGGTGCACGACGAGGGCAGACCCGGACCCTGGCAGGAGGTGGGCCGGGGCGGGGTTCCGGGCACCCGGCGGGGAGCGGGGCAGGACACCTGGCAGGATCCGCAGCCCTTCCTGCGCGGGGTCGCCTGGCTGGACAAGGGCCGGCCGGTGCGCGCCGACCCGGCGGACACCATGCGGCTGCCCTGGGACACCGGCGAGCGGGCCACCCTGCCCATCGGGGTCCGGTTGGAATTCACCACCGAGACCGCGCGGGCCGTCGAGATCCGCTACCGGGCCACCGTGCCCGGCCCCACGGACGCCCTGCGCGACCTCGCGCACGGCTTCGCCCTGTGGGACCGCCACGGGGTGGTCAGCGAGGTGTTCACCGAACCGGCCGCGGAGGCCGTCGTACGCATCGAACTCGGGGCCGGCGACGGCCCCTTCCACGGCCCCTTCACCATCCACCCGCCCGAGAACCAGTCCCCGCTCGTACTCGGCCTGCGCGGGATCGGCGGCGCCCTCTCCCCCGCGCCGCCCGCGCCGCGCTGGGTGGTGCACGGCGACTCCATCACCGAGGGCTGGTGGTCCACCCGCCCCGCCCACGGCTGGCCCGCCGTCGCCGGCCGGGCCCTCGGCTGGGACGCCGTCAACCTCGGCTACGCGGGCGCCGCGCGCGGCGAACTGGCCACCGCCGAACAGCTCGCGGGCCTGCCCGCGGACGTCCTCACCCTCGCCTTCGGCACCAACTGCTGGTCCCGGGTTCCCTTCTCGGCACCGCTGCTGTACGAGACCACGCGCGCCTTCCTCGAACTGGTCCGCCAGGGGCACCCGCGGACCCCCCTGCTGCTGGTCTCCCCCGTCCTGCGGCCCGACGCCGAACGCACCCCGAACAAGCTCGGCGCCACCCTGGGTGCCCTGCGCGACGCCATGGAGCGCGCCACCCGGGACCGGATCGCCGCCGGAGACGACCGGCTGGCCGTCCTCCCGGGCCGTGACCTGCTCGGACCCGAGCACCTCGCGGACGGGCTGCACCCCAACGACTCCGGACACCAGGTGCTCGGCCTCGCTGTGGCCACGGCCCTGCGGCGCGCCGGGTTCGGCGGGGGGTGAGTGAAACAGCCCACACCGGACGCGGTGAACAGATCCCGCCCACCGGGGCGTGTCCTGTGCACAGTTGCCGCCGCTGGGGGCGGCGGTACGACAGACACGATGTGGGAGAGATCAACATGGGCATGAAGCGCGCAACCACCCTCGCCGCGGCCGCCGTCGCCGTCGTCCTGGCGGCCAGCGCCTGCGGCCCGTCGGACTACAGCGCCTCGGACACGGCCCAGCCCGCCGGCGCCGCCGCCCCGGCGGCGGGCGGCCCGGGCAACCAGCCCGGCGGACAGCTCGCGGCGTCCACCACCGAGCAGCTCGGCCCCGTCCTCACCGACAGCGCGGGCCTGACGCTCTACCGCTTCGACAAGGACACCGCGAAGCCCCCGAAGTCGAACTGCGAGGGGGACTGCGCGAAGACCTGGCCGGTGGTCGCGGCCGGTGACGTCACCGCCGCCGCGGGCATGGACCCCTCCCTCCTCGGTGAGGTGGTGCGCAGCGACGGCACGAAGCAGCTGACGGTGGCGGGCTGGCCCGCGTACCGCTTCAACAAGGACGCCAAGCCCGGCGACCTGAAGGGGCAGGGCGTCGGCGGGGTGTGGTTCGCGTTCGGCCCGGACGGCAAGAAGGCGGCCAAGGGGGCCCCGGCCGAGGCCGCCCCCGCCGCTTCTGCCGCCCCGGCGGAGGCGCCCCCGGCGGGGGCCGCCCCGGCCCAGGCGGCGGACGGCCTGTCCGTCGCGAAGGACCCGAAGCTGGGCGACCACATCGTCGACGGCAAGGGGATGACCGTCTACCGCTTCAAGAAGGACTCCGCGTGGCCGATGGTCTCCAACTGCGTGGGCGACTGCGTGGCCAAGTGGCCGGTCGTGCCCCCGGTGGACAAGGCCAACGCCAAGGGCATCACGGAGAAGAACTACCTCGTCCTGGACCGCCCGGACGGCAAGAAGCAGCAGACCATCGACTGCTGGCCCGTCTACACCTTCTCGGGCGACAAGAAGCCCGGTGACATCAACGGGCAGGGCGTGGGCGGCACCTGGTACGCCGTCTCCCCCGACGGCAAGCTGATCACCGTCCAGTAGCCGGTCCGGTCCCCCGGCCCCCCACCACGGTCCGCGCGGCCCCTGCCCCACCTCCCCCCGGGCAGGGGCCGCGCTCCGTCCCGGCCTTGATCCGCCCGACTAGACTCGGCGGCATGCTGCGAGTGCTCGCTGTCGACGACGAGAAGCCGCTCCTGGAGGAACTCCTCTACCTGCTGCGCTCGGACCCCCGGGTGCGCAGCGCCGAGGGCGCCTCGGACGCCACCGAGGCGCTGCGCCGGGTCACGCGGGCCCTGGAGTCCGGTCCGGACGGGCCCGACGGCATCGACGTGGTGTTCCTCGACATCCACATGGCCGGTCTGACCGGGCTGGACATCGCCAGGCTGCTGGCCGGGTTCGCGCGGCCGCCGCTGATCGTGTTCGTCACCGCCCACGAGGGTTTCGCCGTACAGGCCTTCGACCTGAAGGCCGTGGACTACGTGCTCAAGCCGGTGCGCCCGGAGCGGCTGGCGGAGGCCGTCCGGCGGACCTGCGCGCAGCTGGGCCGGGCCGAGGAGGTGCCGGTGGCCGCCGCGGCGCCGGCGGGCCCGCCGGCCGTGGTCGCACCGCGCCGCCCGGCCCCGGAGGCCGCCGTCGCCGACCGGGGCCCGGAACAGATCGCGGTCGAACTGGGCGGTGTCACCCGCTTCGTGGCGATCGCCGACATCGCCTACGTCGAGGCGCAGGGCGACTACGCCCGCCTGCACACCGACGAGGGCAGCCATCTGGTGCGGATCCCGCTGTCCACGCTGGAGGAGCGGTGGGGGGCGCGCGGGTTCGTGCGGATCCACCGCCGTCATCTGGTGGCGCTGGCCCGGATCGACGAGCTCCGGCTGGACTCGGGCACCACCACCGTCCGGGTGGGGGCGGCCGAACTCCAGGTGAGCCGCAGGCATTCACGGGAGTTGCGCGACCTGTTGATGCGGCACGCGACCGGCTGAAACCGGTCGCCCGACGGGCCCGTTCGGCCACGTCGGACGACCGCCGGGCGCGCGCGGATGCCGTTCACCGCACCGGGAGGGGCGTACGGCGATCCACGGGAGCCGCCTGCCGCACCGGTGGCGGGAACGGGCCGCCGATGCCGTCACCGCTGCGTATCGTGGATCTTCCCGGCGCGGGAGGAGCGAGATGTCCGAGGTCCAGGCGCTGGTCGACGCCCTGAGCGGACTGCCGCGGAGGCGGCCGGCGGGGCCCGCCGAGGCCGAGGTGCTCCTCGCCCTGCTGCGCAGCGCGGCCGCCCGCTGGGCGGACATCCTGTACGAGGCCGGCGAGGGCGTCCGCGATCAGGTCCCGCCGCGCGCGGAGGCGGCGCTGACGCTGGCCTTCCGGCGGGCGGAGGAGTCGTACGTGGAGCTGGAGATCGCGCTGCGCGACTGCGCCGACCACCGCGACCCGGCCATCTGAACGCGGCGGACCCGCACGGTCCGAATCGAGCCTGTCGCCCTGGTCGCAGGCGTGCGTAGACTCCGGTCACCCGCCCCCCGGCCGAAGGACCGCCCCGGTGAACCAGACGTACGCGCTGACCGCGGTCGCCGTCGTCGTCCTGGTCACGCTGCTGCTCGGCGCCCTGGGCCTGCGGATATCCCGGACCACCTCCGACTTCTACGTGGCCTCGCGCACGGTGGGGCCGCGGCTGAACGCGGCGGCCATCAGCGGGGAGTACCTCTCCGCGGCGTCCTTCCTCGGGGTGGCGGGGCTGGTGCTGCTCCAGGGGCCGGGGATGCTCTGGTACCCGGTGGGCTACACCGCCGGGTACGTGGTGCTGCTGGTGCTGGTGGCGGCCCCGCTGCGGCGCTCCGGGGCGTACACCCTGCCCGACTTCGCGGAGGCGCGGCTGGAGTCCCGGGCGGTGCGCCGGATCGCGGTGCTGTTCGTGGTCGGGGTCGGCTGGCTGTACCTGCTGCCGCAGTTGCAGGGGGCCGGGCTGACCCTGGAGATCCTCACCGGGGCCCCGCACTGGGTCGGCGGGCTGGTCGTCGCCTGTGTCGTGAGCGTCGCGGTGGCCGCCGGGGGGATGCGCAGCATCACCTTCGTACAGGCCTTCCAGTACTGGCTCAAGCTCACCGCCCTTCTGGTTCCGGCGTTCTTCCTGATCGCCGCGTGGGCCGGGGACGGTGCGCCGCGGGCCACCTTCGACGCCCCGGCGGTCTTCCGGGAGCGCACGTCGGTGACGCTCGCGCAGGACGTGCGGCTGTCGGTGAAGGAGCCGCTCGCGGTGACGGTGACCGGGCAGGTGGACGGGCGCAGCCTCGTGTCGGAGCCGCTGGTGCTGGCCGCCGGTGAGCACTCCGTACGGGCCCACGCGCGGCTGGAGTTCGCCCCGGACACGCCGGTGCCGGATGCCCGGGAGGAGCCGGGTGCGGGGGTGGGTACCTGGTCGGAGCCGCCGTCCGGGGAGCTGCGGGAGTACCGGCTGTACGCCACGTACGGGCTGATCCTGGCCACGTTCCTCGGGACGATGGGGCTGCCGCACGTCGCGGTGCGGTTCTACACCAGCCCCAACGGGCGGGCGGCGCGGCGCACGACGCTGGTGGTGCTGGGGCTGGTCGGTGTCTTCTACCTGCTGCCGCCGGTGTACGGGGCGCTGGGCCGGATCTACGCCCCCGAGTTGGCGCTGACGGGTGACGCGGACGCGGCGGTGCTGGTGCTGCCCGAGCGGATGCTGGGCGGGCTGCTGGGCGAGTTGCTGGGGGCGCTGCTGGCCGGGGGTGCCTTCGCGGCGTTCCTGTCGACGGCGTCGGGGCTGACCATGGCGGTGGCCGGGGTGCTGCACCAGGACGTGCTGCCGAAGTGCGGGGCGCGCAGTTTCCGCTTCGCGGCGCTGGTGGCGATCCTGGTGCCGCTGGGCGGGAGCGTGGCGGTCGCGGAGGTGCCCGTGGCGGATGCGGTGGGGCTGGCGTTCGCCGTGTCGGCGTCGTCGTTCTGCCCGCTGCTGGTGCTCGGGATCTGGTGGCGCGGGCTGACCCCGCCGGGTGCGGTGGCCGGGCTGGTCACGGGCGGCGGGGCGGCGCTGGGCGCGGTGCTGGCGACGCGGGCCGGGCTGGCTCCGTCGGGCTGGACGCACACGATGCTGGCCTGGCCGGCGGCGTGGTCGGTGCCGCTCGGGTTCCTGACGATGGTGGCGGTGTCGCTGGCCACCCGGTCCCGGATACCGGCCGGGACGGCGGCCACGCTGGCCCGGCTGCACCTGCCGGAGGTCGTGGCCGGGGACCGTGCGGGGGGCCGGCGGTGACCGGGGCGGGGCAGGCCCTGCTCGCGGTGCTGGCGGTGGTGGGTGCGGTCCTGATGCTGGGCGCCGGCTGGGCGGCGGGACGCTGGCACGCGCGCCGCGGGGAACGCCTGGCGGGCCTGGACCTGGGGACTCCGGTGGAGCGGGCCACCTTCCACACGCTGCACACGGCTTCGCTGGCCGCTCCCCCGCTGCGCGCCGGGCTGACCGAGGACGCGGCCCGCAAGGCCGCCCGGCGGCTGCGGTCGCTGCTGGGGACGGAGGCGTTGTGCCTGACGGACCGGGAGGCCGTGCTGGCGTGGGACGGCCCGGGCGCCGACCACCATCAGCGGCGGGCGATGGCCCGGGTGGCGGTGATGCTGGAGTCGGGGCGCAGCCAGAGCGTGCGGACCGAGTGCCAGCGGCCCGACTGTCCGCTGAAGTGGGCCGTGTTCGCGCCGCTGACCGGCGAGGACGGGGTGCTGGGCGCGCTGGTGGCGTACGGGTCGCGGGAGTCGGCGGTGCTGGTGCGGGCGGCGACGGAGGTGGCGCGGTGGGTGTCGGTGCAGCTGGAGCTGTCCGAGCTGGACCGCTCACGGACCCGGCTGATGGAAGCGGAGATCAAGGCGCTGCGGGCGCAGATCTCCCCGCACTTCATCTTCAACTCGCTGGCCGCGATCGCCTCGTTCGTGCGGACGGATCCGGAGCGGGCGCGGGAACTGCTGCTGGAGTTCGCGGACTTCACGCGGTATTCCTTCCGGCGGCACGGGGACTTCACCACGCTGGCCGAGGAGTTGCGTTCCATCCAGCAGTATCTGGCGCTGGCCGGGGCCCGGTTCGGTGACCGGTTGAAAGTGACGTTGCAGGTGGCACCGGAGGTGCTGCCGGTCGCGCTGCCGTTCCTGTGCCTGCAGCCGCTGGTGGAGAACGCCGTCAAGCACGGGCTGGAGGACTCCACCCAGGAGTGCCGGATCACGATCACGGCGCAGGACGCGGGCCCCGACGCGGTGATCACCGTCGAGGACAACGGGGTCGGGATGGATCCGGCCCTGCTGCGCCGGATCCTGGCCGGGGAGCGCGGGGCGTCCTCGTCCGGGGTCGGGCTGCCCAATGTCGACGAGCGGATCCGGCAGGTGTACGGGGACGCGTACGGCCCGGTGATGGAGACGGGGGTCGGCGCCGGCATGAAGGTGACCGTCCGGATCCCCAAGTACCGGGCGGGCGTCCACAGTTCGCCGTCGGAGCCGGTCCCGCCGCACCGGGCCTGAACGCCCGTGGCCCCCGGGCCCGTCCGTGGACGGGCCCGGGGGCCACGGGGAGGTGCGGGAGGCGCGGGGTCTAGCTCCAGCTGGCGTGCAGCGGCTTGCCCTCGGCGTAGCCGGCGGCGGACTGGATGCCGACCACGGCCTTCTCCTCGAACTCCGCGAGGGAGCCGGCACCGGCGTAGGTGCAGGAGGAGCGGACGCCCGCGATGATCGAGTCGATCAGGTCCTCGACGCCCGGGCGGGCCGGGTCGAGGAACATGCGCGAGGTGGAGATGCCCTCCTCGAACAGGCCCTTGCGGGCGCGGTCGTACGCCGACTCCTCGCTCGTGCGGTTCTGCACGGCGCGGGCGGAGGCCATGCCGAAGGACTCCTTGTAGAGGCGGCCCTCGGCGGACTGCTGGAGGTCGCCCGGGGACTCGTACGTACCGGCGAACCAGGAGCCGATCATGACGTTGGAGGCGCCGGCGGCCAGCGCCATCGCCACGTCGCGCGGGTGACGGACGCCGCCGTCGGCCCAGACGTGCTTGCCGTACTTCTTGGCCTCGGCGGCGCACTCCAGGACCGCGGAGAACTGCGGGCGGCCGACGCCGGTCATCATGCGGGTGGTGCACATGGCGCCGGGGCCCACGCCGACCTTGATGATGTCGGCGCCGGCGTCGATGAGGTCCTTGACGCCCTCGGCGGCGACGATGTTGCCGGCCACGATCGGGACCTGCGGGTCCAGGGCGCGGACGGCCTTGATCGCGTTGATCATCGACTCCTGGTGGCCGTGCGCCGTGTCGATGACGAGCGTGTCCACGCCCGCGTCGAGCAGCTGCTTGGCCTTGGCCACGAAGTCGCCGTTGATGCCGACGGCGGCCGCGATGCGCAGCTTGCCGTTCGCGTCGGTGGCCGGGGTGTAGAGGGTCGCGCGCAGGGCGCCCTTGCGGGTGAGGATGCCGACGAGCCTGCCGTCCTCGTCGACGGCCGGGGCCAGCTTGCGGTGGCCGGCGTCGAGCTTGTTGAAGGCCTCGCGGGGGTCGATGTCGGCGTCGATGAGCAGCAGCTCCTTCGACATGACCTCGGAGAGCTGGGTGAAGCGGTCGACGCCGGACAGGTCGTGCTCGGTGACGACGCCGACCGGGCGGCCCTCGCCGTCGACGACGACGCCGGCGCCGTGGGCGCGCTTGGGCAGCAGGGACAGTGCGTCGGCGACGGTCTGGGTGGGCGCCAGCGTGATCGGGGTGTCGAGTACGAGGTGGCGGGTCTTCACCCAGGAGATGACGTCGGTGACGACCTCGATGGGGATGTCCTGCGGGATGACCACGATGCCGCCGCGGCGGGCGACGGTCTCGGCCATCCGGCGGCCGGCGATCGCGGTCATGTTCGCCACGACCAGGGGAATGGTGGTGCCGGTCCCGTCGGGCGAGGAGAGGTCGACGCCCTGGCGGGAGCCGACCGCGGAGCGGCTCGGCACCATGAACACATCGTCGTACGTCAGGTCGTACGGCGGCTTCAGGTCATTGAGGAAACGCACGTGCTGAACATCCCAGTCAATCGGAGGTGCCTCGACAGGGTGCAGCCGAGGAAACGCACGTACTTCATTCTCCCACGACCTGGCGTTCATGCCGCCCGGGCCGAACGTCCAAGGCGGTCGGGGCCGGGTGGTGGTTTCCTACGGGACCTTGGTCCCGCGGGGTGTGCGCCGGGCGGTTCCCGCAGGGGCAGGATGCACCGGTCCGGGTCACAGTGGAAGGGTCCGTACGGGTCCCGGAGTGTCCGGGCCGAGCAGCGGTGGAGGATCGATGGTGGCGACGACGCGGGACGAGGCACCCATCGCGGTGGAGGGCGGCGGCCTGGAGGTGCGGGTGCAGGAGATCGGCGGCGACCTCAGCGTCGGCTTCTTCCGGCTCCCGAAGGGCACCGATTTCACCGAGGCGCTCAAGGGGCTTCCCGGCGACATGTGCCCGTGCCCGCACTGGGGCTACCTCCTCAAGGGCAGGCTTCTGATGCGGACCGGGGACGGGGAGCAGGTGTACGAGGAGGGGCAGGCCTTCTACTGGGGTCCGGGGCACGTCCCCGTGGCGCTCGCCGACACGGAGTACGTCGATTTCTCCCCGACGGCCGAGTTCCACCGCGTCGTGGAGCACGTCAGGGGCGGGGCGGGCTGAGGGCGGCCGTGTGACGGGGCACGGGGGCCGCCGCCGGTCTTCGGTGGATGGGAGCGGCGCCGCCGGTGAGCGGGAGCGCCGAGCCGCCGTGCCGGAAGGCCGTGAACTCGGCGGCGATGGCCAGGGCGGTCTCCTCTGGGGTGGCGCCGCCGAGGTCGAGGCCGATGGGTGAGCGCAGCCGGACCAGGGCGGCGTCCGTCACCCCTTCCTCGCGCAGCCGTCTGTCGCGTTCGGCGTGGGTGCGGCGTGATCCCATGGCGCCCACGTAGCCCAGCGGCAGCCGCAGGGCCAGCTCCAGCAGCGGTACGTCGAACTTCGCGTCGTGGGTGAGGACGCAGACGGCGGTACGGGAGTCCAGCCTGCCCGCCTCCCACTGCGCGGCCAGGTGCCGGTGCGGCCAGTCGACGACGACCTCGTCGGCGTCGGGGAAGCGCTCCGGGGTCGCGAAGACGGGCCGGGCGTCGCACACGGTGACCCGGTGGCCGAGGAAGGCGCCGATCCGGGCGAGGGCTGCGGCGAAGTCGATGGCCCCGTAGACGATCAGCCGGGGCGGTTCGGCGGCGGACTCGACGAGCAGTGTCAGGGGCTCCCCGCACAGGCCGCCCGCGGTGCCGAGTTCGGTGGTGCCGGTGCGCCCGGCGAGCAGCAGGGCGCGGGCCCGGCCGGCGGCGGCCCGGTCGAGGGCGGGGCCGCCGGCGAGGCCGCCCTCGTAGGAGCCGTCGGCGTGGACGGCGAGGGCCCGGCCGAGCTGGCGCGGCGGGCCGGAGACCACGCGGGCGAGCGC
Organism: Streptomyces virginiae; assembly: GCF_000720455.1. GTDB lineage: Bacteria > Actinomycetota > Actinomycetes > Streptomycetales > Streptomycetaceae > Streptomyces > Streptomyces virginiae. The sequence goes on along the minus strand of NZ_JOAK01000027.1, from coordinate 35,768 downwards.
GGCCCGGGTCCCGTCGGCGGCGGCGGCGAGGACCGAGCCGAGGACGGGCCGGACCGGGTCGCGGCCGCGCACCGGGGTGACCAGGACGTCGAGGACTCCGCCGCAGGTCAGGCCGACGGCGAAGGCGTCGTCGTCGCTGTAGCCGAAGCGGTGCAGGCCGCCCCGGCCTGAGGCGATCGCGTCGAGGCACAGCTCGTGGACGGCGGACTCCACGCAGCCTCCGGAGATGGAGCCGAGCGCGGTGCCGCGGTCGTCGACGGCGAGCGAGGCGCCGGGGCCGCGTGGTGCGCTGCCGCTGACGGCGACCACGGTGGCCAGGGCGAATTCCCGGCGCGCGGCGCACCACGCGCGTAGCTCTTCGGCGATGTCGAGCATCAGCGGATGTATTCGCGGCGGGGGGTCTGGCCGGGCACGTGCGGGTGCGGCGGCAGCACTGCCGGGGTGGCCGGGCGGGCTGCGGCGGAGCGGGGTGCGACGGTGGCCGGCCGGGTGAGGGCGGCGGGGCGCGCGGGGCCGGGGTAGCGGTCGTGGGCGTGCGGGCGCGCTCCGAGGAGTTTCGCGGCGTGGGCGACGCTCGCCAGGGTGGCGTGGTGGTGCCAGCCGCGGAAGGAGCGGCCTTCGAAGTCGCGGATGCCGACCGGTTCGCAGGTCTCGGTGAAGTCCAGGGAGACCCGGTCGGTGAGTTTGGCGAGCAGGAAGAGCTGGGCGAGCGGCCGGTCCCCGATGTTGGTGATCCAGAACTCTGAGGGCAGCAGGGCCGCTTCGGTCCAGGCTCCGACGAGCAGCAGCGGGGTGGGCGAGACGGGCGCGGGGCGGTCCTCGCAGGGGGTGGCGAAGATGGGGGCCGAGGTCAGCAGGGTCACCGCTCCTTCGGCCCGGCCGTGCCGGGTCCATTCGACGACGCGGCGCTGGGAGCGCAGGGAGTCGATGAGTTCGCGTGCGGGGGCGGTGTGCGGGCCGGGTTTGTGGCGGCCCGCACCGCCGAAGGAGACGGGCAGTGATCCGTCGACCTTGAAGACGAAGGGGATGTCCTGGAGGGCGAACGAGTCGATGCTCTGCGGCAGATCGCAGTTGGCGACCTCCATCACCACGGGCCGGCGCTGGAGTTGCCAGGTGGCGGCCATCCGCTGGACGGCGTGTACGGCGTCCTGGGCGGGGGTGAGGGAGCGGGCGGTGTCCGGGATGCCGGCCCGCCGGCGGCGCATGAGTTCGCTGGTCCAGGGTCCGGGAAGGGTGAGGGTCCACTCGACCGGGAAGCTGGCTTCGCTGGAGGCGAGCCAGATCCCGCTGGCCTGCTGGCAGTTGGCGGTGCGGCCGAGCTGGGGGACGAACTGCCGGCCGACGCCGACCGAGCGGTCGCCGGCCTTCTCTATGACCATGGGCTGGAGCACCCAGGCCAGGGGGCGCTGTGCGGTGCGTTCGAGGTGCTGGGCGAGTGAGCGCCGTACGGGCGTCCAGTCCCAGGGGGACTTGCTGATGAACTGCTGCAGGCTCTGCTCGACGGAACTCGCTCCGGTTCCGGCGATGTTACGGATTGTTTTCTTCCCGTTGGTCCGCACGAGGCCGTTCAGATAAACGCGGGCCCAGTTTCGCTGGTCCCGCCGGGGTAAGGACTCAAAGAGAAGAGAGATCATGACATCGATCAATTCGGAGACTTCCTTGACGGAATCCTCCGGCAGGACTGCGCGAGCCATCTGGGCCTCCCCCGCGACCAGCTAGATCCAATACCCTACTTGACCGCGGAGAACGGCCGTAGGCCCCTGCGGCTACTTCCTGAGGTCGCTGGCAGATTCGAGCCGCTCTTCCTCTACCACGAGGGGGATGGGGATCTGGTTCGCCGCATAGTAGATCGCGATCAGGAAGTGTGCGACAAGCGTGAGCGGTGCGGAGAAGAAGGCCAGGAGGACCGTGCAGGGGTAGGCGATGGCCCCGAGGCCGAAACGCACCCTGGTGGCCCGTGCGCCGTCCTTGTCCACCTGTTCGTGGAAGAGGTGCCCGACCCGGGTGACGTACCACCAGAACAGCAGGAACGCCAAGGCGTAGGCCACGGTCACGAGGCTGTAGAGGACGGCCGCCGGGTTGGCGGAGCCGCCTTCGGTGAGGTGCTCGGCGAGCACGTTGGTCGTGTACGGGATCACCGAGACCACCATCAGCACCATCAGGTTCAGGAACAACAGCGGACGGTCGACCCGCTTGAGGTGACTGAAGATGGTGTGGTGGTTCACCCACATCACGCCGATGATGAGGAAGCTCACCACATAGGCGGCGTAATGCGGCCATTGTTCACGGACTCCGTGCCAGAAGGCCGAGCCGGTTTCTTCCGGAACCTTTAGTTCCAGGACGAGGATCGTAATGATGATGGCGAATACGCCGTCACTGAATGCCTCGACCCGCCCGGTTTCATTTTCCATGACCTCCCCTTTACCGTTTTCCTGCACGCGCGCCGTGGACCGCACATACGGGGAGGGCGCGTTCACCCGCCCTCCCCGCACACGCTACCCAGATTTCCGGTCTCAGCCGCCGAAGCCGGCCGTCTGGCGCCAGATTCGGCCATCGCGGACCACAAGTGTCCCGAACGCGTGCTCCGGTTCACCGTTCAGGTTCATGATCGCCCGGTAGAAGATGGTGTCCTCGGTCTCGATGTACTCCTGCAGTTCCACCAGCGTGGGCTTCACCGTGAGATAGCCGGTGAACGTCTCGCGAACCGCTTCGATGCCCACCGAGACGCCCTCGAAGCGCAGCAGCACGGCGTCGTCGGTGTAGTTCTTCATCACCGCCTCGATGTCCAGGGCGGCCAGGGCCTCCATCTGGCGGACGAACACGGGGTGCAGCTTGGAGATGTCGTACGTGGCCATGTCGACTCCGTTTCAGCGGGGAGAGGGGCCCGGGGCGGGTGTGGCTCCAGGGCCGGTATCGGGTGTTTGCGCAGGTGAGGCGCAGGACTGGGTGCTTCCGGCGAAGGGCAGTCGGACGACCATCCGGGTCTCGCCGGGCCGCGAACGGGCGGTGAGCGACCCGTGGTGGCGCTGGGTCACGATGCGGTAGCTGAGGTGCAGCCCCAGGCCCGTGCCCTTGCCCACGTCCTTGGTCGTGTAGAAGGGTTCGAAGATCCGCGGCAGGACGTCCGCGGGGATGCCGCGGCCGGTGTCGGTGACCTCCACGACCATGCAGACGCCCTCGGACCGGACACTCAGCGTCAGCACGCCGGCGCCCTCCATGGCCTCGACGGCGTTGTCGACCAGGTTGGTCCACACCTGGTTCAACTCGCCCGGATAGCCCGTCAGTTCGGGCAGGTCCGGTTCGTACGCACGCACGATGCTGATGCCGTCGAGCTTGGCACGCAGCACGACCAGCGTGTTCTCCAGTCCCTCGGTCACCGGGAAGCGCTGCTCGGGCGCCCGGTCGAGATTGGCGTAATCCCGGGTGGCGGAGACGAGTTGGGAGATCCTGGGACCCGCGGCCCGCAGCTCGGCGGCGAGCGAGCGGATCTCCAGCAGCGCCGCCAGGTGGTCGAGCGCGCAGGCGAGGGACTCCTTGCCGACGCCCTCCGTCCGCCGCAGCAGCCAGTCCAGTTCCAGTCCGAGGTCGGAGACGCCCGAGCCGAGCAGACCGGACCGTTCGGCGCCGGCGTCTTCGGCCCAGTCGGCGATCTCCTCCTCGGCGTCGGCCTGGGCCAGCGGGTCGGTGGTGACGGGTGGCGGCAGCGTGTCCAGTTCCGCGGTGAGCCGGTCGAGGACCGAGCGCTCGGCGGGGGTGGCGGCCGCGCCCCAGTCCTGCGCGGTCCGGGTGAGCCGGTCCAGGGCGGGGGCCAGTTCCTGCGCGGCCCGGGCGACGGCGGCCGCCGGGTTGTTCAGCTCGTGCGCGAGCCCGGCGGCGAGGGTTCCGAGCGCCTCCACGGTGGCCCGTTTGCGGGCCTGCACCTCGGAGGACTTGATGCGCCAGGCCAGGACGGGGATCAGTACGGCGGCCACCCCGTGGCAGCGCGTGAGCATCTCGAAGAAGACCGCCTTGGGGTACGCCACGACCGTGGTCGACGGTCCGCTCGCGGCGGCCGTGGCCACGTAGGCGCCGTCCGTCAGGAGCGGCAGCTCGCCGGTGAACCGGTGGGCGGCCGGGGGCTTGCCGTCGTGGTCCTCGGCGGCGGCGCTGTCCTCCTCGGTGGAGTGCCGGGTGAGGACCTCCTCCCGGCCGTCGACGACCTTGGTGACGACGAGCCCGCCCGAGAGCAGCACGTGGAATCCGGTGGCCTCCTCGCCGTCCCGGAAGAGGACCTCCCCGTCGGAGAGGACCTGCGGCCGGGAGACCGAGACCAGCCAGTCCAGCTGTTCCTCGGTGATCCCGGCGAAGACCTCCAGCCCGCGCAGGGCGGCGCGCAGCTCCGGCGCGGTCATGCCCGGTGTGTTCATGCGGTGCTCCCCTCGGCCTTGGTACGGGCGGACAGGCGCAGGGTGGCCAGCAGGGCCACCGCGCACACCGCGGCGACGGCGGCCATGAAGCCGACCGAGGTGCGGTGCAGGCCGTGGACGTTGGTCAGCATCCCCGCGAGTACGGCCGGCACGCTCATCGCGAGGTACGCGAAGACGTACACGGCGGCGGTCAGTTCACCCCGGTGGGCCGGTTCGGCGAGCCCGCTCAGCGCCCGGAAGGCACCGAGGAAGGCGGCTCCCCAGCCGCTGCCGAGGACGGCCGTGGCCACCAGGAACACGGTGGCCGAGCCGAGGCCCAGCGCGAGCAGCACCAGCGCGAGTCCGGCGAGCAGGCCGATCAGTCCGAGCACGGCGGTGCGCAGCGCCCCGGTGCGGCCCAGCATGAGCTGGGCGGCGGTGGCGGCGCCGGCGAGCAGTGCGACCGTGGCCCCGCCGACGAGGTAGTTGGTGGACTGCAGCAGGGACAGGGCCAGGTGCGGGCCGAGCGAGAGGTAGAAGCCGCCCACGGACCAGACGGCGACGATGGTCAGGACGAGGACGGCGAAGCGGCCCCGGGCGCCCTGCGGGACGTGGATCCGGTGCGGGACCACCCGCAGCCGGCCGCCGGCGCCGGGAGCGCTCTCTCGCATGCGCACGACGCCCACCAGGGTGACGGCGAAGGCCCCGATGAGCAGCAGGTAGCTGAGGACGGTCGGTGCGGGCGCGTACTGGACGAGCAGTCCGGCCCCGATCCCGCCGAGCCCGATGCCCACGGTCGGCCCGGCGCTGTTGACCTGGGCGCCGAGTGCGGGCCGTCGGGCGGGGCTGAGTTCCAGCAGGGCCGCGCCCATCGCGCCGGTGGCGAGGCCCACGGCGAGACCCTGCACGGCGCGGGCGGCGAGGAGCAGTGCGAGCCCCTGGGCTCCGGCGAAGAGGACCATGGAGACGATCGCCAGGACCAGGCCGACGCCCAGGACCGGGCGCCGGCCCAGGGTGTCGGAGAGGGAGCCGAAGAGCAGGAGCCCCGCCAGCACGGTGACCGCGTACAGGGCGAAGACCACCGTGATCGTGCCGGAGGACAGGCCCCACTTCTGCTGGTAGAGCACGTAGAGGGCGGAGGGCACGGAGGAGGAGAGCATCAGCAGCACGAGGACGGCGCCCACCACCCAGAAGCCGGAGCCTCTGGGCGCACTGGCCGCGTGGGCGGCTGGGTGCACGGTTACCCCCGTGGTCGTTTTGGACGGTTCGGCCACTGCTTCACTCAACTCCCCCGTGATGGACCCCTGGTCGGGCCCCGTGGTCGGACGGTCAGGAGAGGGCCCGCTCGGCCCTCTGCAGTGCTCGGGCGGTGAGGACCCCCGCGAGGTGGCCGAGGTATTCGGCCGAGGTGCCGCGCCCGGGGACGAACAGCTCGCGGGGTTCGGCGCGGAAGGCGGCGAGGACGGCTTCCGTGCTGTACGGGCCCCCGCGCAGCCGGTCCTCCACCCCGCGCAGGCGCAGGGGCCGGGGGGTGGCGCCGGTGACGGCGATGCGCGGCCCGTCGGGGGTGATCCGTACGGCGGTGGCGCAGAGCGGGTAGCGGGTGGCGCGGTCGGCGGACTTCTCGAAGGCGGCGGCCGCGCCGGCGGCGGGCACCAGCAGGGCGGTGAGGACCTCGCCGGCGGGTGCGGTGCCGGCGGCGAACTCCTCGGCCGGGAGTGTGCTGCGGCCGCCGGTGCCTGCCAGTTCGACGAGGGCGTCGGCGGCGATGGCGGCGACCGGCAGGTCGGTGGGCCGGCCGGCGGCGGCCAGGTTGCCGCCGAGGGTGCCGAGGTTGCGGACCTGCGGGTCGCCGTTGGAACGGGCCGCGGCGGCCAGTTCCGGCGCCTCGGCGAGGACCAGCGGGTCGGCGGCGAGGTCGGCGAGCGTGGTGAGGGCCCCGATGCGCAAGCGCCGGCCGTCCGGGGTGCGGGTGGTGCCGCGCAGCTCGGCGAGCCGGCGGATGTCGACGAGCAGCCGGGCGCTGTCGGCTCCGGTGCGCAGGTCGGGCAGCAGGCTCTGGCCGCCGGCGAGCACCCGGGCGCCGCGGGTCCCGGACAGCAGGGCCAGGGCCTCGTCGAGGCCGGTGGGGCGGGCGTAGTCGAACTCGGTGAGGATCACTGGGATTCCCCTCTCAGGCGGCGCCAGACCTTCTCGGGGGTGAGCGGCATGTCGATGTGCCGGACGCCCAGGTCGGAGAGGGCGTCGACGACGGCGTTGACGACGGCGGCGGCGGGCGGGACGGTGGCGATCTCGCCCGCGCCCTTGGCTCCGAGCGGGTTGTGCGGGCTGGGCGTGACGGTCTTGTCGAGGGCGAAGAACGGCACGTCGGCGGCGCGCGGCAGGGCGTAGTGGCCGAGGTCGGCGCTGATGAGGCGGCCGTTCTCGTCGTATTCGGCGACTTCCATGAGGGCCTGGCCGAGGCCGTGCACGATGCTGCCCTCGATCTGCCCCTGGACGATCTTCGGGTTGCCGATGTTCCCGGCGTCGTCGACGGCGGTGTAGGCGACCACTTCGGTCTCGCCGGTCAGTTCGTCGATCTCGACGACGGCGACGTGCGTGCCGAAGGGGTAGTTGAAGTCCGGCGGGTCGAAGTGGGTGGTCTCGTCCAGGGCGGGCTCGATCTCCGGGGGCAGTCCCCAGCCGTACCACATGGCCATGGCCAGTTCGGCGAGGGTCTTGGCGTTCTCCGGGTTGCCCTCCTCGTGGATCCCGCCGTTCTCGTAGACGACCTTGTCCTCGGGCACGCCCAGGAAGACGGCGCCGGCCCGGACCAGTTTGGCCTTGAGCTTGCGGGCGGTGAGGGCGACGGCGGGCGCCGCCATGCTGTAGGAGCGGGAGCCGTAGGTGCCCTGCCCGTACGGGGCCTTCTGCGTGTCGCCCTCGTGGACCTGGACGGTGTCGGGGTCGATGCCGAGTTCGTCGGCGGCGACCTGCGCGAAGACCGTTCCGTGGCTCTGGCCGGTGGAGGCGGAGCCGACGGTGACGGTGACCTCGCCGGTGGGGTGGACGCGGATGTTCGCGCTCTCCCAGGTCCCGCCGAGCATGCCCTCCTGCGACATCCGGGTGGAGGGGCCGACGCCGCAGATCGCGACGTAGGTGGCGATGCCGACGCCGAGGCGCTTGCCGCGGGTGCGGGCCTCGGTCTTGCGGGCGGGCATGTCGGCGTAGCCGGCCAGCTCGATGGCCTTGTCGAAGTTCAGCTGGTAGTCCCCGGAGTCGTAGGTCCAGCCGAGACCGTTGTCGTACGGGAACTTCTCCTTCGGCACCAGGTTCTTGCGCCGCACCACCGCCGGGTCCATGCCGATCTCGCCGGCGTACCGGTCGACGAGCCGCTCCATGAGGAAGGCGGCCTCGGCGCGTCCGCTGCCCCGCTGGGCGCCGAGGGAGACGGTGTTGGTGAAGGCGGCGTACACCTCGCAGAAGGCGGCGTCGATGTCGTACATGCCGCTGATGGAGCGGCCCATCAGGGCGGTGGCGACGCCGGGGCCGATCGTCGAGGGGTACGCGCCGAGGTTGGCGTAGCTGGTGCAGCGCACGGCGGTGATGCGGCCGTCGCGGGTGCCGGCGAGGGTGACGTGCTGGCGGTGGTCGCGGCCCTGGACGGTGGAGTTCATCAGCCCGGTGCGGGTGTCCACCCATTTCACGGGCCGGCCGAGCGCCTTGGAGAGCAGCAGGACCAGGGGCATGTCGGGGTACAGGTAGCCCTTGGTGCCGAAGCTGCCGCCGACGGTCGGGGCGATCACCCGGAGCTTGTTGAAGGGGATGCCGAGGACCAGGGCGGCGAGCAGGAAGCGGTGGTTGTGCGGGCCCTGGGTGGAGGCGTAGAGGGTGTACTCGCCGGTGGCCGGGTTGTAGTCGCCGACCGCTCCGCGCGGCTCGATGGGGCTGTTGATGGTGCGCTGGTTGACCAGGTCGAGTTCGACGGTGACCTCGGCCGCGGCGATGGCCGCGTCGGTGCGGTCCTTGTCGCCGCAGGTCCAGTACGCGTTGAGGTTGCCCGGCACGGCCTCGTGGAGCTGGGGCGCGCCGTCGGCGAGGGCCTCGTCGGCGCGGGTGACGACGGGCAGCGGCTCGTACTCGACGTGGATGGCGGCCAGCGCCGCGGCGGCCTGCCGCGGGGTCTCGGCGACGACCACGGCGACGGGGTCTCCGACGTGGCGGACGGTGTCGCCGGTCAGGACCGGGCGGGCGCCGGGAAGTCCGTAGGGGTGCGGCGGAAAGTGGCTCTCGACCCCGCCGGGGATCCAGATGCAGGGCAGCGGCATGACGTCGGTGAAGTCGGCCGCGGTGGCCACCTTCAGCACGCCGGGCAGCTGCTCGGCCGCCTTGGTCTCGATGGACAGGATCCTCGCGTGGGCCACCGGGCTGCCCAGGATGGCCATGTGCGCGGTGCCCGGCAGGTCGATGTCCGCCACGTACGTGGCCTCGCCGCGCAGGAGCTGCGGGTCCTCGCGGCTGTCGAGCGGCTGCCCGAGCACGCCGCCCCGGTCGGCCGGGGCCTCCCCCGTCACTGTGGTCATGTCCCTCACACCTCCGGTGCGGCTGCGGTGGATGCGGTGGAGCCGGCGGGCACCTCGTCGCGGGTGGCGGCGCAGGCACGCTGCACCCCTCGTACGACGCTGTGGTAGCCGGTGCAGCGGCACAGGTTGCCGGTGAGCCACTCGCGGATCTCGGGCTCGGTGGGGGCCGGGCCGTCGGCGGTGGCGTCGACGAGCTCCCCGAGGGCCATGACCATGCCCGGGGTGCAGAAGCCGCACTGGGTGCCGTGCTCCTGGCGCAGGGCCTCCTGGAGGCCGGACAGTTCCCCGCCCCGGGTGGTGACGCCCTCGATGGTGGCCACCTCGGCGCCGGCGGCGGATGCGGTGAGGACCAGGCAGCTCTTGACGGACCGGCCGTCGAGGCGGACCACGCAGGTGCCGCACTGGCCGGTGTCGCAGCCGACCTTGGTGCCGGTCAGGCCGAGGCCGTCGCGGAGCCGTTCGACGAGCAGTTCGTTCGGCTGCGCCGAGAACTGCTCGGGTCTTCCGTTCACGTTCAGTGTGATATCCATGCCAGCGCCTGCGCTTCCGTGAGCGGCCGGTTGAAGAGGGGCCCGCCGGGCTGCTGGAGAATTCCCCCGGAGTGCAGCGGGCCGGTGTCGACGGGGGCGAATCCGAGATCCGTGATGATTCCCGCGACGATTTCCTTCGATTTCACGTCGTCGCCCGCGGTGAAATGTGCCAGGCGCTCTCCGGGTGCGGTTCCGGCGACGGCGAGGGTTTCGAAATGCATGGTGTTCAGTGATTTCACGACCTGGGCGGCCGGATACCACTCGGCGACCAGGTCGCTGGAGCCGCGCCCGCCGAGGTCGGCGGGGGCGCCGGGGCCGCCGAACGCGTTCGTCGCGTCCACCAGCACCTTGTCCTGCACGGCGTGTGGCGGGAGCAGTCCGCGGACGCGTTCGAACGGCACCATCAGCACCAGGAGTTCGGCCTGGGCGGCGGCCTCGGCGGGGTGCGCCGCCGAGGCCGCCGGTCCCAGCTCGGCCACGAGCGGGCCGAGGGTCTGCGGGCCCCGGGCGTTGGCGAGGACCACCTGGTGGCCCGCCGCCACGAGGATCCTCGCGAGGACCGTGCCGATACGCCCGGTGCCGATGATGCCTGTACGCATTGACGCTCCTCGGAAAGGGGGTGTCTCAGTCCATGCCGATCCAGACCGACTTGGTCTGGGTGTAGCTCTCCAGGGATTCGGGCCCGCATTCGCGGCCGAATCCGGAGGCCTTGTAGCCGCCGTAGGGCACCGAGGGGTCGTACTGGTTGTAGCAGTTGACCCAGACCGTGCCGGCCTTGATCTGCGAGGCGACGCGGTGTGCGCGGCGCAGGTCCTTGGTGTGGACGCCGGCGGCGAGGCCGTACGCGCTGTCGTTGGCGATGCGTACGGCGTCCTCCTCGGTGTCGAAGGGGATGATCGACAGGACCGGGCCGAAGATCTCCTCCTGGGCGATGCGCATGCCGTTGTCGACGCCGGTGAACACGGTCGGGAGGAAGTACAGGCCTTCGGCGGAGGCCCCTTCGGGGGTCCACCCGGTGCCGCCGGTCCGCAGGACCGCGCCCTCCTTCTCGCCGACCTCGATGTAGGAGCTGACCTTGTCGAACTGTGTGCGGTGCGCCAGGGGCCCGAAGAGGGTGGCCGGGTCGCGCGGGTCGCCGGGCTTGAGGGCGGCGGCGCGGCGCACGAGGCGTTCCACCAGCTCGTCGTGGATGGGGCGCTGGAGGAGCAGCCGGGATCCGGCGGTGCAGATCTCGCCCTTGTTGTAGTAGATGCCGAAGAAGGCGAGTTCCTCGGCGGCGTCGAGGTCGGCGTCGGCGAAGACGATGTTGGCGGACTTGCCGCCGAGCTCCATCGTCACCTTCTTCAGGGTGCCGGCCGCCTTGCGGATGATCGACTGGCCGACCACGGTGGACCCGGTGAAGGCGATCTTGTCGATGTCGGGGTGGCCGGTGAGGGTCTCGCCCAGCTCCACGCCGGGGCCGGTGACCACGTTCAGCACCCCGTCGGGGATCTCCGCCTCCTGGAACAGCTCGGCGATCTTCAGCGCGGTGAGCGGGGTGGCCGGGGAGGGCTTGTGGACGACGGTGTTGCCCGCGGCCAGGGCCGGTGCGATCTTCGTCATCGACAGCAGCAGCGGGAAGTTGAACGGGGTGATCGCGCAGACCACGCCCAGCGGTTCGCGCAGGGTGTAGGCGAGCTGACCGCCGGCCGGGGCGCGCGAGGAACCGTCGACGCGGGTCACGGCCCCGGCGTAGTAGTGCATGAGCTGGGCGGCCATGGGGGCGTCGACCGTGCTGGAGAAGGCGAACGGCTTGCCCATGTCCACGGTCTCCAGCAGGGCGATCTCCTCCAGGTCGCGCTCGATGAGCTCACCGACCCGGTTCAGCCGCAGCGCCCGCTCCTGGGCGGACAGTCTGCTCCACGGACCTTCCTCGTACGCCGTGCGGGCGGCGGCGACGGCCGCGTCCGCGTCGGCCGCGGCGGCCTGGGCGACCGGCACGATCTCCTGGCCGTCCACCGGGCTGATGTCCGGCTCGGTACGGCCGTCCCGGGCCGGGACCCATTTGCCGCCGATGAACAGTTTCCCGGGGTTGGCGAGGGGCGGGCCGCTCAGCTCACGCTTGGTCATGGCTGCCTTCCGGTGTCGGATGCGGGGCGGGGGTGGGGTGTCCCCTCAGCCCTTCGCGAGCTGGCTCAAGAACGTCTCCGCGAGGGCCTTGGAGGAGTACGGGTTCTGGCCGGTCGTCAGCTTGCGGTCGACGACCACGTGCGAGTCCCAGATCGCGGCGGCCTTCTCGTAGCGGGCGCCGAGCCGGGTGAGTTCGACCTCGAGGATCAGGGGGAGCCGGCCGGCCATGTTGGTGACCAGTTCCTCGTCGTGCGAGAAGGCCGTCATCCGGTAGCCCTCGAAGGGCCAGCGGCCTTCGCCGTCGCGCAGTGCGAGCAGCGAGGTGTGGCCGTGGCAGACCGTGGCGAGGGGCTTGTCCTGGGCGATGACCCAGCGCAGGATCTGGGCGAGTTCATCGGATTTGGGCAGGTCGCCGATCGCGCCGTGGCCGCCGCTGACGTAGACGCCGTCGTAGTCGGCGACGTCCTTCTCGGTGAGGGACTCCAGGGCGAGCGGAGCCTTCAGCTGGGGGGTGTTCTCGATGACCCGGACGTACTCGGCCGCGTTGGCCGCGTCCTCGTCGGGTGAACCCTGGGGCCGGACCCACTGGAGGAACTGGGGGTCGATGCTCGTCAGGTCGACCGTGGGCGGGCGGCCCGCGATGGTCGCCACGTCCACGTCGTGGCCGGCGGCCTTGAAGAGCGAAAAGGGAACGACGAATTCCTCTGCCCAGAATCCCGAGGGATGCTGTTCGCCGTCCAGCAGGTGCAGGGTCGCCTTGGCCGTCATGACGACGAGAATCTTCATGATTCTCTCCTTGTTCTGGATTCGCTGCCGATTCAACACGCCCCCCGCAGGGGGCGTAAGGGGGTGACGTCAGGCCCGCGATACTTCGTCACGTGCGTCCAACGCCGAGATGATGGTGCGGAATTCACCGACCAGGGGGTGGTCGGGATGGGCTTCTGCAAATATGCGCTCCCCGTACAGGGAGGCCATTTCCGGCGAGTAGGGAAGGATTCCGGCCACGGGTGCGCCGTAGACCTCCTCGGAGCGCCGCCGGGCCGCGTCCCGGTCCATGCCCGCGGGTGCCATGCTCAGCACCAGCGTCCGCCGGCAGGCCAGGCGGCCGGCGAGGGCGATGGTCTCCTCGACCCCGGAGAGGTCGATCCGGTCGGCCCGGGCCATGATCATCAGTACGTCGGCGCTCGCCATCGCGGTCACCGACTCGTTGTTGAGCCCGGCGTGCGTGTCGAGCAGCAGTACGTCCAGGGCGTAGTGCTCGGCCAGCCGGTCGAAGCCCTCGGGCAGCAGGCCCACGTCGTAGCCGCCGGCCATGAGCTCCCGCAGCGCCGCCGTCCCGGTCCGGGCCGGTACGACGTACAGCCCGGGCACGCCGGCCGGCTGGGCGGCGGCCTCGATCTCGCAGCGGCCGAGCAGGTAGTCGGCCAGGGAGGGTCCGGGGCCGAGCCGGAACAGCAGGTCCAGGGTGGGTGACTGGATGTCGGTGTCCACCACCCCCACCCGGCGCCCCCCGGCCGCGATGAGCAGCGCGAGGTTGGCCAGTACCGAGGACTTCCCGGTACCGCCGCGGTGCGAGTGCACCACGATGGTGCGGGTCATCTAGGCCACCACCTGATGGCCGGTGCCGTCCGCGTACGGCCCCCGCGCCGTACGTGGCCGGTGCAGCGCGAGCATGGTGACGTCGTCGTGCTGTTCGGCCGTGCCGGTGTGCTCGCGCACCGCCAGGTCCATCCGGTCGACGACGTCCTTGCCGCTCACCGGCGGGCCGGCGAGCAGTTCCAGCATCCGTTCGTCGCCGAGGAAGCTGCCGTTCGGACAGCGGGCCTCGGGGACTCCGTCGGTGAACACGAAGAGGGTGTCGCCCGGGTCCAGCTGGGCGTATCCGAGCGTGTAGACGCAGTCGGGCAGGACCCCGACGGCCGGTCCGGTGATGTCCAGAGCGGCGGGCGGGCTGCCGTCGGCGGGCAGCAGCAGGGGCGGGTTGTGGCCGCCGTTGATGTAGACGAGGCTGCCGGTGAGCGGGTCCAGGACCCCGAAGAACAGGGTGGCGAAGTAGCCCTGCCGCAGGTGGTTCCTCGTGAGGTAGCCGTTGGTGGCGGTGACCGCGTTGAGCAGCGGGGTGGCGCCGACGACCGGGATCCGCCGGCTGCCGCCGGCCCGTCCGGCGGCGACCAGGTGCTGGAGTCCGCTGTTCTGCGCGGTGTGCCGGAGCAGGGAGCGGATGAGCGCCATGAAGAGCGCCGCGCCGACCCCCTTGTCGCAGACGTCGGCGACGACGAAGGCCAGCCGGCGGCCGCGGGAGATCTCGAAGACGTCGTAGAAGTCCCCGGCGACCTGCCGGGCGGGCCGGAAGCGTACGTCGATCTCCCAGCCGTCGGGGACGGGCAGTGATTCGGGCAGGAAGCCCGCCTGGATCTCCCGGCCGATCTCCAGTTCCTTCTCGTAGCCCATGAGTTCGGCGCGGGCGTCGGCCTCCCGCAGGGTGCGGCCGAGTCCGGCGCGCTCCGAGCAGCTGTGCAGCCGTGCCCCGACGAGGGCGGGGAGGAAGGGTGGTACGAGGTAGTCGTGCCCGATCCGGACGTGTTCCTCCAGGGCGGCGAACTCCGTCACGGTCCAGACGACCACGATGGGCGCCCCGGCCCAGCGGCGCAGCCGGCGCACGGCCATCCGTACGGCGTCCCCGTCGGACTCGGCCGGGGCGAGCAGCACGTCCGCGACGGGCAGCAGTTCCAGCGGTCCTTCGCGCAGCTCCGTCAGTGTGCGGGTGACGAGGGACGCGTCCATCGTCCGCAGGGCGTCGAGCAGTTCGGGCGGTGGTGCCGGGTCCGCGTCGAGGATGATCACGGTCGTGGAGGGCATGGGTCCGTCCCCTCAGCCTTCACAGTCAGCGTGCTGATGTTGCGGCCGTCCCTGTACGCATAGGCGAACTCGTCCACGCTGGTCAGGGCCAGGTGGATGCCGAGGCCGCCGATCCGCCGGTCCTGTGGGGGAACCCCGGGGCAGGGCGGCAGGCGGCCCGCGACGGGGTCGAAGGCGGGGGCGGAGTCCTCGATGGTGATCTGCACCCCGCCGGGGCCGGAGCGGCCGCGGACGGTGATCCGTCCGTCGCCGCCCCGGTACCCGTGCATCACGATGTTCGTGGCCAGTTCGTCGACGGCCAGCCGGAGCCGGTAGGAGGCGCGTTTGCCGAGCCCCGCCCGTCCGGCCAGCCGCAGGACGAACGCGGCGATGTCGCCCAGCGCCCCGACCGTCGCGGGCACCTCCAGTACGACGGGCGTTCTCGCCAGCTCGACCATGTCACTCACGGTCGTCACTCATCGGAGATGACGATGCTGCGGTCGAGGCCGGCCGTCCGGATGGTCCGGGAGACGGGCTCGATGGCACCGACCACCTTGATGGTGACGTTGTCGGCGATCTTCTGCTGGGCGAAGACCAGGGAGCGCAGTCCGGCGCTGGCCATGTAGCCGACGCCGGCCATCCTGATCTCGATGGTGGTGGTGCCGTGGCCGGCGGCCTTCTCGATGGTCTGGTGGAAGTCCGGTGCGGTCTCGGCGTCCAGCTCGCCCGACAGGTCGATCACGGTGGTGTCGCCCTCGATGCTCAGGGACACGGAAAGCGGCATGTCAGGTCTCCTTCGGTCAGGGCGTGTCGGATTCGTCGGGGTCGTTGGTGCGGCCCACCAGGATGACCACGGAACGCGGGCCGATCAGGTACTTGCCGGCGTTGTCCAGCTCCGGCTCGGTGCCCGGGGTGGTGATGTCGTGCGGTGCCTCGGCCCCGGTGTCGGCGAACAGGTGCCAGCTGCGCCCGCCGGGCAGGGCGGGCAGTTCCAGGTCGTGCGACTCCCAGTGCGAGTTCATGGCCACGTACACCACGTCGTCGTCCCCGGCGCCGCAGCGGGCGACCGCCACCAGCCTGCTCTCCCCCGACCAGTCGGGCTGCCAGGCCCGCTCGCCGTGCCAGCTGATGTCGGGCAGGCCCAGGTGCTCGCGGACCCGCCCGGTGGGGTGGGAGGTGGAGCGCAGCTCGCGGTGGTGCTTGCGGAAGGCGATCATCTCGCGTGTGAAGCGGAGCAGTTCGGCGTTGTCGTCGACCTGGTCCCAGTCGAACCAGGACAGTTCGTTGTCCTGGCAGTACGTGTTGTTGTTGCCCTGCTGGGTCCTGCCGACCTCGTCGCCGGAGAGGATCATCGGGATGCCCTGGCTGGTGAGGAGGATGGCGAGGGCGTTCTTCATCTGCCGGGCGCGCAGGGCGTTGACCGCCGGGTCGTCGGTGGGGCCTTCGGCGCCGCAGTTCCAGCTGTTGTTGTCGTTGGCGCCGTCGTTGTTGCCCTCGCCGTTGGCCTCGTTGTGCTTGTCGTTGTAGGAGACCAGGTCGGCGAGGGAGAAGCCGTCGTGCGCGGTCAGGAAGTTGACCGAGGCGGCGGTACCGCGGCTGGAGTAGAGGTCGGGCGAGCCGGCGATGCGGGTGGCCAGTTCACCGGTGACTCCGGGATCGCCCTTCAGGAAGCGGCGCACGGTGTCGCGGTACTTGCCGTTCCACTCCGCCCAGCGGCCGTACGCCGGGAAGTTGCCGACCTCGTAGAGGCCGCCGGCGTCCCAGGCCTCGGCGATGAGCTTGGTGTGCCGCAGGACCGGGTCGTAGGCGAGCAGTTCCAGGAGCGGCGGGTTGGGCAGCGGGGTGCCGTCCAGGGACCGGCCGAGGATGGCGGCGAGGTCGAAGCGGAACCCGTCGATGTGGTAGTCGGCGACCCAGTGGCGCAGGCAGTCGAGGACGAAGTTGCGTACGACGGGGTGGTTGCAGTTGACGGTGTTGCCGGTGCCGCTGAAGTTGAAGTAGTAGCCCTCGGGCGTGAGCATGTAGTAGGTGGCGTTGTCGAGCCCCTTGAAGGAGATCGTCGGCCCCTGCTCGTTGCCCTCGGCGGTGTGGTTGAAGACGACGTCGAGGATGACCTCGATGCCGGCCGCGTGCAGGTCCTTGATCAGTGTGCGGAACTCGTCGCCCTGCATTCCGTAGCGTCCGGTGGCCGCGTAGCCGGCCTTGGGCGCGAAGAAGGAGACCGTGTTGTAGCCCCAGTAGTCGAAGAGCTTCTCGCCCGTCTCCGGGTTGGAGCGCGGGTTGTCGCTCTCGTCGAACTCGAACACGGGCAGCAGTTCTATGCAGTTGATCCCGAGTTCCTTCAGGTACGGGATCTTCTCGCGCAGTCCCGCGAACGTGCCGGGTGCGGTGACCTGGGAGTTGGGGTGCCGGGTGAAGCCGCGTACGTGGGCCTCGTAGACGACGAGGTCCTCGGCGGGGATGCCCAGCGGGGTGTCGTCGCCCCAGTCGAAGTCCTGGAGGCAGACGCGGGAGCGGTACTGGTAGCCGCGGCTGTAGTCCGGCTCCACGCCCCACACGTCACGGCCCGCGATCAGCCGGGCGTAGGGGTCGGAGAGGACCTGGCGGGCGTCGAAGCGGTGGCCGGTGACCGGATCGTAGGGGCCGTCGGCCCGGTAGCCGTACTCGATGTTCTCGTGGTCGAGGCCGAAGACGGTCATGGCGAACACGCTGCCGGTGCGGAATTCCTCGGGGAACTCCAGTTCGGCCATGGGTTCGGGCTCTCCGCGCTTGTAGATGACCAGGGTCATGGAGGTCGCCTGGTCGGAGAAGACGGAGAAGCTGACCCCGCCGGGGACCACGTTGGCCCCGAAGGGGAACGGTTTGCCGGCGCGGACGCGGTACCCGCCCACCTCGTGGGTCGGGTACGCGTCGACGCGCAGGACCTGCTCGGACCGGGTCTCGCTCATCGCGCGGCCTTGGCCTTGGCGGCGGCCGCGGCGGCCTCGCCGGTCTCGAAGAAGTCGAGGAAGCCGGTGGCCGACATGACGAACCGGACTTCCTCGCTCACCCCGTAGAGGGTGACGGCCACACCGGCGTGCTGGGCCTCGCGGTAGACGACGAGCAGGGTGCGCAGGCCCGCGCTGGAGACGTAGGTCACCGCCGTGAGGTCGATCCGCAGCGGCTTGCCCTCGCGGACCAGCGGCAGCAGGGACTGGAGCAGCGTGCCGGACGTCTCGCTGTTGATCTCACCGGTGGCGACGAGCACGGTGCCCGTCTTGTTCCGGCGTTCTTTGACGTTGAGAGTCATTGCATTCCCCTCTGGTTGGGGCGCCCCCCGTTGAGCGCTACTTCTTGGCCGTCGGCCGCAGCCGGACCTTCACCTTGACGCGGCTCTGGACGTCGGGCAGGCGCACGGTGAGCGCCTCCGCGTCGAAGTCGGTGTAGGGCTTCTCGTCGATCTCCACGGACGCGATCCGCACCGAGCCGGCGGGCAGCAGGTCGGGCGAGACGCGCAGGATGCGGTCGGGCAGGCCGGTCGGGTCGGGCTGGAAGTGGAAGTCCATCTCCCGGCCGTTGATGAGCAGGTTGTTGTAGACGGCGGCGAGGTAGCAGAGCTCCGCCGAGTGGTACATGGACATCGAGTGGCTGCCCTTGAGCCGCTCGGTGCCGAGCAGGTACGGAGTACCGCTGGCGAGGACGTTGAAGTAGACGGCGCCCTCGTCGTGGTCGAGGAAGAAGGTGTTGTAGAAGGCCTGCGCCTGCCGGGCCTCGCGCAGGTTCGCGTCGCCGCCGACGGTGCCGTTCAGGATGAGGTAGGCGAGGATCGCCTGCTCCTGCTGCCACCAGGCCTTGCGGTCATGCCAGGCGAAACGATACGTCTCCTGGTCCCCCTGCTTCACGCGCTCCACGACGTCGTACCAGCCGCCGCGCTGCACGTCGCTGCCGACGGCCGGCATGATCTCGCCGATCTTCCTGGCGAGCTCCTCGTACTCCGGCTTGGCCTTCAGCGAGTTCATCCGCATCAGGTTCCAGGCGATCTTCAGGTTGTGGCCGACGACCGCGCGGTCCTGCTGCCAGCTGTGCGCCTTGTCGTGGGACCAGTCGCGGTTGAAGCGCTCCTGGACGAAGGGGCTGTTCTTGTAGTCCGGGAACTTGTCCGCGATCGTGTCGAAGGTGTACTCGAGGAAGTCGGCGTACTTCTGGTCGCCCGTCGCCAGGTACAGGTTGATCAGGTAGGCGGGGGCGTGGTCGCCGACGGAGTTCCAGTTCTTGCGCTCGGCGTTCTCGCCGAGGGACTCGTGGTCCGCGCTGAAGAGGATCGGGTCGATGTGGGAGTAGTAGCCGCCCTGCTCCGGGTCGAAGAAGAACTTGTCGAACAGCCGGATGGTGGCGTCCGCGTCGTTCTTGATCCGGACGTCGCCGGTGACCCGGTAGGTCTGGATGGGACCGGCCAGCGCGTAGATCTGCTCGTACATCGGGATCGCGTCGTAGTCGTCGGAGAACTCCGAGGTGAACAGCTTGCGCTCGCTGTCCCCGTCGACGCTGATGCCGTGGTACCAGAAGACCACGTCCTCCTCGCCGTCCACGACCCGCATGTGCTTGCGCAGGTACTCGGTGCCGCGCTCGGCGACCTCCAGGTACTCGTCCTTGCCGGTCAGCAGGTAGGCCGAGGCCATGCCGTAGACCAGGCGGGAGATGGTGTCGGTCTCCTGGACGTGGCTGGCGGTCTTGTCACCGCCGAGCCGGATCTCGGTGCGGTACTCGGTGAAGTCCACCGGCCCGTCGCCGAACTGCGCCCGCCTGTAGAAGTCGGCCAGCGACTCGATCTGCTTGATCCACCAGCTGCCCTCCTCGAAGCGGTAGTCCTCGGCGCCGCGGCCCAGGAACACCAGGCGCTTGGCGTCGAAGCGGCCGCCGTGCTCGGGGTAGTGCACGCCGTAGACGAAGAGGAACCGGCCCGGCGAGAGCATCTCGTCGATGTGCCCGGAGGCGTCGATGTAGGGCTCGTCCAGGTTGCGGACCAGCTCGGCGCTGGGGTCGCCGGCGAGGGAGATGTCGAACTCCCGGCCGTCCGAGGTCTTCAGCCGCAGCAGGCGCGTACCGGAGTCGAAGCGGACGACGTAGCCCGCGATGGTGTCGGAGAAGGAGAAGCTCACGGCGTCCGCCATGTCATGCACCGTCCTTGTCGTGAGTGCTGTCGTCCTCGTATCCCTGGCTCACTTCGACGATCACCCCGTCCGGGTCGCGGACCCACACGGTCCGCCAGCCGCAGATGAAGTCGTCGAAGTCCAGCGGCCCCAGGGTCACTTCCGCCGCGTCGCCCAGGTCGGCCAGGAACGCGTCCACGCTGTCGGTCTGGAACGCCAGGTGGCGCAACCTGCCCGGGGCCTGCGGCCCGTCGTCGTGCGCCGGCCGGGCCGGGTCGGTGCCGGCCGCGAAGAGCTCCAGGTACGCGTCCCCCTTGCGCAGGAACACGATCCGGGACTCCCCGAGGTCGACCACCCGGGCCCGGGAGAAGCCGAAGTAGCGGGTGTAGAAGTCCTCGGTGGTCTTCTGGTCCACGCAGTTCAGACCCACGTGCGACCAGACCATCGGCCGGTCCCCGGAGCCCGGCATCAGCCGGCCCCCCGGCCCCGCCCGGCCGCGATCAGCTCGATGATCCGGCGGGCGAACAGGTGGTGGTGGGCGCCGGTGCGGCCGGTGACCAGGTCCCCGTCGACCACCACGTCCTCGTCGACGTACTCCCCGCCCATGTTGCGGACGTCGCCGATCAGGTTGTTGTGGCAGACCACCTTGCGGCCGCGGATCTTCCCCGGGATCGAGGACGCCAGCCACATGCCGTGACAGATGATCCCCTTCAGGACCGACGGCTCCTCGAAGGCCCGGCGCAGCAGCTCGGTCGCCGGGGCGAGGACGTCCACGTCCTCGGTGTAGCGCAGCCGGTCGGCCACCATGCCGGAGGGCACGATGATCGCCGCGTACCGGCGCAGCTCCTCATCGGTCAGCCCCTCCAGGGACCGGTTCACGGTGAACGGCGCCCGGTACTCGTGCCCGGTGAAGGTGATGGAGTCGTTGCCCCACAGCCGGGTCAGGAAGTCGACCTCGGCGCCCTCCTCCGCGAACCGGTGCTGGTAGTAGAAGATCTCCGGCTCGTAGTAGTCGCTTTCGACCAGGACCGCGATCCGGGTTCCGGACAGCGGGCCCTCGCGCAGGACGGCATCAGGCACGGCGGGTCCCCCTCAGGAAGTCCGCCGCGCGCTCGGCGATCATCGCGATGGCGGTGTGGCAGTTGCCCGACGGGACCGCGGGCATCACGCTGGCGTCCACGACGCGCAGGTTGCGCACGCCGTGCACTCGCAGCTCGGGGTCGACGACGGCGAGGTCGTCGATGCCCATGCGGCAGGAGCCGGCCTGGTGGTGGTAGCTCTCCGACTTCTGCTTCACGAACGTGCGCAGTTCGTCGTCACCGGCGTAGCCGGGGCCGGGCTGCAGCTCCTGCTTGTACCAGGGCGAGAACGCCGAGGTCGCGAAGATCTCCCGGGCGATCTTGACGCCCTGCACCATCCGTTCCAGGTCCCACCGGTCGCCCAGGTAGTTCGGGTTGATCAGCGGGTGGGCCAGTGGATCGGCGCTCGCCAGCCTGATCCAGCCGCGCGAGACCGGGCGTACGACGCCGGGCAGGATGGACACCGTGTTCGGGTGGTCCTTGCCGACGATCACGTCGAAGGGGACGTGGACGAAGGCGATCTGCAGGTCGGGGGCGGGCAGCCCCGGCTGCGAGGACAGGAACAGAGCGCTCTCCGACAGGTTCTGCGCCGGCGGCGGGAGCTCCTGGGTGACCTCGGCCATCAGCCCGGTCAGGACGTGGTTGTGGAAGTTCTCGCCGACCCCGGGCAGGGCCGCGGTGACCTCGATGCCGTGTTCGCGCAGCTGCTCGGGGTGGCCGATGCCGGAGAGCAGCAGCAGCTTCGGCGACTCGATCGCCCCGGCCGCCACGACCACCTCGCGCCGGGCCCGTACGGTGTGCAGCCCGGGCGCCGCGACGCTGCTGTGGCCGTCCCGGACGGTCCGGCCGGGGGCGTCGCTGTCCGAGAGCGGCGCGGGCGCCTTGAGCTGGACGTACTCCACACCCGTGCAGGTGTCCCCGTCGAAGAGCAGCCGGGTGCTCTGCGCGTTGGTGCGCAGCGTCAGGTTGGGCCGGCCGAGCGCGGGCTCCAGATAGGCGGCCAGGGCGCCCTGGCGGCGGCCGTCGGCCACGTCGATGTGGTGCCAGCCGGTGCCGAAGAGTCCGCGCCGGGGCCCGTCGGTGTTGAAGTCGGCGATCTCCTCGTGCCCCAGCTCGACGGCCGCGTCGATGAAGGCCCGGGAGACCGGGTTGGGGCCGTGCAGCCCGGCGTTGGTGATCCGCTGCGGGCCGCGGGTGCCGGTGGTGGGGGCGGTGACGTCCTCCTGCCCCTCCAGCAGGGCGAAGTACGGGAGCACGTCCTCGTACGCCCAGCCGGCCGCGCCCTGGTAGGCCCAGTTGTCGAAGTCCGAGGCGTGGCCGCGGATGTGCATCATGATGTAGAGGTTGCTGCTGCCGCCGGGGGCCTTGCCGCGCGGCTCGTACGTACGGCGGCCGTCGAGCCCGGGCTGCGGTGTGCTGGTGTAGCCCCAGTCGACGGGGCCGCCGAGGAGCTTGTACCAGGAGGACGGGTCGTCCACCTCGGCCGGGATCCGGGAGCCTCCCGCCTCCAGGACGAGGACGGTGACGTCCGGGTCCTCGGAGAGCCGGCCCGCCAGGACACTGCCCGCGGTGCCGGATCCCACGACGATGTAGTCGTACTCTTCCACGCTCACCGGTCCCCCCTCAGTCCTGGCTCAGCACCTGGAAGGGAACCGTGTCGTGGTAGTTCGCCATGTAGGCGATCTTTCCGTCCACGATCCGGAAGAAGTTCATGACCTCGGCCTCGATGGGCTCGCCGGAGGCGCTGACCGCGGTCAGGTGGGAGACGGCCGCGGCCTTCTCACCGTCGACGAGGAAGTGCACGGGCTCGTTGCGGAAGACGCGGTACATCGTCCCCATGCCCTTCATCATCGAGCGGAGCACCTCCAGGCCCTCGATGTGGCCGGCGAGCTGCTCGTCCATGACCTGGTCGTCGGCGAACAGGTCGCACCAGCGGTCCCAGTCCCCGGCGTTGGCGTACTCGTAGTACTTCTGCAGGATCTGTCGTGCGTCCATCGCGCTCATCCCCCTATCGGTCCCTGCGGGTTCCGTCCGGCGCGAACGGCGCCCAGAACTGGCTGAAGGCGGTCGCCGAGTCCCCGAAGAGCCCGTCGCGGCCCTCGACGATCCGGCCGTCCCGCCAGCGCATGAAGTGGAAGACGGGGTAGTCCATCCGCTCGTACGGGGACCCGCTCGCCTCGGCCGCGCCGGCCCGCAGGGCGACGTTGCGGCACACGTCCGCCGAGCAGTCCTCGCCGACCAGCACCGCTTCCAGGTCCATCCGGAAGGTGCCGCCCGTCAGCTTGTGGGTCTGCCCCATCAGCTCCAGGAAGGCGTCCAGGCTCTCGTACCAGCCGGCCAGGGGGTGGTTGCCCGGCACCAGCCAGCGCAGGTCCTCCGAGTAGAACTCCAGAATCCGCGCCCGGTCGCCGGAACCGAGGGCGGCGTAGGCCGCCCGGACCCGCTCCCGTGTCACTTCGGTCATCGTCGCTTCTCCTTCACCGCGGTCACGGTCACGGTCACAGGGAGCCGGAACCGGGCATCGGGGCCAGGTCGTTGACGGTGTACTGCTTGATCAGCGGCCCGTCGGGGCCGGCGACCACGGTCCAGGTCTGGTCGGCGTCGAAGCCGAGCCACTGGCTGCGGGCGGCCGGCGGGTCCCAGATCTTGGCCTGCCAGTTGACGAGGACCCGGACGACCGCCCGGTCGCCCTCGATGACGGGCTCCACCTTGGTGACCGTGTGCACCTCGTCGAAGAAGCGGTGGGTGACGGCCTCGTACCAGCGGCCGAAGCCCTCGTGTCCGAGGAAGGTGTCCTCGGGGACCTTGAACTCCAGGTCCTCGGTGATCAGGGCGAGCACATCAGCCAGGCCCACGTGCTGGTCCAGCGCCACGTACCAGTTCTCGGCGAAACTGCGGATCGCGTCCTCGGTCAGCTGCCGCTCGGCGGGCATGCGGTCTCCTCCTGTTCCGTGTCGTGCTGGGTGACTGGTCGGGTCAGGTCGGGTCAGGTCGGATCGGATCCGGTCTGCCGTCAGATCTGGACGTCGACGAGGAACGGGCCGGGGTGGGACAGCATCCGGCCCACCGCGGCGACCGCCTCGTCCGGCTTCTCCACCCGCATCCCGTCGGCGCCGAGCGAACGCGCCAGCCCGGCGAAGTCGATCTCGGGGTGCGAGAGGTCGAAGGAGCCCGGGAAGCCGTGCTCCGGGATGTCCCGCTCCCGCCAGTACTGGGCGATGTTGTCGTCCAGCAGCCGGTACTTGCGGTTGTTGCAGACGACGAACTTGGCGTCGATGCCGTGCCGGGCGGCGGTCCACAGCGCCTGGTAGGTGTACATGGACCCGCCGTCGCCCGCGAAGCCCACGACGAGCCGGTCCGGGCGGGCCAGCTTGGCGCCGACCGCCCCGGGGAAACCCACACCGAGCGATCCGCCCCGGGTGAGGTGGTAGTCGCCGGGGCGCTCCGCCGGCAGGTACCGGGTGACCAGCGGCGACGTGGTCAGCGCCTCGTCGAAGACGATCAGGTCCCCGCCGGTGCGCTCGGCCAGGGTCCGCAGGAAGACGGCCATCGGCGTGCCGTCGTCCTCGGCCGCCGCGCCCGCGGCCCGGGCCCGCTCCCGGGTCCGTACGTCGAGCCGGGCGGCCGCGGCGGCCCGGCGCTGCGGGGTCAGCTGCCGCTCCAGTACGCCGGCGAGCGCGTGCAGCGCCTGCCGGGGATCCGCGGCGAGGCCCAGGTCCACCGGGTGGTTCTTGGCGATCTCGTAGGCGTTGAGGTCGATGTGGACGACCTTCGCGCCGGCCCGGAAGGGGCTCTCCAGCTCGGGGAACACCTCCGGGAAGACGTAGGTGCCGACGATCAGCACCCCGTCGGCGTCGCCGATCAGCTCCTTGCTGTGCGGGCCGAACATGTGGCCCGTCTGGCCGCGCCGCAGCGGGTGCGAGGCGGCGATGTTCACCTCGGAGGAGTCGACCTCGTACACGTCGGCGCCCAGCAGCTCGGCGACGGCGACGAGCTCGCGCTGCGCCCCGGAGAGCGCCACCCCGTCCCCGACCAGTACGACCGGGCGCTCGGCGGAGGCCAGCAGCTCGGCCGCCCGGCCCACCGACGCAGGCGAGGGGGCCACGTCCGTGAGCGGGACGGTGGCCGGCAGCACGGGCTCGGAGTTGAGCTCGTCCAGCACGTCCATCGGCAGCGCGACGAACACGGGCCCGCGCGGCGGGGTGAGCGCGATCTTCACGGCCCGCCGGACGGTGCGCAGGACGGACCGCGGATCGGTGACGCGGGTCGCGTACTTGGTCACGGGCCTGGCCATCGCCACCAGGTCGGACGCCATCTGCGCGTCCATGGCGTCGTAGCGCACCCCGGCGTCGCCGGCGACGACGACGAGCGGGGTGTGGCCGCGCAGCGACTGGTAGAGCATCCCGATGCCGTTGCCCAGGCCCACTCCGGAATGCAGCTGGAGCAGGGCCGCGCCGCCGGTCGCCCGGGCGTACCCGTCGGCGATGCCGGCGGCCACGGTCTCCTGGAGGGCCAGTACGTACCGGAAGTCCTCCGCCGCGTCGACCGCGTCGAGGAATCCCTGTTCCACCGTCCCCGGATTTCCGAACATCACATTCAGGCCGTCGGCCTTGAACTGCTCGATCAGCCTTTCCCGTCCGGGAGTGGCTTCCATGAATTCCCCCTCGACCATCCGATTTCCCAGTGGTTTCCGGTCTCCGGTTTCCGGGATTACCAGCCGTATCGGGTGAGCCCGTCCTCCAGGACTTCCACGATCTTCTGCCCCGTCAGATAGGAGTCGGGGGTGGAACGTCCGGTGACGAAGGGATAGTCCACGATCACGGAGACCGGTTTGCCGAAGTTCCCGTGGTACGCGCCGCGCGGTCCGGTCGCGTCGCGCAGGATGTACTCCAGCGGATACGGCGGCGGCCCCATGTTGAAGTCGGTACCGAGGAATCCGGTGCCGTCCTTGTAGTCGTACTCCTTGCAGTGGCCGGTCACGTGCTTGCCCCAGATGATGCTCTTGCGGTCGTCCCAGTCCCG
Source organism: Streptomyces virginiae (assembly GCF_000720455.1). Taxonomy (GTDB): domain Bacteria; phylum Actinomycetota; class Actinomycetes; order Streptomycetales; family Streptomycetaceae; genus Streptomyces; species Streptomyces virginiae. The sequence goes on along the minus strand of NZ_JOAK01000027.1, from coordinate 10,114 downwards.
GGCGAAGGCCAGGCAGGCGACCCCGTAGCACTCGGCGGCCACGACCTTGCCGGCCTTCCGGAAGCCCAGGATCAGGGCGTGCACGCGCTCGTTGTTGGCGAGGTCGGCGATCGGGCCGCTTCCCCCGACGATGAGGATCGCGTCGTATCCGGCGATGTCGGCGTCGAGTTTGTCGAGATCGCGGTGGTACTGCTCCAGCTTGGGCAGGTAGGCCGCGTCGCTCGTGTACGGACGCTCGGGCACCCACGCCTCGATGTCGAGCGGCGAGTCCAGCCGGCTCGACTGCTCGAACTCCCGCCCCAGCCGGGCGTTCTCCTCGGTGGTCACCGAGCGTCCGAGCGGCGGGTCGACGTACTTCGCGTCGAGGCTCGGCGGGAGAGCGTGCGCACGCTTTCCGGTCGGCGTCGCGAATATGACCTCGTAGCCCCGCTCGTCGAACTTCGAGACGGGGCCTATCAGTTCCTCGGCCCAGTAACCGTGTTCGGAGACAATGACCAGAATCTTTCTGCTCACGTATTCCTCCAGGCGCCGCCTGTTGTCGTTGGCATCCCCCACACTGGCCGGGCCCAGAGCCCTCGTCAAAGCGCTGGCATGCGACTTCGTGAGGTAGCCGGACAGGTGACCGCGGCACTTCAGGTAGTCGTTCGCGGACGTCATGAAGTAGCTCCAGGACTACGTGACTTCGGCCGAATCGGTGAACCATTTCACGGGGCCCGTCCTAAGGTCTGGACGCGCCGTGAATCGCGGGCGCGCGAAGCACGAGGAGAGGGACGGCGACGATGACGACGGACTTGTTGTGCACACACATCGATCAGATACGTCCGGTGAGGCCCACCGCGGTGGGCTGCGAGGAGTGCCTCATCGCCGGCGATACCTGGGTGCACCTGAGGTTGTGCCTCAGCTGCGGACACGTCGGGTGCTGCGACTCGTCGAAGAACCGTCACGCCACCCGGCACTACCGGACCACCGAGCACCCGATCGCGGCCTCCCACGAGCCGGGCGAGGACTGGGCCTGGTGCTACGCCGACAAGCTGATGCTGGACCCGGCATGAGTACGGCCCGGGAGAGCTCCCCCGCCTCCACCGCCGCCGCCTCGACCACCCCCGCCGCCGCCTCCGCCGCGGCCGAGCGCGTGGAGAGCCGCAAGCCGGTGATCCTGGCCGTCGACGACGACCCGCAGGTGCTGCGCGCCGTCCGCCGCGACCTGCGCAGCGCCTACGGCGACCGCTACCGGGTCCTCGGCGCCTCCTCGGCGGCCGACGCCCTGAAGATCCTGGACTCCCTCGACGAGCGGGGCCACGACCCGGCGCTGTTCCTCGTGGACCAGCGCATGCCGGACGTGACCGGCGTCGAGTTCCTCCTGGAGGCCGTCAGCCGCTTCCCCGACGCCCGCCGGGTGCTGCTGACCGCGTACGCCGAGACCGACGCGGCGATCACCGCCATCAACCGGGTGCGCCTGGACTACTACCTGCTCAAGCCGTGGGACCCGCCCCACGAGCGGCTCTTCCCCGTCCTGGACGACCTGCTGTCGGACTGGCTGGCGACCTACCGCCCCGCCTACGACGGGATCATCGTCGCCGGCCACCTCGTCTCCCCCGGCACCCACGCCGTACGGGACTTCTTCACCCGCAACGGCCAGCCGTTCCGCTTCCTCAACGTCGAGCGGGACCCCGAGGCGCTGACCCTGATCGCCGCCCAGCCGGACGTGGCCCTGCCCTTGGTCCGCTTCCCCGACGGGGCGGTGCTCTCGGCACCGACCGACACGCAGCTCGCCCAGCACCTGGGGCTGGCCACCACCGCCTCGCGCCCCCACTACGAGTGCGTCATCGTCGGCGCGGGCCCCGCGGGGCTGGCGGCGGGCGTCTACTCGGCCTCCGAGGGCCTGTCCACGCTGATGCTGGACTCCCGGGCCCCGGGCGGCCAGGCCGGCACCTCCAGCCTGATCGAGAACTACCTCGGCTTCCCCTCGGGCCTCTCCGGCGGTGACCTGACCCGCCGGGCGACCATCCAGGCGTCCCGGTTCGGCGCCGAAATCCTGCACCCGGTGGAGGTGGTGTCGCTGACCCGGGACGACCCGGCGAAGATCCTCACCCTCGCCGACGGCACGGAGATCTCCGCCGAGACGGTCCTGCTCGCGACCGGGGTCTCCTACAACCGGCTCGACGCCCCGGGCGCCGACCGCTTCGAGGGCGCCGGCCTCTACTACGGCGCCGCGACCACGGAGAGCTCGGCCTGCATCTCCCAGCACGTGTTCATCGTCGGCGGGGCCAACTCGGCGGGGCAGGCCGCCGTGCACTTCGCCAAGTACGCCGCGCGCGTGACGATCCTGGTCCGCGCGTCCTCCCTGGACGCGAGCATGTCCCGCTACCTGATCGACGAGATCGAACGCACCCCGAACATCGAGGTCAAGGTACGCACCACGGTGGTGCGGCTGGACGGCGAGGAGCACCTGGAGCGCCTGACCCTCCACGACGCCGACACCGGCAAGGACACCGAGGTCGCCGCCCGCTTCATGTTCACCTTCATCGGGGCCCGCCCGCACACCGACTGGCTCGCCGGCGTCGTCGAGCGGGACGAGTACGGCTTCGTCCTCACCGGCTCGGACCTGATCTCGAACGGCGGCGAGCTCCCGGCCGAATGGAGCCTGGAGCGCGCGCCCTACCCCCTGGAGACGAGCGTGCCCGGCGTCTTCGCGGCGGGCGACGTCCGCGCCCACTCGGTCAAACGGGTGGCGTCGGGCGTCGGCGAGGGGGCGATGGCCGTCTCGCTGATCCACCGCTACCGCTCGATGGGCTGAGAGCGAACACTCCGGGGCTTGTGATCAAGGGCGCACCGGACGCAACGTTGATTACATGATTACAGCCGAACAGAGCGAACAGCTCCGCGCGTGGTTCGCCGAACGCCTGCCGGTGGACGCCTACGAGTCCCTCGACTCGGTCACCGCCGACCGCGAGGAGATCACGGTCGTCGGCACCATCCCGGCGACCGAGTCGGTCCGGGAGTTCCGCGAACGCACCCGCGAACAGCGCATCGAAGTGGCCCGCGAGGCCGAAGAGCTCTACCGCCGCAAGGTCGCCTGGGGCGTACGGGTGGGTGACGAGACGACCCTCTTCACCCACCTCGCCGTCCCCGTCATGACCCGCCTGCGCCAGTCCGAGCGCCAGGTCCTGGACACCCTGGTCGCCGGCGGGGTGGCCCGCAGCCGGGCCGACGCACTGGCCTGGTGCGTCCGCCTGGTCGGGCGCAACACCGACAGCTGGCTGACGGACCTGCGCGACTCCCTGGACCAGGTCGGCCGGGTCCGCGCGCAGGGTCCCGACGTCGCCGGCACGACGGACTCCATGAAGTCCGGGTCCGAATGACGAATCCGCCCCATGGAGCCGTGTGATCGCGTAAGGCTGGCCGAGACCTACACCCAGGGAGAGGTACGCACCATGACGACCACCGTCGAATACATCCGCTACCGGATCGCATTGGACGACCAGCAGGCCTTCGAGGACGCGTACGCCCGGGCGGCCGAGTCCCTGGCCGCCTCGCCCGAGTGCATCGACTACGAACTGGCCCGGTGCGAGGAGGAGAAGGAGCGCTACATCCTCCGGATCCGCTGGACCTCGATCGAGGCCCACCTGGGCGGGTTCCGCAAGGGGGAGCACTTCCCGGCGTTCTTCAGCGCGATCCGTCCGTACGTGACGGCCATCGAGGAGATGCAGCACTACCTCGTGACGGGCGTCGTGGGCACGGGAAAGGGCGCCGGACAGCGATGAGCACCACACCCACCATCTACGAGTGGATGGGCGGGGCGGAGGCGATGAACCGCCTCACCGACGCCTTCTACGCCCACGCCCTCCAGGACGAGATCCTGGCCCCGGTCTTCGCGGGCATGGACTCGGAGCACCCGCAGCACGTCGCGGTATGGCTGTCGGAGGTCTTCGGCGGCCCGGCGGAGTACACCGCCCACCACGGCGGCCACCAGCACATGGCCACGAAGCACCTGGGCCGGGCGATCACCGAGAGGCAGCGCCGCCGCTGGGTGGACCTGCTCATGGACACGGCCGACGAGGTCGGCCTCCCGACGGACCCCGAGTTCCGCGGGGTGTTCGCCTACTACATCGAGTGGGGCACCCGCATGGCCCTCATCTACTCGGGCCCCAACCCCCCACCGGTGGACGCGGCCAAGATCCCGGTCTGGTCCTGGGGCCAAACCCCACCGTGGATCCCCAAGACGGACTGACCCGACCCCGAACCGGGCGGCCCCGGCCGCCCGGTTCCCCTCTCCAGCCCCGCCGCACCCTTCAGCCCCGCCGCACCCTTCAGCCCCGCCGGCGTTTGAGGCGCGGGCCCCGGGGCGGAGCCCCGATCTTCAGCCCCGCCGGCGTTTGAGGCGCGGGGTCCGGGGCGGAGCCCCGGCAGCCGACCGGCGCCCGGACTCCGGCTCAGGCCCGCCCTCGGGCTCCGGCTCCGGCTCCGGCTCCGGCTCGGCCAGCAGCACCGCCAGCCCCGGCTCCCGCCCCCGCCAGAAGTCCACGGCCTCCTCCAGCACCTCCACGAACGTCTCCCACTCCGCGGGCCGCGCCCCCGCGTACCCCCGCCACCCCGTCACGGCGACCAGCCGCCCCGCCGCCGCGGCCGGCAACCAGGACAGGTCCCGCAGCGCGTCCGCCAGCGCGTCCCAGTTCCCGCCGACCCACTCCGGCAGCCGCAAGGCGTCCCCGCACCGCCGCATCAGGTCGGCCTTGCCCCCTACGCCGTCCAGGTCCAGCCGTACGGTCGTGCGGCCCGCGGCCTCGGCGGCTGCGAGCGCCGGGGCGAGCGGCTGCGGGTGCAGGGTCATCGCAGAACCGCCTTGAACGTCTCGTAGTGGTCGTCCGTGTAGTAGAACTCCCCACCCTCGCCCGTCACGATCCGCCGGGCCCCGCGGTCCCGCTCCCCCGGCGTGCGCACCGTGAACTCGTGGTAGTAGCCGCGCTTCTGGCGCGGCAGGACCTTCTCGAAGTTGCCGAAGACGGTGCCGTCCTGCCGGTACGGGTACGGGCCGCCCTTGTCGATGAGCGCGAGGACGTCCCGCGCCTGTCTCGGCAGCGCGTCGGCCCGTACGACGGCCATCCCCCGCGCCCAGCCGGGATCACCACCGGGGGACACCGCGCTGGGAGCCGCACTCGGCTCGGCACTGCCGCCGACCACGGCGGGGCCGGGTTTCTGCGCACCACAGCCCGCCGCTGCGACGAGCGCGACACAGAGGAACACGGCCCCCAGCGAACGCCAGAGCCATCGGGGCACGCTCCGGAAGATCATGCGCCGATCGTGCCAAATATCCGATTCGCCCGCGAATCGTTCGGTCGCGTCAGAGCGCGGCCATCTTGCTGTAGGGACTCAGGATGCGCTTCTGGACCGAACCGAAATCGACGAGAACGGCGATCCCCTCCTCAATTCCGACGACACGGCCGAGGCCGTGCTCGTCGTGAGTGACCCGGTCGCCGACGTTGAACTGCCGGATGGGCTGCTCCACGGGGGCTTTGAACGGGCTGGACGGCAAGTGGCGGCGAGGAACTGCTGATTTTGTCATCGGAACCAGTATGCGCCCCGCGAGCCGTCGCGCGGTGGCCCTTCGCATCTCGATCCGGGCACCATCCGCACCACCAGCGCCCCGGAAGCGCCCGTACGAGGGCAATGCGGAGGCACACGGAGGCGGCGCAGCCCAGCACCCCGCGGGCCCCGCTGCGCTGGCGGCGCTCCCGCCGCCCTCCCGCCCTACAGGTCGTCGGGGTCGGCCCGGTCCAGCGCCGGCCGCAGCCCCGGAGCCGATTCCGTCAGCAGGTAGTCGGCGACCGCCGTGTCCGTGACGAGGCTCGTGACCAGCCCCGACCGCAGCACCGCGCCGATCGCGGAGGCCTTGCGCAGCCCGCCCGCGATCGCCACGACCTCCGGGATCCGCCGCAGCCGGTCCGCCTCGACCGTGATGCACCTCTCGCCGAGGTCCCGGCCGACCCGCCGGCCCTCGGCGTCGAAGAGGTGGGCGGACATCTCGGCCGCGACGCCGAGGGAGGCGTAGTGGGCCCGCTCCTCGTCCGTCAGCATGTCGTGGACGGTCGAGATGCCCGGCTCCCACGAACCGATGGAGACGGCCGCGACCGTCACCTTGTCGAAGTAGTCGAAGGCGCGCGCGATCCCGGTCTGGCTGCGCAGCGCGGCCGCCGTCGCCGGGTCGGGCAGCAGCATGGGCGCGTAGATCGGGTGCGCGTCGCCGCCCGAGACCTGCGCGGCCCTGCGTACGGCCTCCACGGAGCCGCGCTCCGCGGTGCCCGCGTCGTACACCCCGGTCAGCTGCACCACCGTGCACTGCGGCAGGCGGTGCAGGGAGGCGGCCATGTGGATCGTCGACCGGCCCCACGCGAGGCCCAGTACGTCGCCCTCGTTGACCAGTTCGCCCAGCAGGTCGGCGGCGACCGCGCCCAGGTTCTCCGGGTCCGGGGCGTCCTCGGTGGCGTCGGCCGGGGACTCCACCACGACGGCGTGCCGGAGCCCGTACCGGGCCCGGAGCGCGTCCGAGCGCTCCGCGTCGAGCTCGGCCGGAACCCGGATCTCGATGCGCACGAGGTCGCGTTCGAGGGCGGTCTCCAGCACCCGGGCCACCTTGAAGCGGCTCACGCCGAACTCCTCGGCGATCTGGATCTTGGACTTGCCCTCCAGGTAGAAGCGGCGGGCCATGGCCGCCGCCTGCACCAGCTCCGCGGGTCCCATCCGCAGGGCTGACCGTCCCGCCGACATTGCAGACACCGCGTTCTCCTCACTGCTGTTCACACTCTCGTGTTCACACTCTCGACTCGCCGTTCATCCTGTCAGATCCGACGGCCGTTGATCAGCCTGGACAGCTCCCGTTCACCGAGCTGTTCACCAACGCTCGACTCAGTGGTCGCAAGCCCACGGCGCCGCCGCGATCGCCGCGCCCGCCTGGTCACGCAGCGTGCGGACGGCGGCCGCCGGATCGACCGCCCCGTAGACCGCGCTGCCCGCCACGAAGACGTCCGCGCCTGCCTCGGCGCAGCGCTCGATGGTCGAGGCCGAGACCCCGCCGTCGACCTGCAGCCACAGCTCCAGACCGTGCTTGGCGATCAGCTCCCGGGTACGGCGGATCTTGGGGAGCATGATGTCGAGAAAGGGCTGGCCGCCGAAGCCGGGCTCGACCGTCATGATCAGCAGCATGTCGAGCTCGGGGAGGATGTCCTCGTACTGTTCGATCGGCGTCGCGGGCTTGAGCGCCATGGAGGCCCGCGCCCCCTTCGCCCGGATCTCGCGCGCGAGGCGGACGGGCGCCGCCGCGGCCTCGGCGTGGAAGGTGACCGAGCCCGCGCCGGCCTCCACGTACTGCGGCGCCCAGCGGTCCGGGTTCTCGATCATCAGGTGCAGGTCCAGCGGGATGTCCGTGGCGCGGCTCAATGACTCCACGACCGGCATGCCGAGGGTGAGGTTCGGGACGAAATGGTTGTCCATGACGTCGACATGCAGCCAGTCGGCCCCCTCGACGGCCTTCGCCTCCTCGGCGAGACGGGCGAAGTCGGCGGACAGGATGCTGGGATAAATCTGAGCGGCCATGCCCCAAGCCTGCCATGCCTGGGGCCGGTTCCGGCCACGACCCCGCAAGTCAGGAGCTGCGTAGCGATCCTTAAGCGATCACGGAGAACATTTAAATTGTCCTTAGAGATCGCCTTCGGCACGGTTCTGTCCATGACAGCCTCCCCGCGCCGGCGCCCGGAGCGCCGCCCCCGGACGGTCCGCACGACGCCCGAACACTCCCCGGGAACACCCGCCACCCCCTCCGCCGCCCGCTCCCCCTGGCGCAATCAGGACTTCCGCACCCTCTTCGGCGCCGCCACCCTCAACCAGCTCGGCACCAACACGGGCTACGTGGCCGTCCCCCTGCTCGCCCTCACGGCCCTCGACGCCGGCCCCGCCCAGGTGGGCGTCCTCGCTGCGCTCTCCACGCTCGCCTTCCTCCTGATCGGCCTGCCGGCCGGAGCCTGGGTCGACCGCCTGCGCACCCGCGGCGTCCTCATCACCGCCGACCTCGCCCGGGCGGCGCTCTTCGCCTCCTTACCTCTCGCCTGGTGGCTGGACGCCCTCACGCTGGGGCAGCTGTACGCCGTGGTCCTGCTGGCCGGCTGCGCCACCGTCTTCTCCGACGTCGGCTCGCAGAGCGTCCTGCCCCAGCTCGTCGGCCGGAAGGGCCTGATCCGGGCCAACACCGCGATGGTGACCCTCATGGCCGCCGCCAACATCGCCGGCCGCGGAGCCGGCGGCGCCCTGGTCGCAGCACTGACCGCCCCCGCGGCACTGGCCTGCTCCGCTGCGGCGTACCTCGCCTCCGCCGTCCGCCTCACCGGGATCCGGGCCGCACCCGCCCCGCCGGCCACCGTCCGGAGCCCGCTCACGACGCAGATCCGGGAAGGACTCCAGCACGTACTGGGCCACCCCGAGCTGCGCGCCCTGGCCCTGGCCGCCACCCTGAACAACCTGGGCGGCGCGGTCCTGGGCACCATGCTCCCCGTCCTCTTCGTCCGCGAACTGGACCTGTCCCCCGCCTCGCTCGGCCTCTTCTGGGCGACCGGCGGCGCGGGCCTGCTCCTGGGAGCCCGCCTGGCCCGGCCCTTCGCGGCCCGCGTGGGTTACGGGCGCGCCTTGCTGCTGACCCTGACCCCGGCGGCCCTGCTGGTACCGCTGCTCGACCACGGCCCGTGGCTCTGGCTCGCGGGCGGCGCCTGGCTGCTGACCATGATGAAGATCGGCTCGGACAACGTCCTGGCGGTCAGCCTCCGCCAGCACCTCACCCCGGACCCCCTCATGGGCCGCATGAACGCCACTTTCCGCTTCACCCTGACCGGCGCCGTGGCTCTGGGCTCCGCCACCTCGGGCCTCCTGACGGAACTCACCACCCTCCACACCACCCTCTGGACGGGAGCCGCCGTCCTGTCCCTGTCCTGGACCCCGGTGGCCTTCTCGCCGCTCCCGCGGCGACGGGGCGTGACGGGGTAGGGGTCACCGCAGGCGCGGGAGCGGCTCAGCAAGCCAGAAGCCGCAGGCACGGGCCGGCGCGGGCGAAAAGCCGCCGGGGCGGGGAGTCGCGTCGCTACGCGATGGCCTTCGGCCACCCTTGACCGCCCGTCCCGCCACGGAAATCCGAAAGACTGCCGGGAAGCCCCCAAAGGAACGGGCCGGTCTCAGCTTTTCAGGGACGGGGCGTCGGGCATGCGCGGCGGCGGCCGGGGGGCGCATCAAATCGCTACACGCTCCCGCGAGACGGCGCCTGCGAGCGGGCATAGGCCGCCATCGATCACCACACACGCCCCCATCACGCGTCCGCGAGATGTCCGGGGCTGGGCATAGGCCGCAGAAACCTTCCTCCACCCCTCACGGACGGCGTCTGGCCCCTGAGTGGGGAGGAAAAGCGTCAGATGACGGCTGGAGCGATGCCCATCCATGTCTGCGTGAGTGCGCGCCCAAAAGACCCTTCAATACGCCCCAGTTGCTCCCGTTTGCGCCTAAGGGTGGGATCGCACCGTGGTCTTGGTAGGGGTTGGCATCGGCTGAGCCGATGGATCACCCTCCCGCCCCCCGGTATCGCCCCTCTCAGCCCCAGACGAGGGCCGGACGCCCTCGTGCAGGAGCGCGTAGCGATTAGTGGCGGCCTATGCCCAGCCCAAGGGACTCGCACACGCCATCCGTCAGGAGCGCGTAGCGATTAGTGGCGGCCTATGCCCAGCCCAAGGGACTCGCAGACGCCGTCTCACAGGAGCGCGTAGCGATTGGTGGCGGCCTATGCCCAGCCCAAGGGGCTCGCAGACGCCACCGGGCAGGAGCGCGTAGCGATTGGTGGCGGCCTATGCCCAGCCCAAGGGACTCGCAGGCGCCGTCTCGCAGGAGCGCGTAGCGATTGGTGGCGGCTTATGCCCAGCCCAAGGGGCTCGCAGACGCCACCGGGCAGGAGCGCGTAGCGATTAGACGCGCCCCCGACCGCCGCCGGGCATCTCCGACGCCCCGTCCCTGAAATCTGGAACCGGCCCGTTCCTTTGGGGGCTTCCCGGCAGTCTTTCGGATTTCCGTGGCGGGACGGGCGGTCAAG
>NZ_JOAK01000026.1 GCF_000720455.1 Streptomyces virginiae | reverse complement strand
CGGCCCGTCCCGGACGGAGCGGGGCCGTGGGGTGGGGACACTGCGGGGGCTCCCCGCAGGACGAGGCGCGACCACCGGGTACGGCCGGGACGTGCCCGCGCGCGCCGAGCCGAGGAGAGCCCCCGGAGGGGCACCACCCCACCCGAAGCCACCGCCCTGCCCGACGGGTCACGCCCCCGGCCGGGGACACCACCCCGGCCCCGCCGGCGATTGAGGCGCGGCCACCGGGCCGCGGGCGGGATCAGATGCCCAGGGCGGCAGCGGTGAGCATGGCCACCGCGTCCTTCTCGCCGTCCAGCGACACCGCGGCAGACGCCTGGCGGCCGAAGCAGAACAGCGTCAGTTCTCCCGGCTCGCCCGTCACCGTCACCACCGGCGTGCCCTTGTGCGCCACCGCCGTCCGCCCGTCGGGGCGGCGCAGCACCAGGCCCACCGGCGAGCGGCGGCCCGTCAGGCGGGCCAGCTTCTCCAGGCGGGACCACAGCGCGTCCGAGAACACCGGGTCCAGCTCCCGCGGGGACCAGTCCGGCTGGGCCCGGCGGACGTCCTCCGCGTGGACGTAGAACTCCACCGCGTTCGCCGCCTCGTCGATCTGCTTCAGCGCGTACACCGACAGCCGCGGCGGCCCGGTCCGGATCAGCTGGATGAGCTCCTCGTACGGCTTGGCCGTGTATTCCTCCATCGCCTTGTCCAGGCGGGTCTTCAGGACGTTCAGCAGGAGCCCGCCCGCCGCGTCCGGCCGCCGTTCCCGGACGACCACGTGCGCGGCCAGGTCGCGACAGGTCCAGCCGTCGCACAGCGTGGGGGCCTCCGGGCCGGCCGCCTCCAACAGGTCCGCCAGCAGCAGGCGTTCACGCTTCGCATGGGTAGACATGCCAGCCAGCCTACGACCGGATCGCGCCGGACGCCCGCCCATCAGGCGGACATGGATCATTCCGCCCGTCCTCGCCCGGCACAATGGCTCCATGAGTACGTCCCCCCGCCCCGGCAACCTCGACCCCGCCATTGCCGCGCGCCTCAAGCGCTCCGCGGACGGGCTGGTACCGGCCATCGCCCAGCAGTACGACACCGGTGAGGTGCTCATGCTCGGGTGGATGGACGACGAGGCCCTGCACCGCACCCTGACCACCGGCCGCTGCACCTACTGGTCCCGCAGCCGCCAGGAGTACTGGGTGAAGGGGGATACTTCCGGCCACTTCCAGCACGTCAAGTCCGTCGCCCTCGACTGCGACGCCGACACCGTGCTCGTCAAGGTCGACCAGGTCGGAGCCGCCTGCCACACCGGAGCCCGCACCTGCTTCGACGACGATGTCCTCCTCCGCGCAGCCGACTAGGCAGGGGTCCCCACGCAATGGATCTTGAGACGTTCCGCAAGCTCGCGGCCGACCGCCGCGTCATCCCCGTGAGCCGCAAGCTGCTCGCCGACGGGGACACGCCCGTCGGGCTCTACCGCAAGCTGGCCGCCGAACGCCCCGGCACCTTCCTCCTGGAGTCCGCGGAGAACGGCCGGTCCTGGTCCCGGTACTCCTTCGTCGGGGTCCGCAGCGACGCGACCCTGACCGTCCGGGACGGCCGCGCGCACTGGATCGGCACCCCGCCCGTCGGCGTACCCACCGACGGCGACCCGCTCGACGCCCTGCGCGCCACCGTCGAGGCCCTGCACACCCCCCGCGACCTCGCGGGCGGCATGCCCCCCTTCACCGGCGGCATGGTCGGCTACCTCGGCTACGACATCGTGCGCCGGCTGGAGCGCATCGGCGAGCACGGCAGCGACGACCTGGAGCTGCCCGAGCTGACGATGCTGCTCACCTCCGACCTCGCGGTGCTGGACCACTGGGACGGCACCGTCCAGCTCATCGCCAACGCCATCAACCACAACGACCTCGACTCCGGGGTCGACGAGGCCTACGCGGACGCCGTGGCCCGCCTCGACGCCATGCAGGCGGACCTGGCCCGGCCCGCGCCCTACGTGCCGGCCCCGCTGCCCGCCTCCGAGCTGCCCGAGTTCTCCGCCCTGTGGGGCGGCGAGAAGTACCAGGCGGCCGTCGAGGACATCAAGGAGCGCATCCGGGCCGGCGAGGCCTTCCAGGTGGTTCCCTCGCAGCGGTTCGAGACCTCCTGCGAGGCCTCCGCACTGGACGTCTACCGGGTGCTGCGCGCCACCAACCCGTCCCCGTACATGTACCTCTTCCGCTTCGAGAACGGATTCGACGTCGTCGGTTCCAGTCCCGAGGCACTGGTCAAGGTCGAGGACGGGCGGGCCATGGTCCACCCCATCGCCGGCACCCGTCACCGGGGCGCGACCCCGCAGGAGGACAACGACCTCGCCGAGGAGCTGCTGGCCGACCCCAAGGAGCGCGCCGAGCACCTGATGCTCGTCGACCTGGGCCGCAACGACCTCGGCCGGGTCTGCGAGCCGGGATCGGTGGAGGTCGTCGACTTCATGTCGATCGAGCGCTACTCCCACGTCATGCACATCGTCTCCACCGTGACGGGGCGCGTGGCCGAGGGGAAGAGCGCCTTCGACGTGCTCACCGCCTGCTTCCCGGCCGGCACCCTCTCCGGGGCGCCCAAGCCGCGCGCCATGCAGATCATCGAGGAGCTGGAGCCCTCCCGCCGCGGCCTCTACGGCGGCTGCGTGGGCTACCTGGACTTCGCCGGGGACTCCGACACGGCCATCGCGATCCGTACGGCCCTGCTGCGCGACGGCACGGCGTACGTGCAGGCCGGAGCCGGTGTCGTCGCCGACTCGGTGCCCGAGCTGGAGGACAACGAGTGCCGCAACAAGGCCGCCGCCGTGCTGCGCGCGGTGGCAGCGGCGAACTGCCTGAGCAGCTCCTGAGGGCGTAGGGGATAGTGGGGTACGTGAGTGCCGTACCCCCGCCCCGATCCGACGCCTCCGCCGAGCCCGAACCCGAGGCCGCCGACAGCCGCAGCAGCCGCCGCAGCGTGGCCGCCGCGCTGCTGCTCGGCGCGCTCGGCGCCACCGTCGTCCTGCTCGCCTCCGGCCGGGTCTGGGCCCGGGGCACCGCCGCCATCGGCAGCGACTCGCTCCAGCTCAGCGCCGACGGGCGGGCCGTGACCGGCCTCCCCGCGGCTCTGGCCATCGTGGGCCTGGCCGCGCTCGTCGCCGTCTTCGCCGTCCGCGGCAAGAGCCGGCTGCTGGTGTCGGGCCTGCTCGCCCTCAGCGGCCTCGGCGCGGCCCTGTCGGCCCTCCTCGGTTCCGACGGCCGCACCGCCCTGGACGCGCAGGCGGTCCGTACGACCGCGGACAGCGCGGCCCACGTGGCCGGCCTGACCCAGACGACGTGGCCGTACGTCACGGCCGCCGGCGCGGTCCTGATCCTGGCCGCCGGACTGCTGGCGCTGCGTTTCGGCGGCGGCTGGCCCTCGATGGGGGGCCGCTACGAGCGTGACGGCAGCCCCCGTCCGCGGGCCGTCGCGGCGGTGGATCCCGACCGGCCGGAAGATCTGTGGAAGGCTCTGGACCGCGGCGAGGACCCGACCACGGACCCGGGCGGCGACCGGACCCGCTGACCCGGCCCCTGAGCCGACCCCCCTGGACGGTGAAGCCGCCCGGTACGGGACAATGTCACCGAGCGTTCGCACAGACCGCACGTTCGACACAGCAGCGCGACAGAGCAACGAGGAGCAACTCATGGCGGGCACTAGCCACGGACACACCCCGGCCGCCTGGACCGGTGTCATCATCGCCTTCATCGGTTTCTGCATCTCCGGCGCCTTCATGGTGCTCGCGAACCCGCTGGGCTTCTGGGCCGGTCTCGTCGTCGTCGCGCTCGGCGGTGTCGTCGGCCTGGCGATGAAGGCCGCGGGCATGGGCGCGCCGAAGGCCGCCCACAAGGACCTCGCCGAGGTCATCGCCGCGAACAAGGTTCCCGCCAAGGCCTGAGCGCGCCGTCTGCGCCGGTCCTGGAAGAGAGCCGAAAGGCGCGGCCCCGTCGGGCTGCGCCTTTTGTCGTGAGCGGAGAGAATCAGCAGGTGGACGCCTCCAGCACCCCCGACGCCGTGCCCGGTCCGCCGACCGGGCACGCCGTACCCGTGGTGCCCGCCGAGCGGGCGTCGCGGGCCAGGCGGCTCGCCGCCCCGGCGCTCTACCTGGCCGCGGCCGGCGCGGCGTTCACGTACGTGGGCACCGTGGACCCCAACGAGCCGGGCCACTACCCGGTCTGCCCGCTGCTGCGGCTGACGGGCATCCTGTGCCCGGGCTGCGGCGGGCTGCGCAGCGCGCACGCGTTCGCCCACGGGGACCTGGCCGCCGCTTTCGGGTCGAATGCCCTCGCCGTCGTCGGCTACTTCGTCTTCGCGGGGTTCATGGCCCTGTGGCTGGTTCGCGCCTTCCGCGGCGGGCCCGTCCCGAGGATCGTGCTGCGTCCCGCCCACTGGTGGGCGGTGGGCGCGGTGGCACTGGTTTTCGCCGTTGTCCGAAATCTCTCTTTCGGGTCGGCACTGGCGCCCTGAGCCCCGTGTGCAGCGGGGATGAAGGGCGTATTCCGAATGTCCAGTTACTGGGACGCCGTCAACCGAGTGCGGAGGGCGACGCCTCCGCCGGATACCATTTGATTGCCGACCTTGCAGTGGTACGTGTCTGCAGGGCGGCCGACCGTCATCGACCCGGAAGGGGGCCGCTCGCGTGAGTGTGCTCGACGAGATCATCGAAGGGGTCCGCGAAGACCTTGCCGAACGGCAGGCCCGCGTGAGCCTCGACGAGCTCAAGGAGCGTGCCGCCAAGGCGCCCCAGGCCAAGGACGGCGTCGCGGCCCTGCGCGGCGACGGCGTCAAGGTGATCTGCGAGGTCAAGCGCTCCAGCCCCTCCAAGGGCGCGCTGGCCGCGATCGCGGATCCGGCCGGGCTCGCCGCGGACTACGAGGCGGGCGGTGCGGCGGTCATCTCCGTCCTCACCGAGCAGCGCCGGTTCGGCGGCTCGCTGGCCGACCTGGAGGCCGTCCGCGCCCGCGTGGACATCCCGATCCTGCGCAAGGACTTCATCGTCACGGCGTACCAGCTCTGGGAGGCGCGTGCCTACGGCGCCGACCTCGCGCTGCTGATCGTCGCCGCCCTGGAGCAGGAGGCCCTCGTCTCCCTCATCGAGCGGGCCGAGTCCATCGGCCTCACCCCGCTCGTCGAGGTCCACGACGAGGAGGAGGTGGAGCGCGCCGTGGCCGCCGGCGCCAAGATCATCGGCGTCAACGCCCGCAACCTCAAGGACCTCAAGGTCGACCGCTCCACCTTCGAGCGCGTCGTCGGCGAGATCCCGCCCCACATCGTCAAGGTCGCCGAGTCCGGTATCCGCGGACCGCACGACCTGATCGCCTACGCGAACGAGGGCGCCGACGCCGTCCTCGTCGGGGAGTCCCTGGTCACCGGACGCGACCCGAAGGCGGCCGTGGCCGACCTCGTCGCCGCCGGGGCCCACCCCGCCCTGCGCCACGGACGGAGCTGACCCGTCCCATGGCCCACGACCGCCCCTCCGTCCGCACGCGGCGCGTGCCGACGGCGCACGCGCCCCTGGCGCGCGGCTGCCGCCCCCGCGGCTGCCGCGCCCCGGCCCGGCGTGTCCACGGGCGGCGGGTCCGGTACGTGATCGGCTCCGAGCCCGGCCAGGTCAACGGCATGCGATGGCGCCGCGGAGACGCGCCGTAACGAGGGCTGCCGCAGCCCGGTACGCGAGACGTACCGCGTCGCGAAGCGGTCCCGTACGGCCTGCTGCCCGGGCCGACCGGCTCCGGGAGCGGGCCGCTGCGCACCGTACGCCGACATCCCCCAGCGGGGTGTCCGCGGCCGGGGCGGGCGGCGCAATACGGTGAAACCACCCGCCGCACCTCGCACCCGTAGGAGCACTGGATCATGTCCAGCGAGTTCTTCATCCCGGACCCGGAGGGTCACGTCCCCAACGCCGAGGGCTACTTCGGCGACTTCGGCGGCAAGTTCATCCCGGAGGCGCTCGTCGCCGCCGTGGACGAGGTCGCCGTCGAGTACGAGAAGGCCAAGGGCGACCCGTCCTTCGCGGCCGAGCTCAACGACCTCATGGTCAACTACACCGGCCGCCCGAGCGCCCTCACCGAGGTGCCCCGCTTCGCCGAGCACGCCGGCGGCGCGCGGATCTTCCTCAAGCGCGAGGACCTCAACCACACCGGCTCGCACAAGATCAACAACGTGCTGGGCCAGGCGCTCCTCACCAAGCGCATGGGCAAGACCCGCGTGATCGCCGAGACCGGCGCCGGCCAGCACGGCGTGGCCACCGCCACCGCCTGCGCCCTGTTCGGCCTCGAATGCACCATCTACATGGGCGAGATCGACACCCAGCGCCAGGCGCTGAACGTCGCCCGCATGCGCATGCTGGGCGCCGAGGTCATCGCGGTGAAGTCCGGCTCGCGGACCCTGAAGGACGCGATCAACGAGGCGTTCCGCGACTGGGTCGCCAACGTGGACCGCACCCACTACCTCTTCGGCACGGTCGCCGGCCCGCACCCCTTCCCGGCGATGGTCCGCGACTTCCACCGGGTCATCGGTGTCGAGGCGCGCCGCCAGATCCTGGAGCGCGCCGGCCGGCTGCCCGACGCCGTCGCGGCCTGCGTCGGCGGCGGCTCCAACGCCATCGGCCTCTTCCACGCCTTCATCCCGGACGCGGACGTCCGCCTGGTCGGCTTCGAGCCCGCCGGGCACGGCGTCGAGACCGGCGAGCACGCGGCCACGCTGACCGCGGGCGAGCCGGGCATCCTGCACGGCTCCCGCTCCTACGTCCTCCAGGACGAGGAGGGCCAGATCACCGAGCCGTACTCCATCTCGGCGGGCCTGGACTACCCGGGCATCGGCCCGGAGCACTCCTACCTCAAGGACACCGGCCGCGGCGAGTACCGCGCGGTCACCGACGACGCCGCCATGCAGGCCCTGCGCCTGCTGTCGCGCACCGAGGGGATCATCCCGGCGATCGAGTCGGCGCACGCCCTCGCGGGCGCCCTGGACCTGGGCCGTGAACTGGGCAAGGACGGCCTGCTGGTCGTCAACCTGTCCGGCCGCGGCGACAAGGACATGGACACGGCCGCCCGCTACTTCGGCCTGTACGACGCCGACGGTGAAGTCGCCGACAACGAGTTCTCCGAGGGGGACGACAAGTGAGCTCCACGCACGGACGCGGCAACATCGAGCTGCTGAGCGCCACCCTCGCCAAGGCGAAGTCCGAGGACCGCGCGGCCCTCGTCGCCTACCTCCCCGCGGGCTTCCCGACCGTCGACGGCGGCATCGAGGCGGTCAAGTCCGTCGTCGCCGGTGGTGCGGACGTCGTCGAGATCGGCCTGCCCCACAGCGACCCGGTCCTCGACGGGCCGGTCATCCAGACCGCCGACGACATCGCCCTGCGCGGCGGCGTCAAGATCGCCGACGTGTTCCGCACGGTCCGCGAGGCCCACGAGGCGACCGGCGCCCCGATCCTGGTGATGACCTACTGGAACCCCATCGACCGCTACGGCGTCGAGCGGTTCACGGCCGAGCTGGCGGCCGCGGGCGGGGCCGGGTGCATCCTGCCGGACCTGCCGGTCCAGGAGTCCGCGCTGTGGCGCGAGCACGCGGAGAAGCACGGTCTGGCGACCGTCTTCGTCGTGGCCCCCAGCAGCAAGGACGAGCGCCTGGCCACCATCACGGCGGCCGGCTCCGGCTTCGTCTACGCCGCCTCGCTGATGGGCGTCACCGGAACCCGCGAATCGGTCGGCAACCAGGCCCAGGACCTGGTCCGCCGTACCCGGGCCACGACCGAGCTCCCCGTCTGCGTGGGCCTCGGCGTCTCCAACGCCGCCCAGGCCAAGGAGGTCGCGGGCTTCGCCGACGGCGTGATCGTCGGCTCGGCCTTCGTGAAGCTGCTGCTGGACGCGCCGGACCTGCCGGCCGGGCTGGACGCCGTCAAGGCGCTGGCGGCCGAGCTCGCGCAGGGCGTCCGCAGGGGCTGAGACAAACCGGACACCCGATCGGGTTCTGTAGTCCGATCGGGTGGAATGGCGGGCAGGGAGGCACGCGAGTGCCTCCCTGCTTCGTTTGGCGGAGCGTGAGCGAGAAGAACGACGGTGCGAACCGCGATGCGACGAAACGATCGGCCCGGGAGCGACTCCAAGCGGAGCGCGAGCGGCAGAAGACCCGGGACAAGCGCCGGCGGACCATGATCGTGGCGGCGGCGGTGGTCGGCGTCCTGGGCCTGGCGACGGTCGTCGGCGTGATCGCGGCCAATGCCGGCAAGGGCGACAAGTCCGACTCGGCGGGCCCGGTGGTCGCCCCCTCCGGCGCCACCGGCAAGGACGCTCTCGCCATCCAGACGGGCAAGCCCGAGGCGAAGTCCACCCTCACCGTGTGGGAGGACTTCCGCTGCCCCGCCTGCAAGTCCTTCGAGGACAACTACCGGGACACCGTCCACGAGCTGGAGGCCAAGGGCCTGCTCAAGGTGGACTACCACCTGGTCACGCTCATCGACGGGAACATGGGCGGCAGCGGCTCCCTGAAGGGCGCCAACGCGGCGGCCTGCGCGCAGGACGCCGGCAAGTTCGCCGAATACCACGACGTCCTCTTCCAGAACCAGCCGCAGGAAGTCGACGACGCCTACGGCAAGAACGCCAAACTGCTGGAGCTGGCGGGCAAGGTCGAGGGGCTGGACACCCCCGAGTTCCGCAAGTGCGTCGAGGACGGCACGCACAACAGCTGGGTGGCCAAGTCGCACGAGGCCTTCGCCGCCGGGAACTTCCGCGGCACCCCGACCGTGCTGCTCGACGGCAAGGACATCTTCTCCGACCAGGCCAACCCGCTGACCCCGCAGAAGCTGAAGGAGAAGGTGGAGGCGGGCGCCAAGGGCTCCGGCGGTGCCGGGGCCAAGGGCACGGAGAAGGAGACCGGCAAGGAGACCGGGAAGGACGCGGGCAAGGACACCGGGAAGGGCGAGGCGAAGGCCTCACCCTCGGCGTCGAGGACGGCGTCGACGGCCTCGAAGGGCACCCCGAACGGTTCCGGCACCGGGTCGCGGAACGCCACCGGGAACGGGTCCTCGGGGGACTGACTTCCGCCGATCCATGTCTGGATTTGGTTTCGACCCTGCCGGGCGGGTTGCGGTACGCACCGTCCGGCAGGGTAGCGTCAGGTCTGCCATGGACATTGCTTACATCCCCAGTCCGTCGACCGGCGTGATCCATCTCGGACCGATCCCGCTCCGCGGCTACGCGTTCTGCATCATCATCGGCGTCTTCGTCGCCGTCTGGCTCGGCAACAAGCGCTGGATCGCGCGCGGCGGAAAGCCGGGCACGGTCGCGGACATCGCCGTGTGGGCGGTGCCGTTCGGGCTGGTCGGCGGTCGCCTCTACCACGTGATCACCGACTACCAGCTCTACTTCGGCGAGGGCCGCAACTGGGTCGACGCCTTCAAGATCTGGGAGGGCGGCCTCGGCATCTGGGGCGCGATCGCGCTGGGCGCGGTGGGTGCCTGGATCGGCTGCCGGCTGCGCGGCATCCCGCTGCCGGCCTGGGCAGACGCCCTGGCCCCCGGCATCGCGCTGGCCCAGGCCTGCGGCCGCTGGGGCAACTGGTTCAACCAGGAGCTCTACGGCCGGGCCACCGACCTGCCGTGGGCGGTCGAGATCAGCGCCGGCCCGAACCGGGACGCCGGCACCTACCACCCGACCTTCCTGTACGAGTCGCTGTGGTGCGTCGGCGTCGCCCTCCTGGTGATCTGGGCCGACCGCCGCTTCAAGCTCGGGCACGGGCGGGCGTTCGCCCTGTACGTGGCCGCGTACTGCGTCGGCCGCGGCTGGATCGAATACATGCGCGTCGACGAGGCGCACCACATCCTGGGCGTCCGGCTGAACGTCTGGACCTCGATCGTCGTCTTCGTGCTCGCCGTCGTCTACTTCGTGCTCTCCGCGAAGCTGCGGCCGGGCCGCGAGGAGGTCGTCGAGCCGGACGCCTCCGGCGGGGAGGGCAAGGACGAGCCCGAGGCCAAGTCCAAGGACAAGGCCGAGACCAAGGCAGAGACCAAGGCCGAGGACGAGACGGACGGTACGGCCGACGCAGGGCCCAAGGACTCCCTGCCGACCCGCGCCCCGCGCGCCGACGCCACGGTGCGGGAGGGAGCCGTCAAGGCCGACCTGCGCAAGCCGTCCGTCGACGCCGAGGCCCCGGAGGCCGACAAGGCCTGACGGCGGAACGTCACGAGGGGGGTGCCGCGTACGACGCGGCACCCCCCTCGCGCGTCCCGCGCCGCCGGAGTCCCCGCCGGGGCGCGGCGGTACCCCCGAGGTCAGCGCGAGGGAGGGGTCAGTGGACCGGGATCCGCGCGGCCAGCGCAAGGGTGCGGTGCGCCGACGCCACGATCGCCGGATCCACGAACCGGCCGTCCGGCAGGGCCAGCGCGCCCGGCGCGGCCCGGGCCGCGCTGAGCACCTCCACCGCCGCGCTCACCTCCTCGGGCGCCGGGAGGTAGGCCCGCTCGATCACCGGGAGCTGCCGCGGGTGGATGGCCGCCCGGCCCAGGAAGCCGAGGGACCGGCCGCGCGCGCAGGAGACCGCCAGCGCCTCCAGGTCACGGATGTCGGGGAACACCGACTGGGCCGGGGGCGCCAGCCCGGCGGCGCGCGCCGCGACCACCACCCGCGAACGGCACCAGTCCAGTCCCTCCTCCGCGCTGGCCGCCAGGTCCGCCCGCAGGTCCGCCTCGCCGAGGGAGAGCCCGCGCAGCGCCGGGTGCGCGCGGGCGATCTCGTAGGCGCGCTCCACGCCCAGCGCCGACTCCAGCAATGCGTGCAGGCCCACCCCGCCGGTGCGGTCGGCGGCCGCGGCGATCTGCTCCGGGGCGCAGATCTTGGGCAGCCGCAGTCCCGCGAGCCCGCGCAGCCCGGCGAGCGCGGTGAGGTCGGCGCCGCCCCACGGGGAGTCGAGGGCGTTGACGCGGACGTGGACGGGAAGCGCGGTCCGCTCGGCCAGCAGCTCGACGGTGGCGGCGCGTGCGTACTCCTTGCGGGAGGCCGCCACCGCGTCCTCCAGGTCCACGATGACGGCGTCCGCCCCGCAGGCCAGCGCCTTGGCGACCACCGCCGGGCGGTCGCCGGGTGCGTACAGCCAGGTCAGGATCACAGTGCCCCCTCGGTTCGCAGCGCGGCGATCTCGGGCCCGGTCAGTCCCAGCTCGGCCAGCACCTCGGCCGTGTCCGCGCCGTGCGGGCGGCCCGCCCAGCGGATCCCGCCCGGTGTCCCGGACAGCCGGAAGAGAACGTTCTGCATGCGCAGGGGGCCCAGCTCCGGATCCTCGATCTCGGTCACCGTGTCGAGGGCCGCGAACTGCGGGTCGGCCATCACGTCGCGGACGTCGTAGACCGGCGCGACGGCCGCCTCGGCGTCCTCGAAGGCGCAGACGACCTCCTCCGCCTTGTGGCGGGCGATCCAGCCGCCGACCGCCTCGTCGAGGACGTCGGCGTGCCGGGCCCGCCCGGCGCCGGTGGCGAACCACGGCTCGGCGATCAGCTCCGGCCGGCCGACCAGCCGCATCACGCGCTCGGCGACGGACTGGGCGGAGGCGGAGACCGCCAGCCAGCGGCCGTCGGCGCTGCGGTAGGTGTTGCGGGGGGAGTTGTTGGCGGAGCGGTTGCCGGTGCGCGGCTGGACGTAGCCCAGCTGGTCGTACCAGAGCGGCTGCGGGCCGATCACGGTGAGGATCGGCTCGATGATGGCCAGGTCCACGACCTGCCCGTGCCCGGTGCGATCGCGTCCGGCGAGCGCCGTCATCACGGCGTACGCGCAGGTCAGCGCGGCGATCGAATCGGCGAGCCCGAAGGGCGGCAGGGTCGGCGGGCCGTCCGGCTCGCCGGTGACCGCGGCGAAGCCGCTCATGGCCTCGGCGAGGGTGCCGAAGCCGGGGCGGTGGGCGTACGGGCCCTGCTGGCCGAAAGCCGTGACGCGGGCCAGGACCAGGCGCGGGTTGGCGGCGGACAGCTCGGGCCAGCCCAGGCCCCACCTCTCCAGGGTGCCGGGGCGGAAGTTCTCGATGATCACGTCGGCGGTGGCGGCGAGCCGCAGCAGGGTGTCCCGGCCGCCCGGGGTGGACAGATCGAGGGTCATGGTCCGCTTGTTCCGGCCGAGCAGCTTCCACCACAGGCCGATCCCGTCCTTGGCGGGGCCGTGACCCCGGGAGGGGTCGGGGACGGCCGGATGCTCCACCTTGACGACCTCGGCGCCGAAATCACCGAGCAGGGTCGCGGCGAGCGGCCCGGCGAAGAGGGTCGCGAGATCGAGCACCCGCAGCCCGTGCAGGGGCCCTGGCCGGGGGTCGGCGGGGGCGGCCCCGGTCGCGGTGGCTCCGCCGGGGGCGGTGGCTCCGGTGGCTTGCGTGGCGCGCCGGGGCGTCTCCTGGGGCCCCGAACGGTTCTCGGGGCCGGACGGTGCGGCGGCGGTGCGTTCTGCGCCCCGCGGGGATCGCCCCGACACACTCCCGGCGCCGGCGGAGTACGTCACGAGGTGGCTCCGGCTCCGTTGTCCGCTTCCCAGCCGGCCAGGGCGAAGGAGTCGGTCTCGGCGCGGGTCGGCATCGAGTCCTGGGCGCCGTGGCGCTGCACCGAGAGCGCGGCCGCCGCCGAGGCCCAGCGCAGCGCCTCGGGCATCGGCCGGCCCTCGCCCAGGGCCACGGCCAGGGCCCCGACGAAGGTGTCCCCGGCCGCGGTGGTGTCCACGGCCCGGACCCGGGGTGCGGGCACGGTCAGCGGGTCCCGGCCGCGCGCCGCGTGGAGGACCCCGGCCGCGCCGAGGGTGATCACCACCTCGGGCACGGTGGTCAGCAGTGCCTCGGCGGCCTGCCGGGGGTCGGTCAGGCCGGTCAGGGCGGCCGCCTCGTGCTCGTTGGGCACCAGGAGGTCGGTGGCGGCGAGGAGTTCGGCCGGCAGGGGCTGCGCCGGGGCCGGGGTGAGCACCGTACGGACACCGTGCGCGCGGGCGGCGCGGGCGCCGGCGAGGATGGCGGGCAGGGGGAGTTCGAGCTGGAGGAGGAGGGCGCCGGCGGCGGCGATCCGGGCCTCGTCCCCCGCCTCCAGGCCGGTGACGCTGCCGTTCGCGCCCGGGATGACGACGATGCGGTTGCCGCCCTCGTCGTCCACGGTGATGTGCGCGGTGCCGCTGGCGCCCTCGACGGTGCGCAGGCCCGCCGTCTCGACGCCGGCGGCGGTGAGCGCGGAGCGCAGTCGTACGCCGAACTCGTCGGCCCCGACCGCGCCGATCATCACCACCTTCCCGCCGGAGCGGGCGGCGGCGACGGCCTGGTTGGCGCCCTTGCCGCCGGGGACGGTCCGGAACGCGCGGCCGGTGACGGTCTCCCCGGGGAGGGGGGCCTTGGGGACGTAGGCGACGAGGTCCATGTTGGTACTGCCGAGCACGGCGATGGCCGTCATGAGCGGGCTGCCTCCTGTGCGGTGAGGTGGGCGAGGGCGTCGAAACCGATGCCGTCGAAGCCGGGGACGGTGGTGGCGAGGCGGTTCTTGAGGGGGGCGCTCCAGCGGTGCGGGATCCGTTCCGGGGAGCCGGTGAGCAGCCCGGCGAGGGCGCCGGCGGTGGCCCCGTTGGAGTCGGTGTCCCAGCCGCCGGACACGGCACCGCAGACGGAACGGGTGAAGTCCCCGTCGGCGTGGGTGAGGGCGGCGGCGATCAGGGCGGTGTTGGGGACGGCGTGGACCCAGTGGTAGTGCCCGTAGCGGGCGTGCAGCCGGTCGACGACGGGGTCGAAGTCGGCCTCTTCGGTGGCCGCGCGGATACCGAAGCGGATCGCCTCGGCGAGGCGGGAGCGGGGCGGTACGGCGGCCAGTCCGGCGCGCAGGCAGGTGTGGACGTCCGCGCGGCCGGTGGCTGCGGTGGCGGTGGTGGCGGCGACGAAGAGGGCGGCGTAGACGCCGTTGCCGGTGTGGGTCAGGGCGGCCTCCCGGTAGGCCTGGGCCGCGGCGGCGGCCGGGTCGCCGGGGTTGGTCCAGCCGTGCACGTCGGCGCGGATGAGGGCGCCGATCCACTCGCGGAAGGGGTTGTGGTGGGTGGCGGTGGCGGGGGGCTCCAGGCCGAGCAGGAGGTTGCGGTACGCCACGCGCTCGGCGGTGAAGGTACGACCGGCGGGCAGCTCGTCGAGCCACAGGCGGGCGACGTCGGCGGTGGTGAAGGCCTTGCCGAAGCGCTGGAGCAGGCGCAGGTTCAGCAGCGGGTAGTTGAGGTCGTCGTCCTCGGGCATGCCGTCGATGTTCTCGGCGAGGGAGGTGGCGGCGGACCGGCGGTTCCAGGGGTATGCGGCCAGCAGCTCCTCGGGGACGCCGCGGGCGGTGAACCAGCCGTCCAGCGGCCAGTTGCCCGCGGCGCGGGCCAGCGCCCGGATCCCGTCGAGGGGCAGCTTCTCGACGGGCTTCCCGAGCAGGCACCCGACGGCCCGCCCGACCCACGCGGCCTCCAGCCGCCGCAGCAGCCCGTACCCGTGCCACGGTCCGGGGCGGGCGCCGTCCGGGACCCGCGCGGACCCCGCCTCGGAGGCGGCTGCCGGGGCCGGGCCGGCGGCGGTGCGTCCCGGGCCGGTGCCCTGAGGCAGTGCTCGGGTGTCCTGGCTGCGGGCCCGGGGCCCCGGGCCGGCGGGCGGATCCTGGCCTGCGCGACCGGCGGGTGGGGTGGGGCAGGCCGCGAGGATGGCGTCCCAGGAGGCCGGCTCGTCGGCGGACAACGGGGAGGGGAGACGGGCGAGTTCGTCCAGCAGACGGGCCGCCAGCGCACGGAGGTGCGGGGGTGCCGGGGCGGGGGAGGCCCCGGCGCGCTCGGGCGCCGGGTGGCCGCCCGCGGCGGACCACGCCCGCAGGGCGGGGCCCGGATCGCGGCCGTCCTCGGCGGCCTGGCGCAGCTCGTGCCCGACGAGGTCCTCGGGCTGGGCCCAGGTCAGCCGCACACCACCGCCCACACCACCGCAGGCGCGGGGCCCGGTCGCGGCGCGGGACTCGGGCCCGGCGGCGCGTTCGCGGACGCCCGGCGGGGGCTTCGGGCGGGCGAGGGCCGATCCGTAGGCCGGGTGTTGGCCGGCGGCTGTGCCGGGGGTGCCGGGGCGGCCGCGAGCGTCGACGCCCGCGCCGGCCGCCCAGCGGGCACCCTTCGGCCCGGTGGACGGCGTCCCCACGGTCTCGACGGCGTCTCCCACCGTGGAGGGGGTCGAGTCGGCGCGGGCGTCGGCCGCCTGCCGGGCGGTGGCGGCGCCGGATGCCGTCGGGTGGGCGGTTGGGCCGGAGGGGCCGGCGGGGGAGGAAGGGGTCATCGGGGGGTGGCGATCGTGGCGAAGGCCGATTCGTGGGCGCGGCGGCGGGCGCGGTCGTGGGCGAAGATCTCCCGGGTCACCGCGGCCATCGCCACGGCCGGGGCGTGCAGGTCCAGGCGGCTGGCCTCGGCGACCTGCTTCGCCCAGACGGCCGGGACCGCGGCCTCGCCACCCAGGGCTCCGGCGATCGCCCCCGCCATGGTGGCGATGGAGTCGCAGTCCCGCCCGTAGTTGACCGCCCCGAGCACGGCCCCCTCGTACCGGCCGTCCGCGACGAGCAGCATCCCCAGCGCGATCGGGAGTTCCTCGATGGCATGGAGGCGGGACGGGCGGCGGGCGTCGAGCGAGGGGGTGCGGTAGTCCGGGCCGACCGAGTCGTAGGGGGCCACCGCCGCCCGCAGGGGCGCGAGCGCCGACTCGAAGTCCCGGTGGGCGCGAGCCGCCTCGCGGACGGCCGCGATCGCGGCCCGCGTGCCGTCCTTCGCCAGGGACAGCGCCGTGTCCACCACGCTCGCGGCGGTCGCCCCCGGCACGCACGCCGCCGCCACGGCCGCCGCGAACACGCCCGCCGCCTCCCGCCCGTACGAGGACTGGTGCGCGCCGGCGATGTCGAGGGCCTCCGCGTAGGCCCCCGCCGGGTTGCCCGCGTTGGCGATGCCCACCGGAGCCATGTACATGGCCGCACCGCAGTTGACGATGTTGCCGGTGCCGGCCTCGCGCGGGTCGACGTGCGCGTAGTGCAGGCGGGTCACCATCCACTTCTCCGCGAGGAAGATCCGCTGCAACGGCAGTGCCTCGGCCTCCAGTTCGGGGATCCAGCGGGGGGTGGACATCAGGTCGGGGACCAGGTGCTCGGCGACGGCGTAGGCGTCGAGGTGGTCCCGTACGGCCTCGTAGACCCGTACCAGCGCGTGCGTCATCAAGGTGTCGTCCGTGACGTGTCCGTCGCCCTTGTGGTACGGGGCGATGGGGCGGGCCGTGCGCCAGTTCTCGTGCCACGGGCCGACGATGCCGTGGACGCGGCCGCCGTGCCGTTCGACGATCTGGTCCGGGGTCCAGCCCTCCACGGGGCCGCCGAGCGCGTCACCGACGGCGGCGCCGACGAGGGCCCCGCAGGCCCGGTCCTCCAACGTGAGCGTCATTCCACTCTCCTTGTCCGGAAACCCTGGTCGCAGCCAGTGCGTGCGGGAGATTTACCACCTTGCCCCGGATGCGCCCGCGCAGGCGCGGCCGACACGTCCAGGGAGGCGTCGCCGGGCTGGAAGCCGCCGATCACACGTGCGGCCTCCGCTCCGGCGGGGCGGCCTTGGGCGAGGTGAGTTCGGTGGCGGCGAGGAGCGCGGCGAGCTGCACGAGGTCGGTGCCGGCGAGGCGGGGGAGCGCGCAGCCGGAGAGGGTGCGGCAGGCCTCGCGCCAGGCGGCGGGGATGGAGTCGCCGCCGCCGATCACGCCGGTGAGCGCGCCGGCGAGGGCGGGGGCGGAGTCCGCGACGCGCGACAGGCACGCGGCGGCCGGTACGGCCTCGGTCGTCCTGCCGCGGGCGGCGGTCGCGAGGGCGAGGGCCACGGGGACGGTCTCGGCGGCGGCGATGCCGTAGCTGTACACGTGGTCGACGATCTCGTGTTCGAGGGTCGGGACGATGGCGAAGGCGCCGCCGTCGGCGTGGGCGCGGGCCAGTCCGACGGCGTGGCGGGCGTTGCGGCCGATCTCGGTGGCGCCGGGGAGCTGGGCGAGGGCGGCGTCCACGGCGGCGTCGACGTCGGCGGTGGTGAGGGCGGTGGCGACGGCGGCCGCCATGGCGCGGGCGCCGTGCACACCGTCGCCGTCCTGGGTGTAGCGGGCGTCGAACTCGGCGAGGTCGGCGGCGGCCGCGGCGTCTCCGGGGTGGACGACGGCCAGGACGCAGGCGCGGACGCAGGCGGCGTCGTCGAAGTAGTGCGGGTTGTCGTGGCCGGTGGCGGGCGGGCGCAGGCCGGTGGCGAGGTTGCCGAGGCCGGCGCGTACGGAGATCCGTGCGCGCAGGGGCAGTACGGCGGACTCGACTTCGGGTGCGCGTTCCGCTGCCGCGGCCACTTCGGAGGCGAGGGCGTTCCAGGCGAGGTCGATGGCGGCGCGCATGCGGCGGGAGCGGGAGAGGTCGCTGAGGAGGACGCCGGCGGCGGTGAGTACGGATTCGGCCACGAAGGCCGCCCACTCGGCGTCGTCGGAGGGGCCGAGGCGCAGCGGCTCCGGGGGCTGGTTGAGGGCGATGGGGACGGGGAGGGTGGTGGTGGCGTTCTGTTCGGCGAAGGTGTCGAGTTCGCGGGTGAGGCGGCGGGTCCACTCGGGCATCCGGCTGGCGCGGTGGCGGGCCGCGGGCCAGCCGGCCGCGTCGCCCGCGGCGAGCCCGAGGAGGAGGCCTTCGATGGGGCGGCGGTCGTGGGTTGCCGGGGCCCCTGCGGGGTGCTCGGCGGGGTGGGCGGTGGCCCGGATCACGGTCCGCAACGCCGGTTCGGCGGCGCGAGCGGAATCCATGGTCAGGGGCAGCCCCCGGGACGCCTGCGCGTCCGGAGCCACGCGTTCCACGAGCCCGGCGGGCCGGATGTCCACCACCGGGCGCAGCGGCGTGCCGGCCGGCACCGGCAGCAACCCTCCACCCGTGCCCACCGCCCCGGCCCCGGCCCCGGCCCCGGTCCCGGTCCCGGTCCGGGCCTCCGTGGCGGGTAGGGGGTGCGGCCGTCCGGCCGGCACGCCGTCCGCGGGGGCCGCCGGGTCGGTCGGTACCGGCCGTGGCCGGATCTCCGCCGCCCCCTCCGCGCCGCCGCCGGCCCCGGCCCCGGTCGGTGCGGGCTGCGGCCGCTCGCCCGCCGCCGGCGCGAAGGCGGCCTGGTCCTCCTGGGCGCCCCGCCCCGGAAGGGCGGTCGCCACCGGCCGGGACAGCGCCCCGAGGCCTGCCGTCGGGCTGCTGGGCACGAGCAGCGGCCGGGCTCTCGGGCTCCGCTCCGCGCCGCCGCCGGCCGCGGTCGGTACGGGCTGCGGGAGTAGCCGGACCTCCTGCCCACCGGTTGCCCCGGAGCCGTCGCCGAGGCCTGCCTCGGCCGCCCGGGGGTCCGGCGTCATGGGCACCGGCTGCGCGCCCCGCCCGCGTTCCGCGAGGCTCGGCAGGTCGGCCGGGTCCGCCGGTGCGGCCGGGTGCGGCCGGGCCTCCTGCCGTCGGTCCGCGCGGGGGGTGGCCTGCCCGGGCTCAGGGACGGGGTTCCGGTCGGCGCCGGCCGGGGGGAGGGCGGGGTGTGCGGGGTCGGGCGGTGGGGTCATCGGGCGGCCTCGTATTCCGGGGTGAGGAGGTCCGCGATGTCCAGGACGTGGTAGCCCCGCATCGACGGCAGGCAACTGCCGCGCACCGGGCCGATCGCCGAGGCCCAGGCGGTGGGGATCGCCGTGGCGCCCGACATCGCGCCGGCCAGGGCGCCCGCCACCGCGGCGGTGGTGTCCGCGTCGCGGCCCATGTTCACGGCGGTGAGGACGGAGGCGGCGAAGTCGCCGCCGGAGGCGGCGAACGCGCCGAAGGCCAGGCCCACCGCCTCCGGCGCCAGGTCCGTCCACGGGTAGCCGCCGATGACGACCGCCGAGCGCACCGCCCGTTCCCCGCGCGGGGCCGCGGTGACCGCCCGGCGCAGGGAGCGGGCCGTCCAGGAGTCCGACGGGATGACCGAGAGGGCCGCGGAGACCACGGACGCCGGGCTGCCGCCCGCCATGGCCGCGGCCACGCCCGCCGCGACCGCCTGGCCGCCGTAGATGCCCTCGCCGTCGTGGCTGACGGTGCCGTCGATGGCGACCAGCCGCGCCGCCTCGGCGGGCCGCCCCGCCGCGAAGACGCCGAACGGCGCGGCCCGCATGGCCAGTCCGTCCGACCACGCGTGCCGGTGCTGGGCCGAGATGGGCGCCGCCAGGCCCCGGCGGAGGTTCTCCAGGGTGCCGCGCTCGGAGAACCCCGCACCGCGGAACGGCCCCTCGTCGAGGTCCGCGATCCAGTGGTGCCACGCCCGCTCGACGTGGGAGACGGTGAGCGCCGAGCCGTGGCGGGCCAGGAGCAGCCCCGAGAAGATCGCGTACTCGGTGTCGTCCGTGCCCGCCGGGTCCTCCGTCACGAAGCCCTCGATGCGGCCCCATTTCGCCCGGATCTCCGACGGCTTCATGTTCTCCGCGGGGGCGCCGAGCGCGTCGCCCACCGCGAGTCCCAGAAGAGCGCCCCTTGCCCGTTCGAGGAGGACCTGCGGATTGCATGCAATCTGCTTCACCGGCTCCATGGCGCGCCTCTCCCACGTGGTTGGGCCCATCATGAGCCCTTGGGGGATTTGTGCCATGTCATGCGGTTTGTCGCGCGCCGCGAAACACCCCGGGAACATCGGCGTCACCCGGTCGCCGACCCGCAAAACCGCAGGTAAGTACGGCCTTCCTTGCTGGCGGGCCAGGAAAATCGTGCGTAGTTTCGAGGTGTTCAGGGGGAGCGGGACGTGTCACGACGTCCGTTCGCACCAATGGGGAGACAAGGGGAGAAAACGCGCATGTCCATCATCGACATCGAAGCACCGCTGCACACCGCCCACCGCGACAACCACACCCACCGCGACGTCAACGGTGGATGGCTGCGGCCGGCCGTCTTCGGTGCGATGGACGGGCTCGTCTCCAACCTCGCCCTCATGACGGGCGTGGCCGGTGGAGCCGTCGCCCCGCAGACCGTCGTGATCACGGGCCTCGCCGGCCTCGCCGCCGGAGCCTTCTCGATGGCCGCCGGCGAATACACCTCCGTGGCCTCGCAGCGCGAGCTGGTCCTCGCCGAGCTCGACATCGAGCGGCAGCAGCTGCGCAAGCACCCCGTCGACGAGATGGAGGAGCTGGCCGAGCTCTACGTCTCCCGCGGCGTCGAGCCGGCGCTCGCCCGGGAGGTCGCCATGCAGCTGTCCCGCGACCCCGAGCAGGCGCTGGAGATCCATGCCCGCGAGGAACTCGGCATCGACCCCGACGACCTGCCGTCGCCGCTCGTCGCCGCCGTCTCGTCCTTCGGGTCCTTCGCGCTGGGCGCCCTGCTCCCCGTACTGCCCTACCTGCTCGGCGCCACGACCCTGTGGCCGGCGGTGCTGCTCGCGCTGGTCGGGCTCTTCGCCTGCGGCGCGGTCGTCGCCCGGGTCACCGCCCGGTCGTGGTGGTACAGCGGCCTGCGCCAGCTGCTGCTCGGCGGAGCGGCCGCCGGTGTGACGTACGTCCTGGGAACCTGGATCGGCGGATCCATAGGCTGACCGGCCTGGGAGTGAGACACTATGCAGGACGCAACATAAGTAGTCCGTTACCCGGCGGTTTCGATCCCGTGTCCGCCGGGCATCACACCAGGACTCCGGGTGGGCAATGATGCCCGCCCTGTACCGGGACCTTCGCCCCACGCGATACGCCGCGATAT
Source organism: Streptomyces virginiae (assembly GCF_000720455.1). Taxonomy (GTDB): domain Bacteria; phylum Actinomycetota; class Actinomycetes; order Streptomycetales; family Streptomycetaceae; genus Streptomyces; species Streptomyces virginiae. Next base: position 139,853 of record NZ_JOAK01000026.1, on the reverse strand, counting down.
GCCGGGTCACCTCGCGACACCCCCGCGATCCGCCCGTAGAGCGCCGCGAAAGTCCCCTCTTTCTGCCTCGCGCAGTGTCCGCATGCTGGAATGGCATATCCGCTTCTCGGGATAGTCGTCATCATGTAATCTGCACGAAATTTCGCAGAGGGCCAACGTCGTCCCTCGGCTATGCACATATGCCACGACGACGACGGGAGAGCCGATGCGTTCCGCATCCACGCACTCCGCGACCGGCCTGAACACCGCCTGGTCGCCCATGGACGGTCGCCCCGCCCAGCAGGGCATGTACGACCCGCGCAACGAGAAGGACGCCTGCGGCGTCGGATTCGTGGCGAACCTCACCGGCGAGGCCACCCACACCCTCGTTGAGCAGGCCCTGACCGTTCTGCGGAACCTCGAGCACCGCGGCGCCACCGGCTCCGAGCCGGACTCCGGCGACGGCGCGGGAATCCTGTCCCAGGTACCGGACGCCTTCCTGCGCGAGGTCGCCGGATTCGAACTCCCCGAGGCCGGCGCGTACGCCGTCGGCATCGCCTTCCTCCCCGCCGACGGCACCGCACAGGCCGTCGCCGCGGAGCAGATCGAGGCCATCGCCGCCGAGGAGAACCTCACGGTCCTCGGCTGGCGCGAGGTCCCGGTCACCCCCGACCTGCTCGGCAACGGCGCCCGCGCCACCATGCCCGCCTTCCGCCAGCTCTTCGTGAGCAACGGGACGACCGGCATCGAGCTGGACCGCAAGGCGTTCGTGCTGCGCAAGCGCGCCGAGCGCGAGGCCGGCGTGTACTTCCCGTCGCTCTCCGCCCGCACCATCGTCTACAAGGGCATGCTGACCACCGGCCAGCTGGAGCCCTTCTTCCCGGACCTCTCCGACCGCCGCTTCGCCTCGGCGCTCGCCCTGGTCCACTCGCGCTTCTCCACGAACACCTTCCCGTCGTGGCCGCTCGCCCACCCGTACCGCTTCGTCGCGCACAACGGCGAGATCAACACGGTCAAGGGCAACCGCAACTGGATGAAGGCCCGCGAGTCCCAGCTCGCGTCCACCGTCTTCGGCGAGGGCGCCCTCGACCGCATCTTCCCCATCTGCACCCCGGACGCCTCCGACTCGGCCTCCTTCGACGAGGTCCTGGAGCTGCTCCACCTCGGCGGCCGGTCGCTGCCGCACAGCGTGCTGATGATGATCCCGGAGGCGTGGGAGAACCACACCTCCATGGACCCGGCCCGCCGCGCCTTCTACCAGTACCACTCCACGCTGATGGAGCCCTGGGACGGCCCCGCCTGCGTCACCTTCACCGACGGCACCCAGGTCGGCGCGGTCCTCGACCGCAACGGCCTGCGCCCCGGCCGCTACTGGGTCACCGACGACGGCCTCGTCGTCCTCGGCTCCGAGGTCGGCGTCCTCGACATCGACCCGGCCAAGGTCGTCCGCAAGGGCCGCCTCCAGCCCGGCAAGATGTTCCTCGTCGACACCGCCCAGAAGCGGATCGTCGAGGACGACGAGATCAAGAACGAGCTCGCCTCCGCCGCGCCCTACGCCGAATGGCTGGAGACCGGCGAGATCGAGCTGACGGACCTGCCCGAGCGCGAGCACATCGTGCACACGCACGCCTCGGTCACCCGCCGCCAGCAGACCTTCGGCTACACCGAGGAAGAGCTGCGCGTCATCCTCGCGCCGATGGCCCGTACCGCCGGCGAGCCCCTCGGCTCCATGGGCACGGACTCCCCGATCGCGGCCCTGTCCGAGCGCCCCCGGCTGCTCTTCGACTACTTCACCCAGCTGTTCGCGCAGGTCACCAACCCGCCGCTGGACGCCATCCGCGAGGAGCTCGTCACCTCGCTGCTGTCCTCGATCGGCCCGCAGTCCAACCTGCTGGCGCCGACCGCCGCGTCCTGTCGCAGCGTCACCCTGCCCTTCCCGGTGATCGACAACGACGAGCTGGCCAAGCTCATCCACATCAACGCCGACGGCGACATGCCCGGCATGAAGGCCGCCACGCTCTCCGGCCTCTACCGGGTCTCCGGCGGCGGCGAGGCGCTCGCCGCCCGCATCGAGGAGATCCGCGCCGAGGCCGACGCGGCCATCGCCAACGGCGCCCGCCTGATCGTCCTGTCGGACCGCCACTCGGACGCCGAGCACGCGCCGATCCCCTCGCTGCTGCTCACCGCCGCCGTGCACCACCACCTCATCGCCACCAAGCAGCGCACCCAGGTGGGCCTGCTGGTCGAGGCCGGCGACGTCCGCGAGGTCCACCACGTCGCCCTGCTCATCGGCTACGGCGCCGCCGCGGTCAACCCGTACCTCGCCATGGAGTCCGTCGAGGACCTGCTGCGCGCCGGTACCTTCCTGTCCGGCCTGGAGCCGGAGCAGGCCATCAAGAACCTGATCTACGCGCTCGGCAAGGGCGTCCTGAAGGTCATGTCCAAGATGGGCATCTCCACCGTCGCCTCCTACCGCGGCGCCCAGGTCTTCGAGGCCGTCGGTCTCAACGACGAGTTCGTCGAGACCTACTTCAACGGCACCGCCACCAAGATCGGCGGCGCCGGCCTCGACGTCATCGCCAAGGAGGTGGCCGCCCGCCACGCCAAGGCGTACCCGGCCTCCGGCGTCGCCGCCACGCACCGCGCGCTGGAGATCGGCGGCGAGTACCAGTGGCGCCGCGAGGGCGAGCCGCACCTGTTCGACCCGGAGACGGTCTTCCGCCTCCAGCACGCCACCCGCAACCGCCGGTACGACATCTTCCGGCAGTACACGGACCGCGTGAACGAGCAGTCCGAGCGCCTCATGACGCTCCGCGGCCTCTTCGGCTTCAAGTCCGACCGCCCGTCGATCCCGATCGACGAGGTCGAGCCGGTCTCCGAGATCGTCAAGCGCTTCTCCACCGGCGCCATGTCGTACGGCTCCATCTCCAAGGAGGCGCACGAGACCCTCGCCATCGCCATGAACCAGCTGGGCGCCAAGTCCAACACCGGTGAAGGCGGCGAGGACCCCGAGCGCCTGTACGACCCGGCGCGCCGCTCCTCCATCAAGCAGGTCGCCTCCGGCCGCTTCGGCGTCACGAGCGAGTACCTGGTCAACGCGGACGACATCCAGATCAAGATGGCGCAGGGCGCCAAGCCCGGCGAGGGCGGCCAGCTGCCCGGCCACAAGGTCTACCCGTGGGTCGCCAAGACCCGGCACTCCACCCCGGGCGTCGGCCTGATCTCCCCGCCGCCGCACCACGACATCTACTCCATCGAGGACCTGGCTCAGCTGATCCACGACCTCAAGAACGCGAACCCGGCCGCCCGCATCCACGTGAAGCTGGTCTCCGAGGTCGGCGTCGGCACGGTCGCGGCCGGTGTCTCCAAGGCCCACGCGGACGTCGTCCTGATCTCCGGCCACGACGGCGGTACGGGCGCCTCCCCGCTCACCTCGCTCAAGCACGCGGGCGGCCCCTGGGAGCTCGGCCTCGCCGAGACCCAGCAGACCCTGCTGCTCAACGGCCTGCGCGACCGCATCGTCGTCCAGACCGACGGCCAGCTCAAGACCGGCCGTGACGTGGTCATCGCCGCGCTCCTCGGCGCCGAGGAGTTCGGTTTCGCGACCGCGCCGCTCGTCGTCTCCGGCTGCGTCATGATGCGCGTCTGCCACCTGGACACCTGCCCGGTCGGCATCGCCACGCAGAACCCGGTCCTGCGGGACCGCTTCTCCGGCAAGCCCGAGTTCGTCGTCAACTTCTTCGAGTTCATCGCGGAGGAGGTGCGCGAGCTCCTCGCCGAGCTGGGCTTCCGCACGATCGAGGAGGCCGTCGGCCACGCCGAGTTCCTCGACACCACCCAGGCCGTCACGCACTGGAAGGCGCAGGGCCTCGACCTGGAGCCGCTCTTCTACGTGCCCGAACTGCCCGAGGGCGCGGTCCGCCACGCCCTGATCGAGCAGGACCACGGACTGGAGAAGGCCCTCGACAACGAGCTGATCGAGCTCGCGGCCGACGCGCTGAACGCCGAATCGGCAGAGGCCGCCCAGCCGGTCCGCGCCCAGATCGCCATCCGGAACATCAACCGGACCGTCGGCACCATGCTCGGCCACCACGTCACCAAGAAGTTCGGCGGTGCGGGCCTGCCCGACGACACCATCGACCTGACGTTCACCGGCAGCGCCGGCCAGTCCTTCGGAGCCTTCGTCCCGAAGGGCGTCACCCTCCGCCTGGAGGGCGACGCCAACGACTACGTCGGCAAGGGCCTCTCCGGCGGTCGCATCGTGGTCCGCCCGGACCGCGGCGCCGACCACCTCGCCGAGTACTCCACCATCGCCGGCAACACCATCGGCTACGGAGCCACCGGCGGCGAGATGTTCCTGCGCGGCCGCACCGGCGAGCGCTTCTGCGTCCGCAACTCCGGCGCCCTGGTCGTCTCGGAGGGCGTGGGCGACCACGGCTGCGAGTACATGACCGGCGGCACGGCGGTCGTCCTGGGCGAGACGGGCCGCAACTTCGCGGCCGGCATGTCGGGCGGCGTCGCGTACGTCATCGACCTCGACCCGCACAACGTCAACGTCGGCAACGCGGGCGCCGTAGAGGCCCTGTCCGACGCCGACAAGCAGTGGCTGCACGATGTGGTGCGCCGCCACGAGGAGGAGACCGGCTCGACCGTGGCCGCGAAGCTCCTGGCTGACTGGTCCGTCGCGGTGGACCGCTTCAGCAAGATCATCCCGACCACGTACAAGGCAGTGCTCGCCGCCAAGGACGCCGCTGAGCTCGCCGGACTCTCGGAATCCGAGACCACGGAGAAGATGATGGAGGCGGCGACCAATGGCTGACCCGAAGGGCTTCCTCACCACCACGCGCGAGACCGCCTGTTCCCGTCCCGTCGCCGACCGGCTGAAGGACTGGAACGAGGTCTACGTCCCGGGCTCGCTGCTGCCGATCATCAGCAAGCAGGCCGGCCGCTGCATGGACTGCGGCATCCCGTTCTGCCACAACGGCTGCCCGCTCGGGAACCTGATCCCCGAGTGGAACGACTACGCCTACCGCGACGACTGGGCGGCGGCGTCGGAGCGGCTGCACGCGACGAACAACTTCCCGGAGTTCACGGGCCGCCTGTGCCCGGCCCCGTGCGAGTCGGCGTGCGTGCTCGGCATCAACCAGCCGGCCGTCACCATCAAGAACGTCGAGGTCTCGATCATCGACAAGGCGTGGGACAACGGGGACGTCACCCCGCAGGCCCCCGAGCGCCTGTCCGGCAAGACCGTCGCCGTGATCGGCTCGGGCCCGGCCGGCCTGGCCGCCGCCCAGCAGCTGACCCGGGCCGGCCACACCGTGGTCGTGTACGAGCGCGCGGACCGCATCGGCGGCCTGCTCCGCTACGGCATCCCCGAGTTCAAGATGGAGAAGGTGCACATCAACCGCCGCATCGAGCAGATGCGCGCGGAGGGCACCAAGTTCCGCACCGGTATCGAGGTCGGCCGTGACATCACGGCCACCGACCTGCGCAAGCGGTTCGACGCGGTCGTCGTCGCGGCCGGCGCCACCGTCTCCCGCGACCTGCCGGTCCCGGGCCGCGAGCTGAACGGCATCCACTTCGCCATGGAGTACCTGCCGCTCGCGAACAAGGTGCAGGAGGGCGACTTCATGGCGCCCCCCATCACCGCCGAGGGCAAGCACGTGGTCGTCATCGGCGGAGGCGACACCGGCGCGGACTGCGTGGGCACCGCCCACCGCCAGGGCGCGGCCTCGGTCACGCAGCTGGAGATCATGCCGAAGCCGGGCGAGGAGCGGAACTCCAACCAGCCCTGGCCGACGTTCCCGATGCTCTACAAGGTCACCTCGGCCCACGAGGAGGGCGGCGAGCGGGTCTACTCCGTCTCCACCACCCACTTCGAGGGCGACGAGGACGGCAACGTCAAGGCCCTGCACCTGGTCGAGGTCGAGTTCGTCGACGGCAAGCTCGTCCAGAAGCCCGGCACCGAGCGCGTCCTCCCCGCGCAGCTGGTGACCCTGGCGATGGGCTTCACGGGCACCGACCAGGCGAACGGCCTGGTCCAGCAGTTCGGCGTGGAGCTGGACGCCCGCGGCAACATCGACCGCGACGCCTCCTACGCGACCAACGTCGACGGCGTCTTCGTCGCCGGCGACGCGGGCCGCGGCCAGTCGCTGATCGTCTGGGCCATCGCGGAGGGCCGCTCGGCCGCCCGCGGCGTGGACCGCTTCCTGACCGGCACCAGCACGCTCCCGTACCCGGTCAAGCCGACGGACCGCTCGCTGACCGTGTAGGTACCCGCAGCGCCCCCGCCTCGCGAAGGGCGGGACCCCTCATACGGTCCGTACAAGGGCGTACGGAACACCCGGCACAGCGCCCGCCACGTCCCCGACCAGGGGTGGCGGGCGCTGTGGCGTTGTGTAGTCGTATCAATGCGTTCCGCCGAACCGCTGGTGAGCCGAGGACTACGCTTTTCGCCGAGCGAGGGCACTGTGGAAGCGGGGAGTTGGCTCATGGCCAAGCCGAATGACGAGGGTGGGGCGCAGACGCCGGAGGAGTTCGCCCGCGAGGAGCTGCGGGGGAAGCGCGAGGCGGCGGGGCTGACCCAGGAGGGGCTGGGCGAGCGCATCTTCGCCACGGGGGCGTACGTCGGCATGATGGAGAGCGGTCGGCGTCGACTGCGCCCTGAGATCGCCAAGCTCATCGACAGGGAGCTGAACACAGGAGATTACTTCTACCGGCTGGCGAAGGCGTTCAAGTCCAAGCACATCGAATACTTCGCCACCGTGGCCGAGTTGGAGGGCCTGGCGACGGCCACCTACGAATATGCCTGCATGCTGGTTCCAGGGCTGCTCCAGACGGAGGACTACGCCAGGGCCGTCATCCGGGCCGCCAGCCCGACAGCGCTGGGTGAGCGTGTCGAGGCCCTGGTCGCGGCACGTATCGAACGGGCACGGCTCCTCGTCGATCCGGAGACCCCCGAGGTGTGGGTGGTCCTCCACGAGTCGGTGCTGCGGACGACAGTCGGGGGGCCTGCTGTAATGGCAGCCCAGTTGCGGCGCATCTCCTCGTACGCCCGAGCCCATCGGATCACCGTTCAGGTGGTGCCGTTCTCGGCTGGTGCCCATGGGGCCCTGAATTCGCTGGTGCGCATCATCCAGTTCTCGGACGCGCCCGACGTGGCCTATACGGAGGGTCCTCACGCCGGGCAGCTGCTCGACTATCCGGCCCTGGTTCAGCGCTACTGGAGGTCCTACGATCTTGCCAGGGCTGCTGCGCTGTCGCCGGAGGTGTCCCTGACCCTGATCGAGTCGGTGGCGGAGGAGTACGCGACATGCGCGCAGACGTGAACGGCCTGTCCTGGCGCAAGTCCTCGTACAGCAACGGTGAGGGCGGGGACTGCGTCGAGGTCTCCGACGACCTCCCAGGCCTGGTCCCCGTCCGCGACAGCAAGCAGACCGGCACCGGCCCGGTCCTGGTGTTCCCGGCCGGTGTGTGGTCCTCGTTCATCCGGGGCGTGAAGGCCCGCTAGGTGTTCTGGAAGTTCCAGAAGACCGCGACCTCGTCCTCGTTGACGGCGATCAGGCCGGCGTCCCAGTCGTAGCCGCTGAAGGGCGTGTGACTGCGGGAGGGTTGCCGGTAGAAGTCGGGGCGGTCGCCCTTCCAGCCGAGCGCGATATTCCTCGCGGTCACCGGCCTCCAGATGCGGGTCGGCGTGCTGCGGCCCGGCGTCTGGGTCGTGTCCGATCCGGGTGCGGTCCTCGACCCCGCCGGCAACGAGGCCCGCGGCTACAAGGGCTGCGCCGATCCGAAGACGGACCCCTTCGACTGCTTCGCGAAGTCCGACCTGCACATAGAGGTCGACTACCAGCCCGCCGACCGCTACTGGACCTTCCAGTGGATCGAGACCGGGATCTTCCTCGCGCTGTCCGGGCTGCTCGCCGGGTTCTGTGCCTGGTGGCTGCGCCGCCGGACGGCCTGACCGGGGGAGCGGGGCGACGAGGGGCGGCCGAAGCCAACGCAACTGGCTTCGGCCGTTCCCGTCGACCCTACTCGCCCCCGGCGGGGACCCCGCCGCCGCCGGGTTCGTCCTCCGGCGCCGGGTCCTCGCGCGGCGGTTCGTCGTCGTTGCCCCGGCGCTGGGTGCGCAGCCCGTGATCCGGCGCCCACGACCGCACCACCAGGTCGTCACCCTCGATGCCGATGTGCACGACCTCCGTCAGGTCGGCGTAGAAGAGGTGGAAGGGGTGCGGGGTCTCCGTCTCCTCCGCGTACCGGTGCAGTTCGGGCGGGTCCACGAGCTCCACGGCGCGCCCGGAGATCCGTACGTCCCCGTCCGGCATGGTCTCGCCCTCGCCCGGATTGGTGTGCAGGGCGAAGCGCGGGTCGCGCTGGAGGTCTTTGGCCTTCATCGAGCCGGCCATCATGCCGAGCCACAGCTCCCCGCCCCGGATGTCGACGTTCAGCCCGGCCACCCGGGGGGAGCCGTCCTTGCGGAGGGTGGCCAGGACGTGGTGGGGGTACTGCGCGAAACGGGCCTGGACGGCCGCCGCGAAATCCGGTTCCGCCTTCTCGAAGACTGCCCAACTGGTGTGCGTCATACGTCCATCAAAGCGCGGGCACCGGCGGGCCGGGCTCAGGCGCGCACGATGCCCGCACCGCGTGCCGCGGCCAGCCAGGCGGGGAACTCCCCGACGAGGCGGTCGTACAGTTCGCCGTCGGGTACGGTGCGCGGGTCGGGGCCCGCGTGGAAGTAGCCCGCGTTGTCCACGGGCCGCTTCGCCGGGACCGGCAGCTCGTCCAGCCGGCGCAGGAAGTCGAACTGCGTGCTGCGGGTGTTGCCGAAGCCCACGAACTGCCAGAAGAGCGGCATCCGGGCCGCCTTGCACAGGTACTTCTCGGCCGCGAGCTTGTTGATCGGCCCGCCGTCGGTCTGGAAGACGACGAGGGCGGGGGTCGTCGATCCCGAGTCCAGGTAGTGGTCGATGACCGCGTCCATCGCCGCGTGGTAGGCGGTCTTGCCCATGTGGCCCAGGCGGGAGGCGATCTCGGTGACCCGGCCCTCGTGTCCGGCCAGGGAGATCTCCTCCACCGCGTCGACCTCGGTGGAGAAGAAGACCACCGGCACGCGGGCGTCGTCGTCCAGGTGCGCGGACAGGCCGAGCACCCGGTCCGCGAGGGCCTGCACGCTGCCGTCCTGGTAGTAGGGGCGCATCGACCCGGAGTAGTCCAGGACCAGGTAGACGGCGGCACGTCCGCCCTCCATGCCGTGCTTGCGCAGGGATGTTCCGGCGCTCTTGTAGAGGTTCACGAGGGCCGGAGCCGACTCCTCGACCTTGCGGAGGCTGATGGCGCTGCTCGTCATGGGGCGAGGGTATGCCGAAGGCTTCGGGGGCGGGGTCAGTCGGGGCGCTGGGCCTGCGCCTCCTTCAGGAGCTGCGGGTACGGTGTCTGGGCCATCGAGCCACGCACGAACGCCAGACCGTATCGATCGACATCCCGTCTCTGCCCCGTGGGATCGGCGATGTTGAAGGCCTTCTTCTCGCCAGGACTCGTGACGTTGACGTAGACGACCGGCCTGTTTCGGTACAGCCACCAGACCGTCACGCGCTCCCTGCCGCGCGTCAGGTTCAGGAGCTCACTGCTCTGGGAGATGTCGGACTGGTATCTGACGTAGTCCTTGTCGGCCGGCAGGGGTCCCGGGGGGTCGTCGTCCTTCCCCTCCCGCTTGAGTTTCCCCCGCCACTTGCCGGATCTTCCGAAGTCGGTGTTCATCGTCATCCTGTCCTGCCTGAACGCGTAGGCCGAGACCTGGGCCGTCACCGCCTCGTAGTCGAGTTTTTCGGGATTCTTTATCTCGACGACCACGTCCTCTGAAATCTCCTCCTCCGGGTTCAGCTCCCTCCCCGGCGGTTGGACCAGCTCGCCGGGTTTGATCAGTTTGTACTTGTCTTTCGGGTCGCTCGCGAGCTTGGCATGTATCCAATAGATGCTGCCGAGGATGTGGACCGGGACCTGGCCGGAGTTCTTGAGGTGCAGACGGACCCGCACGTACATCTTCGTTCCGTCCCTGTTCAGACTCGGCATCCCGATCTCAGCCGCACCCTGCACCAGCGGGCGCGATACGGAAGGGAGATAGACCTGGGTGTACGCGAGGTTCGTGACGACGAGGAGGGTGGAGATGATCGTCCCGATCGCGATGCGCCCCGGGTTGTGGAGCACCGACCACACCCGGCGGCGGCAGAGCACCCACAGGCTCCACGAGGCGCTGAGTACGAGGCCGGCGAAGAGGGCCAGACACTGCGGGTCCGTCGGCCTCTCCCTGTTGGCGAGGTACATCAGGAGCAGCACGGAGCCGACGAAGAGCTGGACGAGTGCGCCGAACAGGAGGGCCGGACCCGAGTGCCTCGTTCTCCGCTTGCGCCAGTAGTCGAAAACGGCCACGAAAGCGATCAATTCGACGACGGTCATGAAAAGGAAGAAGAAGCCCGTCACCCGGCCGGCGAAGGTCAGGGCGTCGAGGGAGTCCTTCACGCCTATCCATGCGCACATTGCGGCGCTGGCCAGAAAACCGACGGCCATGACGGCGCCGGTGATCCGGCGTCCCCAGCTGCGGGCCGGCCAGGAGGTGCCGTCTCCGCCGCGCCATTCGATGTCGTACTCGGGGGCCACACCGGCACGCTTCAGGGCGTTCTGCAGCTCGTGCGCGCTCCACACCTTGCCCACGGGTTTGCCGTCCACCACGACTTTGCGCAAGCCGATGTCATCCGGTGGCCCCACGACCACAGCGGGCTTGTTCTCCATGGCGCCAGCCTGCGCCCGTACTCGGACGAATGCCGCTGGAGCACGTGTCCCAGGAGCGACTCCCGTGCAATGCGGGGGCTCGGCCGTCACTCGAATGGAGTAATAGGGTGCGCATCCGGCCAGGGCGGGGGGCGAGGCTGGTGACGACCGTGTCGCCTCGTCCATGCATGGAGGTCCTGATGCGTACACGACTCCCCGGAGCCATCGCCGCCGCTCTCCTGATCGTGTCCGGCGCACTGGCTCCTGCGGTACAGGCTGCCGCCGTGCCCACCGTCGACGGGCAGACGTGCATCGACGGCAGAGGATCGGTGGAGTACGAGTCCACCCAGGACTCGTGGATCTGCGTCGGTGGCAGCTACGACGGCCAGCGGATCGACTGACCCTGGTCGCGCCCGTCGAGTTCGTCGATGTCGTCGAGCATGGCGGCCGCCAGGTCGCGCTCGGAGGTGTAGTACCGCTCGGCCCACTTGAGGGTCACCGCCGGGTACGCCCAGGCCGGATCAGCCTGGGCCGCCTCCGCGTCCGCCGCCGCGCGCAGTCGCATGTCCTCCGCGAAGTCCCGCTGCCGGAGCAGGACTTCGCGCATCTGTGCCGGTTCCAGGAGGTGGCCCAGCCACAGGCGCAGCATCGGGCCGTGCTTGAGTACCGGCGGGTCGACCGGGGCCTGCCGGGCCCACTCCCGTACGGCCGCCAGGCCCTCCTCGGTGATCCGGTACACCCGCTTGTCGCGCGTCCCGGTGTCGTGGCCGATCCTGCGCGAGGTCGCGTAGCCCGCCTTCTCCAGGCGCTTGAGCTCGCTGTAGATCTGGCTGAAGGACGGGCTGGAGTAGAAGAAGCGCAGGGAGAGGTCCGACCGCTTCTTCAGGTCGTAGCCGGAGAGTTCCTCCCCGAAGGAGAGCAGTCCGAGCACCGCCCAGCCGGTCGTGGGGAGCGTGCGCTTGTTCGTCTCGTCGGCCACGCAGCGCAGTCTACGACCGGGCCGCCGGGTCCCCCGGCACTCTTCCCCCTGCCGGGTGTGACTGCTAGAAGTATGGCTATTAGGCATATGGGGGAGGGGTCTCGTGGCGCACACCGGTCTCGACGGGAAGGTCGTCATCGTCACCGGCGCCGGACGCGGCCAGGGTGCCGCCGGGGCGCGGCTCTTCGCCGGGGCCGGCGCGCGGGTCGTGGTCACCGACGTCCGGGAGGAAGAGGGCCGGGCCGTCGCCGCGGAGCTGGGAGGTCAGGGGTTGTACGTCCGCCACGACGTGGCCGACCCGGAAAGCTGGGCGACGGTGGTCGCCGCGTCGGTCCGCGCCTTCGGCACCGTCTCGGCGCTGGTCAACAACGCCGCCCTGTGGCGCACGGCCCACGTGGAGGAGCAGCGGCTCGACGACTTCGAAGTCCTGCTGCGGGTCAACCTGCTGGGGCCCTTCCTCGGCATCCAGGCCGTGGCCCCGGTGCTGCGGGCGGGCGGGGGCGGCTCCGTCGTCAACGTCTCCTCCACCGCCGGACTGGTCGGGATACCGGGCCACGCGGCCTACGGCTCCACCAAGTTCGGGCTGCGCGGGCTGACCCGGTCGGCGGCGCTGGACCTGGCGGGTGACCGGATCCGGGTGAATTCGGTGCACCCGGGGGCCATCGACACCCCGATGGTGGCCGGCGCGGTCGAGGGCCGGGACTGGTCGCACCTGCCCCTGGGGCGGATCGGGCGGCCGGAGGAGGTCGCCGAGCTCGTCCTCTTCCTCTGCTCGGACGCGTCCTCGTACGTCACGGGCGCCGAGTTCACGGTCGACGGGGGGATGACGACGGCCTGACCGGCGGGAAACCCTGCGGCCCAGGCACAGGCCCAGGCCCACGGCCCCCGCCCCCCGGCCCCCGGCCCCCGGGCATGATGTGTCCATGGCTGATCGGATACGGAGACTGCCCGGAGCGGTCCTGCGCAACTGCCTGGTCCTTGCAGTGGAGTTCGGTGCGATCTGGCTGCTGCGCGGTCCGGAGGGCCCCTGGGTCCCGGTCCTGCTGGCCGTCTTCGTCGCCGGCGCGGCCGTACCGCACGGAACCGACGCCGAGTTCGTCGCCCGCACCGCAGTGGCGCTCACCGCGGTCGGGGTCGCGGTCCTCGGCGGGATCACCTGGGACCGGCACGTCCTCCACGACCGGGGCCGGGAGCAGGTGGCGGTGGTCGTGCAGCGGACGACGGTGCAGGACGGCTCGGCCGCGTCCCCGTCGCTTCGCCTGCGCACCGAGGCGGGCCGCGATCTGCCCGGCCCGGTGACGATGGACCTCGCGGTCGGTGCACGGCTGACGGTCACGATGGACCCCGACGGGCCCGCGTGGTCCCCGGGCGGGCGCCCGGACCGGCCGCTGTGGCAGGCGACCGGCACCGGTGCGCTCCTCCTGTTCCAGAGCGTCCTGCTGCTCCGGATCTCCCTGCGCCGCTCGCGGACCTGACGGCGACGCGGGGAGGACCGCCCCTGCGGGCTACTTGATCATGTAGGAGCAGCCCTTCGCGTTCGTGACGCCGTCGCTCTCCGCGACCACCTTGCCGTCGACCTTGATCGTGCAAGGGGCCTGCCGGAGCTTGCCGTCGGCGCCCGTGATCGTGCCCGGGACGACGTTCACCAGGTAGCCCACCTTCTGCTCCGCTGCGGTGAGTTCGGCGGTGCCCGACTTCGTCCACGGCAGTGTCTGCTGCTCGAAGCCGCTGCCGATGCCGCTGTACATGACGGCCGTCCTGCCCGTACCGCCGACCTCCAGGGTCACCTCGTGCTTCGCCCCGCCGCCGCCGGCGGCCGGGGCCGGCGCGGGGCCCTGGCCCTGGTCCTTCGAGGCCGCCGGCTGCGGCTGCTGCTTGCCGCCCTCCGGGGCCGGCTTCGGCTCCGCGCTCCCGCAGCCGGTGAGCAGCAGCGCCGCCCCGGCGCACAGCGTCACGGCGGTGATGGTCCTGCGCATGTCCTGATACCTCGATCTTGTTTGCTTTGTCCTTGTGATCGAAAACAATGGACGCATGACGACACGCGCCCGTTCCTTCGACGCCGCAGCCGCCTCCTACGCCGCCCACCGGCCCGGCTACCCGCCGGCCCTCCTCGACGCCGTCGAGGAACTCACCGGTCGCCCGCTCGCCGGGGCGCGCGTGGCCGACGTCGGCGCGGGCACCGGGATCGCCACCGCCCTGCTGCACGAGCGCGGAGCCGAGGTCGTCGCCGTGGAACCCGGGGACGGGATGGCCGCGCAGCTGCGCCGGGCGCATCCCGGGATCCCGATCGTGCGCGGGGACGGGGACCGACTGCCGCTGGCCACCGGCGCGTTCGACCTCCTCACCTACGCCCAGGCCTGGCACTGGACCGACCCGGCCCGCTCCGTCCCCGAGGCCCGCCGCGTGCTGCGCCCCGGCGGCGCGCTCGCCATCTGGTGGAACGACGCGGACCTCACCGTCCCCTGGATCGCCGAACAGGAGGCCCGCCTGGCGGACTTCTTCGGCGCGAAGCAGGGGACCGGCTTCCGTACCCTGCCCCTCGGGCTCGGCGGGTTCACCACCCGCTCCGTGCGCTGGTCGCGGCGCATTGCGCTGGACGCGCACCTCGCCAACCTCGCCAGCCACTCCGCCTTCCTGATGCTGGGCGAGGCAGGCACCCGCGCGTACTTCGCCGCGGAACGGGAGAAGCTGGCCCCGCTCTTCCCCGACGGCACGGTCGAGGAGAGTTACGTGGTCAGCCTCAACGTCGCCCGGGTGTGAGGGACCGCAGGACCTCCGCCCGGCAGGCCGACGGCGTGCCCCACGCGTCCCGCAGCGGGCGTGCCTTGCGCAGCCACAGCGACAGGTCCAGCTCCTCGGTGTAGCCGACCGCACCGTGGAGCTGGAGCGCCGTCATGGCCGCCCGGTACGCCGCCTCGCCGCAGCGCAGCTTCGCCGCCGCCACGTCGCCCGGGGCCAGTGACAGCGCCGCCGCCCACACCAGCGGCCGCGCGAACTCCAGGGCCACGAGGGTGTCCGCCAGCCGGTGCTTGACCGCCTGGAAGGAGCCGATCGGCGTCCCGAACTGCGTGCGCTGCTTCACGTATCCGACCGTCCGCTCCAGCAGGGCCTCGGCGACGCCCAGGCACTGGGCCGCCGTCAGCAGCCGCGCCCAGAGCCCGGCCGCCCGGGCCGCCCGCGCCACCGCCGGTCCCGCCGCGAGCGGTTCGCCCCCGGCGGGTGCGAGGCGCGACAGGCGCCGGGCCGGATCGGTCGACCGCAGGGCGTCGCCCGGGGCGGCCGGCCGCAGCTCGCCCGCCCCCGACACGGTGAAGCAGTACGTCGCCGCGTCCGCGTCCAGGGCGTACGGCCCCCCGCCGCTCTCGCCCGGCAGCGTCAGCGTGGCCCAGGCCTCGCCCGCGACCAGGCCCGGCAGGAACCGCTTGGCGAGCGCCTCGTCCCCCAGCTCCGACAGCAGTACCGATGCGGCGGCGCTCTCCACCACCGGCCCCGGCGCCCCCGCCCGGCCCAGCTCCACGAACCCCAGCGACAGCTCCAGCGGGAGCAGGCCGGCCCCCTCGTACGCCTCGGGCGCGGCCAGCGCGAACAGGCCCGTCCCCGCGAGCCGGGACCGCAGCGCCAGCCCGGGCCCGTACTCCCCGTCCGCCCAGGCCCGTACGGCGGCCGGGACCTGAGCCGTGCCCAGCAGGGAGCGCAGCGTACGGGCGAAGTCCGACTGCTCGTCGGTCGGCAGGAAACGCATCAGCGGCGGCCCTTCGGGAGGCCGAGCAGCCGCTCGGCGATGATGTCGCGCTGGATCTCGTTCGTTCCCGCGTAGATCGGCCCGGCCAGCGAGAAGATCCACGGCTCGGCCCACTCGCCGTCCGCCAGCTCGGCGTCCGCGCCCAGCAGGTCCAGTGCCGTCTCGTGCAGGGCGATGTCGTACTCCGACCAGAACACCTTGTTCAGGCTGGACTCGGCGCCGACGGCGCCGCCCGCGGCGAACCGGGAGGCGCCGGCCCAGGTGAACAGCTCGTAGGCGCGCGCCCCGACCACCGCGTCCGCCACCCGGTCGCGCAGTGCCGTGTCGGCCGGATCCCCCTGCTCCCGCCACAGGGCGGTCAGCCTGTGGGCCGCCGCAAGGAACCGGCCGGGGGAGCGCAGGGTCAGGCCGCGCTCGTTGCCGGTGGTCGACATCGCGATCCGCCAGCCCTGACCCGGCTCCCCGATCACGTCCTCGTCCGGCACGAAGACCTCGTCCAGGAACAGCTCCGCGAAGGCCGGCTTGCCGTCGAGGCGGCCGATGGGCCGCACCGTCACCCCCGGCGCCCTCAGGTCGAACATCAGGTACGTCAGACCCCGGTGCCGTTCGGGGGCGTCCGGGTCGGTGCGGAAGATGCCGAAGGCCCGGTCCGCGAAGGCCGCCCGCGAGGACCAGGTCTTCTGCCCGGACAGGAGCCAGCCGCCGTCCGTGCGGACCGCGCGCGACGTCAGCGAGGCCAGGTCCGAGCCCGCCTCCGGCTCCGACCAGGCCTGTGCCCAGACCACCTCGCCGCTCGCCATCGGCGGCAGCACGCGCGCCCGCTGCTCGGGCGTCGCGTGGTCGAAGAGCGTCGGCGCGAGGAGGCTGATGCCGTTCTGCGAGACCCGGCCGGGCGCGCCCGCCGCCCAGTACTCCTCCTCGAAGACCAGCCACCTCACGAGGTCGACGCCCCGGCCGCCGTACTCCTCGGGCCAGGACACCACCGACCAGCGGTCCGCGTGCAGCCGCGCCTCCCATTCCCGGTGCGCGGCGAAGCCCTCCCGCGTCTCCAGCGAGGGCAGGGGGGAGGCGGGTACGTGGTCGGCCAGCCAGGCGCGCGCCGCGGCCCGGAAGGCCTCCACGTCCGCCGTCTGGGTCAGGTCCATCGGGTGCCCGCCTCCTCGAACGCCGTCACTTCCCTAACAAGTGTTTGGTAGGTTAACGTACGGGCATGAGCAGCGTCGAGGAGTTCGCATGAACGAGCCCCGGTACACCGCCGGCCACCACCTGCTGCAGGACCGCACCGCCGTCATCACCGCCGCCGCGGGCGCCGGGATCGGCGGTGCCACCGCCCGCCGCTTCCTGGAGGAGGGCGCCCGCATCGTCATCGGCGACGCCCACGCCCGCCGGCTGAAGGAGACCGAGGACGCCCTCACGGCCGAGTTCGGGGCCGGCCGCGTCGTCTCCCTGCCCTGCGACGTCACCGACGAGGACCAGGTGCGGGCCCTGTTCGCGCTCGCCGAGCAGACCCACGGCAGCCTCGACATCGTCGTCAACAACGCCGGACTCGGCGGCACCGCCGCCCTCGTCGACATGACCGACGAACAGTGGACCCGCGTCCTCGACGTCACCCTGAACGGCACCTTCCGCTGCACCCGCGCCGCACTGCGCTCCTTCAGTGCCTCCGGCACGGGCGGAGTCGTCGTCAACAACGCCTCCGTCATCGGCTGGCGCGCCCAGAGCGGCCAGGCCCACTACGCCGCGGCCAAGGCCGGCGTCATGGCGCTCACCCGCTGCGCCGCCCTGGAGGCCGCGGAGTTCGGCGTACGCGTCAACGCGGTCGCGCCGAGCCTGGCCATGCACCCCCACCTGGTGAAGGTCACCAGCGAGGAACTCCTGGCCGAACTCACCGCCCGCGAGGCCTTCGGCCGGTACGCCGAGCCCTGGGAGGTCGCCAACGTCATCGTCTTCCTGGCCAGCGGCTATTCGTCGTACATGACGGGCGAGACGGTGTCCGTCAGCAGTCAGCACCCGTAAGGGGGTGTCCGACAATGGGCGCGTGCCAACGAACAAGCCGGACACCGAGCCGGCAGCCCAGCGCGAAGCCAAGCCGACAGCGAAGAAGAAACCACAGGTGACGCCCTCGCCCGAGCGGCGCCGTGAACTCCTCGACACCGCCGCCGAAGTCTTCGCCGCGCAGGGCTACAACGCCACCACCGTCCGCAAGATCGCCGACGCCGCCGGGATGCTCGCCGGCAGCCTCTACTACCACTTCGATTCCAAGGAATCGATGCTCGACGAGATCCTCTCCGCCTTCCTGACCGAGCTGTGGGAGGGCTACGACGCCGTCCTCGCCGCCGGACTCGGCCCCCGGGAGACCATCGAGGCCCTCGTCACCGAGTCCTTCCGCGAGATCGACCGGCACCGCGCCGCCGTCGCGATCTACCAGAAGGAATCTCGCACCCTCTCCGCCCAGCCCCGCTTCCACTACCTGTCCGACTCGCAGCAGAAGTTCGAGAAGGCCTGGCTGGGGACGCTGGAACGGGGGGTCGCCGCCAAGGTCTTCCGGGCCGACCTCGACATCCGCCTCACCTACCGCTTCGTGCGCGACACGGTGTGGGTGGCGGCGTCCTGGTACCGGCCGGGCGGACAGCACAGCCCCGACGAGATCGCCCGCCAGTACCTGTCGATGGTCCTGGACGGGATCGCCCTGCGCCCCACGTGACGGATCCGACCGTCCGACCGTCTGAGGAGTCCCGATGCCCGAGGCCTACATAGTCGACGCCGTGCGCACCCCCGTGGGGCGGCGCGGAGGCGGCCTGTCCGCCGTCCACCCGGCCGACCTCGGCGCGCACGTCCTCAGAGAACTCGTCGAACGGTCCGGGGTGGACCCGGCCGCCGTGGAGGACGTGGTCTTCGGCTGCCTCGACACGGTCGGCCCGCAGGCCGGGGACATCGCACGCACCGCATGGCTCGCCGCCGGCCTGCCCGAAGAGGTCCCCGGGGTCACGGTCGACCGCCAGTGCGGCTCCTCCCAGCAGGCCGTGCACTTCGCCGCGCAGGGCGTGCTCTCCGGCACCCAGGACCTCGTGGTCGCCGGCGGCACCCAGAACATGTCGATGATCCCGATCGCCTTCGCCTCACGGCAGGCGGCCGAACCGCTCGGCCTCACCGAGGGCCCCTACGCGGGATCCGCAGGCTGGCGCGCCCGGTACGGCGACGCCCCGGTCAACCAGTTCCACGGCGCCCAGCTGATCGCCGAGAAGTGGGGGATCTCGCGCCGGGACATGGAGGAGTTCGCGCTCCGCTCCCACCACAGGGCGGTACGCGCGATCGACGAGGGCCGCTTCGCCCGCGAGACCGTGGCCTACGGGGACGTGACCGCGGACGAGGGACCGCGCCGGGACACCACCCTGGAGAAGATGGCGACGCTGAAGCCGGTCGTCGAGGGCGGCACCATCACCGCCGCGGTCTCCTCCCAGGTCTCCGACGGCGCCGCGGCCCTGCTGATCGCCTCCGAGCGGGCCGTCCACGAACACGGCCTGCGGCCGCGGGCCCGCATCCACCACCTGTCGGTACGGGGCGAGGACCCCATCCGCATGCTGTCCGCCCCCATCCCGGCGACGGCGTACGCGCTGAAGAAGACCGGCATGTCACTGGCCGACAT
Organism: Streptomyces virginiae; assembly: GCF_000720455.1. GTDB lineage: Bacteria > Actinomycetota > Actinomycetes > Streptomycetales > Streptomycetaceae > Streptomyces > Streptomyces virginiae. Next base: position 120,746 of record NZ_JOAK01000026.1, on the reverse strand, counting down.
CGACCTGGTGGAGATCAACGAGGCGTTCGCCCCGGTGGTCCTGGCCTGGCTGAAGGAGACCGGCGCCGACCCCGAACGCGTCAACGTCAACGGCGGCGCCATCGCGCTGGGCCACCCGCTGGGCGCGACCGGCGTCAAGCTGATGACGACGCTCCTGCACGAACTGGAACGCACGGGCGGCCGCTACGGCCTCCAGACGATGTGCGAGGGCGGCGGCCAGGCCAACGTGACGATCATCGAACGCCTGTAGTCCCCGTCCGGCCGGGGCGCCCGCCGCCACCCAGGCGGCGGGCCGTCGCCACCGCCACCAGGAGCCTTCGCGTAGCACGGGGGGCGGAGGTCACACCCACCCGTCCGCACCCCGGGACCGAGGTGTGCTAGCTTAGTGACCGTTGCAGTTGTGGTACCCATGAACTTTATGTGCGCCTGACGGGAATGTTCCTCAGGCGCTTTTATTGTTTTTTTGCCGGAATCTCCGGATGGGGCCCTTTGCCGCCTATTCAGGAGATTTAAAATGGCACTTGGCACCGTGAAGTGGTTCAACTCGGAAAAGGGCTTCGGCTTCATCGAGCAGGACGGCGGCGGTCCGGACGTCTTCGCCCACTACTCGAACATCGCCACCCAGGGCTTCCGTGAGCTCACCGAGGGCCAGCGCGTGTCCTTCGACGTGACGCAGGGCCAGAAGGGCCCCCAGGCGGAGAACATCATCCCCGCCTAATTCCTTCAGCATGCCGGGGTCCGCACCGAGAGGTGCGGGCCCCGGCTTGTCTGCTGTCTCGACCTTTGTTTTACCTGCCGGTTTCAGGAGGGCTTTCTCGCATGACCAGCTCCAGCTCCGCACGACCCAGCCGCCGCCCCACCCGGGGACGAGGAGCGGCCCAGGGGCGTCCGAAGGCTGGTGCGGGACGGCAGAAGTCCGCACCCGCCCCCCGGCCCCAGGAATTCACCATGCCCGAGCCGACCGTCCCGGCGCTGCCGGCGGTCGCCGCGTTCGAGGACATGGACATGCCCGAGGCGCTGCTGAAGACCCTCGCCGCCCAGGGCGTCACCGAGCCGTTCCCCATCCAGGCCGCGACCCTGCCCAACTCGCTCGCCGGACGCGACCTCCTCGGCCGCGGCCGCACCGGCTCCGGCAAGACGCTGGCCTTCGGCCTGGCGCTGCTGGCCCGTACCGCCGGCCGCCGGGCGCAGCCGAAGGCGCCGCTCGCGATGGTCCTCGTACCGACCCGTGAGCTCGCGCAGCAGGTGACCGACTCCCTGGCCCCGTACGCCACGGCCGTCAACCTGCGCATCGCCACCGTCGTCGGCGGCATGTCGATCAACCGGCAGTCGGGCGCGCTGCGCCGCGGCGCCGAGGTGCTCGTCGCCACCCCCGGCCGTCTGAAGGACCTCATCGACCGCGGCGACGCGGACCTCTCGCAGGTGTCGATCACCGTCCTCGACGAGGCCGACCAGATGACCGACATGGGCTTCATGCCGCAGGTCACCGCGCTGCTCAAGCAGGTCGAGCCCGGGGGCCAGACCATGCTGTTCTCGGCGACCCTCGACAAGAACATCGACAAGCTCGTCAAGATGTTCCTGACCGACCCGGTCGGCCACTCCGTCGACCCGTCGGCCGGCGCGGTCACCACCATGGAGCACCACGTCCTGTACGTCATGGACGAGACCGACAAGAAGGCCGTGGCGACGCGCATAGCCGCTCGCGACGGCCGGGTGATCATGTTCGTGGACACCAAGCGCGGTGTGGACCGCATGGTCAAGAAGCTCCTCGCCGACGGCGTGCGCGCCTCCGGCCTGCACGGCGGACGCTCGCAGCCGCAGCGCAACCGCACCCTGGACTGGTTCAAGACGGGCGAGGTCACCGCGCTGATCGCGACGAACGTCGCGGCGCGCGGCATCCACATCGACGACCTCGACCTCGTCGTCAACATCGACCCGCCCACCGACCACAAGGACTACCTGCACCGCGGCGGCCGTACCGCCAGGGCCGGCGAGTCCGGCAGCGTGGTCACCCTGGTCCTGCCCGACCAGAAGCGGGACATGACCCGGCTGATGTCGGACGCCGGAATCTCCCCGCGCACCGCGCAGATCAAGTCCTCCGACGAGGAGCTGGCCCGGCTGACCGGCGCCAAGGAGCCCTCGGGCATCCCGGTGGTGCTTGAGGTTCCGCAGCAGCCCGCGCCGAAGGCGCGCAGCGGCTCCGGCTCCGGCTCCGGTTCGGGTTCCGGCTCGCGCCGCCGCTCGGGTTCGGGCGGCGGACGCGGCGGCTCCGCCACCGGCGGCGCCCCGGCGGCCGGCGGCCGCGGACGCCGTTCCGGCGCAGGCTCCGGGCAGGCCCCGGCGGCCTCCGGCGCGGGCCAGGCCCGTCGCGGCGGCCAGGGAGGTCAGGGCGGCTCGGCCACCGGATCCGGCGAGCGCGGACGACGCGGCGCGGGCGGCTCCGGCGGCGGCGCCGCGGCGGCCTCCGCCCGCAGCCGGGTCGGCACCGGCGGCCAGGGCCGCCGCCGCACGGTCTGACCCGCACCGGCCCCACCGATACGCACGGCGAAGCCGGGCAGCGCACCACGCGCTGCCCGGCTTCGCCGTTTCGCGTGGCGGCCGCGCGGCCCTACCTGTCGCCGTCGCCGGCGCCGTGGCCGCCCGCAGGGGCGGCGAACCTTGCACCGAACCCGCCGGTTGGAGAGATCTCTTCACACAACCCGCACTCCGTCCGCCCGGCGTGCCGGCCGGGAACTGCCCGCGGCGCGCGCGGAACGGGAACGTATGGCTGAATCGTGTAGCTCATAAATCGGCTGGAAAATGCCGGCACAGCCGCTGTGCGGGGCAGAAGTGACCGGCATTCACATGCGCGTGTTCGGGCAGCGGTCGCCGCGCGGCGGAGGGGCAGCTCGGCCGCTGGTCGACGTCGACCGCGTCAGGTTACCCGAGGTCGCACGCCTTGATCATTCAGGCCTTGCAGGCAGGCGCGCAACGCCGATTCCGGACCCCAACTGGAGGCGATCCGTGCCGGTTGAACAGCTTTGATCCCGATCTGGACAGCTCGTCTTGCAGGATTGGAAAGTGGCGTGCGTCACACACCGGATCGTCGTCTTGCGGATGTGGATGCAGGATGCATACGGTGCTGATCAGTCGAGGTGCGGACCAGTCCTCGATGAACAACGGGGGAACGAAAAGTGCATCGCACGAAAATTTTCATGGGCGTTGACGTCAATAGTCCCGCTCTTCTTCGCACCGCTTCGATCGGTGCCCGCGTCTCCGGCTGATCCGGAGCGCATCTTTTACGGCGCCCCAGTGCGCCTTCCTTTCCACGAACGATCGCGCTGACCTCTGCGCCGGCCGGCAGGAATGAATCCGCCGCCGGTCGCCGACGCGCAGAACCCGCCCGGCCGTTCTTTTCCCAGTGGACCCCTGATACGGCACTCCGCCGTCTCGGCCGTCCTTTTGCGTGCGCCATCCTGCGCTGTCCTGTGCAGTGCTTCGTGGTGCCCGCAGGGATCAATTCTTGTGCTTGAGGGGAGAAGTAGGTGGCTGTCATGCAAAAAGAAGTGGCGCCCGTGGATCTGGACGCCACTCCGGAGGTCGACAAACTCCTCGTCGACCTCGGGGTGGGGCCCTTCGTGCGAGACTCGGTCACCTCTCCCATCGGCAGGAACGACGCCTGGGCCGGCCTCACCGCTGATGGGACCGAGGTTTTCGTCAAACGTCTGACCGGGGCCGCTCCCGACGTGCGGGCCCGAATGCGGCGCATGCTCGCATTCGAGGAGTTCGCCGCCGCCGCCCGACCGCCCGAACTGCATCGGCCGGTTCTGCTGGGCAGCGACACCGAGCACAACGTGGTGGCCTTCGAACGCATCGTCGACGCGCAGAACGGTGCGCAACTGATGGTGGACGAAGTATTCACGGGGGAACACGCGCACCGGATCGGGCGCATCATCGGGCAGTTGCACGGGGCTGTTCCGCCGCATTCCGCAGAGCTGGACGACGAGCCGCCGCCCTTCCCGCCGGTGCCGTTCCTGCGCGGGCTGCCCATGTCCGTCTACGCCAAGTCCAGTGCCGGTGAGCTGGAGGCCTGGCGCCTCCTCCAGGGTGACCCCGTGCTGATCGCAGCCCTGGAGCGGCTGCGTGACATGGAGCGGTCGTCGCCGCGCGTGCCCTCGCACTGCGACTTCCGTGTCGACCAGCTGCTCGTGCATCCGGATGCCATTTACGTCGCCGACTGGGAAGAATTCCGGCTGGCTGATCCGGCGCGTGACGTCGGTGCTTTCGCGGGTGAATGGATTTACCGATCGGTCCTTGACGTCGTGACCAACAGGGGTGACGATGTGTTCATCGACGTTGAATTCACGCACGAATTGATAATTCAGCGCGGTGTTGAGAAGATGCAGCGTCTCCTTCCTCTGGTGGCCGAATTCTGGCAGGGTTACAGGGCGGTGCGGCCCCAGGTGGACGACGGCCTCGCCGTACGGGCCACGGCATTCGCCGGATGGCATTTGCTGGATCGGCTCGTCGCGGGCGCCCTGTCCTCCTCCCGGCTTACCGGCATTCAGCGTGCAGCGGCCGGCGTCGGCCGTGCGGCGGTCGTAAATCCGGAGAAATTTTCATTGACACTCGGATTCGGGGACGTGAAAGTAGCGTGACGACGCAAGGACGGGGGGATGTTGCGATGCTATCGCCGGACGTACTTGAGGTAATGCGGCGCATAAACGTCTCGGCGGACCGTTCGGCGGCCCGGGTCGGGGAACGGGAAACCGAGGCTGAGACGCCCCGGGAACTGCGCCGGATCCTTTCCGAGGCGATCTACGACGTCTTCCACTCGGGGCAGCAGGACGCCAAGATCCCGACGCGGCTGCGGGACCCGGCCCTGGAGGCCCGGTTCGCCGCGGTCGTGCCGCACGCGGACATCACCACCAGTGCGGTGGCCCGCTCCGGGGCCGAGCAGGACGACAAGGGCAACACCCGGGTGCTGGTGGAACGCGAAGGCGTCCGCTTCTGGGCGCCCGAAGGCGTTCTCGCCGCGGTGGACCGGCAGCCGGCCGACGCCGAGGTGAAGGCCTCGGGCGTCAGGCCCGGGGACGTCGTCAGGCTGCGGATGCCCTCGGCACGGCCGGGCCTGTCGCCGGGGTTCTTCCTGGTCGACGGTTCGACGCCGCGCCGCGGGGGCCGAGACGTCCTGCGGCTCTACGTGAACGTCACCAACGTCGACGACGCCATCGGGGTATGGGGGGCCGCCCTGTCCTTCCTGGAGGAGCGTGGGCTGCCGTACCGGGCGAAGGTCCTGTCCGCGCCCGAGCTCTACCCCCGGCGAGACGCGCTCGTGGTCTACCTGGACGGCGAACTGGCGTCCGTCGCTCCCGAACTCGCCGCAGCGCTGGGGGACCTGCCCGGCATCGGCGCCGACACCTCCTCCTTCGTCGAGGAGCTGCGCCCCGGCATCGCGACGGCCTGGGAGCCCACCGACCCCCACTCGGGCCGGCAGGGCCTGAGCTTCGGCCAGCACCGCGCCAGCGTGCTCGCCACGGCCCTGGTCGACAGCTCCGACACCCCGGACACGGCCGAGCGCACCGTCGTCGAGCGCTTCACCGAGGCCGGGATCGACCCGGCCAACCCGGCGCGCAACCTGCCGTCCGCGGCCTGAGCGGCGCTCCGCAGCGACTCCCGAACGCCCGGACCACCAGGACCGGTGGCCCGGGCGGGGAGCGCGACACGTGATGAGCCCATTGCTGGAAGCGCCAACGGCGCTTCCTGTCTTGAGCTCAAGCACTCGAACGAGAAAGAAGAATCATGAACAGCAACGACAGCATCATGGAACTCGTCGCAGGCTACGAGACCTACATGGACGCGAACGAGCTCGACGTCACCGCCGTCGCCGACGCTCCCGCCACCACCTGGTACTGCGCCTCCGCCGCGGTCAGCTTCCTCAGCGCCGCGACGTACGAAGCCACCTGCTGAAAAACCGGCCACAGAGCCGCGCTCACCGCTCCGGGGCAAGCGGAGCGGCGAGCAGCCCACTCGATTCACGCACTCATTTAGGAGAGAGCACATGGAGAAGGCCACGTCCATCGTAGAGCTGCTGTCGGGCTACGAGGCATACAGCTCCGTCGAGGAGATCAACCTGTCCGCGGCTTCCGACGCCCCGGCCACCACCTGGGGCTGCGCCGCCGTGTCGGCGAGCATCAGCTGGATGAGCGGCCAGGTCGTCTCGAAGACCGTCGACGACGGCTGCTGATCCCCCTCAGGGACCACCCGGTGCGGCGTGCGCGGGCCTTCCCGCGCACGCCGCACCACCCCTCCACCCCTCGAACTTCCAGCGTGAGGCGCGACCGATGGCAGAGCCCCAGCCCTACGAGAAACTGATGTCCATGGCGGACCTGCTGACCCCGGCCGCCATCCGAGCCACGGCCACGCTGTGCCTCGCCGACCACATCAAGGCCGGCGCGACCACCTCCGAGGCCCTCGCCGAACGCGCGGGCACGCAGCCCGACGTCACCGACTCCCTCCTGCGACACCTGGCCGACATCGGCATCCTGACGGCGGACGACGAGGGACGGCACTACTCCCTGACCCCGATCGGCGAGCCGCTGCTGTCCGACCACCCCTTCAGCCTGCGCCAGGTGCTGCGCAACGACAGCATGATCGGCCGCGGCACGCAGTCCCTGCTCCGCCTCGACCACACCGTCCGCACCGGTGAACCCACCCACGGCGGCGGCTACTGGGAGAGCGTGAACAACGACCCCGCCTACGCCGAGGAGTGGGGCGAGCAGGCCCGGGCGTTCGACGCGGTCGCCGACCAGCCGCTGTCCTGGGGCGCCCAGTACATCGTCACCGAGTACGACTGGAGCCGCGCCCGCAGCGTCGTCGACGTCGGCGGACACCTCGGCGCCATCCTGCTGGCGCTGCTGCGCCACCACCCGCACCTGCGGGGCACGCTCGTCGACCTCAAGAACGTCGCGGAACAGGCCGGCGCCCGCTTCGCGCGCAGCGAGGTGGCCGACCGGGCCGAAGCCGTGGTGGGCAGCTTCTTCGACCCGCTGCCGAAGGGCGCCGACGTCTACCTGCTCTCCGCGATCCTCGCCGACTGGCGCGACGACGACGCCGTACGGATCCTCGGCCGGTGCCGTGACGCCGCGGGCCCGGAGGGCCGGATCCTGCTCGCCGACGTGGCCATGCCCACGAACGGCCCGGCCACCGAACTGCAGTTCCGCTCGATGATGCCGGCTCCGTCGCGCTCCGCCGAGGAGCTGGAGGCGCTGTGCACCGAGGCCGGGCTGAAGGTCACCTGGCGAGGGCGTACGGGGCTGCGGACCCTGCTGGAACTGGCACCCCGCTGAACTCCGCCCGCCCGAGGAATCGCACGCGCATTGTGAAAGGAAGACGCCCAGTGGCCGTGCCCGACCCCAACCAAGACTTCCGCATCCTGCGGGAACTCGCCGCCGACCGGAAGGGCCAGATCGCGCTCGTCGCCCTGCTGGCCCTGCTGTCGACCGCGTCGACCCTCACCCTGCCGTGGGTGGTGGGCAAGCTGCTCTCGACGCTCGGTGGCGACGGGCTGACCTGGTGGACCGGGCTTCTGGTGGCCCTCGGCATCGGCTCCGCCCTGGCCGGCGCCGGCGCCACGTTCCTGCTGGCGCGCCTGGGCCAGCGGATGATCTGCCGCCTGCGCGTCCGGACGATGCGGCACACGCTGGGCATGAAGGTGTCCGACATCCGTGCCGAGGGCAGCGGCAACCTCGTCGCCCGGATCACCGCCGACACGTCCCGCATCAAGAAGCTGATCGACGCGGGCCCCATCCAGCTGCCGATGGCCGCGCTCACCACCGTCGGCACCCTCGTGATCATGGGGTTCATCGACTGGGTGCTGCTCCTGGTGACCCTCGGCGCCTTCTCGGTCGCGGCCGTACTCATCACCGGTGTCGTCAAGGGCCTGCGGCGCAGCTACATCTCGGTGCAGGAAGTCACGAGCAGCCTCGCCCAGCGCTACATCGCCGCCACCGACGCAGTCAAGGTCATCAAGGCCTACCGCGCCGAGCAGCAGGTCGGCGACGACCTCGCCGAACACGCGGAGAACGTCGCCCGACGCGAGATCGACGCGGCGCGCATGGAAGCCCTGATGATGCCGGTGATCACACTCGGCCAGCAGATCGCACTGGTCGCGGTGATCACGGGCGGCGGGGCGCGGATGCTGGACGGGCGCCTCTCGCTCGCCGACTTCGTGGCGTTCCTGTTGTACCTGCTCCAGCTCACCGCCCCGTTGATGATGATCGCGTCCGCGGTGACCGCCCTCAAGATGGGCGTGGTCGCGCGGGAGCGCTTCACCAGCCTGTTCGCCATGGAGCAGGAGGCGGGCGACCAGGACCGCGCGACGCTGCCGGAACGCCGGCCCGCCGCCCCCGCCGTCGAGTTCGAGGACGTCCGGTTCGGCTACGGCTCGACGCCGGTGCTGCGCGGCGCGGACTTCCGCGTACCGGCCCGGGGACTCACCGCCATGGTGGGCCTGTCCGGTTCCGGCAAGACGACCTCGCTCGAACTCATCGAGCGCTTCGCCCTCGCCGACGGCGGCAGCGTCCGCGTCTTCGGGCGGGACGTCACCGACTGGCCCCTGGGCGACCTGCGCCGCCGCATGGCGTACGTCGACCAGTCCGCCACGCTCGTCCAGGAATCCGTCCGCAGCAACCTCACCCTCGGGCGGAGCGCCACCTCGGTCTCGGACGACGACATGCTGCGGGTACTCGACCGGGTCGGCCTCGCCGAGGAACTGGCCCGCACCCCGCAGGGCCTGGACACCGTCCTCGCGGGCAACGTCGACCTCTCCGGCGGGCAGCGCCAGCGCCTCGCCATCGCCCGCGCCATGCTCTCCGAGTCCGATCTCGTACTCCTCGACGAGCCGTCCTCGCAGCTGGACAGCGTCAACGAGCAGAAGCTCCGGGACCTGGTGGACGAACTCGCCCGGGAGCGGGCCATGCTCGTGGTCGCCCACCGGATCTCCACCGTCCAGCACGCCGACCACGTGATCGTCTTCGACGAGGGCCGCGTGGTCGGAGAAGGACAGCACGCCACGCTGATGCGGGACTGCCCCGTGTACGCGCGCCTGGTGCGCGGCCAGATGCTGGCCGCCGAGGACGGCACGGCGGCCGACGCCGACGCACGCGTCCTGGAGACGGGGGCACGGGCATGAGCGACCACTCCTTCCTGGTGCCGTTCGTACCGACGCGCCCCGAACAGCTCCTCCCCTTCGCCGCGCTCGCCCAGTGGAGCAAGGCTGGCCGCCTCTGGCAGGGGCAGGGCACCGCGAGCGACACCCACCAGGCGTTCACCTACGCCGCTGCCAGCGGCTTCCGCGGCCCGGTCGGCACCTCGGTCTCCCTGATGCCGTTCTGCCACCCGTACGACGCCGCGCTGCGGGCCCAGAGCCTCGCCGCCGCCATGGGCCACTCCGTGGTGGCCGGCTTCGGGCCCGGAGCCAAGGTGCTCCAGAGCAGCATCCTCGGCGCCCCCTACCGCAGCCAGCTCGGCGCGGTCCGCGACTACGTCACGATCGTCCGCGACCTGCTCGCGGAAGGGAAGGCGGACCACGAGGGCGAGTTCTACACCTGCCGTGCCGCGCTGCCGCGGATGCCGCTGCCGCCCGTCCAGGTGGGGCTCGGCGTGCTCCGGCCGCGCATGGCCGAACTCGCCGGTGAACTGGCCGACGTGGCCATCACCTGGCTGACCCCCGCCGCGTACCTGCAGGACACCGTGGTACCCGCACTGCGCGCCGGCGCGGGGAAGACCGGGCGGCCGGTGCCGCGCGTGGTGGCGATCGTGCCCGTCGCGCTCGCCGGCCCGAACCGCGACGCGACGAAGCTGGCGCTCGCCAGCAACTCGGGACACATGCGGCTGCCGCACTACACCGACATGCTCAGCCGTTCCGGCATCGACGTGGACATGAAGGCCGACCCGGAGGCCAGTGGCAAGGCGCTGGTGGGCGGCGACGCGTTCCTCTACGGCGACGAGTCGGAAATCCGCGAGAAGTTCGCCCAGTTCACGGCGGCCGGCGTCGACGAGATCGTGCTCAACGTCACCGGCGTCGCGATGACCGAGGGCGGTCCCGCCGCGCTGCGGGAACTCGAGGCGCTGCTCCGCCTGGTGGATGCCGCATGACGGCGTACCCGCCCCGACAGGACGCCCACACGGCCGTCGGGGCGCCGGAAACGGTGGAATCCGCGCAGGTCGCGCCGTTCGGGATCTCCCGGCTGCTGCTCGTCGTCACCGGTTCGGCCTCGGCCATCGGGCTGCCCCAGTGGCTCGGCTGGCTCCGGCGCGAGTATCCGCAGCTGACCGTGCGCGTGGCGATGAGCCGCAGCGCCGAACGGTTCGTCACCCCGCTCTCACTCGGCCTGCGCCTGGAGGAGGACGTGGAGATCGACGCCTGGGAGGAGTGCACCCGGGCCCGGCACGTGGAGTACGCCGAGTGGGCTCAGGCCGTACTCGTCTACCCGTCGACGTTCCACTTCACGGCCCGGCTGGCGCTGGGCCTCGCCGACACACCGGTGCTGCTGGCCCTCCAGTGCACCGACGCGATCGTGGCGGTGGCTCCCTCGCTGCCGCCCGGCGGCCTGGACAGCCCCGCGTTCCGGTCGCACTGGTCCACCCTGGCGGCCCGGCCCAATGTCGTTCTCGTGCCGCCGGCCCCGGGGTACAGCCTGACCACCGGGCGGGAGGACGGCTGGGTCCCGCCGCCCCTGACCGAGGCGCTGCGCCGCATCGAGGACCGCAGGACCGAACGGGAACGGGAACGCGAGCAGGAGCGGGAGCGCCGGGAACGGGCCGGGAGCCCGACGCCGGAAGCGGACGCCCTCGCGTACGCGGCGTTGCTGGCGGACGGAGCACAGGCATGAGCGGCACCTCACCCGCGACCGGGACCGAAACCGGGACCGGGACCGGGACCGCGGTCACGGTCGAGCAGACGGCGTCCGCACAGGTCCCGGAGCGCAGGGAGTTCGGGACCGGACTGCTGCACACGGTGGTGACCGGGGACCCGGACCGCGGGTACACGTGGGTGCGCCGTCCCGGCCCCCTGTCGCCCGCGCCCTTCGCCGCGCCCGGCCTCGACCTGGCCGGCCCCCACGGCCCCGCCGCACCGATCGCACCGGACGCACCAGACGCGCAGGCGCCGGCCGGCGCCGTCCGCTGGGCGGCGGGCACCGAGACCGCCGAACCGGGCGGACGCCGCTACCGCGTGCGCGGCCCGGAGTCGGTCGCCCGGCGCCTGCTGCACCACGGCCCGGACGAGGACCTCGTCGCCGTCCTGGAGGGAGTCGGCCGCCTGCTGCGCACCCTCCACGAGACCCCCGTGCCCCAGGACCTGGCCGGAGGCCCGCAGACCCGGCCGCGCGGACTCGTCCGGTTCACCGACTGGCTGGCCGGCCGGGCCGCGAGCCCCCGGGCCGCGTACGCGGAGTCGCGTCTGCGTCCCCGCCTCGGCGAGACGCGCATGGCCGCGCTGCACGCACTGTGCGCGCGGATCGCGGACGAGCCGGACCCCGTGCTCTGCCACGGCGCACCCGCCCTCGGCTCCCTGGTCCCCGCGGTACCGTCCGGCGGCGCCGACCTGCTGATCGGCGAGGACCTGTGCCTGGCGCCCTGGTACTTCGACCTCGGCTGGATCCTGGGCGAGCTCGTCGAACTCAAGTGGTACCGGGGTGACGGCCATCCCGCGTGGCCGCGCCTGCTCGACGCGCTCTTCCAGGGATACGGGCGCGACCTCGGTGACGAATGGGGCCGGTTGGCCGCCCTGCGGGTCCTGCTGCACCTGCACGACTACACGGCCTACGTCGGCTGGGACGAGAAGACCTTCGAGAAGTACACGGGCTTCGCGATGTTCCTGCTGGACCTCTGAGCCGGAACCCTTGGGAGACAGACATGATCCGCACACCGGCCGTACCGCAGACACGGGCCACCCCGGACGCGGCGCCGGCCGGCGGCGGGCTGCACAAGCGCACCCTGTCCAACGGCCTGCGCGTGGTCCTGTCCCCGCACTGGCCCACCCCCCGGGCGGCGGTCGCGGTGCACTACGGGGTCGGGTTCCGCTCGGAGCAGCCGGGTCAGGAGGGCATGGCCCACCTCTTCGAACACCTGATGTTCCGGGGCAGCGCCAGCATCGCCGACGGCGCGTTCTTCGACGGGCTGCTCCCGCTCGCGGGCGCCGCGAACGGCACCACCCACCAGGACTACACCGACTACTTCCAGACGGTCCCGGCCCAGGCCCTGGAGCAGGCCCTGTTCCGCGAGGCCGACCGGATGCGCGCGCCGCGCTTCGCGCCCGCCGAGCTGTCCGCGCAACTCGTTGAAGTGGCCCGGGAGATCCGGCACATGCGGGACGGCCGGCCGTACGGCGGCTTCCCGTGGCCCCTGCTGCCCCAGGCGCTCTTCCGCACCTTCGCCAACGCGCACGACGGATACGGTGACCCGGAGCTGCTGGGCCGGATCACGCCCGAGGACTGCGCACGCTTCTTCGACGCCTACTACGCGCCCTCGAACGCGGTGCTGACGGTGGTCGGCCCGCAGGGCCCGGAGGAGCTCGGGGACCTGGTGGAACGCCACTTCGGTGACATCCCCGCCCGCGCGGTCGCCGGCCGGCAGCCGCTGGGCGAGCCCGAGCCGGACCGCGACCGCCTGCTGCGGCGCACCGATCCGCAGGCGGTGCGCACGGCCGTCGCCGTCGGCCACCTGCTGCCCGACCCGGCCACCGAACTTCCCGCGTACGTGGCCAACATGGTGCTCGCGGAACTCACCGGCCGGCCCGGTGCGTCGAGCCTGCCACGGCCCTTCACCGGGCCCGTGGGAGCGGGCTGCGGGTTCTTCGGCCCGCTGGACGCGCTCTCCCCCGACGTGCTCGTGGTGACCTCGCTGCTCCCGGCCGGCCAGGACCCGGAGGACTTCACCGGCCGGCTGACCGACTGGTGGTCCCGGCTCCGCGATCCGCTCGGGCCGGCCGCGTCCGGCGACGACGCCGTGGCCGCGGCCCGCTCGCTCGCGGCCCGCCACCGGCGCGACCACGCCGACCTGCAGCGGCGCTGCCGCGCACTCGGCCGCCTGGAACTGCTGCACGGCCGTGCCGAACTGGCGCTGGAACTCCCCGGGCTGCTCACCGCGGCCACCCCCGAGCAGGTCGCCTCCGCGGCCGCCGCGCTGGCCGACGCGCACCGGGCCGTCCTGGTGCTGGAGCCGGGTGAGGTGCGCGGCGGACCGGCCTGCGCGCCCCCGCCCGCCGTCCCGGCACCCGGCCCTGCCGGGGAGCCCGCGGGGCCGACGCGCCCGGCCGTGCGGCCGCGGCCCATGCCGCCGCTCGGGGATCCCGTGGCACCGGCGTTCGACGGCGCCCGGGAGACCGTCCTGGGCAACGGCCTGCGCGTGATGGCCGTACCGGACCGGCGGGCCGGTCTGATCGAGGTGCGGCTGCGGGTCTCGCTGGGCCCCGTCGGATGGCGCCGGCCCGAACGGGCGGCCGGGCTGTTGGGCGCCGCCGACCGGGCCGCCACGGCGTCGGTACGGGCGATGCGCCTCGGCGGAGAACTGCAGGTGTCCACCGGCGGACAGTGGGCGGACGTCAGCGCGTGGGCGCCCGCGCGGGAGTTCCCCCGGCTGCTGGGCATCGTGGCGGACCTGCTGGATCCCGCCCGCCTGCCGGACGGATCCGCGCAGCCGGGGAACGCAGCCCTGCGGCGCTCGCCGGAGCACCGGATGGACGGTGCGCTGCGCCTGCACTGGCTCGGGCCGCAGGCGGCTCCGGAAGGGACGGGCACCGAGACCCTCGCGGAGCTGCACCGGGCGCTGCTGTCGCCGGGCGACGCGGTCCTCGTCGTGGTGGGCGACGTGTCGCCGCGCCGTGCGGTGGACGAGGCCGCGCGGGCGCTCGGCGCCTGGAGGGCGGCCGCCCCGGCGCGCACCCTGCCCGCCTCGCGGCCCCTCGTACCGGCCACGGCCGGTGCTCCCGATGTCCTCGTCCTGCGGGAACCGTCCGCGGCCGCCGTCCATCTGACGCTGTGTGCGCCGGAACCGCCCCGCGAGGGCCACGGGGACGCGGCCCGCTATCTGGCGACCGCCCTGCTCGGAGGGCATTTCGGGGCGCGCCTCGCGGAGCGCTGCCGCCGTCTGGGCCGGGCGGAGCACGTCGTGTTCGCGGCCCGGGACCTCGTCGGCGACCGGGCCCGGGCGCTCGTGCGGGTCACCGCACCGCGCCGGTCGCTGGCCGACGCGGTCCAGGACGTGCGCGAGGAGACCGCAGCGCTGGCCGCCGCACCGCCGGGCCGCGAGGAGCTGGACACGGTACGGCAGTACTGTGCGGCGCAGTTGCTCACGGCGTTCGACTCGCCGGGCCTGCTCGCGGACGCCCTGCGGCACACCATGGTCTCCGGGCGCGGTCTGGAGTGGGTGATCCGGCGGCCGCGGCTGCTCGGCGAGGTGTCGGGCGAGGCGGTGTCGCAGGCGGCGCGCGCCCTCTTCGTGCCGGTCACGGACACCGTGGTCGTGCTCGGGGACGTGGGCCCCGCCCACGAGGTCGCGGCGGAACTGGCGGTGCGCCGATGAACCCGCCTGTTGCCATGATGGAAAGTCGACGTTATTGTTTCCAGTATGGAAACGGTAGGTGCATCAGTGGACGGAGAGGTGGTCACCATGGATCCGGCGGACGCGCGTGCGGCCCTCGAACAGGCTGCGGCGGCCCGGGCCCGCATCGTGGCGCGCACACCCAGCCCCTGGTGGTACTACCCGGGCGTCGGCTGCTGCCTCCTCTTCGCCTTCGCCTCCGTCAGCATCGACTGGGACCTGATCCCCTACGGCGTGATCTTCGGGCTCTCGCTGGGCCCGCTCCTGCTGACGACGGCCGCGGGCCGCGCCACCGGTGTCAGTCTCGACCGCTACTACGCGACGCCGGGCCTGCGTCGGACCACCTCCCTCCTCGGGCCCTTCGTGGTGGCGCTGATCGCCGTCGGGCTGGTCCTGGAATGGGCCGCCGACCTGCGCTGGTCGATGGCGGTGTGCGGCGCGGTCGCACTGATCGCCACCGTCCTCGCCGGACGGCGCCTGGACCGGACCCTCGCCGAGGAGCTGCGGCCGTGACGGGAGCGGGCTCGCAGGAGCAGCCGGGAGCCGAACCGCTGCCGGACTTCGACGAAGTGATCCACCCGATCAACCGGCTCCAGATCTGCGCCATGCTCGCCCCCGTCGAATCCCTCGCGTTCCCCGTCGTGCGCGACGCCCTCGGGGTGAGCGACTCGGTGCTCAGCAAGCAGGTGAAGATCCTCCAGGCGGCCGGCTACGTCACGATGCGCAAGGAGACGCTCAACTCGCGCATCAGGGCCTGGATCAGCCTGACCCCCCTGGGCCGCACGGCACTCGCCGCCCATCTGGAACGGCTGCGGCGCATCGCGGACCTGGCGCAGGCACCCGGCGACCCGAACGAATAGGCCGTCGGCCCCACACGTCCAAGCAAGGAGAAGGCAAGGTCATGCCCACGTACCGCGGCCCGGGCGCGCACATCGCCCTCATGTCCGTTCCGCTGCACGGACATGTGAACCCCATGCTCGGCCTCGCGGCCGAACTGGTGGCGCGCGGGCACCGGGTCACCTTCGCCACCGGCGCCGACTTCGCCCCGCTGGTCGAGCGGACCGGCGCCACGGCGATCGGCTACACCTCCGCCTTCCCCTCCCGCACCGCCCCCGGCCGTACCTGGCTGCCCGCCGACGACGACGGCAGCCTCGCCGTGGACGCCTTCCGGCGCGAGTGCAGCATCGCACTGCCCCAGGTCGCCGCCGCCTACGCCGACGACCTGCCCGACCTGGTGGTGTACGACACCGTCACCGGCCACGCCCCGCTCCTCGCCCGCAGGTGGAACGTGCCCGAAGTGCAGTTCTCACCCACACACGCCCTTGCCGGCGGTGCCACCGGCCCGTCGGTCGGCGAAGGGACCGGGGCGCTGTCCGAGAAAGCCCCCTGCATCGTGGCGATGCCCCGGTCCCTGCAGTTCGAGGCGGACAAGGTGGGCGCCCAGCACACCTTCGTCGGCCCCGTCCCCTGGCAGCGCGAGGGCCACGGCCGGTGGGCGCCACCCGAAGGGGACCGGCGTATCGCGCTCGTCTCGCTCGGGACGACCTACAACCAGCGCACCGACGTCTTCCGCCGCTGCGTGCAGGCCTTCGAGGAACTCGACGGCTCCGGCTGGCACGTCGTACTCGCGACCGGCCACGGCAGCGGTCACGACGGTCCCGCCCGGCTCGGCGAGCTGCCCCCGTGGGTCGAGGTCCACGAGTGGGTGCCGCAGATGAGCGTGCTGGCCCACGCCGACGTCTTCCTGACCGCAGGAGGCACCGGAAGCGTCCTGGAGGGCCTGGCCCACGGCGTTCCCCTGGTCGTGCTGCCGCAAGCCGTCGAACAGTTCGTCACGGCGCAGCGGATCGAGGCCCTCGGTCTCGGCCGGGTCGTCCCGCCGGGCCGGATCACGCCGCAGACGCTGCGCACGGCCGTGCGGGAGACGGTCACCGACCCGGCGATCGGCGGGCGGCTCAGCGCCGTGCGCGCGGAGATGGCCGAAGCCGGCGGCGCCCGCGCCGCGGCGGACGTCGTCGAGGCGTCCCTGGCGGGTCTCACCCCCGCCGGCCGCTGACGCCCTCCCGGCCACCGGCGGGGCACACGAGGCAGACACGGCACCCAGACCACCACGGGCAACGAACGAGAACGAGAAGGCGGGGACGGAACAGATGAAGGACGACGACGGGGCCGCGGCCCCGCGCACCCCTCACCACGGGGCCGCGGCCCGGCCCGAGGGGCCCGACGGGCCCGTGATCGACGTGCGCGGACTGCACATGCGCTACGGCGGCCACCAAGTGCTGCACGGGGTGGACTTCTCGGTGCGCCGGGGCGAGGTCGTCGCGCTGCTGGGGCCCAACGGCGCGGGAAAGAGCACCACGATCGAGATCCTGGAAGGGTTCCGCGAGCGGTCCGCCGGAGCCGTCCGGGTACTGGGCACCGATCCCGCGGAGGGCGACGAGCGCTGGCGGTCGCGCCTCGGCGTGGTCCTGCAGTCCTGGCGCGACCACGGCAAGTGGCGGGTCCGGGAACTGCTGGAGCACTTCGCCGCGTTCTACGCCCCGTACTCGACCCCGCACCACCCGCGCCCCTGGGACACCGCGCAACTGCTCGCACTCGTCGGGCTGACCGGCCAGGCGGAGCAACGGGTCGGCAGCCTCTCCGGCGGCCAGCGCCGCCGCCTCGACCTGGCCATCGCAGTGGTGGGCCGCCCCGAGGTGCTGTTCCTCGACGAGCCGACCGTCGGATTCGACCCGGAGGCCCGCCAGGAGTTCCACACCCTGGTCAAGGTCCTGGCGGACCAGGGGAACACCATCCTCCTGACGACCCACGACCTGGAAGAGGCCCAGAAGCTCGCCGACCGCGTCCTCATCCTGGTCGGCGGCCGGATCATCGCCCACGGCACGGTCGACGAACTCGCCCGCCGGATCGGCGCGGACGTGGAAGTGACCTGGACGACGGGGTGCATCGGCCACCGGCACCGGACCCCGGACGTCACCGGCTTCCTGCGCCGGCTCTTCGAGGAGCACGGCGACGACGTCGCCGACCTCCGGGTACGGCAGGTCAACCTCGAGGACGTCTACCTCGCCGTCGTCCGGGACGCCGAAGTGGGACGCACCGACGAGGCGGCACGACGGCTCGCGGGAGCGGCCCTGTGAACGCGGCCGGTACGACGACCGGGAAGGCGGCACGTCCATGAGTACGACCACCCGCGCGGCCGTGCATCCCCTGCGGATCACGCTCCGGCAAGGGCTGCACCGCGGTGGCAGGGAACTGCACCAGATGGTGACCAACGGCCAGGACCTCGCCAGCAACCTCGTCTGGCTGGTCGGCCTGCTGGCCCCGCTCCACATGCTGCGCGACAACGAGCTGGGGGACACCGGGATGTCCGTCGCCGGCTTCCTGCTGCCCAGTCTGATCAGCATGTGCGTGGCCTTCAACGGCATGCTGAGCCTCACCCAGCAGCTGATCGTGGACCGCCAGGACGGCACGCTGCTCCGGCTCAAGGCGATGCCCCACGGCATGCCCGGCTACCTCGTCGGCAAGATCATAAACGTGGCCGGCACCGTGCTGGCCGCCTGCGCGGTCGTGGTCCTCACCGGCATCCTCATGCTGCCGGACGTCTCGCCCGGCAACCCCGGACTCTGGCTCGCACTGGCCTGGGTACTGCCGCTCGGCCTGCTGTCGATGCTGCCCCTCGGGGCGATCCTCGGCTCGCTCATCGAGAGCCCGCGCAACATCGGCCTCGTCATGATCCCCCTCTTCGGACTCGCCTCGGTCTCGGGGATCTTCTACCCCGCCTCCCAGCTGCCCGCCTGGGTCCAGCACGTGGCGGAGGCCTTCCCGCTCTACTGGATCGGCCTGGCCGCCCGGGCCGCGCTGCTGCCCGCCGGCGCCGTGGCCGCCGAGATCGGGGAGAGCTGGCGGCACTGGGAGACGGTGGGAGTACTCGGCCTCTGGGCGGGGCTCGGCCTGCTCGTCGCACCCGCGGTCCTGCGCCGCACGGCACGCCGCGAGTCGGGCTCCGTCATGGCGACGCGCCGCGAACGCGCCATGCAGCGCCCCGTCTGAGCGAGCCGCCCCGCGGCCGCGCGCCCACCCGCGGCTGCGCGCCACCACCGCTTCCCCCTCATCCATCACACCGACAGAAAGAGAAGACGACATGTCCCTCGCACAGGATCTCGCCCTCCTCCTGCTCGACGACGAATCGGGCCGCACCACCATCGAGGTGGGCCGCCGGCACCGCGCCGTGGGCACCGCCGTCCTGCTCGACCTGGTACGGGCCGGCCGCATCACCATCGAGACCCCGCAGGACCGGCCCGCGGGCAGCCGTGCCGTCGTGACCGACACCGCCCCCACCGGCGACCCGGTCCTCGACGAGGCCCTCACCGCCCTGTCCGCCAAGGAGAAGAGCCTGAGCTGGGCGGCGGAGACCATCGGCCACCGCTCGTGGCGGCCCCTGCTGGAAGGCCTCGTCGAGCAGGGCCACCTGCGGCACGAGCAGGGCCGGTTCCTCGGCGTGATCCGTACCAACTCCTGGCCGTCCGCCGACCCGGCCCACGAGGACCAGGTCCTCGCCCGCATCCGCGGCGCGCTGGCGGACGGGCAGCAGCCGGACGAGCCCACCGCGCTCCTGATCACGATCCTGCACGCGATCGGCGCCCTCGCCGCGCTCCTGCCCGGCGAGGACAAGAAGACCGTCGGCGAACGGGCCGAGCGGATCATCCGCGAGACCGAGCAGAGCGGCCCCTGGCGCGAGGCGCTCCAGGGCTTCAACTCCGCCCTGCTCGCCGTGCTCCTGGCGAGCTGACACCCACGTGCGCACCACGGAACCGGGCACACCTGCGGCAGACACCGTCCTGATCGTCGATCACCAACTGCCCACCCCCGACCGCGACTCGGGCTCCCTGCGCCTGACCCGCATGATCGCGGAAATCCGCGGGCTGGGCCGGCAGGTCCTCTTCTTCCCCCTGGACGGACGCGCCGAGCAGCGGTACGCCGCCGCGCTGGCGCAGCTCGGGGTCGCCGTCCTCGCCGACCGGCGGGCGCAGCTGGGGTTCCTGCGCGAGCACGGCCGAAGGATCGCCCTCGCCCTGCTGTGCCGACCGCAGCCGGCCCTGGAACTCCTCGGCGAGATACGGGACTTCGCCCCTGGCTGCACGGTCGTGTACGACACGGTGGACCTGCACTACAGGCGGCTCGGACGACAGGCGCGACTGGCCCGGGAGCAGGGCGACGCGGACCGCTTCAAGCTGCGGGCCCAGGCCGAGACCATGCGCGCCCTCGAACTGTTCCTGGTCGCGGAGAGCGACGTGACACTGGTGGTCTCCCCGGACGAGCAGGAGGTCCTCGCACCCCTGGTGCCGGACGCCGACGTCCGGGTGCTCTCCAACATCCACGTCCCGGCCGACGCCCCCCGGGAGGCCACCGCCCCCGCCGGCGCACGGGTCCTCTTCGTCGGCCACTACCAGCACGCCCCGAACGTCGACGCGGCCCGCTGGCTGGCACACGAGATCATGCCGCTGGTCCGGCGAGAGATACCCGAAGCGGCCCTGGACCTGGTGGGCAGCTCCGCCCCGGAGCCGGTGACCTCCCTCGCCGGCGAGGGGGTGACCGTGCACGGCTGGGTCGAGGACCTCGCCGCGATGTACGCGCGCACCCGGCTGGCCGTGGCCCCCCTGCGGTACGGGGCCGGGGTCAAGGGCAAGGTCGGCGAGGCCCTGGAGCGCGGGGTGCCGGTCGTCGGCACGGCGCTCGCCTTCGAAGGCATGGGCCTGGAACACGACCGTCACGTCCTCGTCGGCGAAGACCCGGCCGGCATCGCCGCGCAGATCGTGCGCCTCGTCCGCGACGACTCCCTGCACGGCCGCCTGGTCCGCGCGGCGGGCCGCCGGCTGGAGGCCCGCTTCAGCCCCGCGGCGGCCCGCAACACGCTGCACGCGCTCCTGTCGGCGGGACCGGCCGCGGGCTGAGGAACACCGCAGGACCCCCATCCCGGCCCGCCGACGGGCCGGCCGATCCGCACTGTCCGAGAACAACCGACGTAAGGAACCAGCATGCGCCTGTCCCTCCCCAAGACGGCTGCCGTGGTCATGGCCCCGGCCGTCGCCTGCCTGCTCGGCGCCGGCCCCGCCACGGCCGCTGACACCGCCCGGTCCCAGGCGCACGGAACCGCCACGGTCACCGCAACGCGCTGGACGGAGCGCGAACTGCCCTTCTCCGTCCTGACGACACTGGTGGTCAAGGGCGAGCTGAGGAACACCGGCGCCGAATGCCACTCCCTGTGGGCCAGGTTCGACGGCAGCGGTGCGTCCGCCGCGAAGTACGCCACCCAGTGCGGACCGGGCGCCGCGCCGTTCACGCTGCGGTCGGCACCGGGTCTGAACCCCGGCGCGACGCTGTTCATATGCCGGGGCGAGGGCACCGACGACTGCGGGCCGCATTTCTCGGCACGGGAGTTCCCCGCCCGCCTGGGCTAGGGCGCGTCTTTCGGAGCTTGCCGGGCGGATCGCCCCCGGCCGGACGCCCGCGGTGCCGGCAGGAAGCCGGCGCCGCGGGCGCGCGAGGGGCGGGGCCGGTCAGCGGACCAGCTTGGTCTGGAGTTTCGCCAGCGTGCGCAGGTCCAGGCCGAGTCCCTGGGTCAGGTAGCCGTAGAAGCTGCCGTAGTCGGCCTCCAGCTGCGCCGTCGCCGAGTCCAGGTAGTCCTGGCGGACCTCCTGGAGCGGGATCAGCAGGTCCGGGTTCTGCATCCGGCCCGACTGCTTCAGGCCCGCCCGCACCTTGGCGTCGTAGGCGGCGCGGAAGGTGTTCGACGCCAGGTAGTCGCGCTCGGCGGTGTCCTCGGGGACGGCGAGCGCGCGCAGCAGTACGTAACTCATCCAGCCCGTCCGGTCCTTGCCCGACGTGCAGTGGTACAGGACCGGGCCCTGCCGGCCGTCCGCGATCTCCCGCAGGGTCGCCGCGAACTGCGCCCGGTTCTCGGGGCCGGTCACGAAGGTGCGGTAGATGTCGCGCATGTAGGCCTCGGCGCGCCCGCCGCCGAGCATCTGCTCCTGCGTGACGGGGTCTCCGCTGCCGATCGCCGCGACGAGGGTCCCGTAGAGGCCGAGGTCGCTGACCGGGCGGGCGGTGGGGGAGAGTCCGGCGGGCAGCCGGTCGGCGCCGTCGTACTGGACCTCCATCGGGATGCGGAAGTCGACGACCTTCGTGAGGCCGAGACCGGAGACGGTGGTGACGTCCGCGTCGGTCAGCTTGCTCAGTGCGTCGGAGCGGTAGACGAGGCCCTGGCGGACCTGGCCGCCGGTCCAGGTGCGGTGGCCGCCGAGGTCGCGGACGTTGACGGCGCCCTGGAGAACGATCTGACGAATCGTTTCGGCCTGCTGCTGGTGAGGCTGCCGGGCGCTGACCCCGGCTCCGGGTGCCGCCGCCGCGTGCGCGGCGGTCGGCAGGGTGGCGAGGGCGAGGGCGGCGACGGCCGCCGCGGCCGCTCTGCGGATTCTGACACGGCTCATTGGGGCGACTCCTGTGACGGAGAAGGGGGATCACCCTGGTGGTGGCAGGGCGTCGAGCGAGTGCGGTCCGTCGGGCCCGTGCAGACGGTCCAGCACGGTGTGGGCCTCGGCCATGACGCGGCGGACGAGCTCCGCGCAGGACGGGAGGTCGTCGATCACCCCCGCGACCTGGCCCGATGCCATGACGCCTAGGTCTGTACGGCCCTCGACCATGGACGCTTTGAGGAGCATCGGAGTGTTCGCGGCGAGCAGGACCTGGCTCCAGGACAGGTCCTTGCCGTGTTTCATCGCCAGGCCGTCGCGGACCATCTGCGGCCAGCTCAGACCGGACAGCCTCCGCAGGCCCGCCGCGTGCCGGACCGCCCGGACCAGCGCCCGGGCCCGGCCGGCCCGCTCCAGGGAATCGACCAGCTCCGTACGGAGCATGCGGTGCGGGAGTCCGTCGACGGCCGTGGTGACGGTGACGTCCCGGACCGTCGCCTTCAGGTATTCGGCCTTCACCGCGTCCGGGACGGTCGAGTCCGACGTCAGCAGGAACCGGGTGCCCATGGCGATGCCCGCCGCCCCGTACGCCAGGGCCGCGACCAGGCCGCGGCCGTCGCTGAAGCCGCCCGCCGCGACGACCGGGATGTCCACCGCGTCCACGACCTGCGGCAGCAGCACCGTCGTGGCCACGTCCCCGGTGTGGCCGCCGCCCTCGCCGCCCTGCACGATCACCGCGTCGGCGCCCCAGGCGGCCACCTTCTCGGCGTGCCGCCGCGCCCCGATCGACGGGACGACGACCACGCCCGCGTCCTTCAGCCGGCCGATCAGCTCCCTGGAGGGCGCGAGCGCGAAGGACGCGACCCGGACCCCCTCGTCGATGATCAGCCGGACCCGCTCGGGCGCGTCCCCGGCGTCCGCACGCAGGTTGACACCGAAGGGGGTCCCCTCCGGGACGCGGGACCTCACCTCGTGGACCGCCGCCCGCAGCTGGTCCGTGGTCATCGTCGCGGACGCCAGGATGCCCAGGGCGCCGGCGTTCGCCGCGGCCGCCACCAGGCGGGGGCCGGCGACCCAGCCCATGCCCGTCTGCACGATGGGGTGCTCGACCCCGACCAGTTTCGTGAACGCCGTCTCCACCGGATCAGCCCCGCACTTCCCGGTCGCGCAGCCCCTCCGGGTCGATCACCTCGCGGATCAGCCGCAGTTCCCCCTCGGTCGGCTCCCGCGTGTACGGGACCTCCTCGGGCAGCGCCAGCTCGAAGCCGGTCGCCGCCCGCACCTGCTCGACGGTGACGCCGGGGTGCAGGGAGGCCAGCCGCATCGCGTTCCCGGGGCCGGCGAAGTCGAAGACGCCCAGGTCGCTGACCACCCGGGGCAGCCGGTGGAAACGGCTCACCCCCGCCTCGGCGGCACGGTCGTAGCCCACGCCGCTCACCATGTCGACCCGCTCGACGAAGACCCGCGTCGAATGCTTGGGAACCCAGTAACTCACCGGATTGTTGAGGGTGTTGACGGGCGCCCCGCGCACGCCGAGCAGCTGGCGGGCCGGCCGCTCCCAGTCGCCGATGCAGGAGATGTTCTGGTTGCCGAACCGGTCGATCTGGCTCGCGCCCATCATCACGTGCCGCCGGCCGCCGGTGACCATGGTCAGGTGGCGCCGGTACGGGAGCCAGCCCTCGGGCGTGCCGTCGAGCCCGACGAGCATGGCCTCGCCGTCCGTCAGCAGCAGGTCGGGGGAGAAGGTCCGCTTCGCGAGCCGGGCCCCGAAGGAGGGGATCAGGCCCATCGGGCTGGCGAGCACCTCGCCGTCGCCGCGCCAGGCCTCGGCGCACGCGATCACGCAGACCTCGGCACGGGTGGCGGAGGCGGCGGGGGTGGCGGTCGTCGTGGTCACTGCTGCTCCTCGTGCCAGGTCCGGACGGCCAACTGGTAGTCGTGCTCGCCCGCCCCGGACAGGAAGCGTGCCGAGAACTCGGGCCAGGGGGTGCTCGCGTAGAGCTTCTGGAAGGCCTCGTCGCGGCCGTAGTCGGGGGCGCAGGAGGTGAAGTGCGCCCCGTTCGGGGTCTCCACCACCCCGGTGACGGAGTGCCGGCTGACCAGGAGGGACTGCGGGGGGCCGGCCTTGGTGAGCTCGGCGGTCTCCACGAGCTGCTCGCAGGAGACGTAGGCGGCGTCGGCGGCCTCGCAGAACAGGTCGTCGAAGTACGGGTCCGGACCGAGGTACTGGGCGTTGCCGAGGCGGTCGGCGCGGTTGAGGTGGACCAGGGCGGCGTCCATGCGCAGGGCGGGGACGGCGACGAGCTCCTCGCCGTCGCCGTAGGGCGAGGTGACCGTGCGCAGTTCCGGATTGACCCGCATCACGTCGGAGCCGAGGCCGGCGCGGACCGGGAGGAAGGGCAGCCGGTTGGCGGCGGCGTGCAGGCCCCACATGAACATGGCCTCGTCGTACTCGGTCAGCGCGAAGGCGGCCCGCTCGCGGGCGGCCCGGAAATGCGGCTCCAGCGCGATGGAGTCGAGGGTGGCGAAGGGGGCGACGAGCCGGCGGATCCGGCCCGCGGCCGCCAGCAGGCCGACATCGGGGCCACCGTAGGAGATCACGGTGAGATCGGTGATCTCGGACCGGAGCAGCGCTCTGACCAGGGCCATGGGCTTGCGCCGGGAGCCCCAGCCGCCGATCCCGAGGGTCATCCCGCTGCGCAGCTGCCCGACCACCTCTTCGACGGTCATGGTCTTGTCGCTCATGCGCGCTCTTCCTTCCCGAAGGTGTCGCGGACCCGGTCGGCCACCCCGCTGAGGTTGGCCTCGAAGGTGAAGCCCTGCTCGAAGCGGTAGCTGCGGCGCACGTCCACCGGGTCGATCCCGTTGATGGCCGCCTTCGCGAGGCGGATCAGGTAGCCGTCCTTCCGCGCGATCTCGGCGGCCAGTTCCAGGGCGGCGCCGCGCAGCGCCTCACGCGGGACCACCCTCCAGACCGAGCCGTGGGCGTGCAGTTCGGCGGCGGTCGCGGTGCGCGAGGTGTAGTAGAGGGCGCGCATCAGGTGCTGGGGGACCAGCCGGGCCAGGTGGGTGGCGGCGCCGAGCGCGCCCCGGTCCAGCTCGGGCAGGCCGAAGACCGCGTCGTCGGAGGCGACGATCGCGTCGGCGTTGCCGACCAGGCCGATCCCGCCGCCCAGGCAGAACCCGTTCACGGCCGCGACGACGGGCACCTCGCACTCGTAGACGGCGGCGAACGCCTCGTAGCAGCCCCGGTTGGCGCCGATGAGGGCCGCGTGGCCGGTGTCGCGTTGCATCTCCTTGATGTCGACGCCCGCGTTGAACCCGCGGCCCTCGGCGGCGAGGACCACGCACCGGACCTCGGGGTCCCGCCCCGCGGTGCGCAGGGCGTCGGCCAGGTCGTACCAGCCCTGCACTGGCAGTGCGTTGACGGGCGGGAAGTCGACCGTGACCAGGGCGACGCCCTTGTCCGGGTCGGAGGTGGAGACACCCATGAGAGGATCAGCTACCTTTCCACCAAACATTTGTTAGGTGAGGAAGGTAGCAGCCGATGGAGCTCGACGGGAGGGTTGTCGTCGTCACCGGCGGAACCAGGGGCGTCGGCGCCGGGATCGCCCGGTCGTTCCTCGCGGCCGGCGCGGAGGTCGCCGTCTGCGCCCGGCGGCCCCCCGACCGGCCGGTGTCGGCGGACGGCCGCGAGGCGTCCTTCACCGGGCTCGACCTGCGCGACGCGGGCGCCGTACGGGACTTCTTCGACGCGGTCGCCGGGAGGTACGGGCGGCTCGACTGCCTGGTCAACAACGCCGGCGGGACCCCGTACCGGCTCCTCGGCGAGGGCGACGCCGAACGCCACGCACGGGTCGTCGAGCTCAACCTCGTCGCCCCGATGACGGCCTCCCTGGCGGCCCACCCCTGGCTGAAGCGGGCCCGCGGCTCGGTGGTGATGATCGGCAGCGTCAGCGGAACCCGCCCCTCACCGGGGACGGCGGCGTACGGCGCGGCCAAGGCGGGCCTGGAGAACCTGGCCCGGTCCATGGCCGTCGAGTGGGCACCCGAGGTACGGGTGAACTCGCTGGTCCTCGGCATGGTGCGGACCGAACTGGCGCACCTGCACTACGGCGACGAGGCCGGGATCGAAGCCGTCGGCGCGACCGTCCCGCTGGGGAGGCTCGCCGAACCGGCGGACGTGGGCGACGCGGCGGTCTTCCTCGCCTCCGACCGGGCGCGGTACGTGAGCGGGGCGAGCCTGCTGGTGCACGGCGGTGGGGAGCGCCCGGCGTTCCTGGATGCGGCAACTGTCAACAAGGAGGGCTGAGATGGCGGGACTGTGCGAGGGTCGGGTCGTGATCGTGACGGGCGCGGGGCGGGGGCTGGGCCGGGCCCACGCGCTGGGCTTCGCCGCGGAAGGGGCGAAGGTCGTCGTCAACGACCTGGGCGTGGGACTGGACGGGCTGCCCGGGCCGGAGAGCCCGGCGGCGCAGGTGGTCCGCGAGATCGAGGGGCTCGGCGGCGAAGCCGTGGCGCACGGCGGGGACATCGCGACCGCGCAGGGCGCGGACTCCCTGGTGCGGGCCGCGGTCGACGCCTTCGGCCGCCTCGACACGCTGGTCAACAACGCGGGATTCCTGCGGGACCGGATGCTGGTGAACCTGGACGAGGACGACTGGGACGCGGTCGTGCGGGTCCACCTGAAGGGGCACTTCCTGCCGCTGCGGTCGGCCGCCGCGTGGTGGCGGGCGGAGGCGAAGGCCGGCCGCCCCGTGGCCGCCCGGGTCGTCAACACCTCCTCGGGTGCGGGCCTGCTGGGCTCCGTCGGCCAGGGCAACTACAGCGCGGCCAAGGCGGGCATCCTCGGCCTGACGCTGGTCGCGGCGGCCGAGATGGGCCGCTACGGCGTCCAGGTCAACGCCATCGCCCCGGCCGCTCGGACGCGCATGACGGAGGAGGCCTTCGCGCAGACCATGGCCGCCCCCGAGGACGGCGGCTTCGACGCGATGGCCCCGGAGAACGTGGCCCCGCTCGTGGTCTGGCTGGGCGCGGACGCCTCGGCCGGGGTCACCGGACGGGTCTTCGAGACCGAAGGCGGCCGGATCACCGTCATGGAGGGCTGGCGGCCGGGCCCCACGGCGGACCGCGGCGGGAGGTGGACCCCGGCGGAGGCGGGCGAGACGGCGGTGAAACTCCTGGCCGCGGCCGCGCCGCCGCTACCGGTGTACGGCTCGCGCTGACCCGCCGCCGCCGGCGCCTGCGGGCTCGGGGGCGGCGGGGGCGGCGGTGGTGGTGGCGGGGGTGGCGCCGCCGGTGCCGCCCTCCGCGCCGCGCAGGTCCGGGAGGAGGGTGAGCCCCTGCCGCGGGGTGCGGGCGAGGAACGGACCCACCCGCGGAGGCCGGAAACGGAAGCGGGCCCGGCCCCCTGGCGAGGGGTCGGGCCCGAGTCTTCGTCGGTGCGTTGAGGTATGACTACCCGCTGGGTCCACCCGCTGAACCGCAGTCAGGCCATCTGTTGTGCGCGAAGTTGTGCGCAGTTGCGTGACGTCACGCGACGGTCGCTCGAAGGGTGCGCGTGCGAGGCGGGAGCCGTGCGGTTCCCGCCGGTGCGTCAGGAGAGCTTGCCGTTGTAGTCCGGGAGCTTGACCGTGCGCTCGGCGTGACCGCCGACCAGATCGGTCGGGCTGTTCCCGATGTTCGCGATGATGGTGTAGCCGCGCGCCTCGATCTCCGCGCGCTTGGCCGTCTTGTAGGTGCTGACCTCCTCGAAGAGGTCGGGCAGGTCGCGGACGTAGAGCCCGGACACCGGGTAGCCGACGGCCTTGAGGTTGTACTCGGTCAGGGAGTGGATGATCCCGGGCCGGGCCGTGACGAAGAAGACGGCGACGCCGCGCGCGTGGGCGTACTGGGTCAGCGCGCGCACCTTGGCGATCGCGGGGGTCGGGTAGGTCCAGAACCAGTGGAAGTCCGTCTCCAGCGAGGTGTTGTCGATGTCGAGGACGAGGGCCGGCTTCTCACCGGCGGGCGAGTTCGCGATGCGCTGCTCGATGGCCGGACGGGCCGCGTCGACGACGGCGGCCACCTCCCGCTGCCAGGTGGCGTAGTCGATGCCGAGTATCGCCGCGTTCCCGCCCGGTGCGGACGCGGACGCGGAGGCGGGCGCGGGCGCCGGTGCGGAGACGGCTGCGGGCGCGGCGGCCGGGGCCGCCTGGGCCGCGGTGGCCGGAACGAGCGTCAGGACGGCGGCCGCTGCGGCCACGCCGACGGCGGCGGTTCGGGGCGTGCGGGTGCGGCGGGAACTGCGCATGGGGGGCGCTCCTCGGTCACGAATTGGCATGTACGTGACCAGAGTTGGCGAGAACCGCACCCATGTCTACTGGCCGGTAGGAAACTTTTCGCGACCGACCGGTGAATGATCAAGCCATATGCGGGCGGACCGGGCCCAGGGGGTCCTGTCGGTCGGCCCGGCATGATCGGCAGGACACCCCTACGTGTCGCAGTCGAGCACCGTGCGGCACAGACCGCACCGCGCCCGCAGCCGTCCGCGCACCGGCACCCGCACCCGCTGCTCGCACACCGGGCACGGGAAACTGACCCGCAGCCCCGGGCCGGACCCCTCGCGCTCGAAGCGGTACGCCGACCCGTCCGCCGGGGTGACCCCGGTGCGCCGCGCCCTCGCGTACCGCCGCCGCGCCCCCGGGCCGGCGGTGGCGAGCGGGGCCCGGCGGTGGTCCCGGGCCGCCAGCGCGCTCCCGCGCACGTAGGCCTCGTAGGCCTGGGGGCTGGTGAACCACGTGGACGGGTCCTCGCCGAACAGCGCCGCCCGCTTGGCGAGGACGTAGCCGAACTCCTCCGGTGTCAGGTAGCCGAACCTCTGGTGGGTGAGCGCGTCCTCCCGGTAGGCGTCCAGGAGCAGCCAGCCCGCCCCCAGGTAGGCGGCGGCGGTGTCGGTGAGGATCTCGTTCTCCGCCGGATCGGGGAAGGCGAGTTCCAGCCGGTGCAGCAGAACGTGGGCGACCTCGTGCGACAGGGCCGCCGCCAAGTCCCGACGGTGGGTGCGGAAGCGGTCGTTGACCTCGACGAAGTACTCGGGGCCCGCGGCCAGTTCCACCGTCGCGGCCTCCTCCATCGGCCGGAAGGCCACCACCATCCGCGCGTCGGGCAGCCGTAGCGCGCGCACCACCGCCGAGGCCACCCGCTGCGCCCCCAGGTGCAGATCGTCCGAGGTGTCGAAGGCGGCCTCGGCGGGGGAGAGGCTCGTGGCGTGGGCGCGGACCCCGTCGGCCGACAGGCGGCGGAAGAGCGCGGTGATCGAGGCGCGCACGGTCGACAGGTGCGGAAATCCGTGCTCGATGACCCCGCCCCGCCCGCCGTTCTCCTTCATCGGGTGCTCCTTACCGCAATCCCTGTCGCCTTGTGGGGAGTTGGCCGAAACTGCCTTCTTGTTGGCCGCCATCCTCCTGATGTGTCATGGACCCGTCATTCCCCGATGACACGCACGGCCCAACCCCCCACGAAAGGCAGTGTGTTGACTGTGTCCAGCCTTGTGCGATTCATGAAGCGCACCCTCGCCGTCGGCGCCGTCGCCCTCGCGGCCGTCAGCCTCCAGCCCGGCACCGCCACCGCCGGCACCGCACCCGTCGTGGGCGGCACCCGAGCCGCCCAGGGCGAGTTCCCCTTCATGGTGCGCCTCTCCATGGGCTGCGGCGGCGCCCTCTACACCCAGCAGATCGTCCTCACCGCCGCCCACTGTGTGAACGGCTCCGGCAACAACACCTCCATCACCGCCACCGCCGGAGTCGTCGACCTCAACAGCTCCAGCGCCATCAAGGTCAAGTCCACCAAGGTCCTGCAGGCCCCCGGCTACAACGGCACCGGCAAGGACTGGGCCCTGATCAAGCTCGCCAAGCCCATCAACCTGCCCACCCTCAAGATCGCCGAGACCAAGGCCTACGACAACGGCACCTTCACCGTCGCCGGCTGGGGCGCCACCCGCGAGGGCGGCGGCCAGCAGCGCTACCTCATGAAGGCCACCGTCCCCTTCGTCTCCGACGCCGCCTGCAACGCCGCCTACAGCGACCTCGTCCCCGGCGAGGAGATCTGTGCCGGCCTCATCGACCAGGGCGGCGTCGACACCTGCCAGGGCGACTCCGGCGGCCCCATGTTCCGCCGCGACAACGCCGGAGCCTGGATCCAGGTCGGCATCGTCAGCTGGGGCATCGGCTGCGCCCGCCCCGACTACCCGGGCGTCTACACCGAGGTCTCCACCTTCGCCGCCCAGATCAAGAGCGCCGCGGCCACCCTGTAGCCCCCACCCGCGAACGCCCGCGCCCGCGCCCTCGTCCTCCCGGCCCGGCACCAACCGGCCGGGAGGACGAGGCGCTCCCGCACCCGCAGCCCGGGCCCCGCGACACCCTTCCGGCGGCCCGCCGTGCGGTTGCGGGCCGCCCCACGCACCGGTCCCACGGGAGGGAAGCGGAGGCAGCGGGCGACAGCGGGGCAGGTGGCACACGGCGATCAGCGTGGTCATCGCGGACGACCAGGAGGCGGTCGGAACCGGCCTCCGGATGATCCTCGAAAGCCGTCCGGACATCGAGGTCCTCGCCGAGGTCCTCGCCGAGGTCCTCCCCGACGTCGTCGACGGAGAGGCAGCCCTCGCCGCCGTGGCCGGGCACCAGCCCGACGTCCTGCTCCTCGACCTCCGCACGCCGGGGCCCGACGGCCTCGAAGTCACCCGGCGCCGGTCCGGCAGCGACCGGCCACGCATCGTCATCGTCACCACCTTCGGCCTCGACGAGTACGTCCACGCGGCGCTCCACGGCGGAGCATCCGGCTTCCTCCTCGAAGACGCAAGCCCGGCCGTGCTGGTTGAAGCCGTACGGGCGGCGGCCGTCGGCGCCCCCCTCGTCCCGCCCGCCATCACCGTGCGGCCGCTGCGCGAGATGGCCCCGAAGACCCCGGCCTCCCGGGCCCGCCGCCCAGCGAACCGCTCACCGAACGCGACGTCGTCCGCCGCCCCGCGCGCGGCATGACCAACGCCGAGATCGCCGTAGAGCTCCACGTCTCCCTCTCCACCGTCAAGACCCACCTGGCCGACGACCAGGCCAAACTCGACGCCCGCAACCGCGTGGAGATCGCCGCACGGGCCTGGGGAAGCGGCCCGGCCGCCTTCCGGCCGAGCCCCGCGCGCTGCCGGCCCCGCCGGCGTGTCAGGCGCGGGGTCCGTGGCGGAGCGCCGGGAAGCCGCGGCGCAGCCGCCCCGCCGCAGGCCGGCCGTGCCCGCACGGGCCCCCGTACCCCCGCGACCGTCACCGTCACCGTCACCGTCACCGCCCTCCGCGTCACCCTGCGCACCGTCCCCGCAGGCTCGATGTCCGCATCGCCGACGACGGAGGCCGGCCGCGCCCGCGGTCTGCGAAAAGGCCCGCGGCGGCTACGGCCTCCCCGGCACGGCCGAACGCGCCGAAGCCCTCGGCGGACACCTCATCGCGGGCCCCAGCCCCGACGGGGGCTGGGCCGTCGCCGCCGTCCTACCCCTGTGACCGACGCCGTCTCACAGGCCGACATGCCCCGCGACCTGCACGCCCGCGCCACGTATTCTCGACAACCATGAACATCAGCGACCTCGACAACGGCACGGGCAACGGCAAGGGCGCCGCCGACGGCATCGACGAGAACGTCACCGCCGAGCTCGCCCGCCTGCGGGACAGCATCGACAACATCGACGCGGCCGTGGTCCACATGCTCGCCGAACGCTTCAAGTGCACCCAGCAGGTCGGCCACCTCAAGGCACGCCACCAGCTGCCCCCCGCCGACCCGGGCCGCGAGGCCAGCCAGATCGCCCGGCTCCGCCAGCTCGCCGAGAACGCCAAGCTCGACCCCGCCTTCGCCGAGAAGCTCCTCAACTTCATCATCGCTGAAGTAATTCGTCACCATGAGACGATCGCAGAGGAGGCTGTGACCAGCGAGGGAACCTCCGGCTGACTATTCGGAAGCCTCTCCAGGAAGATCATTTAGGAGAGATTTAGGGGATCTGGTCCGTTCCCAGACGGAGTCCCACCCGAGGTTTCCCATCGCCCGCTCGTACAGCTCCTGAAGCCCGTCGAGGCGTTGCTGCCGCATGGTGGGCGTGGGGTGCCGGTACGTGCCCTTGATGCCAGGGTACTTATGCCCCATCTGCTCGTACCCCAACACCGGCCGCACGTCGATCTGCTCCTGCCACGTGTCGTGCGTATGCCGCAGGTCGCGCATCGTCAGCCCCGGCATGATTGGTTCCCATTTCTCCTTGAGCGCTGTGCCGCGCGCCTTCGGACGGGCTTCCCGCCCGTCGGCCGCCGGCCTGATGATGCGGAACCACTCTGAGCGCCACCACCACTTGCCGGTCGGCGTGCAGAAGACGAAGTCGTATTTCCACTCCTTCAGGTGCTCTCGCAGCAGCTGAGCTAGAAACGGTGGTAGGTCAACGTCCCGCGCCGAGGGCCCGTTCTTCGGAGGCTCCAGCCCCCGGAAGATCTTCCGGTTCCCCTCCTCGTCGCGGATGTAATACTCGGCTAGCGCGCCCTCGTCCTCGTCGATCCGGATGATCGGACAGGAGAACACCTTCCCGTCATGCCGCTGCTTCCGGGTTAGCAGCGCGTTCCGCCGGTGGAGACCGACGAGCTCCTCCCAGCGCAGGCCCGTAAAAGCAGCCGTAAGAACGTGCATCCCATAAGCAGGCCCGAGCCGGCGCGCGAGCTGGAGCACAACCTCGGGTGTGGCCCACCGCTCCTCGTCGGGCTTCTTCTTCGCCGTGTCCGCGGGCATGCCCGTGAGGCGCCGCCCCGCCAGCGGATTGACCGCCAGGTGCTTCGCGTCTACCGCGCCGTTCAGGATCCGGGCCATGAGCTGCACGCAGTCCTTGACCGTGCTGCGGGCCGCCGTCTTGGCCACCTTCCTCGCCCAGGCCTCGACATCGAACCAGTTGAAGGCGATCAGCGGAGTGTGCTCCCACTCGGGGAGGATGTGAGCTTCCAGCCGCTCCCACTGGTTCATCGTGGTCCGGCCGCGGACGGCCTGGGCCTTCATCCACGTGTCCTTCGTGAAGACTCCGAACTTCTTGGCGGACAAGTTCGGGTCGATCCAACGACCCTCCCTCATCGCGGTCTCCTGCGCCTCTCCCCACTCCTCCGCGAGCTTCTTCGTGGGGAAGCCGGGCCGGCTTCCCCACTTCTCGTCGGGCCGCAGGTACCTGCACCGCCACGTGAACTGCTTGGTCTGCTTGCCGTTGCGGACCTTGTAGACCTTCTCGGCGTATGCCATGAGGACCTCTCGCGTCGGCGGGCCGTCAGCCGGCCACAGCGCGCAGCAGGGGGCGCTCGCAGCTCGGGGCCGACCGCAGTGTGAGCCCGGGTACGTGGATGGCCAAGGCCTCGTCGATGACGGCAACTGCCCTGTCGGTCAGATGGCCCTCGTGGAAGAGGGCAGGGTCGACAAGGACGCAGGTGTGTGGAAGTTGCCGGTCAACCCAGACGAGGGTGCCATTCGGCATCTTGCCAGGAACTCGGAAAACGTGGACACACATCGGCCACCCCTCGTCCTCTTGGTGGCCCCATGGTCGACGTTCTGTTATCGAACCACATCAGGGGGTCAGTTGGGAGGGGGTGTACGAAAGTCGTCCAACGCTGAATTAAGCCTGGTTTGCCGCAGGGCCATCCTCGCCATCGCGCTCCACTTCGACGGCCTCGAGCAGGTGCTGATATGCCACCCGCCACTTCTCGAGGTCCCGCCGAAGTTCGGCAGCACTGGCGCCCGGCTTGCCCTTCACGACGACGACCATGCGGGCGTCGTCGCCGAGCGGCACAACCGTGGTGTCCAGGAGTGCGCCGTCGTCGGCGAGTTCGTCAACGATTCGCAGGGGCAGCCGGCTTTCCGTGAGCGCGTCATCTGGGACCGGCGGGGGAGTGGCGGCAGGCTCAACGGTCGGTTCGCCGCCGGCCAGTACTGCCTCGATAGAGCCGTCGGCCCATCCGACGCGGCGCGCGAAGGCGCGCTGGGTCTGTGAGGGCTTACTGAACTGCTTGCCCCGCTCGATGAGCTGGACGACCGAGCGGCCCACGCCCAGTTCGTCCGCGAGCTGCTCTTGTGTGACTCCGGAGGCCTTGCGGGCGGCCTGGAGTGCCTTCCCTAGCCGTGCCCAGTCGCGATCCATGGGCACATGATGCCGCAACCTCGTGCAACCAAGAAGCCTACTTCCCGCGCTTTGACCTGCTGCTTAGTAAGCATTTCAGCCGTTCTCGGTTGCATCTCGCGCTCCTTGTGTGCGCCCCGTGTGCGCCTGTCACGCAGTGTCGCGCTCTGAAAGTGAGCCAAGAGTGTCGTCAGACTGCTTGCGCATTGAGCACGCAGAGGCGTAGTTTCTGAGCGTGAGACCGAACGGACCGGCACAACGGGCCATACGGAAGGCTCAGAACAAGAGCCTCCGCTTGCTCGAACGCATTACCGGATTGGATCGCGGATACCTCTCGCGAATCGAGACAGGACAGATCCGGCATGTGGCGGATACCTCAGTCCAGAAAATCGCCGACGCCCTCGGTGTCCCCACCGAGGCAATCACACACAAGGAGAAGACGTGACCGTCGAGGCCACCGAAACGCCCCCGGTCAAGCGGCGCCGCAAGCCGGCCCAGCAGGACAACTACGCGGCCGCCCTGAAGAAGAAGGCCGACGCCGAGCAGGAACTCGTCCGATGGACGCCTGAAGAGGTGGTGGCTCTCAAGCTTCTGCCCTACCGGAGCGTCCGCGTGCTCAAGCGGAAGTGCAACCGGCGGGAGGTCTGGTGCCACTTGGACGGTGGCCGGATCACCTTCACCGCGGAGGACATCCGCCGCGAGAACGAACGCACCGCAGTCGCCCCCATCGCCGCTTAGCGGCTATGCGGCCCCGACCGCCGGGCTACCACACACCGGACAGTCGAGGCCTCCCGATCCACCCCTCACCTGCACGCCTACATGCAAGGAGAAGAGGACCGATGTCCCACATCATGCCCGATCGGGTCGCGAACCTGATCCCCTCCCAGCGCCCGAAGCCCGCCGATCCGACCGCGACGTCCGACGCGGTGCGCCGGTTCTCGGCGAAGCGGCGCCCCCTGCCGCAGATCACCGCCGCGAGTGTCGCGGATCGGGTCGACGCCGAGATGTTCCGGTTCCGTGGCCCGCTGCTGTCGGTCGAGGACCAGGGCGACCGCGAGATGCTGCTGGCCGAGTACGCGGCGGCCGACAAGGTTCTGTCCGGTGTGGCGC
This sequence comes from Streptomyces virginiae, assembly GCF_000720455.1. Lineage (GTDB taxonomy): Bacteria > Actinomycetota > Actinomycetes > Streptomycetales > Streptomycetaceae > Streptomyces > Streptomyces virginiae. The sequence goes on along the minus strand of NZ_JOAK01000026.1, from coordinate 85,430 downwards.
TGCGGCAGTCAACGGCGGTGCTGTCATGAAGGACACGTTCCCGGTTTCCACTGACTCGCCGGCCGTCGCCGCTCTCACCCCGGCCTCGCCGCTGGACGCCTGGAACGCGGCGAACCCGATCGGTACCTGGGTCATCGCCTACCCGGGTGCTCGCGGCGACCGACCCGTGATCACACGGACCCGCGCCGAAGCCGGCTTCAGCCGGAACGGACTCCCGGTTGTCTGGCTCGAGGGCTACGACGGATACCTCCGGCTGGAGCACGTCACCCCGATCACGCAGAAGCGTGCCGGCGCGCTGCTGGAGCAGCGGCACCAGTTCCTTGACCTGGACGCCGACTCCTCCTGCCCGTTCGAGGGCGCCTGCCGCTACCCGTACCTGACCCTCGGAGGCCAGCCGTGAAGCTCCTTGCACCGATGGCCGGCCCGCTGATGGCGCAGGCCGACGAGGACGGTCGGGCGAAGATCCGCCGCGCGTTGACCGGGCTGCTGGGTAACCGCGCCTTCCGGATCCGGATCACGCCGGTGATGTGGGACGTGGACGGCAGCCCGCAGATGAGGCGGGTCGTGCTTCTGCTGGATGGTCTGGGTCGGGAGATCCCGACGCCGCGGGGCGCGCACCAGTTGATCGTGGACGCGGTGTGGTCGGTGTTTCCGGAGCAGTGGCTCGACGTCGCCTGCGAGTACGGGGTGAGTTCGGGTGAGCTGCGCCGGTACGACGCGCCGGTCCCGTCGTTCCTGCGGGCGGTGGCGTGATGGCCCGCACCGAGACGGTGGTGTCGGTCCTGCTGTCGGACCCGCCGCCCGTACTGGTCGCCCCGGCCCTGCTGCGCGCGCTGGACCTGACCGACCGCGAGCCGCCGGCCTGGATCCAGGACGCGGACCTGCGGGCGTCGATCGTCGCCGGGTTCGTGGACCTGCCGGACTGGGGGACGCCGTGACCGTCGCCCAGGCAACTCTCCGGACGCTTCTCGCCGCGGCTGTATCCGCCCTCGCCCTCTGGTGGGGCCGTCGAACCTGGAGGACCACGTGACCGCCCGCTACCCCGTGATCGTGGAAACCCGCGAACGCCACCTCGTCTGGGAGGAAGCCGACAGCCAGGAACAGGCCGTCGCCCAGCTCGCCAAGTGCGAGGAGGTCTATCAGGACCTGAACGCGTCGACCCTCCTCGAGAACGGCCTTGACCTGTACGTCGAAGCGCCCAGCGAGTGGGAGTGGGACGACCTCATCGACGAGCACCCCGAGGTCGCCGCGCTCCGCCCCACCGAGGAGGACTCTCATGGCCACTGACCCGATGGTCGCCGAGCTGACCGAACTCCGCGCCAAGCTGCGGATCAACGAGCAGCAGCTCGAGGAACGCGACCAGCGCGTAGCAGACCTCGAAGCGACGCTTGAACGGTACGTCGGCAAGGAGCCCACCGTCCGCGACGAGATGGCCTACCTGCACCGCTGCCTGAACGCCGTCTTCAACGCATGCCGGGTAGCCGAGAAGCAGGCCACCCGCTGGGAGAACCCGCTGCCCGTACCCGAGTGGGTGTCCACAGTCCGCTCCGCCGCGGCCGGCGAACACGACGACTGGCCCGCCGACAACCGGCGCCGCATCTACCTCGACGGCACCGGCCAGGCCTGGATCGAAACCACCAAGGGCTTCGTCACCCAGATCGAGATGCCCCTGTGGGACGGCGAGCCCATCGCCAACGTGCGGGAGAAGACCGGCGAGATCCACGAGATCGGCAGGACGTGGTGAGCCTCCCCGTCATAGACCGGTTCCGGTCCCGCACCACGGCCCGCGGCCAGCACCGGGCCCAGGACCGGCTCAGCCGGCTGGAAGTCGAACTGCAGCTGGAGCGGGCCCGCAACGCGGACCTGCAACGCCGCCTTGACGAGTCGCAGGCGGCCAGGGACAAGGCCAACGCGAAGGCCAACCGGCTCGGCGAACAGCTTGCCGCGGCGGTCGAGGCCACGCGACAGAACCAGACCGCCGTCTCCTCCCTCACCGCACACCCCGCCGTCACCGACACCCAGCCGATCCCGGTCCTGCCGCTCCACCTGGCGCCGTTCGCCAGCCCCGACCCGGCCCACGTGCCGGGCGCCTGAAGACCCGCCGGGGCCAGCCGTGCACCGACCGGCCGCCCCGGCGCCAAACCACCACCGCTGAGGGCCCCACACCGGGGCCCCAGCCCGCCACACCCTGAAAGGCTCACCGTGAGCACCGAAATCACCAAGGCAGGCGGCAGCCTCGCCATCCGTCCCGACCAAACCAACTGGACCCCCGAGCAGGCCGCCGTACTGCGACAGGGCGGCATCGACAACGACGTCACACCCGCCGAACTCTCCGGCTTCCTCCACCTCTCACAGCGAACCGGCCTCGACCCGTTCACCCGCCAGGTCTACCTGATCGGCCGCTGGGACAACCGGCAGAAGCGCAAGGTCTTCACCCCCCAGACCAGCATCGACGGCTACCGCGTCATCGCCCACCGCGTCGTCGCTGCCGCCGGCCACACGCTCGGCTACGAAGACACCCTGTGGTGCGACGCGTCCGGCCGCTGGTACGACGTCTGGCTGTCGGACGAAGCGCCAGCCGCCGCCAAGGTGGTCGTCGTCCGCAACGGACAGCGCTTCCCCGCGGTGGCCAAGTACTCCGAGTACGTGCAGCGCGGCAAGGAAGACAAGGTCATCGGCCTGTGGGGCAAGATGCCCGCGACCATGACCGCGAAGTGCGCCGAGGCTCTGGCCCTGCGCATGGCCTTCCCGCACGACCTGGCCGGTGTGTACACGGCCGAGGAGATGGCGCAGGCCGACAATCCGGAGCCCGAGCGGCACCTCCGCTCCGTTCAGCCGGGCGAGGCGGACCCGTGGGCCACCGCCGCACCGGTGGCACCGGCCGCTCCGGCACGGGACTTCGTCGCCGAGGCGCACGCCGCTGCCACCGCCGACGAGGTTCGGCAGATCTACCGCGACGCGTCCGCCGCCGGCTACGGCCCCGGCACCGCGACCCTGCAGGAGATCGCCGAGGTGGGCAAGGCCAAGGCAGCGTCGCCCGCCGCCCCGGCCCCGGCTGACACGGTCACCGACGCCGAGTTCGCGGACCCGGTGGCCGAGGCCGAGCAGCAGCTCCGGGCCACCGCCACCCGCGTCGGACTCGACACCCTCGACGCCGACTTCCAGCAGTCCTACGGCATCCCCATCGGCGAGGCCGGCGTCCAGCAGCTGACCGAAATGACGCAGATCCTCAGCGGCACGGCAGGTGCCGCATGAGCCTCCGTGACAATGCCGCGCAGGAGGCGTACCTCAAGACCCTCCTCGACGTCATCAACATCGCGTACAAGGCGAAGCGGGCCGAGGTGCAGCAGCAGCTCGACGACCTCGCCCGGGAGACCGGCACCCGCCAGATCGTCGTCACGCTCCCCGACGGCATCGAGGTCGGCAAGGTCAGCCTGACCGCCGGCAGCAGTGAAGCCAAGGTCACCGATGCGGACGCGTTCAAGGCGTGGGTGCTCCAGAACCACGCCGGTGAGATCGAGCGCGAGTTCCGCACCAGCGTCCGGCCCGCATTCGAGAAGAAGGTGCTGGCCGAGCTGACCGCGGCGGGCGGTACGGAGTGGGCGGATCCGGAAACCGGCGTCATCCACGACGTACCGGGCGTCAGCATCGCCCCTGCCAGCGCCCGCACCCACAGCGTCCGGTTCGGAAAGACGGGCCGCGACCAGGTGATGGCCGCATGGCGCAACGGCCAGCTGGCCGGAGTCGCCCTGCCTGAGCTGGCGGCCGGCCCGGCCACCACCACCCCCGCGGGACCGTGCCCGCCGTGTCAGGACCCGAACGGGCCGTGGGACGCCAACGGCCTCTGCGAGGACTGCCCCCACCAGTAATCCGCCTTCGGGGTCCCGCCCGCCGCAAACAGGCGGGGCCCCACCCCTCCAGTACAGCAGACGAGAGGACACCACCATGGACACGAAGCCCCTCGAAACCCGCTGCGACAACTGCGCCCAGTCCCGGCCCGTCTTCCTGTACGAGCCCAACTGCGGCATCCACCTCGGCGCAGGCGGCTTCACCTGCCCCTGGTGCGCCATCGACCGACAGCCGCTCCTGTGCACGCCGTGCTGGTCCGCCCGCAAGGAACGCGAAGAGGCCGACCCCGCGCTGAACTCGGAAGCCGAAGTCATGGAGCGGATCTGCGCCGCCAACCGGCGCTACGCCAAGAAGCGCGACGCCGACCGGGCCGTCTGCGAGGGCATCGCCAAGGCCACCGAGGAACGGTCGTCGTGAGGGCCTTCTACCGCGGCTACAGCGCCGCCACAGGCCGCCGGGCCGGCCAGGTACGCCGACTCCACGTCATGCGGGAGGACGGCAACTTCGCCGGACGGCAGGGACTCTGCGGCGCCCCCGGCTGGGGTGTCACCAACAGCCCGGCCGTGATCCTCGACCCGTTGCCCACCCAGCCCCCGCCCGGACTGTCCTGGTGCCGGTCCTGCATCGGCCACGCAGCCGATCTCGTCGGCCAGCTGGACGCCTTCGCCCGCCTCATCGCCGCCCTGAACGACCTCGCCATGGCAGAGGAGTCCGCGTCATGACCGTGCAGCCCCACCTCGACGGAACCATCCCCACCCCCACCATCCCCCCCGCCCGCCGCAAGGCCGAGGACTACGAGACCTGGGTCGCGGCAGTCCGACCCGACCTTGTAGCGGCAGGCAAGACCGGCAAGCCGTTCCTGTTCTGGCAGATCCTCTGCAGGCCCCACCTGCCGATCGCTCCCGATCCCGCACACGACCCCGGCCGCCTCGCCGCCACCCTCCACCGCGACCGGATACTCCGGACCGCCGGCTACGGCAAGACCCGCGACAAGTCCGCCGTCCAGCGGTGGCGCGGCACCCGCGACCTCATCGAGGGGCGAGTCGCATGACCGCCTACGACTGGGCCGTCGTCATCGCCATCGGCGCCCTCCTCGTCCTCGCCAGCAGCTACCGAGGCAGCGACGACGAGGACGACGACCGGGCCGCCTGGCAGGCCAGCACCACCACCCGCCGCACCGAAGACGACGTCCGCCGCGACCTCGCCGCCGCACGCAAAGCCCTCGAGGTCGCCCAGCTGTACGACATCTGGCCCGACCCGCCCCGCGGCACCACCCAACTCCCCACCCAGCGCCAGCCCCGGAAGGACCAGCCGTGACCAGCCGCCCCTACGCCATCCGAATGGCCCGCTCCCGCTGGAACCAGCGCCGCAGGACCCTCATGCAGCAGGGCCAGTGGCAGCCCTTCACGCCCGCCCAGCCCGTCCGTGATCACGTCAACGCCCTCCGCGCGGCAGGCATGTCCCCGGCCCGCATCAGCGAACGGACCGGAGTCGGCGTCGGCACCCTCAACTACCTGCTCTTCGGCGAGGCCGGCTACCCGGTCCCTGCACAGATCCGCACCGAGTCGGCCAACATCCTGATGGCGTTCTGGCCGACCCTCGACGACTTCGCCGACGGCGCCCGCATCGACGAAACCGCCACCCTCCGCCGCATCCAAGCCCTCGCAACCATGGGCTGGCTCCCCGCCGAGATCGCCAAGCGCACACCACTGAGCAAGCACACCTTCTTCAACATGCGGCCTGGGCGCCGGGTCACCGCCGCCGTGGCCCGCGTCGTCCGCGACTTCTACCAGGAGTACGCCGACAAGCCGGCCGAGGAGTGCGGCGTCCGCCTCCGCTCCGCCCGGTACGCCCGCACCTGGGCAGCTGCCAAAAACTTCGCGGCCCCCATCGCCTGGGACGACGACACCATCGAGGACCCTGCAGCCGAACCGAACTACGGCGAAACAGTGCCCCGCTACATCGCCATCGCCGAGGACCACGCCGAGCTGGAGCGCCTTGGGCACGACCGGCAGCAGATCGCCGAACGCCTCGGGGTCAGCAAGAACACGCTCGACCACGCCCTCTCCTACTACCGGCAGAAGCAGGCCGAAGCCGCCACGCAGCCGGCCGCCGCGGCCTAGCCGAACCCCACCCGCACACGACAAAGCCCCGCGGTCAACGCGGGGCTCGAGGAGAGGAGGAGCTATGAGGTCAGGACTTCGGAGCAGCGGGCACGACCGTCTCGCCGAGAGCCTCGAGGGCCCGTTCGTAGAACTCGAACGGGACGATCACGGCCGCCTCCTTGCCGCGGTTCATGAGGACGGTCGTCTCGCCGGCGAACCGGGCGCGGGCGATCACTTCGCCAAGGACGTTGCGAGCGTCGGCGATCTTGTCGCGGTGCTCGGTTCGGGTCGCGGTCATGCAACCACAGTAGCGGATTCGCTGGGTACTACAACAGCGCAAACTCGCGTTCTTAGCTATGATAGCTATGTAGGCGTCGGCGTGTTGAACCCGCCCTAGGGCCCCTGGTTCCACGCGCCCGCCCACCCCGCAACACCACCCGAGAGAAGAGAGCTCGTGGGAATCCGGCTGATCGTTGAGGTGCTGGACTACGCGCCCGCCGACCTGACATGGCGCGAGCGATGCGCCCTGCTCGTCCTGGCAGAGAACGCCAACGACAGCACCAGGCAGTGTTGGCCCGGCATCGAAGACGACCCGGAGATCGCGCACCGCATGCGCCTCCCCGGACGCTCCAGCCGGTACGACGTCATGAGCGCACTCCGCAAGAAGAAGGCCCTCGAGACCGTCTCAGCCGGCCGACGAGGGCACCGCGCGGTCTACAAGGTCGCGGAGATGGGCCCCACTTTGGGTCCGGAAACCCAGGACCCTAACGGCGAGACAGGGTCCGGGAACTCCGGACACAGGGTCCCGGATCCACGGACCCAAACCGAAGGAAAGGGTCCGGAGAACCCGGACCCTAACCCTGAGAAAGGGTCCGGGAACCACGTAGTTAGGGTCCGGGAACCACGTGAACAGGGTCCGGAAACCCAGGACCCCTTCCCCTCAGACCCCTCAACCCCCTCAACAGATAAAGACTCTTCTCCCGCCGCCGTCAGCCGTCCCGCTCCCCGGGCAGGCGCCAAGACCGGCCAGCAGAAGGACCACCACCTCGCCGCCTTCGGCGCCTTCTGGCACAACTACCCGCTCAAGCGAGCCCGCGAGGAAGCCAAGAAGGCCTGGATCGCCGCCATCGAACGCGGAGCCGATCCCCAGCGGATGGTCGACGGCGCCCAGGCCTACGCCCGCGAGCGGCGCGACCAAGACCCCCAGTACACGAAGCACCCGGCGACCTGGCTGAACAAAGGCTGCTACGACGACGAGCCCGCTGGCCAGCCCAACCTTCGGGTCGTCGACGGCCAGAAGTACCAGCCGTTCCGCCTCGACCCGAACGCCAACTACGCGAACGGATTCTGACCATGCCCGAACCCAGCCGCGCTTTCGGCGGCGACCTCACAGCCCGCCTCCAGCGAGTGCTCGAAGCCCGCGGCCTCGACCACATTGAACCCGGGCCGATCGACGACACCCCCGACGAGGACGAGCCCGGCCACCCGGAGTACCACCGTCGCCGCCGTGCCGCCTGGTCCCTTGCTCGCTGGGAGACCGCCACCCCCTACCGCTACCAGGGCGCCACCTGCACCCACCCCGAGCTCCAGGCCTGGGCCGACCGCGTCGTCGCCAACCCCCGCAGCGCCGGGTTCGTCCTGCTGACCGGATCGTTCGGCACGGGCAAGACCCACCAGTCCTACGGGGCCCTGCGCCGGATCGCCGAGGCCGGCCCCGACCGGTACGAGGTCATCGCGATCACCGCCCCCGACATGTACGCCCTGATGCGGCCCGGCGGCAGTGAGCGAGGCACCGAGTACGAGGTGAAGCGGCTCAAGAAGATCCCGCTGCTGCTGATCGACGACCTCGGCACCGAGAAGATCAGCGAGTTCACCGAGGAAGCCACGTACCGGCTGCTGAACGAGCGGTACAACGAGTCCCTGCCGACGCTGATCACCAGCAACTTGCCCGCTCTCTCCGCGGTCGACGACAGGGGCGTCAAGCAGGGCCCCGACCTCACCGACAAGCTCGGCGAACGGATCGCCGACAGGCTGCGGGAGATCACCCACATCGTGCCGATGGAGGGCCCGAGCCGGCGTCGGCGAGGCGCGGCATGAAGGCCGACGACCCGCGCATGGCCGCCGTCGAATGCGACCTGGCCCGGATCAGCTACGAGCACGGCCAGAACGGCATCGCCATCGCCGAGCAGTGGATCACCGCACACGTCAGCGCGGTCCTCGCCGTCCAGAAGGGTCGAGCCGCAGACCCCAGGGCCTTCCCCCAGTTCGGCGACGGGACTCCCGAGGAGACCGCCCGCCGGATCGTCGCCCGCCTCTTGGACGCTGGCTGGCGTCCGCCGGACACCGAATGCCTCGAGGTCAGCCCATGACCCCACGCGACCGCGACGGCACCCAAACCAGCACCACCTGCCACTGCCCCGGATGCACCACACCCACCCAGGAGGACCAGTGACCAGCCCCACCGCCTACTACTCCGACGATCAGGTCACCCTCTACCACGGCGACATGCGGGAACTCCTGCCCGCGCTGGGGCTGCAGGCCGACCTCGTCTGCACAGATCCTCCCTACGGGGAAACCTCACTCGCCTGGGACCGGTGGCCCGACGGCTGGCCCGCCCTCGCCGCCAGCGTCGCCTCGTCGATGTGGTGCTTCGGGTCGATGCGCATGTTCCTCGACCGGCGCGGCGACTTCGACGGTTGGAAGCTCAGCCAGGACATCGTCTGGGAGAAGCACAACGGTTCCGGCTTCGCGACTGACCGGTTCAAGCGCGTTCACGAGATCGCCACCCACTGGTACCGCGGCAGCTGGACCGCCATCGCCCACGACGTTCCCCGGGTCGCTGCACAGCACGGCAACAAGGGCAAGGTCATAGCGCGAGCCGTCCGCACCCCGCACACAGGCGACGTCGGCCAGTCCACGTACATCGACGACGGGCAGCGCCTAATGCGGTCGGTGCTCGCCGTTCCGTCCATGCACGGCCGCGCCCAGCACCCCACCGAGAAGCCGCTCGGCATCCTCGACCCGCTGATCCGCTACGCCTGCCCGCCTGGTGGTCTCGTCGTTGACCCGTTCGTGGGCTCCGGCAGCACCCTGGATGCCGCCCGCCAGTCCGGCCGCCGCGCCATCGGCATCGAAGCGAACGAGGCGCCCCCCCCCCCCCCCCCGCCCCCCCCCCCCCCCCCCCCCGCCCCGCCCCCCCGCCCCGACACCCCGCCCTCACCATCCGCTGCCCCCACTGCGCAGCCGCCGAAAACCAGCGCTGCACCACTCGCTCCGGCCGCGTCACGAAAACCGACCCCCACCCCGCCCGCCAAGCCGCCCACGCCATCGCCACCGCCGTCTGCCCCACCTGCCAGGTGCTCCAGACCTACCCCTGCCGCGACAACCACGGCAACGAACTTCCCGACAGCAGCCCCGTCCACCCCGCCCGCTACACCGAAGCAGGAAGGCCCGCAGCATGACCAACACCACCACCCACCAGCCGACCACCGTCTACGCCGGTCCCGTGGACTGCATCGAGCGGGAGTGCGAGGAGTTCTGGGACGACGAGGGAGAGGACCGCCCCGGCGTCAACCTGTGCTCGCACATCGCCGCCGAGCAGATCTGCGCAGCCTGCTCCGAACCGCCCAAGGAGGAAGGCGGCTACTGGCAGCGGACCGTTGCTTGGCCCTGCAAGCACGTCGCACCGGAGCCCGAAGGCTGCCACGCCTGGCAACTGACCCCGAGCAGTCACAGCTTCATCGACAACACGATCGACAAGCTCGGCGTCTTCACCAAGGACTACTGGCAGGAAGTCGACGGCAAGCTCGCCGTCGTCGGCCTACGCATCGGGCAGCGGCCCGGCCACGTCATCGCCTTCTACGGCGACTGGATCATCCGGCACCCCGACGGCGGCTTCACCATCCACAAGGGGCCCGCCGAGGTGACGGCATGAGCCCGATCCGCCCCGAGAACCGGGCCCTCTACCCGATGAACTGGCCCGACATCAGCCGAGCCATCCGCATCGACCGCGCCATGTGGCGCTGCGAATGCGACGGCCGCTGCGGAACCCCCCACGGCGGACGCTGCACCGCCCGCAACAGCAAGCCCAACCCGATGACCGGCTCCATCGTCGTCCTCACCGTCGCCCATCTCGACCACAACCCGGCCAACTGCGACCCCGCCAACCTGATGGCCGCCTGCCAGGCATGCCACCTCCGGTACGACGCCGAGCACCACCGGCAGACCCGGGCCGCCACCCGCCGAGCCGCCGTCGAGGCTGCGGGGCAGCTGCCCCTCGAGGCCGACCGGTGACCGCCGCAACGGCCGAGCAGCAGGCCCGCCTCGCCACCCTCGCCGCCGCCATCCGCACCACCCGACGGCAGCCGGCCGCGCCGCCGTCCCCCTGGACCCCCGAACAGCAGCAGCGGCACCGCACCACCCTCACCCACGCCCTCGACGGCACCGAATGGCATCAGCCCATCCCGCCACGACCCCGAAAGGCCACCCGATGACCGACCTGTTCGCCGGCCCCGGCGGCATGACCCTCGGCGCCCGCACCGCCGGAGCCCCCGGCATCGGCATCGAGTGGGACGCCAACGCCGTCGCCACCCGCCGCGCCAACGGACTCCCCACCGTCCACGCCGACGTCCGCAACCACGGACCCGCCGACTTCCCCGACCGCCGCACCCTCAAGGCCGGACCTCCCTGCCAGACGTTCACCATGGCCGGCAAGGGATCCGGGCGGGCCGAGATCGCCCGACTCGTCGCCGCGGTCCACGGCATGGCGGCTGGAATCCCGGCGCCGACCTTCGCCGACGAGCGGACCGGCCTCGTCCTCGAACCGTTGCGTTGGATCCTCGGAGCCGAATGCCTAGACCGGCCCTACGAGACGATCGTCCTGGAGCAAGTGCCCAAGGTTTTGCCCATCTGGCACGCCTACGCCCACGTCCTCGAACGCCTCGGCTACGGCGCCGCAACCGGCATCCTCCGCACCGAGCAGTACGGCCTACCCCAAACCCGACGCCGGGCCGTCCTCGTCGCCCGATACGCCGCCGACGCCCACCTGCCCGCACCCACCCACCGCCCCTACCGCAAGGGCATCCCACAGCACGAAGGCGACCCGACCCTCCTGCCGTGGGTGTCGATGGGCGACGTCATCCGCGACAGCCCGTTCGAGGTGATCTCCAACTACGGCACCGGCGGCGACCCCCGCAACCGCGGCCGACGCACCAGTGCCGAACCCGCATTCACCGTCACCGGGAAGATCAGCCGGCTCCGGCTCGTCGACCCGATCGGCAACGAACTCCCGCGGCTCACCCACTCGGAAGCCGGACAGCTCCAGGGTTTCCCCGCCGACTGGCGGTGGGCTGGCAACGACATCAGCCAGCAGATCGGCAACGCCTGCCCCGTCCCGCTCGCCCACGCCCTTGTTGCCGCGGCACTGGGGCAGCACGCACTCGCCACGGCCTGAACAGCAAGCCGGCCCGCCGAGGTGAAGTCGGCGGGCCGTGCACCAACCATCCCACGAACGGAGCCCCCGATGGCCAGCATCCGCACCGACCGACCGCCCACCCGCGAGCAGCTCCTCGTCCTCGCCGACCGCGCCGAACGCGGCCAGCTGACCGCGGCAGAGACGGCCCGACTCCGGGCCGGCATCAGCGCCGTGTTCGCCAGCCAGCGGATCGTCGGCGACCGGACCCGCCTCGCAAGCCGTGCACGACGCGAAGCTGCCGACCGCATCGCCGCCGTCACCCGCCTTACCGCTGCCGCCCGCAGGCGAGGCATCCGCAGCATTCCCGTCCGGGACCTGGAGATGGCCATCGGGGCCGCTGTACGCCCGTCTGGCGCGACGGGAGCCCGTGAAGGCCGCCGGGTAGCTCAGAGCGCCTGAGAGGCCCGCAGAGGGCCGCACGACGATCCGCCGCCCCAACCGACCCCCTGACCCGACCCGCGCACAAGGAGAAACCCACATGCCCGAGTACCCGCCGCCGGACGACCGCCTCAAGCACCTCCTCGCTCAGGAGATCAACCTCAGCGTCGACACGTGGAAGCTCGCCTTCTGGATCGCCGACGGCATCGTCAAGAACCCGGAGATCCGTGCCGAGCTGGACCGCATCGCCGCCGCCCACCATGCCGGGCAGCACTGCGGGGACCGGCACTGCGCACGCTGCTTCGCCGTGGCACTGACCGACGGCGAGACCGTGGCCGCTGCCGCCAAGTGCGTGAGCTACGTCGGCGACCACATCCGCTGTGACCGCTGCACGCGGCCGCTGGAAGCGCACTCCGCCTGACCCCGCCTACCGGTCGTCCTCCTGGGGCGGCCGGCCCGGACACCACCCACACCACCGGAAGGACCCGACCGTGCACAGCAACGACGACCACGTCCACGAGGTCTGGATCATGACCTGCGGCACTGACGAACTCACCATCGAACTGTGGACCGACCTTGAGTCCATCCACGTCCACGGCGGCGACGGCGAGGCGTACAGCGGCAGCCGCACGGAGATCGTCGACAGCCTGGTCGCGAAGTACGAGCAGGCCGGCTGGACGCTGACCGCGAACCACGAGGTCGCCTGATGGCCGAGCCCTTCGTCCCCGTTGAGCCTGCGCCCGACGAATGCCCCGAGTGCGGCACCAAGGCCTTCGAGCTCGAACACCCCACCGCCGAACGCCCCTTCCCCGCCTGGATGTGCACCGGCTGCCGCTGGGGCACCGCCGCCTACTGACCGCTCCGCCGCCGCTTCGACCCGACTCCCGCCTAGCCCCGCCCACACCACTGGAAGGAACCGCCCTCATGAACCGCTTCGAGTACACCGACCCCGACGGAGACCGTCTCCGTGTCGAGCCCTTCCCCGGGCGCCCGGCAGTCCTGTTGATCCTCGGCACCGACGGGGAGGACGACACCGCGAGCCTGCGTGTCCCTCTGGACCGGGTCGAGGAGGTCGTCTCCGGGATCCGCGACATGGCCCGCCAGGCCGGAGGAGCCGCGCCCGCACCTCGCCGCCGGCTGACCGAGCTGGAGCACACCGCCGCCTGGCACGCCATCGAAGGCACCGCCGCCGAGGAAGGCGCCGACCCCGACACCGTGCTGAACGCCGTCCTCCGCGCGCTCAACATCGACCCGCCCGCCTGATCAGCGCCCGGCCGCCCTGCGGGCATGGCAGGGCGGCCGACCCCACCAGCATCCACCGGAAGGACCTGCCATGACCGTCCTGTGCACCGCCCGCATCGACGACTCGGTGACTGCCCGCCTCCACCACTGCACCCTCCCCGCCCACCACGACGACGACTGGCACCGCGGGCCCGAAACCGACGGGCGGGTCGTCCGGTGGAAGGACGGCGCACCCGGCGCCGTGGAGCACAGCGCTGCGGCGCCTGCGTGCCCCACGGACTGCGACGACGACTGCGACGCCCCCTGCCACGAGGGCCACTATCGACCGCGCCGCCGTCACCACCAGCTGCACGAGTGTCCGTCCGTCGCCGAGACCGCGCCGTGACCGGTCAGCTCGAACTGTGGGGGCCGGGCTGGGACATCGAACCCTGCGACACCAGCCCGGCCCCCGACCCCGACGAGCAGGCCCACCTAGACCTCCACGCCCGGCCCCGCTACATCCCCGGCGACCACGGCAGGGCGGCCGGCAGACCCACCTACTGGCAGAAGCAGCGCATCACCACCATCCAACCCAGTCAGGAGTACCTGTGACCGACCAGCCCGAGACCGGCTGCTGCGTGTGCGGCGGCGGCCCGGTCGTCTACCGCAACTACCGTGACCTGCCGTTCTGCTGGCCCTGCGCCGACTGCCGGTGCGCCCAGAACCCCTGCGTCCGGACCGGCGTCAACGACCCGGCCGTGAGCGCGGAAGTCTCTGAGCCGCCGGACTCGGCAAAGTGCTCCGGCGAGGAGGGCTTCTGCGACGCTCACGGCTTCCACCGGCACGCGCCCACCGCCGACGAGCCGCACCCGACGGACTGCCGGTGCGCCTGCGACGGCTGCCGCCACCACAACGCCCACCCCATCCCCGACCCGCGCGCCGAATACGTGGCCGCCGTCGAAGCAGCCATCGGCCCCAATGTCGACTGCGGCGGCATCGAAGGCGTCCACCGGGTACGCGACGCCGTCCTCGCTGTCCGAGACCTGGAGCTCGAGCAGGCACGCGCCAGCCGCGAGCAGTGGCGGCAGGAAGTCCTCGAGCTGGCCGAGCAGGTCAAGGCCCTCAACGCAAAGCTCGACGCCATCGCCCAGGCCGCCGACCTGATACGGGCCGACGCCGACCACCACGACGGCTGCCTGCTCGAGCCCAACGCCGACGGCGGGATCAGTCACAGCAGCATCGCCGCCGGACTCCGCATCGCACTCCGACACCTCGACGCCTGACCCACCCGCGCCGCCGCAAGGAGCACCAATGCACTGCACCGTCTGCACGAGCGCCCTGTACGCCGACGAGCTCGACCACCAGGCCTGCCGCCCCTGCACCAACCGCGTCGACCAACACCTCCGCGCCCTCGCCGGCCCCGACGGCCTGTACGCCCAGCTCGCCGACAGCCTCACCCCCGGCAGCTGTAGCGGCGGGCCCGTCGTCTCCGGCACGCGCGGCGCCCCCATCCCCGTCCGGTTGGAGCCGCTCAGCCTCACCGCCCGCGGGGGGATCATCACGATCCTGCAGACCTGGCTCGTCGACTGGCACGACACCCTCGGCTGGCGCTACCCCCGCTGGACCGGCGACCTCCAAGGCCAACTCGACCAAGCCGTCCACGCGCTCCGCATCAACCTCGCCTGGGCCGCCGCATCCCACCCCGCCTTCGCCGAATTCGCCCGCGAGATAGGCCAGCTCAAGCGGCAGGCCGAAGGGCAGCTGACCGGGGAGAAGCCGCCTCGCCGGATCCCCGTCCAATGCCCGTGCGGCACGGTCCTTCGCGTCACCATCGACACCCCGGGCGCCCGCTGCCCCGGATGCGAAACCCAGTACGGGCACAGCGAGGTACTCCAGCTGCCCATGGCGGAACGGACCGCGGCGTGAAGAAGCGCCCCAGCCGACTTGGCTGGGGCGCTTCAGTGCGTTCAGGGTCAGGCGCTGATGGCGATTTGGTCCCCGTGCTCGAACGCGGCGATCAGGTCGGCCATGCCGGCGTACACCTGCTCCAGCAGCGGTTGGTCCTCCGCCGTGTAGACCGCAACGGTGTCGATCCGGGAGCCGGCGGGGCCGGCGATCTTCTCCGGCCGACGGCCGTGCCGCTTCAGATAGGCGTTCGACACCCGCTGCCCGAACCCGGACTGGAACTTGGCCACGGTCTTCGCCTTGTGACCCTTCTCCGCCAGGAACGTCGCCGCGTACAGCGGAGTCTCCGACGGATCCAGCTCAGGCCGCTCGCCCATTGCGCGGGCCAGGATCACCTTCGCCGTCGCCGTCGCGTAGGGCTCCGGGAGGGCGGGACGGAGGATGGCGAGGATCTCAGCCTGCTCGCGGTACGGCAGCGCGCCAGCCGCCGCGGTGATCTCCCTCTGCGCCGGGGCCGGCGAGGGCGCCTCGTAGCTACCCTTCTTGCGGATTGCCGGGATCACCTCGTGCGTTACCCAGCGCTTGAACTTCTTCGCCTCGGGCTTGTCCGAACGGAGCAGGAGCGTGTACAGCCCCGGCTCGTTGACGATGGAGCGGTTGGGATTTCCCGGGCTTCCATCCGCCAGCCGGATGGAACTCCTCTCGTCCTCGTCGAGCCGCGCGAGGGCATTCCCGACGTTGGCGATGCCGAGGGCTGCGCAAACGTCGTTTGCGATCCACCACGGTTCGCCATCGATGAGGGCCGTCCGCACCTCGGCACCCTCGAAGGTGAAGGCCTGGAGAGCGCTCATGCGATTGCCTCCTTGCGGAGTGCGTCCAGGGTGTCCTCGATGAGGCGGATGAACTGCCCAGCGCCGTTCAGCTTCCACATCGACGAGTGCTTGAACAGTGCGGCCAGTTCGGCGAAGCCGGGCTTCGCTTCGGCGATGGTGGCCAGAGCCTCCTCGACCGCGAATACCTTCGCGTCGGTTGCGCGCCGTTCGACCACGATGCGGGCGAACGCCAGTACCTCGGCCGGGTCGCTGTCCGAGTCCATGACCATGACGTTCCGGCCGTTGTCGAGTCGCCCGAACTCAAGGGAACCGCGGCTCCGGCCCTTGCGTACCTGGAGCACGATGCCGTGCTCGTCGGCGAAGGTAGCGAGCTGCTTCGCGCTGGTGACCCGCGACACTTCCCCTTCGCCTGACTGGGCGGTGGCCTTGTGCGTTGCTACGCTCATCAGAGAGCGCTCCTTTCACGCAGATGGGACCTCTACTGCTCAGCGAGTCGCCTCTCGCTGGACGACAGGGCCGGACGGTTGCCTCCGTCCGGCCTTTCGCTTGCCGTGAGCACTACGTTAGACATTCGCTGGACATTGCGCAACGGGTTCGTGGACGAACGTAAAGCGATGGTGCATCATGTAGCCATGGACCTGGACTGGGTAGCACTCGGCGAAGAGCTTCGCGCCACCCGCCTCCAGCTAGGCCTCACCATGGAGGCTCTCGCTGAGAAGGCGGGCGTCTCGCGCATGACGTACCACAAGGTGGAAAAGGGCGAGACGCGCGGCCGCATCCCCCCCTCCCTCCCGAAGATTGAGGAAGCGCTTGGATGGCCGTCCGGGCGCGCGACCGCCATATTGACCGGGCAGCGACCGGTGAAAGCAGTCAAGGCGGACCTGTCATCCGAGCTGGAGCGGTCGATTTCGCTGGCCGCCATTGCCACACGAGGCGATCTGACCGCCGCCGAAATTCAGGAGCTGTCTCAGCGTGTCCTTGCGGATCTGCACGCACGCGGCCTGCTGTAGGTGGTGCACCGCACAAGCAAAAAGGAGGAGCCCCCGACCTATGGTCGGGGGCTCCTTTGCGTCTCAGCTGGCGCGCGGCCAGGTTGCCGACTCGTCACGCTCCACGTGATACGAGACCGCAAACTGAGCCGCAGCCATCGCTGTCTCATTCACCTCGACGACAACCTCCTCGCCGTCCCGGCGGATGCGAGCCTCCCGCGTCACCACCAGCACCGGGCTGGAAGCCGGCACGCCCAGAGCCTTCTGCTCCTCCGGGTTCGGGTGTCTCGCGGACACGGTCTCCCGCCACTCGAGCGGCGCCCGGTAGTGCTCTTCGAACCTGTCGTAGATCCCGCCTGAGCCGGTGCGCTCTGCTCCGACCTCCGGGATCTCGGCGACCACGGAGAGGGGGATGAAACTGACCGCCACCTGGTGTGCGACGGTCGCCCCACGCGGGCCCATGAGCCGGCGTCTGGCGAGGACGTCCTGGCCGCGGGTGGTTCCGAGGAGATCGGCCACATGACTGGGCGGCACTTCGAACCCGCGGGTGGGCGGCGTTACGGCGGCCCAGTCCTGGGCGTTGCGGTCGAAGAAGTAGCCGAGGTCGTCGCGGTAGACCACTCGGTCGCGGACCACAGTCGTGTGACGGGGGCGTTCCTTGACTCGAGCAGGATGCCGACGCGTCAGTGTCAGGTAGCCCTCGGCCGCCAGCTGCTGGACGGCTTTCTGGGCGGTGGCACGGGCGACGCCGTGCTCCTCTGCTAGGCGTTCGGCGGACGGCAGCGCGGCCCCCGGCGGGTAGTCGCCCGCTTCGATCGCGGCCCGGAGGGCGTCCGCGAGCCGGTGGGTGGCCCCTGTCATCCATCCTCCTCGGTGTTTTTCACGGTCACTTCCTTCGTAGAGTATCCCACCAGCGGTAGACCGTGCTACGGTCTGTGCTGTCGAAACAAGGCGACCCCGAGTCGACGGTGTTCCAGCACCTATGACTCGGGGCCTAAGACCCATCCACCTGCAGCAACAGGAGGAGTGATCCTGATGTCGGATCGTAGCCCCGCTACCAGTGGTAGCGCATTTCGGTCGTCCGTAGAGCGTCCCACCCCGCAGCGTCTGCACGCTGCCGCAGCCCACGCGTCGATGGCCGCCACCCTCTTCGAGGAGCTGGCCGCCACCGCCCGCAAGGCCGGCGACCACGCCGAAGCCGCCGCCTGCACCGCCCAGGCCGCCGGCCTCCGCCGCGAGATCCAGTACCGCACGCCGGACGCCGCCTGATGGCCGCCCCGGCCCTGGCCCTGTCCGAGGAGTGGCGTGCCGAAGGCCTCGCCTGCCGCGTGATCGAGATCCTCGCGGACCCGGTGAACCCGTCCCGCCGCAGCCTCCCCGCCTACCAGCTGTCCGCCCGCCTCGCCTTCGCGACGGCCGCCGCCAGCAGCATCCAGCCCGGCGACTGCCCGTGCGACTGGTGCGGGCAGGGCGGCAGCGACCCCATCGACCCGCAGGACGGCGAGTAGCCGCGCCGGCCAGCAGCACACCCACCGCAGCTAGACCACCCTCCCGTCTGACCAACCGAGGAGTACCGCCATGCCCGAAACCACCTGGCCCACCGGCGTCATCGCCCGCCACCTGACCGTCGGGGGCGCGACTGTCGACATCGTTGAGAAGGCCGTCGAGTACACCGAGGGCGAGACCGGATTCGGCCCGATCGGCAACGGCTACTCCGGATACCGGCAGCCCACGGAACTCGTCGACATCACGCTCACCGCGTCGTGCTCCGGCTGCACCGCCATCGACGAGAAGAAGTTCACCGGCATTTACGCATACGCCCGAAGGGGATTCCTGGACGAGCTGAAGCCCTGGCAGAGCCCCAAGACCTGGGCCCAGAAGCACGCCGAGACCTGCCGCGCCATGCCCCGTCCGATGGGGGCCTGAGCCATGAGCACCGTCCTCGACGTCATCGCGGTCCTGGTTCTGGCGGCCTCGCTGTGGCAGCTCATCGGCTACTTCCGCTGGCAGTACCTGGAGTGCACCGAGTGCGGCATGACGATGCGCTTCCGCTGCGTCAGCCGCACCGAGGAGCAGACCCTGACCGCTCGCATGCAGCAGCACGTCGACACCCATCGCAGCTAGACCCCACCTCCTGGGCCGGCCGCCGTGCCGGCCTCAACCGAAAGGACCACCATGGGTTTCTTCCGTGACAAGGCTGTCGAGATGAAGGCCGCGATCGACTCCGGCGACATGGAGCGTGCAGCGGACGCCATCATCTACGCGATGCGTGAGGGCGGCTCCGACCGCGCCGAGACCCTCGCGAAGATGACGGACGAGCTGCTGCGTGAGCAGGGCCGCAGCTGATGTTCACCGGCACCCCCGAGGAACTGAACCGGCTCGAGACGCAGGCCCGCAACATTGCCGGCCGGATCGCCATGCTGCTCGACGACCTTGAGGCCCTCGGCCTCGGCAACGCCTCCGGCCAGATCCACACCCCCGGCGGCATCATCCGCCAGCAGCCTGGCCGCGGCTGGGTCGTCACCGACCGCTAAACCCCGCCCCATCCCGCCTGACCGGCGAAGGAGCACCACCATGCCCTTGCCCGACTGGATGTACAGCCAGCTTGCTGCCCGCGGACTCCGACCCTGCGGGCACCCTCAAACCGACCACCCCAGCGACGACTGCCCGTCCTGCTCAGGCCACCGGGACGACAACCTCCCCCAGCAGGACTGACCCACCCTCCCGCTCAGACCACTGGAAGGACCACCGTCATGCCCACCGGCCTGATCACCGAGCTGGAACTGAACCGCCTGGACACCGCCGAGGCCGCCGGCCGCGCGCTCATCGAGCAGTACCTGATCGCCCTCCGCCGTGGTGACGAGCTCGGGATGCGCCGCTACGCCGCACTCGCCGCCGACCACGACCTGCTCTACCCCGACTCCCCGATCTCCGCCGAGATCGACGGCCTCCACACGCCCGCCACCGACATCGCCGCCTAACAGCCGGCACCGCACCGCCAAGGAAGGAGGTCGTCATGACCGCCCAGCTGGACCACATCAACGGCGCCGCCGTCGCGCCGCGGTTCGACCCGGTGGCCCTCGCCGAGGCGGAAGCCATCCGGTCGCAGGCCGCCGCTGACGCCGAAGCCCGCCGTATTGCCGCCGAGGCCGAAGCCGAGACAGTCCGCATCAAGGCTGCCGCAGAAGCCGAGAAGCAGGCCCTGACCAACAAGCGGGCGGCGCTCCAGCTGCAGCGGTTCGAGGCCGAGCAGCACGCCAAGATCGCCGAGGCGGAGCGCAAGGCAGCCGCCGAGGCGCGCGAGGCCGAGCGGGAGCGGCTGGCAGCAGAGGCCGCGGACCTGGCGGAGGCTGAGGCCGGCGAACAGCGCGAGAAGTCCGCGAAGTCGTGGAAGATCGCAGCCATCAGCTTCGCCATCGTCTGCGGCGTCGTGGCACTCCCCGTCCAGATGAACGCCTTCTACGACGAGGACGCCCGCTACCTTCTGGCCGCCCCTCTCGTTCTCGAAGGGGCCGCATGGGTCGTCCTCCGTGGCGCCGCCGCAGCCGTCGATGACCGGCGCCCGCACTGGCACTACCGGCTCATCGCCTGGCTCCTCGCCTTCGTCGCCGCCGGCGTCAACCTGTGGCACGGCCTGACCGCCTTCGACACGGCCACCGCCGTCGGCACCGCCATTGCCTCGCTCGCCGGCCCCGGCATCTGGGACCTCCACGAGCACGGGCGGATCCGTTCCCGCGACGGCAAGCCCACCCTCCGGCAGCGGAGTGCGCAGTGGCGGGCCGAGCGCAGGCAGGCCAAGCGGGAGGCGGCCCTCGCCGAGGAGCGGGCAGCAGCAGCGCAGGAGGACGCGGACGCCAAGGCCGCGGCCGACGCCCGGCTCGCCAACGACCGGGCCGAGGCCTTCCCCGACGTGTGGCAGCACGCTCTCAAGCTGGCTGCCGCCCTCGGCGAGACCACCGTCACCGAAACCATCTGGAAGCGCGCGCACCGCGACATCGAAGGCACCGACCCCGGCGAGACCGTGGCCATCATCCGCGGTCGGAACGCCGCCGAACGACGCCTCCTCGCAGCCCGCTCCGAAGCCCCCGGCGAGAGGCCCGTAAAGGTCAACTCTTCGCAGGCGGCATCGCAAATGCCCCCCTCCGGCGGCAGGCGCGTCTACAAGCCTCCGACGCGGCCCGGCGTGCGCCGCAAGAACGACACACCCAAGTACGTTCCGGCCGCCAACCGACAGGCCGCCATCGCCGCCCGCAACGCGGCCAGCAAGGACCAGTAACCCCACCCGGACCCGACTGGAGGAGATCGCATGCCGATCAACGGGCAGCGCACGAGCAGCAGCACGCGGACCAACCCGCGGAGCAAGGGCGGCACGACCAAGCACGGGCCGTCGTTCAGCTTCGGCCCGAACATCAACGTCAACTCGACCAAGACCACCAACACCGGTGGAAGCCGCGGCGCCGCCGGCGGCAGCCGTTCCCAGTTCATGCTGCCCGACCCCGAGTTCGGGTCGGCGGCCGAGCTGCGGAACTACTGCAACACCCTCCGCGCGTTCGGTGTCCACGCCTCCATCGAGGTCATGGTCGCCGCCGAAATCCTGCAGGCCGCACTGTCCCAGGCCAACGGGCTGAAGGACGACAACTTCATCCAGCACAAGCTCCGGGCCCGCAAGGTAGCCCGGAAGCTGAAGAAGTCCGGCGAAGCCCTCGCCGACGCCGCCTCGCTCGCCGCCGCGACCTACGCCGCGTTCCAGCGCGAGTACGCCGACATCATGTCCGCCCGCACCCCGAACCGGCCCGCGCAGTCGCGCCCGTTCCAGTACTGACAGGAGGCACTCCCATGGCCGGCAAGGACATCGAGCAGCGGCACGAAGACCAGCTCAAGGGCAGTTCGGACGGCGGCGGCATCAAGGGCTACCTCCTCCACCGCGCCAAGCCCTACCTCCCGCCGTGGCTCGGCGTTGGCGCGGTCGGTATCACCGGCGGCGCCGCGAACCTGGTGTGGTCCGGCGAGCCCGGCATGGGGGTACTCCTCACCCTCGGCTCCGTTGCCCTGACCGGCTCCACCTGGTGGGCCGCCCGCATGACCGGCAAGGAACGCCGCCTCCACTCCGCCGTCACCGTTGCCGCTGGCTCGTCCTGGTTCACGTCGGCCGCCATCTTCGGCCCGGCCTGGGACATGTGGTTTGTCGGCGGCATCGTCACTGCCCTGTCCTGGAACATCCGGCAGGTCATGCGCCGCGACCCCGACGGCGCCAAAGCCATCGCCGCGGACGGAGGCCTGCTGGAGAAGATCGGCCTGGCCAAGGCCAAGATGGGCCAGCCCAGGGTCGAACCCAACCGGGTCACCGTCCCGATCGCCCTCGACCCCGGCACGCAGACCAATGACGACATGGCCAAGGCCCTCGGCAACGTCGCCTCCGCCCTCGACGTGCCGGCCACCGCGATCCGCTACCTGCCCGACCCCGACTCCGCACGCCGCGGCGAGCTCGTCATCGTCCCCATGGACATGCTCGCCGACACCGTCCGCTGGGAAGACCAGGGCCCGTCGCTGCCCGGCGGCTCCATCACCGACCCGCTCGTCCTCGGTGTGTACGACGACGGCTCGCCGCTCCAGCTGTGGCTGCCCGGCGACCCCAACGCGGGACGCAACGCCACCCACGTCCTGATCGCCGGCATGACCGGCGCCGGCAAGGGCGACGGCGCCCTCAACCTGATGACCGAGATCCTCTCCCGCAAAGACATGATCCTCTGGCTCAACGACCCGAAGGGCTTCCAGGACTTCCGTCACCTGCTTCCCGGCATCGACTGGGCCACCGACGCCTCCGGCACCGAAACCATGACCGAGGCAGTACTGCCCGTCGTCCAGGCCCGCACCGCATGGCTCGGCCAGCACGGCTACCGCCAATGGTGTGCCGAAGCAGCCGTCACCCAGAACGACCCCGCCCACTCCTGCCGGCCCGACGGACCCTGCAGCTGCCCGGGCATGCCGTTCCTCGTCACCTGGTTCGAGGAAGCCGGCGTCAGCCTGTCCGTCCTCGGCGACGACGCCTTCAACAACATCGCCAACCTCGCCCGATCCGGCGGCGTCGCCCTCATCGCCTCCCTGCAGCGCCCCAGCCACGACCAGATGTCCACCACCGCCCGCGACGCCTTCGGCACCCGCCTCTGCTTCGGCGTGCAGACCGCCACCGCCGCCGGGTTCATGCTCCCCGACGCGGTCATCGACGCCGGCGCAGCACCCGAACGCTGGTCCAACCGTCGGCCCGGCTACTGCTACCTAGTCACCCCCGGTGTCGACGAGGGTCGCTACTCCAGCCCCGGCCGGACCCGCTGGTTCACGCCGTCCGCGAACTCGCTGATGGAAGCCGTCGCCGCATGGGCAGCCCGCAACGGCGCCAAGCCCGACCCCGTCACCGCGGCGGCCGCAGCCAAGGCCGTCGGCAAGGCGTACACCGAACGCGCCCGCCACGAAGAGGAGAACCCCAGCAACGACGAGGACCAGGAGACGACCGTGAGCCGCCTCGACGACGAGGACCGTGACATCGACCCCACCCAGGAACTGCCCCAGCCGCGACCCGGCGAGGAGAACGTCGTCTTCGATCAGGGCGACGGCGCGGAGCTCAGCCGCGAGGAAGCTCGTGCAGCCCTGCAGGAGATCGTCGCGCAGTTCGAAGCCGGCGGCACGATGGTGATCGGCGTGGTCGACGTCATGAAGCACGCCGAGCGCTTCGGCCGCAAGCGCGGATGGGTGTCGGGCGAGCTCCAGCAGATGCTCACCGAGGGCCGGCTGGCCCTCACCTCGAAGCCGGGCCGGTACCGGATCGTGCCCGCCATGGCCGACGTCTGACAGTCCGCGCGCGCCTGACAGTCGTGTTCTGACACGCGACCTTCCTAGGGGTTTGCCAGTCACGCCCTGACACCTGACACCTGACACCCGCTACGCAAAACGTCACCTACCAGGACAAACGCGGCGGGGAGCGGTGTCAGGGTCCGCGACCCACTGTCAGAGACCGTCAAGCACCGTCAAACCCCCTCAAGGAGCCCCTCCATGACCGCCCCGAAGCCCCTCGACCACGATCACGCCGCCCGACTCGTCGCCGCCGTCGAGGAAGCCCTGACACCCGCCACTTCCTACCGTGACACCAGCCTCCTGCCCGCCGTCGGCACCGTCCCGCCCGTGCCCCAGCCCGGCCGGCCGCCCATGAGTCAGAGGGCGACCGATGCCAGCGCCCTCATGCTCACGGGCAGCGTCGTCACCCTGTCCGTCGGCGGCGCCACCTCGCTGGTCCTCATCGCCTCCGACTACGCCGACCCCGCCGTCATCGCCATGATCTGCGCGGCCCCCGTGGCCATAGCCGTCCCGATCCTCGCAGTCGCCCGGATGCTCCGCGGTGCCAAGACGCTCGTGCCTGAGACCCACAACCACAACTACAACGCCCCCGTCGAGCAGCATCACCAGCACACCACCACCCAGACCTGCGGCATCTGGGCCAAGACCACCAACCACGGCAACTGAGGAGAACCCGTGCTGGAGCACATCGCCACATCCGTCCTCCGTGAACTACTGGGGCAGACGGAAGCCCGGATCGACGAGCCGAAGACGGACGTCGAGGAGAAGGCCGACCAGCTGATGAGGCTCGCATGCAGCGGTGACAAGCCCGGCATGGAACGGCTCATCCGGTCCTGGCCGGAGAACCTGGCGCGGGAGGTACACGCGCTGATCGAGAAGCGCTGACTTCTACCGCTCGACGAGGCCCTCGCCATCCGCGGGGGCCTTCGGCGTGGGCACCGCACGCGCCAGCCACCCCGGGCCGGCCGCCCGAATCGGCGCCGTCGTCGGCGTCGCATCCAGTGCCACACACAACCGGTCCAACGCACGCTGACACTCGGCAGCAGTCGACCCGCGGACCATGTACGAAACCCCCATGGCTGCAGTCTCGCACCACAAAGCACCTCTTGACACGAGTAAGTCACCGAAGCGAAGATTTGCTGAAATAGCACTCGTGCGCACTCAGGCCGTCCCCCACAGGACGGCCTTTCGTCATTCCAGGGGGTGCGTATGGACCGGCCGCAACTCGTCACAGCCGCCGACGCCGCCTACTACACCGGGCGGCCCGTCGGCACGATCTGGCGCTGGGCATCCGAAGGCCGAATCAACCGCTACGGCGGCCGTGGCAAAGCAGCCCGATACGACCTCCGCGAACTCGACCGCAAGACCGTCGACGAATGGACCGGCGAAGTCCACGTCGGTGAAGCACCACCACTTCCCGCCGGAGCGAAAGCCGCCTGACGCAAACTGCTGCGGCACGGCCGCGAATCGGCCAGCATGAGGCACCCAGAACCGCGACCTCAGAGGTGCTCATGTTCGGCAGCAAGAAGACCCCCGAAGAGAAGGCCGCAGCAGCCCGGCTCAGTAAAATCCGCGGAGCAGCCGCCGCCGCCGGCGTCACCATGTTCGGCGGCAAATTCAAGGCGCCGAACCAGATGGACGTCCCCGTCGAAGGCGCGAAGGTCACCCTGGAGCGTGGTGAAGAGGCCAAGGCCCGCATCACCGCCACCCGCGTTGCCCTCACCGGCATCTTCGCCCTCTGGCTGAAGAAGGACATGAACAAGCTGTTCATCACCATCGAAGGGGCCGGCGGCGAAGTCCTCGTTCAGCCGGTAGCGGCGGCCAAGGAACCCCAGGCCCGCATATTCGCGACGCTCGTCAACGGCGAAGCGACCACGCCCGACGCATAGGCCGGCCGCACGGCGCGGCGGATCTACCTCGAGGAGGTCCGCCATGCCGCTGCCCGACGGAGTCGAGACCGTCACAGTTGTCGACGACCGGGCTCACCCTGACGGCGGACACATGCGCGGCAAGGTCATTTTCCGGCCCCGCGTTCGCACCGTCACCTCGACCGAACACGGCCTCATCGTCATGGGCGACGCCGTAGGCGAATGGGTCAACGGCACCCTCAGCGTCGAACTCCTCGCCGGAGACGCCGACGGCTTCACCCCCAGCGGCTGGACCTACGAAGTCATCGAGCGGCCCTACGATGCCGCCGGCGACAGCTACGACATCTTCCTCGCCGCCAGCCTTGGCCCGACCGTCAACCTGGCCACCCTCGCTCCCACCAGCCCGGAACAGGGCGACTACGTCACCGTTCCCGGACCGGCAGGCCCCCAAGGCCCCACCGGGGCCACTGGGCCGACGGGGGCAACTGGCCCGGCTGGCGCTACGGGCCCGGCGGGACCCACCGGAGCCACGGGCCCAGCAGGGCCGGCAGGAGCCGACGGAGACGACGGAGCACCCGGAGCGACAGGCGCAACCGGCCCGCAAGGCGATCCCGGAATAGCCGGCGCTACAGGGGCAACAGGACCCATCGGCCCTCAGGGCGACCCCGGCCCCACCGGACCGACTGGAGCTACGGGCGCAACCGGACCGGCAGGATCTGACGGGCCCGAAGGGGCACAAGGCCCCCAAGGCTTGGTAGGAGCCGACGGCGCCAACATACGGACCGCAGAGGCCCGCATCACCGACGGGGCCGTCGTCGACCTCACGTCATCCACCCCGTGGATCATCGCGACCACATCAGTCGGAACGCCGCTTCAGTGCTCCGTCCCCGCCATGGCGGGCGACCGAATTCGCGTGCACTTGTCGATGATGTACGTCGGCGCCCACTTCATGGACCTGGCTTTGCTGACCGGCGCCGGTGCCATCGACCAGTACGGGGCATCGGGCACCTCATCCCCGCTGGCCGAAGGGGCGCCCGAGTTCTACCCCAGCGTCTCCTTCTCCAAGACCGCCTCCGCAGGCATGTTCACTGTGACCGCCAGCCACATCTCGGCTTCCGGCCTGGCAACGATCGCGCTCGTCCACTCGGGGACCAGCTCCGGCAAGGTCTACGCGAACGCGACCTACCCCTGGCGGATGCTGCTGGAGAACCTCGGCCCCGCTCCGGCGCCTACGTCGATCAGCGTGGCGCAGACCGGCACCGCCACCAGCGGATACATCAAGTACGCGCCCGCAGGCGTAGCCCTGGCCGGCAGCGACGTCACCGGGCCCTACCGCTACCTCGGCGCTACGGGCTTCCAAATCGGCACCGGAACCCCGGACAGCAGCAACGTCCTCCCGACCAGCCGCTACCCCAACACGCGCGGCACCCTCTCGTCCTCCCAGTCCGTCTGGTCGGTCGAATTCGGCACCGACGCAGCCGTCCTGCAGCTCCGCTTCAACTACCAGACCGCCGGCATGTACCGGCTATGGGTCGATGGACGTCGCTACACCGATCTCATGCTGCCCGTAGGCGGCACGACCCCCGGCAGTACCCACCTGATGACCGTCAACCTCGGCGTCGCCCAGGCGAGGACCGTGCGGTTCGACTTCTACACGGTGCCCTTCGGCGGCGTACACCTGCCGCCCGGCGCGACCATGTGGTCGACCTCCGCACGCGCCGAACGGTTCATGGCCTTCGGAGACAGCCTCTCCGACGGCTCCAGCATGAACACAGGCGGCGGAGCAGGAACCTGGGCACACAAGACAGCCCGACTCCTCGGCTACGACGACTACTGGAACGAAGCCCGCGGAGGCACCGGCTACATCACCTCCGGAAGCTTCACCACCCTCGCCAACCGTGTAGCGACCGACGTCATCGCCAATACCCCGACCAAGCTGGTCGTCTGGGCCGGCTACAACGACAACGGAGGCTCCCAGCCGAGCATCTCCGCAGCCGCGGCCAGCCTCTACAGCACCATCAAGGCCGGGTTGCCGAACGCTGCGGTCTACGTGATCGGCTGCTGGTCACCCTCGGGCTCCCCGGGGGCGTCGATCACCAACACGAACGACACCCTGAGACTGGCGGCCGCGGCGGCGAACCTACCGTTCATCAGCCCGATCACTGGGGGCTGCTACGACGCCTCAGGGACGCTCATAGCGACCCACGGGGCCTGGATTACGGGCACAGGGCGCGTAGGGGCCACAACGGGCACAGGGAACGCTGACGTGTACATCGGTACGGATGCTGTCCATCCCACGGATGCAGGGCATGCATACCTGGCCAAGCGCATTGCAGCAGCCATCCAGGAGCTAACACCCGCCTAGGGGTTCAGGCACCCCCGCCCCCCTCCTCAGGGGGGCAGGGGGGTGGAGGGGAGGGGGTGGAGGGTATGCCTACCTCACCCCCATCCAGGTGTGGGGATCCCGAGTGCCAGGAGCTCACCACACAGGGACGGTGCGAGAAGCACCAGAGGAGGGCATGGGCCAACAAGTCGAAGGCTTGGGGCTCAGGCTCGACACGTAAGTGGCGCACGTTCAGGGCTCAGATGCTGGAGCGAGAGCCTCAGTGTCGATGGTGCGGAGCAAAGACGGGGCTCGAAGTCGATCACCTCATCCCGCTGTCCGAAGGCGGCTCGAAGTGGGACCCAGCGAACGTCCAGACGCTCTGCAAGGCTCATCACGAGGTCAAATCGGATCAAGATCGACGTCGGAGGACGCGTCCGGACGGTCCAGGGCTCACCTTTTGACCCTGTACAGGGCTCATTTGAGGTGAGAAAATGGGCTCCGGATCTTCGATTTTGGGGCCTCTGAGAGCCCCGAATCGGCTCCCGAGAGCCCGGATTTGACCCCGGGAGGACCCCCAGGAGGGGGTAGGGGAGTCGAAATCACCAAATCGGACATCCTGGACAGCGCCGCGGTGAGCTGGGAAGGCGCACGCTCACTACAGCCATGGGGGGTCAAGCCCCTGACCTGCGGTAACGCTACGTGACTGCTTTCAGGGGGTGTTGACCATGCCCCGGACCGCCAAGCCTGCCGGGCTCAAGCTCATCGAGGGCCGTTCCTCGGGCCGGGACTCGGGTGGCCGCAAGGTCAACTCCGGCCCAGACTTCAAGCGGCTGCCACCCGAGGCGCCCGACTGGCTGTCACCCGAGGCTGCCGCCGAGTGGGATCGCGTGCTGCCCGAGCTGTCCCGCCTCGACCTGGTCAAGGAGAGCGACCGAGCCGCCCTCGCCGCGTACTGCGAGGCCTGGGCAACGTTCGTCGAGGCCACCCTGACCGTGCAGCAGGAGGGCCAGTTCATTGAGGCGCGGCAGGGCAAGCTCGCCCACCCTGCTGTCGGCATCGCCCGCGCGGCCGGCCGTGAGATGCGGTCGTGGGCCGCTCACTTCGGTCTGACCCCGTCGACGGAGCAGGCCCTGGCGCGAAGCGGGGGCGACGATGGCGACGAGGCGAACCCGTTCGCCGGATCCGGCTGACCTGGGGATTTCCCCGGAGGTGGCCTGGTACTTGCAGGACCGCGGGATCCCGCTGCCGGACTGCCCGCCGAAGATCCAGACGCCCAGCCCTGGCGAGGCTCCGGGCGCGGTGTTCGACCCGGCGAAGGTCGACAAGGTCTTGCAGTCCTTCCACCTGTTGCGGCACACGCAGGGCAAGTGGGCGGGCAAGCCGTTGGACCCTGACCCGTGGCAGGTTGCGTACATCCTGGCGCCGGTGTTCGGCTGGGTTCGCTGGGACGACGAGGCCGAGGGCTACGTCCGGATCGTTCGCAAGCTGTACGTGGACGTCCCCCGCCGCAACGGCAAGACGACCCTCAGCGGCGGTATCGCCGTGTACCTGATGGCCGCGGACTCGGAGCCGGGCGCCCAGGTGTACGCGGCGGCCACGTCGGAGAAGCAGGCCCGGTACACGTTCGACCCGATCAAGACGATCGCGGAGCGTGCTCCGGCGCTGAAGGGGAACGTCAAGGCGTTCACCAAGAAGATCACGCACCCAGCGTCCGGGTCGTATTTCACGGTCGTCTCGTCGGTGGCCGAGGCCCTGCATGGCGCGAACGTGCACGGCGGGATCATCGACGAGCTGCACGTCCACAAGAGCCCGGACTTGGTGGAGACGATCGAGACGGGTACCGGCTCGCGTCGGCAGCCGCTCGTCATCATCATCACGACGGCGGACGAGGGCAAGCAGGAGTCGATCTACGACCGGAAGCGGCAGTACATCGAGCAGCTGGCCCGCGGCGCGCTGCACGACCTCGACACCTACGGCGTCGTCTGGGGCGCGGGCGAGGATGACGACCCGCACGACGAGGCGACATGGCGGAAGGCCAACCCCGGCTACGGCGTCAGCCCTTCGGCGGCGTACCTGCGCGGTGCGAGCGCGGAAGCCCAGCAGTCGCCAGCCGACCTGGCGAAGTTCTTGCGCCTGCACCTGGGGATCCGCACCAAGCAGACCACGAGGTTCCTGACGCTGGAAGCCTGGGACCGCAACGCGTCGATGGTCGATGAGCGGCGGCTGGTGGGCCGGCCGGCATACGGCGGGCTGGACCTTGCGAGCAGCAGCGACCTGTGTGCCCTGTGCTGGCTGTTCCCCGACGATGAGACCGGCACGCTGGATGCGGTGTTCCGGTTCTGGACGCCGGAGGACAACCTGCGGGCGCTGGACAAGCGGACCGCGGGTGCTGCCAGCCGATGGGTGCGAGAGGGCTTCCTGGTGGCGACGCCGGGGAACGTCGCGGACTATGACTGGATCAAGGAACAGATCCGCCGGGACCGCGACCATTTCAAGGTCAAGTCCATCGGCTACGACCCGTGGAACGCGTCGCAGCTGACCAACGACCTGGTGTCCGAGCGGGCACCGATGGTGAAGGTCCGGCAGGGCTTTGCCACGATGTCGCCGGTCCTGAAAGAGATCCAGCGGCTGACCTTGCAGGGCACCGCCGAGGCGCCGGCCCTACGACACGGCGGCCACCCCGTGGCCCGCTGGTGCGTCGACAACCTTGCCGTCGCCATGGACCCTGCGGGCAACGTCAAGCCGGACAAGGCGAACAGCGGCGACAAGATCGACGGCGTATCGGCCCTGGCAACAGCGATGGCCGAGGTTGTCGCCCGGCCCCCGCGCAGGAAGTCCCGGTACGCGGACGACGAAGAGATCATGGTCGTATAAGCGGCCTTCGAGAGGAGGCCGCATGTTCGCCTGGCGTCGCACCGCGGTACGCAAGAGGGTCATCGTCAACCTGGCGGACAAGGCGTTTTCCGGCGTGCTGTGGGCGAAGCGCGGACCCCTGCTGGTCCTGCGTGACGCCGAGCTGCTTGAGCCCGGCCGGGCGCCTCAGCCGATGGACGGCGAGGTCGTGATCGAACGGCACCGCATCGAGTTCACCCAAGTCCTGGCGACGGGCGGTGCCTGATGGCGTTCGTGGTCTCCTCCGGCCAGCTCGCAGTCACCGGCGCCGGCGTTACCCCTGGCTACGCGGCGATGCCGCTTCCGGCGGCGCCGTGGGAGTACGAGACGATCTGGCGCACCCAGCCCCAGGTCCGCACGGTCATCGGCTTCCTCGCCCGGAACATCGCCCAGCTGGGGATCCATACGTTCCGCCGGGTCAGTGACACCGACCGGGAGCGGCTCACGGAACACCCCCTGGCGCAGCTCCTGGCATCGCCGATGCCGGGTATGACGACGTACCGGTTTGTCGAGCGGATGGTGTCCGACGTTGCCCTGTACGACTCCTGGTACGGGATCAAGCTGAAGCTCAACGGCAAGCTTCAAATCCTCCCGGTGCCGCCCTCCCTGATCCGCCCCTACGGCGGCAACTGGATCAGGCCCGACCACTATGAGACAGCGGGCGGCAAGGACTTCGCCGTCGAGGATGTCGTCCATATCCACGGCTACGCGCCGGACAGCCTGACCGTCGGGTCGTCGCCGATCGAGTCGCTGCGTGAGCTGCTGCTCGAATCGTCGGAGGCGGCCCGTCAGAGGCAGCAGATGTGGAAGGGCGGCGCCCGCCTGACCGGTGTCCTGCAGCGTCCGCCGGACGCCCCCGATTGGGGGGCCAAAGAGAAGCAGCGCTTCCGCGAGATGTGGCGGACCTTCTCCCAGGGCGGCGGCGCCGAGGGCGGTACGCCGATCCTCGAAGACGGCATGACCTACACGCCGGTCGGCTTCAACCCTGAGCAGGCCCAGTACATCGAGTCGCGCAAGCTGACCCGTGAGGAAGTGTCGGCGGCGTACTTCATCCCGCCACCGCTGATCGGAATCCTTGACCACGCCACCTACTCCAATATCAAGGAGCAGCACGCCCACCTGTACCAGGACACGCTGGGTCCGTGGATGGTGATGCTGCAGCAGGAGATCCTCGCGCAGATCCTGCCTGATCTGCCCGGCGACAACAGTGACGTGTACGCCGAGTTCAACATCGACGCCAAGCTCCGCGGCTCCTTCGAGGAGCAGGCGGTGGCTGCGTCGACGGCGACGGGCCGGCCGTGGATGACGGTCAACGAGACCCGGGCCCGGAACAACCTGTCGGCCATCGAGGGTGGCGACTCGCTGATCACTCCGATGAACGTGACCGAGGGCGGGCTGGCCTCGCCGCGGGACACAGCGCCGGATCCGGCGGCTCTCCCAAAAGCGCGCGGCCTGGCGCTGGTGAAAGGCGGCAGGCCGGCTGAGCTTGGCACCGCAGTCACCGAGGCGGAGGCGCTCGCGACCTCGCTGGAGCGGTGGACGAAACGGGCTGCCGACCGGCTGTTGGTGGCGGCGGGCGCGAAGGCCGGCGACATGCCGGACCTGCTCGCCCTGTGGGCCGCCGGCTCCGAGGACCGGCTCGCGCAGCTGGAGGCGCTCCTCGCGGACCATGGCTACCGGCTCGCGCAGGTCGGGGCCTGGGAGGTCCTGAACGTCTGGAACCCGGACGCCGAGAACTGGTCGGCCGACGTGATGCTCGCGTGGATTCTTGCGGCCGCGGCCACGCACGCGGAGCAGCACGAGGAGGCTGGCCGGAAGGCGGTGGCCGCGGCGCAGGAGCGCGGCGGGGACGGCTGGCGGGAGAGCCTGCAAGGCGCCGCCCTGGCGTGGGAGTCGGCGGCCACTGTCCGCGCCGCGACTTCGTCAACGGAGTTCCGCAGCTTCGGCGGCCATGACGCGGCGTCCGCGTCCGGGCTGGTGAAGAAGATCTGGCGGACCGGCGGCCGCAACCCGCGGCCCTCGCACAAGGCCCAGAACGGCGAGTCCGTCTCGCTGGACGACGTGTTCTCCAACGGTCTGCGCTGGCCCGGTGACGGCAGCGGCAAGGTCGACGAGCTCGTCAACTGCAACTGCACTCTCGACTATGCGAAGGAGGGATGACGTGCGCACGAAGGATTTCACCGCCCGGGTGAAGGCGGCGGGCGTCGCCGACGGGCTGGCCGAGGGGCAGTTCGTTGCGATCGTCTCGGTGTTCGGCAACGAGGACAGCGTCGGCGACGTCGTCCGGCCTGGCGCGTTCACCGAGACGCTGGCCCAGTGGGACGCCAAGGGCGATCCGATCCCCGTGATCTGGTCCCATGCCTGGGGCGACCCGTTCGCCCACGTCGGCGTCGTCGTCAAGGCCGTCGAGACCCTGCAGGGTCTGGAGGTCACCGGTCAGATCGACGACCTCGATACGAACCCGACGAGCGCCCAGGTGTACCGCCTGCTGAAGGGGCGCAGGGTGACCCAATTTTCCTTCGCCTATGACGTCAAGGAAGGCGCCTGGGTTGAAGACGACCAGCACCCGTGGGGCGGCTACTACGAGCTGCGCCGCCTCAAGCTCCACGAGGTCGGGCCGTGCCTGGTCGGCGCCAACCAGGAGACCGAACTCCTCGCAGCCAAGGCCCACGGCCTGGCCCGCGGAGCGAAGGCCGGCCGTGTTCTGAGCCAGGCCAACTACGACTCCCTCTCCAAGGCGCACGCCGCCATCGGTGAGGTTCTCGCGGCGGCAACGCCCGAGAAGAGCAAGATCGAAGAGACCGGCCAGCCGGAACCTCTCGCAGACGACGGCACCCAGCCGTCGCCGCAGCCGGAGGTCCAGCCCGCCCAGGAGCTCAAAGCAGAAACCACCCCCAGCAGCACAGAGGAAGGGACCACGCCAGGCCCCCGCGAAGCGTCCGTCGAGGACGCCGCCAAGGTCGGTGCCGCCGCCTCCCGCCTGCTTACTCGCCTGGACCTCGAGCTGATCGAGCTGGGCGCTTAACCGGAACGAGGAGACATGACCGTCAAGATTGGCGAGCTCACCGACCAGATCAAGCACCACCTCACCGAAGCCCGCGCCATCGCGGCGAAGGCAGAGTCCGAGGACCGCGACTTCTACGACGATGAGCGCACCGCGCTCAACGAGCACATGGCCAAGGCGCAGGAGGCTAAGGCCGGCCTGGCCAAGGCCCAGGGCGACGCCACCCTGCGCTCCGCCCTCGCCGACCTCGGCGACGACATCGCCCTCAACGAGAAGTCCGGCGAACGACGTACCCCCAGCGGCCTGATCGTCCCCGACGAGAAGACCTCCCTCGGCGAGCACTTCGTGAAGTCCGCCGAGTACGCGGCGCTGATGGGCACCACGGCGAACGGCCAGTTCGGTGCGAAGCAGCGCGTGCAGTCCCTGCCTGTCGGCTACAAGAGCCTGGTCACCGGCCTGTCCGACACCTCTGCCGGCGCGTTCGTCACCAACGACATGCGCGGCCTGCAGGTGGCACTGGACTCGTTCCAGCGCCCGCTGCGCCTGCGGGACGTGGTGACGAACGGCACCACGACCAGCGACACGGTCGAGTACGTCCGCATGACGTCGACCACGAACAACGCCGCTCCGGTCGCGGAAGCGACGAGCTCGGCTGCACCTACCGCGCCGGCTTCCGTCCCGGGCGCCCTGGTCAACGCGGCAGGCGGCGGCTACAAGCCCGAGTCGGCGCTTGCCGCGGCGAAGGTCACCACCCCGGTACGGACGATCGCGCACTGGATCCCGGTCACCAAGCGTGCCCTGTCCGACGCTGCGCAGATCCGGACCCTCATCGACGCCTTCCTCCGCTACGGACTGGAGGAGGAACTCGAAGACCAGATGATCTCCGGTGACGGAACCGGCGAGAACTTCGAGGGCCTCGGCAACGTGTCCGGCGTGCAGGCGCAGGCCTGGGACACCAACGCGCTGACCACTGCCCGCAAGGCGAAGACGAAGGTCCGCACCGTGGGCCGCTCCATCGCCAACGCGTACCTCCTCAACCCGGCGGACCTGGAGACGATCGACCTCCTGCAGGACAACGAGGGCCGGTTCTACTTCGGCGGCCCGCAGGGTGTCGGCTCGGCGTCCGTCCTGTGGGGGCTGCCGGTCATCGAGACCGAAGCCGTTCCTGCGGGCACCGGCTATGTCGGCGACTTCCGCAAGGCCGTCCTGTGGGACCGCGAGCAGGCATCCATCCAGATGACCGACTCCCACGCGGACTTCTTCGTCCGCAACCTCGTCGCGATCCTCGCCGAGATGCGTGCTGCCTTCGGCGTCCTGCAGCCCAACGCCTTCGTCGAGATCGACCTGACCGCGTAAGGAGGGGCTCGACATGGCATACCTGAACGCAGGGGCCGGCGCTGCCCGCGAGGGCAAGCAGACCGCAGCCGTAGCGGATGCGGCCGCGGCTACCTCCGTGGTCGCCGCTGGCGCCAACCCGACAAAGGCCGAGTACGACGCCCTGCGCGCCGACTACCTGGCGCTCCGCACCAAGGTCAATGCGCTGCTCGCCGCGATGCGGACGTCCGGCCAGCTCGCATCGTGACCCTGTTCCTCCGGCAGACGGCTCAAGGGCGGTGCCCATGCGGTGCCGAGCATGCGGCGTGCGGCCCGCCCTCGACCGCTGTCCCCGTCGATCAGCACATCGTGGAGGTGTCCGCCATGAGCGGCCCGCTCAGGAAGTACCGGTACACATCGCCCGGCGGAAGCGAGTCCGTCCTCAAGCTGAGCACGGAGGATGCCGAACGTCACGGCCTGTCCGATGAGGATCTCGTCGAATCGGGCAGCGGCGCGAAGGCGGCGTCCCCCGAACCGAACAAGGCGCGCGCCGCCGCTGCCAACAAGGCGCGTGCGCCTCGAGGCAAGGGCGGTGCGGGTGGTGGCGACTGACACACCGCTGGCCGACCCTGCTGCCCTGGCCGTATGGCTGCGCGTGCCGGCCGACGATCCCCTCCTGCTCGCCGCGCTCACCTCCGCATCGAATCGCTTCCGTGGCGAAGTGGGTCACGAGGTCTCCCTTGTCGAGAACGAGCAGGTCACCCTTGACGGCAACGGGCGCGAGTCCGTTCTCCTCCCGGTGTGGCCGACGGTCGGCGTGTCGGAGGTTCTCCTCGACGGCGAGGAGCTCGTCGAGGGCACCGACTACGACTGGTCCGAGGCGGGCTTCCTGCGCCGTCTGGGCTGCCAGTACTGGCCGGCCCGCCTGCGCTGCATCCAAGTCACCTACAGCCACGGCTGGGCGCAGACTCCCTCCGACATCCAGGAGGCCGTCATCGAGCAGGCGCGCGCCGGCTACGGCGGTCAGCCCGGCTTGAAGTCGAAGGCGGTCGGCGGGCAGTCCGTCACCTGGGAGACCGGCGTGACCAGCCAGTGGTCGAAGGCGGTCGAGCGTCACCAGGTGCAGACCGGGAGCGACGCGTGATGTTCAACCAGTCGCTGGTGCGCGTGCGCGCGGGCACGCGCCCGGACCGTGCGGGCAACACGGTCCGCGACTGGGCAACGGCAACCCGCGTCACGGTCCAGCAGGTGAACATCCAGCCGAGCATCCAGCAGGAGACCACCGATGCCTCCCGCACGGCCAAGGTCACCGGCTGGCATGTGCAGTCCGCCGAGGGCACCGCCCCCGACATCCGCGCGGACGACCGCATCGAGTGGGACGGCATGACCTGCGAGGTCGACGGCGAGGTGGCCCGCTGGCCCGAGCTGTTCACCGACTCGGTCCACCACATCGAGTTCGAGATGAAGCGGGTCACCGGATAGGAGGCCGCCAATGCTGGAGAAGTTCGAACTCGACACCGCCGGCGTGCGGGAGGTTCTCAAGGGGCAGGCCGTCCGCGACCTGGTCGACGGCTACGCCCAGACCGTTGCCGACAACGTCAAGGCCAAGGTGCCATCAGGCGTACCGATCGAGGTCCGCAAGTACACGACGGACCGCGGCGCCGCCACGGTCGTTGTGGCCGACGTGCGCGGCATGGCCTGGCAGGCGCGCGACGGGATCCTCACCCAGTCCGCTTCGGCGGCCGGGCTGGAGGTCAAGGCTGCTGGAGCTGAGGAGTGAAGCCGCTCGTCGTCTTCGCCGACGCTCAGGCCGCGGGCGTACAGATCCTCCGGGCAGCCTTGGCTGGACGCCCGGAGTCTTACACGGACGGCGTCACCGTTGGCTCGCTTGTGCCAGGCGACCGCTCGCCGGAGACCCCGCACCTGCCCTACGTCCTCGTCCGCAAGGACGGCGACCTGCCGCATCCGTCGATGGCCAACGCAAAGGTCCTGCTGCGCGTGACCGCATGGCATGAGGACGCCGACCAGGCGCACGACCTGGCGATGCTCTGCCAGGGCCTCCTGCTAGTCCACTCCGGCCCCATCATCCGCGGCGTGCGCCCCGTCACCGGGCCGCTGCCGGCAGTCGACGACGTCTCCCTCGTGGACGTGTCCACGTTCGTCGTCAACACCAACGTCAAGCCCGTCCCGCTCTAACCCCGCCCCTGAACTGCGGCGACAACCCTTACCCGAGTGAAGGAGGACGCCGTGGCCGGCGACCCGCTGAAGGCAAATCTGTGGACGGACGCGGACGTCTACATCTCCACCAACCTCTCCGCGACCCTGCCCGCCAACGCGTCCACGCCGTTCGGTGTGGACTGGGATCTGGTCGGTCTCCTCGACGGCGACGACGGCTTCCCCGAGTCCCGCGACGAAGACACCGACGACAAGTTCGCGTGGGGCGGCATCCTCGTCCGCACGTCACGCAACCACTTCAAGCTGACGAAGTCGTTCACCGCGCTCGAGGACAACGACACCACCTTCTCCCTGCTGTGGCCCGGATCTACCGAGACGCAGATCAAGGTCCCCCGCCCGGCCAAGGTCCTCGTCGCCTTCGAGACCCGCGAGGGTGACAAGGTCCGCCGGCTCATCACCGCGAACTACGCCGAGGTGTCCCTCGACGGCGACCACGGTGAGAACGAAACCGACCTCGAGTCGATGACGTTCGTCGCCACGATCTACCCCACCGGCGACGGCGTTCTCTTCGACCGGCAGACGACCCCCACCCTGGTCAGCATCTCTATCCCGACCACGCTGTCCGTGGCTGACGGTGCCATCGGCTCCCTCACCGCGACCGCCACCTACGACGACGCCTCCACCGCGAACGTCACCGCGCTCGCTTCGTGGACGTCGTCCGTGCCTGCGAAGGCCACGGTGTCGGCAGGCTTCGTCACCGGCGTCGACCCCGGCTCGACCACCGTCACCGCCACCTACGAGGGCCAGTCCGACACCTGCGCCGTCACCGTTACCTGACCGGCGCCCCAGACGCCGGGGCGCGGTCCTTCGTCGCGGTTCGCCCGCGCCCCGGTGCACCACCAGAACCGCGACGGAAGGCCACTCCTGTGCCGATCAGCTATACCGACCAGCAGATCCACGACAAGGCCGTCGACCTCGGTCTGATCTACGCCAGCCAACTCCTGCCCAGAAACCTGCGCGGGAAGGTTGTTGCGGCTCTGGCCGCAGAGGAAGCGGCCGACCGCCAGCAGTCCCCCGAGCCGCAGTTGGCCGGAGAGATCGTCATCCACGGCAGCAACATCCTCATCGACGGCGAACACTTCCCCTGGCTCGTCGCCACCCAGCCCATGGAGATCGGCCTCAACCCCGACGGCGTCAGCACCGTCCGCCTGACCCTGATGGCCGCCACCGTGCAGGTCATCCGCCCCGAACCGCGACCCGAAAGCGAGTAGCCATGGCCACCCGAACCGCGACCAAGCCGGCCGACGACCAGCCGTTCGACTTCAACCTCGACGCCGTCGAATCCGAGGTGGAACTCCGGCCCTTCCGGATCCACTTCAACGGCCGGCGCTGGACCTTCGAACACCTCGAGGGCCTGGACATCTGGGATCTTGTAGAGGCCGCCGAAGGGGGCCAGGTCAAGGCCATGATCGGAATCTTCGAGATCTCCCTCGGTGAGCAGTGGCCGGAGTTCCGAAAGATCAAGCTGCCCCAGTACAAGATGAAGGCCCTCTTCACGGCCTACCAGAAGCACTGCGGTCTTAAGCCGGGGGAA
Organism: Streptomyces virginiae; assembly: GCF_000720455.1. Lineage (GTDB taxonomy): Bacteria > Actinomycetota > Actinomycetes > Streptomycetales > Streptomycetaceae > Streptomyces > Streptomyces virginiae. The sequence continues at coordinate 46,655 of NZ_JOAK01000026.1, read as the reverse complement.
TCCGAGGCCTCCGGGAACTGATCCGGAGGCACGGCCGAGCCCTCGAGGCAGACCTTCCGGCAACCTACCCCGGCGTCCGCCTCAAGCACCTTTACACCGGCGAGCTCACATGGCGCGAGCTGGGATCTCTCGTGCAGGGTTTGCCACCTACGTCGCGGCTCCGGACCGCCCTTAACCAAGGACGCGCTGAGCCGACGGCCGAGGCAGTCCTCCTTGCCGACATCTTCGACATGCTCCAGAACGTGGACTGGCACATCGTCGCCAGCAACGTCGACAAGAAGGCCAACCTGCCGAAGGTGCCCAAGCCGTACCCGCGCTGGTGGGCCGCCGGCAAACAGGCCGACGAGGCCAAGCGCGAGGACCGGGTCATCCGCCTCGAGGCCGCCCGTGCCCGCAGGCGCGAGCGCGCCCAGGCAATCGCGGACGGCCGCATCGCCTAACCGGACGGGGGTGGCCTGATGCCCAACGTCGGCTACGCAACGATCCAGATCATCCCCTCCGTCCGCGGCATCGCCGACGAACTGCGCAGCCAGCTCGTCGGCCCGTCGGAGGACGCCGGCGCCGATGCTGGACAGGCCGCAGGCGGAACCCTCAAGGAGAAGCTCCTCATCGGCGCGGCCGCGGCCGGGGCCGCTGCTGGCGCGATCCTCGTCGCCGGCATCACCGAGGCGATCGAGCAGGCCGGCATCACCTCCACCCTGCAGGCACAGCTTGGCGCGACCGCCAAGGATGCCGGGAAGTACGGCGAGGTCGCCGGCAGCCTATACAGCAAGGGCCTGGTAGAGACCTTCCAGGAAGGCGCCGACGCCATCCGCGCAGTGGTCAACGCCGGCCTCGTGTCGCCGGATGCCACGAACGCTCAGCTGGAATCCCTCTCCGCCAAGATGTCCGACGTCGCGACGACGTTCGCGGTCGACATGTCGCTGCAGACGCAGGCCGTCGCGGCCATGTTCAAGAACGGGCTGGCGCCGTCAGCCGAGGACGCACTCGACCTGATCACGGTCGGCTTCCAGAAGCTGGGTCCGAACGCCGAAGACCTCCTGGAGACCTTCCAGGAGTACTCGATCCAGTTCAAGAAGCTGGGCATCGACGGCGAGGAAGCGCTCGGCCTGTTCCAGCAGGGCATCAAAGCGGGCGCCCGAGACACCGACATCATCGCGGACGCCTTCAAGGAATTCGGCATCCGCGCGATCGACATGAGTCAGTCGTCGCAGGACGCCTACAAGGCGCTCGAACTGGACGCCGAGAAGATGTCCCTGCAGATCGCCAAGGGCGGCGAGACCGCGGGTGAGGGACTGCAGATCGTTCTGGACAAGCTGCGCTCCATGAAGGACCCGGTCGAGCAGAATGCCGCCGCTGTCGGCCTGTTCGGGACGCAGGCCGAGGACCTCGGCAACGCCCTTTTCGCCCTTGACCCGAACGCTGCGATCGACGGGATGGGCCTGATCACGGGCGCCACCGCCAAGCTCGGGGAGACGATTCACTCGGGCCCGGTCCACGAATTCGAGGTCTTCTACCGGAGCCTCAAGCAGAACTTCGTGGACTTCCTCACGGGCGAAGCCCTGCCCGTCATTCTGCAAGTGGCGCACGGGCTCAACACGTATCTGCTGCCGCCGCTCACCACGCTCACCACAACGATCGTCGGCCCGCTCGTCTCCGCCTTCAAGCTCCTGCTGGGGGCCGGCCTGGCGGTGGTCGACTGGTTGCGCGAGTGGGGTGTGTGGCTGACTCCGGTCGCCATCCTCATTGGCGGTGTCACCATCGCTCTCAACGCGCAGGCCATTGCGACGGCCGCGGTTACCGCCGTGTTCTCCGTGTACCGAGCGGCGATCCTCCTCGGCACCGCGGTGACGCAGGGCTTTGCGGCAGCGCAGGCGGTCCTCAACGCAGTGATGGCGCTAAACCCGATCACCCTCATCGTGATCGCGCTCGTTGCCCTGGCGGCCGCCATCGTCATCGCCTACAAGCGCTCGGAGACTTTCCGCGCCATCGTCCAGGCAGCCTGGGCGGGCATCCAGACCGCGGTGAAGTACGCCTGGGAATCGATCATCAAGCCTGCCTTCGAGGGCTTCATGATCGGCCTCAAGGCGGTCGGTGCCGCAGCTCTCTGGCTGTGGGAGAACGCCCTCAAGCCCGCCCTCGGCTGGATCTGGGAGGCGATCAAGTTCGTCGCGACGGGGATCCTCGTCGTCTTCGTCGGCCCCACCATCGTCGCCATCAAGGTCCTCGGCGCCGTCTTCGGATGGCTGTGGGATGCGGCCATCAAGCCTGCCTTCGACGCCATCGCTACCGGAGCCCTGTGGCTGTGGACGAATGGCCTTAAGCCGGCGTTTGACCTCATCGTCGCCGGCATCCACCTGGTGGGCGCAGGAGCCATGTGGTTGTGGACCAACGCCATCAAGCCGGCCTGGGACGCGATCGCACTGGGCGCCATGTGGTTGTACAACAACGGCATCAAGCCGACGTTCACGAACATCGTCGCTGGCGTCCACCTCGTCGCCGACGCGGCGATGTGGCTCTGGCAGAACGCCATTAAGCCCGCCTGGGACGGCATCGGTACCGCCATCAAGTGGGTGTGGAGCAACGCGATCAAGCCTGCCTTCGACAGCGTCTCCAAGGGGATCGGCTACGTCCGTGATTCCTTCGAGACCGGGGTCAGCGGCATCGGCAAGATCTGGGACGGCCTGAAGGACATCACCCGCAAGCCCGTCCAGTTCATCATCGACACCGTCTACAACAACGGCATCCGCAAGGTCTGGAACATGATCGCCGAGTTCACCGGCTCCAAGACGCTGGGCGTGGCGACCTTCGCTACGGGCGGCTCGGTGTTCGGCGCTGGCACCGCGACCTCCGACTCCATCCCCGCGCTCCTCTCCAACGGCGAGCACGTGTGGACCGCGGCCGAGGTCCGCGGCGCAGGCGGCCACGCCGCGGTCGAAGCGCTCCGAGCGCAAGCCGCGCGAGGCGGCTCCGCCTTCGCCAGGGGTGGCGCTGTGGGAATCCCCCGGTACGCCGACGGCGGCGTCGTGGACTGGCTGTCCGGGAAGGCCCGCCAGATTGGCGGCGCCCTCATGGACGGCATCGAGTTCATGACCAGCCCGAGCAAGGCTTGGGACACGGCGACGAAGTTCATCCGCGACCAGATCGGCTCCAACCTCACGGGCTCGCAATGGGCGCAAGCCCTCAGTCAGTTCCCAATCAAGATGCTGCAGGCACTGAAGGACAAGGTCGTCGCGGCAGCCGAAGGTCTCATCGGAGGATCTGCAAGCGGCTCAGTCGCCGCAGCGATGGGCTTCGCCCGCTCGCAGGCCGGCAAGCCCTACCAGTGGGGCGGCGCGGGCGACCCGTCATGGGACTGCTCCGGCTTCATGTCCGGAATCCAGAAGGTCATCCAGGGCCTCGCCCCTGGCGGCCGCCTCTGGAGCACGTTCTCCTTCCAGGGGGACACGGCCCCGGCCGGCTGGAAGCGCAACCTGCAAAGCCCGTTCATGATCGGCATCACCAACGATGGCGTCGGCCACACGGCAGGCACCCTCGCTGGCATGAACGTCGAGTCCCGTGGTGGCGATGGGGTCGTCGTGGGCGCCCGCGCACGCGGCTACAACTCGCCGCTCTTCCACGACCGGTACGGCTTCGTGCCCGCCCTCCGGAAGTACGACAGCGGTGGCTGGCTCCAGCCAGGAGTCACTACCGCGGTCAATGCGACGGGGCGGCCTGAGGCCATCCTCACCGCGCCCCAGTGGCGCCTCGCCGAGAACGCCCTGGCGAACGCCGCCCAGGGCATTCAGCCGGGCGACACCCTGACGCTCCGCGTAGGCGAGCACGAGTTCGACGCCTACGTGGACACGCGTGCGGATGCCCGCGTGGTTGGCGGCATGCGGCAGCTGCGGCAGACAACCCAGCCTGGACGAAGGGGGTAGGCGGTGGCGATCCCCGGGAACATGTTGTCGCAGGTCACGGAGACGGTCGACCCGAACACCACGGGCTGGGCCGCGAAGATGAACTGCAGCATCAGCAAGGGCACCGGCGGCAGGTCGGGGGACGGGACTCTGCGCCTGTCCTCGACCGCCGCCGGTGAGATGCAGGCCCGCACGACCGGCTTCTACCCGGTGGCGAGCGGGCAGGAGTATCAGGCTTTCGCGGACGCGTCCGGGGCTACGGTCCCGGAGCGCATCGGCCTGCGCTGGATGAACTCCTTCAACGCCGAGATCAGCATCACGTGGTCGCTGACCACGGCTACCGCCTCGGCGACATGGCACCGCATCAGCGTGTCCGGCACGCCGCCTCTCGGTACCGCGTGGGTGCAGGTGGTGGTGTCGGCAACCCCGGCCGCCGGATCGGTCGTCAACCATTTCGAGAACGTCTACCTGGGCGTTCCGATGCGCACCACCGGCAACCTGCTGTCGGCGGATGCCGAGAACATCGAGCACGCCACCCTGAAGTGGGTGGCGGAGACGAACTGCTCGGTGGCCCGGCAGGCGCCGATGGTGTCGTGGCCGGTCGACTACTACCTGGCCGGCGGGCATGTGCTGGCGCTGACGGTCACCGCGAACGGCAACGCCGCGGCGAAGGTCACGGAGAAGCCGGCCGCGACCGCAGGCGTCGAGTACATCGGCCGCTGCTATCTCAGTCCGCCCACGTCCGGGTCGACGGTCTGGGTGGAGCTCCGGTTCTACACGGCCGCAGACGTCCTGCTGACCTCGACAAGGTCGAATTTGGCGGCTCCGGGAACCGGCTATTACGAGCAGCGAGTCTCGGCGGTCGCGCCAGCCACTACCGCTTACGCGACGCTCGCCGTAGGCATCACCTCAGGTACCGCGGCCCAGGTCATGCGGATCGACACCGCGGTCATCGCGACCGCCCCGGTCATCCGCGAGGGCAGCATCATCCCCTACGCCGACGCCTCGTTCGAGAAGGACGTTGCAGGCTGGACCGTCACGAGCGGCGTCGCGACCCTGGCCCGATCGACGCCGTGGGGAACCTATGGTGTCGACGGCGCCTACGCCCTCACCGTGTCCTCGGCGACGGCCACGGCCAGCACCATTCGCAGTGCCCGCTTCCCGGCAGGTGCCGCGGCGGGGAAGAGCTTCCGGCTGCAGCTGTACACGAACGTCAGCGCGGGCGGGTGGACAATCCAGCGGCACATCCGTTGGTACGACGCTGCGAACAACTCGCTAGGCCTCACCTCGTCGACTTCGGCAGCGGCGCCGACCCCGGACTGGTGGGTGCTCACCCACAGCGGGACGGCGCCGGCACTCGCGACGCAGGCCGCGGTGGAGCTGACTCTGACGGCGACGGCCACCTCCTCGGCGCTGCGGATCGACGCGGTGCAGGTGTGGGAGGCGCTGCCGCAGATCGAGGTCGACGGCGACGATCCGACCGCGGTCGTCACGTTGACGCTGCGGGAGCTGACGGTCGGCTACCTGCTGACGGTGTGGCGTGTCACCGCAGACGGATCCCGGACTCTGGTCCGCGGCCCGTCCGGACTCATCCAGAGCGAGGCGATCACCGCGGACCAGGCCATCATCGAGGACGCAGAGGCGCCTCTCGGGGTGCCGGTGACGTACTACGTGGAGATCGCGGCCAGCGTCGGCGCGACCCCGGAGACCCGCACCAGCGACAGCGTGACCCTCGCTGCCGGCGACAACCAGTACGCGTGGCTGAAAGATCCGGGCCGCCCGGACCGGAACATGCAGGTCATGATGGCCGAGCCTCCGTCGTGGACGCGGCCGGTCACGCAGGCCGAGTTCAGGGTCCGGCACCGCCGCAACCCGGTCGTCCTCAGCGACGTCCGCAGTGGCCTTGAGGGAACCCTCGTCGTATTCACCCAGACCGACGCAGAACGGGAGGCCCTGCACCGGCTCCTCGACTCCGGGTCGGTGCTGCTGTGGCAGGCCGCCCCCGGCCACGGCGTCGACGACATGTACGTCGCCGTCAGCGCTGCCACGGAGGAGCGAAAGGGGCTGGCCACCGACGAGTGGCGGACCTGGCAGCTGCCCGTCAAGCAGGTCGACATGCCGGTCACGGTCGGCGTCGCCAGCTCCGCAGGCCGCACATGGCAGGACGTCCTCACCGAGAACGCCACCTGGGCCGAGGTGCTGTCCAAGTACGCGACCTGGGAGGACGTGTTCCTGGACCGGAAGATCGGAGCCTGATGTACGCCGTCTCGGACCGCTTCCTGCAGGCCATCGCCGAGTCACATGATGTAGTCACCGAGGTGGTCCTCATCCGTACCGACGGCGGCGAGGAAACGCTGGACATCACCGGCGGCAGCGTCTCGGTGGACCGCAACAGGTCCGTGCGACGGACCTGCACGGTCACGGTGGCCGACCCCACGCTGATCCCGCGGACCGCCGCCGACAAGGTCAGCATCTACGGGGCCCGCCTCCGAATCAGCCGCGGCGTCCAATACAGCGACGGCTCCCGGGAGGTCGTACCGCTCGGCACATTCCGCGTTGACGACGTAGACGGCGATGTCGATGTAGGCCCCGCCACCATCACCGGCAACGGCCTCGAGATCGTTGTCGCCGACGACCGGTTCAGCACGCCGTACCGGGCGACGGGCACAGCGGTCAGCGCCATCACCGCACTGATCCAGCGGTCCATCCCCACGGCGTCTGTCGTGGTCGGCTCGCTGGTCGACACCGCGATCGGCGCCCGCACCTGGGACGTCGGAGGCGATCCCTGGGCAGCTGTCCAGGAACTGGCTTCCGTCATCGGTGCCGAGGCCTACGTCGACGGCAACGCGTCCTTCGTGCTGGAAGAGCTCCCCGACGTCCTGACGACCCAGCCGGTCTGGACGGTGTCGGCCGCCGAGGGCGGCACCTACGTGCAGGCGTCACGGGGCATGAGCAGCGAGGGCGTGTACAACGGGGTCCTGGGCCGCGGCGAGAACAGCGAGGCCGGCGTCGCCCCGTTCCAGGTGCTGGTCGTCGACTCCGACCCGGGCAGCCCCACCTACTGGGATGGCCCCTACGGCCATCGGCTGGACCCCACCCCGGTCACCTCGCCAGCGATCCTCACGTCGCTGCAAGCGACCTTGGCGGCGACACTGCGGCTGCGGCAAGCGCAAGCCGCGAACGCGTCCGCGGAGCTCACCACCCTCCCCAACCCGGCACTGGAGACAGGCGACGTCCTCCGCGTCATCTACGAGGACGGCACCGCCGAACTTCACCAGGTCGCTGCGTTCCCCGTCCCGCTCGACGTAGGCGGAGCCTTCCAGATCCGCACGATTTCGGCGAAGGAGGACACGTGAGCTCCGTCCAGCAGGCAGCGGCAGACCTCGCCGATGTCCTCTACGCCCAAGTTCGGCAGGCCTCTGACCAGGACCCCAGCATCCGGGGCGCGGACTGGCGGCTGGCTACGGTCACGTCGATCCAGACGACGGGAACGGTCACGACGACCGACGGGATTGTGGCCCGCCGTACCGACCTGTACGTCACCCCGGTGGTCGGGGACACGATCATCCTGACGGTGTCCGGTATGGGGAACTGGCTTGCCCTCGGCCGTGTCGCGCCGGTGACCACCGCGGGCACCTGGCAGGCGCTCACCTACAACGGCAGCTGGTCTGCTTGGGGGGCGCCGCACTATTCGCCGGCCTACCGCATCAACGGCGACGGCACCGTCTCCCTGTCCGGCCTGGCCAAGGCGCCCGGCTCGACGACGGGCACCTCGACCATCGCGACGCTGCCGACCGCGGCCCGGCCCGCGCAGAAGGCCCGGTTCTCAACGATCGTCAACCCGGGTGTCAATGGCGCCCTCGACGTCAACACCGACGGCACGATCCAGATCACCGACTACAGCGGCACCGCGATCTGGGCCACCCTCGACGGCGCCACATTCCGCCTCACGTAGAAAGGGGTGCATGTGAGCACCACAGACGCCTACGGGCAGGGCATCCAGGTCGCGGCGCTCACGGATGCCCCGAACGCCCAGGTGCTGGCCCAGGGCCTCGCCGCGGCAGTGGGCCAGAGCAATATGCGGTTCACGAACGCTGCCGCCCGCGCGGCCGCGCTCACCAGCCCGGTCGCCGGCATGCGGGCCTGGCTCGCCACCGAGAAGCTTTGGACGTACTACGACGGCAGCGCCTGGATCGTGGAGTCCTTCTCCGCGTTCGTGTACGCCGCCTCCACCCAGTCGATCCCACACAACACGGCGACGACGATCAACCTCAGCAACGCCATCCTCGACGACACCTCCGGGCTGAACGTGCCCGGCAAGTACTGGGCCACGCCTGTCGCCGGCAAGTACAAGCTGACGGCGATGGTGTCGTGGGTCGCGTCCGGCGGTGGCGGCTGGCGCACGATGTGGCTCAACGACAACGGCAGCCAGATCCCCGGCTCCCAGGGCGGCGCGGTCGGTTCCTCCGTCGGCACGCTTCAGGAGCGCTCCTGCATCGCCAACCTTGCGGCCGGCCGGCAGATCACCATGTCCGCCCTGCAACAGTCCGGCAGCTCCCTCAACACGGACACCCCCGCCGGCATGGCCGCGTCCATCCAGATCGAGTTCCTGCACACCTGACCCACACCAGCCCCGGACCGCACTGGCCGGGACTTCCTCATGTCCTGGAGGCCTCATGGCCTGGTATCCCGAAGCCCGCAAGATGGAGCTCCAGCCGGAGAGCGACACTCAGCAGGCCATTCGGCCAACGCAGTTCATCATGCACTCCATCGCCGCACCATGGACGAAGGAGCGGACCTTCGAGTACTGGCGAGACAGCACCAACCTCGAATCCCACTTCGGGCAGTCCTACGACGGCACCATCGCCCAGTACATCGGGACCGAAACGCGGGCCGACGCCAACTACAGGGCGAACCGGCGAGCCGACGGCACGGGCGCGGTCAGCATCGAGACGGCGTCCAACCTGAATCACAGCGACCCGTGGACCGCCGCGCAGGTCGAGGGGCTCATCCAGCTCGGCGTCTGGCTGCACAAGACCCACGGGATCCCGCTGCGGGTCTGCCGCACCGCCTCGGATCCCGGGTTCGGCTACCACCGGCTGCACGCCGACTGGGCGCTCGGCGGCACCGACTGTCCCGGAGATGCGCGCGTCACCCAGTTCAAGGACACGATCTTCCCGTCGATCGTTGCGCGCGCCCAGGGCAAGCCGGCGCCGACGCAGCCGCCCACGGGACCCGTCACGCCGCCGCCCACCCCTGTTCCCGCGCCCCGGTACCGCCGGCCGCGCGCCTACCGAGCGATCGGACTCTGAGATGACGACTCCTCCCACCACCCCGCCCGCCCCGACGTTCACCAAGCCGGCCGGCCTGATCCTCGTCAAGGGGCAGGCCGCGCAGGGCGACGGCAAGGCCGTCTTCGGGATCTGGCCCACGGGCTTCACCCGCCGGATCACCGCCGCCGAGTACACGCTCTGGGGCGCCCCCGAGATCGACTACTGGATCCCCGGGGACGCGGACGGCGACGCCCAGTACAACCAGCTCTTCGCCTACGACGCTGCCCTCCGGGGCTGAGAGGAACACCCGTGATCTTCAAGCGTGAACCGGCGCTCTGGCTCGGCCTGATCGCCATCGTCGTGAAGCTCCTGGCAGCGTTCGGTATGGACGTATCCGCCGAGCAGCAGGCCGTCATCAACGCTGTCGCCGCAGCCCTCGTCGGCCTGATCCTCGCCGTAATGGCGGGCGACGCCATCGGCGCCGCGGTCCTCGGCTTCGCCCAGGCCGCCCTCGCGCTCGCCGTCGGCTTCGGCCTCGACTGGTCCGCCGAGCAGCAGGCCGTCGTCCTCGCCGCCGCGGCCGCGGTCGTCGCCATGTTCGACCGGACGCAGATCACCGCCCCGGCCCCGGCCACCGCGGTCGCCCCGGTCCGGAGCGTGTAGGTGAAGTGCCGTGCGGTCCGGCGGCTACGTAAGCAGCTGGGCCGCCGCGGCCACTTCCTCCTCATCCTGGGCCTGGGCAAGACCTGCTGGGGCGCCGGCATGATTGTCGACCCGCCCCAGTCCGCCGGCCTTGGCCTCCTCACCCGCAACGCCCCGCTCCACTGCTGGGCATGGCTGTGGGTCATCGCCGGCCTCATCACCACTCTCTCGGCCTTCCTGAAGGTCGGCCGAGACCGATTCGGATTCATCGCTGCTCTGGTTCCGCCGGCCGTGTGGGCGATCTCCTATCTCGCCGCTGTCATCAGTGGCGACTACTCACGCGGCGCCTGGGTCGCCGTCTGGTACCTCACCTCCCACGTGGGGGTGATCATGTGGGCCGCGACGGTGCCCGAGCACTCAGTGCCCAACGCTCCGCGCGCCCGGAGAGCTGAGGGCGGATGACAGGCGTCTGGGCAGCAGTAGTGACGGTGACGGCGGCCGTCCTCACATGCATCGGAGCGGTGTACACGGCACGGTCCTCACGGGCTGCCGCAGCCGCGACCGCACGCGCCACGGAAGTAGCGGCCGTCGTCCAGAGCGAACCGGCACAGCGGGCCGCCGACCTGCAGGCGTTCCGGGAGATCAGGGAGAAGCAGACGGCCGACCTGGCGGAGACCCGCGAGGAAGTCCGGTCGCTCCGCTCGCTGGTCCGCGCGTTCGTCTTCTACGTCGGAGACCTCACGACCCAGATGCGCCAGGCCGGGATCGAGCCGCCAGCGCCCCCGGACCGGATCAACGACTACAACCGAACTGGAGTGTGATGAGCGACGAAGCGCCGGCCCCTCGGCCAGCACCACCCCGACGCCAGCCCCTCATGGCCGACGTCGAAACGCTCGTCGACATGGGCCTCATCGAAGAACAACCCCAACCGCCGCCCGAGGAACCACCCGAGCCGCCAGTCGAGGAGCAGGCCAACACAGTCGCACTCGACGAGGCCCTCGCCGGAGCCGGCATCCAGCCTGAGCCGGCTGACGCCGCGGCGATCGCGGAGCTCGCCAAGCTCGACCCCGCCCTCGTCGAAGCCATCACGCGGTGGGTCCAGCCCGCCCCGGTCGAGGAGAAGTAGAAGCCCCCACCGCTTCGGCGGTGGGGGCGTTTTGCTGTGCGCGGAGTCAGGAAGCCTGACGGCTTGCGAGGGCTGCCGCAGTCTCGGTGAAGCCGAAGGCGGCCAAGTCCTCGACGGCGCTGTCGCCGGTGAGGGACTTCGCTAGGTAGTGGTCGAAGACCACGATCATCTGGCGGAGGAGGGCTCCCTCTCCGTGAGGGTCGTCGGGAGTGGACTCGGCGGCATTGAGCCGAGCGAGGTAGTCCAGGGGCAGGCCGCTCCGCGCGGCCATTTCCCGAACCTTTTCCATGTCGTGGGCCAATGCCGCTCCTTGATCACTGAATGACGGCTAACCACCGTCTGTCGTCATCTCGTCAACGAGCCTATCGTCGCAGGACGTTGGTGTCGACAACTCGTGTCGAGATTCAATGACGGGTAACCTCTCGGGCGGTAGAGTCGTCACATGGACTTCGGATACGCACGCGTCTCCACCACCGACCAGAACCCCGACCATCAGATCGACGCCCTGCTTCGCGCCGGCGTCCACCGCGACAACATCCACATCGACTACTTCAGCGGCTCCAAGGCCTCCCGCCCCGAGTTCGACATCCTCATGAAGCGCCTCCGCGAGGGCGACACCCTCAAGGCGACGCGCCTGGACCGGATCTCCCGCTCCCTTCTCCACCTCGTCACGCTCGGCGAAGAGCTGCAGCAGCGGAACGTGGGGCTGCACATCATCGAGCAGAGCATCGACTCGTCCACACCTGAGGGTCGGGCCATGTTCGGCATGCTGGGCGTGATGGCACAGTTCCAACGGGAGCTCATTCACGCGAACACCATGGACGGGCTCGCCGCGGCGCGCGCCCGCGGCCGCGTCGGCGGCCGGAAGCCAAAGCTGAGCGAGCAGCAGGCGAGGCTCGCGCAGGAGCTGTACGACAAGCGCGAGAGGACCGTGCAGGAGATCGCCGACCTGTTCGGCGTGCCGCGCACCACCGTGTACGGCCACCTCGATCGGTCCACCGACAACGCCCGTAAGGCCAGCAAGTAGGCAGTCGTTATGCGCTGGTCTACCGCAGCGGGCGCTCGCGATGTTGAATGGGCGCCCGTCGGCAGAGAGGAAGAACAGATGCCTCGCCGGAAGAAGTCGCCCCTGCCCACCTTCGTGCCGTGGGGCGATGGTGACGTGATCAGCTTGCGGCATCATGACCACGACCTGAAGATCGGCCGTATCGAGCTGCTCGCCTACGACGGAGCGCAGAGGTGGCGGCTCTCCTGGAAGGCCGACTACCTCCCCGCCACGTGGCACGACGACGCGCAAGCAGCCGCCAAGGCCGCGAGCGACACCTACGCGGCCTTCCTGTTGGCTGAGCGTGAAGCGCATCGCGACTCCTACGAGGAGTGGGAGTACCAGGACCGGTTCACTCGCCGTCAGGCCAGCGCCGTTGCTCGGGCCGTCCGGGTTCCGATGGGCGGCCAGCGTGGATGGACGCCGGCGCCGAACGGTGACCCCGCCTGACCCCCGCCCGTTGTCGGCGCCCCGTGCCACACCTGGCATAGACGCGAATGCACATCTGCCACTAGAGGTCTTCACCGTCAGGGACGGGTACTGACCGGCGCACGGTGAGCACTGCCTAGCCCCCGCCTTCGAGCGGGGGCTTCTTCGTGCTCCTAGGCCACGGCACGGCGTATAGATGCGCGTGGATGCCGCCGATCGGGTGTAATTTACCGTCACCGGTCGTGCGCATGGGCGCGTCGGCCGCAGAGGGCCTTATGCCCCCGGCGGGCTGGACCCCGCCGAGGGGGAGAACCAAAGGAGTGCAGTCTCCCGTGGTACGTACTTACCGTAGCGTGCGCCGCTGCGCTCGTGCCGTCCGATGACGGACCCGTTTAATGTCCGGTTCCTCCACCCGAGTTCCTTGCCCCGGGTGAACGTCTACGTCGACGAGACCGGAGACCGCGGCTACGGAAAGCAGTCCTCGGCTTTCTTCGCCATGACGGCACTCATCGTGCCGGAAGAGGAAGACTGGAACGTGCGCGCAACCGCGGGCGGCCTCCGCGCACTGATCCACCAGAGCCGGCCCCAGGACGTTTCGCGGCCGCTGCACTGGGTTGACCACTTCAAGAAGAAGCATCCCGAGCGCCGCCGCAATGCGGCCCGGATGCTGGCAGTAATGCCCTCGGCGAAGGTCGTCCACGTGATCGTCCCCAAGGACGGCACGCGCCAGTTCGCCGGCATGACGAACGGTGTCCGGTTCTACAACTACACGACGCGCCTACTCCTCGAGCGGGTGGCTTACGCGGCCAAGGGCTGGGAGGGCGGCCCCCGTTCGGCCGTCGTTCGGCTGGGCGCCGTGAAGGGCATGGACCACAGCGACACACTCAACTACCTGACCTACGTGAAGCAGGGGTTTGTCGCCACCTATGGGGTTCCCTGGAGTCACATCAAGTGGCCACCCAAATGGCACGGCACCGAGTGGGACGGCATCCAGCTGGCAGACATCCACGCTGGCCTGCTGAACGCTGCGCTGTCGGGCTCCCCGAACGACGACGACTGTGCCGAGAATCTCCTGCTGTGCAAGCACCAGCTGTACCGCAAGACCTCCGGCGGTTCGCTGCTCGGCTACGGCGTCAAGGTGGTGGGCGACCCCGCCTACGTCACCTGCCGCAGCTGGTGGAAGAAGTGGTGTGTGGCCTGACGCAGGAAGTCCCCAGGAGGGCTCCGGGGGCCACTGCCACCTCTGTGGGTGGAGGATCCAGTTGCCTGGCTCCGGCTGATCCCGGCAGCCCACCTGGGGACTCCCAAAGCGCTATCACTTACCCGCAGGCTACCTGAAACTTCAGGTAAGTGCTGCAGTGGGGTAGCAGGCTTTGCCCATCATTCACACCGATTGAGGATGCGAATAGGCGGGGAGATTTCCCACGTCATATGCCTATCGCTGCCGGACGCTGAGGTCTACGGTGCTCCCACCGGACCCCCCGGGGCCGGCGTCCCTCCCGGTCCTCCCCACGGGAGGGCTGCCGCGCGCGCTCAGCCCTCGTCGGCCTCGGCATAGACGTGCGGCTGGCCGCCTTGCCATGCGATGACCTCGGAGTCGCCGAGGACCAGGTCGTCGGGGTCGGGGATGTCGATGCGCCGCAGGAACTCGATCAGGTCCCGGTCGGAGTGGGCGACGCCGAGGACGGTGTCGATGCCGCGGACCCGGATCACGACCCGCCGGCCACCCGACGGGGAGATCCGGTGCACGAGGATCGGCGCATGCTCCATACCCCCAGCGTGCGGGCGCGCGGTCAGTCCAGCACGCCGAGCACAGTGTCCGGCCGGCAGTGGGTGCAGGCTTCAACGCCGTTGACGAGGGCCCGGCGGGCGACGTCGCGGTCGGCGGGATGACAGCGGGACCGGGTGTCCCAGCAGTCGCCGCCGTGGACGCGGACGGGGGTTCGGCCGATGCCGATGCCGTACTCGACGAGCCAGTCCGGGACGGGCGGCGGCTCGCGGTGAACGTCGACGGCGGCTTGCTGTTCGGCTGCGGCTATCTGCTGCCGGACCCGGTCGAGGCTCAGGGCGAGCCACGTCTCCAGGGTGCGGAGGCGGGGCAGGTCGGGCGGCAGATCGGACACATGTTCGAGTCTACGCGGTTGACGCATACCTTGACGCCGCATACCCCGCACCGGTACCCATACCTACACAAACCAACCCGAGGGGGATTTCATGACCGACACCCTGCCCCACGACGCCTATATGGACGAAGTCGCCCACCAGCTCGCCGCCTACGGCATCGAACCGGGCGCCTGCTGGACCGAGACCCCCGATGGCGAACAGCTCGACGCCGTCTTCCGCGACTGGCCCGCCGGCATCGTCGCCGAGGAGCACTGGCCGCACGGCGTCTACCTGGGATGGGACCAGCGCAACGGCTGGCTCCTCATCGAGGACGGAGGCAGCCGAAACACCTGGCCACTGTCCGAGAACTCCGGCACCTACTCCCGCCCCCGCCAGATCGCCGCCGACACGCATGCACGCCTCACCCACGGCATGGATGGCTATACCCCCGGACCGATCTGCGCGACTGGCCCCCTCTGGGACGACCGGATCGCGGCGGCAGCTGTCGCAGCGTGGGAGCAAGCCGGGTAATTCTGTGGCGCCTCGTTGTCAGTGCCCGCCGCTAGCCTGTTCGTATCCCATTCACGGGTTGAGGCGGGCTGCCTCGCTGCACGATCCCGCCCCACCGGACCCCACGGGGACAGCGCCCGGCGGGGCGGAGGTCTGTCAAGCCTCAGGTTCCGGATGCCTCACGGCCTTCTTCACCGCAGCCTCGACCTTGTTCCGCGGCTCGCCGATCTCCTTCGCGTACTCGGTCACCGCTTTCTGCACCTCGCCGGCCCGGTCCCGCCAGACAGCCCACGCCTCCGGGGACGGGTCGGCACGGACGGCCTCATGCGCCTCGTCGGAGGCACGCTGGAGCTCGATCAATTCGTCAGGGGGTTCGATAGCCACGGCCGGATTCTAGGCCGCCAGCTCCTGCTCGGCGCGTACCGCCTCAGCCCACTCCACGACGAGCCGGTGATAGCGGTCGACGTCCTCAGCCGCCAGCGAGCCACCCGCCCACAACTCGCGGATCTCAGCGTTCACGACCTCAGCGGACCGGATCATGCCCCGATCCTACGAGCCGCCACCGACATCCGGAACCGGCCGGCCAGCAGCCCACAACGTCTCGGCATGCTGGGCAAACCGGTCGAACAGCCCGTCGGGCTGGAGCCGGCGCAGCTGCAGGAGCGGCGACTCGTGGCCCAGCTGGTCCGCGATGTGCGGCGTGACGAGCGCCTCGTCATCGAACCGGAACACCGACAGCGAGATATGCCCCTCCGAGAAGCGGGCCTCCAGCCCCGGCAGCTGGCCCAGCTTCCGCAGCTGGTCCAGCGTGATCCGGATCCGCGTTGACACCGTCAACGGGACGTCCTCGACCGCCTCTCGCCGGCGGGTCACCTCCGACTCCGGGTCGCCCAGCAGGAACCGGATGCGGCAGCCGGCCTCCGCCTTCGCCCGCAGCCGTTCGGCGGCCCGCGGCTGCTCCTGCCACAGGAAGTACGACGTGTAGCCGGCGAACACGATGTCCCGATGGGCGCCGTCCAGCAGCGACGACCACACCGTCGGCGGGCAGGCGTTCCGGTACGGGTACGCGGCCAGGATCTCCCGGTCGGCGCCCGTCTTTATGGCGGCCCTTACGGCGCGCGGCCACAGCATTCCCGGATCCACTCCCAGCACCTCAGCGACCGCGGCCCGTCTCGGCGAGTGCGGCGTCCGCGACGGCGGATCCACCCACCGGTCGACGGTCTTCACGTCCACGCCGACGATACGGGCCAGCTCCGTCCGGGTCACGCCGCGGCGGGCCATGGCGTCCCGGAGCATGGCGTTCACGAGCGGCCTCTGCGGGCGTGTGCGGGCATGCGGTGACGCTACCGGGAATGTGTCCCAGGCGTCCCAGAAAGGCGGGTGGAAGCGTCCCGGCCGGCAGGGCAGAGTACGGGCATGAGCGACACCCTTCCTCCTCTCCCGCCGGTCGGTGATCTGTCGACGGAGCAGGTCCGCGGTGCGGCGTGCGTGTACTGCGGGATCCATCTTGGCGTCGGCCCGGCCATCGACCTCGGCGAGCAGCCGGCGGCCGTCGCCGACATGGCGGTGCGCTGGTTCCCGCGGGCCTGCCACGGCTGCGGCACTCCATGACCCCCGCTCCTCCTGGTGCGGCGGCGCTAGGGGGAGCGGGAACCGGCCACAGGTTCGATCCCGGAATGGTTGACTCCGGACCTACTCGCTCGTAAGTTCGAGCGCGACAGGGGTGAACCACTGGGACAGGACTGGCAAAAGTGACACATTCGCACGGGGTGTGAACGCAGTGTATAGATAAATGCGCCACGCACCCTTCCCGGAGCGGCATATGCCAGGCAGGATGAGGGGCGTTCCTCGTGGCCGAAACAGGGCATGAGGGGACTACGGCATGAGGTCCCGCGCCGGGAGGCGTAGGGCTCGGGCGAGGCGCAGAATCAAGCTGAACTTGGGGTCGGTCTTGCCGGCCTCAGTGTCTTGCAGGGTGGTGCGGTGAATGCCCGCGAGCTCCGCAAGCTGGTCTTGCGTGAGGTCCGCCTCGCGCCGGGCGTCGCGAATGCGGTCGCCGAATCTGATGCGGGCTTCGAGGATCCATGGGGGCGTTGCGGGTTGCACCCACTAGACGCTCATACTTCAAGATCGTCTTGTCTGCAGGATACATCCTGCTTTTTGTGATCAAGGTTGGCCGACCGTCGCGGACGCCAACCCAAGAGCGCGTCGGGGGTCGGACATCGGTGGCCCTTTGGTCGGCATCCTGACGCCGAGCGGCTCCTCGCCTTCAGGTAGGCGAGGAGCCGCTCATCATGCTGGCGACCTGGTGAAAGGATGCGACCCCCGTAGGAGATATTTAGGGGACGGCGCCTCGTACCAGGAGTGGTCTGAGAGTGTCCTAAGAGTGACCTCAGAATGCATGCGGCCGGGTGGCAAGCTGCAGCCCTAGGCCTGTGAGCTGCGGGGACGCTGCTCGATCGCTGTTCAGTGCGGGTGCAACAGGGGCGCCGAGAAGCTCCTCAACTTCATCATCGCCGAGGTCATCCGCCACCACGAGACGATCGCCGCCGGCGAAGAGTAGACACTCGGGGTCCGGCCGCCCACTGCGGCAGCATGGGCCCCATGTCCGCACTGACGCGCAACGAAGCGCAGCTCCGAGCCCAGCTCCTCGACGTCCACGACTACACCGTCGGCCTCGACCTCACCACCGGCGACGACACCTTCGACTCCACCACCACCATCCGGTTCACCGCCCGCTCCGCCGGCGACACCTTCGTGGAGCTGAAGCCCGAAGAACTGCGCTCCGCCACCCTCGACGGCCACCCCCTCGACCCGGCGGCCCTCGACGACAACCGCCTCCCGCTCGCCCTCACACCGGGCGACCACGAGCTGCGCGTCCACGCCCGCATGCGCTACTCCCGCACCGGCGAGGGCCTGCACCGCTTCACCGACCCCGCCGACGGCGAGACCTACGTCTACAGCCAGATGTTCCTCGACGACGTCCAGCGCGTCCTGGCCGCCTTCGACCAGCCCGACCTCAAGGCCGTATTCCAGTTCACGGTGACCGTCCCCGCGCACTGGACCGTCCTCGCCAACGGCGTCACCACCCGCCTCGCCGACCGCGACACCGACGGGGCCGGCATCTGGCAGTCCGCCCCCACACCCGTCATCTCCACCTACCTCGCCGCCGTCGCCGCGGGCCCCTGGCACAGCGTGACCACCGAACACGCCGGACTGCCCTTCGGCATCCACTGCCGCCAGTCCCTCGCGCCCCACATGGACGCCGACGCCGACGAGATCCTCTCCATCACCAAGGCCTGCTTCGACCGCTACCAGGTCAAGTTCACCGAGCCCTACCCCTTCGACTCCTACGACCAGGCCTTCGTCCCCGAATTCAACGCCGGCGCCATGGAGAACCCCGGCCTCGTCACCTTCCGCGACGAATTCATCTACCGCTCCGCCGTCACCGACACCGAACGCCAGTCCCGCGCCATGGTCATCGCCCACGAGATGGCCCACATGTGGTTCGGCGACCTCGTCACCCTCGCCTGGTTCGACGACATCTGGCTCAACGAGTCCTTCGCCGAATACATGGGCTACCAGACCCTCACCGAAGCCACCCGCTTCACCGACACCTGGACCGACTTCGGCGTCACCCGCAAACCCTGGGGCTACGACGCCGACCAGCGCCCCTCCACCCACCCCGTCGCCCCCGAGGACGTCCCCGACACCGCCTCCGCACTCCTCAACTTCGACGGCATCTCCTACGCCAAGGGCGCCTCCGCCCTGCGCCAACTCGTCGCCTGGCTCGGCGAGAAGGACTTCCTGGCCGGCATCAACACCCACTTCGCCCGCCACAAGTTCGCCAACGCCTCCCTCGCCGACTTCATCGACTCCCTCGCCGCCCACACCGAACGGGACGTCCGCGGCTGGGCCGACGCATGGCTGCGCACCACCGGCATCGACACCCTCACCCCGCGCATCGAGGACCCCGAAGACACCAACGGCTGGACCCTCACCGTCGACCGCGACGGCAGCCGCCCCCACCACATCGCCGTCGGCGTCTACGACCGCGACCCCGTCGACGGCCGCATCCTCGAACTGCGCGAACTCCTCGACCTCGACGTCCCCTCCGACGAGGTCATCTCGGCCGGCGGCACCCGCCCCGCACTGCTCCTCCTCAACGACGCCGACCTCACCTACGCCAAGATCCGCCTCGACGAAACCTCCCTCGAAACGGTCCTGCGCGGCCTCTCGGGCATCCCCGAGGCCCTCACCCGCGCCGTCGTCTGGAACTGCCTGCGCGACATGGTCCGCGACGGCGAACTCGCACCGCAGGACTACCTGGCCACCGCCGAAGCGCACCTGCCCGCCGAACACGACCTCGCCGTCGTCCAGGGCGTCCTCGCCTTCGCCCGCACCGAGATCGCCGTCCGCTACCTCGCCCCCGAGGACCGCACGGCCGCACTCGTCACCCTCTCCACCATCGCCCGCGACCTCCTGCGCCGCACCGAGGACGGCTCGGAGCCCGGCATGCGGCTGACCGCCGTACGCACCCTCGTGGGCAGCGCCACCCAGCCCGACACCATCGCCGCCTGGCTCGCCGACGACACCGTCCCCGGCGGCCCCGCCCTCGACCCCGAACTGCGCTGGCGCATCCTCGGCCGTCTCGCCGTCCTCGGCGCCGTCGGCGAGACCGACATCGACGCCGCCCTCGCCGCCGACCCCAGCGCCACCGGCGAGGAAGGCGCCGCCCGCTGCCGCGCCGCCCTGCCCACCCCCGAGGCCAAGGCCGCGGCCTGGAACCGCCTCTTCAACGACGACAGCCTGTCCAACTACCTCTTCAGCGCCACCGCCCAGGGCTTCTGGCAGCCCGAACAGAGCGACCTCACCGCCGAGTACGTGACCCGCTACTACCCCGACGCGGTCGCCCTCGGCGCCCGCCGCGGCCCCGCCATCGGCGAAGCCGCCGGCCGCTACGCCTTCCCGGCCTACGCCGTCGACGAGGCCAACCTCAAGGCGGGCCAGGCCTGCCTCGCCGACCCCGACATCATCCCGCTCCTGCGCCGCAAGCTCGTCGACCAACTGGACGACCTGTCCCGCGCCATCCGCGTCCGCGGTTAGCCCTGCGGGCGGCTCGGCGGAAGGGGGCCGGTGCCGGGTCCGGGGCCGGTCCGGGATGTCGTCCGGGACTGCATGATTTATGGCGCCCTGGCGGGAACGGCCCGCAGAGCGAATCACGCGCCGACAAATCACGTTCTATGTCCCGGACAACACCCCGGCCCACCCCCGGCCCACCCCCGGCCCGACCCCGGCGGGCGGGTCCGGCTCGCGAGGCCGGTGACGGGGGCGGGGTGGGGTGCCGCGGGACGTAGAACGTGATTCGTTGGCGCGGCAGGAGCCTCTACGGGCCGGTCCGCTTCAGGCGCCGTAAATCATGCAGTCCCGGACGGCACCCCACCCCGGCCCGGCCCCGGCACCGGCCCACCCGCACCGCCGATTCGGACAAACCCCGGCGGTTACCCCATTCGGGTCTGAGTCGTTGTACTGGCCGGGTGCCCCTACCGCACCCCGGCGAGCCCCCGGAGGTCCTGTGAAGCGCCGCACGGCACACCGCACCCCGGCGAGCCCCCGGAGGTCCCGTTGACAGGGCCGTACGGCGACGCGCTCGCCGGCGGAGCCCACGGCCCCCACGCGCTGCGCCCCCTCCTCGACACCGTCCTCGACGCCCTCCACACCGGCGCCACCGAACGCGGCGGCCCCCTCCCCGCCGGCGGACCCGACGCCGTCACCGCCCGCGTCAGAGCCGCACTGGGCGACGTACTGCCCGACCACGGAGCCGGCGACCACGAAGCCCTGCGCACCCTGGTCCACGCCCTCGCCGCCGGCGCCGCAGACCCCGCCCACCCCCTCTGCGCCGCCCACCTGCACTGCCCGCCGCTCGCCGTCGCCGCCGCCGCGGACCTCGCCGCCAGCGCCCTCAACCCCTCCCTCGACTCCTGGGACCAGGCCCCCGCCGCCTCCACCCTCGAAGCCGAACTCACCCGCACCCTCGCCGCCGAGTTCTTCGACACCCCCCACCCCGACGCCCTCGTCACCACCGGCGGCACCGAAGCCAACCAACTCGCCCTGCTCCTCGCCCGCGAACGCCACGGCCCCCGCCTCACCGTCCTGCACGGAGCCAACGCGCACCACTCCGTCCCGCGCGCCGCCTGGCTCCTCGGTCTGCCCCCGGCCACCGAACTCCCCACGCCCACCGGCGTCCTCGACCCCACCCGCCTCGCCGACTCCCTCGCCGCCACCCCCGGCCCCACCCTCGTCACCGCCACCGCCGGCACCACCGACGCCGGACTCATCGACCCCCTCCCCGCCCTCGCCGACCTCTGCGACCAGCACGGCGCCGACCTCCACATCGACGCCGCCTACGGCGGCCTCCTCGCCCTCAGCCCCCGCCACCGGCACAAACTCGCAGGCCTGGGCCGCGCCCACTCCCTCACCATCGACCTGCACAAACTCGGCTGGCAGCCCGTCGCCGCAGGACTCCTCACCGTCCCCGACACCGCGCTCCTCGCCCCCCTCGCCCACCAGGCCGACTACCTCAACGCCACCGACGACACCGAAGCCGGACTCCCCGACCTCCTCGGCCGCTCCCTGCGCACCACCCGCCGCCCCGACGCCCTCAAGATCGCCGCAACGCTGCGCTCACTCGGCCGCGACGGCCTCATCCGCCTCATCGACCGCACCTGCGAACTCGCACACCACCTCGCCCAGCGCCTCGACGCCCACCCCGGTTTCGAACTCCACTCGGCACCGACCATCAGCACCGTCCTCTTCCGGCCCACCCACGCCAGCGACGACGAACTCGCCACCCAGCGCCGCGCCCTCCTCCACCAAGGCCGCGCCGTCCTCGGCCGCACCCACGCCGACGGCCGCCTGTGGCTCAAAGCCACCCTGCTCAACCCGCACACCACGGCGGGAGACCTGGACACCCTCATCGCCCACCTGGAAGGCAGCACCCACCGATGACCGCCCAGCTCGATGCACCCCACGACCTCGTCGGAATCGGCATCGGACCGTCCAACCTGTCCCTCGCCGCCCTCGCCCACGGCCTCCCCCACCAAGGAGCGGGCGAACTCGCCACCGTCTTCTACGAGCAGCGCCGCGACTTCCGCTGGCACCCCGGACTCCTCATCGAAGGCGCCACCCTCCAAGTCCCCTTCCTCGCCGACCTCGTCACCCTCGCCGACCCCGCCAGCCCCTGGAGCTTCCTCAGCTACCTCAAGCACAAGGAACGGCTCTACCCCTTCTACTTCGCCGAGCAGTTCCACATCCACCGCGCCGAATACGACGCCTACTGCCGCTGGGTCGCCGGCCGCGTCCCCGGCCTGCACTTCGGCCACCAGGTCGACGCCGTCCGCTGGAACCCCGAACGCGACCTCTTCGAAGTCGACTTCACCCAACTCGACCCCGCGGGCGAGGCCGAGGCCCTCGGCCGCACCTACACCCGCAACCTCGCCCTCGGCATCGGCACCGCCCCCCACATCCCCGAACCCCTGCGCCCCCTCGCCGAAGCCCCCACCGTGCCCGTCATCCACTCGGCCGACTACCTCGACAACAGGCAGCGCATCCTCGGCGCCGAACACGTCACCGTCATCGGCTCGGGCCAGTCCGGTGCCGAAGTCTTCCTCGATCTGCTCCGCGCCCGCCCCACCGGCCGCGAACGCCTCACCTGGCTCGCCCGCACTCCCTCCTTCGCCCCCATGGAGTACTCGAAACTCGGCCTCGAACACTTCACCCCCGACTACACCCGCTACTTCCACTCCCTCCCCGAACCCGTACGCGACCACCTCGTCCCCGCCCAATGGCAACTCCACAAGGGCATCGACACCGCCACCATCGCCGCCATCCACGACGAGCTCTACCGCCGCACCCTCGACGGCGGCTGGCCCGACGCCGTCCTCACCCCCGGGGTCACCGTCCGCACCGCCGGACGCGTCGCCACCACCAAGGTCGAACTCCACCTCGAACACGCCGAACAAGGCGCCCGCTCCCGCCTCACCACCGACGCCGTCGTCCTCGCCACCGGCTACAAGGAACGACCACTCACCCGCCTCCTCGCAGGCCTCGACCCCTACCTGCGCAAGGACTCCTCCGGCCGCCCCCGCATCGACGACCGCTACCGGATGGTCCTCGACCCCTCCGTCACCGGCAGCATCTTCGTCCAGAACGGCGAACGCCACACCCACGGCGTCGGCGCCCCCGACCTGGGCCTCGCCGCCTGGCGCAGCGCCGCCATCCTCAACACGCTCACCGGCAAAGAGGCCTACCCCCAGCCCCCGCGCACCGCCTTCACCACCTTCGGCCTCGAACAGCGCGAACACACCCGCCCCCGCCCGGCCGGCGAACTCCTCCCGCTCGTCGAACACCCGTAGGAGGCGCCACGCCGGTCACGCCGGGCCGATCGACGGGACACCCCCTGGGACCCCTCCGGCGGCCCCCTCGGCCGACCGCACCTGACCTGCGGCTATCGTCGCCGTCATGCAGCGAACCAGTGCCGACGGGGTCACCGTCCTGTGGCAGGCCGCCCCCGCCCCGGGCCCCCTCACCGCGGTCCTCTCGTTCGGCACCGGGCTGCGGGACGAAACCGCCCCCACCCTCGGCGTCACCCGCCTCGTCGAAGCCCTCGTGACGACGCAGCTCGGCAGGCGGCCCCACGAGTTCACCAGCACTGTCGAGGAGGAGGCGACCCACTTCGCAGTCAAGGGAACCCACCCGGAGGTCACCGGCTTCCTCCACGCCGTCTGCAGCGCCCTCCGTGACCTGCCGACGCAGTACATGGAACACGCCACCCGCCTCCTCGGCATCCAGCCACCCCGCACCTGCGACCACCGCGGCGCCGAACCCCTCAGCGCCCGCTACGGCCCCCACGCCCTCGGCCTCGTCGCGCACCACGACCCCGACATGTACGCCCGGCTCACGCCCGACGCCGTCCGCACCCACGCCGCCGCCCTCTTCACCCGCGGCAACGCCGTCCTCGCCCTCGACGGACCGCCGCCCGCCGGACTCACCCTCCCGCTGCCCGACGGCCCCCGCCCCGACCGCACCGCCCCCCGTATCCGTGCCGGGGTACCCGGGACCTGGCAGCACCGCCTGGTCGACACCGTCTCCCTCCTGCTGACCTCCCGCGCCCACGAACCCGCCGCCGTCGCCGCCTGCCACGTCCTGAGCCACCGCGTCGAGCACCTCGCACACGACACGCTCGGCTTCACCGACGGCGTCACCCTCCACCGGTTCCTCCGCGACCGCCTCACCCTCGACCGCGTCCTCGCCGTCCACCCCGCCGACGGCCACGCCGGACAAGCCGCCGAAATCCTCTGGCACGAAGCCCTGGACCTCGCCCGGCGAGGCCCCACCCGGCACGAACTCGACACCTTCACCGCGCACGCACGCCCCGAACCCGACGACGGCCAGGTCCTCTGGAACTCCCTCCGGCGCGCAGTCGAAGCGGAACACTTCGGCATCCCGTACCACGACGCCGGCACGCTCGCCGCGAGCTGCGCCACCGTCACCCCGCACGACGTCGGCGCCTACCTGGAACGCGCCCTCACCGACGCCGTCCTCGTCGTCCCGGCCCAGGTCTTCCCCCGCCTCAAAGCCCTCCACGGCAAGCGCCTGCCCAATTCCGACTGCTGGCGCCCGTACGGACAGCACGCCCCCACCCCCGGCACCCGCTTGCGCATGCACCGCTTCCGCCGCGCCCTCACCCCCCGCCACGAGCACGGCGAATACGTCCTCACCGAGTGGGGCCTGGTCGTCCGCGACGCCCACCGCGACGAACACGACATCCGCTTCGACGACATCGCCCTCATGCACCAAGACGGCCCCGGCCGCATCGTCCTCACCGGCTGCGGCTGCCACCTGCACGTCCACCCCGACCAGGTCGCACGCGGCGAACGCCTCATCGCCCTCCTCGACGCCGCCGTCCCCGCACACCTCGTCCACACCGACGCCTGAGAACACGCGCGGGGCCGGTGTCCGCCGCCGCGGACACCGGCCCCGTCACGAGTGGGGGCGAACTAGAACACCGGCACGCCCGCCCGCGTCAGCCGCCAGTCCACCGAAGCGAACTGCGCCGGGTCGATCGTCCCCTTCGCCTTCACCCACTGGATGATCGTGTTGCGGATCTCGTCCGAGTTCGACCACAGCTGCTTGGCCTGCGGCACGTGCGGGAAGTTCCCGCCGCCCGAAGCGCGGTAGTTGTTCACCGCCAGCACGAACTGCGCCGCCGGATCCACCGCCTTGCCCTGGAAGGACAACCCCGAGATCCGCGAACCCGCCGGCTGAGCGATGTCGATGTCGTACGACAGCCCGTACACCGCGTCGTAGTTGTAGTCCGGGATCGCCTCGGCGTTCGTCAGCTTCGCCGGATCCACCGCGTCGCCCGGCGCCGTCCGCACGAAGTACCGCGCCGAGTACTCCAGGTAGTCCTTCAGCTGCGCACCCGTCAGCAGCCGCGCCTCCATCGTGTTCTCGAACGGGTACAGACCCGCCGCGTCCCGGATCGTCACCTGCCCGGCCGGGATCGCCGCCGTCCGCGAGAAGCACGAAGCCTGCGACAGCACCGGCAGCGCCGCCCACTCCGTACCCGCCAGAGCCGCCTTCACCGTCTCCGCCTGCACGTGGTTGATCAGGTCGATGATCGCCACGTCCTTGACCGGACCCTCCGCGGACGACATCGCCTGCGTCGAGGTACCGATCACCTGGTTCACGTACGCCACGACCTTGCGGTGCTCGTCCGCCAGCAGCCGCGTGATCTTCGCGTCCTCCGCCACCGTGTTCGAGTTCAGCACCTTCGCCGCGACCTTCGCCACCGACCAGCGGCCCTTCTCCCACGTCAGCTCGAAGTCGAACAGCGTCAGCCGCTGCCCCCACTTCAGCGGCTCCGACAGCACCACGTCCTTGCCGGTCGCCTTGTTCTTCACCCGGTACTCCGGGATCTCCGTGTGCGCGTGCCCCACCAGGATCGCGTCGATCCCCGGCACCTGCTCCGCCACCAGCGCCGCCGCGTTCTCGATGTACGGCAGCTGGTCACCGTACGACGACGTACCGCTCGACCCCGAGTGCGCCGACACGATCACCACGTCCGCGCCCATCGACCGCAGCCGCGGCACGTACTTCGCCGCCTGCTCCTCCAGCCCCGGGAACGTCATCTTCCCCTGCACGTTCGCCTTGTCCCACAGCGCGATGCCCGGGTTCGTCAGCCCCAGCACCGCCACCTTCACGTCCCGCCCGCAGGGCGTGCGCAGCTTGTGCATGCTGTACGGCGCGAACGCCGGCTTCAGCGTCTTCGCATCCAGCGCGTTCGCCCCCAACAGGGGGAAATCGCACTGCTCCTCGAACTTCCGCAACACCGGAATGCCGTAATTGAACTCGTGGTTCCCCAGCGCCGCGGCGTCATAGCCGATCGCGTTCATCGCCTGCGCCATCGGGTGGACCGGACCACGCCGCGCCGTGATCGGATCGACCTTCGCGTAGTAGTACGACAACTGCGTGCCCTGGATGGTGTCACCCGCGTCGATGAGCAGCGTGTTGCGCCGCCCCTTCTCCGCCCGCACCTGATCCACCAGGGTCGAGATCTTCGCCAGACCGACGTCGTTGTGGGCCTTGTCGTCGAACTCCTTGTCCGTGAAGTAGTCCCAGTTGAAGACGTTTCCGTGCAGGTCCGTCGTCCCCATCACCGTGAACGCGTAGCTCCGCGGCCCCTGCTTCTTCGCATCCTGCTGCGCGGCGGCTGCCGGGGTGCTCGTGGCCCCCGCCAACGCCACGGCCGCACCGGTCGCGGCCGTGGTCCCTATGAATGTCCTGCGGTCGAACGCCATGCCATCTCCCTTTTGAGGCCTGAACAACGCGCGTAGATTCTGACCCACTGGTAACAAGCCGCAACACCCCCGTCAGGTTTCGATCCGGTGACCACACCCGAACGGGCGACAGTGCGAGAGTGAATCCATGACCCAGGACGCATCGCACCAGCCCTACGGCACCCCCGAAGTACCCCGCGTCGCCGTCCGCGGCGAAGCCCGCCTCGAAGTCGACCCCGAGATCGCCCGCATCGGCATCACCGTCAGCGCCCGCGGTACCGACCGCCGCACCGCACTCGAAGACCTCACCCGGCGCAACAACACCGTCCTCGACCTCATCAAGAGCTACGGCGACCCCGTCGAGAAGCTCGAAACCGGTGCCCTCTCCATCACCCCCGAACTCACCCGCCACGGCCGCGCCGAACGCGTCCGCGCCTACCACGGCCGCGTCCACATCACCGCCGAACTCAGCGACTTCACCACCCTCGGCGAACTCACCACCCGCCTCGCCGACCTCGAACTCACCCAGGTCGACGGCCCCTGGTGGGCCCTGCGCCCCACCTCGCCCGCCCACGGCGAAGCCCGCCGCCAGGCCGTGCTCGAAGCCGTCCAGCGCGCCCGCGAATACGCCGAAGCCCTCGGCGCCCGCCTCGCCGCCCTCGTCGAACTCGCCGACCTCGGCGCCGAGAACGCCGCCCCGTTCGCCCAGGCCCCCGGCGGCTCCGGCATGCGCACCATGGCCTTCAGCGCCGCCGAGGACGCAGGCCCCCCGCCGCTCGACCTCGAACCCCAGCGCCAGACCGTCCACGCCCAGGTGAACGCCCGCTTCACGATGACCCCGCCCCAACTCTGAAACGCGTAGAAAACGGGCCCCCGGGGGTGCTCATCGGAGCACCCCCATGCACATTCAACAGTTGTCAACAACCTTTTGCTCAAAGGTTGTTGAGTGGACACCCGGAAGCGATTACCTACCCGTTGGTAGGGGAATACGCTCGCCCCATGCGCCGAGCGAAAATCGTATGTACCCTGGGCCCCGCCACCGACTCATACGACCAGATCAAAGCACTGGTCGAAGCCGGAATGGACATCGCCCGCCTCAACCTCAGCCACGGCACCTACGCCGAACACGAGGAGCGCTACCAGCGTGTACGCAAGGCCTCCGACGAGACCGGCCGCAGCGTCGGCATCCTCGCCGACCTTCAAGGCCCGAAGATCCGCCTCGGCCGCTTCCGCGAAGGACCCGTACTCCTTGAACGCGGTGACGAATTCACCATCACCGTCGAAGACCACGAGGGCGACCGCCACACCTGCGGCACCACCTACAAAGGACTCGCCGCGGACGTCACCACCGGCGAACGCATCCTCGTCGACGACGGCCGCGTCACCCTCGAAGTCACCGCCGTCGACGGACCCCGCGTCCGCACCCGCGTCATCGAGGGCGGCATGGTCTCCGACCACAAGGGCCTCAACCTCCCCGGCGTAGCCGTCTCCGTCCCCGCCCTCTCCGACAAGGACATCGAAGACCTCCGCTGGGCCCTGCGCACCGGCGCCGACGTCATCGCCCTCTCCTTCGTCCGCAGCGGCCGCGACATCGAAGACGTCCACCGCGTCATGGACGAAGAAGGCCGCCGCCTCCCCGTCATCGCCAAAATTGAAAAGCCCCAGGCCGTCGACAACATCGACGACATCGTCGCCGCCTTCGACGGCATCATGGTCGCCCGCGGCGACCTCGGCGTCGAAATGCCCCTGGAACAGGTCCCCATCGTCCAGAAGCGCGCCGTCAAACTCGCCAAGCGCAACGCCAAGCCCGTCATCGTCGCGACCCAGATGCTCGACTCGATGATCGACAACTCCCGGCCCACCCGCGCCGAAGCCTCCGACGTCGCCAACGCCGTCATCGACGGCACCGACGCCGTCATGCTCTCCGGCGAGACCAGCGTCGGCAAATACCCTGTCGAGACCGTCCGCACCATGTCCCGCATCGTCCAAGCCGCCGAAGGGGACATCCTCGCCAAGGGCCTCCCGCCCCTCACCGACCGCAACAAGCCCCGCACCCAGGGCGGAGCCGTCGCCCGTGCGGCCGCGGAAATGGGCGACTTCCTCGACGCCAAGTTCCTCGTCGCCTTCACCCAGAGCGGCGACACCGTCCGGCGCCTCTCCCGCTACCGCTCACCCATCCCCCTCCTCGCCTTCACCCCCGACCCGGCCACCCGCTCCCAGCTCAACCTCACCTGGGGCGTCGAAACCTTCCTCGGGCCCCACGTCGACTCCACCGACGCGATGGTCGCCCAGGTCGAGGAGGAACTCCTGCGCATCGGCCGCTGCGTGACCGGCGACGTGGTCGTCATCACCGCCGGCTCACCCCCCGGCGTCACCGGCTCCACCAACCTCGTCCGCATCCACCACATCGGCGACGCCGTCCGCTGACCAGCCCCACCCCGCCCCACCGCGCCGGACGGTCCGGCGCGGTGTGGACAATCACCCCATGGACGTCATCGAGTTGCTCGAAGCAGCCGCCCTCCTCACTCCCGAGGAGACGGCCACCGACAACGACCTCACCGTGCGGGACGTCTGGGACCTCCTCGCCCACGACGAGTGGGAAACCGCCCTCACCATGCTCGAAGGGGCGGGTAACGCGCGACCGCTGCCCCTGACCTTCTGGGAACGACTCGCCGACGCGGCCCGGCAGCTGCACCTCGAACACAGCACCGCCTGGTGCCACTGGAGGGCCTCCGAGATCCGCAACGGAATGATCCGCGCCGACCTCACCCTCGGCGCCCGCGGAGCACCGGTCCCCGGGCACGGCATCCTCCGCCCCGTATGGGACATCGGCAACCTCTCACCCACCGGAGAGCCCGCCGTGGACATCGCCGCGCTCTGGCTGGAGAACACCCGCTCCCTGGAACCCGGTGCCCGGGCCACCGTCCGCCTCGTCCCCCTCACCCCCGCCCAGTGGCAGCACGTCCGCCCCGGCCGGCGCATCACCATGCACGAAGGCCGGCCGACGATCGCCACCGCGGTCGTGACCGAGGTCCACCTCCCCACCCCGTGACCCCCCTACGACGACCAGCACACCGACTTCGAAGCCGTCTTCGCCGACCTCACCGCCCACGGCGCCGAGGTCCATGCGAGGATGCGCGAAGGCATCGACGACGCCGCGTACGCGGCCACCATCGACGTACTGCGCCGCATGGTCGCCAACCTCGGCGGCGACGGCGACCTCCCGTAGCCGGCCGAAAAGGGCTGGCGAGAGGCACGACGGCCGAGTAGGAAGGGCGTCATGAGCACCTCCATACGGACGTTCGTCCGCACCACGCTCGACCTCGGCGACGTGACGCTCCACCCGTGGGGCCGCGAGCCGGCCGGACCGGAGCTGCTGGACAGCCTCGTCGCCGCCGCGGCCGATCCGACGATCGCCCTCTGGAACCCCCTCGCCGCGGCCGACCACAAAGCCGCCCGGACCTGGCTCGAAGCCCGCGAGGACGCCTGGGACCGGGGGGCGGGCGCCGCCTTCGCCGCCCTGGCCGCGACCGACGGCGGCCTCCTCGGCACCGTCAACCTCCGCTGGGTGGACCGGGCCGACGGCCTGGCCATGATCGGCTACTGGCTCCTGCCGGACGCCCGCGGCCGGGGCCTCGCCACCCGCGCCACGAGGGCCGTCACCACCTGGGGCTTCCGCACGGCCGGTGCCCGCCGCATCGAGCTCGCCCACGCCACCGGCAACGAAGACTCCTGCCGCGTCGCCCACCGCTGCGGCTACCTCCCCGAAGGAACCCTGCGCGAGTCACACCTCTTCGGCGACGGCGTCCACCACGACGAACACCTCCACGCCCGCCTGGCCACCGACCCGGAACCACGGCCTTGAGCGCGAGCATCCGGTAGCGCACCGACCGCGACCTCGGCCCCTGCGCGTGGGTGGCGGAACCGCACGGCACCGCCGCCGGCCGCGTCGGCCTGTCCCGAAACGGTGCGGGAGACGCGGCGCCCTGGTGTGCGTAAACGGGAGGACGGCTGATTCGCGTATCGCAGTATCGCGGGATTGTGCTCCACGCCCGGGGAGCTACGCCGGTCTTCGTCCGGTTGGCCGCAATTCGAAGTTTCGTTCACCGCGACGAGTGAAGATCGCCGAATTATCCTGGCGACCTTGAAATTGAAGGAGAAGTACCCCGGGTCGGATTCGAACCGACGCTGAATGGGTTTTGAATCCATCGCCTCTACCGCTGGGCTACCGGGGCCCCTTCGAAACGAAGGATACATAAGACCCTCCGTGTCACAAACATACAGGAGCTAGGTAGGCTCGGGGGAGCTGAATCGCCTTGCAACAAGGAGCCCCCGTGACCGCCGAGCACGAGTCGACGCCCACGCCCGACGCCGACCAGTCGCACGTTCCGCCGCTGACGACCCGGGTCGTCATCGCCGAGGACGAGGCGCTCATCCGTCTCGACCTCAAAGAGATGCTCGAAGAAGAGGGCTACTCGGTCGTCGGCGAGGCCGGCGACGGGCAGACGGCCGTCGAGCTCGCCCGCGAGCACCGGCCCGACCTGGTCATCCTCGATGTGAAGATGCCCGTCCTGGACGGGATCTCCGCCGCCGAGAAGATCGCGCAGGAGTCCATCGCGCCCGTCCTGATGCTGACGGCGTTCTCGCAGCGCGACCTCGTCGACCGGGCCCGGGACGCCGGGGCCATGGCGTACCTCGTGAAGCCGTTCAGCAAGAGCGACGTGGTGCCGGCCATCGAGATGGCGGTGTCCCGGTTCGCCGAGCTGCGGGCGCTGGAGCAGGAGGTCGCCGACCTCTCGCAGCGGCTGGAGACCCGCAAGCTGGTCGACCGGGCCAAGAGCATCCTGCAGACGCAGTACGGGCTGACCGAGCCCGCCGCCTTCCGCTGGATCCAGAAGTCCTCCATGGACCGCCGGATGTCGATGCAGCAGGTCGCCGAGGTGGTCATCGAGGATGCCGAGGCGAAGAAGAAGGAGAGCGGGAAGTAGTTCTCCGCGACACGGTTCCGGCACCCGGACATGCGTGAGGCCCGCCTCCCCCCGAGGGGAGGCGGGCCTCACACGTTGTGTCAG
The DNA here is from genome assembly GCF_000720455.1 of Streptomyces virginiae. Lineage (GTDB taxonomy): Bacteria > Actinomycetota > Actinomycetes > Streptomycetales > Streptomycetaceae > Streptomyces > Streptomyces virginiae. The sequence continues at coordinate 14,716 of NZ_JOAK01000026.1, read as the reverse complement.
TCCTCGCCGAGGTAGGCCTTGCGGACGTCCTCGTTGTGGAGGAGGTCCTGGCCGGTGCCGGAGAGGACGATCTTGCCGATCTCCATGACGTGCGCCTGGTCGGCGAGGGAGAGCGCCGCCTGGGCGTTCTGCTCGACGAGCAGGATCGTCATGCCCGAGGCCTTGAGCTCGGAGATGGTCGACATGATCTTCTGCATCATCAGCGGGGACAGGCCCATGGAGGGCTCGTCCAGCATGAGGAGCTTCGGCTGGCACATGAGCGCACGGCCCATGGCGAGCATCTGCTGCTCACCGCCCGAGAGGGTGCCGGCGGCCTGCTTGCGACGCTCGCCCAGGATGGGGAAGAGGTCGTAGGCGCGCTGGATGTCCTTCTCGATGCCGTCCTTGTCGCTGCGGAGGAAGGCGCCGAGCTGGAGGTTCTCCTCGATCGTCAGCCGGGGGAAGATGTGGCGGCCCTCGGGGGAGTGCGCCAGCTTCAGGGAGACGATCTTGTGGGCGGGGACACCGACGATGGGCTGGCCGTCGAAGGTGATGCTGCCCGCGGTGGGCTTCAGGAGCCCGGAGAGGGTGCGCAGGGTGGTCGTCTTGCCGGCGCCGTTGGTGCCGACGAGGCAGACGATTTCGCCCTCGTTGACCTCGAAGGAGATTCCCTTGACGGCTTCGATCTTGCCGTAGGCGACCTTGAGGTCCTCGACCTTGAGCAGTGCGGTCACTTGGCCTCTCCTTCCGTGCTGGTGGTGCTGGTGGTGCTGTCCGCGTCCGTGTCCGCGTCGGCCTCGGCGTCCGCGTCCGTGGCGGGGGCCTCGTCCTCGTCCGCGGCTTCCGCCTCGGTCTCGGTCTCGGTCTCGGCCGCAGCCTCGGGCTCGGCCGCAGCCTCGGCCTCCGCCTCGGCGTGGGCTTCCGCCGCCTCGACCTCGGCGACTTCGGCCGCTCCCGGCTCGCCCTCGAAGGGGGTGCCGAGGTAGGCCGCGATGACGCGCTCGTCGCCCTGGACTTCGGAGGCGGTGCCTTCGATGAGCTTCTCGCCCTGGACGAGACAGGCGACGCGGTCGCACAGGTTGAAGATGAAGCGCATGTCGTGCTCGATGACGAGTACGGCGATGCCCTTGTCCCGGATCGCGAAGATGAGCTCTTCGGCGGCGCGGGTCTCCTGCGGGTTCATGCCGGCGGTGGGCTCGTCCAGGAGGATGAGGCCGGGGTCGCTGGCGAGGGCGCGGGCGATCTCCAGCTTGCGCTGCTCGCCGTAGGGGAGGTTCTTCGCGAGGTGGTCGGCCTTGTGCTCCAGGCCGATGAACTCGAGGAGTTCCATGGCGCGCGCTTCGCTGGCGGCTTCGGCCTTCTTGAAGCCGGGGCCGCGCAGCAGGGCGGACCAGAGGCCCTCCTTCGTGCGGGTGTGGCGTCCGACGAGGACGTTCTCCAGCACGGTCATGTTGTGGAAGAGCCGGATGTTCTGGAAGGTGCGGGCGATGCCGGCCTCGGTGACCTTGTGGGGCTTCGGCGGCAGGACGGTGCCCTTGTAGGTGACGGAGCCCTCGGTGGGGACGTACAGCCCGGTGAGGCAGTTGAAGAAGGTCGTCTTGCCGGCGCCGTTGGGGCCGATGAGTCCGACGATCTCGCCCGCGTTGACCTGGAGGTCGACGCCCTTGACGGCGGTGAGGCCGCCGAAGCGCATGGTGACGCCCTTGGCTTCGAGAACCGTGGTCTTGGTGGTGGTGTCCGTGGTGGTCGTCATGGTGTTCACGCCCCCGCCTTGGCGGTGGCCAGGTCCGTGGGGGCCTGGTCAGCGGTGTCGTCGTGGAACTCGAGCTGCGCGCGCTTGTTGGCGATGAGGCCTTCGGGGCGGAAGCGCATGAGCAGGATGAGGGCGATGCCGAAGGCGAGGAGCTGGTAGTCCTGGAGGAAGGCCAGCTTCGCCGGGATCAGGAAGAGCAGTGCGGCGCCGAGGATGGGGCCGCGGATGGTGCCCATGCCGCCGAGGATGACGGCCGCGAGGAGGAACGCGGAGTTCGGCGGGACGGGCCCGGCGAAGACGTAGTTCTCGGGGACGACCGTGCTGTTGACGTGCGCCTGGACGGTGCCGGCGAGGCCGGCGAGGGTGGCGCCGAGGGCGAAGGCGATGAGCTTGACCTTGAAGCCGTTGATGCCCATGGCCTCGGCGGCGGTCTCGTCCTCGCGGATGGCGACCCAGGCGCGCCCGATGCGGCTGTTGCCGGCGCGGGAGAAGACCACGACGACCAGAGCCATGACGAGCAGCATCAGGAAGTAGTAGTTGGCGTAGGCGCCGAGTTCGATGCCGCCGACCATGTGGGACTCGCCGAAGTTCCACCCGAAGAGTTCGAGGTGGGGGATGTTCGGGATGCCGTTGGGGCCGTTGGTGATGTCCGGGCCGGAGTCGCCGTCGAGGTTGCCCATGGCGATGCGGAAGATCTCTCCGAAGCCGAGGGTCACGATGGCGAGGTAGTCGCCGCGCAGGCGGAGGGTGGGTGCACCGATGACCACGCCGAAGACGAGCGAGGCGAGTGCGCCGACGATGACCGCCGCCCAGAAGGGGAGGTGGATGCCGAAGGCGGAGGCGGTGCTGCCGGAGACCAGGGCGGCGGCGTAGGCACCGACGCCGAGGAAGGCGACGTATCCGAGGTCGAGGAGGCCGGCGAGGCCGACGACGACGTTGAGGCCGAGGGCGACGGTCGCGAAGATCAGGATGTTGACCGCGATGAGCGTGTAGGTGTCGCCGCTCTGCTGGATGAAGGGGAAGGCGATCGCGGCGGCCGCCGTGCCGATGAGGGTGACCTGGCGGTTGTTCGCGGTGAGGGCCGAGAAGCGGGCGAGGAGGCCCGACTTGTTCAGGGCGAGGGCCGCGAAGGCGACGGTGATCAGGTAGGCGACGAAGAGCTGCGGTTCCTTGTCATCGGTGTCGATGCCGAAGGTGATGACGAAGAGGCCGAGCGCGAAGACGCCGGTGATGACGAGGATTTCGGCCCAGGAGGGCAGCTTCGCCTTGGGGGCGGCCGCCTTGCGGGTGTCGTCGGGCAGCTTGTACGCGGCGAGGGCCGGGACGAGCGAGCCGACGAGGGCGACGTAGGCGCCGGGTTCGAGGTTGATCACGCCGCCGAGGACGACGGTGATCGCGACGACCGTGAACCAGGTGGCTGCGGCGTTGCCGAGGGCGAGGAACCAGACGGCCTTGCGGGAGCCGGCCGGGGTGAGCCAGCCGAGGCCCTTGACGCCCAGCGCGGAGAGCGCGAAGACGAGGGTGAGGGCCGCTCCGGCGAGGGTGACGTACTGGAGGCCGGCGGGGCTGCCGTAGAAGGTGAGGTCGCCGGGGAAGTCGGCGGTCCACGTCCAGGCGAGGAAGGCGCTGACGATGGTGAGGAGGCTGCCGCCGATGACCGCGTAGAGGAGTGCGGCGGGCGCGGAGGCCGTCTTCGCGGTGTCGGTCTGCGGGGTGGTGTTGGTGGTCATGGTTCTCACGCCCGATCCGCGACGCGCTCACCGAGCAGGCCTTGTGGCCGCACGAGGAGGACGACGATGAGGAGTACGAACGCCCAGACGTTGGACCAGGCTCCACCGCCGAGCTGCTGCATGCCGGGGATCTCTTCGATGTAGGCGATCGAGAGGGCTTCGGCGAGTCCGAGGACGACGCCGCCGACCATGGCTCCGTAGATGTTGCCGATGCCGCCGAGGACGGCCGCGGTGAAGGCCTTGAGGCCGAGGATGAAGCCCATCTCGAAGTTGATCTGGCCCTTGTCGAGGCCGTAGGCGACGGCGGCGACGGCGGCGAACGCGGCACCGATGGCGAAGGCCATGACGATGATGCGGTCGGTGTTGATGCCCATCAGCTTCGCGGTGTCGGGGTCCTGCGCGGTGGCCTGCATGGCGCGGCCGCTGCGGCTCTTCTGGACGAAGACGCCGAGGGCGAGCATGCAGAGCGGGGCGAGGATGAGGACGAAGAGGTCCGCACGCTGGATCGCGAGGCTGTCGGTGATCTTGAAGGCCGCGCCCTTGAACTCGGGGAAGCTGACTGCCTTCTTGGCGTCCGGGTAGAACTGCCAGACGAGCTGCTGCAGCGCGATCGAGAGGCCGATTGCGGTGATGAGGGGTGCGAGCCTGGGAGCGCTGCGCAGGGGGCGGTAGGCGAAGCGTTCGGCTGCGCAGGCTACGGCGACGGAGGTTATCGCACCTCCGATGATCATGACTGGGATCGCGATCAGCAGGCTGGTGCCGGTCGGGAGGATGGCGTAGGCGGAGAGCGCGCCGAAGCCGCCGATCATGAAGATCTCGCCGTGGGCGAAGTTGATGAGCTGGACGATGCCGTAGACCATGGTGTACCCGATGGCGATGAGACCATAGAGAGCACCGAGGGCCAGGCCGTTGGCCAGCTGTTGCGGCAGTTCGTGCACCGCAGGGCCTCCGATGAGCGTGTCGGATAAGACTCCGCGCGAGGGCACTGTTTGCGCCCTCGCGCGGCGTTGGTTCAGGTGATGCGGGTGTTACGGGTGCTGCTGGGTGCTACGGCTTACTGGTTGAAGGTGTCGCTCTTGACGTCGACCCACTTGCCGCCCTCGACCTTGTAGACCGTGAGCTGCTTGTTGGTGGTGTCGCCGTACTGGTCGAAGGCGACCTTGCCGGTCACGCCCTCGAAGGAGACCTTGCCGAGAGCCTCGACGACCTTGGCGCGGGCGTCGTCGGGGAGCTTGCCGCTGTTGGCGGCGACGACGGCCTTGACGGCCTGGATGACGGCCCAGCCGGCGTCGTAGGAGTAGCCACCGTAGGCGGCGTACGGGTCCTTGTAGCCCTCGGCCTTGTAGTCCTCGATGAACTTCTTGGCGGTGTCGAGCTTCTCGACCGGGTAGCCGATGGAGGTGGCGAGGTCGCCCTCGTTGGCCTCACCGGAGGCGCTGATGAACGCCGGGTCCTGGATGCCGTCGCCGCCCATGAGCGGGACGTTGGCGCCGGTCTTCTTGATCTGGTCGGCGAGCAGGCCGCCCTCGGGGTACTGGCCGCCGAAGTAGACGGAGTCGGCGCCGGAGGACTTGACCTTGTCGGCGGTGGAGGAGAAGTCGGTCTCCTTCACGGTGACGTGGTCGGTGCCGGCGACCTCGCCACCGAGCTTCTTGAACTCGTCGGCGAAGATCGCGGCGAGGCCGGCGCCGTAGGTCTGCTTGTCGTCGACGATGAAGACCTTCTTCTTGCCGGCGTCCTTGAAGAGGTACTGGGCGGCGAACTTGCCCTGGACCACGTCGGTGGCGGCGGTGCGGAAGTAGGTGTCGAAGCCGCGCTTGAACTCGCCCTTGCCCCAGTTGTCACCCTGGCTGAGCGCGGGGTTGGTGTTGGCGGGGGAGACCTGCGCCAGCTTGGCGGAGGCGAAGACGCCCTGCATCTGCTGGGCGACGCCCGAGTTCAGCGGGCCGACGACGCCGACGACGTCCTTGTTGCCGACGAGCTTGGTGGCGTTGGCCTGACCGGAGGCCGGGACGGCCTGGTCGTCGAGGGCCTCGACCTTGAACTCGATGCCCGGGACCTCGTTGTTCTTGTTGGCCGTCTTGGCCGCGAGGTCCACGGAGTTCTTGATGCCCTGACCGAGAGCGGAGAGGGAACCGGTCAGCGGGGCGTCGACGCCGATGACGACGACGGTCTTCTTGCCGCCGCTGTTGTCCTTGGAGCCTCCGTCGCGCGATCCGCAAGCGGTGAGGGTCAGTGCTCCCGTGGTGATCACGGTGGTGAGGATGAGCAAAGAACGGTGTCGCACGATTCTTCCTTTCCCTGGCGCAGCCCTCTGTCGAGGTGCCGTTGGGTCGCCGGGCCGCACTGGAGAGGTCCACGGCCGTGCTGATTCGCGCCCTGCGGCGCGGTGACTGGCCGTGACTCTAGGGCCGAGGTGGCGAGCACCGGGAGGCGGGAAAGGAGGATGTGACGCTCTTGTTATGCCAAGGCCAAGAATGTGTGGTGGGAGTTAGAACAAACCGGACATTTAGGTACCCCTGACATTGTCCGCATCGTGAGAAATACCTGTTCCCCTAAGGGGCTTGAGGGCTTCATGCACCTGTCTTAGATCAAATTCAGCCGAATGTGGCTGCGCGTGTCCGAAAGAATCCGCGGGGTGGCCATTCTCAAGGGAAAAGACGGATTAAGACCGTCCTGTGCATTACGCAGAGTGATCATTACGGCGTTGTGTCGGGGCTGTGAACGATCTTGTTCAGGTGGCCGCCAGGGCCCTCACCTGCGGTTCGGCCCCGCGCGGGCGGCTGACCGGAAGACGGACAGCGTGCTCGGAATGCGGTGACGCCGGTCACACCGGCGGACGCCAGTTCTCCGAACTGCGGGTCGCGCCGCCCTGCTCGGCGCAGCGCTGCGCGACGAACCGGTCGATCAGCTCAAGTGCCTTTTCCCGTCCGGTAGTTCGTTCCTCGGTGCGTCCCGCGGCCACCGCGTCCTCGTGGATCGCGTACTGGTCGTTGGAAAGCCCCTTCTGTTCCCAGTCGAGACCGGACCATGTGGTGCCCAGGAGGGTCTCCTTCGCCCAGTAGGACACCAGGCTCGTGCACACCTGTACGGGCGAGGCGGGAGTGGGGGCGGAGGGGCTCGCGGAACCCGCCGCGGAGGGTGGTGCGGAGGATGAGCATCCGGCCAGGGCGAGCGCCGCGAGGAGGATGTGCGCGGCGTACCGGGCCGTGCGTGGCATGGTCCCCATGGGGGGACGGTAGGCGGTGGCCACCTGCGAGACAACAGATGTCACCGCGAAGCGTGCGGACTGGCGGATTCCGGGCGGTTGCGGGCCGGGGTGGTACGCCCGGGAGCGCCGGGACGGCGCAGGCCCGGATCCACCGCCCGTGAAGGTCGGGGTCCGGGCCCGGGGCGCACCGAGGGCGCGGGTGCCGCGCTCGCGGCCGGGTCAGGCCTGCGCGTGGGCCCCGGCGCCCCCGGCGACCTGGTCGACGTCGCGCAGCAGGCAGGTCAGGCGGGCGGTGCAGATCCGCTTGTCCTGCTCGTCGGTGATGACGATCTCGAAGGTGGTGGTCGAGCGGCCGCGGTGCACCGGGGTGGCGACGCCGGTGACGACACCGGTGCGGGCGCCCCGGTGGTGGGTGCAGTTCAGGTCCACCCCGACGGCGATCTTGTTGATGCCGCCGTGCATCATGGCGCCGATCGAGCCCAGGGTCTCGGCCAGTACGGCGGAGGCGCCGCCGTGGAGCAGTCCGTAGGGCTGGGTGTTGCCCTTGACCGGCATGGTGCCGACGACGCGGTCGGCGGAGGCCTCCAGGATGCGGATGTCCATGCGCTCGCCGAGGTCGCCGGCCGAGAACAGCGCGGGCAGGTCGATGCCCAGGGCCGCGTACTCGTCGAGGACCTCCTGCGGGAACTTCACTGCGTGCTGCTCACCCATGGTCAGGCTCCGTTCGTCAACGCTCGTTAACCTTCATGTCCTGAGGTCGTTCTATCAGGCCGGTTCGAAGCGCACGACGACGGACTTGCTGGCCGGGGTATTGCTGGTGTCCGCGGTGGAGTCGAGCGGTACCAGCACGTTCGTCTCGGGGTAGTAGGCGGCGGCGCAGCCGCGGGCGGTCGGGTAGTGCACGACGCGGAACCCCGGTGCGCGCCGCTCCACGCCGTCCCTCCACTCGCTCACCAGGTCGGTGTACGAGCCGTCCGCCAGGCCGAGCTCGGCGGCGTCGGCGGGGTTGACCATGACGATGCGGCGGCCTCCGGTGATGCCGCGGTAGCGGTCGTCGAGGCCGTAGATGGTGGTGTTGTACTGGTCGTGGCTGCGCAGGGTCTGCAGGAGCAGCCGGCCCTGCGGGACCCGCGGGTATTCGACGGGCGCCGCGGTGAAGTTGGCCTTGCCCGTCCTGGTGGGGAAGCGGCGTTCGTCGCGCGGGGCGTGGGGGAGGCGGAAGCCCTCGGGGCGGGCGGCGCGGGCGTTGAAGTCCTCGAAGCCGGGGACCACGCGGGAGATCCGCTCGCGGATGGTGGCGTAGTCGCGCTCGAACTGCTCCCAGGGTGTGGCGGAGGCGGTGCCGAGGACGGCGCGGGCCATGCGGGCCACGATCGCGGGTTCGGAGAGCAGGTGCGGGGAGGCGGGGGCGAGGTTGCCGCGGGAGGCGTGGACCATGCCCATGGAGTCCTCGACGGTCACGAACTGCTTGCCGCTCGCCTGGACGTCCTTGTCGGTGCGGCCGAGGGTGGGCAGGATCAGGGCGCGCCGGCCGGTGACCGCGTGGGAGCGGTTGAGCTTGGTGGAGACGTGCACGGTCAGGGCGGTGCGGCGGATCGCGGCCTCGGTGACGTCGGTGTCGGGGGTGGCGCCGACGAAGTTGCCGCCCATGGCGAAGAGGACCTTGGCCCGGCCGTCGCGCATCGCCTCGATGGAGCGGACCACGTCGTATCCGTGGCCGCGGGGCGAGGTGATCCGGAATTCCTTGTCGAGGGCGTCGAGGAAGGCGGGCGCGGGGCGTTCGAAGATGCCCATCGTGCGGTCGCCCTGGACGTTGGAATGCCCGCGGACGGGGCAGACGCCGGCGCCGGGGCGGCCGATGTTCCCGCGCAGCAGGAGGAGGTTGACGACCTCCCGGATGGTGGCGACGGCGTGCTTGTGCTGGGTCAGGCCCATGGCCCAGCAGACGATGGTGCGCTTCGAGGCCAGGATCATGGCCAGCGCGCGCTCGATCTCGGGCCGGGTCAGGCCGGTCGCGGTGAGCGTCTCGTCCCAGTCGGCTTCCTTCGCGGCGGCGGCGAGTTCCTCGTAGCCGTGGGTGTGCTCGCGGATGAAGTCCTCGTCGGTGGCGCCCTCGGTCTCGATGACGAGCTTGTTGAGGAGCCGGAAGAGGGCCTGGTCGCCGCCGATGCGGATCTGCAGGAAGAGGTCGTTGAGGGCGGTGCCCCTGAGCATGCCGAGGGGGGTCTGCGGGTTCTTGAACCGCTCCATGCCGGCTTCGGGCAGCGGGTTCACCGAGATGATCTTCGCGCCGGCGGTCTTGGCCTGTTCCAGGGCGGAGAGCATGCGCGGGTGGTTGGTGCCCGGGTTCTGCCCGGCGACGATGATCAGGTCGGCCTGGTGGAGGTCTTCGAGGGAGACGCTTCCCTTGCCGATCCCGATGGTCTCGGTCAGCGCGGAGCCCGAGGACTCGTGGCACATGTTGGAGCAGTCGGGCAGATTGTTGGTGCCGAACTCGCGGGCGAAGAGCTGGAAGAGGAACGCGGCCTCGTTGCTGGTGCGGCCCGAGGTGTAGAAGAGGGCCTCGTCGGGGGAGCCGAGCGCGGTCAGCTCCTCGGCGATGACGGCGAAGGCGCGCTCCCAGCTGATCGCCTCGTAGCGGTCGCCGCCCTCGGGGAGGTACATGGGCTCGGTGATGCGGCCCTGCTGGCCCAGCCAGTAGCCGGAGCGGGTGGCGAGGTCGGCCAGGGGGTGCGCGGCGAAGAACTCCGGGGTGACCCGGCGCAGGGTGGCCTCCTCCGCGACGGCCTTGGCGCCGTTCTCGCAGAATTCGGCGGTGTGCCGCTTGTCGCCCTCGGGCCAGGCGCAGCCGGGGCAGTCGAAGCCGTCCTTCTGGTTGACCTTGAGGAGGGTGCGGGCGGTGCGGGCCAGGCCCATCTGCGCCCCCGCGATCCGCAGGGTGTGACCGATCGCGGGCAGCCCGGCGGCCGCTTGCTTGGGCGGTGTGACCTGCGGCGCGTCCTGTACCGGATCGCCTGTGGGCGGCTTGGTCGCCATCGCGCTCCCCTTCGAGCGTACGTACGTGTGCAGCACGGGTGGCCGCGTGCTTCGATCCTTGCACGAGCCATGGGTACCGGGGGAGGGCGGTCCGGTGTTCGCGGCGCCCGGACCGGTGCGCCGGGGGCGTCCGGCGGGGCGGATGCGCCGGGGGAGGCGACGGGCCGGAATTGTCGGTGGGGGCGCCTAGGATCGGGGACGTGGCAGATTCAGCATCGAAGAAGACGGACCAGACGACCGCAGCGGACCGCCCCCGCCTGATGCTCATGGACGGGCACTCCCTGGCGTACCGGGCGTTCTTCGCGCTGCCCGCGGAGAACTTCACGACCGCGACGGGGCAGCCGACCAACGCCATCTACGGCTTCGCGTCGATGCTGGCGAACACGCTGCGCGACGAGGCGCCCACGCACTTCGCGGTGGCGTTCGACGTGTCCCGCAAGACGTGGCGCTCGACGGAGTTCCCCGAGTACAAGGCGAACCGTTCCAAGACGCCCGACGAGTTCAAGGGCCAGGTCGAGCTGATCGGCGAGCTCCTCGACGCGATGAAGGTGCCGCGGTTCGCCGTCGACGGCTTCGAGGCCGACGACGTGATCGCGACGCTGGCGACGCAGGCCGAGGCCCTCGGATTCGAGGTGCTGATCGTCACCGGCGACCGGGACTCCTTCCAGCTCGTGTCCGAGCACACCACCGTGCTCTACCCGACCAAGGGCGTCTCGGAGCTGACGCGCTTCACGCCGGAGAAGGTCGAGGAGAAGTACGGACTGACCCCGCAGCAGTACCCGGACTTCGCGGCGCTGCGCGGCGACCCGTCCGACAACCTCCCCGGCATCCCGGGCGTCGGCGAGAAGACCGCAGCCAAGTGGATCACCCAGTTCGGGTCGTTCGCGGAGCTCGTGGAGCGCGCCGAGGAGGTCAAGGGCAAGGCCGGGCAGAACTTCCGGGACCACCTGGAGGCCGTCAAGCTCAACCGGGTCCTGACCGAGATGGTCAAGGACGTGGAGCTGTCCAAGACCCCCGCCGACCTGGGCCGCCTGCCGTACGACCGGTCCGCGGTCACCGGTGTGCTGGACGTGCTGGAGATCCGCAACCCGTCGCTGCGCGAGCGGCTGCTCGCCGTGGACCCGGGCGCCGCCGAGCAGGAGGCCGCCCCGGCGCCCGCGGCCGGTGTGGAGCTCGACGCGTCCGTGCTGGGCACGGGCGAGCTGGCGCCGTGGCTGGAGAGCCACGCGGGCGGGCCGCTGGGCGTCGCGACCGTCGACAGCTGGGCCCTCGGCCAGGGCAACGTCGCCGAGATCGCGCTGGCCGCCGCCGGGGGAGCAGCCGCCTGGTTCACCCCGGCCGAGCTCGACGAGACGGACGAGCGGGCCTTCGCGGCCTGGGCGGCCGACGCCACCCGGCCCAAGGTCGTGCACAACGCCAAGGGTCTGATGCGGGTCTTCCCCGAGCACGGCTGGAGCCTCGCCGGCATCACCATGGACACCGCGCTCGCCGCCTACCTGGTCAAGCCGGGCCGGCGCTCCTTCGCCCTGGACGCCCTGTCCACGGAGTACCTGCACCGTGAGCTGGCCCCCGCCGCCGCCGACGGGCAGCTGGCCTTCGGCGCCGACGAGACGGCCGAGGCCGAGGCGCTGATGGCGCAGGCCCGCGCCGTCCTGGACCTGGGCGACGCCTTCACCGGCAAGCTCACCGAGGTGGGCGCCGCGGAGCTGCTGCACGACATGGAGCTGCCCACCTCCGAGCTGCTCGCCCGGATGGAGCGCGCCGGCATCGCCGCCGACCGCGACCACCTGGAAGCCATGGAGCAGCAGTTCGCCGGAGCGGTGCAGCAGGCGGTCAAGGAGGCGCACGCGGCGGTCGGCCACGAGTTCAACCTCGGCTCGCCCAAGCAGCTCCAGGAGGTCTTCTTCGGCGAGCTGGACCTGCCGAAGACGAAGAAGACCAAGACCGGCTACACCACGGACGCCGACGCGCTGGCCTGGCTGGCCACGCAGACCGACCACGAACTGCCGGTGATCATGCTCCGTCACCGGGAGCAGGCCAAGCTGCGCGTCACCGTCGAGGGCCTGGTCAAGACCATCGCCGCCGACGGCCGGGTGCACACCAGCTTCAGCCAGACCGTCGCCGCGACCGGCCGTCTGTCCTCCACCGACCCGAACCTGCAGAACGTACCGGTGCGCACCGACGAGGGGCGTGCCATCCGCCGCGGCTTCGTCGTCGGCGAGGGCTTCGAGTCGCTGATGACGGCCGACTACAGCCAGATCGAGCTGCGCGTGATGGCCCACCTCTCCGAGGACGAGGGCCTGATCGAGGCGTTCGCCACCGGCGAGGACCTCCACACCACCGTCGCCTCCCAGGTGTTCGGCGTGGAGCGCGACCAGGTCGACGCCGAAATGCGCCGCAAGATCAAGGCGATGTCCTACGGCCTGGCCTACGGTCTGTCCGCCTTCGGCCTGTCCCAGCAGCTGGGCATCGAGCCCGCCGAGGCGCGCGGCCTGATGGAGACCTTCTTCGAGCGGTTCGGCGGGGTGCGCGACTACCTCCAGCGCGTCGTGGACGAGGCCCGCGCCACCGGATACACGGCGACGATCTTCGGCCGCCGCCGGTACCTGCCCGACCTCAACAGCGACAACCGCCAGCGCCGCGAGGCCGCCGAGCGGATGGCGCTCAACGCCCCGATCCAGGGCACCGCCGCCGACATCGTCAAGGTCGCGATGCTGCGCGTGGACAAGGCGATCGCCGAGGCCGGCCTGCGGTCGCGGATGCTGCTCCAGGTCCACGACGAAATCGTGCTGGAGATCGCCCCCGGTGAGCGCGAGCGGGTGGAGGAGCTGGTGCGCCGCGAGATGGGCGCCGCCGTCGAACTTCGGGCCCCGCTGGACGTGTCGGTGGGCGTCGGCGCGGACTGGGAGTCCGCCGCGCACTGACCGACGTGAGGCACCGCCGGCGCCCGTCCCCACCGTCCGCTCAGGCGGTGGGGACGGGCGTCCGCGTTTCCTCGTCCGTCTCCTCGCCCGCCGGGCGCCCCACGTGGTCGCGCCCGTCGCGGCGGTGGCGCAGCCGGACCAGCAGCCCGTAGAGCAGCAGGCCCACCGCCAGTCCGCCGCCCGCCCCGAAACAGATGGTCGGAATGATGTCGAGGGGGGTGCGGATCCGGTCGAAGAAGGTGAAGAAGCGGATCACGCGCACGGTGACCCCGGTCGTCACGCACGCCGCGATCAGCGCCAGCCAGCCCCAGTACTCGGCACGGCCGAGCACCGGCACCTCCGCGGGGGCCGCGGACGCGGGCAGCCGGCGCAGCGCCGTCGCCGTGAACCAGAGCAGCGCACAGGCCGCGACCGCCGAAGTGCCGTACTGCAGGAAGGTGTAGGGCGGGAAGCCGAAGGCGATGGGCTCGCCGAGCCACGGCATCGCGTTCGTCCCCCAGCGGTCCATGTGCGTGAAGCTGTCCCACACCACGTGCGTGAGCGAACCGATGACCGCCGAGACGTAGAACCATGCGGCCAGCGCGGGCAGTCGGCGGCGCACCCGCCACTCCTCACCCCGCACGAAGGCGTGCACCCGGCCCCGCGAACCGCGCGGCAGGAGCGCGACCAGCGGTTCGCGCAGCAGCAGCCAACAGCCCACGAGCACGGCGGTGAGCAGCGCGTCCACGGTGAGCACCCCGGGCAGCGAGTGCGTGAAGGCGCCGTACGCCATGACGCCCTCGACGATCGCGTCCGTGAAGTAGAAGGTGTCGGGTGCGAAGGAGCCGAGGACGAGCGCCGAGGCCACGAGGGGCCCCCGCGCACGCCCCGTCCGGCGGACGGCCGGCAGTACGGCGGCCGCATGGCTGAGAGTGAAGGGCATGGCACCTCTCCTGGACGTTCCGTGCGCGTTCCTTTACTTCGGGCCAATGCGCTCGAAGGGTCCCGACAGTATGCGTGACCGCTACATGGACGTGGGGATGTGGTGAATTCCGACGCGCTGTCCGTGCTCTCTCAAGGCAGTTGACGTAGGGTCACGCGGACGTCGAGGGGGAGGGGTCCGGCTCATGTCGTCCATATCAGGCGGACGCGGGCGCTACAGGCTGTACAGGGGTGCGACCGCCGCCCTGGTCTGTGCCCTGACGGCCGCGGCGCTGACCGGCTCCCGCGGGCCCTCACCCGTCGGCCCGGACCGGGTGTCGGCGTCGGGCGCGAACGGCGCCCCGCCCCTTGCGGCGGACCCGAGGGGCGGCGACTCGTCGTACTTCACCGAACTCCCGCCGCTGATCAGCCCGGAGCCGCCGGCCGTGGTGCTGCCGGACGGGCCGCCCGAGGCCCGGCTGCAGGAACAGACGGCGCCGCAGCCCCAGCCGGCGGCGGCGGTCGCCGTGGGCGGGGCCGCGCAGGGGATACCGGCGAGCGTGCTCGCGGCGTACCGGCGGGCCGAGAAGACGGTGGGGCAGAGCGATCCCGGCTGCGGTCTGCGCTGGCAACTCCTCGCGGCCATCGGCAAGGTGGAGTCCGGACAGGCGCGCGGCGGGCAGGTGGACGCCGCCGGGACCACGCTGCGGCCGATCCTGGGGCCGGTGCTCGACGGCAACGGCTTCGCGAACATCTCGGACACCGACGGCGGGGCCTACGACGGGGACGCGCGGTACGACCGGGCCGTCGGGCCGATGCAGTTCATCCCCTCCACGTGGGCGGCGTGGGGCCAGGACGCGGACGGCGACGGCCGGCGCAACCCGAACAACGTGCACGACGCGGCCCTCGCGGCCGCCCGGTACCTGTGCGCGGGTGCCCGGGACCTGCGCGTCGACGCGGACCTGGACCGGGCCGTGCTGTCCTACAACCGGTCGACGGAGTACCTGCGGACGGTGCGCTCCTGGTTCACGTACTACCTCAAGGGCACCCATGAAGTCCCGGACGGCGGCCTCGCGGCGCCGACGGCACCCACCCCACCGGCGAAGCCGAACCCGAGGCCCACGCCCACCCCCACGCCTACGCCGACTCCGTCCCCGACCCCCACGCCGCAGCCGTCACCCAC
>NZ_JOAK01000025.1 GCF_000720455.1 Streptomyces virginiae | reverse complement strand
GCCCAGCCGCGCCGCATCGAGGACGCGGACGTCGCCGAGCTGTCCCTCGAGATCACTGAACACCTGCGTGGGGAGATCCGCCGCCATGGCCAACACTGAAACGAAGGCGACAACGGACGACCTCGCCGGGCTGGAGGCCGGACTCGACGCCCTGGACGCCGTCGAGGTCCGCCGCTCGCCGGTCAGGGAGATCCTGGTCGAGAAGGCGCTCCCGCCCCAGGGCCTGCAGTCCCTGCCCTCGGTCGCCTGGGTCCCCCCGGCCGTCCTCTGGTTCGGCCTCAACGACGCCATGATGTTCACCGTCATCCTGCTGGGCGCCGTCCCCTCCATCGCCAACGGGCTCGTCTCCGGCATCGACCAGGTCCCCCCGCTGTTCCTGCGGGCCGGCCGCACCCTCGGCGCCACCGGCCTCAAGGGGGTCCGGCACGTGAGAACGGCCGCAACAACATCGACCTGCCCGGCGTCTTCCTCGCCATCATCCTGATCCTCGTCGTCGGCATCGCCATCGACCTGCTGATCTTCAGCCCCGTCGAACGCTACGTGCTGCGCAGCCGCGGCCTGCTGCTCAAGAGCTGAACGACCGCCCCGTTCACCCGTCCCACACCGCCGGAGCCCCCATGCCCTCCTGCTGCGCCCCCGGACACGGCGACGCCGGCACCGTCGCCCTCTCCCCCGCGCCACCGCTGCCGCGGACCGCCGCCCCCGCCGAACAGCAGGTGATCGGGAAGCTCGTCGATCTGCCGGGCGGGAGCTTCCTCATGGGGACCGACGACCCGGACGGATTCCCCGCCGACGGGGAGGGTCCGGTGCGCGAGGTGACCGTCGGCCCGTTCCGCATCGCCGCCACGACGGTGACCAACGCCCAGTTCGCCTCCTTCGTCGACACCACCGGCCATGTCACCGAGGCCGAGGAGTTCGGCTTCTCCTTCGTCTTCGGCGGCTTCCTGTCCGACGAGGTCGCCGCCGCCTCCGCGGCCGTGGCGGCCGTCCCCTGGTGGCGGGCGGTCCCCGGTTCGAGCTGGCGCCACCCCGAGGGCCCCGGGTCGTCCGTCACCACACGTCAGGACCACCCCGTGGTCCACGTGTCCTGGAACGACGCCCGGGCGTACTGCGCCTGGTCAGGGACCCGGCTGCCCACCGAGGCCGAATGGGAGTACGCGGCCCGCGGCGGGCTGGAACAGCGGCGCTACCCGTGGGGCGACGACCTCACCCCCGGCGGGCGGCACATGTGCAACATCTGGCAGGGCGACTTCCCCACCCTGAACACCGCGGCGGACGGCTGGGAGGGCACCGCGCCGGTGACGTCCTTCCGCCCCAACGGCTTCGGCCTCCACAACGTCGTCGGCAACGTGTGGGAGTGGTGCGCCGACCGGTTCACGCCCGGCGCGGGCCGCGTGATGCGCGGTGGCTCCTACCTCTGCCACGACTCGTACTGCAACCGCTACCGCGTCGCGGCCCGCAGTTCCAACACGCCCGACAGCTCCACCGGCAACATCGGCTTCCGCGTGGCCGCGGGCTGCGCCACGCCCTCTTGACAGCGCCCGGACGCGGATCGACACTCCAGTCGGCGAATCCTAGTGAACTGGTAGGAAATTACGTCGCCCGTACAAGGCGGCACCGAGCAATCCCAGGGAGACGCATGTCCGCCACGTACCCGAAAGCCGTGCCGTCACCGTCCTTCCAGAGCAGGATCGGCCGCGACGCGCGCAGTGGCTTCCCGGCCGTTCCACACCGCTACCGGCTCCACCTGACACCGTCGTGTCCGAGCTGTCTGCGGATCGCCGTCACGCACAGCCTGCTGGGCCTGCAGGACGTCCTCCCGATGACATCGCTGCCCGCCGTCCCGGACGCGTCCGACGGCGGGTACGTCGCGTTGCGTCCGCTGTACGAGGCCAGTTCGCACCTGTACCCGGGTCCGGCGCTGGCGCCGGTCCTCAGCGACGGATGGACCGGACGGATCGTCAGCACGCACGCCCCGGACATCGTCCAGGACCTGACCCGGCGGTTCGGGGTCTCGGAGCCGTGCCTGTACCCGGACGGCGCCGAGGCGCGCATCAAGGAGGTCGGCCGGCTCTGCGAGCAGGACATCAACGCCGCGGCGCAGCGCGCCGGCCGGTCCGGTGCCGACGCGGCGGAGCGCGACGTCGCGCTCGCCACCCTGCTGCGCGGCCTGGGTTCCCTGGAGCGGCGGCTGGCATGCGACGACTACCTGCTGGGCGGCCGGCTCACCGCCGCGGACGTGGAGTTGTGGGTGACTCTGGTGCAGCTGGACACGGTGCACCGCTGGCACCTGGACGCGGCGGCGGTGTACCGCATCACCGACCACCCCCGTCTGTGGTCGTACGCGCGGCGGCTGGCGGCCCTTCCGGCCTTCGGGGCGCACCTGGACCTGGACGGCATGACCCGCAGGCACCACGCGCACTGCCGCGGCAGGGAGGCGGCAGGTGCGGCGGTACGGATCGTGGACTGGGCGCAGTACGCACCGGCCCGGTCGTGAGGGCGACGACCGGGATCCGGCGGGTGGGGGTACTCCGGCTCAGCGCACGGTGACCCGGGCGAGGGCCCAGGAGGTGTGGTCCAGTGCGGTGTTGGCGTTGGCGTCCTCGACGACCAGGTACAGCAGCCTCACCCCGCGCACGTCGACGTCCACCTGCACCGGACCCCCCGCCCCGGTCAGCTTGCCGCTGCTGAAGAGCAGCTTGCCGTCGCCCCGCACGGAGGCCTTGACCGCGCCGGTGGCGGCCTGGTTCGTGGAGAAGTCGTCGATGCCGACGAGCGCGGTGAAGCGGTCCGCCGTGCCGCCGAGGTGGTAGACGATCTCGGAGGGTGCGTGGACGCCGAGGCCCTTGGCGTAGGTCACGCCGCCGAAGGAGATGGGCGTGCCGTCCCCGGCGGGCTTGCGGCCGTTGGACCGGTCGCGTTCCACCGGGCCCCAGCCGTTGGCGGCCGACACCCATGGAAGGTCGCTGAGGTAGGCGTCGGCCACGGGCGCCGGTGGGACCGTGGAGACCCGTTCCGCAGCGGAGTAGCGCAGCGGTCCGGTGGGTGACTGCGCGGTGCCGTCGACGCTCAGCGGCCACTGCGTGCCCGTGGCGGCCGTCGCGGGCGGGGTGACCCGCCAGCTCGCGGTGAGCGTGGCACCGGCGGGCAGCAGGTCGCGGCCGGTCCCGGTGGTCGCCTGGACCTGCCAGCCCGCCGGGGCGTGCAGCGCGAGGAGGGCGCGGGTCCAGGGCTTGGCCGATCCGTTGCCGAGGGTCGCGGTGACGGTGAAGGCCTGGCCGGGCACGGCCGGCCCCTGGACCTGGGCGCGGATCCCGAAGGGCTTGCGGACGTACGTGTCGGTCCACGAGGACCTCATGAGGGTGACCAGGCCCGCGACCACGGACGGGTTGGCTCCGGCGACGTCGTGCCGCTCGCCGACGTCGGAGGCGAGGTCGTACAGCTCGACCTGCCACTGCGCGTCGGGCAGTGCGTGGTCCCTGACGGGCGCGAACCGGACGGCCTTCCAGTGGTCCTTGCGTACGGCCTCGGCGAGCCAGGTGGCCCGTCCGCCGTCCTCGGTGTTGGCGCGGCTGGTGACGCCGCGTTCGTCCCGGTACCAGTACAGGTGGTTGTGGCGTGCGGTGTCCGGGCTTCCCGCGAGGAGCGGGGCGGCGGACAGTCCGTCGATGTCGGTGGGGGCGGGCGCGCCGGCGAGGTCGGCGAGGGTGGGCAGCACGTCGGTGAGCGGGGTGGGGCGGTCGCTGGTGCCGGCGCCGATGCGGCCCGGGGACCACGCGATGAGCGGGACGCGGACGCCGCCCTCGTAGAGGTTGCGCTTGTAGCCGCGCAGCGGCCCGTTGGCGTCGAACAGGTCGGGGTTGACGCCGCCTTCCTCGTGCGGGCCGTTGTCGCTGGTGACGAGGACGACGGTGTTCTCGGCGATGCCGAGCGCGCGCAGCCGGTCGGTGATCTTGCCGACGAGGGTGTCGAAGTAGGTGATCTGGGCGGCGTGGCCCTTGTTCTGCTGGGACCAGGTGCGGGAGGCGTACGCGCCGACGTCGGGGATGTCGCTCGGTGCGTGCGGCACGGTCGGGGTGAGGAAGAGCAGGAACGGCTCGGCGGCGTGGTCGGTGATGAAGTCGAGGGCGCGCTGCTCGATGAGCTGGGGTGCGTAGGCGCCCTTCGCGCCGTTCGCGTTGGCGGCGATGGTCTCCTTCGCACCGTTGTGCCACAGGTACTGGGGGTGGTACTCGTGTGCGTGGCCGTGGTCGATGTAGCCGTAGAACTCCTCGAAGCCGCGGGAGTTGGGGTGGCTGGGCTGGTCGCCTTCCTCCGGGCCGAAGCCCCACTTGCCGAACACGGCGGTGCGGTAGCCGCGGGCGCGCAGTACCTCGGCGAAGGTGGTGTCGCCCGCCTGGAGCGCGCCGGGGGCGCCGTCGGGGTTGGCCCGGACGGCGGAGTGGCCGGTGTGCAGGCCGGTCAGCAGCGAGCAGCGGGAGGGGGCGCAGACCGCCGCCGTCGAGTAGGCGTCGGTGAACCTCAGGCCCTCGGCGGCGAGCCGGTCGATGCGTGGTGTGGTGATCAGCTGCTGGCCGTACGCGCCGAGGTCGCCGTAGCCTAGGTCGTCGGCGAGGATCACGACGAGGTTGGGTGTGGCGGTGCCCGCGGCCGCCGAGGCCGGGGCGGGGGCCGCCGCCGTCGCCCGGGCCTCCGGTGCGGCGGAGAGCGGGGCGAGGCCGATGGCGGCCGCGGAGCCGGCGAGGAAGTGGCGGCGGGTGGGCATCAGGTGGACTCCTTGGCTCTCGCGTACGGAGTCCGATCATGCGGAGGGCGCGGGCCCGACGGCCATGCACACGGTATGAACAACGTGTGACAGCGCTCGTCCGTCATGTTTGCGGTGGATGCCCGAGGGGGCGTCAGGCCGTCGTGTGCAGCCAGGGGAGCTGGTCGGCGGAGTAACGGTGGGCGCGGAAGACGGAGTTCTGGGCGCCGGCCGAGGACTCCAGGCCCACGCCGTCGCCGAACGAGCGGAACTGCGGGACCACGTACTCCCACACCACGTGGCCGTCGGGGGTGACCTCGAAGAGCCGGCCGAAGGAGCCCTCGGCGATGAAGGTGTTGCCGTTGGGCAGGCGTTGGGCGCTGGACATGTACGGGCTGTAGAAGTTCTGCGGCGGGTTGTCCTGGTAGGACCACACCTCCTTGCCGGTGCGCGGATCCAGCTCCAGCACCCGCGAGTAGGGCACGGAGGTGGTGTCGCGGTAGGTGCCGTTGTCGAAGACGAGGATGTTGCCGCTCGCCAGCTCGTGCGGATGGTGCTGCTGCGCGAGGACGTCGGGGCCGATGTGCCACAGCACGGACCCGTCCGCGCGGTCGACGGCCACGGCGGAGGACGCGCTGCGGAAGCCCAGGACGATGGAGCCGTCGGCGGTTTCGTTGACGGTGTTGGCCATGGGCCAGTGCTCCCGGGCGAAGTGCGGGTTGAGCGGGAAGTCCTCGGGGTCGAGGTGCTCGATGGCGGCCCAGCGCCACACCTGACGCCCGTCCCAGGTCAGTTCGTACACGACGTCGCCGTAGATCACGCCGCCCGGCGCCTCGGAGCCGGGTATGCCGCCCCGGATGCGGGCGGCGTCGGCCGGGGCGAGGGGTTCGACCACGGTGATGACGAGGTTGCCGTTGCGCAGCAGCGAGGCGTCGTGGTGGTGGAAGGGGTGCCGGACCTCGCGCACGACCGTGGAGTCGGGGGCCAGTTCCTGGAAGATGCCGCCGTGGTAGACGTCCCAGATGGGGAAGAGGGTCGGGCTGCCGGTGTCCTTGGCCGCGTAGAAGAGGTTGCCGCCCGGCAGGAGCTGCGCCTGGCGGCCGGGCGGGTGCGGGGAGTTCCAGGTGTGCGCGGTCCGGCCCTCGATGTCGACGAGGTGGATCTCGCCGGCGCTGGTGATCGGGGTGTAGAGGGTGTAGCCGCCGTAGCTGCGCTCGGGGTCGTGGGCGATCAGGCCGACGCCGCGGCGGCGCAGGGTGTTCTGGTCGACGGTCATGGGGATCGGTCTCCTCGTGATGGGGGTGTGCTTCAGCGGACGGTGACGGCGGCCGGGTCGACGGCCGTCAGCGGTCCGGGGTTGAGGTGGCGCTGCAGTGCCGCGCGGTCGGCGGCGCCGGGCAGTCCCTGGGCGGCCTTGGCCCAGGCGCCCTCCTGCTCCAACTGGTTCAGCAGGTCGGGTGAGAGGGTCGCTCCGTAGGTGTAGCGGGGCTGGTAGGTGTCGACGTATCCGGCCTGGAGCGCGCCCTTGGACTGGGCCACGACGGCCTGCCGTGCGCGGGCCGGGTCCTCCCCGATCTCGCGCTGGGCGCGCAGTACGGTGCGCAGTACGGCGGCGGTGGTCTCGTCGCTCGTCCTGGGACCCGCGACCAGCAGGGTCCGTGCGGTGTATCCGGTGAACGCGAGTTCGGCGTAGCGCTCACCGAGCGCGGCGCGCGCCGCTTCGTAGAAGCTGGGGAAGGTGACGCCGGCGTCGATGTCGCCGCGGGCCAGTGCGGAAGTGACCTGGTTCGGGGCGAGGTTGACGACGGTCACGTCCGCGGCCGTCAGCTGTACGGAGGCCAGCATCCGTGACAGGGCGTACTCGACGTTCGTGCCCTGCGGGACGCCGACCTTGCGGCCCTTCAGGGCGGCGAAGCCGGTGATGGCGCGGTCGGAACGGGTCAGGAGCCGCCAGTCGGAGAACCGGGACAGGTCGGCGACGATCCGCAGGTCGCGTCCGCCCAGTGCCGCGGTCACGGCAGGGAGGTCTCCGACGACGCCGAGCTGCGCCTGGCCGCCGAGGACGGCGTTGAGGGCGTCACGCCCGGTGGGTTGGGTGGTGACGGTGGCGTCGATGCCCTCGGCGGACCAGAGCCCGCGTTCCTGGGCGACGTGGACGGGTGCTCCGCCGAGGTGGTCGCTGCCGACGATGGAGACGGCGGGGCGGCCGCCGCTGCGGTCGCCGGAGCCGTTGCCGTCGGCGCCGGAGCAGGCCGAGGTGAGCGTGCAGAGCAGGGCCGCCACGAGCAGGGCGGCAGCTGCGCGGAGTCCGGTCGGGGGTCTTGTCATCAGGGTGTCCTTTCCGGGGACGGTGGGAGCGGGGCTCATTCGGAGCCGAGGTGTCGTGCGATGAGCGAGCGCAGGTCCGGGTCGGGAGGCCCGTCGGGGACCGTGTGGTCGGCGAGCACCCGCCCGGGGGTCCCGCCGAGGACGACGACCCGCTGGGCGAGGGCCAGCGCTTCGTCGATGTCGTGGGTGACGAACAGGACGGTGGTGCCGCGGCGCTCCCACAGCTCCCGCAGCAGGCGCTGCATACGGGTCCGGGTCAGGGCGTCCAGGGCGCCGAACGGCTCGTCCATGAGCAGCACTTCGGGCTCGGCGGCCAGGGCGCGGGCCAGTGCCACGCGTTGCTGCATGCCGCCCGACAGCTGCGCCGGGTACTTGTCGGTGCCGTCGGCCAGGCCGACTTCGGCGAGCGCTTCCAGGGCGCGGCGGCGGCGTTCCGCGCGCGGCAGCCCGAGCCGCTTGAGGGCGAACTCGACGTTGCCGCGTGCGGTGCGCCAGGGGAAGAGCGCGTAGTGCTGGAAGACGACACCGCGGTCCGGTCCCGGCCCGTGCACGGGCCGGGAGCCCGCCGTCACCCGTCCCGTGGCGGGCGGTACGAAGCCGGCGACGGCGCCGAGGACCGTCGACTTGCCGCATCCGCTGGGACCGAGCAGTGCGGTGAACGACCCTGCGGGCAGTTCCAGGTCGGTGCGTTCCAGGACGGGGGCGGCTCCGTAGCGCACGGACAGCCCTTCCAGTCGTACGGCGAGGCTCATGAGGTGCTCCAGTGCGCGAACCGGCGGCCGATCGCGGCGAGTACGAGGTCGACGACGACGCCGAGCGACCCGAGGACGAGCAGCCCGGCGAACATCCGGTCCACGCGCAGGAACTGGCCGTCCACCTGGAGCCGGTACGCCAGGCCGCTGTCCGCACCGCCCAGTTCGGCGGCCACCAGGGCGAGCAGCGCCACGGAGGCCCCGTAGCGCAGCGCGGCGAGGACGGCGGGCGCGGCGGCGGGCAGCAGTACCTCGACGAACCGGCGGTGCACCGGGGCGCCCAGTGTCCGGGCCGCGCGCAGGTGGGAGACCGGGACCCGGGACACGCCGTCGTGGACGTAGAGCCATACGGCGAGCAGTACGGCGTAGGCGATCAGGAGCCGTTTGGCGGTCTCGCCGATGCCGAACCAGGCGGTCGCGAGCGGCACCAGGGCGATGGCCGGGATCGGGCGGAGGAAGGAGACGACCGGGGTGACGGCGGCGGACAGTTTCGGCAGGTAGCCGGTGGCGAAGCCGAGTGCGCTGCCGATGAGGGCGCCCAGCGCGAAGCCCTGTCCGGCGCGGGCCAGGCTGGCGCCGAGATCGGCCGTGAGGGTGCCGCTGCGGGCCCCGTCCACGAGCGCGGCCAGGGTTTCGGCGGGCGTGGGCAGGAGGGCCGGGGCCACCACGCCGGACCGGGCGAGCAGGTACCAGAGCGCGAGCACGGCGGCGGCCGCGGCCAGGGCCGGGCCCAGGCGGCCCAGAGCCGGGCCCAGGCGGCCGAGGGCCCGGCCGGGCGGTGAGGGGGTGGCGTGCACGAGCGGCTCCTCGGTCGTCGATAAGTGAGGTCAATAATTGACGACACTTATGAAGAGCGTGTTGCAGCAGTGCGAAACCTTTCCGGGGGCTCCGGCCCTTGATCGCGGATGAGGTACGTTCACCAGCGTGTCTCGACCCGAACCCACGCCCGAGGCGATCGAGGTCGGACGGGTGATCCGGAGCTGCCGCAAGCGAAGTGGTGTCTCCATGGCCGTCCTCGCCGCCCGCTCGGGCCTCTCCCAGCCCTTCCTCAGCCAGCTCGAACGCGGCCTCACCACCCCCAGCCTCAGCTCGATCTACCGGATCGCGGAGGCACTGGAGGTCAGCCCGGGCACGTTCCTGCGGCCGCCGGCGCGACCGGGTGCGGTCAGCCACGAGGGCGACCCGCAGGTGATCCGGGTGAACGAGTCCGCGGGGCAGGTCGCACAGGTGCTCATCCCCGGCGGGCGCAGCGGACTGATGGAGGCGTACGAGCACCACTTCGAGCCCGGCCAGGGCGAGCGCGGCTGGTTCGAACACCCCGGCGAGGACTTCCTCTACGTACTGGAGGGCGAGGTGGTCCTGGAGGTCGAGGGCGAGGAGCCGCTGACGCTGCGCGCCGGCCAGAGCGCCCACCACAGGGGCGAAGTCCCGCACCGCTGCCGCCTGTCGGGCCCGTCCCCCGCCCGCACCCTGCTGGTGATCGCCAACTCCTGACTGCGCGGCGGACGCGTCCGGGAGCACGGGCCGGGAAGCGGCGGCCCCGAGGGCCGGGGGCCGCCGCTCAGTCGAGGCAGAACTCGTTGCCCTCGACGTCCTGCATCACGAGGCACGACTCGTTCCCTTCGTCGGCGGTCAGCAGCCGCACGCGTACCGCGCCGAGCGCGACCAGTCGTGCGCATTCGGCCTCTAGGGCGGCCACGCGCTCCTCGCCCACGAGCCCGGTCCCGACGCGCACGTCGATGTGCAGGCGGTTCTTGACGGTCTTGCCCTCGGGAACGCGCTGGAAGAACAGGCGCGGGCCCACACCCGTGGGGTCGACGCAGGCGAACGCCGAACCCTGGCGCTCGGGCGGCAGGGCACGATCGAAGTCGCCCCAGTCGGCGAACCCCTCGGGTGCCGGCGGTACGACGTACCCCAGTACCTCGCACCAGAAGCGGGCGACGCGCTCGGGTCGTGCGCAGTCGAAGGTGACTTGGAACTTCTTGATCGACGACATCGGGCCATCGTAGGGACGGTCCGGGCCGGTTGTCGCAGACTTTCCCGGTGACCCTCATACCCGGAACCGGTGACGGCTCCCACCCCCGCGACCCGGCCGCCGTACGGATCCGCCTGGTGGCGGCGGGAGCCGCCGTGGTGACGGTCGGCGCGGGCCTCGGACTGCGGGCCGTGGCGGCGGACGGCGTGGCCAAGTACGGCGGGGACGCCCTGTACACCGTCCTGCTCCTGGCCCTCGTGGTGCTGGCCGCGCCGCGGTGGACACCCCTGCGGGCTGCCGGGACGGCGCTGGCGGCGAGCTGGGCCGTCGAGCTGTTCCAGCTCAGCGCCGTCCCGGCGGAGCTGTCCCGGCACAGCGCGGCCGCCCGCCTGGTGCTCGGTTCCACCTTCAACGCACCGGACCTGTTCTGGTACGCGGTCGGCGCGGCGGGCGGCGGGCTCCTGCACGGGGCCGTGAGCCGGCGCCGCCGGACCCCCGCAGCCGGTGACACTCCTCACACGTGACGGGGCGCGGTACGCCGCCGGGCCCCGTATCGGTGGGGTACGGGCCGTCGGACCGGCCGATCGACCGAAGGGGCATCCCGGACATATGACCTAGCCTGGACCGGCAACGCGAGATCGGGGGGCCGAGCGCAAAGGAAGAGCGCCTTCATGGGCATCACCAGCATCTCCGCCCGCCGCCTGCGGCGGACGGGATCCGCCGCCACGGCGGCCGTCCTCGGCATCCTGGCCGTATCGGGCACCCCGGCCCTCGCCGCCACCGACGGCTCGGCGGACAAGGCCGCGGGCACGAAGCCCTCCGGTTCCGCCGCGTCGGCCGGAAAGGGCACGAAGCCCTCCGGTTCCGCCGCGTCGGCCGGAAACCCGGGAGCCGCCCGGAGCGCCACGGGGATCCCGCTGGGAATCTCCCGGCTGGCGCAGGGCCCGGGCCGGGACGTCGCGATCACCATCGACGACGGGCCGGACCCCCGCTGGACGCCCCAGGTCCTCCAGGTGCTGCGGAAGAACCACGTCAAGGCCACCTTCTGCATGATCGGGACCAAGGCGCAGAAGTACCCGGAGCTCGTGCGCGCGGTCGCCGCCGACGGCCACCGCCTGTGCAACCACTCCGTCGACCACGACGTGACCATGGACCACAAGCCCGTCGCCTTCCAGAAGCAGCAGATCCTCCAGGGCAAGGCCATGATCGAGAAGGCCGCGCCCGGAGTGCCGGTCGGCTACTACCGCGCGCCGGGCGGCGCCTTCACCCCCGACAGCCGGGCGATAGCCGCGGCGAGCGGGATGCGGCCGCTGGGCTGGAGCGTGGACCCCAAGGACTGGAGCCGTCCGGGCCTGCCGGCGATCATCTCCGCCGTCGAGGAGAAGCTTCCCCAGCAGCCGACCGTCCTCTTCCACGACGGGGGCGGCGACCGCAGCGAGACCGTCGCGGCCCTCAAGGAGTACCTGCCCTGGCTGACCTCGCAGGGCTACCGCTTCACCTTCCCCGCGCGCACCACCCCGTAGCGGCCTCGTGGCGGCGGGCGCGCCGCCGGGGTCCCGCGGTCCCGCGCCTCCTCCGGGAGCGGTCGGGTCAGCCCAGGACGAGCGGGAACCGCACCGCCGCGTCCCGCAGTTCGGCCCGCTGCGCTTCGGTGGGCGCGCTGCGGCCGGTGCCGACCAGGAGTGCGTCCCGGTCCGTGAACGAGGCGGGGAACGCCGCCCCGGCGATCCGCTCCAGCATGGCGCGCGAGCGGGCCAGCCCCTCCTCGGGCGGCAGGATCCGCGCCTCCGGGAGGTGGGCGATCAGGTCGAGGTGGTGCAGCGTCCACTCCAGGACGTAGGCACCGAGGTAGTCGCCCACGGTGAGGACTTCGGCGCGGGTGCCCACCCGGGCCCGCGGGTCGGCGAGTTCGGCGGCTCGGCCGGCGGCGGATCCGACGTCGTCGAGGTGGAACGTGAGCAGGTGCGGGTCCCCGTACGCGGCGGCCAGCCGGACGGTGAGTGCGTCGAGCGGGTCCTTTCCGGTCGGGGGCCGGTCCTCGACGTGCCAGTACGTCACCGCGTCGACGGTCGGCTCCGTCGCGGCGGGGGTGGCGAGGGTGATCAGGACGTCCTGGGCATCGATCACCAGGTGGCACACCAGGTCCCGTACGAGCCAGCCCGCACAGCCCGACGGCCGTTCGAAGTCCGGGGCCGGGACCTCGGCGACCGCCGTGCGCAACGCCGTCCAGGAACGCGTGAAGAGATCCACAACGGCACCGTAGTGGGGCGCCGCCACGGCGGACAAGCACGCCCGTCGGCGCCGCCCGTGGCGCGTCGCCCCGGTCCTGGTCAGGAGGCCGCCATGGCCTTGCGCACGGTGTGCAGACACGAGGAGATCGCGGTGTGGCGCGGCGCGCCGTAGTCGCGGGCCTGCATCCAGGCCGCGTACAGCAGGGACCACAGCACGTTCTGCAGCCACTCGGCGTCCGCCCCGGCGTCGACCGTTCCCTCCGCCTGGCCGCGTTCGATGAGGCGGACCAGGACCCGGTCGGAGTCGGTCTCCTCCTCGAAGCCCGCCCAGCTCAGGAACTGCGGCACGTCGAACAGCAGCATGAGCCGGTCCCCCAGCTCGAAGTACTCCAGGCAGAGCCGCTCCAGCGCCTCCGGGGCCGGTCCCTCGTCCACCCGCGCGCGTGCGGTCGCCTCCTGCAGCCGCTCCCGTACGTCCGCCCCGAGCGCCGCCACCAGGTCCGACCGTTCGGCGAAGTAGCGGTGGACGGTCGTACGTCCGACACCGGCCGCCTCGGCGACGTC
Organism: Streptomyces virginiae; assembly: GCF_000720455.1. GTDB lineage: Bacteria > Actinomycetota > Actinomycetes > Streptomycetales > Streptomycetaceae > Streptomyces > Streptomyces virginiae. The sequence goes on along the minus strand of NZ_JOAK01000025.1, from coordinate 109,860 downwards.
GGCGAGCGACGCCGCGTGGTTGGCCGACAGGACGGTGACGGCGGCGTCGAGGATCGCACGCCGCGTGCGGGCGCGGGTGGCGGTCTCGGTGGCCGCCGTCGCGATGTGGTCATGCTCCATGGGCGTACGGTAGCGCGCCTCCCGTAATGAAACTCACTTGACCACATTGGAACATCCATGTTCCATTTTCGGCATGGCAGCTGACTCGACACCCCCGCCCCGTGCCGCGTTCGACGCACCCCGCCTGCGCATCCTCTGGTCCTTCGCCCGCCCGCACCGCCGCACGCTGGCCGTCGGACTGCTCCTGGCCCTGGCCGGCTCCGCCCTCGGCCTGGCCACGCCGATGATCACCAAGTGGGTGCTGGACGCCCTGAACGACTCCGCCTCCCTCACCGGCCCGGTGACCGCTCTGTTCGTGCTCCTCGTCGTCGGAGCCGCCGTGTCGTACCGGCAGTGGTGCATGCTCGGCGCGGTGGGCGAACGCGTCGTGCTGGAGGCGCGCGAGTCGATGGTGCGGCGGTTCCTGCGGGCCACCGTGCCCGCCCTCACCCGCCGCCCGACCGGCGAACTCGTCACCCGCGTGACCTCGGACACGGTCCTGCTCCGCGAGGCCGCCGCCCAGTCGTTCGTCGGCCTGGTCAACGGCGCCGTCATGCTGGTGGGCAGCCTGGTCCTGATGGGCGTGCTCGACCTGGTGCTGCTCGCTACGACCATGGCCGCCGTGGCCGTGACCGCCGCGCTCTTCGCGCTCCTCATGCCGGGCATCGGCGCGGCGCAGCAGCGCTCCCAGGAACACATCGGGCGGCTCGGCGGCCTCCTGGAGGGCACGCTGCGCGCGATCCGCACCGTGAAGGTGAGCCGCGCCGAGGAGCGGGCCGCCGAGCGGATCATGGCGGACGCGCGGTCCGCGGCCGAGTTCGGCATCCGGGCCGTCCGCCAGGAGGCGCTGGCCTGGACGGTCGCCGGTTCCGGCATCCAGCTGGCCATCATCGCGATCCTGGGCATCGGGGCCTGGCGGGTCGGGGAGGGGAGGCTGGAGGTCTCCAGCCTGATCGCCTTCCTGCTGTACGCGTTCACGCTGATGGAGCCGGTCACCACGCTCAGCCAGAACCTGACCTCCCTGCAGGCCGGAATGGCCGCGGCCGAACGCATCCGGCAGACCGCCGGCCTGACGGCCGAGGACACCACGGGCAAGCCGGACCGGGACGCTCCGGCCGGCGGCCCGGCGGACTGCGACCCCGACGCGCAGGTGCCCGTACTCGAACTGCGCGGCGTCAGCGCCGCTTACGGTCCTGACGCCGGGCACGCGGTCACCGGCGTGACGCTGGCCGTCCCGCGGCGCGGCCACACCGCGATCGTCGGGCCGTCGGGCGCCGGCAAGACCACCCTGTTCTCGCTCGTGCTGCGGTTCCTGGAGCCCGTCGACGGCGAACTGCTCCTGAACGGACGGCCGTACCGCGACCACAGCCACTCCGAGGTACGGGCGCGGCTGGCGTACGTCGAACAGGACACCCCCCTCGTGCCGGGCACCCTCCGCGACAACCTGCTGCTCGCCCGGCAGGACGCCACCGAGGAGGAACTGCGCCGGGTGCTGTGCGACGTACGGCTGACGGAGAAGGTCCGGGCGCTCGACGAGGGCCTGGACAGCCCGCTGTCGTCGGCGCACGTGTCGGGTGGCGAGCGCCAGCGCATCGCGCTCGCGCGCGCCCTGCTGCGAACGCCCGAGGTCCTGCTGCTGGACGAGGCGACCGCACAGCTGGACGGGTTGACGGAGGCGGCGGTGCAGGACTGCATCCGCAGCCGCGCGGCGACGGGCGCGGTGGTGACGGTCGCGCACCGCCTCTCGACGGTGGTCGACGCCGATCTGATCGTGGTCATGGAGGCGGGCCGGATCCGCGCCCGCGGCACCCACGAGGAGCTGCTGGAGACGGACCGGCTCTACCGCGACCTGGTGGCAGCCCTACGCCTGGCCACCACTGCCGAGACGGAGGCGCTGACCTGAGGTCAGTCGGGAGTCGGGGTGGCGCGGGCGATCAGGAGGGCCACGTCGTCGTGGACGCCCGGGTGGCGCATGGTGTCCAGCAGGAGGTCGCAGGTCTCGTCCAGGGGGCGGCCGGGGTCGTCGAGGGCGTGGAGGAGGACGTCGAGGCGTTCGTCGATGGGATCGTCGCGGGTCTCGACCAGGCCGTCGGTGTAGAGGACGAGCTGGTCGCCCGCCCCGACGGGGACGCTGACGGTGTGGAAGGCGACGCCGACGCCGCCGAGGGGCGCGCCGGTGGGCAGGTCGAGGAGCTCGCGGGTGCCGTCCTGCCGCAGGAGGACGGGCGGCAGGTGCCCGGCGAGGGAGAGGTGCCACTGTGCGGCGCGCGGGTCGTAGACGACGTAGACGCAGGTCGCGATGGTGTCGAGGCCTTCGGTGACGTGGTCGAGGTGGTGCAGGACCTGCGCGGGGTCGAGGTCGAGGTCGGCCAGGGTCCGGGTGGCGGTGCGCAGCTGGCCCATGCTGGCCGCGGCTCCGACCCCGCTGCCCATGACGTCGCCGACGACGAGGGCGGTCTTGTCCGCGCTCAGCGGGATCACGTCGAACCAGTCGCCGCCGATCTCCATGGTGGCCTGGGCGGGGCGGTAGCGGGTGGCGACCTCCAGGCCCGGCCGGCGCGGCGGTGTGTGCGGCAGCAGGCTGCGCTGGAGGGTGAGGGCGGTGTTGCGTTGTTCTTCGACCGCCCGGTGCCGCTCGGTGACGTCGACGCTGGCGGTGGCCACGCCCACCACGGTCCCGTTGGGGGCTTCGAGCCGGTAGAACGAGATCGACCAGGCATGGTCGTGGTCCGGGTCGGCCGGGGTACGGCCGACGGTGTACTGGTCCACGATGGGCACACCGGTGGCCAGCACCTCACGCATCGCCGCCTCGAAGGACGCGTCCACGGCGGGCAGCACCTCGTGGACGTGCCGGCCGATGTGCTCGGCGGCGGGCACCCCGTTGAGGCGTTCCTCCGCCGGGTTGACCGAGACGTAGCGCAGGTCGGTGTCGAGCACGCCGAGGCCGACCGGCGACTGGGCCACGAGCCGGGCGGACAGCGCCAGGTCCCGTTCGACCTGGCGTACCGTCGCCTGGTCCGCGGCGAGGCCCAGGGCGTAGTACTCCTGCTGGGAGTCCAGCAGCCGCATGTTGCGGAATTCGACCATGCGCGTGCTGCCGTCCTTGTGCCGGACGGGGAAGACGCCGACCCAGCTGACCCCCGCCTCCATGACCTCGGAGAACATGTCCAGTACGACCGGGAGGTGCTCCTCGTGGAGCAGCAGGCGGCCCGCGTACTCTCCGAGGGCCTCCTCGGCGGTGTAACCGAACAGTTCCTCCGCCTGCGGGCTCCACAGGTCGATGCGGCCGTCTGCGTCGAGGAGGATGGCGGCCACGCGCAGCACGTCGAGCAGGCCGCCCGGCCCGGACGCGGCGGGCGGCGCCTTTTCCGGATCGCCGTGCGAGGGCTCGATCGCTCCCATCTCCGGGCTCTCCTTCCGGCCGCCGCGGGCTGCGGGCCTGACCTCCCAGCCATCTCATCGTCCTCCTCCACGGGACACGCGTGCACGCCACGCGTCGGGGACCGGCCCTCACCACTACGGCGCACCCGTTTCGCACACACGATCGAAAACCGACCGCGATGTCGGGCCGGTCCGAGCGGGACGGCCGAATGACCGGGCATGATGTCCGGTGTGCAGGAGAAGGAGGCCCGTCGGGGGCGAACGCGGTACCGGCTCACCGACACGGAACGCGGCCACGCATGGGGCGACTGCGCCGAGGCGGAGGGGCTGTTCGGGCAGGCCTGGCGCGAGACGTACGAACTGTTCGACTGGGTTCCCGACGGCGCCGGGGTGCTCGGCTGGGTCGGCCGTGAGGTGTGGTGGGTTCCGCAGGACGGGGCGCTCGACCCCTGGCTGCTGGAGGACGCCGAGAGCCTCGGACCGCACCCCGGGACGGACAGTCTCGTCCTCACCGGCCTCGACGACCACCTGGGCCCGCCCGAGGACCACCGCGGCACCGTCCTCCTGCACGACGGGCGGCGCCTGCTCGGCTCCTGCCGGGGATTCACCCGCATACTGCCGCCCCGACGGTCGGATCCTCCGATCGTCCTGCGGGGGCTCACCCCTGGCGAGGAGCTCCGTCGGGTCCTGGCGACGGCCACCCGGCGGACACTGGACCTGGGGGAAGCCGCCCTGGAGGTACGCGACGACCGCGGTGAGCCGTTCGCCGAACTGCTGATGTGGGTCACCGTCAGCTCCTGGCGCCCCTCCGCGCTCGGCTCCGGCCCGGGCTCAGGCTCGGGTTCGGCCTCGGCCTCGCCCCCGGACCTGATCGACCTGGAACTGGAGGGCAAACTCTCCGCTCCCGTACCGGAGCACGCCCGGCCGCTGTGGGAACGCTGGCTCGCCGGACCGCCGCAGACGACCGGCACCTGGGCCGGACTCGACACCCGGCAGCGCTGGGCCTGGCTGGACCACGTCCTGACGAGGCCGAGGCCGGACATCGGCGTTGACCGCCCCGCGGGCCAGGCGTACGAACTCGACGGCCGCCACGTCACGGACGTCCCGGGCCTGTGGCTCGCACTCGGCGAGGCGGTCAACGGGCCGGGCGGCTACTTCGGTGCCAACCTGGACGCCCTCTACGACTGCCTGGGCGGCGGTTTCGGCCACTCCGGCCCGGGGACGCTGCTCTGGCACGACTGCGCCGTCGCACGCGAGCACCTGTCCCACGTCCTGACCCCGGACGGCCGGCCCTACGACCTGTTCGGCGCCGTACTCGAGGTCCTGGCCGAGTCCGGCATGCGGGTCACCCTGGCGTGACCTGCGCCCGCCCGTCACCCGCTACGGGGACTGGTGCGGACCGGGCAGGCGGAAGCCGTTGAAGAGGTCGTCCATGCCGCGCAGGGCCAGGCGGTTCGGGGTGGCGCGGACCACCAGGTCGCGGGCGGCCACCGCGAGGGGGTTGCGGAGGGCTCCCAGGCGGCCCACGCGGCGGGCGCGGCGGCGGACGGTCCGTACGGTCGCGACGGGCCGCGGTGTACGCGGCGAGGGCGGCCGGGACGGCCTCGCCGTCGGCCGCGGCGGCGGCTTCGGTGTCTCCGGCCGGGAGCAGGTGCGCGAGGACCACCGCGTCCTCGATGGCCTGGCAGCCGCCCTGGCCGAGGTTGGGGGCCATGGCGTGGGCGGCGTCGCCGATCCAGGCGATCCGGCCGTGGTGGAGGCGGGGAAGCGGGGCGGCCAGGTCGTACAGGTCGTTCTGGAGGACGTCGGCGGGGTCGAAGCGCCCGACGCGGTCCAGCAGGGCCGGGATCGGGTCGTGCCACGCGCCGAAGCGGTCGCGCAAGTCGGCCCGGGGATCGGCGGACCGGGTACCGGCCGGGGCGAGCGCGGTGGCGTAGAGGTAGAACCGGCCGTCGGCGAGCGGTGTCACCCCGAAGCGTTCGCCCCTCCCCCACGTCTCGTTCATGGACGGTATCCGCAGGTCCGGGGCGTCGACGAGGGTCCGCCAGGCCGTCTCGCCGATGTAGTGCAGGCCGGGGTGCGCGGGGAAGTGGGCGCGGCGCAGGGGGCTGTGGATCCCGTCCGCGGCGACGACCAGATCGGCGGGCAGGTCCGGGCCCCCGGCCGTGCGGACGGTGGGACGGCCGGCGGCGTCGTCGACGCCGGTCACGGTGGTGCCGTAGCGGAGAGCCTGCGGCGGCAGTGCGGCGGCCAGGGCTGCGGTGAAGGCCGGGCGGGGTACGGCGATCGGGGGCGTGCCGTAGCGGGCGGCCATGTAGGAGGTCTCGACGCGGGTGAGCCACCGGCCGTCGGAGCGGCGTACGCCCATGGTCGCCGGTACGGCGCTGCCGGCGGACCGGGCCGCGTCGACGCCGATGGCGTCGAGTGCGCGCAGGGCGTTGGGGGCGAGTCCGATCCCGGCGCCGGTGGTGGGCGGTTCGGGGGCCCGCTCGCAGACGGTGACGCGCCAGCCACGGCGGTGCAGCGCGATGGCGGCGGTGAGGCCGCCGATTCCGGCCCCGGCCACCACCGCGTGACGTCTCTGCATGAACACCTCTCCGTTCGGTTCGCGCGCCTTCTAGTACGTCTCCAGGACCTGGTCCGACACGGCGAAGACCTCTTGGCAGTCCGGGCAGGTCGCCCGGCCGAAGAGGCACGTCAGACCGTGCGCGACCTTCTCCTGCCCCGCCTCCGTGGCCATGCGGTGCAGGCGGGCCGGCAGCGGGTCCAGGGCGGTCGGGTCCGCGGGCAGCAGCGCCGCCTTGACCGGATCGGACGTCACGTAGTCCCCGGCCGAGGCGAAGTCCCCGTACTCGCCGAAGGCGACGAACAGCGTCGACGAGCACGCCGGGCAGTCGACTTCGTACTCCTCCGTGAACAGGCCTTCCAGGCGGCCCGTGCTCCACACCCGCTCGCCCTCGAAGGCCAGGATGCCTTGCAGGAGGTGGACGAAGGCCGGGGTGTCGCCGCCCGTCTCACCGAGCAGACGGCGGGCCGTGCGGAGGAAGACGGCGATCTCCTCCGCGTGGCGCGCGGTCTGTTCCCCGTCCGCCGCCGAGACGATGAGGCCCGCCATCGAGACGGCTTCGTGCGGGGCCCCGGGGGCGCGGCCGGCCGCGACGGCGGCCAGGTACGGGAGGGCGAGGAAGCTGTCGTCATCGACGCAGTTCAGGTGGCACAGATCGTCCCACAGGTCGCTCCAGACCTGTTCCTCATCGTCGCCGCCCAGGCGCGCGAAGGCGGCGGCAAGGTCGTCGGAGGGTCTCGTGATCATGCCACCGGATCCTTCCAGACACGGGTCCCAGCGCGTGTACCGCCGTGGTGCATCGGTGCCCGCACTTCCCCGAGCGGGCCCCGCCAACTTACCGGGAGGCACTGACAACTCCCTCGCTGCGGGCGGCGCGGTCATCGTCTGGGTCCGGCCACCGCGTAGGCGGCGGTGCCGGCCGCCGTGACGGTCAGGGCTGCGGGGCCGCCGCGGGGGCGGCTGCGCGTGGTGGGCCCTGCGCCGGAAGGCGTCGACGAGGCGCGCGCCGCTATCGTCCACACCCAGCCGACGGCCGTCCCGCCCGCGGCGCTCCCGGCGAACGCGCCGGCCGCGCGCCACACCGCCCGGTACGTCTCCTGCATGACCTCGGCGACGATCTGTTCGTCGGCGCAGCGGCGGCGCAGCCGCACCGCGAGCCACGGCGACGTGCGCCGGTACAACTCCTCGAATGCGGCACGGTCGCCCTTCGCCACGAGCCGGACGAGGTGTTCCTCGTCGGCCCTGTGCGGCGGCGCCACCACCCTGACTGATCTCACGCCTGACAGACGCCCGGTTCGGCCTGGGGGTTTCCGATCGGAGGTGATCTGGGTCACCGGCGCGTCGGGGAGCGGGGAGTCGGCGCGGCGGCTGGCGGGGGGCTGACCGGCCGGCTGGCCGGCGGGGGTTCAGTGCGGGAGGTGTGCCGTGTCGTAGCGGACCGGGAGTTCCGTCAGGCCGCGGGCGCGCAGGGAAGGCCGCCAACGGGGCGCGGGGCTCGCGGCTTCGAGGATGGGGAAGCGCTCCAGCAGTGCGGCCAGGGCGATTTCGGTTTCGGCGCGGGCCAGGGGCGCGCCGAGGCAGTAGTGGATGCCGTGGCCGAGCGCGAGGTGGCCCGAGGTGTCGCGGTCCAGGTCGAGGAGGTCGGGCCGGGGGAAGCGGGCCGGGTCGCGGTTGGCGGCGGAGAGCGAGAGCAGGACGGTCTCCCCCGCCGGGACGGTGACCCCGGCGATGGTGATGTCCTCGGTCGGGAAGCGGCGGATGGCGAGGGGCGCGGGGCCCTCGTAGCGGGCGAGCTCCTCGACGGCGGCCGGGATCCTGGACGGGTCCTTGCGCAGGCGCGCCTGTTCTTCGGGGTGTTGCAGGAGCGTGTGGATCGCGTTGCCGATCAGCTGGACGGTGTTCTCGTAGCCGGCGAAGAGGATGAGGAAGGCGAGGGACATCAACTCGTCCTCGCTCAGGCGGTCGTCACCGCCTTCGCTCAGACCTTCGCCCCCGCCTTCGGCGCCGTCCCGGACGGCGATCAGATCGGACAGCAGGTCGTCGGCGGGGCGGCTGCGCTTGTGCGCCATGAGTTCGGTGAAGAAGCCGAGCATCGCCACCACGGCTTCCTTCGCGGCACGGGGACGGCTGGGGTCCGGGGTGATGAGCGCGTCGGTCCAGGTGCGGAAGTCCAGGCGGCGGTCCTCCGGAATGCCCAGCAGGTCGCAGATGACGATGATCGGCAGCGGGGCCGCGTAGGCGGTCACCAGGTCGGCGGTGCCGGCCGGCCCCAGGGCGTCCAGGAGGCGGTCCGCCGTGGCCCGGATGGGTGCGCGCAACTGCTCGGTGCGACGTGAGTTGAAAGCACGACTCACGAGCCTGCGGATACGGGTGTGGTCAGGCGGATCCATGTTGAGCAGGTTGGCGTCCAGGGCCGGCGGGAGCGACATGCCCCGGTAACCACCCTCGGTGGCATGGGACTTGTCCAGGGACAGCCTGGGATCGGCGAGGGCGGCGCGTACGTCGTCGTACCGCGTGACCAGCCATGCCGGGGTTCCGTCGGTGCCCGTGATGCGGCACACGGGTGCGGTGTCGCGAAGCCGGTCGTAAACGGAGTGTGGGTGCGCGAGCAGTTCGCCCTGAAGATCCATGGGACCACCTTAGGGTCACGCGGTGTGCCCCTCCCGGGCGGCCGTGCGCAGTGCCGCGATCACGGCGGTGGTCGTCGGGTTGGCGTTCTCCGTGTGCGGGGTCGCGGCGAACAGGAGGCGTTGGACCGGGAGGTCGGCGATGGGGACCGCGCGGATTCCGGGTGTGGCCGGGTCGATGGCCGTTCGGGGTACGAGCGCGGTGGCGAGGCCGGATCGGGCGAGGGTGAGCTGGGCGGCGATGTCTGCGGTGACGTAGCGGGGTACGGGGGTGAAGCCGGCCTGTCGGCAGCCTTGCAGGACGGCCTGTCCGCACTCCGTGTTCGGCGGCGGTACGGCGAGAGGGGGCGTGGCCAGTTCCCGCAGTGCGACGGGCCGGTCGTCGCCTCGGCCGGCCGCGGTGACGACGAGCAGGGGATCGTCGAGCAGGGGTGAGACGTCGATGCCCCGGGGCGTCGTGTCGGGCAGGTGGTGATAGCGCTGTCCCAGCACCACGTCGACGGTGCCGAGGGCGAGTTCGCGCAGTTGCGCCTGGTCGGTGATGGAGCAGGTCACCGTGAGCTGCGGGTGGCGTGAACCGAGCGCGGTGAGTGCGGGGGCCACGATCCTGGTGACGGTGGACGGCAGCGCGGCGAGCGTGGCGGTGCGCCACAGGCCCTGCATTTCCATCCCGACTGTCTCGATGCCGTACGCACCGGGCGGAAGACGACCACGGTGCGGTCCGACGGGTTCCGCGATCTTGCCGAGCTGCAGGACAGACTGCGGTTCCACTACCCCGGCATCAGGCCGACCGATGACGCCACCGTCGTTCACTTCCGTCTGACGAGTTGACGGCGTCCGCCGGACACCCCTAGCCCCGGTTCAGGTCGGTGTACAGGACGTGGTGGTCCGAGTACGGGCTGGGGCGGACGTGGTGCGTGCCCTTGCCCGGGGTGATGCCGCGCAGGAAGACGTAGTCGAACTTGCTGTTCCAGTCGGTGGTCGCCGTGCAGGCGTCAGCGGCGGCATCACCGGTCGAGGGGCGGCAGCCGGGGTCCGTGTCCGCGGCCAGGGCCCACATCGGGGCGAGTTCGGGCGCGTACGGCATCGCGTTGAAGTCGCCGAGGACGATCACACGGTCGTGGCGGGCGACTTCCGCGGCGAGTACCTTCACCTGGCCCGCCCTCACCCCGCCCTGGCGGCGCTCGGCGAGGTGGGTGTTGACGACGCGGACGGGCCGGCCGCCCACCAGCGTGGTGACGGCCAGATAGCCGCGGTCCTCGGAGCCTCCGACGGGGTATTCAACGCTCACCCGGTCGGTCATCGGCGCTGCCGAGAGGATCGCCTGGCCGTAGCCGCCCGGCCGCCACGGCAGCCCCCCGCAGCGGTTCCAGTTCCGCAGGACCGCCCCGTACTCGACCCGGTAGACCAGCCCGTGGACCTCCTCCAGATACCTGCGGATCCGCTCGACGTCACGTACGCACGCCTCCTGCAGGCCGATCACCTGCGGCGCGTACGTGGCGATCTCCGTCGCCCGGCCGAAGTCGTTCCCGCTCCCGCACGGGTTGCAGATGTTCCACGTGCCGACCCGGTCCGGTACGACCGCCTCGGCGGCGTCGGACGGCAGCGGCCCGGCGAGGGGGACGCCACCGCTCGGCGCGGCAGGGCCGAGGAACAGCAGCATGCAGACCACGGTCGTCGCGCCCACGGCCCACCGCGCGCCCTTGCTCAGCACGATCGCCTCCCCGGAGTGGACGCACATCATCACACGACACCCGCGCCGCGCAATCGAGGTGCTCGCCGGCCGGTCCGTCCGGCATCATCACGGCATGATCGGCAATCGGATCACCCATCGCACGGCGGACGGCGTCCGCATACCCGGCACCTGGCGGCACGCGTTCATATGCAACGGCGGCTCCTACTTCCTCACCGACCTCTTCATCTACGCCGACGGCCTCGTCGACTGCTGGGAGCTCGTCACCCTGGACGAGTTCGAGCAGAAGCTCCGCTGCGGATGGGTGGCCACCAGCCTTCCGGACGGCGGGCGCGCTTCCGCGCACGACCTGGCCTCGTGGACGTTCGGTGAACCGTTCACCTGGCTGACGCCGGAGCTGCTGCTCGCAGAAGTCCGCGACACCGTCGACGAGCTGAACGGCCGTCCCGACTCGACCGCCCGCTGCCTCGCCGCGGTGGACGTCTTCCTGGCGGCCCGCACGGAGGACAACCGGGCCGCCGCCCTGGCCGCCTACCTGGCCGTCCCCGAGACCGTGCGGCACTACGCGCTCGGCGACATGGACCGCAAGGACCGCCCGCTCAAGGTGCTGGTGGCGGGGCCGGGCGGCCGGATCCCGGACGAGCGCGGAGAAACGGTCACGCGGGAGGAGTACGACGCGGCCGTCGCATACTTCGAGGACCGCGCGCAGTGGCTCGCGAAGGCCCCTTCACGGGTGCCCGCCGACGGCCCGGCCGAGTCCTTCGCCCCCGCGGTCAAGATCTACCACTCGTATCCGCAGCGTGCGCTCGAAGACCCGGGCAAGCAGGCCCTGCGCAACGACTATCCCGCGCCGGTCACCGTCGGCGACGTCACCTACGCGTCGGTGGCGCACGCCTACTGGGCCCGGTCCGTCGCCGAGCCGGAGGCCCGTACCGCAGTCGTGGCGGCGGAATCGGGCGCGAAGGCCCGTACGGCCGCGGCCGCGGCGACGCGGCGCGAAGGCTGGGAGCAGGTCCGGACGGCGGTCATGGCCCGCCTGCTGCGGGCCAAGTACGAGCAGCACCCCGATCTCGCGGCGATCCTGCTCGCCACCGGTGACGCGACCCTGCTCTACGACGACGCCGACTCGGGCTTCTGGGGCGAGAACGGCGGCCGGGGCCGCAACTGGACGGGCCGCCTCCTGGAACTCGTCCGTGCCGAACTGCTGGCCGCGCAGACCCTCGTCGACTGACGCGGAACCGCCCCGGGCGGCAGTTCTTTCCGACGCCGTTCCCTGATCTTGATGTTGCTTCTAGGCTGACGGTGTGGTGGCCAGGGGCGAGCGTTCAGGTCCAGATCCTCGAAGCGTGATGCGTTGGTCGTTGAGCCTGCACGCTGCTGTCGTGCTCTTGCTGTCCGCCTTCTCGGTCTGCATCGTCGCGGTGGTGCTCTGGCTGCTCCTGGGTGCCCCTCGGCTGAATGTGGCCGGACCGCTGAAGCCCGCAGACATCTACGACGGCATCAAGATCGCACTGGCGGTCGTCGCCGGAGCCGGAGGTGTGGTGGCTCTGGTCGTCGGCTACCGGCGCCAGCACCTCAATGAGGTGAGCGAACAGCGCGAGCACGGCAAGGCATTCACCGACCGGTTCGGCGCCGCGGCCGACCAGCTCGGGGCGGATCAACCAGCGGCGCGCATGGCAGGCGCCTACGCCATGGCACGGCTCGCCGACGAGTGGCGCCAGGAGCGTCAGACCTGCATCGACGTCCTGTGCGGCTACCTGAGGATGCCCCATGCTCCGGAGCCCCCGGCCGACGAACCGGCTTCCGTTGCCTGGCGATGTGAACGTGAGATACGCAAGACGGTCCTCCGGCTCATCGCCGCCCATCTGCGAGACGACTCACCCGAATCCTGGCAGGGGTACGATCTCGACTTCAGCGGCGCCGTCATCGACGAGGCGTACTTCCGCGGCGCCCGCTTCACCGGCGGCGACATCGTCTTCGTCAACGCGCTCTTCGTCGGACACGATCGAGACCAGGTGGTCTTCGACGAGGCTGAATTCGGCAGCGGAAGTCGCGTCTACTTCCGCCTCGCCGAGTTCCGCAGCGGGACCGTCCGCTTCGACCGGGCCGTCTTCAACGGAGGCTGGGTCAGCTTCGACAGCGCCCGCTTCACCGGCGCCCGCACGAACTTTCGGGACACCACCTTCAGCGCGGGCGAGGTCCGCTTCGAGGACGCGGAGTTCTCCGACGGTGTCGTCGATTTCGCAGGCTCCACCTTCGGCGGCACCGTCATGGACTTCGGCGAGCACCGCCTCCAGAGCCTCCACGCCACGATCCCAGCGGCCCGTTTCACCGGCGGGACCGTCGATTTCTCCCGTACCGCGACGTTCACCCACCCCCCACGCTTCGGCCTGCAGACACCGCCCGAAGGACTCTTGCTACCGCCTGGCACCGACATCTCCGACCTGCCCTGAAAACGGGGCCCCGGCAGCGCCTGCACGAGGCCGTGGAGCCAGGCGATCGTCCGCTCGACAAACCACCGGCGGATTCCACATCCGGATCCGTTCGGGACTCCGCGGTGGGTGATCTGTTGTCGCTCAGCCGGATTCGCCCAGGGGGCGTAGGACCATGAGCGGGCCTTCCGAGGTCGCCACCATGGCGAAGGGGAACCGGTCGACCTCAAGGCAGAGCGCTACATCGTCAGGATGGACTCCTTGGCGCACACCCTCCGCCAGTTCGGCGGCGGCGCGTGACCGGGCCGCGCGGTGGAGGAACTCGGCCGCGTCCGTCCCGGCCTCGGTGGTTCTCCGGGCGATGTACTGGGCGCACGCCAGATCTTCCTCGGCCCGCCCGGCTTCACCGGTGACCACGAACGTGACACAGTCGGCCCCGCGCGTCCGCAAGAGCCGAGCCGTTGCCTCCGCCACCACGAAGCCGGCGCACAGCACCAGCGACGCCTCCTTGACCGCAAGGGCTCCGACCGTTCCTGCCGTGGTCTTCTGCACGACGGTCCGTCCGCCGAGGTCGACGGATCGCAGCAGGCCCGGCGAGTTGACCAGGTCGAACCCGGGAGCGGGCGGACCGTCCTTCAGCGCCACCCAATCCGGGTGGCGGGCCTTGAGCGCCAGGGCCTCCTCCAGCGACCCGGCAAGAACGATCTTTTCTGCCCCCTGGGCGAAGGCCCAGGCCGCCACGGTGAAGGCACGCATGACGTCGACCACGACTGCCACGGACGGGACTTCCAACAGATCGGCTGTGCCGAGGAATCGAGTGTCCATTCGGGTCATGATCGCGCATGCCGACCCCGGCCGTCAGGCGATCAGCTCGTAAGCGCTCCGGGCCGTCAGCCACAGGCCGGCGAGCAGGGAGAGCGTGACGATCAGCTGCTCCTGGTGCTGCTCCAGCCAGCTCCGCAGGGCGTTCAGCCGGGCGTCCGCGGCCGCGGGTGCCCGGAGCGCGTACATCTCCATGACGATGAGGCTGAGCGTGGCCAGCAGGCAGTAGCCGGTCAGTGCGAGCCAGTCGGTGGGGGTGGAGAGGTCCGCGTCGACGGCGGTCGCGGCGCCGGCGCCTACCAGTGCCCAGGGTTGCAGCAGCCATGCCAGGCCGGCCGCGGTGGCCGGGGAGGCGTTGTCGATCCGGGCGGCCCAGCGCGGTGGGCCGTGCGGGCGGGGCGGTCGGCGGTGCCGGTGGGCGCCGTACAGCACCAGAGCCACACCGATGGCGAGTTTCGCCGCGATCGCGGCGGTGGAGGGCGCGCTGTGGCGGGCCGGGGGCTGTCCGCCGGTCAGCAGCATCACGCAGGCGATGACCGCGATCAGGTTGGCCAGCCACGACAGCAGGAACGCCAGGCCCTGGCGGACGCCGCGCCGTGAGGAGAGAAGCAGGATGAAGGCGCTGTTGTGCAAAGGCCCCAAGGTGACGGCCGTACCGATCACCACCAGGTCGAGGACCACAGGATCCGCTCCTGGGTGTCAGGACCGTCTGCCACGCGTGAGGGGTGGTACCGGTCAACAGAGTCGGGCGGTGCAGCGGTGCTGCGGTCTTGCGGTCTTGCGGTGCTGCATCCCGACTCTGCAGGTGGCGGCCCTGCTGGTCAAGCAGGCCACGCCCGCGTCAGGCTCCCGGTCCGCTCCGCCTCGCGGTGGCGGCCGCGGCGGAGTCCTCGGCGTAGTAGCGCCGCAGGAGTTCCCGCTCGGCGTCCCGGTGCGGGAACATGAAGAAGATCAGCAGCGCACCCAGGGCGATCGCGGCCAGGCCGACGGTGTACGCCCAGTCGTCGCCGTGGAGGAACGACTGGCGTGCTGCCGCGACGATCTGGTCGGCGTACTGGGGGTGCTGCTGGGCGACCTGCCCGGCGGAGGCGAAGGACTTCGTCAGCTCGCTCTGGACCTGGTCCGACACGTCCTTGCTCTCGGGGGAAGCGGCGATCGCCGCGCTGAAGGCCGAGGCATAGCCGGCGGTGAGGAGCACGCCCATGACGGACTGCATGATGGCCCCGCCGAGGTCCCGTTGCAGGTCGGCGGTGCCCGAGGCCATGCCGGCCCGTCGCACGGGCACCGATCCGGTCAGCGAGTGGGATGCGGGCGTCCCGGCGAAGCCGGCGCCGATACCGATGAGCACGTAGGCGAGGCCGATCTGCCAGTAGCTGCTGTCCTCGCCCCAGAACAGCAGCATCCAGGCGAAGGCGAGGAAGAGGAACGTGTAACCGGTCAGCAGGGTCGTGCGGGCGCCGCGCGTCTCGACCAGCTTCGCGGACCGCGGTGCCACGAGGACCATCAGCACGACGAGCGGGAGGATGGCGGCGCCGGCTTCGACGGGGTTGTACTCGAGCACGTTCTGCAGGTACTGCTGGCTGATGAACGCCGACCCCATCATGGAGCCGTACACGATGATTCCCGCGCATGCGGCGACCCAGAACGTGCGCCGGCCGGCGATGTGGAGGTCGTACAGCGGGTTGGCGGCGCGGCGCTGACGCCAGTAGAACGCCGCTCCGGCAGCCAGAGTGATCACGACGAGGCCGACGACCAGTGCCCCCTGGCCGGGGACGACGGCGAAATTGATCGCCAGCACCAGTCCCGCGATCAGGAGGACGGACAGGACGCCGCCGAGGTTGTCCACCGGTTCGGCCGACTCGTTGGCGTGCGCGGGGACGAACAGCAGGGCCATGACCAGCGCGACCACGGCGAGGGGCAGGGTGATCAGGAACACCGACCCCCAGTAGAAGCGTTCGAGCAGCGCGCCCGCGATCACCGGCCCGAGCATGGAGATGCCGCCTCCCAGGGCCGACCACAGCGCGATCGCCTTCGTCCGCCCCGGTCCCGCCCACAGGGCGGTGATCAGCGCCAGGGTGGTCGGGTAGGCCATGCCGGCCGAGAGCCCGCCGAGGATCCGGGCCAGCGCGAGGACGGTGTCGTTCGGCGCGAACGCGGCGAGCAGGCAGGCGGGGACGGACAGGGCGATGCCGAGGAGCAGCAGCAGCTTGCGTCCGTGACGGTCGCCGACCGCACCCAGATAGAGCACCGACGCGGCCAGGCCGAGGGAGTACCCCACGGCGATCAGGTTCAGCGTGGTCTGGGAGGAGTCGAAGGCCTTCCCGATCGCGGGCAGCGCCACGTTGGCCACCGACAGGTTCAGGTTGGCCACCGCGGCGACGATGATCAGGGACGCCAGGACGAGCGACGCCCGCGCCGGGGCCTCACCCGGAACGTCGATGCCAGGCGCGCCGATTTTCGACATGGAACCTCCGGGGCGAAGTGGGGCTTCGCGAGAGTCTTGCCTGATCCACCGCCCCGCACATCGCCCCATTGGGATGAAACGCCCGCCGTCGCTGACGCGGTCCGCACGCCCGTGACCGATGTCGATGGGCGCGGATGCCGCTCCGCCCGCGGTTGGCCGACGGCGGGACGGAGGGCAGTAGACCGGCGCCTCAGCGGCTCATGTGCGGTTCTTCTCGGTGACCATGTCGATCAGACTCCGGGCGGTGTTGTGCTCGGAGTCGATGCTGGGGACCTCACCGCCTTCGAAGGTGGCGGGCTCGGCGCTGCGGGGGAACATGGCCCGCTCGTACTCGGTGAGCGCGGCCTCGACGTCGTCGGGGTGCGCGGCGAGGGCCCTGCCGAGTTCGGCGCCGTCGTACATGGCCAGGTTGGCACCTTCGCCGTTCGGGGGCGCGAGGTGGGCGGCGTCGCCGAGCAGGGTGACCCCTGGCACCCGGTCCCACCGGTGCCCGGTCGGCAGGGCGTAGTGGGGGCGCAGGACCGGCGCTGTGTCGCCGTCGGTGATCAGCGCGGTGAGTTCCGGTGCCCAGCCGTCGAACTCGGCCGCGATCCGCGCGGTGGCCGCGGCGGCATCGGTGAAGTCGATGGCGGCGAACCAGTCCTGCGGCCGGCTGAGCGCCACGTAGGTGTGCAGGGTGTCGCCGCTTTCCCGGTGGGCGAAGATCTCCCTGCCCGGCGCGGGCGCGATCAGCATCCCGCCGCCGACCGCTTTCGCGGCGGCCGGGTGGCGGGTGTCGGCGTGGAACAGGTACGTCTCGACGAACGACGTGCCGGCGTACTCGGGTGTGGCGGTGGAGAGCAGCGGCCGTACCCGTGACCAGGCGCCGTCCGCGCCGACCAGCAGGCCGGTGACGACGGTGCCGCCGTCGGCGAACGTCACCTCGTGGCGGCCCGGGCCGAGGGTGCGGGTGCTGCTGACCTTGTGCCCCCACCGGACGGTGCCGGCCGGGAGGGAGTCGAGCAGGACCTGCCGTAACTCGCCGCGGTGCACCTCGGGGCGGCCGCCCGTGCCGTCGTCGGCCTCGTCGAGCAGGACGGTCCCGTCCTGGTCGAGGACCCGCATCGCCTGGCGGCCCTCCAGGACGATGGCGTGGAACTCGTCCATCAGGCCGGCGGCGTCGAGGGCGAGCTGTCCGTTGTGGTCGTGGATGTCGAGCAGGCCTCCCTGCGTGCGTTCCGTCGGGGAGGACTCCGCCTCGTAGACCGTGGCCGGGATTCCGTGGACGTGCAGGACGCGGGCCAGAGTGAGTCCGCCGAGTCCGGCGCCGATGATGGTGACGGGCATGGGTATGGGCGTGTGCATGGTGACTCCTCGGGATCGGGCCGCCCGGTGAGTGGTGGTCGGCCGTTTTCCGGAACATTGCCGGGCCCCGCCGACACGCCGCCGACGTCGAACCGGCAGCCGCCGATGGATGACCGACACCGCGTATCGGTCCGTGTCGAAGTGGAGGACGACGTGTGGTGCTCAGGCGGGCGTGCCCGCCGTCGCTTCACCGGTCGAAGACGGTGCCGGTTCACAGCCGGACGGCAAGCCAGATGGCCACGGCCGCGGCCACGACGAGTCCGGCGTTGAGTGCGATGCGGCGGTCTCGACCGGTCAAGTGGACGATGATCGCGCCGATTTGCAGAAGTGTGAGGCCGATGGCCTCGGCCGGCGCGAGCGTTGGGGCGATGCCGGTCAGTGGCGGCAGCACCAGGCCGGTGGCGCCGAGCATTTCGACCGCCCCCAGCGCCCTGAGGGCGGGCAGGGGTATGCGGTCGACCCAGGCCATCATCGGTCGGGGCCCGGGGCAGTGCGCTGGTCAGCGCGTCGAGTGCAGGCTCGCGGCAAGGAACAGCGGGTGGATGGTTCAGCCGAGGGTGTCGAGTCCGGTCAGAAGGCAGGCCACCTGCAGCCCGGTGGTGAGGTACTGCTCGAAGGTCTCGTTGTTCAGGGCTCGCGGAGACCGTTTCTGCCGGATGAGGCTGATGGCTGCGTCAGGTGTGTGGCCCAGCTCGATGAGGGACTGTGCGATGACCAGTCCCGAGCGGTTGTAGCCGGAGTGGCAGCGCACGAGCACGGTGCGGCCGCCCCGCACCGCGTGTGCCGCGGTGCCCGCCAACTCCTGGACGGAGAGGATCTGACCGGCGGTGAGCGGGCCGTCGGGGAGTTCGGTGATCAGGTGCTGGACTGCCGGGTGTGGACCGTGGCCCGCGCGCGTGAACAAGCTGATGACCACGTCGAATTCGTCACCTGCAACAGCCGGCCGAACTCCGCCGGTGTTGTCGGTCCAGAAATGTCCGCCCATCCAGAGTCCTGGTCTGATCTCGCTCCATGGCTCGTCGGGCTCGGGGACGTCGCGGTCTTTTCGGCGAGTTTTCATTCCGCTCCTTGGAATGCCTTCCGGAGGGCTTCGCCGAACTCGGCGGGGTGCGTGGTCAGGCCGGTGTGCCCGCCGGGGAAGTGCCGGAGTTCCGTGCCGAGGTGCTCGGCCAGAAAGGCGGCGGGCCGGTAGGGCAGCTCGCCGTGCGAGTCCTGGCCGCAGGCGAGCACCAGCCGGTCCGACAGTGCCTCCAGCCGGTGGACGTCCGGGGCGTAGGACATGAAGCTCGGCACGATGCGCCCGACGAAGTACGGCAGGTTCGCCATCGTCCGCTCGGCCCGCGCAGCTGCCTGCGGTGGCAGCTCGATCTCGGCCTTCGGCTCGGTGGGGGCTGCGCCGTCCTTCTTGAGACCCGCGGCGAACACGGCCATCGCCGGCATGAGCCCCTCCGCGTGGAACGTTGCCTGTACGCGTGCGATGAGCGCGCGGTGTTCGGGGGCGTCGGGCAGGACCTCCACTACCGGCGGCTCGTGCGCCACGAGGCGTTCGATGCGTTCGGGGCGGGTGGTGAGCAGGTGCAGGGCGGCGATCGCTCCGGAGCTGGACCCGAACACCCGGGCGGGCTCGTCGGGCGACAGCAGTTCCAGTATCCGCAAGGCGTCGTCGGCGTGTTCGGCCACGCTCTGCTCGGCTTCGGGGTCGTCCAGCGTGCTTCTTGACATGCCGCGCGGGTCGTACGTCGCGACGGTGTGTTCGGCGGCCAGGTCGTCGGCGATGCCGTCGAAGGCGGCCGCGCCGCCCGCCCCTCCGGGGATCAGCAGCAGGAGCGGACCCCGGCCGCGCACTTCGTAGTGCAGGGTCGCGCCGTTCACGCGCAGGGCGCCGACGGTCGGGACGGTCATGCGGATTCTCCTTCTCGGGACGGGGGCCAGTGCTCCAGGAGGGTGTGGAGGGCGTCGAGTGCGCGGACCCAGGACTGCTGCGGCGAACGCTCGTGCGCGAACCCGCCCGCGGCCTCCAGGGCGACGAAGCCGTGGAACGTGCTGCGCAGCAACCGGACCGCGTCGGTCAGGTCGGGCTCGGTCAGTCCGTAGCCGCGCAGCATGCCGTAGGTCAGTTCGACCGCGCGCCGCGGTCCGGCCGCCGTTGCGGCCAGGCCGGGGTCGATCCGGATCCCGGTCTGCGTCGCCGCGTAGCGGCCCGGATGCTGGTGGGCGTACTCGCGCCAGGCGTCGGCGAACGCGACCAGCGCGTCCTTGCCCGCCCGTCCGGAGGTCGCCTCCGCGATACGGATCGTCTTCTCGTCCGCCGCCAGCAGCGCGATCCGGCCGCGCAGGTCCTCCAGACTGCGCACGTGCGTGTAGAGGCTCGCATCCCTCACGCCCAGTCGCCGCGCCACCTGCGACATGGTCACCTGGTCGAGCCCGACCTCGTCCGCCAGCTCGGCACCCGCGACCGTCACCCGCTGCGCCGTCAGCCCTGCCCGCGCCATGCGCCCTCCTCTTCTACCTAGGACACCTAGGTTTAACCAAGAACCCCTAGGAAAGGCAAGGCTGTAGAGGACCCCTCTCGATCGAGACCCGGGCGCCCCAGGGCGCTGCGGCCGTCAGGTGCGCGGTCGGGGCCGCCAGCGCGGCGTCGGAGCCCGTCCCCGCGGGGACCCGCAGCCCGTGGGGGTGGCGGACCTGGCGGCTGCCGTCGCCGTCGCTCGGCTCGGGAGGTCGTCCGGTCGGCACCACCGGGCACCGCATGACCTTGCTGGGGATCCACAAAGGCAGGTTCACGCGTGGCGCGCCACCCCGCGGCCCGGGCAGCCACCCGCCCGTCACCAGACCGCGGAGTCCGAGCGGATCGTGCGGGCCGTGGTTGGAGGTCCCGCGGTCAGCGGGACGCGATCCGCTTCGGAGGCCGTTCCGTTGTCCGTGCGGGCTGGCATGCTCCTCGTCATGACGGACGACAGCCTGCCCCGACTCGCCCAGATCACCGACGTCCAAGAGGTGGCGCCCGAACTGCGGCACCAGCTGATCGACTGCTGGATCGAGGTCACCAACGCGGGGGGCGCCGCCGGATTCCCCTTCCCGCCGGTCGACCGCGGCCACGTGGCACCGGTCGCGGACGAACTCCTCCGCCGTCTGCACCCGCAGCGGAGCCGGCTCGTCACCGCCGGGTTCGGCGGCGTCCTCGCCGGATGGGTCGTCCTCCGGCGTGATCCCGACCGGCTCGTCGGACACTGGGGCACGGTTCACCACCTCCAGACCCGCCCCGGGTTCCGTCGCCGCGGAGTCGCGTCCGCCCTCATGCGGGAGCTGCCGAGGATCGCCCGCGCCGAACTGGGGCTCGAACAACTCCACCTCGCGGCCCGGGGAGGAGAGGGCCTGGAGGACTTCTACGCAGGCCTCGGCTGGCGGGAGGTGGGCCGCTGGCCCGGAGCCCTGCGCCTGGCCCCCGACGACACGCGGGACGAGGTCCTGATGCTCCTCGACACCCTCTGACCCGGCCCGGCCGACCGACCTCTCCGAGTGATCACGCCCCGGCCCCGGACGCCCCGCGACGCCTCCCGGTGCGGGACCGGGAGGCGTCCGGGCGTGGGCAGGGCGTGGGGCGGGTGGCTCAGCGCAGCGGTTGCACGGATCAGCGGAACAACATGGACGCGTCCCCGGCCGGGGTGGTCACCGAGCCCGGGCACAGGAAGCTGCCCGAGGCCTTGGTGGCGGTGAAGGCCCGGTTGACGTACTTGCGGCTCGTACCGTCGCGGTCCCACACGATGTTCGTCGCCTTGTAGCGGCAGGAGATGAAGCTCTGCCTGCCGGTGATGTCGATCAGGTCGGTCCGGGCCGTGCCGGCCGCGTCGTCGAACGTGAAGGCCGGGTTGTTGTTGAGGGAGGCGGCGATGCCGCCACCGCAGGCGAGATTGCCTCCGGGTGTGTTGATCGTGGTGCGGTCGACGGTGAGGGCGCTCGGGGCGGCGGCGCTGGTGCTCCCGTTCGTCCAGCTACAGCTGTTGCCGGCGACCACCATCACCCCGTCGACCTTCTGGTCGGCGGTCGGGGCGGCGGGGCCTTGCGCGAGCGCGGTGCCGGTGCCGGCCAGACCCGCCGCGACGACGAGTGTCGCGATCGAGGCGGCGCGTGCGAGTCGTGTGGTGCGGGAGATGGGCGTGGTGTGCCTCATGGGTCGCTCCTCCATGCCACGTACTGGTGGGGGTGGGCGAGGCGCTGGGCCTCTCAGGGGGTGCGGAGTGCGTGCCGGGAGCGTCCCACAGCCACCTTGAAGTGTCAGGAGCCTGTCAGGTGCATGGCAATATTTGGCTGGAATTACCGGTCGGTACGACCTGCGGGCGGGAGTTCCGCGGCGAGATCGCCGTGAGGTCCGCCTCCCGGATGACGGGCACAATGAGGGGAGACCTCGACGAAGGGGGACCTCTGATGCCATCGGACCGGCCCGGGGGTGCGGACGCCGACGCCCCCGGTCCGATCCGGTCCGAGCCGGGGTCCCTGCTGGAACACGTGCCCGTGGCCGTCTTCGGCCTGGACGACGAGGAGCGGGTCCGCTACTGGGGCCCGGGCGCCCGCAACCTCTTCGGCTACGCGCCCGAGGAGATCCTCTCCCGGCCCGCCTCGCTGCTCTTCCCCGACGCCGCCCCCGGAACCCCCGGCGGGGCCGCTCAGCTGGTGGAACGCGGCCTGAGCCTCGGCTACTGGCGGGTCCGGATGCCCGCCCGGCACCGCGACACCGGGGTCTTCGACTGCGGGTTCCGGGTGTTCCCGGTGACCGGGACCGCGGGCGACTCCGTGATCATGGGCCTGGCCAGCAGGGGCGACGAACTCAACCGGGTCAAGACGAACCTCGCCTTCCTCGACGCGCTCTTCGAGACCTGCCCGATCGGCCTCGTCATGCTCGACGAGGAGCTGCGCTACGTCCACCTCAACCAGGTGCTGGCCGACATGGACGGACTCCCGGTGCGGGATCACCTGGGGCGGCGCATGACCGACATCATGATCACGTCCGACGGGGGCGAGTACGAGCGCATGCTGCGGGCCGTGGCCGAGAAGGGACGGCCCCTCGTCGGCGCGCTGGTGGGGCTGCGCACCCCGGGCCGGCCCGACCGCGACCAGGTCCGCTCCGTGAGCTTCTTCCCGCTGAGCGGGGCGGGTGACACCCGGACCGGGGTGGGCGGGCTGCTCGTCGACGTCACCGACCGCGAGCTGGCCCTGCTCGAAGCGACGGCCGCCCGGCAGCGGCTGGACCTCCTGGACCGCGCGTCGGCCCAGGTCGGCACGACCCTGGACCTGGAGGTCACCGCCCGCGAGCTGATCGACGCCGTGATGCCCGACTTCTGCGACGCCGCCGTCGTGGAAATGGTCGAGTGGATGTACGAGGACGAGCGGTTCGACCCGGAGCTGCCGCTGACCGCCCGCCGGATCGCCACCGGCACCGTCCTCCCGCCGCCCGCGCCCGAGCTGGTCGGGGGCCTGGAGCGGGTCACGTACCCGCCGGGCTCCGGCATCCACCAGATGATGAGCACCGGCCGCCCGCTCCACGTCGTCGTCGACGAGGACTTCGCCACCCGCACCGCCGCCCACCAGGACCGTGCCCGTCTGCTGCTCGACAGCGGGCTGGGCGGCATCGTCATCGCCCCGCTCATCGCACGGGGCACGGTGCTGGGCATCGCGATGTTCGGCCGGTCCGTCACCCGTACGCCCTTCAATGACCAGGACGTCACCCTCGCCGGCGAGCTGGCCTCCCGCGCCGCGCTGTGCCTGGACAACGCGCGCCTGTACGGGCGGGTACAGGACATCGCGCTGACCCTCCAGCGCGCCCTCCTGCCCAGCGCCGTGGCATCGGGCGCCCACGTGAGCGTCGCCCACCGCTACCTCCCCGGCAGCCGGATCACCGAGGTCGGCGGCGACTGGTACGACGTGATCAACCTGCCCGGCGACCGGGTCGCGCTGGTCGTCGGGGACGTCATGGGGCACGGCGTACCGGCCGCCGCGTCGATGGGCCGGCTGCGCATCACAGCCAAGGCCCTCGCCGCCCACACCCGCACCCCCGAGGCGCTGCTCACCGAACTCGACACATGCGCCCAGGAGTCCGGCATCCAGCTCGCCACCTGCCTGTACCTCGTCTACGACCCGCACACCGGGCGCGCCCGCATCGCGAACGCCGGCCATCCGCCGCCCCTGCTGCGCCACCCGGACGGCACCGTCCAGACCATCGGCGAGGGCCTGGGGATCCCGCTGGGGGTGGGCGGTGTCCCCTACCGGTCGTCGGCGATCGACCTGCCCGAGGGCGCCGTGCTCGCCCTCTACACCGACGGCCTCATCGAGGCGCGCGGCCAGGACATCGGGGCCGGCCTGGACGCGCTGCGGGAACAGCTCCGCACGGTGACGGGCTCACTGGAGGAAGCCGCGGACCGCATCATCGGGAACCTGCTGCCCGACGAGGCCACCGACGACACGGTCCTCGTCCTGGCCCGCATCCGCCGCGCCGTCGCCTAGCGCTCCGGCCCGGGCCGCTTCATTGAATCACCGAGCCGTCGCCGCCGGAGCGAGCGCCGAGGCGGCTGCTTCTCGTCAAGTCACTTCTTTTCGTGGCAGGCAGTGGATTGCGTACGCGGGCCTACTGGAGGCGTGGCCTCCCCGAACGCGGCGAGGCCGGCTCGTTCCAGCGGCTTCTTCCCGCCGGAGACACATTTCAAGGAGCACACCATGGCCCACGACCTCCACACCCCCACCACCGGACGGCACCTCTCGCGCCTCGGCATCTGCATCACAGCGGTGGTCTTCGCCGCCGGCGCCTTCACACTGCCGGCATCCGCTGCGATGGGCTCCCCGTCCCAGCCCCCGGTCAAGAGCGGCAGCGCCGAGGATCCCAACGGCCGGCCGGACGGCCAGTGCAAGTCCGGTTACGTCTACCGCGACGAACGGGATGCCGCGCACGCCAAGAACCCCACCCGCCAACCCGGCACCAACCAGTGCCAGTCCGGCTACGTCTACCGCGACAGCTACGAAGGCGACGGCGTCTGCGTCACGCCGGAGGAGCGGGACAAGTGGCATGAGTTCAACCCCAATCGCCAGCCGGGCACCAACCAGTGCAAGTCCGGCTACGTCTGGCGTGACGCATGGGACGGCGACGACACCTGCGTCACGCCGAAAGAGCGGGACAAGTGGCACGTCCGCTTCTGAGGGCGCGGGTGCCGGCTGAGAGTGGACTGCGTACGCGTGGTGGAGTCGCCCGAAGCGGCTCCACCACCCCGGGTACCGGGCCGCAGCCGGTCGGCAGTGCTGATCAGTCAGCCTCAGCGGAACGCGGCGGCATTGCGGGTTGCCCAGTCGGCGAAGGGCCGCGGGGCGCGGCCGAGGACCTGCTGGACGTCCGGGCTGACGCGCAGTTCGGCCGGGCTCGGGGAACCGAGGATGTCCAGGGTGTCGTCGGCGAGTTCTGCCGGCATGCTCCGGGTCATGGCGGTCTTGGCTTCGTCACGGGTGAGTTCGTGGAACGTCACCGGTGAGCCCAGCGCGGCAGCGATGGCCTGTGCCTGCTGGCGGGGAGTGATGACCTCCGGGCCGGTCAGCTCGTACACACTGCCGGTGTGCCGGTCGTCCAGCAGGCAGGCCGCCGCGACTGCGGCGATGTCCGCCGGGTCGACGACCGGCACACCGACGTCGCCGAACGGCGCGGCGACGGTTCGCCGCGCCCGGACGGACTCGGCCCACCACAGGGCGTTGGAGGCGAAGCCGCCGGGCCGCAGGACGGCCCACTCCGGTCCGGACGTGCGCAGTGTGTCCTCCAGCGCGCGCATCGCGATCCGCGTCGGGCCGAAGGGCCTGGTCGTCACGCCCAGCGTGGAGAGCAGGACGACCCGGCGGACCCCGCCGGCCGCAGCTTCGCCGATGATGTCGGCCGGGCCGGCTCCAGCGGAGTGCAAGTCGCCGGACAGCAGCAGGAACAACGACTCCGCCCCGGCCAGCGCAGGCCTGAGGCCGGCCGGCTCGGCCAGGTCTGCCACCACGTGGCGGACCCCGTTCGGCACCGGGGCCGGGTGCCGCGAGACGGCCGTCACCTCCTGACCCGCCTCCGCCAGCGCCTGCGTCAACGGCCGGCCGATGTTGCCGGTAGCCCCGGTCACCACGATCATGATCAGCTCCTCGTCGGAAGTCCTCTTGGGCCTTGACGCTATGAGCCGGGCTAACCATTCGTAAGGACATACCCCTGGGTAAGCTCATCCCGTGACGGATAGCCAGCAGCTCAACCAGGCCGGGCCGGTGCAGCGGTATGACGTGTTTCACACGGACTGCCCCGCGCGCAATGTGGTCGACCACGTGACCAGCAGGTGGGGCATCTGGGTGCTGATCTCCTTGCGCAGCAACGACCTCCGGTTCTACGAGCTGCGCGAGAGCATCCACGGCATCAGCGAGAAGATGCTCGCCCAGACCCTGCGCACGCTGGTCCAGGACGGCCTGGTCTGGCGGGAGGTCGAGCCGACGACGCCGCCTCAGGTCACCTACGGGCTGACCGAGTTCGGCCGGGAACTCGGCGAGCCTCTGACCGAGCTGTTCGACCGGATCACACGGCGGCTGCCACCGCGCAGCGCGCAATAGCGCGGTAGTCACCCCTGGGGCCCATCAGGACGGCGCGCGTCGTCGGCCGGGCGCAGGAGCAACCGTTCAGTCGATGACGGCGACGGCTTCGACCTCGACGAGGTGCTCGGGTACGTCCAGGGCCGCCACGCCCAGGAGCGTGGCCGGCGGGACCGGTACGGTCCCCAGCTTCGCGGCCGCCCGGCTGATTCCCTCCATCAGCAGGGACATCTTGTCGGGGGTCCAGTCGACGACGTAGACGGTCAGTTTCGCCACGTCGTCGAAGGTGGCGCCGGCGTCGGCGAGGGCGGTGGAGACGTTCAGGTAGCACTGCTCGACCTGAGCGGCGAGGTCCCCTTCGCCGACGGTGACGCCGCCGGCGTCCCAGGCGACCTGCCCGGCGACGAAGACCAGCTTCGACCCGGTCGCGATCGACACCTGCCTGTACGCGTCGATCTGCGGCAGTCCGTTGGGGTTCACCAGGGTGATGGCCATGATGCGTCTCCATTCGCGATGAGCTCCCGTGTGCTCGCTTCCCTCGAGCACACGCCGTTCTCGCTCTCTTGTGGTTACTCGGAAACCGTAGGAGAGTGGCCGCTGACATGGAAGAACGCACTTTTCAGTGACTGGGGAACCTCATGGTGACCAAGCAGTACACAGGCTCGCCCGACGAAGCGGACCTGCGGCGCGCGGACTCTCTGGGGCGGGAGATCTTCTCGGACATCGCCAACAAGTGGGCGCTCCTGATCATCGAGACTCTGGGGGACGACACCCTGCGCTTCGGCGAGCTGCGCGATCAGGTCGAGGGCATCAGCCACAAGATGCTCACCCAGAACCTGCGCATGCTGGAGCGCTACGGTCTGGTCGAGCGGACGGTGCACCCCGTCGTGCCGCCACGGGTCGAGTACACCCTCACCGAGCCGGGCCGGGCCCTGCGGGTGACGATCGACGGCCTGTGCGACTGGACCCACCGCCACATCGGGCACATCGAGGCCTCACGGCAGCGCTTCGACGCCTGACGGGCCGGAGCACGGCGGACGCCGAAGGGCGCGCGGGACACGCCGAGAGCGCGCAGCCATGAGTGGGTTGAGCAAACGCGGGACGGATACGCGGCCCTGACCTCACATCAGACAACCCCAGAGGGATCATGTGGCATATTTCGGGCACACCTCCCGACGGAAGGCATGTCATGAAGTTCGCGGTCATCGGCGGTACCGGGCTGATCGGGTCGCAGGTCGTCACGCATCTGAACGCCGCCGGGCACGAGGCGGTGCCGCACTCGCAGTCCACCGGAACCGACGTCATCAGCGGCCAGGGACTGGACGAGGCGGTGGCGGGGGCCGACGTCATCGTCAACCTGACGAACTCCCCGACCTTCGACGAAGCCTCCCTGGCCTTCTTCCAGACCTCGATGGACAACCTTCTGGCCGCGGGCGAGAAGGGCGGCGTCCGTCACTTCGTCATCCTCTCGATCGTCGGCGTGGACCAAGTGCCGGAGCTGGACTACTACCGGGCCAAGGTGCTCCAGGAGGACGTCCTCACGGCCGGATCGATCCCCTACTCGATCGTCCGCGCGACTCAGTTCATGGAATTCATCGACGCGATCCTGTCCTGGACCGCCGACGGCGACACCGTCCGGCTGCCCGCCACCCCGATCCAGCCGATCGCCTCCAAGGACGTGGCCGACGCGGTGGCAGAAGTCGCGGCGGGCGCCCCGCTGGGGGGTATTCGCAACATCGCCGGACCCGAGGTCTTCTCCCTGGACGAGTTGGGCCGGCTCACCCTGTCCCACAAGTCCGACAGCCGCACCGTCGTCACCGACCCCACCGCCGGCATGTTCGCCGTCGTCAAGGGGGACGTCCTCACCGACAAGGACGCCCACCTCGCCCCCACCCGCTATGCCGACTGGCTCTCCTGAACCTCCCAGCCGGTAGAAGTACGGGATTCCGATCATCGCCCGGACGAGGTGGCCACGGGCGGCAGAACGCTCGTGAGCCCAGGGCATGGGCGCCCCTTGCGAGCCCGCGTCGCTCGTGACCACCCTCGGTGGCGACCAGTTCAACCGGGCCGACGGACAAACGGATTCCCCAGTCGCCCCGCGGCCCCGTATCAGGACGGGCAGCATTCGCCAAGTCCCGAAATCCCGCAACCTGACGAGCTTCGACTGAGTGGACATGCTTGAGCGGGGTTCTTACAGAATCCTGGGCCAGACGCACGAGCGAAATCCTTGGGCAGAGTGGCCGGCACGTCGCATCAGCTCGAAAGGATCCCAAACCCATGAGTGGAACCGTCAAGTGTTCGAACTGTCACCGGCCGATGGAATCAGGTTGGCTGTCCATATGGAATCCCATCGCTCTCCTGAACTTCGTCAACTGGCAGCCGGTCAGGCCTGGATACGCCCGGTTCCGTAGGCCGGAGGGCTCCGAGAAGGTCATCGTCCCTCGTGCAGGCGGCAGGGGTTGCCCCAGAGCTCGCATCTGCCGGCCGTGCAAGAGCGTCACCTTCTCCTACGCGGCGGACCAGCTCGACTGACCAGGAGAGACGCCTCCACCGGAGGAACCGGGACGGCAGCGGCTCAGGTCGTCCTGGTCCCGCGGAGGACGCCTATCTTGTCGATGCGGTGTTCGGGGTTGCCCTGGGCGTCGCTCCAGAAGTTGCCCTCGGCGTGGTCCTCGGGGGTGGCGCAGGTCGAGATCGTGATCATGGCCTGGGTGGGGGTCGCGCCGGGTGAACCGGGTACCGCCGCGCGCTGCTCCTGCAGTGACTGCGCCGAGCGGAAGGAGGTCTTGCGGGTCGCGACGATCTCGTAGGTGTACTCCACCCCGCCCACCGTCACGCGGACCGTGTCGCCCGTGCCGACGGCGGTCAGGTTCCGCAGCGGACCGCCGGCCGACAGGCGGTGCGCGGTGACCAGGAAGTTCCCGACCTGGCCCGGGCCGACCCCGCCCCGCTTCCCGTACGGGCTGGCCGCGAGCCCGCGGTCCTGGATGCGGGTACCGGGGACGTCGTCGGTGGTGCCCTCGTACGGGACCACGCGCAGCCCGGATATGCCCGCCGCGGGTATGGAAAGCGTCGAGTCCTGGGTGCGGACGTCGACCGGGACGGGCGAGACGGGGGCGGGAGCGGGCGTCGTGGTGGCCGCCACCGGCTGCGGCGGGGCCGCGGGGCCGGCGGCGGCAGAGGGCCCGCAGGCCGCCAGCAGGGCGGTCACGGCTCCGGCCAGCACGACGGGGACGGCTCGGGGCGGGAACGGCAGGGGCATGGGCGCATCCGTGGGGGTCGGTCGCCCGGGTCGAGCGGCAGGTGGGTGACCCGGTTGACGGTCAGGGTGACATACGGAGCAAGCAGTCCATAAGGGTCCAGGCCTGTGACCTCCCTCCCCCACGCCCCCGGCGTATCAGCGTCCGCGGCCGGCTCGCAGCTCCAGCCGCTCGCCCGGGAACCGGTCGCGGAAGCCGCGGTCGTGCGAGACCGCGACCACCGCCCCCGGATACGCCGCGAGGGCCGCCTCCAGGTCCTCGACCAGGTCGAGGGCGATGTGGTTCGTGGGCTCGTCCAGTACGAGGAGGTCCGCCGGCCGGGTCACCAGGTTCGCGATCTGCAACCGCCGCTGCTGCCCCGCGGACAGGGCGGCGACCGGGACGTGCAGGTCCTCCTCGCGGAACAGACCGAGTGCCAGCAGCCGGTCCGCGTGCTCCTCGGGCGGTCCGGGCCGCCCGGCCGCGTAGGCGGCGAGCAGCGGGAGCCGGGTGGAGCGGGCGGGCAGCTCCTGAGCGAGGTAACCGATCCGGGCGGGGCGGCGCACGGATCCCGCGTCGGGCTCCAGGTCCCCCGCCAGGATGCGCAGCAAGGTGGTCTTTCCGGCCCCGTTCTCGCCCGTGACCAGCAGCCTCTCCCCCGGCCCGACGGTGAGCGGGCCGTCGAGGCGCAGCCTCCGCCCGACCACCACGCCGTCGAGCTCGGCGAGCGGGCCGCCCGCCCGCTCCCCGGCGGTCCGCTGCCCGCCGGTCCGCTGCCCGCCGGCCGTCGTCGGCAGCGCCGCCGCGAACCTCAGGGGTTCCGGCGGCGCCGCCACCGGGTTGCGGCGCAGGTGGGCCAGCCGCTCGCGGACGGCCCGCACCTGGCCGCCGAGCTTGGCCTCGTGCGACCGGCGGTGTTTGCCGAAGCCCTGCCGCGGGTCCTTGCCGGTGCCCGCCAGGCGTTTCGCGGCGGCCGCGAGCAGTTCCTCGGTGCCGGCGATCTCGTCCAGCCAGTCCGCGTGCTCCTGCCGTGCGCGGCGTCGGGCGGCCGCCTTGGCGGCGCGGTAGCCGGCCCAGCCGTCGCCGTACCGGTGCACGGTGCGCGCACCGCGGTCGACCTCCAGGATGGTGGTGGCGATGCGTTCCAGGAAGCCGCGGTCGTGGGTGACGGCGACGACGGTGCCCCGGTGCGCGCGCAGGTGCTCTTCGAGCCAGTGCACGGCCGCCGCGTCGAGGTGGTTCGTCGGCTCGTCGAGGAGGAGCAGCTCGGGGGCGGCGGCCAGCACGCAGGCGAGCGCGAGCCGTGACTGCTCGCCGCCGGAGAGCGAGCCGAGCGTGCGGTCCCGGGCGGTCCCGGCGAGGCCGAGACCGTACAGGGCGGCGTCGACGCGGGTGTCCGCCTCGTAGCCGCCGCGTTCCTCGTACGTGGTCAGCAGCTCACCGTATGCGTCGAGTTCACCGGGGGACGCGTCGGCCAGGTCCTGCTCCGCCGTGCGCAGCCGGCGCTCCATGTCGCGCAGGTCCGCGAGGGCGAGGTCGACGGCGTCCTGCACGGTGTGGTCCGGGTCGAGGTCGAGGGTCTGGGTGAGGTGGCCGGTGCCGCCGGCGAAGCTGACGGTGATCTCGCCCGAGTCGGGCGGCTCGGCCGCGGCGAGGAGTCGTAGCAGGGTGGATTTGCCGGAGCCGTTCTCGCCGATGACGGCGGCCTTCTCGCCGGGGCGGACGGTGAAGGAGACCTGGTCGAGGACGGTACGGGTGCCGTAGGCCTTGGTGACGTCCTTGACGGACAGCTGCGCCACGGCAGCGGGCACGGCGGTGTGGGCGCGTTCGCGCATGGGACTTCCCCTGATGACGTGAAGGGTCTGGGGCGTGGCCGCGAAGGAGCGCCGACCGCCGGGAGGGGCGGCCGCACGGAGGTGCGGGCGCCGGGCAGGAGGGCTTGGGGGACACGCCCTACGGGCGGTGGAAGGCGGCGGTGGCCGCCGGGCCCGGAATCAGGGGAAGCGGTAGAAGTCCATGTGCCGACCATAGCAAGACGATGCGTCTCGTCTCAGCGTATTTACGGCGGCCCGCACGGCCGCGCCGCACCCCCCGGGGAGCAGAGAGGGGGCGCGGCGCGGGACGGCACGGGGACGGGGACGGGGACGGGGACGGGGACGGGCTATTCGACCTTGGCCCAGTCGAGCGTGCGCTCCACCGCACGCTTCCAGCCCTCGTACCCTTCGGTGCGCCGTTCCTCGGACCACTGGGGCTCCCAGCGCTTGGACTCCTGCCAGTGGGTGCGCAGTTCGTCCGTGTCCCGCCAGAAGCCGGTGGCGAGGCCGGCCGCGTAGGCGGCGCCGAGCGCCGTGGTCTCGGCGACGACGGGACGGCTGACCGGTACGCCGAGGATGTCGGACTGCGTTTGCATGCACAGGTCGTTGGCGGTGACGCCGCCGTCGACCTTGAGCACGTCGAGGTGCACGCCCGAGTCCTGTTCCATGGCCTCGACGACGTCGCGGCTCTGGTAGCAGATGGCCTCCAGAGTGGCCCGCGCCAGGTGGCCGTTGTCGTGGTAGCGGGCGAGGCCGACGATCGCGCCACGGGCGTCGGAGCGCCAGTACGGGGCGAACAGGCCGGAGAAGGCGGGGACGAAGTAGATGCCTCCGCTGTCCTCGACCGTCCTGGCCAGGCGTTCGCTCTCACCGGCATCGGTGATGATCTTCAGCTGGTCGCGCAGCCACTGCACGGCGGAGCCGGTGACCGCGATCGAGCCTTCGAGGGCGTAGATCGCGGGGCTGTCGCCGAACTGGTAGGCCACGGTGGTCAGCAGGCCGTGCTGCGAGCGGACCAGCTCCGTCCCGGTGTTGAGGACCAGGAAGTTGCCGGTGCCGTAGGTGTTCTTCGCCTCGCCGGGCGCGAAGCAGACCTGGCCGACGGTGGCCGCCTGCTGGTCGCCGAGCACACCGGTGATGGGAATGGCCTCCCGCAACGGCCGGGAGGTGCGCGTCCGTCCGTACGCCTCCGGGTGGGAGGACGGGTTGATGGTGGGCAGCATCGACCGGGGGATGTTGAAGAAGCCGAGGAGCTCGTCGTCCCAGTCGAGGGTCTCCAGGTCCATGAGCATGGTGCGGCTGGCGTTGGTGACGTCGGTGGCGTGGACGCCTCCGTCGGGGCCTCCGGTGAGGTTCCACAGCACCCAGCAGTCGGTGTTGCCGAAGAGGGCGTGCCCCTGCTCGGCCGCCTCCCGCACCCCGTCGACGTTCTCCAGGATCCACTGGATCTTGCCGCCGGAGAAGTAGGTGGCCGGGGGCAGGCCCGCCTTGCGGCGGATGACGTCGCCCTGGCCGCCGCGCTCCAGTGCCGCGGCGATGGAGTCGGTACGGGTGTCCTGCCAGACGATCGCGTTGTAGTACGGGCGCCCGGTGCGGGGGTCCCAGACGACGGTCGTCTCGCGCTGGTTGGTGATCCCGACGGCCGCCAGGTCGGAGGCGTCGAGGTTGCCGTGCCGGAGGGCGTTCTGGATCACCGAGTTGGTGCGTTCCCAGATCTCCACCGGGTCGTGTTCGACCCATCCCGAGCGGGGGAGGATCTGGGAGTGCTCCAGCTGGTGCCTCGCCACCTCGTTGCCGGCATGGTCGAAGATCATGAAACGGGTGCTCGTGGTCCCCTGGTCCACTGCGCCGACGAAGTCAGCCATGGGGTGCCGCCTTCTCTTGAGGATGCCGTGTGTGCGGGCCGAGGCCCGGACGGGTCCGTGGAGCCATGCGGATCCACGGACCCGGGACGGGCCGGGTCGGACGGGCCGTGGCGCGTCCGCCCCGGGTGCGGTCAGCCCTCTTCCGGTGCCGGTACCCGACCGGGAGGCTCCGGTTCGGCGGTCGGCAGGAACCGGCCGATGAGGAACTTGTAGGCAGCTGCTCCGAGCACGCCACCGATGAAGGGGCCGATGATCGGGACCCAGAAGTAGAGGTTCCCGTACTGATCTCGCCAGGCCCCGCCGTAGCCGGTGAGGAAGCTCGCCAGGCGGGGGCCGAGGTCACGGGCCGGGTTGATCGCGTAACCGGCGTTGGTGCCCCATGCCATGCCGATCGCCACGACGATCAGGCCGACGATGAACGGGGCGAGGTTGGCGCCGGGGGGCGTGCCCAGCAGGTCCGTGACGGCGAAGATCAGGAACAGCAGGAGGGCGGTGCCGATGATCTGGTCGCGCAGTGCGCCCCATTCGGTCACCGGCAGGTTCGTGTTCCCGTTGGCCGGGAGCGTGGAGAAGACACCCTGCGTCTTGATGGTGTGACCGGGGTCGGCCTTGGCCAATGCCTCGGTGTAGTTCCAACGGACGAGCAGGGCGGCCACGAAGGCTCCGGCGAGCTGGGCGACGGCGTAGGGGGCGACCTTCTTCCACGGGAAGCCCTTGAACGCGGCCAGCGCGACGGTCACCGCGGGGTTGAGGTGAGCACCGCTCAGCCTCGCCGCGACGTACACGCCCAGGGTTACGCCGAGACCCCAGGCCCAGGCGATGCTGTCGTGGTTCCCGAGACCGCCCGCGGGGTCCGTGAGGGCCCCGCCGGCGACCACTTGGGCCACCACACCACAACCGAAGAGGATAAGGATCATGGTGCCGGCGAATTCGGCGAAGAGTTCGCCGACCAGACCCGATCTATGGAGGCGCTCCGTCATGGGTGCCCTTTTCCGCCGGGCCGAAGGCCGGCTTCGACTGCCCCGAGTCCTCTGTTTGACCGCAGCACGGAATGCCCCCGCGCGCGAAATGCCGATCCGGCCTCACGCAGCGCACATGCCCGTGTGCGGGTACATCCATATTCCTCTTCCCTCCGCCTCCGCGCTCCTCAACCGGAGCCGTATGGGGCGTGACAGGGCCCGGCCGGGGTGACTACAGGCGCCGGCCGGGCCCTGCGTGCGCGGGATTCCGAGGATTCCTGTCCCCACGCTGACACAAGCGGCTACATTCCGCATCATTTCGACTACTGCGTGCAATGCGACGGGTGGATCGGGTGGCGGCCCGCCGTGAACCCGCCGTCGCCGCGCGCGGAGCCGACCGGCCGGTTCGTGCCGGGGCGGCCGGTTCAGGCGCGGGGCCCGTGGCCCCCGGCGCCGTCGTCCTCCGGCGTCTGCCAGGAGTCCTCGCGGCCCCGCGCCACGGGATTCTGATCGGCCGACCGAGCGGGGGCCCGGCGCCGCGCGGCACGCCGGCTGCCGTACCAGAAGGCGCCGATCAGAAGAACGGCCACCACCACTCCGGCGAAAATGAGGAACAGTGCGCCTTGGCCTTCGGCCGCGAGAATCTCGGTGGGAGTCATGACCCGCGCCTACCCGCAATCGCCGGGCTTACGGGCCCGCCACGGGCTTTCACCGGCATCCGCGGCCGCGCCAGACCAGCAGGACGACCAGCAGGGCCGCGCCGGCCACGAGCAGCGGCTTGCGGTTGGCGCGTGCCGTCGACGCGACCCTGCCCGCCGCGTCCAGGACCGGATCGGGCGTCGCGTCGTGCACCAGCTGAGCCGTGTGCGCGGCCTTGTCGTGGATCCGGTCGGCGACCTGCGCGGTCTTCTCCTTGGCCTGCGCCTTGACGTCGGCCTTGCCCGCGAGCGCCTCGATGGTCTGCCCGAGTTCGTCACGCGTGCGTTCGACCTGTTCGCGCAGCTCGTCTGGGGTGGGCGTGCCGATGTCGGTCCGGCGCTCGCTGGATGCGTCAGATGCCTCGGATGCGCCGGGTACGTCGGGTGTGTTGGGCGTGTTGGGTGTGTTGGGTCCGTCGGTCATCGGTGTGCCTTCTCCCTCATCTCGGCCAGGTCGGCCTTCACGCTGTCGATGGTCTGCGCCGGCACCGGGGAGCCGGCCCTGGCCACCTGCTTCTTCCCTGCCACAGCCATCACCGCGGCGACGATCGCCAGCGCCACCGTGATGATCAGGGCCGAGGCCCACAGCGGCAGTACCAGCGCGAGGGCCGCGATACAGGTCGCCGTCAGGGCCTGCGCCGCCAGGAATCCCAACATGCCCGCCGCGCCGAAGAGGCCGCCGCCTTTCCCGAAGCGCTTCCCTTTCTGCGTCATTTCCGCCCGCGCCAGCTGCATCTCCTCGCGGACCAGTTCCGAGATCTGCCGGGAAGCCCGCGAGACGAGGACGCTCACGGATTCATCGGCCACATGGGTCTGCCGTTCTATCGTGCTCATACGGAGCCACCCCTTCACGATGCATACGCCACTGTCGACGCGCGCCTACCCGATAAGCGCACCGGCACCCGTTCCACCCGGCCGGATCAGCGGTTCATGCGGCGGCGGTCCTCGGCGTTCCACGCGCGGGTGTCACGGGGGCGCACATAGGGTTCCTCGTCCTTGGGCATCCCTCCGGCCACCGCGCGCTGACGGGCCAGTTCCGCGTCGAATTCCAGCCCGAGGAGGATGGCCAGGTTGGTGATCCACAGCCAGATCAGGAAGACCACGACACCCGCGACGGTTCCGTACGTCTTGTTGTAGGAGGCGAAGTTCGCGACGTAGAACGCGAAGCCGGCCGAAGCCGTCATCCAGATCAGCAGGGCCAGAAGGCTGCCCGGAGTCACCCACCTGAAGCCGCGCCCCTTCGCGTTCGGCGCCGCCCAGTACAGGAGCGCGATCATGATCGTGACGAGGAGGACCAGGGCGGGCCATTTGGCGATCGACCACACCGTCAGTCCTATGTCGCCGATCCCGAGGGCGTCGCCCGCCTGCCGGGCCAGACGGCCGGTGAAGACCACGATGAGCGCGCCGGCGCAGGCGAGCACCATCAGCGTGACGGTGAGCGCGAGGCGCAGCGGCAGCACCTTCCACGCCGGGCGGCCCTCGGGCACGTCGTACACGGCGTTCGCGGACCGGATGAAGGCGGCCACGTAGCCGGAGGCGGACCACAGCGCCACGACGAGGCCGACGACGGCCATCAGCGATCCGACGCCGCTGCGGCCCTGCAGTTGCTCGACCGCGTCCGTGATCACGTCCCGGGCGGAACCGGGAGCCAGCTGCTGGAGGTTGTCCAGCACTCGCCCGGCCGTCGACTCGCCGGCCAGGCCCAGCAGCGACACGAGGACCAGGAGGGCCGGGAAGATCGCCAGCACTCCGTAGTAGGTCAGTGCCGCGGCCCGGTCGGCCAGCTCGTCATTGCCGAATTCCCCGGCCGTGCCGCGGAACACCGCTTTCCAGGAGCGTGCGGGCAACTCGGTGGGCTCGTCCGGGGCGCGTTCCTCGACCAGTGCGCTCGGGCCGGCGTCGGTCTCGCGCTCGCGCTCGCGCTCGCCGCTGTGGCCCTGGTTCGGTGGAGTTCTCATGCCGTGCGGCTGTCCAGCGCGGCGCCGGTCATGTCAGTCCGGCCCGGGGCAATTCGCGCTCGGCGCCGTCCGCCCCGCCCTCAGAGCCAGCCGTTGCGCCGGAAGGCGCGGTAGAGGAGGCCCGACGCCGTCGCCATGAGGCCGACGGCGAGCGGGTAGCCGTAGCTCCAGCCCAGTTCCGGCATGTGCTCGAAGTTCATTCCGTAGACGCCGGCGACCATGGTGGGGACGGCGAAGATCGCGGCCCAGGCGGAGATGCGCCGCATGTCGTCGTTCTGCCAGGTACCGACCCGTGCTTGCTGTGCGCCGAGCACCGCGTTGAGCAGTTCGTCGAGGGTCCGCACCTCGGTTTCGGTGCGGTGCAGGTGGTCGGCGACGTCGCGGAAGTACGGCAGGACCTTCGACGGGCGGCGGTCCTCGCCGCTCAGGCCGCTCAACAGGCCGCTCAGGACCGGGACCAGCGGCTGGACGGCATCGCGGAACTCGCGTACCTCCCGTTTCAGCGAGTAGATGTCCTCGGTGTGGTCGACGCGGGAGGCGGAGAAGACGCGGTCCTCCAGCCGTTGGAGTTCGGCGCGCACCGTCTCGGCGGCCTCGCTGTAGGCGTCGACGACGACGTCGAGTACGGCGTGCAGGACCGAGAGGGGGCCGGACCGCAGCATGGACGGGTCGGCGGCCAGCCGGTCGGCCGCCTCGGCCGTCGGGTCCACTTCGCCGTGCCGGACGGTGAGGACGTAGCGGGGCCCGACGAAGAGCATCAACTCGCCCGTCTCCACGGCCGCTTCCTCCTCGACGTACCAGAGGGTCTTGAGCGCAACGGCCAGTACGTCGCCGAAGCGCTCGCGCTTCGGGCGCTGGCGTGCCTGGACGGC
The DNA here is from genome assembly GCF_000720455.1 of Streptomyces virginiae. Classification (GTDB taxonomy): domain Bacteria; phylum Actinomycetota; class Actinomycetes; order Streptomycetales; family Streptomycetaceae; genus Streptomyces; species Streptomyces virginiae. The sequence continues at coordinate 72,447 of NZ_JOAK01000025.1, read as the reverse complement.
GTCCTCGACCGCCAGACGGTGCAGACCCAGCTCCTCGGCCAGCTGCACGAGTTCCCCCTCGGCCGGGTCCACGAGCCGCACCCAGCCGAATTCGCCGCCTTCCAGTCCCCGCAACCGTTTCAGCACCAGCCGGCAGGCCTCGTCGTCAAGGCCGCACTCGACGGTTTCCGACCGCCCGGACAGTTCCTCGTACACCACGCATTCCATGGGTCGCGCCTGCCCGGATTTCCCATCGGTGTGCAGTGACGCCCGTCGCGCGTGGCCCCGGCGTCACCGATCGAGCCAGAAGGGATTAATCGTCTTACTTACGACATCAAAGCCGGGGGCGAGGGTAGCCGGACACCATGGACCCCAACAGGAACACTCCGCTCCGCGCTGTCGCGCTCGTTTGCACCCTCACCCCCTCCCCCGCTCCGTCCAGCTCCCAGCTGCTGGCGGAACAGACGATGGCGGCGCTCGCCGAACACGGCGTCACGGGCAAGACCGTCCGCATCGCCGACCACGACGTGAAACCCGGCGTGCAGACCGACATGGGCGACGGCGACGCCTGGCCGGAGATCCGCGACACCATCCTCGGCACCGACATCCTGATCCTGTCGACGCCGATCTGGCTCGGGCACCCGTCCAGCATCGCCCAGCGCGTCCTGGAACGCCTCAATGCGGAGATCTCCGAGAGCGACGACGAGGGCCGCATGCTGACCTACGGCAAGGTCGCCGCGGTCTGCGTCGTCGGCAACGAGGACGGCGCGCACAAGGTCAGCGCCGACCTCTTCCAGGGTCTGAACGACGTCGGCTTCTCCCTCGCCCCGAACGCCGTCACCTACTGGGTCGGCGAGGCCATGCAGGGCACCGACTACCAGGACCTCGACAAGACGCCCGAGAAGACCGCCGCCACGACGGCCGCACTCGCCGCCAACACCGCCCATCTGGCCCGACGACTCAAGGGCACCCCGTATCCGGCGAGCTGACCGGCGGTTCCGCACCCGTGCACGGCCCCGGCGGCCGCAAGGAGAAGGATCATGACGAAGAAGCAGGCACCCCGCCGCCGTGCCGCTCGTTGCGGCCGATCCCGGCCCCGCGCTCTCCCAACTGGGCGGTGCGTGCCCTGTGAGGCACGACGTACGGCCCTGATCGCGCTGGTGCGGTCAGGGCCGTACGTCGTGCGATCGGGGCCGTGGGTGCGGTCAGGCCTGCGCGGTGGGCCGGACGACGATCTCGCCGACGTCGACGCCGTCGGGCTGCTCGATCGCGTAGGCGATGGCGGAGGCCACGGCCGAGGGCGGCATGGCGATCTCGTCGCGCTGCCGGACCATCGCGGCGGCCACCTCGGGGCCGGCTCCCTTCCCGACCCCCTCGGTGTGGGTGAAACCGGGCGAGACGAGGGTGACGCGCAGGTCGGGGCCCGACTCCTGGCGCAACCCCTCCGTGAGCACCTTCACCGCCGTCTTGGTGGCCGCGTAGACGGCCTGCGGGGACTTGACGACGTGGGCGGCGGTGGAACCGACGTTGACGAAGTGGCCGGAGCGCTGTCGGCGGAAGACGGGCAGTGCCGCCCCGATGCCGTTGAGCAGACCGGTGATGTGAGTGGAGACCATGGCGTCCCAGTCGTCCTGGCGCAGGTCGTCGAAGGGCGAGACGGCCATGGTGCCGGCGTTGGAGACGAGGACGTCGAGCCGGCCGAACCGCTCGACGGCCGTGTCCGTCAGGCGCCGTAGGTCCTCGCGGCGCGTGACGTCGACGATGACGCCGACGGCGGTGCCGCCCCTGGCCGTGATGCGGTCCACGACCGCGTTCAGCCGGTCCTCGCGCCGGGCGCCGAGCACGAGCCGGGCGCCCCTTTCGGCGAGGTGGGCGGCGGTCGCCTCGCCGATACCGCTGCTGGCGCCCGTGATCGCGACGACCTTGCCCTGGATGCCCGACATGAGCGGCTCCCCCGTTGGCTCTTTGTGACTTACAGTGAAAGCGGGGAGTCCCCCATTTAACTTGAGACTAAGTGGGGGGTACCCCACTTAGCAACCCGCGGGCACGAAGAGGGAAGGGCGGACACCGATGTCAGAAGGAGCGCAGCGGCCGTTGCGGGCCGACGCACGGCGCAACAGGGAGAAGATCCTCGCCGCCGCCGTGCGCGTGTTCACGGCACAGGGGCTGGACACGCAGATGGAGCGCATCGCCAAGGAGGCGGGCGTCGGCAGCGCGACCCTGTACCGGAACTTCCCCACCCGGGAGGCCCTGGTCGAAGCGGTCTACCGCAACGAGCTGGCGCACCTGTGCGACGCGGCCCGCCTTCTGCTCGCGCAGAACCCACCGCTGGAGGCCCTTCGCGCGTGGACGCGGCTCTTCCTGGACTACGTGACGGCCAAGTACGGCATGGTCGACGCCCTGCGCGCCATCGCCGCGACCGGGGGCAACCCGTACGGTCGGAGCCGGGAGATGATCCAGGCCGCCATCGGCACGCTCATGGACGCGTGCGCGGCCGCCGGCTCGATCCGTACCGACATCGGGCCCGCCGACATCGCCGCCGCCCTCGAAGGCATCGCCCTCACCTCGGCGGGGGCGGAGCACCGCAGGCAGGCGGAGCGCCTGCTCGACCTCACTCTGGACGGCCTCACGATCCGCCGGTGAGCTGACGTGGCGGTGCCCCGGCCGCGCAGTGGCGGGGGGAGGCCACCACGCGGCTCGGGTCCGCTCGGGGGGTCCGCGCCGCTCACCGCCGCGGACCCCCGTGAACACGCTTATGGCCCGACTCCGTGGACGCAAACGCTCCGGGCACGATTTCTTTTTTCCGCGTGGAGGGGCCCGCTGCGGGCAGGCGCGCCCTCGACGGGGACCCCTCGGACGCCTTGGAGCCGGGGATCCCCCCGCACCGTTTCGAACGAAGGAGTTGTTCCGCATGGCGGAGAACGTGTGGGCCTACCGCACCGGCATCGAGTACCTGGCGGCCGACCTCACCGGCTACGGCGTCGAGGCGCTCGACGGCGCCGTCGGCAAGGTCGACAAGCACTCCGACGAGGTCACCGACGCCTACCTCGTCGTCGACACCGGAGTGTGGATCCTCGGCAAGGAGGTCCTGCTGCCGGCCGGCCTGGTGACCCGTATCGACCACGCGGCGGAGAAGGTCTACGTGGACCGGACGAAGGACCAGATCAAGGCCGCCCCGGAGTTCCACCGGGACGAGCACCTCGGGAACGCCGAGCACCGCGAGGCCCTGGGCACGTACTACCTCGCCGGCATGCCCTTCGGCGTCCCGCCGGCCTGACCCCGCCTGACGGACGGCCTGACGTCCGGCCTGACGACGCCGCGCGGCAGCGTCACCCTCCGCGCGCCCGCTCCTCGGCCGCTGCCGCTGCCGCGATGGAGGCGAGCGGCGACCCGGGGTCCCGCTCGACCTCCAGGTCGCCCAGGGTGACGATGCCGACGAGTTCGCCGCTCCCGGTCCGCACGGGCAGGCGCCGCAGCGCGTGCCGGCGCATGAGGTCGACGGCCTCGTCGACGTGGTCGTCGGGCCCGACCGTGAGCGGTTCGGTGCTGCATATCGCCTGCACGGTCGTCTCGGCCGGGTCGCGGTCCTCCGCGAGCCCGCGGACGACGAGGTCCCGGTCCGTGAGGATGCCGCAGAGCCGGCCCTCTTCGACGACCAGTACGTCCCCGATGTCGGCGTCCCGCATCACCCGCGCCGCCTCCGCCAGTGAGGTCAGGCGCTCCACGGTCACCGGGTTGCGCGTCATCACCTCGTGCACTCGTCGGGTCATCGGTCCTCCCGATGGTCGAAGCGGCAATGCGGCACCGCGCGGCTCGGCCCGGTAGGGCTCGGCTCCTGCCGCGCTGCGTCTACCCCCTCCTACGGTGAGGTAGGCCCTGCGGCGTCGTTCCAGTATCCGGGTGAAAGCGACGGGGCGCGTTGTGTGTGGGCGGCCGCCCCGGGTAGCCGCACCCCATGCCGACACTCAAGAACCCCCCGTCCGTATGGACCGACGGCACTCTCTCGCTGCTGGCGCAGGGCTACGCCTGGCTTCCCGACCACATGCGCGCCTCGGCGGACGGCACGGTCCGCACCCGCCTCCTCGGCCGCCGGACGGTCGCGCTGCGCGGCCCGGAGGCAGTCGCCTTCTTCTACGACGAGCAGCACGTCCAGCGGCGGGCCGCGCTCCCGGACCCGGTGCTCGACACGCTGTTCGGGCAGGGCGCCGTGCACACCCTCGACGGGCTCGCCCACCGGGTCCGCAAGGCGATGTTCCTGTCCCTGCTGAAGGACGACAAGGGCATCGAGGCGCTGCGGGAACACGTCCTCCTGCGCTGGCGGGAGGCCGTCGGCCGGTGGCGGGCGGAGCCGGAGGAGTCGGTGGTGCTCTTCGACGAGACCGCCAGGGTCCTCGCCCTGGCGGTCTGCGACTGGACCGGCGTGCCCGTCACCGGGGCGGGCGGCGCGCAGCTGGCGCGGGACTGCGTGGCGATGGTCGACGGATTCGCCACGGCCGGCCCGCGCCACCTGCGCGCCCGCCACGCCCGCAAGCGGCAGGAGGAGGCGCTGGGGCGACTGGTCGCCCGCGTGCGCGAGCAGCGGGAAACGGCTCCCGACGGCAGCGCACTGGACGTGGTCGCCCGGCACCGCGACGCCGACGGCGCCGTACTGGACCCGCGTCCGGCGGCCGTGGAGCTGCTGAACATCATCCGGCCGACCGTCGCGATCGCCTGGTTCGTCACCTTCGCCGCGCACGCCCTGCACCGGTGGCCCGAGCACCGAGGCCCGCTCCGCGGCGACGCGTCAGGGCACCTCGCCACCGGATTCGCCCATGAGGTCCGCCGCTTCTACCCCTTCGCGCCGTTCGTCGGCGGGCTCGCCGCCCGCGATCTGCAGTGGCGCGGCGAGATCGTTCCGGCGGGCACGCTGCTCCTGCTGGACCTGTACGGGCAGCATCACGACCCGCAGTTGTGGGCCCACCCGTACCGGTTCGATCCCCACCGCTACGCGGCCGGGGAAAGCCTGCGCCATCTCATCCCCCAGGGCGGCGGCGACGCGGCCGAGGGTCACCGCTGTCCGGGCGAGGACATCACGGTCACGCTGTTGACGGCCCTCGTCACGGAGCTGGCCGGACTCGACGTCCACGTTCCCGACCAGGACCTGACCATCCCGCTGTCGCGGATGCCCACGCTCCCCCGCAGCGGCTTCCGGCTCCGCCTCGCGTAGAGGGGAAGACGCGGGCGCACGGCGATTGCGGAGCGGACACGAGGGCCCCGACCGGCCGGGGGGGGATGGCCGATCGGGGCGGCCCCAGCCGGCCGGGGGGAGGCGGGCCGGGGCGTTCACGGGCGGGGGCGGGAAGGGCGTCGCCTCACGGCGGAGGGCACTGCACCGGATCGGGCCGGGGACATCGCCTCCCGCGCCCACACTCAAAGAACGCTCAACGACCTGCGGTTGTTCCCCGAAAGGAGTGGCGCTCGCCGTGAAGATCAGCAAGGCTCGCACACATGGTTTCGATAGTGCAGAACGTGGCGGTCGACTGTGCCGATGCTTACGAGCTGGCCCGGTTCTGGAGCAGCGTGACGGGCCGGCCGCTGCATCCGGACGTCAAACCGGGTGACCGGGAGACCCTGGTGCTGCTGGCGGAGGGCCCGGTGCTGTACTTCAACCAGGTTCCCGAGACCAAGACGATCAAGAACCGGATCCATCTGTGCCTGCGCCCCGAGACCGCGCGCGACCAGGAGGTGGACCGGTTGCTGGGCCTCGGCGCCACTTTCGTCGCCGACCACCGCAATCCCGACGGCTCGGGCTGGGCGATCCTCGCTGATCCCGAAGGCAACGAATTCTGCGTCCTGCGCGGCGATTCCGACCGGGCGACCGCAGACTCCTAGGCCGCGCCTCTCGGGTCAGGCAGACGGGATCAGGCCTGCCTGACCCGGCCTGCCTGATCAAGCCTGCCTGACCCGGTCCGACCTGCCGGACGCTACATCGGGTCCATCGTGGCGCCTTCCGCGCCACCCAGCTCCTGGCACCTCACGCGCAGGGTCACAGCCTTCTCCATCAGCTGCTCCCGCTCCGCGGGATCGGCCCGCTGTGCCTGCAGTTCCAGCTCCTCGGCCTGCTCCCGCAGCCTCCCGGCCTCACTCGCCTGCTTGTCACCGCTCACGTTCAGTCCTCCTCCGGCACGTGTCGTGCGATCTGCCCCGCGATCCCCTGATGTGCCCCTGCCCTGCCCTTGCCGGGTCAACCGCCGAGAGTGGACGCGCGCGCCACGCCATACGTGTCCGCAGTCGGGGTAGGCGCGTGGCGTGAATGATCCCCATCCCCACCGGCAGGTGTCCGACGACCTGCTCTCCGGCCTGAGCGTGGACGACCGCAGGCCGGAGCAGCCCGTTCTGCTGGACGCGTCCGGCGCGCCCATCCGTACCTGGCAGGAGAACTATCCGTACGACCGCAAGGTCAGACGCCGGGAGTACGAGCGGGCGAAACGGATCCTGCAGATCGAACTCCTGAAGCTGCAGCGCTGGGTCCGGGAGACCGGTGCCCGGCTGGTGGTGATCTGCGAGGGCAGGGACGCGGCCGGCAAGGGCGGCACGATCCAACGCTTCACCGAGCGGATGAACCCCCGCGGGGCACGGATCGTCGCCCTGGCCAAGCCGACCGAGCGGGAAGAGGGCCAGTGGTACTTCCAGCGGTACGTCGGCCACCTGCCGGCAGCCGGTGAGATCGTCTTCTTCGACCGTTCCTGGTACAACCGCGCCGGCGTCGAGAAGGTCATGGGGTTCTGTACGCCGGACCAGTACGAGCTGTTCCTGCGGCAGTGCCCCGCCTTCGAGGCGATGCTCGTGGAGGACGGAGTGCTGCTGGTCAAGTTCTGGTTCTCGGTCTCCCGCGCCGAGCAGCGCACCCGCTTCGCGATCCGCCAGGTCGATCCCGTGCGGCAGTGGAAGCTGTCGCCCACCGACCTGGCCTCTCTGGACCTGTGGGACGCCTACACCACTGCCAAGGTGGCGATGTTCCGTGCGACGGACACCGCTCACGCGCCGTGGACGGTGGTCAAGAGCAACGACAAGCGGCGAGGCCGTCTGGAGGCCATGCGCAGCCTGCTGTGGCGCATCGACTACGACCGCAAGGACGAGGAGGCGGTCGGCCGTCCGGACAGCCTCATCGTCGGCGCCGCCGACACGCTCCTGGAGTCCGGTGAAGAACCCACCGACCTCTCCCCCACTCCCCTGGCCGGGCCGCACCTCGGGCCCGGGCTGCACCCCAACCCCTGACCCCGTCCCGGGCGACGCGTCGGGCTGCCGCATCGCTCACAGCATCGTTTTCCGGCTGCCGCCCGGATCCCTTCGCGCAGTGGCTTTTGCCGCGGGCGCCGGTTCGCTGAAGTGGAATCATGCATCCCACACAGGCCGCAACGGACGCCGAGCTCCCGGAGGACGGAGGCGACGACGAGTGCGAGCGGGTCAGGCGGGTCCTGGACCGCGCGGGGTTCGACACGTCGACGCCCACGGAGGACGGCCTGCGGGTGTGGACGGCCGCCGAGGGGGTGATGGTGGGGTGGGTCGCCCGTGAGGTGTTGCGGCCCACCGTCCAGATACACGGCCACGAGGACGACATCGGCCGGCTCACCTCCCTGACCGGCCTGCACAAGGCGCTCCGGACGGCTCTGGCCGTGATCCTGCGCGAGGCGGGCCTCGACGCCTCCGTGCACGGGGAACACCTCGTCGTCGTCCGGCCCGCGGACACCGGTCAGGATCCGGCGAGCGCGTCCCGGGGACGGACTCCGTAGGCCTCGCGGTAGGCGGCGGCGAAGCGCCCCTGGTGGTGGAAGCCCCACCGGTGGGCGATGGCCGTGACGGTGTCCCGTGCGGGATCCGCCGCGACGAGGTCGGCGTGCGCCTGCGCCAGGCGTACGCGGCGCAGGTAGGCCATGGGGGTCGTGCCGAGGTGGCGTCGGAAGGCGTACTGGAGGGCCCGTGGGGTGACGCCTGCGGCGGCAGCCGCATCGGCCAGGCCGATCTCGGCCGCGGGGTGCGACTCGATGAACGCGACGGCGCGGCGGACGGTCTCGGACGTCGCGTCGCGGGTGTCCGCCAGTACGGGCTCGGGGCGGGCGTCGGCGGGGAAGGCTGCCAGGACGGTGGCGGCGAGCAGCCTGGCGGCGGCGTCGACCACCAGGGGTGCGGCGCCCTCCGGCAGGGCCAGGACGCTCGCTTCGACGTAGTCGACGGTCCGCTTCCACTGGTCGGCCATGGCGCGGGTGACGGGGGTGAAGCGGGTGAAGCGCAGCGGGCGGGACTTCTGCCCGGCCGGGCGACCCGCGGCTTCCTGCACGAGCGCGAGCGGCACCGTCACGGCCCGCAGTTCGGCGTGGTACACCCGGCCCGAGTACGGGAGGTGGGGCTGCGAGATCGCCAGGACGTCGCCCGCGCCGGCCCGGGTGACGTCGTCCGCGCACTCCCGGACCATGCGGCCGCCGACGACGTGCGTGATGGCCACGGCACCGAGGGGGTCGGTGGCGTAGGAGTACTCCGTCGGCAGCGCCAGCGTACTGAGCGACAGCGGGCCGGCGCTGGTGCGGGAGTACTGGAACGGACGGTGGGGTGTGGGCGTGCGCATGCGCAGGCTCGTTCCGTACGCCGTCTTCAACCAGTCGCGGGCGACGTCGACTTCGGTGGTCCGGAAGCTCCGCCCGCCCGCCGGCCTTTCCTGCGGCTGCTGTGGCATGGCAACGGACGTCCTGTCGTGTGGCGGGGCGCGGCACGGAGGAGCAGCGCGATCTCAGGGTAGGCCGACGGGCGGACACGACGTGCCGGTTCGAATCAACGGGGGCGGTCCTGCCACGGGTTGAGCGGAAGGCCACGGCGCGCACGACAGCACGCCGGGCCGTCCGGGGCCGTGCGCGCCGGTGGCTTCCGGCGTGCACGGCCCCGTACCGCCCGGGTCGTCGGCGCGTGAGGTCAGACCTGGCCGCGCCAGGCGCCGGAGGCGGAGCCGCGGTCCTCGATGAAGTGCTTGAAGCGCTTCAGGTCGCCCTTGACCTGCCGGTCGACGAAGCCGAGCTTGTCCCCGATGTTCTCCGCCATCCCCTCGGGGTCGAAGTCCATCATCAGCGTGACCTGGGTATGGGACGGGTCGATGGGCTCGAAGGTGACCAGACCCGACTGCTCGCCCTGGCCACCGACGGTGACCCAGGCGACCTTGGTGTCGGGGATCTGCTCGGTGATCTCCGCGTCGAACTCCCGTTCCACACCGGAGATCTTCGTCACCCAGTGCGTGAGCGTGTCGCTGCGCTGCTCGATCCGCTGCACGCCGTCCATGAACTGCGGGAAGGACTCGAACTGCGTCCACTGGTCGTACGCGGTGCGGATCGGCACGTTGACCTCGATGGATTCCTTGACCTGCGACATTCTCTACCTCCTGGGCGTCTGCTGAGGACCCCGGACCCGGTGTCGGGTCACGTCCGCTTGCTCGGCGGGGCACTGCGTCCATCCGTGCCCTGCCACGCCGCGCCTGCCCCACTCCGCGAACGGCACACACCGAACGAGCTGCCCCACTGGGCCACACGGCCCGAGACCGGCCGGTCTGCGGTCGCTCCGCGCGGCGCCGTGTCCGCATGGGCGCCACCCCGATGAACGCCACCGTGCCCCTGCCCGAACTCCTCACCCCACGCCTGCGGTTGCGTGCGGCTCACGACGGTGACGGGACCGACCCGCGGGTCCGCGCGCACCCCGGCGGCCCCCGCCCGCGCACCGCCGTAGAGGCGTACCTCTCCGGAACACGGCGTCGCGCCCCTCGGGAACCCTGAGGTGCCGGCCTCGCGAAGGAGGCCGCCCGGGACCTGCTACGGACCGCCGCGGCCACCCCGCGGCCCCCGGTAGCGGCCTCCGGGTGGGCCCGGGCGGCGCGTGGCGCGCAGCTCTTGACTCCCACCCGGCAGGGCCAGCAGACTCAGCACACTTGTTGATCTTCGCCACGGGGGGCGTGAACGACTTGATCGTCTTCTATGCATGTCTCGGACTGCCTGTCGCCGCACTGGTCGGGTTCCTGCTGTGGAGTGACAGGGCCACGCGGACCAAGAACCTCGACGGCCTGCAGATCGAGGAACACAGCCGACAGCAGGCCCGTTTCGACAAGCTGTCGCCGGCACGCAGGTTCTACACACCGCCCGGCCAGCTGGGGCGCCGGCGCTGACGGACGGCTTCAGGGCGCGGCCGGGGAAAACGGCGGCGGTGAGGGCGCGGCAGCAGTGCCCGGCGGTCGAGTCCGGCCGCACCGAGGGGAGTCGGGTCCGGCTCCTTCCCCTTCGGGACGAGCGGGTCACAGGGTCGTGGGCCGTTCCCCGTCCGCACGGTTCGCGATTCCCGTCGCCCAGGCGCGGAAGGCGTCCCGCTCCCGCGGCGGGATCCGCAGCTCCTCGGGGACCAGGGTGCCGAAGGCCGCGTCCAGCAGGTCGGCCGGGCCGAGGTGGTTCCAGTCCCAGTGGGCGGAGTTGTAGGCCGCCACGAGCGGCCCCACGCGTTCCCGGATCCGGGCCGTCTCGTCGGCGTTCAGGCCGACGGCGGCCAGGCGCTCCAGGTTCGCCATCCGCTCCCGGTGGGTGAAGGAGGTGTCGTGGAACGGTTCGAGCAGGTCACCCCACACGTCGGGACGGACCCGCAACGGAATGCCGTTCGCCTCGCAGAACCGCCGCAGCCCGGCCTGGTGGACGGACGGTACGAAGTGGATCTCCCCGGCGAGTGTGCGGATCTCCGGCGGCGCGGCGTCCGGATCAGCGTCCCGCACGGCGGCGGCGCTCAGGACGCGGGCGGGGACGGAGGCAGCCTCGCCCGGCAGCAGGACGCGGTCGCCGTCGAAGACGGGGTCGTGGATCACCGGGTCATCCTCGCCCACGGCGCCGGGCCGGAAGAGTGTGGTTCCGTCGGCAGGTCGGCCGAGCGTTCCGACCCCCGGCCGGCAAGGCCTGAGGTGTCCGTGACCGGAGACGTGAGCGGCCGCGCCAGGGGCGAAATGCCCGTAGTAAGGGTTTCGGGGTCAGGCTGATTTCTTAGCATCAGAGGTCAACAATTCTCCCGGCCGCCACCCGGGCGACTACAAAGGAACCCATCGAACCGGACCCGACACCGACGGGGTGATAAACCCGTGGGCGGTCGGAATGATGGCGAAGGTGGTGGTGTGCATGCGAGAGTGCAGCACGATCGAAGCGATTGCGGTCAGATTACTCAATAAACGCCCGTCTCCGGGACCTCTTCCCTGAGGGGCCGGCCATGCTGATGCCGATCCTGTTCTCCCCGGCGCAAGCCTCGGCCGACGAGTATCGATCCCTGACGTCGACGATTCGGTCGAAGGCGGAAGATGCGCAGGGATTCTTCGGCGGAGACGGGCGCAAGGAGGGCGAGATGCCCCACCTTCCCCTCCACATCCAATTGCGGGGGCTGTTCATCGAGCTCTTCATCGAGCTCCGCCCGCGCAATACGAGCCTCCGCATATCCGGGTTCCGGAAACTCTTCGAGAACGGCCAGGTGCTGCCTGAGGCGTCCGTCCATCACGTGCGGGACTCGGCGGCGCCGCAGGAACTCCCCCGAACGGAAACCCTGCCGTTCGGCGGAAGCCGCGCCGACCTGGAGACGGCCGCGGCTGTCCGTCGCGCCGGGATCCTGATCGGGCGCCGGCCCTTGAGCCTCGCGGTGATCCGGTTGCACCAGAACTGCGATCCGCGGAGCACCGCCTACGGAATGCTCGTGCTCTCGGAAATGCTCTGCGAGGCCGCTCGATACCCCGCCCTGGCCGATGCGATGTCACGCCTCTGGGTGACCGGAGGACGCCTGTGATCCGCACCCGCCACGCTGTTGCCACACACCCACCGACCTGAGGCGTTGGGGCGCCGAAGGAGAAAGGACGCCGCTGCACGGAAGGCCGGGGCGCAAACCACCGCCCCGGCCTTCGCCCGTCTGGATCGTCATCCTTCAGCCGTTCGGCAGGCGTATGCCCTTCTCTGCGCTTTCCGGTCCGGGGTCTCCGGGAGGAGCGAGGAGTCGTCAGGCCGACGGCACCGAGTCGTCTGCGTCGTGCTCTTGGGCACGGCCCGGGGCTGGGGGTTCGTGAACCTCTACGACTTCCACGACCTCCGCGTCCACGACCAGATGCGTCGGTTTCGTCAGGTCCAGGCCGGACAGGTGCTTCTTGAGCCTTTTGGCCATGGGGAGGTAGGTCGCGAGAGTCAGTCCGCCGGAGACCACGGCCCCGACGACGGGGATGGCCTTCGAGACGGTCTTCGCGAAGGTCTGCTTCGTCATCTGGACGCCGAGGTAGGCCGCGACCTTTTTCACGATGGGATAGATGACGCCCTGGGTGAGTGCCTTCTGCGGCAGCTTCTTCGCGACCTGCTTCGACATCATGCCCGCGACCTTCCCCACGGCGGCGTTCGCCGACTGGGTGCCGAACATCACGCCGATGAAGAGCGTGAGCACTCCCTTGGTCGCGTCGTCGATGTCGTCGTTTTCGCCGGAGAACAGATCGGGCCAGCTGTAGAGGTAGGCGAGCTTCTGCGCGATGCGCAGCATGTGGCCGAAGTACTGGGCCACGTCGGCCGGCACAGTGGCGGGAAGGAAGAGGAGGCCAGGTATTCCGGCAGCCGCAGAAAGGGCGCTTGCCTTGGTGGTCTCGTAGCTGATGGAGTCGTTGGCCGCTTTGTCCAGAACCTCGCTGGGGATTCCCGCTGCCGCAGGGGTCTCTTCGATTGCCCGACGGATTTGTTCCTCGGAGCAATGGCGACCCAGTGCCTGCCGGAGGTAGGACTCCCTGTTGATACGGACGCCCGGAAGGTTTGCTGCGCGCACCAGGGCTGCGGAGAAGCGCAACTCCGGGTTTTCGATCCCTTTGCTCATGGCCATGGCAGGAACCTACAACAGCCGCAGGACGCGGCGGGGCCTTTCGAATCACCTCGTGGGGTGCGGCAGTTGCGTCCCCCGGGCGGGCGTCGGGCACGGCGGCGCGTGCGGTCAGCGCGGGGTGATGCGGGAGAGCAGCGCGTGGATCGCGGTGATGCGGGGGTGCGTCGGGTGGAGGTACCGCTCGCAGGCGGCCAGTGCCCGGCCGGCTTCCGCCCGGGCCTCGGCGGCGCGGCCGAGGCCGTGCAGGGCGGTGGCCTTGCGGAACTCCACGTGCCCGGCGGCATACGGCGGCGGCTCGGGAAGGGCCTGCGCCTCCGACGACTGTGCCAGTGCCTCTGCGTGGCGTCCCAGGCCCGACAGGCTGCGGACCAGCAGGATCCGCAGTGAGCGCACGAGGTGGTCCTCGTCGGCTCGCGGCAGGCTGTGGCGGGCGATCGTCTCCGACTCCTCGTGGTGGCCCTGCTCGCAGAGGGTGTGCCCGAGGCATACCAGGGCGGACAGTTCGCGCTGCCGGTCTTCGGCGGGGTGCGCCCGTCGCGCCAGGGCTCGCAGGACGTCCCGGGCTTCCGCCTCCGCTTCGGCGGGCCGTGCCTCGTCGATCAGCACCCATGCGCGGTTCAGGCGGGCGGGCAGCAGCAGGCCGTGATGGAAGTCGTACGTCCGCTCGGCCTCTGCGATCAGTGCTTCGAACTCGTCCAGCACGGAAGGCCCTTGCCGTCCGTGGGCGCGCACCGCGAGGGCGGCGGCGTAGGCGGCGTACCAGACCGTGCCGGGTCTGCGGTCCCGTCCCCTGCGGCTCCGCCGGGCCGCGACGAGGGCTCGCGCCCGCGCCTCGGCGTCCTCGAACCGGCCTTCTTCCATCAGCGCGTAGGTTTCGATGAGAGCAGCGCGGTGCCACGGGGCCGGAGCCCCGCCCGCCCACGCCACCCAGGAGGTCGCCACTCCCATACGGCTGAGGTACGTCATGGCAGTTGAGGGTACGTGGCCGTTGAAAGTGTCCGGTGGGCGGGCGTGTTGGCCACCCGCGTGACGGTGACCCGGCCGCGGGCTCCGCAGGAATCGGCGTTTGGCCAGGCAGCCGGCCAAACGGCCGCTCTGCACCTCACTCACATCGTTCTGCGCAATCGCAGCGGGCCGCGGCGACCCCGACTCCGCGCAACAGGATCGCCAAACTCCCTTAATGACGCTGTCGTTGAATGGCCCAGACCTCGGGCGTAGCGTCATGGGCAAGGTTTTCTCCCCCGCAGGATCGAATTCTTTCAGGCGATCAGGAAGGCGACGTCTGCCGTGTCCGAAATCCATCTCGCCGTCGCGCTCGACGGTGCCGGTGGGCACCCGGTCGCCTGGCGTGAGCCGGGAGCCCGGCCCGCCGAGCTGTTCACGGCACGCCACTGGGCCGGTGTGGTCGCCGAGGCCGAGGCCGGGCTGCTCGACTTCGTCAGCTTCGACGACGGTCTCGCCCTCCAGTCGGCCTCACCGGGCGGGCAGGACCAGCGGACGGACCAGGTCCGCGGCCGGCTCGACGCCGTGCTCACGGCGGCACGGGTGGCGCCGCTGACGCGGCGCATCGGGCTGGTTCCGGCCGTGACCGCCACGCACACCGAGCCGTTCCACGTCTCCAAGGCCGTCGCGACACTCGACCACGTCAGCCGCGGCCGCGCGGGCCTCGACGTCCGGACGTCCGGACTCCCTTACGAGGAACGGCACTTCGGCCGCCGCACGGCCCCGCTCCGGGAGGACGAGCTGCACGAGGAGGCCGCCGATCACGTCGAGGTGGTCCGGCGGCTGTGGGACAGCTGGGAGGACGACGCCGAGATCCGTGATGTGGCGACGGGCCGGTTCGTCGACCGCCACAAGCTGCACTACATCGACTTCGAGGGGCGGCACTTCAGCGTCCGCGGGCCGTCGATCACCCCCCGCCCGCCGCAGGGGCAGCCCGTGGTGACCGCCCGCGCGACGGACAGCGCCGCGTACGGGCTCATCGCCCGCGCCGCCGACGTCGGGTTCCTGCCGTCCCGCGACATCGCCGGGACGCGGGCCGCCGTCGCGGCCGTCCGGCAGGTACGCGAGTCCGCCGGGCCCGGCGGCGCGGAGCCGCTGCACCTCTTCGGTGAGCTGACCGTGTTCCTGGACCAGGACGCGGCGGCCGCCGCCGACCGCCTCGGCCGTCTCGACGCGCTCGCGGGTGACCCGTACGAGGGCGGCGGCGCGCCCGTGTTCACCGGGACTGCGGCCCAGCTCGCCGACCTGCTCGAGGAGCACCGGGCAGCGGGCCTGTCCGGCTTCCGGCTGCGGCCCGGTGTGATCTCCCACGATCTGCCCGTCATCACCCGCGTCCTCGTGCCGGAGCTCCAGCGGCGCGGCGTCTTCCGCCGGGAGTACGAGGCGGACACCCTGCGCGGCCTGCTGGGTCTCGAACGGCCCGTCGGCCGCTACGCCGTGGCCGCGCCCCGCGCTTCCTGATCCGCCCCCCGGAAGGACGAACCATGAGCGCCCAGGCTCCCAAGCAGATCCACCTCGCCGCCCACTTCCCCGGGGTCAACAACACCACCGTGTGGAGCGACCCGGCGGCCGGCAGCCACATCGACTTCGACTCCTTCGTCCACTTCGCGCGGACCGCCGAGCGCGCCAAGTTCGACTTCCTCTTCCTCGCCGAAGGGCTGCGCCTGCGTGAACAGGGCGGCCAGATCTACGACTTGGACGTCGTGGGACGGCCCGACACCTTCACCGTGCTCGCCGCGCTGGCGGCCGTCACCGAACGCCTCGGGCTGACCGGCACGATCAACTCGACCTTCAACGAACCGTACGAGGTGGCCCGCCAGTTCGCTTCGCTGGACCACCTCTCCGAGGGCCGGGCCGCCTGGAACGTCGTCACCTCGTGGGACGCCTTCACCGGCGAGAACTTCCGGCGCGGCGGATTCCTGCCCCGTGAGGACCGCTACACCCGCGCCCAGGAGTTCCTGGCCACCGCGAACGAACTGTTCGACTCCTGGGAGCGGGGGGCGGTCGTCGCCGACGCCGCGTCGGGGCGGTTCCTGCGCGACGGACGGGCCGGGGCCTTCGCGCACCACGGCCGGCACTTCGACATCGAGGGCCGCTTCAACGTGCCGCGCAGCCCGCAGGGCAGGCCGGTGATCTTCCAGGCCGGGGATTCCGACGAGGGCCGGGAGTTCGCGGCGGCCTCCGCCGACGCGATCTTCGGCCGGTACGGGACCCTCGACGCGGGCCGGGCGTTCTACGCCGACGTCAAGCGCCGCCTGGCCGCGTACGGCCGTACCCGCGACCAGCTGAAGATCCTGCCCGCGGCCACCTTCGTCCTCGGCGACACCGACGCCGAGGCGCACGAAGCCGCGTACGAGGTGCGGCGGCTCCAGGTCAGCGGACAGACCGCGATCAAGTACCTGGAACACGTCTGGAACCGCGACCTGTCCGCATACGACCCGGACGGGCCGCTGCCCGACGTCGACCCCCTCCCCGGCGAGAACACCATCGCCCTCGGACGGGCCAGCGTCCGCCAGTTCCGCGACCCCCTGGAGACCGCCCGCCGGTGGCGCGCGCTCGCCGAGGCCAAGAACCTGTCGATCCGCGAACTCGTCATCTCCACCACCTCCGAGCAGACCTTCATCGGCTCCCCGGCCACCGTCGCCGACTCGATCGACACCCTGGTGCAGGCGGACGCCGCCGACGGCTTCATCCTGGTTCCCCACATCACGCCGGGTGGCCTGGACGTCTTCGCCGACACCGTGGTGCCACTGCTGCAGGAGCGCGGCGTCTTCCGTACCGACTACGAAGGCACCACCCTGCGCGACCACCTCGGGCTGGCCGTACCCGGTGCGGAGCCCGCCCGGCAAACCGCGGCCGCGGCCCCGGCCCCGGCCTCGACCTCGACCTCGGCCCCGTAAGGTTCCGGCCCTCATCCCGCCCCGACCACCAAGGAGCCCGGCCATGTCCGGCATTCCCCTCGGGGTCCTCGACCTCGTCCCGGTCCCGTCCGGTTCCGGCGCCGCCGAGGCCCTCCGCCACAGCATCGACCTCGCCCGGCAGACGGAGGCCTTCGGTTACGCCCGCTACTGGTTCGCGGAGCACCACCTGAACCCGGGGGTCGCCGGCACCTCGCCCGCCGTGGTGCTGGCCCTGACCGCCGCGGCGACGAGCACCATCCGGCTCGGCTCCGGGGCCGTCCAGCTCGGCCACCGCACCGCGCTGTCGACGGTGGAGGAGTTCGGCCTGATCGACGCCCTGCACCCGGGGCGGCTGGACCTGGGCCTGGGCCGCTCGGCCGGCGGACCGCAAGCGCGCTCCGCCGGGACCGCGGCGCCGGACGCCGCCCCCGTCGTGGACGGGTACGCCCCCAACGGGCTGCGCATCCCGGCCCGGTTCTCCTTCGCGCACCTGCTGGGCCATCCGCGGGTGGCGCTCCAGCAGCAGCTGCTCAACCTGCCCGGCGCCCGGCCCCAGGACTACGCCGAGCAGATCGACGACGTCCTCGCCCTGCTGCGCGGTGACTACCGCACCCCCGAGGGCCTGGAGGCGCACGCCGTTCCCGGCGAGGGGGCCGACGTACAGGTGTGGATCCTCGGCAGCAGCGGCGGGGTCAGCGCGGAGACGGCCGGCCGCAACGGGCTGCGGTTCGCCGCCAACTACCACGTCAGCCCGGCCACCGTGCTGGAGGCCGCCGAAGGGTACCGGGCCGCCTTCAAGCCGTCGGCGGAGCTCGACCGGCCGTACGTGACGGTGTCCGCCGACGTGGTCGTCGCCGAGGACGACGCGGCGGCGCGGGAACTGGCCACCGGGTACGCCCCCTGGGTGCGCAGCATCCGCACGGGCGAGGGCGCCATCCCCTACCCCACCCCGGCGCAGGCCCGTGCCCTGCCCTGGACGGACGCGGACCGGGCGCTGGTCGCCGACCGGGTGGAGACGCAGTTCGTCGGCTCCCCGCGGACGGTCGCCGACCACCTCGAACGGCTCCAGGAGGCCACCGGCGCCGACGAACTGCTGATCACCACGATCACGCACGGCCACGCGGACCGGGTCCGCTCCTACCGCCTGCTGGCCGAGGAGTGGGCGCGCCGCGCCTGACGCGGACCTGCGCCGCGTGCGGCCGCCCGGGGGCGCTCGTACGGTGGGGGTGAACTCCGGGAGGCGTCGTGGCGTACCGGTTCTGTGAGAACGAGCAGCTCGATTTCGAGGTGCGGGCACTCCTCGGGGCGGCCTGGCAGAAGGGTTCCGATCCCGGCGAGGTGCTGGCCACGGCCGCGGCCCTGGGCGGTGCGGACGGCCGCGGGTGGTTCGAGGGCTGGACGGAGCTGGCGCGGCGCGTCCGGTCGGACGGCGAACGGGCGGCAGCGGCGGGACGGCGGACGAGCGCCCGGGACGCGTGGCTGCGGGCCGCGGGCTACTTCGGAACGGGCCTGGTCGCGGCCGACGCGCTGACCGACGAGGGACGGCTCCTGGCGGTGTTCCGGGAGCACCGGGAGTGCTTCGACCGGTTCGCGGCGGCGTGGGAGCCGGCCGCGGAGCGGGTGGCGGTGCCGTACGAGGGGACCGAGCTGCCCGGCTACCTCTTCCGGCCCGCCGCGGGGCCCGCCACAGGCACCTCGGGCAGCGCGGGCGCGCCGACGGTGATCGTGAACAACGGCAGCGACGGCCCGGTGAGCACCGCGTGGACGATGCTCGGCGCGCCGGCCGTGGCACGCGGCTGGAACGCCCTCCTCTTCGACGGACCGGGGCAGCAGTCGATGCTGTTCGAGTACGGGATGCCGTTCCGTCCGGACTGGGAGAACGTGATCACCCCGGTGGTGGACTTCCTGCTGGGCCACGAGGGCGTCGACGCCGACCGGCTGGTGCTGGCGGGGATCAGCCAGGCGGGCTACTGGGTGCCGCGGGCGCTCGCCTTCGAGCACCGGATCGCGGCGGGGGTCGCGGATCCGGGTGTGGTGTCCGTCGTGGACAGCTGGTGGCACAACTTCCCGCCGGAGCTGCGCGAGCTGTTCGACACGGGTGATCGGGAGGCGTTCGACGGTGTCATGCGGGAAGGGTTCGCGCAGGACGGGGAGCTCGCCGCCTATTGGCGGTGGCGGGCCAAGCCCTACGGGATCGAGTCCCCCTACGATCTGCTCACCGAGGTGGCCCGGTACGAGCTGACGGGGGTGCTGGACCGGATCACGGTGCCGCTGCTGGTGACCTCGCCGGAGGGCGAGCACTTCTGGCCGGGGCAGTCGCGACGGCTGTACGAGGCGCTGCCGGGCGAGAAGGCGTTCGTGGAGTTCACTGCGGCGGAGGGCGCGGACCTGCACTGCGAGCCGCTGGGGCGGGCCCTGTTCGAGCAGCGGGTGTTCGACTGGCTGGCCGCCCGCCTCGGCGTCACGGCCTGACCGGCCGGCGGCCACGCGGGGCCGCGTCGAGCGTGCCGTCCCGCGGCTGCTGCGGTACGACCCCGCGTGCGGCGGACAGGCGGCGGCTCAGGCCTCGGCCGCCCTCATACGTTCAGCATGACGGCATAGGCGAGGAAGAAGAGGGCGCAGGCCAGGGCCACCAGGCAGATCAGCACGAGGGGGCCCTTGCCCCAGCCGCGCGTCAGCGGGCGGTACGGGCCCGCGCCCGAGCCGGTGCTCGACTCGCCGGGCGGCGTCTCGCCGGGCGGCACCCCGCCGTGGGGCCGGGGGGTGTTGCGCGGGTCCGGGTCCGGAACGTGTTGGGACATGTCTGCCTCCCTCACCTCGCCGGGCCGCGCCCGCCCTGCCGGCAGGGCGGCCGGGGTATCCGGCGCCTACCCACGGCGTGGCGCCCCATCCCTCGGCCCGTCGTCGGGTGGTGAACCCGTCAGCCGGAGGCGAGCACGGAGTCGTCGAGGGTGCCCGTGCCGGGCAGGTGATGGCGGGCGGCGATCAGCGCGGCGTGCACGTCCGTCGTGCCCGTGGCCACGCACAGCGCTCGCTCGACCGCCTGGATCTCCCTGCGTACGGGAGAGTCGCCTTCTGCCGCATCGAGTACGGACAGCGCCCAGTAACGGTCGACGAGGCCGGGCAGCACGGCCGGGTGGGCCATCAGCATGGGTGTTCGCCTTTCGTCGGCGGATCGGTCACGTGGCCGTCGCATACCCTGCCGATCACCGTTGAACCCTGCCGGAAATGAGTCGTCATCCGCAGGTCAGGCCGGTCCGCCGCGCCGTCGACCTCCGGGTGGAGGGCGAGGCCGGTGATGCGGTCGCGCAGTACGTCGGGGGTGACGTGGTCGAGGTCGAGGTCGCGGTCCGCAGCCGTTCGGTTCGTTTCGCGCGAAATGTGGGGATATGTGGGTACGCGCACCATGCCCGTCGCAACCCATCGTCGAGAAAGGTTCCGCCATGCCCCGAGGATCCAGCCCCAAGCGTGAGCGCCAGTACGAGCACATCAAGGAGTCCGGGGAGAAGCGCGGCATGTCCGAGGACCGCGCGAAGGAGATGGCCTCCCGGACGGTGAACAAGGAACGCGCACGTTCGGGTGAGAGCAAGACCGCGAGCCGCAGCTCGACCCGGGGCAAGTCCGCCTCGCAGCGCGGTGGCGAGAAGTCCGGTGGCGGCGGCAGCTCGTCCGGACGCACCAAGGACGACCTGTACCAGGAGGCGAAGAAGCGCGGCGTCGAGGGCCGCTCGACGATGACCAAGCAGCAGCTGAAAAATGCCCTCGGACACTGACCGCGGGTCGAGCACCCCTGTACGGGGAACGGGTGGCGGGACCCTCGGAACGGCTCGCGTCCGCCCCGCCGGCGGAGCCGCGCGTCACGGCCTGACGGTCAGCTCCGCGCACCGGGTGACGACGGACCCCAGGCTCTGCCCGTCGGCGTGCAGCCGCCGCTGGATGCGGGCACCGTTGCCCCGTTCGTGCAGCTGCGCGATGGCCTCGCGGACCCGCTCGTCGTCGTCGTGGTCCTTCAGCGCCTCGCGCACGTGCTGGTACAGGGCGTCGACGGCCCGCTCGGCGGACGTCTCCCGCATGGTCTCGGGGTGCAGCAGCGGTCCGTCCAGGCCCGAGCGGCCGGCCCGCCAGGAGGCCAGCCGCAGCAGACTCGTACCGACCCTGGCCGGCGGCTGCCCGTCCTGCCAGGCGCGGGACGCCGTCTCGACCAGGCCGCGGATGAGCGCCGCGAGCAGGACGGGCGTGGACGCGTCCAGGCAGACGTCGGCGACCCGGACCTCCACGGTGGGGTAGGTGGCGGACAGTCTGGCGTCGAAGTAGATCATGCCCTCGTCGCGCAGCACCCCGGTGTCGATCATGGCGCGGACCTGCTCGTGGTAGCGGTCGGCGGAGCCGAAGACGTCGACCGGGCCGGCGGAGGGCCATCGGTTCCACACCCGGCTGCGGTAGCCGGCGTAGCCGCTGTCCTCGCCCTGCCAGAAGGGGGAGTTCGCGCTCATCGCCATGAGGACGGCCAGCCAGGGCCTGATGCGGTCCAGCACCGCGACCCCTTCCTCGTCCGAGGCGACCGATACGTGGACGTGGCACCCGCAGGTCAGCTGCTCCTGCACCGTGAGTCCGAACTGCTCGCCCATCCACCGGTAGCGGCGGCCGACGTTGAGCGACGGCTGCACGGGCAGCGGCGATGTCGCGACCGCGGCGACCACGGCGCCGGCGCTCGCGGCGTGGCGGGCCGCCTCGCCGCGGATGCGGACGATCTCCTCATGGAGCTCGCCCATCTCCGTGATCGGTTTGGTGGCGAACTCCAGCTGTTCCTTGTGCAGTTCCTTCTCGAACTCGTGCTCCGGCCCGCCGTCGCCGCCGGGGCGCTGCCAGGTCCCGCGGTCCGCGGCCGCCAGGGCCGCCCCCGACACGGCGAGGGGAGCCCCGCTGTCCGCGTCCACGAGCAGGAGCTCTTCTTCCACGCCAACGCTTCGCATGTCGCCGCCTGTGCATCGAACGTTCAGATGCCCCGCACCTGCCCCCGCTCTCCCCGACCATGCGGCCGCCCCGGTCCGTGGCGGCCCGGTGGCTCCGGCCCGGGCCGCGGCTCATGATCCGGCCCGTACGGGGCACACGGCCGTCACCTACCGAAAGGGGCATGGACATGCTCGGCATCACCGCCGCAGTGCTGTTCTTCATCGCGTTCCTGATCAACGCGGCCGGCATCGCCACCAACGACGTGCTGAGTTCCACCAACTTCATGCTGATCGGCCTCGCCGCGCTCGCGCTGCACGTCGCCGGCATCGGCCACGGCTGGGCGGCCCGCGGACGTGGCCGCAGGCGCTGACCCAGCGCTCCCGCCCCCGAGGACGCTCCCCAAACGTTTCCTCGCGACTGTTACGGGTGAACTCGCCGCCTCTCGCTCGGCCGCGCCTTCCGCGGGCCGATAGGCTTCCCGCGCACCGTCCGTCCACGGTCGCGCACGAGGAGTGAGGGCTTGCAGCTCGGGGGGCACGGAGTCTGGCGGACTCGCGCGGGCGTGATCCAGCCGCCGTACATCAGCGATCACATGTGCCGGCTGGTGCACCTCGGCGTCGGAGCGGTCCCGCTCCTCCTGTGGTGGCACGCTCCGTCCGCCCCGGGAGCGCCGGGGCTGGTGCTGGCGTCACTGGTCCTCGCCCGGGTCGCCCTCTACGACCTGCGGCTGCGCGCCTTCGTCCGGCTGTTGCGGGGGCGCGAGCGGCTGAAGCGGGTGCTGATCCTCCTGTCGGCGGGCGGAGCGTCGGCCCTGTGGCCCGAAGCATGGCTCGGCGGTGCCGGACCGGGAGGGGAGGCGGGATCCTGGACCTCGGTGGGATGGGCGTCGGCCCTCCTGCTGGTCACGGCGCTCGGCTGCGTTCAGGAACTGCGCACGTGGCCGCACGTCAGGGGCGTCCTCTCCCGGCGGCTCCAGCCCTTCTGGGTACTGCGCCGGCTGACGGGCCACGGCTGGGGGCCCGCGCTCCTGGCGGTCACCCACCCCGACGAACCGGGGCTGCTGGTACCGGCCATCGCGGTGACGGCGGCCGAACTGGCCTTCTCCGGATACGCGGCCCGTACCGGGGACCGGCAGCTCCAGGTGGTGAACGCACTGCGCCTCCCGCTCCAGCCCGCCGTCCGGGTCCCCTGGATCCAGGGAAGCGTCCTCGGCGCCTGGGCCTACGACGCGGTGCTCCGCAGCCCCCGGCAACCGGACCTGGCACCCTGGGAGTTGACGCTGCGCCATGACGAGGTGCTGGCGGGCTCCCCCGGCTACGAGCTCGCGATCAGCTCCTGGCGGGCGAACGCGTCCATCCCGACCGCGGACGCGGAGCCCTGGGTGAGCACGGCCGAGGCGTACGCGGACTCCCTGAAGGCGCTCTTCCAGCACCAGGCGGGTACGGAGATCCCCGAGCCCGAGCGCCGCCGGCTGTTCGCCACGTGGCAGACCGTGGCCGCCATGACCGCCATGGCGCGGGCCGAAGTCAGCCTGACGACGGGGTTGTCGGACAACGCCGTGCGCAACCGCCGGTACGCCGCCGAGCTCTTCGCCGTCGCGGGCCTCCCCCTCAACGCGGCCGCCGCCCGGTGCCTCACCGCCGACACCCTCGCCTTCGAACTGGACCGTACGGAGGAGGCGTTGGCCGAAGTCGACGCGATGGGCGACCGCGCCGCCCTGCCGGCCGCCCTGCAACGCCTCGCGGAGCTCGTGGAGGGCGTCGCCGGCCGCACGGGCCACCGCAGCGGCGCGGACCGCCGACGGACCTTTCCCCTGCCGCTGGGTTCGGCGACCGCCCTGATCGAGGAACTTCCCACCTGGCTCCCCTACCTCTCCGTGCATCACCGCGGGATCGCCTTCGTGCGACACGTGGAACGGCGTGTCGCGGACGCGGCGTACCGGACCGGCGGCCGACAGCACGATGTGGTGCTGCCCAGCCCGAACCGGGGCTTCGCCGACATGTACCCGCTGCCCGTCGGCCATGGCATCGCCGAGGTCCTGGCCGACGCGCAGCGGTCCTACGCCCGCGGATCCCTCGAGACCGCCCGGCTCGCGGCCATGGACGTGCTCGAAGTCGCCCGCTCGGCGGACGACCTGGCCCAGCAGACGGCCGCCCACCGGCTGCTGGCCCGGACCGCGGCCCGCTCCGGCAACTGGTCCGAGCAGTACACCCACCTGATCTCGCTCGTCGCCTCGGTCGAGACCGCACGCGATCGGGTCGCCGACGCCGACCTGCGCATCGATCTCGACCTCGCCCGGCCCTGCGGTGAACTCGTCGCCCTCATCGTCGACCACCGGGTCCCCGGCGTACCCCTGACGGCGGCGGTGGAGGCCGCGGAACGGGGCCGGGGCCGCCTCATGCTGCAGACGATGGGCGGCGCCCATGAGACGGAACTCCCCACGGAACTCGTGGAGTTGCAGAAGAAGGAGCAGGACCTGCTACGGAGCGTCCGCAGCAGCGACCGGATCGGCACCCGCGGACCGTACGGCTTCGCGGTGCTCAACCCCTACTGGGGTCAGGTGAAACGGGCGAAGCTGGAGGAGGTCTGGCGCGCCATGGAGGCGACCGGCGCGGCCGGCGCCTCGTACGTGAGCGGTCGCCGGGGCGCGCCCGCGCAGTACGCGGAACTGCGCGACATGCTCCGACCCGGCGAGGTCCTGTGCGAGTTCGTCAGCGTCGGCGACCGCACCATCGTCCTCCTGGTGCGCCCGGACCGGGCCGAGCCGGTGGTCGTCGACCTGCGGCTGGGTGCGGAGGCGCTCACGCCGGGAAGGCCGGACGTCGGCCGGCCGGCACCGTCGTGGACCACCGGGCTGGCGCCCCTGGCCCGGGCCGTCGCCGAGCACACGAGGCCCGGCGAGGTCCTGTGGCTGGTGCCGGACGGCCCGCTGCACGACCTGCCGCTCCACGCGGTCACCGTGGCGGGTACTCCCTGGGGTGAGCGCAACCCGATGAGCTGTACGCCGAGTGCGTCGCTGATGCGGTACAGGCTCGGGCCCGCCGCACGGAACGAAACACGGGCGGCGCTGGTCCTCGCCGACTCCCGGGGCGACCTGACGCACGCCCGGGCCGAGGCGCGGGCCATCCGTGCGGTCCTGCCCTCCACCGAGGTCCGCACGGGGCCGTCGGCCACCCTGGAGACCCTGCGGGAACGGCTCTCACGGGCCCGTTACGACGTGGTCCACCTGGCCTGCCACTGCCGCCTGGACCGGGAACGGCCGTCCCGGTCGGGCATTCTCCTGGCCGACGGGGAACTCACCGCCGAGGACCTGCTCACGGTACGGCTCGACGTCCGCCTGGTCGTGCTCAGCGGCTGCGACACGGGCGTCCAGGAGCAACGCGCCGGCAATGAACTCATGGGACTGACACGGCAGTTCCTGCACGCCGGAGCCCGCTCCGTCCTGGTGACCCGGTGGCAGGTGGACGACATCTCCAGCGCGCTGCTGATGGCCGACTTCTACCGGCGGCTGAAGGACGGCAGCCCGACGGCGAAGGCGCTGTCCGCCGCCAGGCGCGGGCTGCGGAGCGTGAGCCTCGAACAGGCCCTGGAGCACTGCGAGCGGGAGCGGCGGGGTGAGCGGCTGCGCGCGGCGGATCCGGAGTCCGTGCACTCCCTGAGCCATGACATCGCCCGCCTGCGCCTGCGGGCGGGTGATGTCGGCGGCGCCCTCGCGGAGCTCGACGCCCTGCTCGCCGAGACGTCCGACGGATCCCCTCTCCGGCGCCGGCTCCTCGTGCTCCGGAATCGGGCCCGCTACGCGTCCGCCCGCCACGACCACCACCTCCCCGCCTTCGACCACCCGTACTACTGGGCTCCGTTCACCTTGGTAGGAGATTGGCGATGACCCTCGACGAGCTGCCCCTCGCCCCCGTCAGCACCCGCCCCGACGAGGCGACGGACGGGTACGTCGTGGCGCTGGACGCCGCCGGCGTGCCCACCGGCCTGGGGGTCGCCGGCGCCCCGGGCGCCCCACCCCCGGCGTCCGCCGCCGGCGGGAGCCTGCCGCCCGCCGTGCTCCTGCCCGCGCGCCTCACCCTGGACGAGCTCCTCACGGGCGAAGCGGTCACCCTGCTGCCGCTGAACCCCTTCGGTGCCGTCGTGATCGGCCCGTCCGGCATTCTGGGAGTGCTGGAACATCCGACGATCGCACGTCACTGCGCAGGGGTGGACGTACCTCCGGGCCGTACCCGGTCGGACCTCGCCCACCCCGAGGACGGGGTGCTGGCGGGCGTGGTCGGCGTCCCCGTCGCCAGGCTCGTGTGCCGGTGCGGCCTGCTGAACCAGGTCACTTTGTACGACCCCGACTACCCGCCGACGTGTCCGGGCGGCGACGCCGGTCATCCGCTCGAACCCCAGGAGCGGTGAGCGGTGTTCAGCGCCACCCTCGGGGAGATCGCGGTCGTGGCGGGCCGGCGGTCCGTCCGCGGCGCGCTGTTGCCGAGCGTCGTGTTCTGCTGCCTGGCGGGACTGGTCCTCGCGACCGGCCGGGGCTCCGCCCACGGGGCGCTGCAGGCATGGCGCCAGGGCTCGTGGGAGTCCAAGGTGCTCGTGGTCGCGGGCTTCGTCCTCGCCCTGGTCTGCGTGGCGACGGTGCTCGGCAGCGCCCAGACGTCGCTGCTCCGCCTGGCGGCGGGCCACTGGGGCCCGCTGGGGAACCGGACGCTCGGCCGACTCGGCCGGGGCCACCACCGACGTCTGGTGCGGCGATCGGACGACGCCCGCGCACACGACCGCTACCCGCCGCGCACCCGTCCGAACGAGATCATGCCGACCCGGCTCGGCAACGCCCTCAAAGCCGCCGAGCTCTATCCCCGCCTGCGCTACGGCATCGACGCGGCCCTGGTGTGGCCGCGGCTGCACCCCCTGCTCCCGGACACCTTCCTGATCATGCTCGGTGCGGCCCGGACGGGTCTGGCCGCGCTGCTCGGTTCCGCCTTCCTGTCCGCGGTCCTCGCGGTCGGCGGCGGCGGATACCTGTGGGCGGTCCGCGCGTCGACCCCGCTGTTCCTGCTGTGCCTGTGGGGCGGGGCACTGGTCGCGTGGATCTGCTACCGCGGCGCCCTGCTGCGGGCCGTCACCTACGGGCAGCACCTGCGGGTGGCCTTCGACCTGTACCGGGGGCACCTGCTGGAGGCCCTGGGGCGGCCCGTCGGCGACGGTGACGACGAGCGCGTGCACTGGGAACGGCTGTGCCTCTTCTGGCACCGCGGCGTCCTGCCCCACCACGTCGCCGCACCCGATCGCCCCGCGCCCGCCCCCGCTCCGGATCCCGATGGGGCCCCGCCCGTTTCCTCCCCGTCGCTCTCGACCCTGGCGGCGGCCGTCCTCGCGGCCGCCGGGGTCGCGGGTGCGCTCACCGGCGGCGGATGAGGGGTGCGGGACAACGGACTGGGGAGGTGCCACGGTGGTTCCCGACGGCCGGGGGTTTTCGGTTGCCCGGCACCTGCCCGGTGTCCGTCCCCTTGTCCCGCCGTCCCGGTGGACGCCGCTCCGCCGCCGGACGGCGGTGTCGGCCGTCGTGAGCGGTCAGGGGGGCGGGGTGGGGGCCAGGTGCCGTTCCAGCCAGTCCGCGGCCGCACGCCGGTAGAGCCTTCTGTTGTCCGCCCGCAGGAACTCGTGGCCCTCGTTGCGCAGCGTCAACTGCCGTGCCGGCACGCCGCGTTCCCGGGCCGCGCGGACGAACTGCTCCGATTCCGTCGGCGGCACGTTGGTGTCGTGTTCGCCGTGGACGGCCAGTACCGGGGCGCGCAGTTGGTCGACGCGGCTCATCGGGGACAGGGCGCGCAGCAGTTCCCGGTCGTGTTCGGGGTGGCCGTACTTGGCGGTGGCGGACTGGGCGATCCACGGTTCCGTGCCGGCGAAGAACGTGGCGAAGTCCGACATCCCGCAGACGGCGACGCCGGCGCGGAAGAGGTCGGGATGCCACACGAGGGAGGCCATGGTGAGGTAGCCGCCGTAACTGCGGCCCATCACGCCCAGGCGCACGGGGTCGGCGTAGCCGAGCGCGACCACGTGCGCGGCGCAGTCGGCGACGTCGTCGATCGCGGCGAACCGGCCGGCGCCTAGGTCGGCGTCCACGAAGGACCGCCCCCAGCCCGACGAGCCGCGGACGTCGGGGGCGAAGACGTCCAGGCCCCTGCCGAGGAGCTCGTGGTAGAGGGGGCTGAACACCGGCCGTTCCTGTTCCTCGGGGCCGCCGTGGAGGTGGATGACGCACGGCGCGGGCCGACCGGGATCCCGGCCGGGCGCCCGGTAGTACCAGCCTCCCAGCGTCAGCCCGTCCCGCGCGCGGCAGCGCAGGGGCACCGGGCGTACGGGGGGCCGCCCGGGCGGCGCCGCGTCCTCGTCCCGGGCCGACCAGCCGGCGCGCGCGGGTACGAGGCCCTGGTCCAGTTCCCAGATGCCGGGCCTGCGCCGGGAGCCCGCCAGCGCGGCGAACAGGCCGCCGCGTTCCAGGGGCGCGATGCGGGTCACGACTTCGTGCGGCAGGACCGGCCGGTGCCGCGGTCCGACGCCGCCGTCCTCGTCCGCGAGGGGGAGGCCGACGCTCTCCAGCTCGGTCGCCCCGTGCACGTTCCAGGCGAGGAGGGCCCATCGGCCGTGGTCGGGCACGCTCAGCAGGTCGAGGGCGGACCTCTCGCGTTCGGCCGCCATGGACACGGTCCGGGCCGCGCCCTCCTCGTCGAGCCGGACCTTCAGGAGCGCCGCGAACTCGCGGTCCGTGTCGCTGCGCAGCCACACGGTGCGCGCGTCGGCGGAGAACCGCCCGATCCAGGGGTCCCCGTCGGCGACGTGCAGGGAGAAGGTGGTGCGGCCGGAGGCGGTGTCGAGGACGAGGGCCTCGCGCCGGCCCCGTGGGCCGCGGCGGACGAGCGCGAAGCGGCCGTCCGGGCTGGTGTCGCACACGCGCAGCGACGCCGCCCCCTCCTCGCCGTACAGCAGGACGGGCGCGTGGGCGCCGTCCGGGTCGAGCAGGTAGGCGGCCAGCCCGCCGCTGCGGACCGGGCCGATGTCGGGGACCGGGCCCTGGTTCGGGACCGGGCCGAGGTTCGGCATGGCGCCCAGGTTCGGCACCGGGCCCAGGTTCGGGACGTTGCCGGGGTCTTGGACCGGCCGGCCGGCCGCCGCCTGCACCGGTGCGGCCGGGTCCTGCGCGGAGGCCCGGTTCGCCGCCCCGGCTCCGAGCAGGGTCGCCGGGCCGCCGCGCTCGGGCCAGGCCGCGCCGGGCGCCTTGGCGCCGGGCGCGGCCGGCGCACCGTCGGCGTCCGCCGGCAGGTGTCCCGCCCCGGTGTGCTCCGAGCCCGACGCCGAGGGCTGGGCGACCGTGACGGCCAGCGCGGTGCCGTCGCGGGTCCAGCACCCGAGGTGGGCCGAACTCCCCGGCTCGGCGCCGGCGAGCACCTGCCGTCCGGTTCCGTCCGGGCGCACCACCAGGACGCGGGTGTGCTCGCCGCCGCCCGGTGCCGAGGTGTAGGCGATCCAGCGCCCGTCGGGGGACCAGGAGACCTCGGTGACCGGATCGGGGTCGCCGTCCAGCACATGGGCCCCGTCCCCCCGGGCGGGGCCGCTCCACAGCTGGGGGACGCCGGACCGGTCGCAGATGAACGCGACGTGTTCACCGGTGGGGTTCGCCGACGGGTACCAGCACCCGTGGGCGGTGAGCAGGGTCGGCGGGTCGGCGCCCTGGTGGTCGGGCATCCGCACCGGCACGGGCGCCGGCGCGGGCGGCGGCGCGTCGCGGTCCGCGCCGGCCGGGGCCGCCGCGGTCCCGCCCGCCGTGCCGAGTACGTGATCCACGAGGTTCGTCTGCTCCAGGGGCATGGCCACCTCTCCCAGGCTTCCGCTTCCGGAAGGTTCCCACCACTCAGTCGATGCCGTGCGCCTGGAGCCAGATCTCCAGCGTCGCCACCTGCCACAGGGTGTTCGCCCCGCGCCGGGCCCGGTGGCGGTTGGGCGCCGCGAGCAGCTCGGCCACGATGCGCTCGTCGAAGATGGCGCGCCGGCGCGCTTCCGGGGCCGTCAGGGCGTCGCGTACCCGCGACAGGACGGGCTGGGCCATGTTCCGTACCGCGGGGACGGGGAAGTAGCCCTTCGGGCGGTCGACGACCTCGCGGGGCAGCACCGTGCGTCCGATCTCCTTGAGCACGGCCTTGCCGCCCTGTGCGAGCTTCAGCCGCGGCGGACAGGCGGCCGCCAGCTCGACGAGGTCCTGGTCGAGGAACGGCACCCTGGCTTCCAGTCCCCAGGCCATCGTCATGTTGTCGACCCGCTTGACCGGGTCGTCCGGCATGAGGGCGTGGACGTCCATGCGCAGGGCGGCGTCGAGGGCGGTATCGGCGCCGGGGGTCGCCATGTGGCGCCGGACGAAGTCCATCGAGGCGTCGTGACCGACGGCGAGGTCGGGGTGGATCATGGCGTTGAGGTCGGTGTGCGTCCGGTCGAAGTAGGCGCGGGCGTAGGCGTCGTCCGCACCGGTACGGGCGGCCGAGGCGATCTGCGGGTACCAGTGGTAGCCGGCGAACACCTCGTCGGCGCCCTGGCCGCACAGTACGACCTTGACCTCTTTGGAGACCTGTTCGGACAGCATGTGGAAAGCCACGGCGTCATGGCTGACCATCGGCTCGCTCATGGCGCCGATCGCGTCCTCCAGCGCGGCCGGAAGGCGGTCGGAGGGGATCATGAGCTGGTGGTGGTCGGTCGAGAACCGGTGCGCGATCAGGTCCGAGTACCGGAACTCGTCGCCGGTCTCCCCGTTCTCCTCCTCGAAGCCCATCGCGAAGGTCGGGATGTCCTCGTACCCGTCCTCGGCGAGCATCTGCACCAGCAGGCTGGAGTCCAGACCGCCGGACAGCAGCACCCCGACGGGGACGTCGGCGACCGTGCGCCTCCTGACCGCGGTGCGCAGCGCGTCGTGCACGGCCTCGCGCCAGAGCACCGGGTCGTCGCCGATGTCGGAGTGCCTGGTGTACGAGGGCTGCCAGTAGCAGTGGTCCTCGCGGGTGCCGTCTGGCTCGATGACCCGGACGGTGGCGGGCGGGAGCTTGCGTACGCCGGCCAGCACCGTGCGGGGTGCCACCACCGTGCCGTGCCAGCTCAGGTACTGGTGGAGGGCGACCGGGTCGAGGGAGGTGTCCACTCCCCCGCCCGCCAGCAGCGCCGGCAGGGAGGAGGCGAAGCGGAGGCGGTCGCAGTCCTCGGTGACGTACAGGGGCTTGATGCCCAGCCGGTCACGTCCCAGCACGACCCGGCCCGTGTGGTGCTCGACGACGGCGAAGGCGAACATGCCGACGAAGAAGTCGACGCACTCCCGGCCCCACTCCGCGTACGCCTTGACGACGACCTCGGTGTCGGAGTCCGAGAAGAAGCGGTACCCGAGCCTTTCGAGGCGGGCGCGCAGCTCGCGGTGGTTGTAGATGCAGCCGTTGAAGACCGCGGTGAGGCCGAGCTGTGCGTCGACCATGGGCTGGGCGCCGCGTTCGGACAGGTCGATGATGCGCAGCCGCCGGTGTCCCAGGGCCACCGCCTCCTGGGACCAGGCGCCTCTGCCGTCGGGCCCCCTCGGCTCCAGTACGTCGGTCATGCGTTCGACGGCGGCCAGGTCGGGGCGCCTCCCGTCGAAACGCACCTCTCCGCTCAGGCCGCACACGGGGCACCTCCCCACACCTCGGCGTCTCGGGACACCCGGGAGACCCCGCTCTTCACAGAGGACCAGGTCGCGTACACCATGCGTCTGCACTCCTGTGCCGGTTCGGCCGACACGTGCGAGCCGGTCCGAACGGGCGATCGACATGTCCGGCGCCTGCCCGCAGAACAGCTTCGGTAAGCGGACGCTCTCCCTGCTCGGTGCCGGGGCGGCGCCGTCAGGGGCGGCCGGGCCGGGGCGAGGGCCGGGCTCCAGTTTCCCGCAGGAACGGGGTCGGCGCAGGAGTTGCGAGTCGTCGTGGCCGTGTGCTCAGCCCGTGCCGCCGCCCGTGGCGGGCCTCCGCCGGGGCGCAGTTCCCGGCCGGGAGGCCCCGTCGTCCGGCTCGACACCTTCCAGCAGGCCGAACATCTGGTCGAGTACGCGCTGGAAGTCGCTCCACGGAGTCACCCGGTCCTCACCGTCGGCGTACGTGTCCGCAGGGCTTGCGCCCGCTCGTTTCGAGGCCATGATCCACCTCTTGGGCTCTCGTTGGCCGGCTCGCACCGATCCGGTCCGTTCGGTTCGTCTCGCGCGCGTCACGCGTGCCCGGGGCGTCTTCCCCGGTGCCGCAGGTTCATGCGGGGCGGCCCGGTCAGCCGTCGAACTCGACGTCTTCGACCGCGCAGACGTCGGCGGCCATGTTGCGGCTCATCATCCGCAGGGCCGCCGCGGCCAGGTCGGGGTCGATGTGTGCCACCGCGTCGTCCGCCACGACGACGTCGAAGTGCCGGATGTGGGCGTCCAGCGCCGAATACAGCACGCATTGCTCGGTCACCTGTCCGCACAGGACCAGGCGCTCCGCCCGGAGCTGGCCGAGCAGGTAGGCGAGCGGCGTCTCGAAGAAGATCGAGTGGCGGGCTTTGACCACGAAGAGCGAGTTCTCGTCGGGGGCGATCGGCTCGACCAGGTCCTTGTGGCGACCGGCGAGGGCGGCGCCCAGGATCTCGCCGTGGTGGGAGCGCCATTCGCCGAAGTTGTCGTTCACGTAGACGACGGGCGACTCGCTGGCGCGGGCGTTCTCGAGGAGTGAGGTGATGCCCGGCAGCGCCTCGCGGACCGACGCGACGAGGGCCTCGGCGTCCTCGTGCTCGTAGGTGTTGAGCATGTCGATCACGATGAGTGCCGTACGGGGCATCGGAGCCGCCACCTCTCGTCTCGTCCTCCGGCCGGTCTCCTCCCGGTCTCATCCTGTTCCGGGACCGGCGGCGACGCGACTGCGGCGGGTGACCGTCGTGTCGGCCGGGGCGACGCGCGGCTTGTTGTTCAAGATGGCCGCATGGAATCCCGGCACCGGACGAGAGGCATTCGATGGTCTGCGACGGTGTAGGGCGCCCGTGGTGAGCGACGGGGGCGCCGAGGAGCTGGGGCCGGTGCTCGCGTGGGTGCTCGACCGCTCCCACCAGGCGTCGGCCCTGGACGTCGCGGAACTGATCGACGAGGCCGCCCGCCGGCTGGGCATCGGATCGGCGCGGCTGTTCCTCGCCGACATCCAGCAGCTTCGGCTCAACCCGCTCCCGCGGCCCGGCGACCGGGGCCCGGACGCGCCGGCGAGTGCCGACATCGACGGTTCCCTGGCCGGCCTGGCCTACCGGACCCAGCGGGTGCAGCAGAACAGGGACGGGGACACCAGCTGGTTCCCCATGACCGACGGCGTCGAACGGATCGGCGTCATGCAGGTTTCCGGCCCCGGCACGGGCCGGACGGAGGCGGGCCGGGCGCTGGCGAGCCTGGCGACGTTGCTGGTGGTGTCCCAGTCCTCCCACGACGACCTCCTCGTCCGGCACCAGCGGACGAGCCCGATGAGCCTGCAGGCCGAACTGCTGTGGGCGTTCCTGCCACCGCGGACCATCGGCACCACCCGGGCCACCTCGGCCGCCATGCTGGAACCGGCCTACGACATCGGCGGAGACGCCTTCGACCACACCTTCGTCGACGGCACCCTGCACCTGACCATGCTGGACGCGATGGGCCACGACCTGGCCTCCGGAGGCGCGAGCGCCGCCGCCGTCGCCGCCTGCCGCGCCACGCGCCGTTCCGGCTCCGCCCTCCCGAGCATCGCCACCACCATCGACCGCACCCTGGCCCGGTGGATCCCCGACCGGCTCATGACCGGCGTCATCGCCGAACTCGACACCCACAGCGGTGACTTCCACTGGATCAACTGCGGCCACCCGCCACCGCTGCTCATCCGCGACGGCCGGGTCCTGCCCCGGGCCCTGGAGCGCGACGCCGAACTCCCCCTCGGCCTCGGGTTCCACGACCCGGAGCCTCCCGCCCGGCACCACGTACGCCTCCAGCCCGGCGACCGGGTGGTGATCCACAGCGACGGCGTGACCGAGGCCCGCTCCCCCGACGGCGACCTCTTCGGCGAGGACCGGCTGACCGACACCGTGATCCGCTCCCTCGCCTCGGGGCACAACGCCCCGGAATCCCTGCGCCGGCTCGTCCAGAACCTCCTCGCCCACCAGGAACACCGCCTGCGCGACGACGCCACCATCCTCCTGGCCGAATGGCACCCCGCCCCCGGACCCGGCCGCGACGGACCGGCACGTCGTTGGTGCGCCCCCAGGACGGCTCCTTTACCGTCGAAGTGAGCGGTGCGCGGTCGGCATGCCCTCGGACAGTCACCTGTGAGCCCACTGGGAGATGCGCCATGAAGATGCTGATCAACAGTCCTGAGACCGTGGTCGCCGATGCCCTGCGCGGGCTGGCCGCCGCACATCCGGACCTGGACGTGGACCCGGAGGCCCGGGTCGTCGTACGCAAGGGCGCGAACGAGGGCGGGCGGGTCGGCCTGGTGTCCGGCGGCGGCTCCGGGCACGAGCCCCTGCACGGCGGCTTCGTCGGCCCCGGGATGCTGTCGGCCGCCTGTCCGGGCGAGGTGTTCACCTCACCCGTGCCCGACCAGGTCCTGCGGGCCGCCAAGGCGGTGGACTCCGGCCAGGGGGTGCTGTTCATCGTCAAGAACTACACCGGGGACGTGCTGAACTTCGACATGGCCGCCGAACTCGCCGAGGAGGACGGCATCCGCGTCCAGCGCGTGCTGGTCGACGACGACGTGGCCGTCACCGACAGCCTCTACACGGCCGGCCGGCGCGGCACCGGGGCCACCCTGTTCGTGGAGAAGATCGCCGGGGCCGCAGCCGAGGAGGGCGCTCCGCTGGAGCAGGTCGCCGCGGTGGCCGAGCGGGTCAACAAGGCCTCCCGCAGTTTCGGCGTGGCGCTGAGCGCCTGCACCACCCCCGCCAAGGGCAGCCCCACCTTCGACCTGCCGGACGGCGAGCTCGAACTGGGCATCGGAATCCACGGCGAACCCGGTCGGGAGCGCCGCCCGATGATGTCGGCCCGGGAGATCGCGGAGTTCGCGGTGGGCGCCGTGCTGGACGACCTGGCGAACGTGGCCCCGGCCGACGGGCCGGTCCTGGCCCTGGTGAACGGCATGGGCGCGACGCCGCTGCTGGAGCTGTACGGGTTCCACGCGGAGGTGGCGCGGGTGCTCGCGGACCGCGGCGTACCGGTGGCGCGGACCCTCGTGGGGAACTACGTCACGTCCCTGGACATGGCGGGGTGCTCGGTGACGCTGTGCCGGGCCGACGACGAACTCCTGCGGCTGTGGGACGCGCCGGTGCAGACCCCGGCACTTCGCTGGGGCCGCTGACCGGACGCCCCTCAGGTGGCGGGATGGGCTCCGACGGCCTGTCGGTAGGCGACGTGGCCGCCCAGTGCGCCGGTGACGGCCACCGCCGCCAGCCCGGCCCACGACCACAGCCTGCCCTTCGCCGGGCGGCCGCCCAGGCGCGCCGCCAGGGAGATCGCGTAGCAGCTGACGGCCGCGGCGTTGGAGGCGGCGTGGGCGAGGCCGACCCGGGCCTGTTCGGGCGGCAGGTCGGCCCAGTCCGCCCAGCCGGCGATCGCGGCCGGGGCCACACCCGCGAGGCCGACGGCCGTCAGGGTCGTGGCCGCACGCCGCTGGCCGGGGACGGCGTCGAGCACCGCGGCGGAGAGCCAGCACCCGATGGGTACCTGGACGAGGACGGGATGGAGGGGATGGCCCAGGGGCCTGCCCCTGAGCAGGTCCCTCACCTCGCCCAGGGGGAGCGAGCGGATCCCCCGCTGGAGTACGCGGATCGCCGGGTCGGCCAGGGTGGTCCGTTCGAGGCGGTCCAGGGCCGTCAGCCACCACCCGGAGGCGGCGTTCAGGGCGGGGACTGCCTTCGTGGGGTCGAGGATTTCGGTGTTCATGGATGGCGCCTACCCGGCTTCGGGTCCGCGCCCCACGTTGGTGTCGCCCGAATGGGGCGCCGGCAGGACCGCCGGCGCCCGGGGGCCGTCACCCGAACCGTGCGGTGATGCGCTGGAGCGGCACGAACTTGAAGTTCTGGTTGCCGCTGGTGCCCGGCGCTCCGTTGGAGCCGTCCTGGCAGATGAAGACGCCCTGCGGGAAGGCCGGACCGAGGTCGGCGGCGGTGGCGTCGATGCCGTCGGTGTCCTCGCAGTCGTCGGCCGCCGTGCCGCCCGAGACGGCGAAGCGGCCGAGGTAGGCGCGCGTCGAGCGGTCGTAGACGGTGAAGTCGTTGCTGCCCTGCGAGGAGACGTAGATCCGGTTGCCGGCGGCGGTGATGCCCTCGGTGTCGGCGGTGATGTGACCGCCGGAGCCGGTGGAGTCGAGAGTGGTGCGGCCGGTGCCGGCGGTGGGCTCGGCTCCGTACACCCAGACGCCGACGTCCTCCTCGCCGAGGTAGAGCTTGCCGGTGGTCTCGTCGGCGTAGCACCCCTCGACGGCGGAGCCGGCGTCCCACAGGCGGACGGAGGTCGCCGTCACCGCGTCGCCGTCGACGGCGAGCTCCCACTGCTCGACGCGGCCGGAGGTGGAGTTGGGAAAGGCGTACAGCTTGCCCGAGGCGGGCGAGGTGTAGAGGCAGATGCCGTGCGCGGTGACCTCGGTGGGTATGTCGCGCAGTCGCTTGAGCTGCCGGGTCGTGGGGTCGATGCGGTAGACGTGCATGGCGCCGTCGCCGCCGGCGGCCTCGTCGTCGGCGGAGACCACGATGTTGCCGCGCAGGTCGACGTTGTTGCCGTAGTCGCCGGTGATGCGCTGGATGCGGGCGCCGGTCATGTCGTAGACCTCCAGCGCGCCCTTCTTGTCCGTGGCGACGACCACCGATTTCGCGGGGTCGGTCGGGTGGACCCAGATGGCGGGGTCGTCGGCGGCGTCGCCGCTGTGCGAGACCGGGGCGGTCTCCACGGTGGCGGTGACGGAGGTCGCCGCCGCGTGGGCGGGAGCGGCCGGCAATGCCAGTGCGGCCAGGACGGCGGCGGGCAGGGCCGCCCTGCGGACGGTGATGGCGAAGGACACCGGGTTCCCCTCGGTCGGTTGAAGGACAGGAGGAGGGTAGGGAGGCCCGGCGAGCGCCGCGTGAACGGCAGTTGAACCGGCGGGCGAGCTCCCGCCGGGGGCTCCGGCGGTCAGAGGGTCTCGCTGAGCGAGTCCGCCAGCCGCCGTCGTGCCGTCCGGGTCGCCGGCAGTGCGGCGGCCGCGACCGCTCCCAGTACCGCGCCCACGATCACCGTCAACAGCACCGGCAGCGGGGGCGGTTGGGCGATTCCCGCGCCGATTCCGCTCGACGCGCCCTGGGTGTCCACCAGCCAGCTGCCGGACAGGACGCCCACCGTCGTCCCGACCAGTGCGGACACGAGCGCGGTCAGGCCGGCGGCCGTCACGATCATCGCCCCGATCTGGCGGGGCGTCAGCCCGATGGCCTTCAGCGCGAGCAGGTCCCGGCCCCGGTCGCGTACGCCCGTGCCGATGAGCGTCAGCAGTTCGATCAGCCCGATGAGCGCCAGCACGGCGATCAGGGCGCCGATGACCCCGCGCGCCGGTTCCAGCCGGTCGGCCGGGTTGGGCGTCTCGCGGATCTCCAGTGTCGCGCCGGCCGCCGTGGCGAGGGCGCCGCTCACGGCCCGGGGGTCGGCTCCCTTACGCAGTTCCAGGGCGTGGAAGGCGGGCCGCAGCCGCGGGTCGCGCTCGCGCAGTGCGTCGAGGGTCGTGGTGATCACCCGGCCGCCGGATTCGGGCTCGATGGTGCGGCCGACGAGGTGCAGGATCTGCGGGCGTCCGCCGACGGTCATCCGTACCCAGTCGCCGACCCGTACGCCGAGGAGGTCCAGCAGCCCCTGGCCGGCCACGGCCTCGTCGGGGCCGGCGACCGCGCGCCCCTCCACCACCGCCGAGGGGTACGGCTGCCGGGCCGTGCCCAGGCCGCGCAGGGTGATGGTGCCGGTCTGTCCGGGGACGAGCGCCGCCATCTCCGCGCCCGGATGGACGGCGGCGACGTCCGGGACCGTCGCGAGGGTCTCCTCCAGCTCCGCGTCCGAAGGCCCGGCGGGCTGCTCGGACCGTACGGTCAGTGCCGCGGCCAGCCCCACCTGCGCGGGGCTGCTGCGGAACTGGTCCAGCGTCGACCAGGCCACGAGGGCGACCGTGATGAGCACCAGCGGCAGCGCGAGCCTGGCCACCGGTACGAGCGTCCGTCCCCGCCGGGGGAACGCCGCGCGCCACCCCAGGACGAGGGCGGGCGGCACCCGCATGCCGAGCGCACGCTTGCCGAGGGCGGTCATCGGCGCGGCCGACGGCAGCGCCGCCCGTGCCACCGGCACCGGCGGCACCCGTCCGGCCCGCCAGGCCGACAGCCCGGTGGAGGCTGCGATCAGCAGCACCGCGCCGCCGGGGATGCCGATCATCAGGGCGGTGTGTCCGGGCAGGTCCTGCCAGACGGCTGCGGCCTCTCCGATCCGGCCGGGTATCCGGGCGCCGAGCAGGGCGATCGCCGTCGTGCCGAGGGCCACGCCGAGAAGCGCGAAGGCCAGGTGCTGTACGAGGAAGCCGCGGGTGACCTGGCCGGGGGTGAAGCCGATCGCCTTGAGGACGGCGATGTCCCGCAGCTGGCCCCGGACGCGGGCGCCGACCGCCCCGGACGCGGCCAGGGCCGCGGCGAGCAGGGCGCCGACGCCGAAGACGGCGAAGACCGTGCCCAGGAGCCGGTCGTCGCCGCCCGCCTCGGCGCGGGCCTGCTGCCACTTGGTGACCTCGGCGACCCGGTCGGCGCCGAGTACGGTGACCGCGCGCTGGACGATGAAGTCGGTGTCGTCGGGGTCCTCCAGGCGCAGCCCGACGCTCTGCCCGGTGTCCGCCCGGGCGATCTCGTCGAGCGTGGCGGGGAGCACCCAGCCGATGCCGGCCGCGCCGCCCGGCTGGTAGCGGGGTTCGGCGGCGTCGGCCGTCCCGCTCACGCGCAGCAGGTGCGGGGCGCCGTCCGGTCCGGTGACGCGTACGGTGTCGCCCGGCTCCGCCCAGAGGGCCCGCGCGACGGAGGTCTCCAGCACGACGGAGCCGGTGGCCGGGCCGGTGCCGGTGTCGCCGGGGTCCGGGCGGGCGAGCCAGCTGCCCGCGGCGACGAGCGGCCGTCCGGTCTGCGGGGGCTCCACGTCTGCGGCGCGGAGCGTCACCCCGGCCCTGGCGCCGCGGGACTCGACCGTGGTCGCGGCCGTGCGGTAGGGCCCGGACAGCGCCGCGACGCCGTCCACCGCGGCCAGGGCCTTCGCGTCCGTGTCCGCCCCGGCGCGGGTGTGCAGCCAGATGTGCGCGCCCTGGGACTGGTTGAAGACCCGCTGCCAGGGGTTGGCGGCGTAGCCGAACAGCGCGCCGGCCAGCAGGAGCGAGGCGATCACGCCGGCGCTGGCGAGGACGACGAAGAGGGCTTCGCCGCGGTGTGCGCGGAAGTCGGCCTGCGCCCAGCGCAGAGTGGCCCGCACGGTCACTCCTTCAGTTCGAGTACGCCGGAGACGCCGCCGGCCGGGCCCGGGCGGCCGCCGCCGAGCTGTGCGTCGTCGGCTATTCGGCCGTCGAAGAAGCTGATGACGCGGTCGGCGGCGCTGGCCATCCGTGCGTCGTGGGTGACCATGATGATCGTCTGGCCGCGCTGGTGGAACCGCGTGAGCAGCCTCAGCACCTCACGGGTGCCCTTGCTGTCGAGGCTGCCGGCCGGTTCGTCGGCGAGCAGCAGTGCGGGGTGGTTGACCAGGGCCCGGGCGAGGGCGACCCGCTGCTGTTCGCCGCCGGACAGCTCTCCGGGCATGGAGCGTTCGCGGCCTTCGAGGCCGAGTTCGGCGAGCAGTTCGGCGCGGGAGTCGCGGGCGGCCTTCGGTGAGGCGCCGGCGAGCAGGGCGGGCAGTTCGACGTTGTCGGCGACGGTGAGGTTGGAGACGAGGTTGAAGAACTGGAAGACGACGCCGATGCTGCGGCGCCTGAGGACTGCCCAGCGGGCCTCGCGGTACGCGTCGACGCGCTCGCCGTCGAGCCAGAGCTTGCCGTCGTCGGGCCGCTGGAGGCCGCCGATGAGGTGCAGCAGGGTGGACTTGCCGGCGCCCGACGGCCCGGTGACCGCGACGAACTCGCCCGGCTGGACGGAGAGGTCCACGCCGCGGACCGCGGGCACCGGGGTGCCTTCGCCGTGGTGCGTCTTGGTCAGGCCCTCGGCGCGGACGATGGGCACGACAGGAGCGGCGGTGGCGTCGTCGCTCATTCCAGCTCCTCCTGACAGCGTTCCAGCCAGTCGAGGTCGGCCTGCAGGTGCAGCATGGCGCCCTCGATCAGCAGTTGGGAGATCTTGTTGTCGCGGTCCTCGGCCGCGGCCAGCTTCGACAGGTCCCGCATGGTGTTGAGGTACTGGCGCCGCTGCTTGTTGATCAGGGCGATCGGATCGGCCAGACCCGACTGCGGTGCGAGCGCCAGTTTCATGAAGAACTCGTCCCGTACCCGGGGTTCCTCGGCGGTGTCCTCGAACCAGGCCAGTACGGCCTCGCGCCCGGCGGCCGTGAGCTTGTACGTGCGCTTGTTGGGCCGGCCCGACTGTTCGACGTCCTCGCCCTCGATCAGGCCGCTCTTCTCCAGCCGGCCGAGGGTGACATAGATCTGGCCGACGTTCGGCTGAGGGTACGCGGCGCCCAGGAGCTTCTCAAGGTCCTGCTTGAGCTCGTAACCGTGCGCAGGGCTACGGGTGAGGAGCGCAAGGAGCGCCAGCCGCACTCGCCCCCCTCCTTCCCGCTGCGTAGTCAACTGTTCACTGGCACCCGGCCGGATGTCACCTGCGTCCGGTCCGTCTGCCTGGACGTCTAGTATCGCCCATGCCTAACGGGTATATATATGCCCACGATGGGACGGCGACGCAGCCGGATCGTGCACTGGGAGGAATCTATGCGGTGGATGCATGCCGCGGGTAGAGCTCTCCTGGTGGTGGCGGTCGTCCTGGCCGGGTACGCCGGCCTCGGTGTCCGCCCCGAGGCGGGTACGGCCTCCGATGCCCGCGGCCCGCTGACGCTCGTCACGGCGGGCGACCTGACCGACTACCTCGGCCCCCTGCTCGACGACTGGAACCGGAGCCGTCCCGACGAGCGGGTCACTCTCGTCGAGCTGCCCGACTCGGCCGACGAGACCCGGGCCCAGATGATCAGCGAGCTGCGCTCGGGCCGTGACCGGTTCGACGTGCTGAACATCGACGTCGCCTGGACGTCCGAGTTCGCGGCCGCCGGATGGATCTCCCCGCTCGAACGGGACCGGTTCCCCCTGGACGCCTTCCTGCGGCCGGTCGTGGACACCGCGACCTTCGACGGCAGGCTGTACGCGGTCCCGTACGTCACGAACGCAGGCCTGCTCTACTACCGCAAGGACGTCCTGGAGCAGGCGGGCGAGCAGCCCCCGCGGACCTGGTCCGAACTGGCCCGCCAGGCTCGCACGATCGCCCCGCGGTACGGGCTGGACGGCTACGCCGGCCAGTTCCTCCCGTACGAGGGGCTGACCGTCAACGTCACGGAGGCCGTGCACTCCGCGGGCGGTTCGATCCTTCGCGACGACGGCGCCCGCGTCACCGTGGACTCCGACGGGGCGCGCGCCGGGCTGCGGTTCCTCGCGGACGGGGTGCGGGAGGGCTGGATCTCCCGTGACGCGCTCGGCTACAAGGAGGAGGAGTCCCGCAAGGCGTTCCAGGACGGCCGGCTGCTGTTCCTGCGGAACTGGCCCTATGTGTACGCGGACGCGAGCGCGCCGGGGTCGAAGGTCGCGGGCAGGTTCGGCGCGGTGCCCCTGCCCGGCGCCGACGGGCCGGGCACCAGTGTGCTGGGCGGCTCCAACCTGGCCGTCAGCAGCCACGCGCGGCATCCGGCGTCGGCGGCCGATCTGATCTCCTACCTCACCAGTGAACGGGTGCAGCGGCGGGTCCTCACCGAGGGCTCGCTGCCACCGGTGCGCGCCGCGCTGTACGAGGATCCCGAGCTGGTCCGCGCCTACCCGTACCTGCCGACCCTGCGCGAGAGCGTGCTGTCGGCGGTGCCGCGGCCCAAGAGTCCGCGCTACGACCAGGTGAGTCTCGCCGTGCAGGCCGTGGGGCAGGACGTGATGGCGTTGCGCCAGACGCCGGACGAGGCGGTGGCGCGGTTGACGCGCGAGCTCGGGGCCATTTCCCGCACGGACTGATCGCACTCCTGCACCTCCCCGAGGGCTCCTACTTACATGTTAAGTAGGAGCCCTCTTTCGTGCACCTGGTCATTCGGGGACAAAACACCCCAGCTTTCGCCTGTTTCTGGACACATCGTTGACACCTTCCAGTCGCCGCTACTTAACATGCATGCATAACAGCGCACCTGATCCAGGGCGCTCTCGCATTCAGCAGACAGGTCGACGCGAGATGCTCAGCACCCTTCCGGCCGGTACCGGTCACCCCTCCCGCAGCGCCGCCCCCTCCGCCCCCTGGTGGCGCGACGCGGTGATCTACCAGGTCTACGTCCGCAGCTTCCTCGACAGCACCGGGGACGGCGTCGGCGACCTCGCCGGCGTCCGCGCAGGCCTCCCCTACCTGCGCAAGCTCGGCGTCGACGGCATCTGGCTCAGCCCCTTCTACCCGTCGCCGCAGCACGACCACGGCTACGACGTCGCCGACTACTGCGGCGTCGACCCGGTCTACGGCGACCTCGCCGAATTCGACCGGCTGGTGTCCGACGCCCACCGGCTCGGGCTCAAGCTGCTGCTCGACATCGTCCCCAACCACTGCTCCAGCGAGCACCCGTGGTTCCGCGAAGCGCTCGCCGCGGCCCCGGGCAGCGCCCCGCGCTCGCGCTTCCACTTCGCACCGGGCCGCGGCCCGGACGGCGCGGAGCCGCCGAACAACTGGCACGCCATGTTCGGCGGCCCGGCCTGGAGCCGGACCACCGGGCCCGACGGCACCCCCGGCGACTGGTACCTGCACCTCTTCACCCCCGAACAGCCCGACCTGAACTGGCGCGACCCCGTCGTGGGCGACGACTTCGAGCGGGTGCTGCGCTTCTGGCTGGACCGGGGCGTCGACGGTTTCCGCATCGACGTGGCCGCCGGGCTGTTCAAGCACCCCGAGCTGCCC
Organism: Streptomyces virginiae; assembly: GCF_000720455.1. Taxonomy (GTDB): domain Bacteria; phylum Actinomycetota; class Actinomycetes; order Streptomycetales; family Streptomycetaceae; genus Streptomyces; species Streptomyces virginiae. The sequence goes on along the minus strand of NZ_JOAK01000025.1, from coordinate 29,566 downwards.
GACTCGGACGACCCCGGGGCGGACGAGCGGGCCCGCGACGCCGTCAACCAGCTGGCCTGGAACCAGCCCGAGGTGCACGGCGTGTGGCGCCGCTGGCGCGCGGTCTGCGAGGAGTACACCGCCCGGGACGGGCACGAGCGGCTGCTGGTCGGCGAGGTGTCCGTGCCCACCGCGCGCGAGCACGCCGAGTACGTCCGCCCCGACGAACTGCACCAGGCGTTCTTCTTCGACCTGCTCAGCGCGCCCTGGGACGCCGACGCCTTCCGCACGACGATCACCGAGGCGATACGCGACATCGCCGGCACCGGCTCCACCGTCACCTGGGTCCTCAACAACCACGACCAGGTCCGCACGGTCACCCGTTACGCGGGCGAACCGGGGGTCGAGGGCAGCGGACTGGGAGCGGCCCGCGCCCGCGCCGCGGCCCTCCTGATGCTCGCCCTGCCCGGCGCCGCCTACGTGTACCAGGGCGAGGAACTCGGCCTCCCCGAGGTCCTCGACCTGCCCGACGAGGTCCTCACCGACCCGATCTTCCGCCGTACCGGCAGCCGCAAGCACGTGCGGGACGGCTGCCGCGTGCCCCTGCCCTGGTCCGGGCACGCCTCCCCGTTCGGCTTCAGCCAGGAGACGGCCGGCGTCAAGCCGTGGCTGCCGCAGCCCGAGTGGTTCGCCGAGCACGCCACCGACCGCGCCCTGGCCGACACCCGCTCCTTCTGGCACCTCTACCGCGACGGCCTCCAGCTGCGGCGCACCCTGCCGCAGCTCGGCGACGGCACCCTGCGCTGGCTGGACGCGCCCGCGCAGGTACTGGCCATCGCCCGCGGCGACGGCCTGATCTGCGCGGTGAACTTCGGCACCGAGCCGGTGCCCGCCCCGGTCCCCGGTACTCCGCTGCTCGCCAGCGGGCCCTGTCCCGACGGGGTGCTGCCCGCGGCGACCGCGGCCTGGTGGGCGGGCGAGTACCCGGCCCCGGGCCCGGCGGCCCCGCAGCCCGTGACCCCGTAGCAGCCCCTCCCCCCCCCCAGCCCCGGACTTCCCCGAAAGGACTCCTCATGCGACGACCGAGCAAGACGACCCGCCGTAGCGCCGCCACCGCGACGGCCGCCCTCGCCCTCGCCCTCGGCACCACCGCCTGCGGCGGCACCACCGGACCCGCGAGCGGCGGCGAACTCAGCGGCCAGACCGTCACCGTCGCCGGCGTCTGGACCGGCGCCGAACAGCAGAGCTTCAAGAAGGTCCTCGACGCCTTCACCCAGAAGACCGGCGCCCAGACCGTCTTCGTCCCCTCCGGCGACAACGTCTCCACCTTCGTCGGAAGCAAGATCGAAGGCGGCAACGCACCCGACGTGGTGATGGTGCCCCAAGTGGGCGTGCTCCAGCAGTTCGCGAAGAAGGGCTGGCTGCAGCCCCTGTCCGACCAGACCGCCCAGACGGCCGGGTCCACCCTCGCCCCGGTGTGGAAGAACTACGGCACCGTCGACGGCCAGTACTACGGCCTCTACTTCAAGGCCGCCCACAAGTCGACCGTCTGGTACGCCCCCGAGGCCTTCACCCAGGCCGGCGTCGGCGAGCCCAAGAGCTACAGCGACATGCTGAAGGCCGGCCGCACCCTCGCGGACTCCGGCCGCCCGGCCTTCGCCATAGCCGGCGAGGACGGCTGGACCCTCACCGACTGGTTCGAGAACGTCTACCTCTCCCAGGCCGGACCGGAGAAGTACGACCAGCTCGCCCAGCACCAGCTGAAGTGGACCGACGAGAGCGTCGTGCGGGCGCTGACCACCCTCGGGGAACTGTTCAAGGACAAGCAGCTCGTCGCCGGCGGCGCCCAGGCCGCGCTGGGGACCGACTTCCCCTCCTCGGTCGCGCAGGTCTTCGGCCCCGAGCCCAAGGCGGGCATGGTCTACGAGGGCGACTTCGTCGGCGGCGTCGCCAAGGGCCAGTTCGGCAAGAAGCTCGGACAGGACGCCAAGTTCTTCCCCTTCCCCTCGGTCGACGGCGGCAGGGCGCCGGTGGTCAGCGGCGGTGACGCGGCGGTCGTCCTCAAGGACGGCAAGAACGGCAAGGCCGGCATGAAACTGGTCGAGTTCCTGGCGAGCTCCGAGGCGGCCGAGGTCTGGGCCGGCGCGGGCGGCTTCCTGTCCCCGAACAACGAGGTCGACTTCGCCAAGTACAGCGACGACACCACGCGCAGCACCGCCAACTCGCTGATCGCTGCGGGCAATTCGATCCGCTTCGACATGTCGGACCAGGCCCCGGCCGCGTTCGGCGGCACCAAGGGCGCGGGCGAGTGGAAGCTCCTCCAGGACTTCCTGCGCGACCCCTCGGACCCGCAGGGCACCGCCGCGAAGCTCGAGGCCGAGGCCGCCAAGGCCTACGGGAACTGAGGCGACCGACATGGCTGACACCGTGACCGCCCACCCGTCGACCGGCCGCCCCGCGGCCGACGGGCGGCGCCGGGCCCAGCGCAGGAAGCGCCGCCTCGCGGTCGTCTTCGTCCTGCCGGCCCTGCTGCTGCTCGGCGCGCTGGTCGTCTACCCCGTCCTCTTCTCCTTCGGCCGCAGCCTCTTCGACGCGGACGGCGACCGGTTCGTCGGAGCCGCGAACTACGCGGCGATCGTGCAGGACCCGGCCACCCTCAAGGCGATCCGCAACAGCGCCATCTGGGTCGTCGTCGCCCCGACCCTGCTCACCGGGCTCGGGCTGCTGCTCGCCGTGCTCACCGAGAAGGTGCGCTGGGCGACCGCGTTCAAGCTGGTCCTCTTCCTGCCGATGGCCGTGTCCTTCCTCGCCGCGGGCATCATCTTCCGGCTCGCCTACGAGCAGGACCCGGACCGGGGCGTGCTCAACGCCGCCGTCGTCGGTGTCCACGACGGCTTCGACGACGCCGCCGCGTACCCCACGGCCCGCGCCCGGGAGGGCCACGGCCTGACGGGCGCGGCGGGCGGCCCCTACAGCACCGCGTCGACCGTACGGCCCGGGGGCTCGCTCAGCCTCGGGTTCATCGGGGTCGCCCCCGATGCCATGCCGGCCGGCGCGAAGGCCGCCGCTGCGGATGCGGCTGCCGACGCTCCCGGCACGGACGCGATCGGGGGCGTCGTCTACCTCGACTTCGCCCCCGGCGGCGCGGGCACGCCGGGCCGGGTCGACCCCGGCGAGAAGGGGCTACCCGGCATGACGGTCGAGGCCGTACGGGACGGCCGGGTCACCGCGACCGCCACCACGGCCGACGACGGCACCTTCCGCTTCACCGGCCTCGACGACGGCGCGTACACCGTCCGGCTGCCCGCGGCCAACTTCGAAGCCCCCTACCAGGGTGTGAACTGGCTCGGACCGGCACTGGTGACGCCGGCCATCATCGGCGCCTACCTGTGGGTCTGGACCGGCTTCTCGATGGTCCTGATCGGCGCCGGCCTCGCGGCCATCCCGCGCGACGCGCTGGAGGCGGCGCGCATGGACGGCGCCACCGAGGGCCAGATCTTCCGCAAGATCACCGTGCCGCTGCTCGCACCGGTGCTCACCGTCGTCTTCGTGACCCTGGTGATCAACGTGATGAAGGTCTTCGACCTCGTCTGGATCATCGCGCCCGGGCCGGTCCAGGAAGAGGCGAACGTACTGGCCACCCGCATGTGGCTGGTGTCCTTCGGCGGCGGCAACGACCAGGGGCTCGGCAGCGCGCTCAGCATGGTGCTCCTGCTGCTCGTCGTCCCGGCGATGATCTTCAACGTCCGGCGTTTCCGAAGGAGTGGAGCATGAGCGGCCACAGCACCGTCGAGCGGCACGGCCCGTCGCCGTCCCCGGCGTCCCCACCGGCGCTCCCGGCGTCGCCCTCCCCGGCGCCTTCCGCGTCCGCGCCCTCCTCCGCGCCCGGTCGGCGCCGCGGCGGCCGGCTCTCGCGCCTCCTGGGCAGCTCCGTCGTCCAGGGCGTCCTGATCCTGGTCGCCCTCGTATGGATCACGCCGCTGGCGGGCCTGCTGCTGTCCTCCCTGCGCTCCGAGCAGGACAACGCCACCGACGGCTGGTGGACCGCGCTCACCGACCCGTCGCAGCTGTCCCTGGACAACTACAGCGCACTGCTGCGGGATTCGGGCATCGGGGCGGCCTTCTGGAACACCGTCCTGATCTCCGTGCCGACCACCGTCCTGGTGGTCGTCATCGCGGCGCTCGCCGGATACGCCTTCGCATGGCTGGAGTTCCCCGGCAGGGACGCCGTGTTCCTCGTGGTCGTCGGACTCCTCGTGGTGCCCGTACAGATCGGGCTGCTCCCCGTGGCCAAACTCTTCGGCGCGGTGGGCCTGTTCGGGACGGTCGCGGGTGTCGTCCTCTTCCACGTCGCCTACGGCCTGCCGTTCGCGATCTTCCTGTTGCGCAACTACTTCGCCGAGATCCCGCGCGAGATGCTGGAGGCCGCCCGGATGGACGGCGGCAGCGAATGGCGGATCTTCTCCCGGCTCGTACTGCCGCTCGGCCGCCCGGCCATCGCGAGCCTGGCCATCTTCCAGTTCCTGTGGGTCTGGAACGACATGCTCGTGGCGCTGCTCTTCGCGGACAACGGCTCGCAGCCGCTCACGGTCGCCCTGCAGTCCCAGATGCGGCAGTTCGGCAGCAACATCGGCGTCCTCGCACCCGGGGCGTTCCTGTCACTGGTGGTCCCGCTGGTCGTCTTCTTCGCCTTCCAGCGGCACTTCGTCCAGGGCGTGATGGCGGGCTCGGTCAAGTAGCCACCGGGACACGCGCCGTACACCACCTCCGCACGAGTACACGTACTCGTGCGGAGGCGTCCGCACGCCCGCCCCGCCGTCACGCGGCCGGCAGCGGCGGGCGGCGCTCCGCCCACGGCCGCAACTCCTCCAGCTGCGCCGCGACCCGCAGCACCGACACCTCGTCGTCGCGGCGGCCCACCAGCTGCACGGCGAGCGGCAGCCCGTCCGTGCCGAAGCCGGCGGGCACGGACGCCGCCGGGTGGCCGGTGACGTTCCACAGCGCGGTGTAGGCGACCATCGGGCGCGAGCGCGCCAGCGCCGTCAGCAGGCCGGCGCCGTCCAGCGCGCCCACCCTGCGCGGGCGGGCGGCGATGACCGGGGTCAGCAGCAGGTCCATGGAGGTGAACATCCGGTCGGCGCGGTCCGCCAGCCGCTCCCCCGCCCGGATCCCGCGTTCCACGGCGGACTCGGGGACCAGGCGGGCGAGCGCGAGAGTGCTCCGGGTGCGGGGCTCCAGCAGGTCGGGACGTTCGACGGCGGCGGCCTCCGCGCGTACCCCGCCGCAGAACTGCGCCGCGAACGGGGCCGTCGCGTCCGGGTAGCGGGGGTTGACCTCGCGTACGTCGTGGCCCAGTTCACGCAGTGCCCGTACGGTCTCCAGCAGGGCTGCGACGTGCTCGGGATGCGGGCGGACCCCGGGCACGGCGGGCTTTGCGGAGTAGCCGATGCGCAGTCGGCCGGGCGGGGTCTCCAGTACCCGCACCCAGCCGGTGGTGACGGGGCGGGCGCTCCAGCGGTCGGCGGGGGTGGTGCCGGCCAGGACGTCGTAGAGCAGGGCGGCGTCGCGGACGGTGCGGGTCAGCGGTCCCACGGTGCCGAGGGCGTACCAGAGGTGGGGGTTCGGGGCGGTGGAGACGCGGCCGCGCTGCGGTTTGAGGCCGAACAGCCCGCAGCAGGCGGCCGGGATGCGGATGGACCCGCCGCCGTCGCCGCCGAGCGCCGCCCCGACCAGGCCGGCCGCGACGGCGGCGGCGCTGCCGCCGCTGGAGCCGCCGGGGGTGCGGGTGGTGTCCCACGGGTTGTGGGCGGTGCCGTGGGTGGCGGACTCGGTGAAGGGCCACTGGCCGAACTCGGGCATCGTCGTCTTGCCGATGACGACGGCTCCGGCGGCGCGCAGGCGGCGTACGGCCTCGGAATCGGCGGCGACGGGGGTGTGGTTGGCTGCGCCGCCGAAGGTGGTGACCTGACCGGCGACGTCGAGCTCGTCCTTCACGGCGATGGGCACGCCGTGGAGCGGGCCGTACGTCTGTTCCGCGGCCGCGTCCCGGGCGTCGGCCTCGGCGAGGGCCTCTTCGGCGAGGACGACCCGGAAGGCGCCGAGTGCGGGGTCGAACCGGGAGATGCGGCGCAGCGCGGCCTCGACGAGGGCGCGGGAGGTGACCTTGCCGGTGCGCACCAGTTCGGCCTGCCGCTCGACTCCCTGGAACATCAACTCCGCGTCGTCCCTGTCCATGCCCACCCCTTCGCCCCTACCTGTCGGTAATCCGGGCAAGGCTGTCGCCCCTCCGCCCGCGCGTCAAGCGCGCGCCGGCACTTTCGGCCTCGCCACGCCCCGTGCGGCGCGGGTTCACGGACCCGGCGGGGCGGCTCGCGGGGTGGTGCGGGTGGCGCATCGGGGTGAAGTGGGCTGGCGGGAGCGGTGCGGGGGAATGCTCCGACCTGCTCGGGCGGTGCGGGCCGCCGGGCGGCCGGCCCGCGCGGGCCGGGACCCGGCACCCGTGAGGAGGTGGTCATGTCCGCTCCGTCGCCGATCGCGCCGCCCCGGCCCCGGCTGTTCTGTCCGCTGCCCGGGGCGATCCACCCCGACCACCGTCAGGTCGAGGACGGCACCCGGAGGTGGGCCCGCGGGGCCGGACTCGACGGTCTGCCCGGCCACGAGGCGCTGCTGGGCCACCGGATGGGCGAGCTGGCCGCCCGGGTGCTGCCCGGGGCGGGCCGCGAGGCGGTCCAGCTCCTGGGCGATCTGGTGTTGTGGCTCTTCCACGTGGACGACGACTGCGAGGACGGCCCGCTGAGCGCACGGCCCGCCGGGCTCGCCGACCGCCTGAACCGGCTGCTGTACGCCGCCGAGCACCCCGGCGCGGAGCTGCTGCCGCCGGACCCGGTCGCCGATGCGGTGCGCGACCTGCGCCGGCGGACGGACGCGTCGTTCGGCCCGCAGGCCGGCGCCGCCTGGCTGGACGGCCTGCGGGTCTACTTCCTGTCCCTGCTGTGGGAGGCCGGGCAGCGCACGGCGCCGGAGTACCCGGGGATCGAGAGTTACGCGCTGATGCGGCTGCGTTCGGGGGCGGTTGACGTCTTCCTGCCGTTCCTCGAACACGCCCACGGCATCTTCCTCACCCCGGCCGAACGGCACGACCCGCGCCTGGCCGCCCTGAGGGAGATGGCCGCGTTCCTCATCGGCTGGGCCAACGACCTGCTGTCGTACCGCAAGGAGAGCAGCCGCCCGGGCCGCCGCCTGGACGTCGTCACCCTGTTGCGCCGCGACGGGGCGGGCCTCTGCGAGGCGGTGGCCGCGGCCGTCGGCCAGTACGACCGGGTGATGTGCCGCTTCCTCGAACTCGGGGCGCGGGCCGCGGCGACGGCGCCGGCCCTCGGCCGGTACGGGGCGGCCCTGCACCGGTTCGTACGGGGCTTCGGGGAGTGGGAGCTCACCTCGCCCCGCTACGGGTACCGGCTCGGCCCCCACCTGCTGGCACGGGCCTTCGCCGACCGCCCGGCCCCGGAGGCGGCCCGCCCGCTGGGCATCCCCGCCCTCCAGTGGTGGTGGGACGCACCGTGACGCGCTCGTGCGGCGGTTTCGGGGTCTGTGTGGAACCGGTCCGTGCGGGTCGGCGTCTCTTGGTGAGTCCACAAGATCGACTTCGCCGGAGGATGCCCATGCCCGGTACGGCCGCCCGCTACCTGTACCTCACCCGCCACGGCGAAGCGTCGTCCGACGAGAGCGAACTGACGGATGCCGGCCGGCGCCAGGCGGCCCTGCTCGGGCAGCGGCTCCGGGGCGTTCCGCTGACGGCCATCCACCACGGGCCGCTCGCCCGGGCCGAGCAGACCGCCCGGCTGATCGGTGAACAGCTGGACGGCGTTCCCCTCCACCGCTGCGAAGCCGCCGGCGACTTCGTCCCCTGTCTGCCGTCACGTGAGGAACTGCCGCCGGAGGCGGCCGACGCCTGGACCGGGTTCCTGGACCAGTTCACCGCCGAGGAACGGGAGCAGGGCCCCGGGCTCGCGGCGGCGGCGCTGGCGGCCTTCACCGGGCCCGTCGACGGGGACGCGCCGCGCCACGAGCTCGTCGTGACCCACAACTTCCTCCTCGGGTGGCTCGTCCGGGCAGCGTTCGCCGCGCCGGAGTGGCGCTGGCTGGGCATCAACCACGCCAACGCGGCCCTGACCGTCATCCGCTACACCCCCGACCGCCCGCCGGCCGTCCTCGTTTTCAACGACACCGGCCACCTCCCGGCCGAACTCCGCTGGACCGGCTTCCCGCAGGAACTCCACGTCTGAGATCCGGGGAAACCGCCTTCATCACGTCACCCTGCCCGGCAATTCGGCGGACCGCGCACCGCCGTCACCAGGGAGGGAGGGATCGCGGCGCGCGCCGAACCCCGCCCGGTGAGCCGTGCGGGGGCCCGGGACGTGCCCCGCCAGCTGCGCGAACACCCGCCGTGCATCCGGTATTCGAATGATCTGTCCGTAAATCGACCGCCCATTGGCGGCCCTCCTTGGGACCTGCCAGGCTCGTCTTCAGTTGAGCGTCAGATCACAGGCATCTAACCGCAATCAACCTTGAATCGAAGGCGAAACCTGTCATGCGTCACAACATCATCGCGGTATCCGCCCTCAGTCTCCTCTGTCTTGCAGGCAGCACCGGTCTCGCGGAGGCTCAACCCGCCAGTGCGCACGGCCCGTCCGCGATGGTCTTCACCATCGCCCAGGGGTCGGGCGCGCCCACGGACACCGTCCTGCGCGCGTCGACCCTCAGCTGCGCCTACACCGCCGAGGGCACCCACCCCGACCCGAGGGCCGCGTGCGACGCCCTCAACGCCACCGACGGGGAACTCAACCGCGTGCTGGCGGCACCGAACCCGTCGCGGGCCTGCCCGATGTACTTCGACCCCGTCACGGTCACGGCGGACGGCGTACTGCAGGGCAGGCGCGTGGCCTGGAAGCACACCTTCTCCAACCCGTGCGTGATGTCCACGACCCTGAACGACAACCCGGTGTACGCGTTCTGACGCCGCGCGGCCGACCGGCCCCTGTCGCGTTGCGCTCATTGCGACTTGCGCAAGTCGTCGAGCTTCTCGGCGAAGGCCTTCGTCTCGGCGATCAGCCTGTCGTGCGCGTCCGCCCGGCTCTTGTCGCCCTCGGCCTTGAACGCCTCGGTGAAGTGCGGCTGGAGTTGGGTCCACCAGCCGTGGTCGAGCATCGCCCAGGCCTGCGGGCACAGCGGGGCACGGGACTTCGGCAGGTAGCCGGCGTCGACCAGCGGGCCGTCGAACCTCTTGGGGTCGCTTCCCTCCAGGTAGCACAGGAAGTTGAAGACCCGCTGCTGGGTGACGGGGTGGTCGCTGGCGAACCCCTCCATGGTGAGCCGCCCCTGCCTGCGCGCGACCTCGTCGAAGAGGATGGCGGCGGCCGTCGACGGGTCCGGTCCGACTTCGTTGACGGTGTAGAAGGACGCGAACCCGTCGGCGGCGTCCTCCTCGAGTCCGAGGTTCGCCAGCATGAGCTGGCGCTGGAGGGCGTGGCCCATCTCGTGGCCGAAGATGAACTGGGTGGAGAGCACGGTCAGGTCCCGCGCGTTGTACTTGTCCTCGGGGAACAGGGCGGGACGTTTGACGGTCTTGACCACCTCGTCGAGGGACTGCTCGATCTCCGTCAGGAACGACGGCGGGATGAAGATCGTCCGTCCGTCGGGTTGGGTGACGGCGTCCGACACTCCCGGGGGGACCTTGTCGGTCACCTTGACGACCAGGTCGTGCGGGAGGGCGATCGACCCGTTCACCCAGTCCGCGGTCTGCTCCAGGATCCGGGATTTCCGGATCGCGTCGACGGCCGGCCGGTCCTCGGGCTTGATCGCGTCGTCCTCGTAGACGATCGTGACCTTGCCCTTCGGGTCGGGTGTCCCGTCGACGGAGGCCGCGGCGCCGGCACCCGTAGCGGTACTGGCGACCCCCGTGAGGCTCGCAGCGAGCAGCGTGCCCGCGAGGACGGCCCTCGCGGTGCTCCTGCGCCCGCCACCCCTGCTGAGCATGCCGGTCGGCTCCTTCCCGGAGCGGAGCGGCACGCGGATCCCCTCCGCGTGCCCTCTCTCCACCATGGCCCATTTCCACCCGTTCGGCGAGGGTGGGCAGTGATCAGTCCGAGGTTCGGCGCAGGACCAGGCTGAGGAACCCGAAGCTGTCCCGGTACCCGTGCAGCCATTGCGAACGCTGGGCGTCGGCCGTCTCCAGCACCTGTGCGGCGGCCGGGTCGGCGGGGTGGTCGAGTGCCCATGCGGCCAGCGAGCCCCAGCAGGCCCACTCGTAGTCGTCCAGCTCACGGCGGGTGCTGACATGGCCGTGGACGGGGGTCCAGCCGTCGGCGACCACGCGGTCCACCGTGGTCGCCAGGTCGTCCAGGTCACCGAACATCTCGACGGCCTCAGGCGAGGGCGTGCGGTCCCAGAACGACTCGCCGATCAGGACGCGGCCGCCGGGAGCCAGGTGCCTGCGGGCTGCCGCGAGGGTGGGGAGGAGACCGCCGAAGGCATGCGTGGCACCGATACTGATCACCAGGTCGAACGGCTGCGCGGAGACGAAGTCCGCGGCCTTCTGGTGGTGGAGGACCAGCCGGTCTTCCACTCCCAGCCGGGTCGCCGTGCGGCGGGCCTGCGCCAGGGCGACCTCGGACACGTCGACGCCCTCGGCGTGCAGGTCCGGGCGCGACGCCAGGGCGCGCAGCAGCCACTCCGCCGTGCCGCAGCCGAGGTCGAGCACGCGCTCGTCGCCGTGCGGGAGGCTCCGTTCGAGAAGCCCCCTGACCGAGTCGTCGTCGAGCGGGGACTTGATCGGGTGGTCGGCGTGGGCGATGCCGGAGATCTGTTCGCGGCTCATCGGCGGTACGGCGTCGGCGTGCTCCGTGTGCTGCGTGTGCTCCGTGTGCTCCGTGTTCAGGAGCAGTTGGGCGGCCACCGCCGTCCCGTCGGTGCGGATCGTGCCGGCGAGGGCCTTCGCCCGCGCCTGCGTCCCGGGGCTCAGGGCCGTCCCGAGCGCGGCCGACAGCGACGCGGCGGTCGGGGTCGGGCCGTCGTGTGCCGCGCCGATGCCCAGGTCGGCCACGCGGGCGGCCCAGTGCGGCTGGTCCACGAACTGGGGTACCACCACCTGGGGTGCGCCGGCGCGGGCGGCGGTGGTCGTGGTTCCGGCGCCCCCGTGGTGCACGACGGCGGCGACCCGGCGGAAGAGTGCCTGGTGGTTGACGTCGCCGACGGCGAAGCAGTCGTCCGCGTCGTCGGCCGGTCCCAGGTCGGCCCAGCCCCGGGAGACGAGCACGCGGCGGCCCTGCGCGCGGGCCGCCTCCACGGCCGCCCGGGCGATGTCGGCGGCCCCGCCCAGGGGCATGCTGCCGAAGCCGACGTACACGGGTGGGGTGCCGGCGTCCAGGAATGCCTCCAGGTCGGCGGGCAGGGGGCGTTCGTCGGGCAGGATCCACGCGCCGGTCTGCACGAGGTCCAGGTGCGTCAGGTCCTGCCACGGTGCCAGGACCGGGTCCGCCGCCAGCCACGGCCGTTCGGTGAAGACGTGGTCGCGGACGTTGTCCACGGGCGCGAGGCCGATCGCCTCGCGGTGGGCGTTGAGGGGCGCGAGGTAGAGGGCGTTGACCTTCTGGACGTCCAGGTCCCACAGCGCCTGCCTGTCGGTCATGTCGGCCGGGGCCGGCGGGCCCGGGCGCGGCGCCGGCCCGTAGTGCGCCGAGGGCATCTCGAACGGGTGGAAGGCCGCGTACACGTAGCGGATGCCCAGCTTCTCGGCGACGGAGCGGGCGCCGGCCGGCATCAGACCGCTCGCCACGAGGACGTCACAGCCCTCGGCCGCCTTGCCGACCGTCTCGAAGTGCGCGGCGACCAGCTCGGCCGCGAACGCGGCGGCGTCCGACGGCGGCGCCACCGTCCGCAGGGCGCGTACGTCGCGCCCGAAGGGCACCACTTCGGCGCCCACCGCGGTCAGCAGTTCCGCGAACTCCTCGTCCGGCGGCGCGCACACGCGTACCTCCGCGCCGAGTTCGCGCAACTGCGCCGCCAGTCCCGCCAGCGGGGCGATGTCGCCGCGCGATCCGTAGGCCATCAAGAGCACTCGCATGCTGGTTCTCGTTTCTGTGGAAGGTCAGTCGGTGGGCACGTCGAGCTGGAACTGGCCGGTGCGCCGGTAGGAGCGGAAGCCCAGCGCGGTGTTCACCGCCAGCATGTGGGTGTTGTCGTCGGCGTTGTCCGTCTCGATCTCGACGACGCCGGGGTGTTCGGCGCGCAGCCGGCGCACCATGGCGGCCTTGACCCACAGCCCCAGCCCGCGGCCCCGGTGCGCGGGAACGACCGCGGTGTCGTACTGCTGGGCCCGCGCGGGCGCTCCCTGGGGAAGCAGGATCTCGGTGTAGCCGGCCATGGTGCCGTCGTCGTGGACGGCGGCGATGGTCAGCAGGGTGTCTCCGCGGTCGGCGATCACCTGGGCCATGGCCCGGACGCGGTCGGCGTCCCAGGTCACGCGGCCGTAGTCCAGGTCGCCGACGGGCATGTCGTTCATCGCGTCCTTGGCGGCGGCGAAGGCGTCGGCGAGTTCGTCGGGAACCGATCCGGTCCAGCCGGCCAGCCGGTAGCCGGGGTGCTCGGCATCGGCGAGCCTGCGCGGGCCGGCCTCGTCCTGCTCCTGAAGGTGCAGCATGAGGTGGTCCAGGGTCAGTACGCGGCGGAAGCCGCGCCGTTCGCCGAAGGATGCGCCGGGTCCGTCGGCCGCGGACGTGGCGATCAGGCTGCGCCGGTTCTCGGTGCGGCAGGCCGCCACGACGGCCGACAGGAGGAGGGAGCCGGTCCCCAGGCGCCGGTGTGCGGGGGCGACGTGGAGTTCCAGTTCGGCGAGGTGCTCCTGGCCCGGGGAGGTGAAGAGCCGCAGGCCTGCGACCGCGACCGGGACCCCGTCCGCCCCGGTGGCCAGCCAGGACAGCCGGTGGCTGCCGAGTGCGGGCTTGGTGAGCTGGGCGTGTACCTGCCGGAGGGCGGGTGGCGGTACGCCGGGCAGGTCGTGGGCCGAAGAAGCCGCGACGACCTGGTGCCACGCGGCGGCCTCGGTGCCCGAGACGTGCCGGAGCGGAGTGACGTGTACGGACGGGGACATGGTGTCGGCTCCCGGGGTCGAGTCGGTCGATGTGCTTCGGGTGCGGGGCTGTGCGTGTACGTCAGGCCGCGGTGCCCGGGCTCCAGCGGTCCAGGGCGGCGTACTCGGGGATCCACCGGGTGGTGCAGGCGGCGTACGTGGATGCGGGCAGGCGGGCGAGGAGCCGGGCCGCGGTGCGTTCGTCGGCGCCGTCCAGCAGCCACGGCAGCAGCAGCGGGTCCTCCCGGCCGATGTGGCGGGCGTGGGCCCGGCACAGCCGGGCCGACTGCTCGGCGGTGAGCACCTGCCGGATCAGCGGCAGGGCGCCGTTCTCCTCGTGTTCGAGGTGCCCGGCCAGCCCGCGGGTCAGCGCGTCGATCAGCTGACCCGGCAGCAGCGGGCCGAGGCCGGGGTCGGCCAGGGCGTCGTCGATGGCCCGCACCACCGGTTCGATCGCGGCGTGTTCGACCTCCATCACCTCCACGAGGGCCAGGTCCTTCGGCCGGCCGGCCAGCCCCTGTCGCAGCGACGGCCACAGCGCCTCGTCCTCGGCCGTGTGGTGGGCGCGGAGGGCCGCCTTGAACAGCTTCCATCCGGCGGCGGTGGGCAGCACGTGCCGGGGGTCACGGTCCGCGGCGGTGGTGATCCGGTCCAGATGGGCCAGCTCCCGGCGCAGGGCGTCGTGCATGGCGTACATCACGGTCAGGTCGATGGCGCCGGTCACGGGGGCGGGGTTCTCATGCGTGTGTGCATGCCCCCAACGATCTTGCGACCGGCGCGGCCGATCAACGGGATTTTCGGCGCGGTTCGATAACCGCTGGGTTATCGAACCGCGCCCCGGCCCAGGTCAGAACCGGTACGCGCCGAGGTCTCGGACCGTGTCGGCCAGGGCGCGGATGAGTTCGTTCTCGGCTTCGGTGCGCCAGACCAGGGCGAAGGTCAGGCGGCTCATCTCGGGAACGGGCAGCCATCGGATGTTCGACAGGCCCCAGTACCTGGTGACATGGCCGGGGAAGGTGTGGATGATCTCGCCCATGCCGACGTGGCCGATCAGCTCGTCGGCGTTGTCCGAGGCCGCGGCCGTGATGCGCCGGATCGGCCGGCCCCGCGGGGTGTGGAAGGGCAGGTAGCTGTCCTCCCAGTAGTCGGGCAGGCCGAGGGCCGTGCCGTGCGGGAAGTCGGCGAGCAGCTCCACCGGCACGGAGTCCCGCTCCGCGAGCCGGTGGTCGGCGGCCACGGCGAGGATCCGGGAGTCGGTGCACAGCGTCGGCCCGACGGTGAAGTCCGGCTCCTCCACGGGCAGCCAGACGACCACGACGTCCATGGCACCGTTGCGGAGCTGGCCGAACACATCGGTGAAGGTCGCCTGACGGACCTGCAGTCCCCACTGCGGGTGGCGGGCGCGAAACGCCTTCCAGTAGGGGTACAGATCGGCCACGTTGAAGGGCATCAGGCTGACGCGGAGCTGTGCGGTGATGCCCCGCGCGGCGAGCCGGGCGCGTTCGAGGGATTCGTGCAGGCCCGCGTAGACCGGTTGCAGGTCGTCGCGGAACTGCCGGCCGACCTCGGTCAGGTGCACCGCGCGGCTGGTGCGGGTGAACAGCTCGGCGCCGATGCGCCGTTCCTGCTTCTTGATGGCCTGGCTGACACGCGCCTGGGAGACGTGGAGTCGCTGTGCGGTCCGGCCGAAGTGCAGTTCCTCGGCCAGTACGAGGAAGATCTCGATGTCCCGCAGCTCCACCGGCTCCCAGCCCCCGTAGCCCTCCGTCGATAACCCAGCGGTTATCGAACCGCGCGGAAGTCTACCTTGATCATTTATATGCCCGGCGGGAAGGTTGGGCACGACCGGAGCCGGGGCCGCATCCACGGAACGAGAAGGAAAACGCATGAACGTCTTGCTGATGGCGTACGGATCGCGCGGGGACATCGAACCGCTGGCCGGACTCGCGGTGCAATTGCGTACGCTCGGCGCGAAGGTGCAGGTGTGCGCACCACCGGACGAGGACTTCGCGCAGCGGCTGGCGGGGATCGGTGTGCCGATGGTGCCCGTCGGCCCGTCGGCCCGCGCGCTGATGAAGGCGGCTCCGAAGCCGTCGTCCCTCCCCCAGCGCGCCGCCGAGATCATCGCGAGCCAGTTCGAAGCGGGGCTGCCGGTGGCCGAGGGCTGTGACGTAGTGCTGGCGACCGGCGCGATGCCCGCCGCGGCCGGAGCCCGGTCGGTGGCCGAGAAGCTCGGCATTCCGTCGGTGTCCGTCACCTTCCAGCAGCTCACCCTGCCGTCGCCGCGGCGCGCGCCGCTGGCGTATCCGGGCCGGCCGTTCCCCGCGGAGGTGACCGACAACCGGGCGTTGTGGGACCTGGACGCCCAGAACGTCAACGCGCTGTTCGGCGAGGCGCTGAACACGAACCGGGCGTCGTTCGGTCTGCCGCCGGTGGCGGACGTCCGCGACTACGTCCTCGGCGACCGACCCTGGCTGGCGACGGACCCGGCGCTCGACCCGGCGCAGGAGGGCCTGGGCTTCGACATCGTCCAGACCGGTGCGTGGATCCTGCCCGACGGCAACCCGCTCGCGCCCGAGCTCGTGGCGTTCCTGGACGCCGGTGCGCCGCCGGTGTACGTGGGCTTCGGCAGCATGCCCCTCCACGGGGCGGAGGACGCCGCCCGGGTGGCCATCGAGGCGGTCCGGGCCAACGGCCGCCGCGTCGTGGTGTCCAGCGGCTGGGCCGATCTGGCCCTGATCGACGACCGGGCCGACTGCTTCGTGGTCGGCGAGGTCAACCATCAGGCGCTGTTCGGCCGGGTGGCGGCGGTCGTGCACCACGGCGGCGCGGGCACCACGACGACGGCCACCCGGGCCGGCGCACCCCAGGTGGTGGTTCCCCAGATGGCCGACCAGCCCTACTGGGCGGGCCGGGTGGCCGAGTTGGGCATCGGCGTGGCGCACGACGGTCCGGCGGTCACGTTCGAGTCCCTGTCGGCCGCGCTGCGGACGGCTCTGGCCCCCGGGACCCGCGCCCGGGCCACGGCCCTGGCCGGCGCGGTCCGCACGGACGGGGCAGCGGTGGCCGCCGAACTCCTCCTGGCCACGGCCGGCCGGCAGCCGTAACCCGCTGGAGTCGCCCGGGGCCGCTGACGCGGCGGCCGCCGCCCCTAGGGAGTGTCCGCGAGGGTGGCCGCGTGGTCGGGGACGGCCTTCTGGAGGTCCTTGGGCGGGCGCACGTAGCCCGTCGACGGGGGTCGCGGCGGGAGGACGAGCGACGGCAGCGCCACCTCCTCGTAGGGGACCGAGGACAGCAGGTGGGCGATCATGTTGAGTCTCGCGCTGCGTTTGTCGTCGCTCTCGACCACGTACCAGGGGCAGTCCTGCGTGTCCGTGTGGACGAGCATCTCGTCCTTGGCCCGGGAGTACGCCTCCCAGCGGGTGAGGGACTCCAGGTCCATCGGGGAGAGCTTCCAGCGCCGCAACGGGTCCTCCGTGCGGCGGCGGAAGCGTTCCTCCTGCACGGCGTCGCTGACGGAGAACCAGTACTTCCGGAGCAGGATCCCGTCTTCCACCAGCATCCGCTCGAACACCGGGCACTGGCGCAGGAAGCGCTGGTGCTCGGCGGGCGTGCAGAAGCCCATGACGTGCTCCACGCCGGCGCGGTTGTACCAGCTGCGGTCGAAGAGCACGATCTCGCCCGCGGCCGGCAGGTGCTCCACGTAGCGCTGGAAGTACCACTGGCCGCGTTCGCGCTCCGTCGGCTTCGGAAGGGCCGCGACGCGGGCCACGCGGGGATTGAGGTGCTCGGAGACCCGCTTGATCGTTCCTCCTTTGCCCGCCGCGTCGCGCCCCTCGAAGACGACGACGAGGCGGGCACCCTCCGTGCGCACCCATTCCTGGAGCTTGACCAGCTCCGTCTGCAGCCGCAGCAGCTCCCGCTCGTAGACCGCCCTCTTGAGACCCATGGCGCTCGCCTCCCCGTCGTGGTCCGGTGTGTCGATCAAGTCAGACACGACGGGCATGCGGGCGCAACGACGTCGTCTCGGGCACGGGCGTGTCGCTGCGCCGTGTCGGTACGCCGTGTCGGTACGCCGTGTCGCTGTGCCGGAGCCGAAGCACGGCTCCGGGGCGAGCCGGGGTGCTCAGGGCGCGGGGGTGGAGCCCGGCACCGGGGTTTCGGCGGACCAGAAGTCGGAGCGGACGTTGGGGGTGGGGATGGCGGTTTCGCCCTCGTAGGTGGGGCCGGTCGCCGCCTTGGTCGGCGCCGCCACCTTCGAACTCTTCACACAGGGGCTGGTGACCTCGAAGAAGGCCTGCCCCTGGTGGCCGAAGAGGACCATGATGCCGAAGCCGTCCGGGGACGTGGCGACGATCTCCGGCATGTCCTTGTCCGGATTCACCGTCTTGATCTGGTAGCCGCTCGCCTTCCAGAAGTTCTCGACCACACCGAGGAAGTTGCCGCGGCGCTGCTCGGAGACGACCGTCATCACCGTCCAGTAGCGCGTCAGGTCACAGCTCCCGGTCGTCGTGGTGTCGTGGACCCACTCGATGTCCGGCTTGATCGCCCCGACCGTCGCGTAGAACATCGCGTCGGCGCGCTCCGCCGCTCCCTGCATGTCCATGTCTGCCACTGTCCCTCGTCCGTCCTTGGTGCCGTCCGTCGGTCCGCATCCGGCCAGCAGCGCGCCGGCCACCGCCAGCGCACAGGTCAGGCGAACGGTCCGATTGATGCGCTTCATCGGTACTCTTCCCTCACGATCTTCTCAGGCTGTCCGGCGACGATCCTGGCGATGTTGTTCGCCGACGTCTGGTCCTTCTCCGGAGTGAAGTACTGGGAGTGGGCGTCGAACCCTCCGCCGTCGAAGATCATCCTCGGCCCGTCGTCGACCAGGAAGCGCTGCGCCCCGAAGGCCTTGCTCGCCGGGTCCTTGCCGAAGTACACGTCGTCGTTGCCGATGTCGAAGAGGTCACGTCCGACCGCGACCCCCAACGGGCCGCCCATCATCCAGCCGAGCGCCGCCTCGTCCTTCGAAGGCAGGTGGGTGACCGGGTCGTTGTCGGCGGCGCCGACGAACACGTGGTCCTTGCCCACGCCCAGCTCCGTCGCCTTCTGCGCGTCCACGCCGGGACTGCCGAGCAGGATCACGTCGTCGACGCCCGGGATGCCGCCGGACTGCTTGGCGGCCGTGCCCACGGTGAGGGAGCCGTAGGAATGCCCGATGGCCGTCACGTGCGGGTCCGGGTTCTCGTTCGTCGCCGAGAGGCCGGCCATGAACTGGTTGTACGCCGGGGCGCCCCGCTGCGCGTCCCCCCTCGTCATCACGTCCACGTTCTGCGGGGCGTCGTAGCCCAGCCAGATGATCGAGGCACTGGACGGGTCCAGGCGCTGGGCGCCCTTGGCCGTGTCCTGGGCCCGCTTCATCGTGTCCGTGACGAACTCGTCGTTGAGCTTGGTACTGAGACCGGGGACGTACGCCGAGACGTTCTTGGAGGTGTCGGGGTTGCCGTACGAGACGATCGCGCGTCCGTTGCCCTCGTCGCCGATGCCCAGGAGGAACATGGGCGGGCGGCTGGGCTCGTTCAGCTTGTCCTGGATCCCCCGCAGGGCGCTGAGCTTGGTCTCCGCGTCGTCGCCGCCGTGTCGCGCCAGGTCGTCGATGAGGACCGGCAGGTAGTTGCGGTTTGCCTCGTCGCGGGAGACCGCCGGGATGCCGTCCAGGCTGCCGATCAGGTCCGGGGCGATCTCCAGGTATTCCTGGCGCTGTTCCTCGGTCAGCCCGTCCCACCACTTCTTGCGGTCCGCGGGGCTCTTGTCCTGGGGGATGTCTTCGCCGAGGTACGTGCCGGCGGTGGAGCGGACGTCGGCGGTGTCGCGGAAGACGTCCTTCAGCGTGGCCTCGGTCACGTCGAGGCCCTTCTCCGCCTTCAGGCCGCCGAGGGTCTTGGCGTACCGGGCGTCTATCTCCTGTGCGGACCTCACGGCCCGGGCCACGCGGTCGGCCACGTCCTGCGCCTTCGCCGCGTTCGGGTTCAGCGGCTTGAAGCCCGAGTAGCCGGGGTACAGCGGCGACTGGCCCTGCTGGCCGAGGCCGGGCGGTTCCAGCGGGAGGCGGGAGCTGCCCTGGACCTTGCTGCCCGGGGCCTCCTTCTTCGCCCCGGTCAGGTCCTCGACCTCTGCGGCCGGGTAGCTGACGGAACCGTCGTCGTGGACGGTGAAGTTCAGGGCGGCGGCGTCCGCGAGCGCCTGCTTCAACTGGGTCTGGGGCTCGGCGAGATCGTTGGCGAGCCCGTTGAGGGCCGTACGGACCAGCCCGCACTCGGAGTGCAGGTACTGGAAGTTGCGGCTGAGGCGCTGGAGCCTGCCGAGGGCCGCCTCCGCCGACTCGCTCTTCTGGGTCTCGCGGAGCTTCGCGGACATCGCGCGGTCGACCCGTACGCGGTCGGAGTCCGAGCGGTCCGAGACCTCGTGCCACTTGTCGCCCGCCTCCGTGAACTCGGAGGTCTTGAGGTCGCGCAGCTGCTTCCAGGTGAGGGTCGAGGTCATCGCTTCTCGTCCGCCTTGGAGCCGCCGTCGACGCCCTTGAAGGACGCATCGACCGCCGCGTCCGTCTCGCCCATCTCCTTGGCGACCTTCAGCAGGGTCCCCTTGAGCTGCTCGCACTCGTCCCGCACCGACTGGAGGCGTTCCTCCCAGGACGTCAGCACGCTCTTGAGCGCGGCGACGGAGCTGAGGCCGGCGGCTCCCGAGTCGACGCCCTCGTGGCCGGGCCCGAGCGCCGAGCGGCTCGTCTCCGTGCTGGTGCGCAGGTCGCCGGCGGTGCTGGAGGCGCTGGTCCAGGGGCCTTTGCTGTGCTTGAGGTCCATGTTGCCGCCCCCGCCGCCCCCGCCGCCCCCGGAGTCGGGGGCCGTCGAGGCGAGCTTCATCGCGGGCCCGCCGTCGATCGGCCCGAACAGCTCCTGCCAGCGCTCCGAATAGGACACGGTTCCCCCGTCTACGTCTGCGTTCCGCTCCTGCGCCCCGAGAGACTAACGCAGGTCACGCACGTGTGTGCGATCGGGAACGGTTTACGCGGAGGAGTCCCCCGTGCCACCCCCCGCACGACCCCCCGATCCGCCCCGGGGACAACCACGGGCGGCTGCCCCGGGACGGTGTCGGGCGGCGCGGGGGCCGGCGGGCCGTCAGCCCTGGGGGCCTGCCGGGGCGTCCTTGGACAGCGGCACCTCTCCGGTGTTGTCGACGTGGCGGGCGGCGACCCAAACGGCCTGGTCGCGCAGCAGGTACCAGATGCTGTTGCCGTCGATGGTCTGCGCGTGCACCTTGCTGTGCAGGCCGATTTCGGCGCCGTGGCTCAGGTTGCCGACGAGGGACGAGTCGGTACTGGGATACCTCCGCAGGTTGACGCCGGTGCTGCTGACGACCGTGCCGAACGGCTGAGCTGGACTGGGCATCATGACCTCCACGGGAACGCCTGTGCGGCGGGACGTAGTCCGGTGTGCGGACGGGTTGTCTGCACGGTAGGGCCAATGCCCGTCGGGGGGCCGGAGGCGTGCGGGCATCGGGACGACCGGTGGCCGGGCATCATCCCGTTGGTCCGTCGTCGCTCCTGCTTCAACGATCCAGCAGGACAATGATGAGAGTTCAATTACTCGGCGTAATGGATCGCGCCGACCGCCGGCCACCGTCGCGAAGATCGCGAGAAGCCGACCTGCGGTGTTCGGTACGGCCCGACGACCGGCGAACCGGATCGCGACGCCGGTGGGCGCACCCGCCTTCCGGTTGCCACGTCCATCACGTTGCGTGACGATCGAAGAGGGGGTAAGGCGTCGGGGACATCGAGAGGGGTTGCGGCGATGTCAGATCTCGAACGGTACCGCTATCACGTTGCCGACGACCCGGAGGTGCGCGGTACGCCCCTGGGCCGCGAGAGGGTGCGCGGCATGCCGGCACCCGAGGGCGGAGAGGGCCGGCAGGAGTTCAACTCGGCCGAGTCCGCCGCGCGGTTCTACCTGGCCGAGAAGCTCGCCCGGGAGGAAGCACCGGGGCTGCGTCACGCGGTCCGGGAGGACCGGCCCGAGCGGGTTCCCGACCTGGCCCTGCTCGAGGCACCGCGCCGTCAGGCCGGTATGGGGACCACTCTGGTCCGCTTCGAGCAGACGCAGCAGGAGATCCCCATCTTCGGCACCGAGGCGCTGGTCGAGATAGACGAGGACCAGCGGCTGGTTTCGATGGACTGCCGTCTGGGTGAGGTGAGCGGTGTCGGCTCCGTGCCGGAGCTGTCCGGGACCGATGCGCTGGAGCGCGTGAAACAGGCGACGGGGAGCACGGTCTCCGCCGAGGACCTGCCACCCGCGACGCTCGCCTACGTCGAACAGGACGACGGCTGGCACCTGGCCTGGCACCTGCGCGAGGTGCCGGCGCAACTGCCGGCCATGCGCCGTGGACCGGGCGACCGCGGCCACGGTCTCGGCCGGTCCCCGCGCGAGGACTTCCCGCTCACCGGTTACCTCGTCGACGCGTACACCGGCGAGATCCTGCGGTCCTACGGGATGACGCCCACGGTGATGGTGCCCACCCGGCTGGAGGGCGAGGACGAGGTCAGCGTCCACCACCGGTTCCACGGCAGCCAGCAGAACGGCTCGTTCCTCCTGGACGACCGGTGGCGGCAGATCGCCACCTACGACCTGGCCTTCGCCGACCTCGCGCAGGCCGCCGCCCTCCCGGCCTCGGCGATCGGTTCCTCGCAGGCCGACTTCGGCACCGCCCACCGGGCCGGTGTCTCGGCCCATGTCAACGCCGAGCGGGTGGCCCGCTTCTACCGCGACCAGCTGTACCGCAACGGCATCGACGACGCCGAGATGGACCTGACCTCGGCGGTCAACTGCATCTACAGCGAGGACGGGCCGGGGCCCGAGTGGGTCAACGCCGTCTGGTGGAAGGGGCGGATGTGGTACGGCCAGGTCTCCGTGGACGCCCGCCTGGTCAGTCTGGCCCGCCACCTCGACGTCATCGCGCACGAGCTGACCCACGGAGTCATCGAGACCTCCAGCAACCTCGTCTACCAGGACCAGTCGGGCGCCCTGAACGAATCGCTGGCCGACACGATGGGCATCATCATCGCCAACTGGTACCAGGCGCCCGACCGCGACGACGTGCTCACCTGGACGTGGGAACTCGGCGTCGGACTGGGCCGCAACGGGCTGCCGCTGCGCGACATGAGCGACCCCGCTCGTACCGGCGACCCCAGCCACATGAGCGAATACCTGCACACCCCCACCGACAACGGCGGTGTCCACACCAACAGCAACATCCACAACAAGGCGATGCACCACCTGCTCACCTCCGTGGACGCGGCGGGAGCGCCGGTCCTGACGGTCGAGGAGTGGGCCCTGCTGGTCTATCTCGCCTTCGTGCGCCTGCTGAGGCTGTCGGGCTTCGCGGACATGCGCCAAGCCCTGCGGGACGTCACCAAGACGTACCTCGCCGGCAACACCGCCGCACAGACGGGCGCCCTGGCGGCCGTCGACGACGCCTACCAGAGCGTCGGCATCGCATAGAAGCGGACGAGCCGAAATGACCACACTCTTCTTCGACATCGGGGCGACCCTGGCGGACGGCCATCAAGAAGCGGACGGATCCTGGCTGCTGCAGCCCCGCCCCCGTGTCACGCAGGTTCTCGACGCTTTCGCGGAACTGCCCAAGGGCGTCATCTCCGACCCCGGCCCCGAACCGGGTGCGGCCGCGGGGATCGCGGAAGCCCTCCACGAGACGTTCCCCGACCGGTTCCCGGACGACCACCTCATCCACTTCGGCCCCAAGACCAGCCGCGCGATCTTCGACGAGGCGGTGGCGAGCACGGGCGAAGCGGCCGCCGACTGCGTCTTCGTGGGTGAGGACCACGAAGAGCGCGCCTTCGCCCGCACGGCGGGCCTGCGCACCGCACCCCACCCCGTGTTCACCCGGGCGGCCATCGAGAACCGCCCCGTCTTCTGGACGAGGATCGACGTGCCGCAGGCCCTGGGCCTGGGCGTGCTGGAGTCGGTGGCGAACGGCACGGAGGCCGTTGCCGTACACGTCGCCTCCCCTCAGCTCGTCCTCGCGATGGCGACCACACTCGGAGTGGAGACGCTCCGGCAGGCCGGGTTCACGACCGACGTCCGGCAACAGGTGGAGGACACGGCGGCGTTCCTGATCAGGGACGACCGCCCGGTCCCCGTGCCGGAGACCCTCGCGGGCGCCCCGGAGGCGTCCCGGACGGCGGCCGAAGGGGCGATGCGCGCCGCGGCCGCGTTCTGCTTCACCTCCGGCGAGCTGACCGGGTACCCGGAGCAGATCTCGTCGCTCGGGCCGGCGCCCGGCGGGGTCTACGTCGCCGCACCCGCCGGTCTCCCGATCGAGGAGGTGCACACGCCGGGAGCCAAGCCCGGACACACCGAGCGCCTGCTCCCGGACCCGGCGCTCCTGTCCCGCCCCGGTGAGACGCAGGCCGAGGGGTTCGCCGCGGCCCTGCACGCCGGGTTCGACGAGACGGGCGACGGTCTGCCCTCCCCCGAAACGCTCGCGGCCGTACGCGCGGCCGTGACGCCCGAGGTGCTGCGTGCTCACGTGGCCCGCATCTCCGGCGTCGACCCGCTGGTCCCGGGCGAGCCGCTGAAGGTCCGCAGCCGTGACGCCGCGAGCGCCGACAACGGGCTCGTCGTGGACGCGCTGGTCCGGCACTTCCAGGACCTGGGGCTGGTGGTGCGTCGGCATGCGTTCCGGTGGCGGGGACACCGGTTGTTCAATGTCGAAGCCGAGCACCGCGTCGAGGGGGCCGACTCCGCCGTTCTGATCACGGGACATCTGGACTCGACGGCGGAGAGCGGTGACTTCGTCGACGCGAACGGCGATCCCCGCCCCTACGACCCCTCGGTGGACCCGGCGCCCGGAGCGGACGACGACGGGAGCGGCACCGCGGCGGTCATGGCCGCGGCGGAGTGCCTGCACGCGCTCGTCGCGGAGGGCAGGGAGCCGACGCGTCACGTTCGTTTCGTGCTCTTCAACGCCGAGGAACAGGCGCTCTTCGGCAGCAAGCGCTACGCGCGCGCCGCCGCCGCCGCGGACGACCGCATCGCAGGCGTCTTCCAGATGGACATGATCGCCGGTTTGCAGGACGGCAGCCCGCCCGCGGTGGAGATCCATGCGGGCTCCTCCGTACCCGGGCCGGTCGTGGCCGCCTCCGACGCGCTCGGCGACCTGGTCGCGCGCACCGTCCCCGCCCTCGCCTCCGGCTTCGCGGTCCAGCAGCTCACCGGGCCCGGGGACCCCGCCCTGGGGCGGAGCGACCACGCGAGTTTCCACGAGCGGGGCTGGGCGGCCATCGCCGTCTCCGAGGACCTCTTCCGCGCCGACGGCAGCCAAGGCGGAACCGGCACCCGGAAGTACCACACGCCCGGCGACACCCTCCTCGACGAGGACCACGACACGCAGTACGCGGCCGCGATCGCGCGCTCCGTCACCGCGACCGCCCTGACCTTCGCGGGCCTGTAGTGGCACCCCACCTCGTCGCCCTCGTCCGAGCCGGCGCCCGCTTTTAACATGGTCAGCTGGTCGAGCGGCCCGCGCCCGCCACGGGCGGCCAAGCGATCAGCTTCAGATTCGTGGGGGTCGGATTCCTCACCAGACACCGCAACGTGAGCTGCCTGCGACGTAGCCGAGGTGTCCAACCGTGGTGGAGCAACGCGTCTCGGATGGCTCCGGCAACCAACCCCGGTGCGACCACCACGCCGTGCTCAACCCACGTCACCATGCGCTGTCCATCGACTTCCTCATGCAGGACGACGATCGCCACGCCGGGCTCGTCGTTGGGCGCGATCACCCAGCGGTAGCGCTCCCCGTCGACGACAACAACCCGAGATCCCTTTTTTGCTATGGCCATGCAATGCAGCGTTTCAGGTGTTGTATCGCCGCACCAGCTCGCACGGAGATCGACGCTGTGCCTCTGTCGGGGCGTCGTGCAGCACGGCGGGACCTCAAGCGATCCGGCGCCAGACGTCGACTGAATGGTGCCTCACACCCGCAAACTCCAGCCTCTATCCCGACGCGCTTCACACCTCTGACCAAGGGCAACCGATCCACAAGTATGGACAGTTACTCGGGTAGCTGGTGAGTACGACGCTCCCGCCTCCGACGGATCCGTCGCCGGCACTGAGGGATGCCCAGGCGGTGCCGGTGGCGTCCCGCTCAACACGGCGTCCGAAAGCTCCGCGGAAGTGAGCGGCGCGCCCCCTTTCCCGCGCGTCTCCACGCCGGCGCAGCCGGCCGCCGCGGAAGACAGGGCGAGGAGCACCACCGCTCCCCGTATGAAGCCCCGCACGCCGATCTCCCCCACTCGTCGCAAGATGAAGATCGCATTGTGCCAGTGCGGTCCTACGCTATCGGTCATGGCCACCCATGACCCGTCATTCATCGTCGACGACGACATCGAGGTGCCCGTTCCCGCGGCGGGCGAGGTGTGGACCGTCGGCGCCGTCGTCGTCAACGGGGACGGCGCGGCCTTCGCCCAGAAGCGAAGCCCGGACCGGCGGCTCTTCCCCGGCACCTGGGACATCGTGGGCGGCCATGTCGAGGCCGGCGAAACGGTCCTGGAAGCCCTCGCGCGCGAGATCGAGGAGGAGACCGGCTGGTGCCTGAGCCGCGTTCGGCGGTTCCTGGGCACCACGACCTGGACCGGTGACGACGGCGGCGGCCTGCGCCACGAGGCCGACTACCTCGTCGAGGTCGACGGCGACCTGGACGACCCCGCGCTGGAATGGTCCAAACACTCCGCCTACGGCTGGTTCGGCCCCGACGACCTCGACCGCCTGAAAGAGAACCGCGAGCCCGGTGAGTTCCTGATCCACGACCTCGTCGCACGCGCCCTGGCGGAGCGCCCGGAGACCGTCTAGTCGGCCGGGGCCTGTTCCTCGTAGCGGCGCACCTCGTCGATCACGCGGTGCAGGAGGCTGCGGGCGGCGGCGATGTCGGCCGTGGCGATGTCGGCGGTCAGTACCTCGTGGATCGCGCTCGCGCGGGTGGTGATCCGCTCCAGCGTGGCGTGCCCGAGCGGGGTGAGGGTCAGGAGCGGTGATCCGCGGTGGTCCGGGTTCGGCCGGAAGCCGGCCAGGTCCTCGCGTACGAGGTCGTTCGCGACCCGCTGTACTCCTTGCCGGGCGATCCCGAGGCGGCGGGCTGCCCGTGCGACGGTCAGCGGCTCCTCGGAGACGACGCTGAGGAGCTGCCAGCGGGCCTGGGTCTGTCCCTCGGCCGCTGCGACGCCCTCCCCCATCCTGCGGAGCAGGCCGGCCGCCTCGAACACGTCCGCGACCAGCAGCGCAAGCTCTTCCGCCACGTCACACCCCTCCGGAATCCGACAGCACCATGACAGTTCGGGAACTTGTTGTCATTGTACGGGCGACCGGCGGCCCGAGCCCGGCGCGTGGGCGGGCTCCCCTGACGGCCGGGGGAACTGCTGTCGGGCACGAGGTGGAGGTCTACGACCTGCACGAAGCCCACCCCGGGTCGGGCACCGACCGCTGCCGGCCGATTGATTTCGTAGCAAGAGCGACAGCCCACGGCACGCTAATTTGGGGCGCCCCGAAGCAGAGGAGAGCCCCGTGGGCAAGGTGGTCATGTACAGCTCGGTGTCGGTGGACGGCTTCGTCGCGGACGAGAACGACCAGCCCGGACCGTTGTTCGAATGGTTGTCCAGCGGCGACGTCCCGCTGGACGAGAGCGGCCAGTTGAAGGTGTCGCAGACGTCCTACGACTACACCCGGCCGTACTGGGACCGGATCGGAGTCACGATCGTCGGCCGCCACGTCTTCGACCTGACGGACGGCTGGGACGGGAAGCCGCCGGGCGGGATCGACCACGTGGTCGTCGTGACGCACCGGCCGGAGCCCGAGGGCTGGGACCCCGAGGCGCCGTTTCACTTCGTCGACGGCGTCGAGGCAGCCGTGGCCAAGGCGCAGGAGCTTGCGGGTGACCGCTTGGTCGAGGTCGCCGCGGGCGACGTCGGTGGCCAGGTGTTTGCCGCGGGCCTGATCGACGAGGTGCGCATGGACGTCGTGCCCGTCGTGTTCGGGTCCGGCAAGCGCTACTTCGGGTCGGCCGACGCGCAGCACCTGTTGGAGGACCCTGACGTGGCGATCCAGGGCAACCGGGTGCTTCACCTGCGCTATCGGGTGCGCCGTTGACCGATCAGAGCGGGGACGCGAAGAAGCCCACCGGGCACGTAGTGTTCTGACGAGCAATTGCTGCTGCTCCACAGGGGGTTGGGGGATTCCATGAACGGAACGGTCGAGGACGCTGCCGTCGGCGACGCGGAAGCGGAAACGGCACGCCGCAGACGTGTCCGGCGCAGCGCCGTCTGGGGCGGGGCAGCGGGTGCGGCAGGGGTCGTACCGGTCGCCATCAACGCCACCGAGTTCTGGCCTTGGTGGCTCAACCTGGCGTTCTGCCTCGTCGTCGGTGGTGGGGGCGCCTTTGCCGGGGCGGTGACCGGGCGCCGGGAAGGGCGCAGATCCGAGGTCCGCAGGAGCACGCTCGGTGCGGGCGAGAGAGAACTGGGCCAGTACCGGGTCAAACTCGTCCCCGAAGGCGTCCAGGCGCCCGCTCCGTTCAAGGAGGACGACTACACCTCCTACTCCCTGACGACGACCACGCACCGGCTCCAGCTGTGGGAGTTCGGCTACCTGGCGCAGTGGAGCCACCCGTGGGGCGAACTGCACCTGGCCATGGAAGACCACGTCGTGGTCATCACCGGCCCGCAGGGCCTTCTCGGCCGGTTCGTCCTCGCCCGGAACGTCGTACCCGCGGAACTCGTACTCGCCGCGAACCGTCTCCGGGCCCGCGCACCCGGCCGGCCGTCCGGCCCCTCGTCCTCGCCACCCCGCACCGGCTGAGTCGGCGCGGACAACAGAGGTGTACCTGCCACTGAACGTCTCGACGCAGGATCAGCCTCGGATCGGCCGACGGGTCCTCGGGCCCCAGAACGACGGCTGACCTCCGCAGCCAAGACACGCCCTAAAGGTTGTTTCACAAGGTCGTCTGGATCGATACGCCGTCCGCAATATGCAGGTCTATCCCCGGCGCTCGCCTGCCGAGAATCCGGGCAAATCGTCCTTAGTCGAGTCGGTCCGAGCCTGCCGCTCAGGGCTCGGTCACCTTGTGAAACAAGCTTTAGGTCGTGTCCGCAAAGTCCCGCCTGCACGGCGGGGTCCGGTGCGCCCGCCCTCCGGGCGGCCGACGCTACTTTGCGGACACTCCCTAGTGGGGGATGCTGTCGATGACCTCGCGTGCTCCCTGCCGGAGAAGGGCGACGGCGACGGAGGTGCCGAGGGTGGCGGGGTCGAGGCGGCCGGCCCATTCGTGGGCGTTGAGGACGACTTTGCCGTCGGGGGTGAACACCGAGGCCCGCAGGGAGAGGTCTCCGCTGCGTTCCGCCCGGGCGTATCCGGCGATGGGGCTGTTGCAGTGGCCTTGGAGGACGTGCAGCAGCATGCGCTCGGCGAGGGTCTCGCGGTGGGTGTCGGGGTCGCCGAGGGCGCTGACGGTCTCGATGAGGTCGGTGTCGTCCTGGCGGCACTGCAGGGCGAGGGTGCCGGCGCCGACGGGCGGCATGAGGGTGTCGACGGAGATGATCTCGGTGATGGCGTCCGGGCGGCCGATGCGGTGCAGGCCCGCGACGGCCAGGAGGAGCGCGTCGGCCTCGCCGCTGGCCAGTTTCTCCAGGCGGGAATTGGCGTTGCCGCGGATCGGTACGCAGATCAGATGCGGGTGAGCGGCGGCGAGCTGGGCGATCCGGCGCACGGAGGAGGTGCCGACGCGGGTGCCCGCCGGCAGCCGGTCGAGGGTGAGTCCGCCGGGGTGGACGAGGGCGTCACGGATGTCGTCACGCTTGAGGAACGCCGCGAAGGCGGTCCCGGCCGGCAGCGGGCGGTCGGCCGGGACGTCCTTGACGCAGTGCACGGCGAGGTCCGCCTCGCCCGCGAGGATCGCCGCGTCCACCTCCTTGGTGAACGCGCCCTTGCCCTCGACCTGGCTGAGGTCGCCCATCCACTTGTCACCGGTGGTCTTCACCGGCAGGACGGTGGTCGCGATCCCGGGACGGAGGGCTGCGAGCTCGGTGCGGACGCGCTCCACCTGGGCCAGGGCCATCGGCGAATCGCGGGAGACGATACGGATCGGATCAGCGGGCACAGGCGCACGATACGCCCCCACAGGCGCGCTGCGACCACACGCCCTGACGCCCACCGCATGCGCTTCGCACGGAAGTTGGGGGCTTCGGGAAGTTGTTCGACAACCCCGTCCACCCGCTGTTGGTCGCCCTCGGACCAGGTGGACTGCGTGAACGTGTCGTCCGCGACGTAGCGGGCCTCGGGGGCGAGGAGCGCGAGGAGCGCGAGGAGCGCGAGGCCCCCGTACGGTGCAGCAGGCGTCCGCTGCCCGCGTGGGGGG
>NZ_JOAK01000024.1 GCF_000720455.1 Streptomyces virginiae | reverse complement strand
GGGCGGAGCCCCGGCAGCCGCCCGCAGGGCCAGACCCACCCCCGACCCGCCGAAGCGAGCCGTGCACCGCCGAGCAAGCCCGCAGGGCACCCCGCAGGGCAATCGGCAATCGGCCTTCCATCGGCCCCCGCGGCGCGACATCGCGTCCCTGGCACCCCGTGGGGGAAACGGTGTAGCAACTCCCCCATGACGATCAACGGCGGCATTTCCTTCTGGTACGCGACCGACCACGGCACCACCCCGCCCACCCCACCCCGCACGCCCCTCACCGCCCACACCACCACCGACGTCGTCATCGTCGGCGGCGGCTACACCGGCCTGTGGACCGCCTACTACCTCAAGCGGGCCGCCCCCGACCTGCGCGTCACCGTCCTGGAGCAGAAGTTCTGCGGCTACGGCGCCTCCGGCCGCAACGGCGGCTGGCTCTACAACGGCGTCGCCGGCCGCGACCGTTACGCCGCCCTCCACGGCCGGCAGGCCGCCGCGCGCCTCCAGCAGGCCATGAACGAGACCGTCACCGAGGTCATCGACGTCGCCGCCAAGGAGGGCATCGACGCCGACATCCACCGCGGCGGCGTCCTCGAAGTCGCCCGCACCCCCGCCCAGCTGGGCCGCCTCAAGGCCTTCCACGCCGCCGAGCTCGCCTTCGGGGAGACCGACCGCGAGCTGCACGACGCCGCCGCCACCCGCGCCCGCATCGACATCGCCGACGCCGTCGGCTCCGGCTGGAGCCCGCACGGCGCCCGCATCCACCCCCTCAAGCTGGTCAGGGGCCTGGCCGCGGCCTGCGAACGCCTCGGCGTGGTGATCCACGAATCGACCCCGGTCACGGAGATCTCCCCGGGCAAGGCCGTCACGCCCTACGGCACCGTCCGCGCCCCCCACGTCCTGCGCTGCACGGAAGGCTTCACGGCTGCCCTCAAGGGCCAGAAGCGGTCGTGGCTCCCGATGAACTCCTCGATGATCGCCACCGCCCCGCTGCCGGCCGAGACCTGGGCGCAGCTCGGCTGGTCGGGCCGGGAGGTCCTGGGCGACATGGCCCACGCGTACATGTACGCCCAGCGCACCGCCGACGACCGGATCGCGATCGGCGGGCGCGGGGTTCCGTACCGCTTCGGCTCGCGCACCGACAACGACGGCCGCACCCAGCCGGCCACCGTCGACTCCCTGCGCGACCTCCTCTTCTCCTTCTTCCCGGTGCTCACCGGCACGGAGATCACCCACGCCTGGTCGGGGGTCCTCGGCGTCCCGCGCGACTGGTGCGCGACCGTCACCCTGGACCGCACCACGGGCGTGGGCTGGGCGGGCGGCTACGTCGGCTCGGGCGTCGCGACGTCCAACCTCGCCGCCCGCACCCTGCGCGACCTGGTCCTCGGCGAGTCCACCGAGCTGACCGCCCTGCCGTGGGTGAACCACCGCGTGCGGCGCTGGGAGCCGGAGCCCTTCCGCTGGCTGGGCGTACAGGCCCTCTACGCCGCCTACCGCGAGGCGGACCGCCGGGAAGCCGCCACCCACACCCCGACGACGGCCCCCCTGGCCCGCCTCGCCGACCGCATCTCGGGCCGCCACTGACGAACAAGAACGCCGGAAGGCCCCGGACGATCGCCCGGGGCCTTCCGCTTCTGGAGCCCCCTGTCGGATTCGAACCGACGACCTACGCATTACAAGTGCGTTGCTCTGGCCGGACTGAGCTAAGGAGGCACGACCCACTCGCGCACACGGCGAGCGAAGCCGCCATCACTCTACACAGCGCGCGAATCCCCCTGCCATCACATTCGTCAGCCCCCCGCGGGGTACCCCGTCGACGCCACCGCCGCCGCCACGGCGGCCGGGTCCGCCTCCGGGTTCAGGGCTTTGACCACGTCACCCGTGAGGGGGCGCAGGGCGAACACGTGACGGATCGCGTCCAGGTCCACGGACCGCTCGTGGTAGTCCTCGGCGAAGTCGCGGTAGGCCTCCGGGGTGCCCGCCGCGAGCACCTCGAAGAGGTCCCGGGCGCCGTCGCCGTAGCCGCCGGGGTCCTCGGGGATCTCCACCGGTCCCGTGCGCCACGCCTCGTCCGCCGCCTCCCGCCAGAACACCACCGTGACGCGCGGGACGGGTCCGTCGCCGTCGTCGTCGCAGAACGCCGGCTCCGTCACGTACGGGCGGAACACCTCGGGCACGGCGTCGACCAGCCCCGGCCAGACCTCGACGTCCGCGCCGCCCCACGGGCTCATCCGGGATTCGTGGGCGAAGCCGCGCGCGTAGGCGCCCGCCGCCGAGAAGACGATGGCGTAGTCGTCGCCGGAGCCGTTGTCCATCAGGGCGGCCTCCTCCGTCTCGGACCAGTCGGCGGCGTACGCGAAGAACTGGTCCCGGGTGTCCATCACCGTCTCCAGCACGGCCAGGGCCCGGCAGCGGTCCCGCAGGGCCGGGACGTCGGGGAGGACCGGGAGGATCTCGTACACGCTCATGGGCGCATCGAAGCAGGTCGCACCGACAATCCCACACGCCCGCGGTGCTGACAGACGCCGTCGTGGGAGGTAGCGTCGGGCGGAGTCCGATTTCTGGACTAGACCTTCCACTCGGATCGTCCGGCACGTTCCTGCCGGTAGAAGGGATTCCTCACCATGGCTTCTGTCACTTTCGACAAGGCGACCCGTCTGTACCCGGGCGGCGACAAGCCCGCCGTCGACCAGCTGGAGCTGGAGATCGAGGACGGCGAGTTCCTCGTCCTCGTCGGCCCCTCCGGCTGCGGCAAGTCCACCTCGCTGCGCATGCTCGCCGGCCTGGAGGACGTCAACGGCGGCGCCATCCGCATCGGTGACCGCGACGTCACCCACCTGCCTCCCAAGGACCGGGACATCGCGATGGTGTTCCAGAACTACGCGCTCTACCCGCACATGAGCGTCGCCGACAACATGGGCTTCGCGCTCAAGATCGCCGGCGAGGACAAGGCCACCATCCGCAAGAAGGTGGAGGACGCGGCGAAGATGCTGGACCTCACCCAGTACCTGGACCGCAAGCCGAAGGCGCTCTCCGGCGGCCAGCGCCAGCGCGTCGCCATGGGCCGCGCGATCGTCCGCAAGCCGCAGGTGTTCCTGATGGACGAGCCGCTGTCGAACCTCGACGCCAAGCTCCGCGTGTCGACGCGTACGCAGATCGCCGCGCTCCAGCGCGACCTCGGCATCACCACCGTCTACGTCACCCACGACCAGGTCGAGGCCATGACCATGGGCGACCGGGTGGCCGTGCTCAAGGACGGTCTGCTCCAGCAGGTCGACACCCCGCGCAACATGTACGACCGTCCCGCGAACCTCTTCGTCGCCGGCTTCATCGGCTCCCCGGCCATGAACCTGGTCGAGGTCCCGATCACCGACGGCGGCGTGAAGTTCGGCGACAGCGTCGTCCCGGTGTCGCGCGCGGCGCTGTCCGCCGCGGCCGACGCGGGCGACCGCACCGTCACGGTCGGCGTCCGCCCGGAGCACTTCGACGTCGCCGAGACCGGCGGTCTGACCATCACCGTGAACGTCGTCGAGGAGCTCGGCGCCGACGGCTACGTCTACGGCTCGACCTCGGCCGCCGAGGGCTCGCAGGACCTCGTCGTCCGCGTGGGCGGCCGCCAGGTCCCGGAGAAGGGCTCCAGCCTGCACATCGTGCCGCGGGCGGGCGAGATCCACGTCTTCTCGACCTCTTCCGGGCAGCGACTGTCCGACTAGTCGCACCGGACACGGAGGTTGGAGGGGCGTCCCGTCAAGGGGCGCCCCTCCGCCGTCCGTTGCCGCAGGACACTCCACAGGAACCCCGGCAGACCGGGCCATTCGGGCGCGACCGTCAACCCGTAATTCGAAAAGCCACGTCGAACCATCCCCCGACAGGGTGACTAAATGTCGCCAAATCTTCACCGAGCGCTACTCTCGCCCTCGTGACCCACACTGCCCGCCGTATCGGCCGTTCCCTCGCCCTGGTCCTGCCCGTCGTCCTGGTCCTGTCCGGGACCCTCGCGGTCACCATGGTCCCCTGGGCGGACACTTCCTCCTCCCAGCTCGTCACCGCCTCCGCCGAGGGCGTCTCCACGCCCGCGAAGCCGCGCGCCGCCCACGAGGTGCTGCGCACGCAGCTCGTCGGCGAACTGCAGCAGGGCCAGGCGCCCGACGACGTCCTGACCCACCTCCAGCAGGAGGTGAACCGCCGGCCGTCGCTCGCCGAGCACTGCGTGGGGATCGCCCGGGCGCTCGGACGCGCCGCCGTCGAGGCGTACGGCCCGACGAAGGCCCAGTCGTTCGCCCGGCCCGTCTGCGACACCTCGTACGCCACCGGCGTCGCCTCCATGGGCTGACACGCGACCCGTCCCTACGCTGGCCGCCATGACCGACGACCCCCGATCCGCCTCCTCCGCAGCCGCGTTCCCCGCCGCCCCCACCCAGGCAGTCGTCCTGGCGGGCGGCCAGGGTTCGCGGCTGCGTCCGTACACCGACGACCGCCCCAAGCCGATGGTCGAGATCCCGGGGACCGGGCTGCCGATCATCGGGCACCAGCTGAACTGGCTGGCGGCCGAGGGGGTCACCGACGCCGTGGTCTCGTGCGGGCACCTCGCCGGGGTGCTCCAGGAGTGGCTGGCCGAGGCGCCGTTGCCGCTCCGCGTGACCACGGTGGTCGAGGAGGAGCCGCTGGGGCGCGGCGGCGGCCTGAAGTACGCCGCGCGGCACCTCCCGGACCCCGACGGGGCCTGGTACGCGACGAACGGCGACGTCTGGACGCGGTTCTCGCTGCGCGAGATGGCGGCCTTCCACGCCGAGCGCGGGGCGGTCGCGACGCTCGCGCTGGCCCGGCCGCGGATCCCGTGGGGGGTGGTGGAGACGAATGAGTTCGGGCACGTACTGGACTTCATCGAGGCCCCTCTGTCGCCCTATCCGGTGAACGCCGGGGTGTACGTCTTCGGGCCCGAATTCGCGGCGCTGCTCCCGGACTTGGGGGACCACGAGCGCACCACCTTCCCGCGGCTGGCGCGGGAGCGGCGGCTGGCGGGCTTCCCGCTGCCCCAGGGCGCCTACTGGCGGGCGATCGACACGGCCAAGGACCTCACCGAGGCCGCACGGGAGTTGGCGGCGCAGACGGGCCCCTGAGGCCTCTCACGGTCCCGGCGGCGGCCGGGCCTCCGGCACACCCCCCGCACACACCACAGGGGCCCGGCACGCTCTCGCGTGCCGGGCCCCTGTGTGCCGGCCCCTGGCGGAGGGCTCAGCCGATGAGCCCGCCGATCAGGCCGGGCTGCTTGGTCGGTGTGGTGCCTCCTCCGCGCGTGCTGCTCCCCGACGAGGACGACGACGACTTCGGCGCCGTGGACTGCCGGGGCGTGCTGCGCGGGGTCTGCTGCTTGCCGGTCGTGCCCCGGGTCGCGGTCGGCGACTCCGAGCCCGTCCCAGCGGTCTCCCGGGACGGTGCGCCCGACGCGGTCCTGCCGGCCTTGGCGGACGGCTCGGACGGGGAGGGCGTCGGCGAGGACGACTGCCGGCTCGGCTGCTGCTGCGCGGGCTGCTGCTTGGCCGGCGCCTGCGGCAGCGGGCGGCCCGGCAGGTAGTTGCTGGGGGCCTGGCCGGGCCCGGGGACGGTGACCACGGTGGTGGAGCGGACGGCACCGCCGAGGAGCGAGCCGACGAGCAGGGTGAGGCCGCAGACGACGGTCGCCATGACGGCCCCGCGCCGCAGCACGCGGCGGCGCAGCCGCCAGATCTCGGAGCGGGGCCCGAGGGTGCGCCAGGCCTCGCCGGCGAGGCGCCCGTCGAGGGAGTAGACCGGGGCGCCCGCGATGATCAGCGGGCTCCAGGCGGCGAGGTAGATGATGTCGGGCGCGTCGTAGGCCGGGACGGTCTTCCAGCTGACCGTCATCAGCAGCGCGGCGGACAGCAGCGCCCCGAAGCAGGCGGCGAACCGCTGCCACAGGCCGAAGACCGTCAGCACGCCGACGATGACCTGGAGGAAGGCCACGCTGAGGCCCGCGCCCACCGGGTGCGCGAGCGCGAAGTCGCGCAGCGGCTCGGCCAGCGCCCACGGGGTCAGGGTGTGCAGCCAGGTGACCATGGAGCCGCGCTCGCCGCCGTCGAAGTAGACGGGGTCGCACAGCTTGCCCATGCCGGCGTAGATGGAGATGAAGCCGAGGAAGACGCGCAGCGGGAGCAGCACGACGCCGAGGTTCATCCGGCGGCCGGGGTAGTAGGAGGCCTGCCCGCGGTTGTCGGCCGCGGGGCGCCGGGATTCCGGTCCGGTACCGGCCCCGGAGCCGGGCGGCTGCTCGTACGGGAGGTCCCGTACGGGGGCCAGGGGGCGCGTCTCGGCGGGGTCCCCGTAGCTGCGCTGGCCGATGACGGTCGGCGTGGCGAGGGTGTCCTCGGCGAGGTCGTGGGCCATGTCGATGCGCGGGATGACCTGGGTGGCGACGCCGTCGTACCCGTCGTGGCCGCGCCCGGCCTCGCGAACTGCCTGGAGCAGTCCGCCCATGGCCGCGGCGGCGTCTCCGGTGTCGGACTTGCCGCTCCAGACCACGGGGGCCCGGCGGCGGGTGGCCCCGGCGGCCGCCACCACGGCGCCGCCCAGGACGGGCGCGCGGCCGGGGGCCTTCGCGGGCTTGGAACGCGCGCTCGGGCTCGGTGCGAGCCGCACGCGGAAGCTGGCGTGGTTGACGATGACCTGTGCGGGGTCGCACGGCACCTTGACCATGCTCAGCGCGGGCTGGTCGTCGAACCCTGACGTTCTGGTGTCCACACTCATCTAACCGAGTGATCAGTGTTTAGGACACTGCCTTGACATCAGGGATCTGTCCGAGACCCGTCAAGATCAAGCCACCCCGCCCGAAACGGGCGGGGTGACACGCTCACGGGTCACTGTCCGTGAGCCAAGTGGATCAAAGCGGTCAGGTGCGGGGCTGCGTGGCGCGGCGGCGGGCCGCCTCGTAGAGCACGACGCCCGCGGCGACACCGGCGTTGAGGGACTCGGCGCCGCCCGGCATCGGGATGCGCACGAGGTAGTCGCAGTTCTCGCCGACGAGACGGCCCAGGCCCTTGCCCTCGGAGCCGACGACGATGACGACCGGGCCGCCGAGCGCCTCCAGGTCCTGCACCTCGTGCGTGCCCTCGGCCGCGAGGCCGACGATGGCGATGCCGGCCTTCTTGTACTCCTGCAGGGCGCGGGTGAGGTTGGTGACGCGGGAGACCGGGGTGCGGGCGGCGGTGCCGGCCGAGGTCTTCCAGGCACCGGCGGTCATGCCGGCGGCGCGGCGCTCGGGGATGACCACGCCGTGACCGCCGAAGGCGGAGACGGAGCGAACGATCGCGCCGAGGTTGCGCGGGTCGGTGACGCCGTCGAGGGCGACGATGAGGGGGTCCTCGCCGTTGTCGTAGGCGGCGTCGGTGAGGTCCTCGGGGTGCGCGTACTCGTACGGCGGCACCTGCAGGACCAGGCCCTGGTGGTTGAGCCCGTTGGTCATGCGGTCGAGCTCGGGGCGCGGGGCTTCCATCAGGTTGATGTTGCCGCGCTCGCCGGCGAGCTGGAGCGCCTCGCGGACGCGCTCGTCGTTGTCGATGAACTGCTGGACGTAGAGGGTGGTGGCGGGGACGCCGTCACGCAGCGCCTCGAAGACCGGGTTGCGGCCTACGACCATCTCGCTGGTGCCCTTGGGGCCGCCGCGGCGCGGTGCCGGACGGCGCTTGGCCGCCTGGCGGGCCATGGCGTTGGCGATGCGGTTCGCCTTGTGCTTCTTGCGGTCCTCGGCCTTGGGCGTGGGGCCCTTGCCCTCCAGGCCCTTGCGCCGCTGGCCACCGCTGCCGACCGTCGCGCCCTTCTTGTTGGACGTGCGGCGGTTCCTGCGCTGGCTGTTCCCGGCCATGACCTCTACCTGTTTTCGTTGATGCTGCGATATGTACGTATGAAGAGTGTGCCGCCCGGAAGGCCGGGCGGCACAGTCGGACTGCTCCGGGTGCCGGGGGCTCAGCGGGGGCCGAGCGTCCAGCGCGGCCCCGTCGGGCTGTCCTCGATGACCAGACCGGACTGCTGGAGCTGGTCGCGGATGGCGTCGGCGGTCGCCCAGTCCTTGCGGGCCCGGGCGGACTCGCGCTGGTCCAGGACCAGGCGGACGAGGGTGTCCACGGCTCCGTGGAGGTCCTCGCCGCGGTCGGTCTCGCCGGCCCAGTGCGGGTCGAGCGGGTCCAGGCCGAGGACGCCCAGCATGGCCCGTACCTCGGACAGGCGGGCGATGGCCGCGTCCTTGTCGTCGGCGGCGAGCGCGCTGTTGCCCTGGCGGACGGTGGTGTGGACGATGGCGAGCGCCTGCGGGACGCCGAGGTCGTCGTCCATGGCCTCGGCGAAGGCGGGCGGGACCTCCTTCGCGGCCTCGACGGGGCCTCCGGCCTTCTCCACGACGCGCTGGACGAAGCCCTCGATGCGGGCGAAGGCCGACTCGGCCTCCCGCAGCGCCTCCTCGCTGTACTCGATCATCGACCGGTAGTGCGGGGTGCCGAGGTAGTAGCGCAGGACGATCGGGCGCCACTGCTTGACCATCTCGGAGACGAGGACCGAGTTCCCGAGGGACTTGGACATCTTCTCGCCGGACATGGTGACCCAGGCGTTGTGGACCCAGTAGTTCGCGAACTCGTCGCCGAAGGCCTTGGCCTGGGCGATCTCGTTCTCGTGGTGCGGGAAGATCAGGTCGAGGCCGCCGCCGTGGACGTCGAAGGCCTCGCCGAGGTACTTGTGCGCCATGGCGGAGCATTCGAGGTGCCAGCCCGGACGGCCGCGGCCCCACGGGGTCTCCCAGGAGGGCTCGCCCGGCTTGACGGACTTCCACATGGCGAAGTCGCGGGGGTCGCGCTTGCCCGTCTCGCCCTCGCCGGAGGGCTGGAGCAGGTTGTCGAGCTCCTGGTTGGACAGGCTCAGGTAGCCGGGGAAGGAGCGCACGTCGAAGTAGACGTTGCCGTCGGACTCGTAGGCGTGGCCGCGCTCGATCAGGCCGCGCATCATCTCGATCATCTCGGGGACGTGGCCCGTGGCGCGCGGCTCGTAGGTGGGCCGCAGGCAGCCGAGGGCGTCGTACCCGTTGTTGAAGGCCTGCTCGTTGTCGTAGCCGATGGACCACCAGGGGCGGCCCTGCTCGGCCGACTTCGCGATGATCTTGTCGTCGATGTCGGTGACGTTGCGGATGAAGGTGACGTCGTAGCCGCGGTACTCGAACCAGCGGCGCATCATGTCGAAGTTGAGGCCCGACCGGATGTGCCCGATGTGCGGGGCCGCCTGCACGGTGGCACCACAGAGGTAGATCGAGACGCAGCCCGGAACGAGCGGGGTGAAGTCGCGGATCTGCCGGGCGTTGGTGTCGTACAGGCGAATAGTCACGGCATCCAGGGTAGTGCGCCTGTAGCAGTGCCCCGCGACCTTTGGGGTCGCGGGGCCGCTTTGTTGCCGAAGATGTGCCGTCACGGCGGGCGTTCAGGCCCGGTTCGTCCGGTACACGAGGGCGGTGGCGATGGCGGCGAGCCCTTCGGCCCGGCCGGTCAGGCCCAGTCCGTCGGTGGTGGTGCCCGATACGGAGACGGGGGCGCCCGCGGCGGCCGCGAGCGCCTTCTGCGCCTCTTCGCGCCGCTTGCCGATCTTCGGACGGACACCGATCACCTGGATGGCGATGTTGCCGATCTCGAAGCCCTCCGCGCGCACGATCCGGGCGGCCTCTGCCAGCAGGGTGACCCCGGCGGCGCCGGACCACTCGGGGCGGGAGGTGCCGAAGTGCGCGCCGAGGTCGCCGACTCCGGCGGCCGAGAAGAGGGCGTCGCAGGCGGCGTGGGCGGCGACGTCGCCGTCGGAGTGCCCGGCGAGGCCGTCCTCCCCCTCCCACAGCAGGCCGGCGCACCACAGCTCGCGGCCGGTCTCGAAGGCGTGCACGTCGGTGCCGATCCCGACGAG
This sequence comes from Streptomyces virginiae, assembly GCF_000720455.1. GTDB lineage: Bacteria > Actinomycetota > Actinomycetes > Streptomycetales > Streptomycetaceae > Streptomyces > Streptomyces virginiae. Next base: position 76,190 of record NZ_JOAK01000024.1, on the reverse strand, counting down.
CGGGATCAGCGGTGCGTCGGAGCTAGAACCCATCGGTGGCCCTCCTGCGGGCGAGTACGGCCTCTGCGAGGACCAGGTCGAGCGGTCGGGTGACCTTGAAGGCCTCTTCGTGTCCCGGGATCACCACGACGGGGACGCCGAGGCGTTCCACCATGCCGGCGTCGTCGGTGGCGCCCTCGCCGTCCACCGCGATCGCGGCGTGCGCCTCCAGGAGCGTGGCGAGGTCGAAGCCCTGCGGGGTCTGCACGGCGCGCAGCCGGGCCCGCTCGGGCGTGGCGACGACCGGCTCGGGCTCGCCCGGCCTGCCGGGCTCGACCTCCTTGACGGTGTCCGCCAGCGGGAGCGCGGGGACCACGGCGCGGGCGCCGTCGCGCACGGCCTCGACGACGGCGTCCACGGTGTCCACCGGGACGAGCGGGCGGGCCGCGTCGTGGATCAGTACGGAGGTGACGTCCTGCGGCAGCGCGTCCAGGCCGGCCCGTACGGACTCCTGGCGGGTCTCGCCGCCGGGGACGACCAGGACCTCGGTCCGCTCGGGCAGCGCGTGCTCGCCCAGCAGGAGGCGCACCTCGGCCGCTTCGGCGGCGGGGGCGACGACCACCACGACGGACACCGCGCGGGAGCGGGCCATCGCGCGGACGGCGTGGACGAGCATCGGGGTGCCGCCGAGGGCCCGCAGGGCCTTGGGGGCGCCGGGGCCGAGGCGTACGCCGCGGCCGGCGGCCGGGATCACCGCGGCCGTGCGGCGGGGGCGCGTTACGTCAGACATCAGTAGCTCCGAGCCAGGTTTCCGAGCCAGGTTTGTGACTTCGGCCGACATGGGTATGGCCTGAAGGGTGCCGGGTGCGACGCCCCTCGCCCCTTCCGTGACGACCGGTCGAGCAGGCTGCCCGGACCCGGCACGCCAGTGAGAAGTACGCGTACGAGTACGACTGACTAGGGAAGCAGAAGTACGAGTACGGCAAGAGGTACGGATACAGACATGCCGCAGCGCCCGGCAACAGGTCTCTCCCGGGGGAGAAGCCTTGTCATCGGGCACCGCGGCAAGCTGTGCACACCGTGCACGGGGCCTCGCGTCAGGACGCGAGCACCTCGTCGAGGAGGGCCTCGGCCTTGTCCTCGTTCGTGTTCTCAGCGAGCGCGAGCTCGCTGACCAGGATCTGGCGCGCCTTCGCGAGCATGCGCTTCTCGCCCGCGGAGAGCCCGCGCTCGCGCTCACGACGCCACAGGTCACGCACCACTTCGGCGACCTTGATGACATCGCCAGAAGCGAGCTTCTCCAGATTTGCCTTGTAGCGCCGGGACCAGTTCGTCGGCTCTTCTGCATACGGTGCACGAAGCACCTCGAAGACCCGGTCCAGCCCGTCCTGGCCGACTACGTCGCGAACGCCGACGAACTCCGCATTGTCCGCAGGCACACGAACCGTCAGGTCGCCCTGGGCGACCTTGAGCACCAAGTAGGTCTTGTCCACGCCTTTGATCTGGCGAGTCTCAATGGCCTCGATCAGCGCGGCCCCGTGATGGGGATAGACCACGGTGTCGCCAACCTTGAACGTCATGTGACAGGTACCCCTTCCGTGGCTATCCAGGGTAACACGAGAACTGACTGTTATGAATGGCGTTTTCGCAGGTCAGGGCACATCTCGGGGCTTGACAACAGCGACAGGAACGTGCTGCGGAAGGGTTCCGGAAGGGGGTATTCGCAGGTCGGGGGCGCTGCGCGGACCAGGCGAAAGGGCCACGCTACACCCGCCGCACACCCCCACCAGTGTGACGTACGTCCCGTTTTGCCGGGTTGAGAGTCGCGAAACCGAACTGCTCCGTTCGGCTGGCGAGCACGCGTGCGGGAGCGGGTTCCGGCCCAATCCGGAATTGATCACCGAGTGGCGTTCGGGGGAATCCGGGAATTGATCAACGCGCGGCGGACGCACGATATGCGAGCGCCACATGATCGGCGAGGTGAACGACAAGGCGGACCCCGCCCGGAATGCAAGATCGTGGACCACCCCCAGGGCGGCGGCCGCCCTGCGGAGGGTCGGGTGCGGGGGCGGGGCGGCGGCTCGGTAACCTAAGCGCGCTGACACACCCTTAGAGCGGCTTCACCTCGGCCGCTCCGGGGGTACCTCCCAGCGGTTGCCGGGAGAGCCCACCCTCCGTTTCCGTTCGTCCTAGGAGTTGCCGCCGCCGTGAGCCGCAGCCTTCGACGCGGCGCCCTCGCCGCCACCGCCGTCGTGTTCTCGATCGCCTCGCTGGCCGCATGCGGTGCGGGCAAAGACGCGCAGACTCTCCAGATCAAGCCGGACAACGCCGCCGTGACCAAGGGCGACATCGAGATCCAGAACGCTCTGGTGATCACCCAGGGCGAGAAGGACAAGAAGGGCCCGGCCGTCGTCTCGGCGACCGTCTTCAACAACGGCACCAAGGCGCAGACGCTTGACGGCATCACCCTTGCGGATGGCAAGGGCAAGGTCGCGCTGAAGCCGGCCGAGGGCGGCGGCAAGATCACCGTGCCGGCCGGCGGCTCCGTGGTGCTCGGCGGCAAGGGCAACGCCTCCGCCGTGATCGAGAACGGCTCCGAGGCCGCGAAGAACGGCGACGTGCAGAAGGTCGTCTTCCAGCTGAGCAGCACCGGTGGCGTCGAGCTCCAGGCCTTCGTGGTCCCGGCCACCGGCATGTACGCGGGCTTCGGTCCGTCGGCGGCCCCGTCCGCCGCCCCGTCCGCCACCCCGGCGGGCACCCCGTCCGGCACCCCGGCCGCCACCCCGGGCGGTACCCCGGCCGCGACCCCGGCCGCCGGCGCCACCCCGTCCGGCAGCGCCTCGGGCGCGGCCGCTTCGCCGTCGGGCTCCGCCTCGCACGCCGCGGGCCACTGACCCCGGTCACGGCGTAGCTCCGTACGCATACGGAAAGGGCCCCCGTCCGCACCAGCGGACGGGGGCCCTTCTCCGTGGCCCTGCGCTGCGGTCCCGCAGCGGTCCGGTCCGGCTTACGGCTCGAACTTGTAGCCGAGGCCGCGGACCGTGACCAGGTAGCGCGGCGCGCCCGGATCGGGCTCGATCTTGGCCCGCAGGCGCTTGACGTGGACGTCCAGGGTCTTGGTGTCGCCGACGTAGTCGGCGCCCCAGACCCGATCGATCAGCTGCATGCGGGTCAGCACGCGGCCCGCGTTGCGCAGCAGCATCTCCAGCAGGTCGAACTCCTTCAGCGGGAGGTCCACCTTGCCGCCGGCGACGGTGACCACGTGACGGTCGACGTCCATCCGTACGGGGCCGGCCTCCAGGGCCGCCGGGGTGACCTCCTCCGGCTCTCCGCGGCGGCGCAGGACCGCGCGGATGCGGGCGACCAGCTCCCGCGAGGAGAAGGGCTTGGTGACGTAGTCGTCTGCTCCTATCTCCAGCCCGACGACCTTGTCGATCTCGCTGTCCTTGGCGGTCACCATGATCACGGGAACGTTGGAGCGGCCGCGCAGCTGCCGGCAGACCTCGGTGCCGGGCAGGCCCGGCAGCATCAGGTCGAGGAGGACGAGGTCGGCGCCGTTGCGCTCGAACTCGTCGAGCCCGTCGGGGCCGGTCGCCGCGATGGCGACCTCGAAGCCCTCCTTGCGGAGCATGTAGGACAGGGCGTCGCTGAAGGATTCCTCATCCTCGACGACGAGCACTCGGGTCACGGAAGGACCTCCGGGGCAGGGATGGCTGGAGCGGTTCTGGTTCAGGCTGGGGTCGGGTGGGTGCGGGGGGCCGCCGCGGGGGCGGCGGCGGCCGCTTCGGGGAGTCGCAGGGTGAAGGTGGAGCCCTGGCCCTCCGAGCTCCACACCGACACCTCCCCGCCGTGGGAGGCGGCCACGTGCTTCACGATCGCAAGGCCGAGGCCGGTTCCTCCCGTGGCGCGGGAGCGGGCCGGGTCCACGCGGTAGAAGCGCTCGAAGATGCGCTCGCGGTCCTTCTCCGGGATGCCGATGCCCTGGTCGGTCACGGCGATCTCGATCAAGTCTCCCCCGGGAGCCGTCACCCGGCGCGCGGCGATGCCGACACGGGTGCGGGCGGGACTGTAGTTGACGGCGTTCTCGACGAGGTTTCCGAGGGCGGCCGCCAGCTGCCCCCGGTGTCCCCACACCCGCAGGTCGGCGGTGCCGCCGGCGGCCATGGTGATCTGTTTGGCGGTGGCCGTGTGGCGGCAGCGGTCGATGGCCTCCGCCACCAGCGTGTCCACGCGTACGGGCTCGGCGTCCTCCAGGGCCTCGTCGTTCTGTACCCGGGAGAGGTCGATGAGTTCCTGCACGAGGTTGATCAGCCGCGTGGACTCGATCTGCATGCGGCCCGCGAAGCGGGTGACCGCCTCGGGGTCGTCGGCCGCGTCCATGACGGCCTCGGACAGCAGGGAGATCGCCCCGACCGGGGTCTTCAGCTCGTGGGAGACGTTGGCGACGAAGTCGCGGCGTACGGCTTCGATGCGGCGGGCCTCGGTGAGGTCCTCGACCAGGAGGAGCACCAGGCGGGAGCCGAGCGGGGCGACGCGTGCCGAGACGGCGAGGGCCTCTCCCCGGCCGGTACCGCGGCGGGGCAGGTCCAGCTCGACCTGCCGTATCTCCCCGTCGCGGCGGGTGTCGCGGGCCATGTGGAGCATGGGCTCGACGGCCAGCTTGCCGCCGCGTACGAGCCCGAGGGCGTAGGCGGCGGACGAGGCCTTCACGACGGCGTCGCCCTCGTCGAGGACCACGGCGGAGGAGCGGAGCACGGACAGCACGGTGTCCACGCCGGGCGGGAGCACCGCGTTGATGTCGGGGCGCATGGAGCTCCGGGTGGGGCGGGCCTGGTCGCGCTCGCTCCAGCGGAACGCCAGCATCGCGATGACGCCGGTGCACAGACCGGCGATCGCTGCAGCTGCGGCGACCGCCGCGTTCACGTCCATGGATCCAGGTTAAGCAGGCGCGACGACACTTCCACAGCCGTTCGGGTGGCACCTCGAACAGTCGTCGCCCAGAGTTCACCCTGGCGACGGGGTTGATTCACTTGTGGTGCCGGAGTCGGACGCGTTTGCGGCTCACCGTGTCAACGTGGGGCAGAAGGCCGCCCCGGCCCGCCCCGGGCATCACCGCAGTAGTAGGTCGAGAGAGGGACACGAGACATGCGCGACGCGTACCACGAGGAACTGGACTCGATCGGAGAAGGCCTGGTCGAGATGGCCCGGCTCGTCGGTTCCGCGATCGGGCGGGCCACGACGTCCATGCTCGATGCCGACCTCAAGCTGGCCGAGAGCGTCATCGCCGCCGACCAGAAGGTCGACGACCTCCAGCACGACCTGGAGGCCCGCGCCATCGCACTGCTGGCCCGCCAGCAGCCGGTCGCCACCGACCTGCGGATCGTGGTGACCTCGCTGCGCATGAGCGCCGACCTGGAGCGCAGCGGCGACCTGGCCCAGCACGTGGCGAAGCTCGCCCGGCTGCGCTTCCCGGACCGCGCCGTCCCGCGTGACCTGCACGCGACGATCCTGGAGATGGGGCAGCTGGCGCAGCGCCTGATGGCGAAGGCGGCCGAGGTCATCATCACGAAGGACGTCGACCTGGCGCTCCAGCTGGAGCAGGACGACGACGAGATGGACCAGCTGCACCGGACGCTGTTCCAGCACCTGATGGACGACCGCTGGAAGCACGGCATCGAGACGGCGGTGGACGTGACGCTGCTCGGCCGCTACTACGAGCGCTTCGCGGACCACGCGGTGTCGGTGGCCAAGCGCGTGGTCTACCTGGTGACGGGAGAGCACGCGGACGACCTCCAGCAGCCGACCCAGATCGAGGGCGCCTGATCGCGGGCGCCTGACGGCGGCGGCAGGCGGGCGGCGGTCGGGCCGGCGCCGGGCGGGCGGCGGGCGTCCCGGGGGCGGCGGCCCGCACCGAGCTTCCGTGCGCCGTTGACGCGCCGGTGGAGCTGGGCATGAATGAGGGCGAGGCGGTCAGTCGCACGAAGTCCCGTATGCCGCGGGGCACCGCCTCTTTCGAGGAGGAACCATGCCCGATTCCCCCGTCCCCATCACCCCGGAGCAGGAGCAGCCTCCGAAGCCCGAGCCGCTGCGGCTCCCGCTGCTCGCGGCATGCGGCTGCGGTTCCGGCTGCGGCTGCGGCTGCCAGTCCGGTGCCCCCTGCCAGTGCGGCGGCTGACCGGGCCCACCCGGCCCGGCACCGCACCCCGTACCCCGAGAGGCCCCCTGCCCGCGGACGTCCCGCAGGCGGGGGGCCTTTCTCGGTACGCCGGGGGCACCGGGGGCACCGGGGGCACCCCTAACGCAGGAGCCACGTCCGGGTCAGCGCCATCACCTCCGCGCGGCTGCGGCCACCGTGGTCGGCCGCGATGAAGTGGGAGCCGATCCGCAGGGAGAAGGTGATCAGGGAACGGACCTCGACGTCGTCCTCGTCGGTGCAGAAGGCGCGGAACAGCGAGCGCAGGTACTCCATGCGCCTGCTGTCCGCGCGGCGCAGCCGCTCGGCGACGGCCTCGTCGCGGCGCGCCCAGTCGCGGATCGCCAGGTCGGCGTCGACGCCGACCACCGGCCCCTCCTCGTAGGAGGCGACGATCGTGAACAGCCGTTCCAGCCTGGCCCGGGCGTCTCCCCCGCCGCTCTCGACCAGCTCGATCACCGCCTCGGTGACCTCCCGCTCCCAGGTGTCGAGCATCTCGGCGAGCAGCGCGCCCCGGCTGCCGAAGTAGCCGTAGAAGCCGCCCTTGCTGACGCCGAGCGCCTGCGCCAGCGACTCGACGCGGACGGCCTCCGGGCCGCCGGCGGCCAGGGCCCGCAGCCCCTCCTCGATCCACTTGCCGCGCGGCGTGCGGGTCGCGCCCATGGTGTCTCCTCCTCACACGGACCCCTTCTATACGGTGCCGTATAGAAGAGTGCTAGCCTCGATCTATACGGCATCGTATAGACAGGGGCTTGCGCATGAGACTCCCCAGCACCGCCCACACCTCGCGCCCCTGGCGCATCCACGAGATCGCCGGCGACTTCCGGCTCGAAGACGTGTGGGCCCTGCCGACCCCCGGCGGTCCCGACGACCTCGCGCGACTGGTACGCCAGTTCGCGGGGGGCACGGGGGACCCCGTCCCCTCCCGCGCGGGACGGGCGCTGTTCGCGATCCGCTGGAAGCTCGGGGCGCTGCTCGGCTGGGACGAACCGTCCGGCGGACTGCGCTCGCGGGTGCCGACGCTCCGGGACCGGCTGCCGGCGGACCTCCGCGAGGGCGATCGCGGGCCGGACCTCACCTCCGTGCCGTTCACCTCCGTCTACCAGACGCACGACGAGTGGGCGGCGGAGACGGCCAACAAGACCATGCACGGCGTGCTGCACATCGGCTGGGTCCCGGACGGCGACGGCGGCCACCACGGCCAGATGGCCGTCCTGGTGAAACCCAACGGCCTGCTGGGCGCCGCCTACATGCTGGCCATCAAGCCCTTCCGGTACCTCGGCGTCTACCCGGCCCTGATCCGCTCGATAGGCAACGAGTGGCGGACCACCACCCCGGCCGCCACGGACTGACCCGGAGGACGGCGAAGCCCCCGCCCGCCGCGGAACAGCGGACGGGAGCCCCGCGTGAGCCCCCGTCCGGCCGGCGGCCGGAAATCCGATGGCTGGACCGTCCGCGCCGCACCTACGCTCCGACCATCATGAAGTTCCGCATCGAGTTCACCGAGCAGGCGGGAAGGCTCCGCGACTACCTCCCGCCCGACGACCGCCGGTCACTGCTGAGCCTCGTCAACAAGATCGCCACGGATCCCTACGGTCCCGACACCCACCTCGCCTACACGAACGACGACCTCACACGGTCGAGTTGGTCCGATTCCGCCACGGTGAAGTACATCGTGGTCCCGGCATGGAACGTCATCTACGTCGTGGAAGCGGACATCTACGACGCGGCCAGGGGCTTCAACATCGACTGAGGCCAGGGCTCCACGGCCGGACGGTCCCCCGCGCACAGTGGGCATGGGGGGTAGACGAATGCCCCCGACCCGCGCCGTGTGCGCAGGTCAGGGGCATGATCGCGGCAGTTACTTCTTCTTGCCCTGGTTCTTGACGGCCTCGATGGCGGCCGCGGCCGCGGCCGGGTCGAGGTAGGTGCCGCCCGGGTTGAGGGGCTTGAAGTCGGCGTCGAGCTCGTAGACGAGCGGGATGCCGGTCGGGATGTTCAGGCCCGTGATGTCCTCGTCCGAGATGCTGTCGAGGTGCTTGACCAGACCGCGCAGGGAGTTGCCGTGCGCGGCCACCAGGACCGTGCGGCCCGCCAGCAGGTCCGGGACGATGCCGTCGTACCAGTACGGCAGCATGCGCTCGACGACGTCCTTGAGGCACTCGGTGCGCGGACGCAGCTCGTTCGGGATCGACGCGTAGCGCGGGTCCTCGGACTGGGAGAACTCCGTACCGTCCTCGAGCACCGGCGGCGGGGTGTCGTAGGAGCGGCGCCACAGCATGAACTGCTCCTCGCCGAACTCCGCGAGGGTCTGCGCCTTGTCCTTGCCCTGCAGCGCGCCGTAGTGGCGCTCGTTCAGACGCCAGGAGCGGTGCACCGGGATCCAGTGGCGGTCCGCGGACTCGAGCGCGAGCTGAGCGGTGCGGATGGCGCGCTTCTGGAGGGAGGTGTGCAGAACGTCGGGCAGCAGGCCGGCGTCCTTCAGCAGCTCACCGCCACGGACCGCCTCCTTCTCGCCCTTCTCGGTGAGGTTGACGTCCACCCAGCCGGTGAACAGGTTCTTCGCGTTCCATTCGCTCTCGCCGTGGCGGAGGAGGATCAGCTTGTACGGTGCGTCGGCCATGCGTACGAGCCTAATGGACGCACGAGGGTGTCGATTGACGGCTCGGGTCAATTGGGTGGCGCCCCGAGCCCGTCCCCTCGTAATGTGCCCATCGCCAGAGCGACGCTTACACCCTCGGGGGGATTCCGTATGTCCGCTGCCAGTCTGAGACGGGCCGTCCGGGAGAGCGTCTCGGGTCTGCCCCGGGCGTTCTGGTGGCTCTGGACGAGCACGCTCGTCAACCGGCTCGGGGCCTTCGTCGCCACCTTCATGACCTTGTACCTGACGCTGGACCGGGGCTACTCGGCCTCCTTCGCGGGACTCGTCGTCGCCCTCCACGGGCTGGGCGGTGTGGTGTCCTCGCTCGTCGCGGGCGTGATGACCGACCGGCTGGGGCGGCGCCCCACGCTGCTGGCGGCCCAGGCCTCGACCGCCTTCTCGGTGGCGCTGCTGGGCTTCATGGAACACCCGGCGGCGATCGCGGCGGTGGCCCTGCTGGTCGGTATGACCTCGAACGCCTCGCGCCCGGCGGTCGCGGCGATGATGGCGGACATCGTCCGCCCCGAGGACCGCGTACGGGCCTTCGCGCTCAACTACTGGGCCATCAACCTCGGCTTCGCCGTCAGCGCGACCGCGGCGGGCCTGATCGCCGAGTACAGCTACCTGGCCGGCTTCCTCGGCGAGGCGGCCCTCACGCTGGCCTGCGCGGTGCTGGTGTACGTCAAGCTGCCCGAGTCCCGCCCGGAGGGCGGCGGAGCCGGGGCGTCCGGAGCGTCCGGCGCCACCTCGGGGAAGACCGGCGACGGGACGGAGATCGGGCTCGGGACCGTGCTGCGGGACGGCCGGTTCATGGGTGTGGTCGGCCTGTCGTTCCTGATCTCGCTGATCTTCACGCAGGGCTCGGTCGGCCTGCCGGTCGCGATGGGGTCCGCCGGGTTCTCGCCCGGGGACTACGGGCTGGTCATCGCCGTGAACGGCCTGCTGATCGTGGTGCTGCAGATCCCCGTCACCCGCTTCATCGAGCACCGCGACCCGCAGAAGCTGCTGGTGCTGTCGGCGCTGCTGGCCGGCTACGGCTTCGCGCTGACGGCCTTCGCCGGACCGGTGTGGGCGTACGGGCTGACGGTGTGCGTGTGGACGCTCGCCGAGATCGTCAACTCGCCGACCCAGATGAGCCTGGTCGTACGGCTCTCGCCGGTGCACGGGCGCGGGCGCTACCAGGGCGTCTACACGATGTCCTGGGCGGTGGCCGCGCTGGTGGCGCCGCTGATGGCGGGCTTCATGATCGACCGGTGGGGCGCGGGCCGGCTGTGGGCGGCCACGGGCGTACTGGGCACGGTGGTGGCGGCCGGCTACTGGCTGCTGATGCGGAACCTGCCCGCGGGGGACAGGGGTACGGACCCGGTGGCGGCCGGTGACGCCGCCGGCCCGAAGGCGGCGCAGCCGCTGCCCGCCGGACCGGCTCCCGCCGAGCCGCTCCCCGCTACCGCGCCCACCCCGGACCCGGTGCGGGCGGGCTGACCGGAGCCGGCCGGCACCCGGGCGGGAGCCGGCCGGGAGGCCGGACCCGGCGGGCGGCGCCGCGCCGGTGTCAGTCGGCCGGGCCGCCCGGCGTCGCCGCCGGCTCGTCCTGCGGGCGCGTCAGGTGCTTGAAGGCGTCGAGGTTGAAGGTCGGCTCGCCGCGCGAGCCCCGCCACTCGTACTCGCGCCGGATCGCGCTCGCGAAGCCCAGCTCCAGCAGCGTGTTGAAGGAGCCGTCCGCGGCCTCCAGCACCGTGCCGAGCAGCCGGTCCAGCTCCTCCGGGGTGACCACCGACAGCGGCAGGCGGGCCGTCAGGTAGATGTCGCCGAGGCGGTCCACCGCGTACGCCATCCCGTACAGCTTGAGGTTGCGCTCCAGCAGCCAGCGGTGGACGCCCGACTCGTTCTCGTCGGGGTGGCGGATCACGAAGGCGTTGACCGACAGCGAGTGCCGGCCGACCCGGATCGAGCAGGTGGTGCTGAGCTTGCGCGTGCCGGGGAGCTGGACGACGTAGGTGCCCGGCTGGGGGCTCTCCCAGCTCAGCTCCGCGCCGGTGAGCGCGCTCTCGATGATCTCGGCGGTGTCAGCCATGGTGGGAGCGTACGCGACGGCGATGATCGTGCATCGCCGCCGTGTAGACGTCGGCCGTGCCGGCCGCCGCCGTGTCCCAGCCGAAGAACTGCGCGTGCCGCGCCGCCTCGGCCCCCATCCGGTCCGCCAGCCCGGGCTCGTCGACGAAGCGGCGCAGCTTGCGCGCGTAGTCCGCCGGGTCGTGTCCGGGTACGAGGATCCCCGTGACGCCGTCGTTGACGGCGACGGGCAGCCCGCCGACCTCGGCGGCCAGCACCGGGGTGCCGGCGGCCTGGGCCTCTATCGCGACGAGCCCGAACGACTCGCTGTAGGACGGCATGACCAGCACGGACGCCGCCCGGAACCAGTCGGCGAGGCCGTCCTGGGCGACCGGCGGGTGGAAGTGCACGAGGTCTGCGATGCCGAGCTTGGCGGCGAGCTTCTGCAGGCCCTCGGGCTTGGCGAGGCCGCTGCCGCTGGGGCCGCCGACGACGGGGACGAAGAGGCGGCGGCGCAGCGAGGGGTCGCGGTCGACGAGGACGGCGACGGCGCGCAGCAGGATGTCGGGGGCCTTCAGCGGCTGGATGCGCCCGGCGAACAGCGGGATGACGGCGTCCTGCGGGAGGCCGAGGCGGGCGCGGGCGGCGGCCCGGCCGTCGCCGACGGTGAAGCGGTCGAGGTTCACGCCGGGGTGGACGACGGCCACCTTGGCGGGGTCGGCCTCGTAGTGGCGGACGAGCTCGTCGGCCTCTTCGGCGGTGTTGGCGATGAGGCGGTCGGCGGCGGAGACGATCTGGGTCTCGCCTATGACGCGGGCGGCGGGCTCGGGGGTGTCGCCCTCGGCCAGCGCCGCGTTCTTGACCTTGGCCATGGTGTGCATGGCGTGGACGAGGGGCACGCCCCAGCGTTCCGCGGCGAGCCAGCCCACGTGCCCGGAGAGCCAGTAGTGGGAGTGGACGAGGTCGTAGTAGCCGGGGCGGTGGCCGGCCCAGGCCTGCATCACGCCGTGGGTGAAGGCGCACAGCTGGGCCGGGAGCTCCTCCTTGGCGAGGCCCTCGTAGGGGCCCGCGTCCACGTGCCGTACGAGGACGCCGGGGGCCAGCTCGACCACGGGCGGGAGCCCGCCGGTGGTGGCGCGGGTGAAGATCTCGACGTCGATGTTGATCGCGGCGAGGCGGCGGGCCAGCTCCACGATGTAGACGTTCATCCCGCCGGCGTCGCCGGTGCCGGGCTGGTGCAGCGGTGAGGTGTGCACGCTGAGCATGGCCACGCGGCGCGGTTTGCGGTGGTGGCCGACGGCGGGCAGGCGCAGCCGGGGCGGTTCGTGGCGGGTGGCGGCACGGGCGGCGGCGAGGCGCCCGCTGAGGCTGCCGCCGAGGCGGGACACGTACTGGCTCAAGGAAGCGCTTCCTCTCGGCTCGGACGGTGCGCGCTCGGACGCTCGGACGGCATGACTGCGGGGGCGCGTAGGGCGCCCTGCAAGGAGTGCAACCCGGATGGCCGTCCCCCGCATTCCGGGGTGCCCGGTTTTCCTGCGCGTTCCCCCCGTTTCTTGGTGCTTTCTTGGTGCGCCGCGCGATTTTCGGGGTGATGCGGGCGGTTTTCACCGTGTGGGGGCGCTCCGCTTACCCTCGGCTCATGGCCTCCCGCAGTACCCCGTCCCCCAGCCGCGCCCCCGGCCGTCCTGTGGGTTCGGTGACGCGCGGGACGACGAATCCGAACCGGTTGCGCCGGATGGACCGCTGGATCGCGGCCGCCCACGGGGCGGCGCTGCGGCGTGCGGGTGATCCGGTGGCGGTGGACCTCGGGTACGGGGCCGCGCCCTGGACGGCGGTCGAGCTGCTGGCGCGGCTGCGGGACGCGGCGCCGCGGGTGCGGGTGGTCGGCATCGAGATCGAGCCGGCGCGGGTGGCCGGGGCGAAGCCGTACGAGCGGGAGGGGCTGAGCTTCCGGCACGGCGGCTTCGAGGTCCCGCTGGAGGGCGGGGAGCGCGCGATGCTGATCCGCGCGGCGAACGTACTGCGCCAGTACGACGAGGAGCAGGTCGCCGAGGTGTGGGCACGGCTGTGCGCGCGGCTGGCGCCGGGCGGGCTGCTGGTGGAGGGGACCTGCGACGAGATCGGGCGGCGGCACGTGTGGGTGGCGCTGGGGCCGGAGGGGCCGCGCACGGTGACGTTCGCGACCCGGCTGGGCTCGCTGGAGCGTCCCTCGGACCTGGCGGAGCGGCTGCCGAAGGCGCTGATCCACCGGAACGTGCCGGGTGAGCCGGTGTACGCCTTCCTGCGCGACTTCGACCGGGCCTGGGCGGCGGCGGCTCCGTACGCCTCGTACGGGGCGCGGCAGCGCTGGATCCGCACGGCGCGGGCGCTGTCCGCGGACTGGCCGCTGGCGGACGGGCCCGGGCGGTGGCGGCAGGGGGAACTGACGCTGCGCTGGGAGGCGTTGCGCCCGGTGGGGTGAATGCGGTGCGGCGGGGAACCGGGGGCGGGGGTGCCCCGTTGATCCGTGAGGGGCAGGGCTCGGGGTCCGTTGGGGCAGACAAGATCGAAATGGCATCCACAAGGGTGTCGGAATTCATCGACTCGTGGCACCATCCCGATGGCAGTGCGAAGTTACTGATGAATAGTCAGATCTGATACCAGGTCTGGCTCGGGTGCCTGGGGGGACCATGGGGTCGGTAAGGCGACGACGAGGCGCAAGCTCTCTCGTGCTGCTGTGCGCGATGGCGGTGCTGACGGCGCCGGGCCTCGCGACGGGCACGGCGTATGCGGCGCCGGCCGTGCCGGGGGCTCCGGCCACGCCGGCCGCACCGGGGGCTCCCCTGCCGGGCCCGGGCGGCAAGTCCCTGGAGCAGGTCCGCAAGGACATCGAGGAGCTCTACCGGCAGGCGGGCGCCTCGACGGACGCCTACAACCTCGCCGAGGCCGAGACCAAGGCCCAGTCGGACAAGATCGTCGAGATCGCCAATCTGATCGTCGCGGGCAAGGAGCGGATCGCCACGCTCAAGAGCCGCGCGGGCGCCGCGGCCCGCGCTCAGTACCGCTCGGGCGGCCTGCCGCCGGGCGCACGGCTGGCGTTGAGCGAGGACCCGAACCAGTTCCTCGACGGCGCGGACCGGTTGCGGCAGGGAGAGAAGGCCGCCTCGGACCTCCTGTCCGAACTGGACCGCACCCAGACGGACTTGCAGCGCTACGCGGAGGAGGCGAGCGAGCGCTGGCAGAAGCTGGAGACGAACCGGGTCAAGCAGGAGGACTCCAAGAAGCAGATCGAGGAGAAGATCAAGGCGGCGGAGGAGCTGGAGAGCAAGCTGGAGGCCGAGGAGAAGGCCCGGCTGATCCAGCTGGAGCAGGAAGCCCAGTACCGGGCGCAGACGGCGTGGCTGTCCACGGGCGCGATGAAGGACGTCAACGGCAAGGCGACGGACGCCGGCAAGCACGCCGTGCAGTTCGCCACCGCCCAGATGGGGAAGCCGTACAAGTGGGGCGCGGTGGGCCCGGACTCCTTCGACTGCTCCGGGCTGACGTCGCAGGCCTGGCGCGCGGCGGGGCGCGGCATCCCGCGCACCTCGCAGGAGCAGCTGCGGCTGCTGCCGAAGGTCGCGCTCAAGGACATGCGTCCCGGCGACCTGATCATCTACTTCGACGACGCGAGCCACGTCGGCATGTACGTCGGCGACGGCGCGATGGTCCACGCCCCGCGCCCCGGCCGCAACGTCACGCTGGCGGGCGCGGGCTCCATGCCGATCAAGGCAGTGGTCCGCCCGGACGCCTGATCCCTCCCGGGCGGGGCAGCCGCTCCCGCGGCCCGTGGCACTGCCGGGCCGCGGCGGGCGTGGGCCGCGCACGGCCTCGGTACGGACGGCGGGCGACCGGCCGGGGCCGCGGGCGCCGGGAGGGCCGAGGAGGCGAGGGTGCGGAGGCAACCCCGGGGGTGTGGGGGACGTCTCGTTAGGCGGGACGGAACGCGGCCCCGCCGTGACCTTTGTCATCCAGTGAGGCCGATTTTCCCCCGTGATGACGGCATATGACGGAGGCCCGCGCCAAGAACGGCATTCCGTTCGCGGGGCAGGGACCGCTAGGGTCTGCCGGACGAGCGCACCCTCGGGGGGAGGGAAGGAACCGGAAACGATGCCCGTACCCGTACCGCGGCAGAGGGAGACCCCCGCCACGGAGAGCGGTCAGGCCGTTCTGCACACCGCCGCACCGCCTGCCTCCACAGGTGCCGGCGTCGCGCAGGCGACCCCTCAGACCACCGCCCTGACCCTCCTGGTCATCGAGGACGACCCCGCCGGCGGGCTCACCGTCCCCGAGATCCTCGACGCCGACGGCCACCGCATCCGGCTCCGCACCGCCCGCAACCTCACCGAGGCCGAGCGGCTGCTCACCCCCGACGTGCACTGCATCCTGCTCGACCTCTCGCTGCCCGGCACCGGCGCCCGCATCCCGGTCGCGGCAGCCGGGGCGTCCGGCGGGGCCGGCGGGTCCGGCGCGGTCACCGCGACGACCACCGCCACCGCCGACCCGCAGCTCGCCGTCCTGCACCAGGTGCTGCGCCTCGCCCCGCGCCACGCCGTCCTCGTCCTCACCGACGAGGACGACGCCGAGCGCGCCGCCGAGGCCGTCCGCGTCGGCGCCCAGGACTTCCTCTTCCGGGACGAGCTGGACGGCCGGCTGCTGAGCCGCGCAATCCGGTACGCCGTGGAGAGAAAACGGGCCGACATCGCCCAGTACAAGCTTGCAGAATCGAAACTGCGCGCCCAGGAGAACGCCCGCCTGGAGCGCGGCCTGCTCCCCACCCCCCTCCTTGAGGGCTCCGATCTGCGCTTCGCCGCCCGCTACCGCCCCGGCCGCAGCCGGGCCCTCCTCGGTGGCGACTTCTACGACACCGTCCGCACCCCCGACGGCACCGTCCACGCCATGATCGGCGACGTCTGCGGCCACGGCCCCGACGAAGCCGCCCTCGGCGTCGAGCTCCGCATCGCCTGGCGCGCCCTGACCCTGGCGGGCCTGTGCGGCGACGACCTGCTGGCCACCCTCCAGGAGGTGCTGGAGGTGGAGCGGCCGTGCGAGGAGATCTTCGCGACGCTGTGCACCGTCGACATCGCGCCGGACGGCCGCCGTGCGGGCCTGTGCCTGGCCGGCCATCCGGCACCGCTGATCTCCCGGCCGGGCCGCCGCGCACGGCTCCTGCCGTACGAGAACAGCGGTCCGGCCCTCGGACTGCTGCCCCGGGCCCGCTGGCCGCGCCGGCAGGTCGAGCTCGGCGGCACATGGAGCCTGATGCTCTACACCGACGGCCTCATCGAGGGGCGGATCGGCGAGGGCAAGGAACGCCTGGGCCAGGACGGCATGGTCGAGATGATCAACCGCCATCTGGACCGCGGTCTGAGCGGCGAGTCACTGCTGGAGGCCTCCGTCACCGAAGCGCGCCGCCTCAACGGCGGCGAGCTCACCGACGACGTGGCCGTGGTCCTGCTCTCCCGCTCCGAGGGCTGACCTCCGCCGTCCCTCGGCGATCCCCGCCGAACCCGGCTACCGTCCGCCGTTGTACGGGCCGTACGGGCCGTCGCTGCTGCTGCCACCACTGCGGCGGCCGCCGCCCGAGACCTGCTTGAGGGCCGGCCGTACGTCCACGAAGAACACGATGGTCGCCACCAGGCCCGCGATCTCCAGGAAGAGCATCCCCAGGAAGGCGTCGACGAGCACGGTGATGCCGAGGATGACCAGCCAGAAGGTCTTGCTCTGCTTGTCGGCCGCCCGGTAGGCGTCGTCCCGCGCCACCAGCGCGAACCCGAAGGCCACGACGGCGAGCACCAGCATGGCGAGCCCGAGAAGCGGGATCACCCCTCGATCGAACCCGTCCATCAACATCGCTTCGACCGCCTTTTCCTGCTCGCGCTTCGCACTTCCGGTGCCGCCTCACTCCACGCTACCGGCACACGCCCCTCCATCGACCACAACGGGCCGGGCCCTTGAAGGGTGCCCGGCCCGTGGTCGCCCATGCGGGCGTGCGGCTCAGCTCGCGTCGTCCGCCGTGACGACGGCCTTCTTGGCCGTGCTCCTGCGCGTGGCGGGCTTCTTGGCGGCGGGCTGCTCGTCGGCGGCCGCCCCGGCCGCCGGCTCCGCGGTCGGCTCGGCCTCCGCCTTCGGCTCGGGCCGCGGCTCGACGACGACGGCGATGTCGACGATCTCCTCGGAGACCTCGCCGCGCCAGGCCCGTACGGCCTGCTCACCGTGCTCGGCGACCTTGTCGTAGGTCTCCTTGGCGCGCACCGCGTACTCGGCTGCCACGCCGACACCGCGCAGCGCCAGGTCCTGGGCGGTCTCCCCGATCTTCTTCGGGTCGATCGCGCCGAGCACCTCGGCGACCTTGGCGGTGACCGCGTCCTGCACGGCCTTCGGGTCCGTGTTCTTCACGGCCTCGATGCGCGCGGGGGCCTCGGCGCGCAGCTGCTCGATGAGCTCCGGAACCTTCTTCGCCTGCTGCACGGCGAGATCGGCGGTGCCGGCGGCGAAGTAGAGGGGAGTGGGGTCGGTGAGGGTCTTCTTCAGGTCATCGGCGATGGCCATGTGCTGGTCCTCCCGGATCAACTTCAGTCGGTCTTCGACGGCATCTCGTCGGCGGGAACGGCGGGAACATCGGGAACGGCGGGTTCGTCGAGTGCGTTCTCCTTGCGGAACGACTCGTAGACCTGGAGCAGCACCTGCTTCTGCCGCTCGTTGATGGACGGGTCGGCGAGTATGACGGCTCGCGTCTCCACCTCGTCGCGGTCCCGCTCGTCAAGGATCCCGGCCTGCACGTACAGCGTCTCCGCGGAGATCCGCAGCGCCTTGGCCAGCTGCTGGAGGATGTCCGCGCTCGGCTTGCGCAGCCCGCGCTCGATCTGGCTCAGGTACGGATTCGACACCCCCGCGGCGTCGGCCAGCTGCCGCAGCGAGAGCTGCGCCTGCCGCCGTTGCTCACGGAGGTATTCGCCGAGGTTTCCGACGTTGAGCGATGCCATGCTGCCGATCCTGCCCGACGCCGCTAACTTTTGCAAGCAGATGCTTGCAACATCTCCCGCCCGCGCCGCCGGGCCGCACCACCGGTGGTCACCCGCCGAAGCCGAGGGCCAGGGCGACCACCGCCGGGGCCGCGTAGATCACCGGGAAGGGCACGTGCGCGTATGCCCCGGCACGGACCACCGTGAACACCGCCCCCGCGAAGTACGCCGCGATCCCGATCGCCGCGGCGACACCGACGGCCGGTACGAACACGCCGACCGCCAGGCCCACCGCGCCCGCCGCCTTCGCGGCTCCCAGCCACACCCACCACGTACGCGGGACCCCGTACTCCGCCAGCGGCTCGACCACCCACTTCGCCCCCAGGAACATCGAAGCCGCCGAGAACCCGACCATGAACGCACCGACCAGAGCGAAAACAACAGCCGTCGTGGACATCCGGCACTCCCCTCAGACGGACGCCGGCGCGGACCGCGCCGGTCAGGTCTCCCGCCTGCCTCACTCCACTGACCCGCCCCGACGCCCACGTGTGACAGACCGAGCCGACCCGTTTCCCGGCCCGTCCGAAATCCCTTGGCGGGGCGGCCGTCCGCCGAAGCAGACTGGCCGCATGCCGCATCGCTCCGCCTACGTGTGCCTCGACTGCCGGGTGTCGGTCAAGCGCGCCGCCAACCACTCCGCCGAGGACTGCGCGTCCCGCGCATACCGCTGCCCCCGCTGCCGCCGGGCCCTCGTCCTGGCCGGGGACGCCTTCGAGGCGCCGCCACGGCGGGACCGGGACGCCTGGCGGGTCCTGTCCGTGCTCCTGCACGCCGGGCTCGACTTCCGCCAGGCCTGCTGCGGATGCGGACCCGGCTACCGGCCGCGGAGCCTGCGCGAGGTGCGCGAACGGCTCGAGTACGCCCGGCGCACCGGGGTCCCGGTCGCCCGCGCGCTCGCCACCCGGTGACCACGGGCGGGCGGGCGCGGCCGGCCCCGGCTCAGGACGTGCCGATCACCACCGTCGCGTACAGCTCCTCAGAGGTGACCGCGCGGACCGAGAGGCCCGCGGAGGTCAGCGCCGAGGCCGTCGACGGGGCCTGGCGGGCGCTCGTCTCGATCAGCAGGTGACCCCCCGGGGCCAGCCAGGCCATGGCGCCCGCCGCGACCCGGCGGTGCACGTCCAGCCCGTCGGCCCCGCCGTCCAGCGAGACCAGCGGCTCGTGGTCGCGCGCCTCCGACGGCATCAGGCCGATCTCCTCCGTGGGCACGTACGGGGCGTTGACCACCAGCACCTCCACCCGCCCGCGCAGCTCGGCCGGGAGCGCCGCGTACAGATCGCCCTCCCACACCCGGCCGCCGTACGGGGCCACGTTGCGCCGCGCGTACGCCAGCGCCGCCGGGTCGATGTCGGCGACGTGCAGCTCCACCCCGCCCGGGGACTGCGCCGCCACCGCCGCGCCCAGCGCGCCGACCCCGCAGCACAGGTCCAGCACCACCGCGCCCGGCCGGGTCAGCGCCAGCGCCTCCTGCACCAGGAACTCGGTGCGCCTGCGCGGCACGAAGGCCCCCGCGCCCACCTGGACGCGCAGTCCGCAGAACTCCGCCCAGCCCACGACGTGTTCGAGCGGTTCGCCGCCCACCCGGCGGGCCAGCAGCTCCGCCAGGTGCGCGTCGTCCCGGGCGGCGCCGCTCAGCAGCTCCGCCTCCTCCTCCGCGAAGACACAGCCGGCCGCGCGCAGGGATTCCACAAGTGACGTCAAAACCTCAGTCCTCAGTGCTCAGTGCTCAGTGCTCAGTTCTCACTACCCGGTGCCCGGTGCCCGGTGCGGTGGGCGGTCTCAGAAGATGTCCGGGCACCACGGACGGCGCGCGGTGCGGAACACCGCGTCCGCCAGCGCGGCCGCGCCCGGCCGCTCCTCGGCCACCCGCCCGAGTGCGGCCAGCCGTACCGCGGACGCGTCACCGAGGTACACGGATCCCAGCGCGGACACGTCCAGCCGCAGGTCAGCCGCCTCCCGCGTGCGCTCGCACACGCCCGCCGCCGCGTCCAGCCGGTAACGGCCGGCCGCCGGGCCCGCCTCGTCCGTGACCTCCAGCACGAGCACCCCCGGCACCTCGTACGTCCGCGCGCCCAGGGCCCGTACGACGTCGAGGACCCGCACCCACAGGAAGTCGGCGGACGTCACGACCCGCGCCGACCGCGGGTCGGGCAGCAGCTCCGGGAGCAGGTCGTCGGGCGCCCGGTAGCCGGTGCGGACCTTCTGCACCCAGTCGATCGAGCACAGGAACTGCCACAGCGCCCGCTCCGCCTGCGGGGTGAGCGCCAGCAGGTCCCGCACCTGCACGGTGTTCTGCGGGACCTTCGCGTCCGTCCAGTGGTCGTCGGCGGTGTAGACGGCCACGCCGGCCACCTCGCCCTCCGCCGTCCGGTACACGGCGTGGAACTTCTCCTTGTAGGGCCGGTGCGAGATCTCCTCCACCCCGGTCGCCAGGTCCCACCAGCGCTCGTTGCGGCCCACGGCGCCCGGCGTGGCCGCCCGCAGCCCGTCGTGCAGCCCGGGGCCGAACCGCCGGTAGTCGGCCGCGTCCACCAGGTCGATCCGCCCGCCGTCCACGGGCGCCGCCAGCCGCCGGTCCAGCCCGGTGCGCGGTACGTCGATCTCCCACTCCACGAGGGAGGTGGCGGGCCCGAAACCGTACCGCCCGTAGATCGGGTACTCGGCGGCGATCAGCGTCGCCAGCGCCTCGCCGCGCGCCGCGGCCGCGGCGAACTCGGCCCGCATCATGCGGGTCAGCAGACCCTGCCGGCGGTGGGTGGGCAGCACGCCCACGTTGGAGATCGCGCTGGAAGGGACGGCCGCGCCGCCGGGCACCGTCACCTCCTGCGCGAAGGAACGGAAGGCCGCCACGCAACGGCCGGTGTCGGTGTCGAACGCGCCCTGCATCCGGGCGAGGTCGTTGTACTTGGCGCGCTGGGCCACATCGGCGTCCGTCACCCGGGTCGCGGTCAGGAAACCGGTGTTGACGGCACGCAGCCAGTCGTGGAGTTCGGATTCGGCGATCGGCCGGACGTCAGCACTCATAGCGGCCCACGCTAATCGCCCGACCGGCGCGGGTCGCCCGAATTTCCTTACGCCAGCAGGTCGTCCACCTGCGCCTCCCCCTCCCGGTACCGCCGGGTGATCTCCGCACTGCACTCGTCGGCCGTGCGCTGGAGCTGCTGCCGGCGCCGCGAGACCTGCTGCTCGTAGCGCACCAGCCGGCCCAGCCCGTCGTGCAGTTCACCGTCCGTGCGGGCCTCCAGGTCCGACAGCTCGACGTCGGCGAGCATCTCCGCCGCCAGCACCCGGTACTCCTCGCTGTGCGGGGTGCCGAGCGTGACGTGGCGGGCGGAGGCGCTGCGGCTGGAGGGGGCGTCGGCGAGGATCACCGAGAGCCGGTCCACCACCGGCGCCTCGGGGTCGGTCCGCCGGGCGAGTTCGGCACGCAGGATGTCGATACGGCCCTGGAGCAGTCTGCGCACATAGCTCAGGTCGGCCTCGTCGCGCTGCGCGTCGCGGCGCAGCGCGCGCAGTTCGGGCAGCCCGAGCGCGGTGGCCGGGGCCGCCGGCCCCGGCTCCTGTGTCTCGGCCGTGCGCTGCGCGGGCGGTCGTACCGCGGCAGCTGCGACGGAAGCGGGTGATGCAGGTACGGAGGTACCAGAGGTATTCATGACGTTCGGGTCCGTCCCCTCGACCGGTGCGGCGCACCCGCACCGCCTGCGTGCATCGTGCCACTCTCCGTGGCCCCGGTGCAGTCCCACTCCACCCGATCGGCCCCGGACGGGTGCAAGGCTGGTACACAGGTGGTATGCGAGCTGTGGTGCAGAGGGTGGACGGCGCGAGTGTCGTCGTCGGCGGCGAGACCGTGGGCGAGATCGTCGGCGAGGGGCTGTGCGTGCTGGTGGGGGTCACCCACGACGACACGCCGGAGAAGGCGGCGGTGCTGGCGCGCAAGCTGTGGTCCGTGCGGATCCTGGAGGGCGAGAAGTCCTGCAGCGACAACGGCGCACCGCTGCTGGTGATCTCCCAGTTCACGCTGTACGGCGACGCCCGCAAGGGGCGGCGCCCCACGTGGAACGCGGCGGCGCCCGGTCCGGTCGCCGAGCCGCTGGTCGACGAGGTCGTCGCGCAGCTGCGGGCGCTGGGCGCGACGGTGGCGACGGGCCGCTTCGGGGCGGACATGCGGGTGTCGCTGACCAACCACGGCCCGTTCACCATCGTCGTCGACGTGTAGGCGCGGCGCGTCAGGGCGCCACGACGACCTCCTGCGCGGCGGCCGTGCCGCCCACCAGCAGCGGCGCGTCGACCGGGACGTTCCGCTTGACCAGGGCGAGGGCGATCGGGCCCAGTTCGTGGTGGCGGACGGCGGTGGTCACGAAGCCCAGCTGGCGGCCCTCCTCGCCGTCCGCGGCGAGCCGTACGGGGGCGCCGTGGGCCGGGAGGACCACCTCGGAGCCGTCCAGGTGCAGGAAGACCAGGCGGCGCGGGGGCTTGCCGAGGTTGTGGACGCGGGCGACGGTCTCCTGACCGCGGTAGCAGCCCTTCTGCAGGTGCACGGCGGTGCCGATCCAGCCCAGTTCGTGCGGGATGGTGCGGTGGTCGGTCTCCAGGCCGACCCGCGGCCGGTGCCCCTCGACGCGCAGGGCCTCGTAGGCCAGGAGGCCGGCGGCCGGGCCGTGCGCGGCGGCGAAGGACTCCAGCTCGGCGCGGGGCAGGAAGACGTCACGGCCGTACGCGGTCTCGCGTACGACGAGTTCCTTGGCGATCTCGGCGATGGAGCCGGCCGGCAGGTGCACGACCGCGAACTCCTCGGTGCGGTCGGCGACTTCGACGCGGTAGAAGAACTTCATCGACTCCAGGTAGGCGATCAGCTCGCCCTGGGTGCCGGGCTCCACGTGCACCCAGGTGGTGTCGCCGTCGTCGACGAGGTAGAGCGCGTGCTCGATGTGGCCGTTGGCGGAGAGGATCAGCGCCTCGGTGGCCTGCCCGGCCGGGAGCTCGGTGACGTGCTGGGTGATCAGCAGGTGCAGCCAGCTCAGCCGTTCCGGTCCGGTGACGCAGACGACCCCGCGGTGCGAGAGGTCGACGAAGCCGCGGCCGTCCGCGAGGGAGCGCTGTTCGCCGTACAGCTGGCCGTAGTGGGCGGCGACGCCCTCGTCGCGGCCTTCGGCCGGGACGGCGCCGGGAAGATGGAGCAAGGGGCTGCTGGTCATGCGACCAAGCCTACGACCCTGCTACGCGGACGCGGCACGCTGCTTGGCGGCGCACTTCTTGCACAGGCCGAAGATCGCGAAGTGCTTCATGTCGGTCTCGAAACCGAAGGTCGTGCGCAGCTTCGCGGTGAACTCGGCGGCGATGTCGAGGTCCGCCTCGATGACGTCGGCGCAGTCGCGGCAGACCAGGTGGATGTGGTGGTGCCGGTCGGCCAGGTGGTAGGTGGGGGCCCCGTGCCCGAGGTGGGCGTGCGAGACCAGGCCAAGCTCCTCCAGGAGCTCCAGCGTCCGGTAGACGGTGGAGATGTTGACACCGGAGGCCGTCCTGCGGACTTCCGCGAGGATCTCGTCCGGCGAGGCGTGCTCCAGCGCGTCGACGGCTTCCAGCACGAGCTGGCGCTGCGGGGTCAGCCGGTAACCGCGCTGGCGCAGGTCGGCCTTCCAGTCGGTGCCCGGGGTTCCTTCGGTGCTCTCGGTGCTCACCACCCCGCCAGTGTATGTGTGCGAAGGGGACCACGGTCGAGCCCGCGGTCCCCTTTCGTACACAGCCTGTGGAGGTTTCCGCTCAGCGGAAGAAGGCGATGCCGTCGTCCGGCATGTCCGGGAGGTTGCGCGCCATCTCGGCGACCTCCTCGGGCGTGACGACCTTCTTGAGCTGGGCCGACATGTACGGGCGCAGCTCGACGTCCGGGGTGGCCTTCTCGCCGACCCACATGAGGTCGCTCTTGACGTAGCCGTAGAGCCGCTTGCCCCCGCTGTACGGGCCGGAGGCCGCGGTACGGGCGACCGCGTCGGTGACCAGGTCGATCTGGGGCTTCTGGTCGGCCAGCTCGCCGTACCAGACCTCGACGACGCCCTGGTCGCGGACCATGACGATCTCGACCTTGCGGTCCTTGTCGATGCGCCAGTAACCCGACTCGGACTCCAGCGGCCGCACCTTGTTGCCCTCGGCGTCGAGGACCCAGGTGTGGGAGGTGTACTCCAGGAAGTCCCGGCCGTCGTGGCTGAAGACGACCTCCTGGCCGAAGTTGCACTTCTCCTCACCGGGGAAGTCGAAGACTCCCGCACCCTCCCAGTTGCCGAGGAGGAAGGCGAGGGGGACGAGGCCCGGGTTCAGGTCGGACGGGATCTGGATCATGAATGGCTGCTCAGGCGATCTGTGGGAGGGGTTCCGGGGCGGTCAGCTGAGCCGGTGCTCAGCGCTGACCCTGGTACAGCTTCTTGACGGCCAGGCCGGTGAAGGCCATGACGCCGACGCAGACCAGGACCAGCAGGGAGGTGAAGACTGCCTCAAGCACGGGGTGCTCCTCGGAATCGTTTCGGGGCTGTACGGGGCCGGTCCCCAAGCCTACTGGCCCGGGGACCGGCGCACGGTGTGAGGTGGGCCGTACGGCGCCCGCCCGGTGGTCAGCTCAGCAGCTGGCTCTGCAGGATCACCGTCTGGTGGAAGGGGACGGGTGCCACCTCGCCCTTGCGGGTCTGGACGACCATGCCCAGGACGTCACCCGTCCGGAGGCAGCCGACCTTGGTCTGCTCCTCGCCGGTGACGGGCTTCATCTCCTGGTACACGCTGAGGTCGGTGCCGTCGAAGTTGGCGGCGCCGGGGAAGTCCAGCGCGGTGCTGTTCATCTGCGTGTTCTTGGCCTTGCTCCAGACGTCGTCCAGGTCCAGGGCCGAGACGCCGCTCAGCTGGGCGTTGGTGTCGCAGCCCTTGAAGGCGTCCACGAAGCCGGACGAGTGGAAGCGCAGCAGGTAGACGTGCGTGCGCGTGCCGTCCGCCGTCGTCCAGCCCCGGCCGACGATCTGCCGCAGCCCGTCCCATTCGAGGGACGTCTTGAGCTTCTCGCGGGCTTCGGGCGCGTACTCCTCCAGGAAGGAGTCGACCGGCACAGCACCGTCCTTGTCCGCCTTGACCGCTTCGTCGGTCTTGGCGCCCTGCGGAGCGGGCAGGAGCAGGCCGGAGAGCTGCGCGTAGTGCGTCCCGTCCTTGTTGTCCGGGCCCTGGGGCAGGGGGGCGCCGGCGGGCAGCGCGGGCGGGGAGAGCTTCGGGAACGTCCAGCGGCCGTCGCCCTCGGTGGACAGGCCGGGTACGTCGGTGCGCTCCGGCACGGTGATCCCGTACGCGACCCCGGCGCCGACCACGGCGAAAACGGCGACGGCGGCGGTCCAGCGCAGGGCGGCGCGCAGCGCCCGCCGGTCCTTCGGCGGGGCGGGCGGGGCCGCCCAGGGGGAGGCCTCGGACGAGGGCGCGGCGGCGGGCACGGGCTCGGCGGCCGGCACGGGCTCGGCGGCCGGCACGGGCTCGGACGCGGGCATGGGCTCCGCCTCGGGGCCGGTGGTGGTCTGCTCGCTGCTCACGCGGACTCTCCGGGGGACTTGAGGTGGTCGAGTTGCTGCTTGAAGAGGCTCGCGGCGTCCTTCACCGCGAATCCCTTGCTCCCGTACATGCGGAAGGTCACGAGGACGTCCCCTTCGACGGCCACGCAGTCGAGGGCGTCGATCTTCTCCTTGCCGTCCTTCCCGCCCTTGAGCGAGTCGTCCAGCCCGCACTTGGCCTGCGGGTAGCCCTCCACCTGGGGCGCCTCGCCGCCGGCGGTGAGCTCGATCAGCTTCTTGGTGAACTCGCCGAACTTGGCGAGCTGCTGAGGATCGGCCTGGATGAGCCGGATCTCGGCGACCGCGCCGCCGTAGCCTTCGCCCCGGCCGTAGCTGCGCCCTGCCATGCCCTTGAGCTTCAGGTCCGCCAGCGACTTGTCCCGTTCGGCCCGCTCGCTGCTGGAGAGGCCCGTACGGGCGTCCTTGAAGCTCTGCAGCGCCTTGTCGCTCGGGAGGTAGTAGAAGTTGCCCTCGGGGTCGAGGTCGGGACCGGGCCAGTAGTTGGCGGGCAGCGGCATCAGCTTGCCCGTCAGCTCGTTGGGCGGCACGGACGGGACCGGGGCCGGCGTGCCGCCGGTCGTGTGGTCCTCGGCCATCCAGTACCGCGTCGGCGCGGTCCGGTCGGCGTCCGCGAGCGCGGCAGCGGCGGCGACACCGCCGCCCGCGAGGACGACGACGCCCACGGCCGCCGAGACCAGCGCGAGCGTCCTGCGGTTCTTCTTGCGCGCGGGTGCGGGATCGGGCGCCGCCGCCGGCTCGGGTGCGGGCGCCGGCTCGGGTGCCGGCTCGGGTGCGGGCGCCGCTACGGGCTCGGCCGCGGGTGCGGGCGCCGCTACGGGCTCGGCCGCGGGTGCGGGCGCCGACTCGGGCCCGGTCGTGTTCTGCTGCTCGCTCACAGCCGCTCCATCTGTCGCTGGGCCAACTCGACCAGGGCCTTCTCGTCGACTTCGCCGCGGTTGTTCGTGTACTCGATGCTCATCACGATGTCGCCGCGCCGGACCACGGCCCGGCCCTGCCGCAGCGGGTGGTAGCCGGGCTCCTCGTGCGCCTTGGAGTCGATCCATATGTGCCCGAAGTCCGCCGGAGCGCCCGGGAGGCCCTTGCCCGTGTTGCCCGCGTGGTCCTTGCCGGGCATGTACTGGACGATCTCCGTGTAGAAGTCGTCGGCGCCCGCGCGGTCGCGGAACTGGAGCAGGTTGACCTCGATGAAGTTCCGGTCGTTCTCGGACCACCGGGCGGTGGCGAGCCGCTTGGCATCCCTGATGAGCGAGCCGACCGCCTGGGACGGCTCGAGGAAGTAGTCCGCCGAGAACGCGTCCGTGGAGACGGGACCCGAGAAGCTGTCCTGCGCACCGCCGGGGAGGTCCAGCAGCTTCTTGGCCAGGTCCTCGTCCGCCTTGTGCCAGCGGGTGGCGTTGATCGAGCGGCGGCTCGTCGCGTCGTTCATGGCGGCCGGCTTCGGCCCGTCCATCTTCTGCTGGGCCAGCGGCGGCAGCGGGGTGGGCTCGCGGTGGTACTGGACCGCGTAGCCGGTGACGGTGCCCGCGAGGACGCCGAGCACGGCGGCGCCCGCGATCAGGAGCGTGGTGCGCCCCGCGCGGCGCCGGCGCGGGACCGGAGTGGCCGAAGTTTCCGACTCCGGTGCGCTCTCCCCCTCTTTCCGCTGCTCAGGGATGGTCTGTTCGTGTTCCAACGGGGTCCCCCACAAAACCGGAAGCGCGGGTTCGTTACCCGCGCGTACCCCATGACCCACAGCGCGTCGGAGCAGTTGTACGCAGCCTGATCACGTTCTTGTCTCGTGGGGGATTCAGTCCTCGCGGCGCCGTTTTCCGTCCAGTTCGTCCCACCATTCGTCGGACTTCGGATCGCCCGAGGGGTCGTCCCACCAGCGGTCGTCCGGGCCGCGCCGGTTCGCGACCATCGCGGCGACGGGCGGGATGACCATGGCGACCACGCACATGGCCACTGCGGCCTCGACCGACCACAGGCGCACGAAGGACCAGGCGGAGACGAAGAGGACCAGGCATCCGCCCATCAGCAGGAAGTAGGCGCGCCGGCGCCGGGCGTACATGCTTCCAGGGTAGGTCGGCAGGCCCGGGCCCGGAACGGCACGAAGGGCCGCACCCCGTTCCAGTGGCGTCCAACCCCCGGGGGTGCGGCCCTTCGGCCGTTCGATCAGGCGATCACATGTGCGGCGCTCAGACCGCGATCGCCACGTCCGTCACGCCGCCGGCCTCGGCGACCACGACGGCACGGTCCGCCTGGGCACCCGGGACGAGCGCCCGCAGCGTCCAGGAGCCGGTGGCGGCGTAGAAGCGGAACTGGCCGGTGGCCGAGGTCGGGACCTCGGCGGTGAACTCACCGGTCGAGTCCAGCAGCCGCACGTAACCGCTGACGGGCTCGCCGTCCTTGGTCACCTGGCCCTGGATCGCGGTCTCACCGGGCTTGAGGGTCGCGAGGTCGGGCCCGCCGATCTGTGCTCCACACATGTTCTCTGTCCTGTCCTGAGAGAAGTCGTACCTACGAGGGCGTCGCGTGCCCGGGAATTACTTGTTGGGGCCGAGCTCGATCGGCACGCCGACCAGCGAGCCGTACTCGGTCCACGAGCCGTCGTAGTTCTTGACGTTCTCCTGACCCAGGAGCTCGTGCAGCACGAACCACGTGAGCGCGGAGCGCTCACCGATGCGGCAGTAGGCGATGGTGTCCTTCGCCAGGTCGACCTGCTCGGCCTCGTAGAGGGCCTTGAGCTCGTCGTCCGACTTGAAGGTGCCGTCGTCGTTGGCGTTCTTCGACCACGGGATGTTGCGGGCGCTGGGCACGTGGCCGGGGCGCTGCGACTGCTCCTGCGGGAGGTGCGCCGGGGCGAGCAGCTTGCCCGAGAACTCGTCGGGGGAGCGGACGTCGACCAGGTTCAGGGAGCCGATCGCGGCCACGACGTCGTCGCGGAAGGCGCGGATCGAGCTGTCCTGGGCCTTGGCCTTGTACTCGGTGGCCGGGCGGTTCGGGACGTCCTTGCCGTCGACCAGGTCGCGGGAGTCGAGCTCCCACTTCTTGCGGCCGCCGTCGAGGAGCTTGACGTCCTGGTGGCCGTAGAGCTTGAAGTACCAGTAGGCGTAGGAGGCGAACCAGTTGTTGTTGCCGCCGTAGAGGACGACGGTGTCGTCGTTGGAGATGCCCTTGGCGGAGAGGAGCTTCTCGAAGCCCTCCTGGTCCACGAAGTCGCGGCGGACCGGGTCCTGGAGGTCGCTCTTCCAGTCGATCCGGACGGCGTTGGTGATGTGGTTCTTGTCGTACGCGGACGTGTCCTCGTCCACCTCGACGATGACGACATTGGCGTCGTTCAGGTGGGCCTCGACCCAGTCGGCGTCTACGAGGACGTCGCTGCGGCTCATGGTGTTCTCCTCCGGGGCAGTGTGCGGCGGGGCGGTGCGGGTTGCGCTGTGCTGCGTGCCTGCGGGTGCGCTCGGTCTCCTGCGCGGGGAGGCGTCAGGGGTCAGGAGGCAGGTGCGGTCACGCGGGAAAGGGCCGGTGGGGCCGTCGTCCGGCTGATGGAGCGGATGCGCTCACACGTCACATGGATCGACAGAGCATGGCGGCGACGCGACACAGGTCTACTGCCCGTCGCTTCGTGAGGTCCGCCTGCTGATGCTTCATAGCCATGGATCGTAGGGACGAATCAGCCGCCCTGTCACCGGTGTGTCATATTCCGAGACAGGATCGTCCGTATAGTGGGATGAGAAGACCCGTTCCGGGCGCCCCGGCACCCCTGCGGCCCGTCGAGCGGCCCGTCCTTCTGCGGATCGGACCGCTCCGTCTCACGATCCGGCCATCACCACGTTCGAGCCGCCGAGGGTGAGGTGCACACCGGCCTCGTCCGAGGTCAGCGCCGAGAGCTGGAGCCCGGCCGGGAGGCCGGTGCCGAGGTCGCGGTCGAAGTCGGTCCGCTTGCGCACCTGGCGCTCCAGGCCGGGGATGCCCTCGCCCGGGACCTCCTCGGCGTGCACCCGGACGATCTTGCCGCCCTTGGAGTCCGGCGCGTCCACGAGCGTGATCGTCGAGATCACGCTGCGCGACAGCGTCCGGCCGACGATGTCCACCGACGCGGTGACCTTCACCTTGCCGGGCGCGCCGCCGTAGGAGAGGGTCGCGCCGGTCTGCGAGGCGGCGGTCAGGTCGGCGTAGGTGATGAGCGCGCTGCCGGTGGCCCGCTCGGCCGTGCCGCCGCTGTAGTCACCGTTCAGCTTCACGCCGTGGAAGCTCGCGTCGAGCTCCGCGAGCCGCGTCTTGCGGCCGTCCGCCGTGACCTCGACGCCCCGCAGGCCGAGGTCGACCCGGTCCAGGTCGTGACTGAGCGCCTGGGTGAGGAAGGGGAACCCGTGGATCTCCACCTCGGCGGTGCCGGCCAGCCCCTGGCGGGCCTGTATCCGCTCGGCCAGCCGGTTCTCGGCGTAGCCGACCGCCCACCGGTCCACCCCGGCGAACAGGGCCGCCAGCACCACTCCGACGATCACGACGACACGCAGAACCCGCACGCGCCCACCCCCTACTAATCGGTACGTGCGTTCTAGTTGACCATGCTCCGCGTCGGACGGGTATCAGCCCACCACCCGCCCGATCAGGTACACGGCGGGAGCGGCGGCCGCGAGCGGCAGCGCGACACCGGCCGTCATGTGCACGAACTTCGACGGGTAGTCGTACGCCGCCACGCGCAGCCCGACCAGCGCGCACACCCCGGCGGCCAGGCCGAGCAGCGCCCCGCCGACCCCGACGGAGGTGAGCCCGCCGACCGCGACGCCCGCTCCGGCGGCCGAGGCCAGCGAGACGCCGACCGAGGTGGCGGTGGGCAGCGGCAGCGCGCGGACGAAGACGGCGACCGCCACCGCGGCGGCGCCGACCGTGACGGCGGCGGTGTCGGCGGCCAGGTAGCCGGCGCAGATGATGGCGAGGGCGGCCGAGGCCACCGAGGCCATCAGCCCGTACATCCGCTCGTCGGGGTCCGCGTGGCTGCGCAGCTGCAGGACGAGGGTGAGCAGCACCCAGGCGCCGAGGGTGCCGACGATCGCGCCGGCCCCGTACGCGTCCTCCACCGCGAGCACCGCCGCGTCGGCGACCAGGGCTCCCGCGAAGGCGAGGGCGATGCCCTGCCGGGCGGGCCACATGCCGTTGAGGCGGAACCAGCCGGCCGCGGTGAGCCCCTGGAGGGCGATCAGCGGCACGAGCAGGGCGAACTGCCCGAGGGCGGCGGCCGCGGCGAGCAGCAGCCCGAGGGCGGCGGTCAGTATGGCCGACTGCGGCCCCGGGTCGATGATCGGCGACCGGCCTTCGGCCCGGGCCTGGGCCGGGTCCACGGCCCGCAGGGTGTTCCCGCCGAGGGTGGGCGGGGACCAGTCGGCGGGGGCCTCCGGCGCCCCGGCGGCGCTCCCGGCCGGAGCCTGGGCCTGGGCCCGGGCCGGAGCCGGGTCGGCGGCGGCCTGGGGCGGGAGGTAGGCCGTCTGCTCGGCGGCGGCGACCGCGGGCTCCTGGGCCTGCGGCTCGGGGCCGGGGAAGGGCGGCAGGTACGCGGTCTGCTCGGCGGCGGCGCCCTGCTCCGGCCCGGGACCCGGGTACGGCGGCAGATATGCCGTCTCGGCCGCCGAGACGGCCGTCCCGGCACCCTGCGACCAGTCCGGCCCGGGTGCGGGCGCGGCCGGAGCCGGAGCCTCGTCCCGGAACCAGCCCTCCGGAGCCACGGCCTGCTGCTGCGCCGGCCCGGGGTAGGGCGGCAGGTACGCGGTCTGCTCGGCGGCGGCGCCCTGCTCCGGCCCGGGACCGGGGTACGGCGGCAGGTACGCCGTCTCGGCGGCGGACGCGGGCGCGGGCACGCCCGTACCCGGACCGCCCTGCGACCAGTCCTGCGCCGCCGGAGCGGGCTCTGCCGGAGCCGGAGCCTCGTCCCGGAACCAGCCCTCCGGAGCCAGCCCCTGCGGCTCCTGGGGGGCGGCCGCCCCCCAGGAGGCACCCTCGGCCGGAACCTGGGAGTGGGACTGGGACTGGGACTGGGACTGGGACTGGGACTGGGGCTGGGGCTGGGAATGGGGCTCGTACGACGGGTGGGCCCCGGCGTGTCCGGGCGCGGCTCCCGCACCCGCCCCGGCGGCGGAGCCGTCCGGCCACGGCACTCCCGTACCGGCGGCCGGGGCCTGGGCGGCGTCCTCCTCCCGGAACCAGCCCTCGGGCGCGACGGGCTGCCCCGGCACCGCGCCCAGCGGCGGGTGCACCGGCTGGTAACCGGTGTCCCAGGTGTCGGCCTGCCAGGTCTGGGTCCCGTACGGATCCTGCGGCTGCGGCGACTGCGACTGCTGCTGCGGCGGCGACTGCTGCTGCTGCGCCTGATGCTGCTGTGACTGCTGCTGCGCGTACTGCCGGCGCTGCTGTTCCTCTGGCGTGCTCATCGGCTCCCGCTCACCCGCCCGCGAACGGCGGGAGCACCTCGACGGTGCCCCCCTCGGTCAGCGGCACGGAATCGTGCGGGCGCTTGCCCACAGGTTCTTCGTTCACGAGGAAGGAGCAGCGCAGCAGGACCCGGGTCAGCTCCCCGGGGTGGCGTTCCCGCACGCCCTCGAGCGCCTCGGCCAGTGTCAGCGCCGAGTACGGCTCCTCCGCAGTCCCGGCCGCGGCCTTGGCCGCCGCCCAGTAGCGGATGGTTCCGGTTGCCACTGCAGCTCCTATCGTCGGCTCTCTACCGTCGGCCTCCATGATGGCCCCTCGCGCCGCCGCCCCCGGCGTGCCCCGACGCGCCGTCCGTGCGCCCGGGCGGGCGACCGGCGCCGTCGCGCATGCCCCCGATCCGGTGAAACCGGTGCATACGCAGGGCGGAAACGTGGCAGGAGGGTGGCAGGAACCACAGAAGACGAAGCAGGAGAGCCTCGGCCCCGAAACGGCGGGTGGGCTATTCTGCTGGCGAGAGGATCCGGGCAATGTGGCCCCCGGGTCCTTTTGTGCTTTCAGCACGTTGAACGAACCGAGAACAGTGGTATCCGAAGCGGACTCCCGGGGCGCGGGACCGCGAGGGCACCAGGCGACACGTACGAAGCAGTACCGCGCACGTCCTCGACGGGACCGAGGAGGAACCGACGTGATGGACCAGCGATCCGTGCACCACCGTCCGACCCGGGCAGGTGGTCGGTCATGAGCTCGCTCCTGCTGCTCACCAACGCATTGCAGCCGTCCACCGAAGTGCTGCCCGCACTCGGCCTGCTGCTGCACAACGTCCGGGTGGCGCCGGCCGAGGGCCCCGCCCTCGTGGACACCCCCGGCGCCGACGTCATCCTCGTCGACGGCCGCCGCGATCTGCCACAGGTCCGCTCGCTGTGCCAGCTGCTGCGCTCCACCGGCCCCGGCTGCCCGCTGATCCTCGTCGTCACCGAGGGCGGCCTGGCGGCCGTCACCGCCGACTGGGGCATCGACGACGTACTCCTGGACACCGCCGGTCCCGCCGAGGTCGAGGCGCGCCTGCGGCTGGCCACCGGCCGCCAGCAGCTCGGCTCGGACGACTCCCCCATGGAGATCCGCAACGGCGACCTGTCGGTGGACGAGGCCACGTACTCCGCCAAGCTCAAGGGGCGGGTGCTGGACCTCACCTTCAAGGAGTTCGAGCTGCTCAAGTACCTCGCGCAGCATCCGGGCCGGGTCTTCACCCGCGCCCAGCTGCTCCAGGAGGTCTGGGGCTACGACTACTTCGGCGGCACCCGGACGGTCGACGTGCACGTACGGCGGCTGCGGGCGAAACTCGGCCCCGAGCACGAGTCGCTGATCGGTACGGTCCGCAACGTCGGCTACCGTTTCGTCACGCCGGAGAAGGTCGAGCGGGCGGCGGCGGAGGCCGCGGCCCAGGCGGCGGCCAAGGTCGCCGCGGAGGCGGCCGCGGAGGGTTCCGTCGGGGCGTCGGGGGCCACCACCCGGTCGGCCTAAGGAGCCGATGATCGTCCGGTCTTCAGGACGCCCTGCCCAGAGGTAGGTCACCCCGCGTAGACTGCCGCGCGTGGCCAAGGTGACGCGGGATGACGTAGCGCGACTTGCGGGTACTTCTACCGCCGTCGTGAGCTACGTCATCAACAACGGACCCAGGCCGGTCGCCCCGGCCACGCGCGAGCGTGTCCTCGCCGCGATCAAGGACCTGGGCTACCGCCCGGACCGGGTCGCCCAGGCGATGGCGTCGCGGCGCACCGACCTCATAGGCATGATCGTCCCCGATGCCCGCCAGCCGTTCTTCGCGGAGATGGCGCACGCGGTCGAGCAGGCCGCCGCCGAGCGCGGAAAGATGGTCCTGGTCGGCAACTCCGACTACCGCACCGAGCGGGAGGTCCACTACCTGCGGGCCTTCCTCGGGATGCGGGTCTCGGGCCTGATCCTGGTCAGCCAGGGCATGAGCGAGCAGGCCGCCAGCGAGATCGAGGCCTGGGACGCCCGTGTGGTGCTCCTGCACGAGCGCCCGGAGGCGATCGACGACGTCGCGGTCGTCACGGACGACATCGGCGGCGCCCAGCTCGCCACCCGGCACCTGCTGGAGCACGGTCACGAGTACGTCGCCTGTATCGGCGGCATCGAGAACACCCCGTCGGTCGGCGACCCGGTCGCCGACCACGTCGAGGGCTGGCGCCGGGCCATGCTGGAGGCGGGCCGCTCGATCGAGGGCCGGCTGATCGAGGCCCCGTACAACCGCTACGACGCGTACACGGTCGCCTTGGAGGTCCTGGCGCGGCCGGACCGGCCGACGGCCATCTTCTGCGCCACGGACGACCAGGCGATCGGTGTGCTGCGCGCCGCGCGCGAGCTGCGCATCGACGTGCCCGGGGAACTGGCCGTGGCGGGCTTCGACGACGTGAAGGAGGCGGCCCTCACGGACCCGCCCCTGACCACGATCGCCTCGGACCGCCCGGCGATGGCCCGCGCGGCGGTGGACCTGGTCCTGGACGACGGGCTGCGCGTGGCCGGCTCGCGCCGCGAGCGCCTCAAGCAGTTCCCGTCGGCCCTGGTGATCCGCCGCTCCTGCGGCTGCCGCTAGGGGGCCTACCAGGCGGCGAAGAGAAGCAGCAGGTAGAACAGCGGCGGCAGTACCAGGCCCACCGTGACCGACGCACAGTCAGGTGAGTTGGCGGGGTCGGCGACGGAGGCGGCCAACAGCAGGAGCGCCGCCGCGACGACAGGTCCGAGACCGAACTCGGCCCCGACCGGTGACCCCCACAGCAGCATCACCCCCACGATCAGGCATGCGCGGCCGAAGGATGCCGGCGCCTGGCGCATGAGGAGCGGCAGCACGACGACGGCCGGGACCACCACGTACACCGCGCCCGGCACGCCCTCCTTCCCCACGGCTGCCGCGTACACCACCGCACCGGCCGTCACCGCCGCCGCCGTCACGGCCAGCCTCCACGGCACGCGCTTCACCCTCCGCGGCACGACCCCGTCCATGATCCCCCCGATCCGTATTTGAACACGTTCACTTGAACATGTTCAAGGTAGCGGAGAGAGAAGGAGGCGGGAAGTGCCTTTACATCGGGCATACGCGGTTCTGTCGGGCTTCTCAGGCCGGACTCAGGAAGCTCTCATCAACGGCGGGGAGAGTCGTCCCATGACCGAGAGCTTCCGCCGCGAAGGCGAGTACCCGCAGGAACACCGCCCCCAGCACGCGCCGTTCGGCGAGGACTGGCAGCGCGGACGCGACCGGCTGGCGCACGAGGCCGGAGCCGGGACCGGGGCGTATCCACCGCCGCCCGCCTACCCGCCGGCCGCGCCCGGCTGGCACGAGGCGCACCAGCCGCCGGTCATCGTGGGCGAGACCGTCCCGGCGGCGGCCGGCGGCGGCGACGGCACGGGCACCCCGCAGGGGCCGGCCCACGCCGCACCCGACCGGCGCGCCAAGAAGCCGCTCGCCCTGCTGGCCGCCGTCGCGCTCGCCGCGGCCCTGGTCGGCGGCGGCACCGCGGCCGCCGTGCAGCAGCTGATGGACCGGCAGGCCGGTACGGCCGGCGGGGTCAACGGCACGAA
Organism: Streptomyces virginiae; assembly: GCF_000720455.1. GTDB lineage: Bacteria > Actinomycetota > Actinomycetes > Streptomycetales > Streptomycetaceae > Streptomyces > Streptomyces virginiae. Next base: position 40,685 of record NZ_JOAK01000024.1, on the reverse strand, counting down.
CGTCTCGCAGTCCAGCACCGGCACCGTCTCCGGCATCGCCGACCAGGTCAGCCCCTCGGTCGTCCGCATCGACACCCGCACCGGCTCCGGCCAGGGCACCGGTTCCGGCATCGTGCTCACCGCCGACGGCGAGATCGCCACCAACAACCACGTCGTGGACGGCGCCACCGAGATCCAGGTGACGATGAGCGACGGCAAGAAGTACTCCGCCAAGATCGTCGGCACCGATCCCGACAAGGACCTGGCCCTGATCAAGCTCCAGGGCGCGTCCGGCCTGAAGCCCGCGAGGCTCGGTGACTCCGGCAGCGTCAAGGTCGGCGACCAGGTCGTCGCCATCGGCTCCCCCGACGGCCTCACCGGCACCGTGACCAGCGGCATCGTCTCGGCGCTGAACCGCGAGGTGAAGGTGCCCAAGTCGGAGCAGAGCTCCCCGCAGGGCCGCCAGCAGGGCGAGGGCGGCTGGCCCTTCTCCTTCGGCGGCCGCCAGTTCAACGGGAACACCGGCTCGGACACCACCTCGTACAAGGCCCTCCAGACGGACGCCTCCCTCAACCCCGGCAACTCCGGCGGCGCCCTGGTCAACATGAACGGCGAGATCGTGGGCATGCCCTCCGCGATCTACTCCCCCTCCTCGGGCGGCTCCGCCGCCGGCAGCGTCGGCCTCGGATTCGCCATCCCGGTCGACACGATCAAGGCCGACCTGGACTCCCTGCGCAAGGGCGGCCCCGGTGGCAAGGGTTCCTCCGGCAACTCCCAGAACCCCGGCGGCGACTCCTTCGCCAACGGCTTCGGCACCTCCTTCTAGCCCGTGCGAGGCTGGAGGCGCCGTCACCCGTCGGAGCCACCGGCCGACCACCACACCTGGGAGACCCATCCATGAATCCCGCCGAAGGCGAAGCGCGGATCCTCGTCGTCGACGACGAACCGGCCGTACGCGAGGCCCTGCGCCGCAGCCTCGCCTTCGAGGGGTACGCCGTGCAGACCGCCGTCGACGGCCTCGACGCCCTCGACAAGGCGGCCTCGTACGCCCCCGGCCTGATCGTGCTGGACATCCAGATGCCGCGGATGGACGGGCTCACTGCGGCCCGGCGGCTGCGCGCCTCCGGCAGCGTCACCCCGATCCTGATGCTCACCGCCCGCGACACCGTCGGCGACCGCGTCACCGGCCTCGACGCGGGCGCCGACGACTACCTCGTCAAGCCCTTCGAGCTCGACGAGCTCTTCGCCCGCGTCCGCGCCCTGCTGCGCCGCAGCTCCTACGCCGCCCCGCAGGCCGGCGCCGACGCGCACGAGGACGCCCTGGCCTTCGGCGACCTGCGCATGGACCTCGCGACCCGCGAGGTCACCCGGGCCGGGCGGCCGGTGGAGCTGACCCGGACCGAGTTCACGCTGCTGGAGATGTTCCTCGCGCACCCGCGCCAGGTCCTGACCCGCGAACAGATCCTCAAGACCGTGTGGGGCTTCGACTTCGAGCCCAGTTCCAACTCCCTGGACGTGTACGTGATGTACCTGCGCCGCAAGACCGAGGCGGGCGGCGAGCCGCGCCTGGTCCACACCGTGCGCGGCGTGGGCTACGTACTGCGCGCCGGCGAGGGCGGGCCCGAGTGAGCCCGGTCGCCCGCTTCCGCGCGCTGCCCCTGCGCTCGCGGCTGGCCCTGCTGGTCACGGTGGCGGTGGCCCTCGCCGTGGCCACGGTGTCCGCGGTGTCCTGGGTGATGGTGCGCACCCAGCTGCGCGATCAGCTCGACCGCTCCCTGATGGCGACGAACGTCGGCGCCGAGGTGAACCGGATCGTGATCCAGAACGACTGTCTCCCGCCACCGCAGCAGCCCCGGCAGCAGACCGCCGGGAACCTGGGCGCGACCGTCCAGATCGTCCTGCCCGACGGCCGGCACTGCTGGGTCGCCGGGCCGACCGCGCTGCCGGTGACCGAGGCCGACAAGGAGATCGCGGCGGGCCGGCGGGGCAAGACCCTGCAGACCGTGACGACCTCCGCAGGCACCCAGATGCGGGTCTTCACGATCCCGGTGGTGGCCCCGGACACCGGCCAGGTCTTCGGCGGCGTCTCCATCGCCAAACCGCTCGCCGACATCGACAAGCCGCTGTCCACCCTGGCCTGGGTGCTGCTCCTCGTCTCCGGGATCGGGGTCGTCGGCGCCGGCGTCGCCGGCCTGTGGGTGGCCCGTACCGGGCTGCAGCCCGTCGACGAGCTGACCGACGCCGTCGAGCACATCGCCCGTACCGAGGACCTGACCGTACGGATCCCCGACGAGGGCGACGACGAGATCGCCCGCCTGTCGCGGTCCTTCAACGCGATGACGGCGGCCCTGTCCTCCTCCCAGGAGCGGCAGGCGCAGCTGATCGCGGACGCCGGTCACGAGCTGCGCACCCCGCTGACCTCGCTGCGCACCAACATCGAGCTGCTCGCGCGCAGCGAGGAGACCGGCCGGGCCATCCCGCCCGACGACCGGCGCGAGCTGCTGGCCTCGGTCAAGGCGCAGATGACGGAACTGGCCTCGCTGATCGGCGACCTGCAGGAGCTGTCCCGGCCGGACGCGGCCGCCCCGGGCCGGCTCGCAGTGGTCGCCCTGCACGAGATCGCCGCGGCCGCGCTGTCGCGGGCCCGGCTGCGCGGTCCGGAGCTGGCCTTCGCCTCGGACCTGGAGCCCTGGTACGTACGGGGCGAGGCGGCGGCGCTGGAGCGGGCGGTGGTCAACGTCCTGGACAACGCGGTGAAGTTCAGCCCGCCGGGCGGCTCGGTCGAGGTGACGCTGCGGGCGGGCGAGCTGACCGTACGGGACCACGGGCCGGGCATCCCGGCGGAGGACCTGCCGCACGTCTTCGAGCGGTTCTGGCGCTCCCCCTCGGCCCGCGCCCTGCCCGGCAGCGGACTGGGCCTGTCGATCGTGGCCCGCACGGCGGCCCGCGCGGGCGGCAGCGCCGAGCTGCGGGCGGCGGCGGACGGCGGTCCGGGCACCGAGGCGGTGCTCCGCATCCCGGGGGCGCCCACGCCGCCGCCCTCCGAGCCGTCAGTTGTGCCGGATCAGTGAGGGGACCAGGCCGGAGCGGGTGTTGGGGAAGTCCATGGGGACGATGCCCAGCCCGGTCCGGCCGGCCAGCTCGCCGCCGTCGACGAACGAGTGCACCTGCGGGTTGAGGCGGTCGGAGTTCCAGCGCGGCGGCATGTAGGCCGAGGTGCTGACGTAGTTGACGAAGAGCTTGCCGGGCTGCTGGACGGCCTTGCGGAAGTGGTTCTCGATCTTCCCGCGCTTGGCGAAGGGCTCGGCGTTCCAGTCGTCCTGGACGTCGAAGACGTTGCCGTCGCCGTAGCGCAGCCCCGGCAGGCCGCCGTTGTCCGCGAGCAGGACCACCTTGCCGCGGGCCTGGCCGAGCGTGGGCAGGGTGTCGGCGATCCGGAACAGCGGGCGCCAGCCGCGGTTGTCGAGGTAGTCGTCGAAGACGGCACGGAAGGTGGCGTCGCTCTCCCCGGAATACTCCTGCTTGACGCGCATCAGGACGGTCTCGCCAGGATGGGCGGCGAGGAAGTTCCAGCAGGCGACGAGGACGTCCCCGAACATCAGGTCCTGGAAGAAGGACCCGTGGTGGATGGCGAAGGAGCCGCCGGTGACCCGGCAGCGCACGTCCAGGAAGCGGATGCCGGAGTCGAGCTGCTGGGCGATCGAGGTGTTCTGGCAGGCGACGTAGAGCCCGCCCTTGGTCGCGCCGGAGTCGTGCGTGCCGGGGACGGTCATCCGCTGGAGGGCGGTGGAGTCGCCGAGGCCGGCCATCCAGTCCTGGGTGCCGAGGGCCGCCGCGGCGGCCGGGGCGGACGCGGCTCCCAGTCCGACGGCCGCTCCGGCGGCCAGCGCTCCGGCCAGAAACGCCCGCCGGCCCATGCCCGTACCCATGCCCGTGCTCGCGACCGTGCCCATGCCCGCCCCTTCGCCGACCCGGTGATGGGCGGATTATGGCGTGGACACGTCACACTGACCACCCGTCGGCAATGGTCAGTCTTCGAGCAGCCCGACCATCTCGCGCAGCCCCCGGAGCAGCTCCCGACCGTCCGGAGCCTGCTCCGGATCGGTCAGCGTCTGCACCATCACCCCGCTCAGCAGCGCGATGTGCATCGAGCCGAGGGCGCGTACGTCGGCCTCCGACACCTCTGACTCCGGCACCCCGCGCAGGGCCGCGGCCACCATCCGGCGGTTCCGGCGCTGCCCCTCGGCCAGGATGGCGAGCAGCTCGGGCGAGGACTGCGCGTGCACGAATGCCTCGACGGAGGCGAGCCACAGCCAGCGCATCTCGCCGAAGTCCCGGATCTTGCGGTCCCAGGTGTCGGCGTAGCGCTCCCCCGCGGTCTCACCCTCTCCGGCGAGCCGGCCGGAGCCCGCGGCCCACTCCTCCATCGCCGCGAACAGCGCCTGGTTGAGCAGCGCCTCGCGCGACCCGAAGTGGTAGCCGATCGCGGCCATGCTCACCTCCGCGGCCGTGGCGATGTCGCGCACGGTCGTGCGCAGGTAGCCCTTCTCCTCCAGGCAGCGCCGGGCTCCGGCCAGCAGGTCCTCGCGATTTCCCATGCCGGGATCGTATCCACCAGCCGTTTGGGCAAGCGCGCAATACAAACGTATTGCGCGCTTGCCCAAACGCTGGCAGGGTGGAGCCGACGCAAGAGATCCACGGGCCCACGGAAGGCAGGAACATGCGCCACGAGCTGAAGATCGAGAACCGGACCCTCTCCTACCTGGACTTCGGCGGCACCGGCCGACCGCTCCTCGCCCTGCACGGCGGCATGTCCGAGGCCCTCGCCTTCACCGGCCTCGCCGCCTCCCTCGGCGACGGCTGGCGGGTCATCGCCCCCGACCAGCGCGGTCACGGCGCGTCGGACCGGGCGCCCGACTACCGCCGCGAGGGCTACGTCGCCGACGCCGTCGCCCTCCTGGACCACCTGGGCCTGGACACCCCCGTGCCGCTCCTCGGCTACTCCCTCGGCGGACTCAACGCCTACCACCTGGCCGCCGCCCACCCCGACCGGATCAGCGCGCTCGTCGGCGTCGACGCCACCGTCGACATCCGCATCCCCGACGGACCGAACTGGTTCGACTTCCTGGGCGGCCTGCCCTACACCGCCCCCACCCGCGAGGAACTCCTCGCCGCCGCCGGACCGGCCGCCGCGCCCTTCGTCGCCGACGGACTGCGCCCCCTCCCCGACGGCAGCGGCTGGCGCCTGGCCTACCACCCGCAGGACATGCTCGACTCCATCCACGCCTGCGCCGGCGACCACTGGGACGTCTGGCTCGCGAGCACCTGCCCGGCCCTGCTGGTCCACGGCACCCGGAGCCAGGCGCTCACGCAGCCCGTCGCCGACGCGATGGCCGCCCGCCGCCCGAAGACCTCGTACGCGCCCCTCGACGGCGACCACTTCGTACCGTTCACCGACCCGGACGGCTTCCACCGGGCCGTCGGGACCTTCCTGGCGGCGCTCTGACCCCACGGGGTCCCCGCGCCACGGGGGTGCGCGGGAAAACGCCGGAGGGGCGGCGGGCCGACAGGCCCACCGCCCCTCCGGGCACGCTGTGCGCGGGTGTTACTTGATGACGGTGATCCGGTTCGCCGCCGGCGGGGCGATCGGCGCGGACGCCGAGGAGTTCTTCGTCAGGTAGGCGTTGAAGCAGTCCAGGTCGGACGCGCCGACCAGCTTGTTCTTGTGCTCCTTCAGGACGGTGAAGCCGTCACCGCCGCCCGCGAGGAACTCGTTCATCGCGACCCGGTAGGTCTTGGCGGGGTCGATCGCGACACCGTTCAGCTTGACCGAGTCCACGACGATGCGGTCGGCGCCCGCCTTCGTCATGTCGAGGGTGTAGGTGAAGCCCTTCGACACCTGCAGGATCTTCGGGCTCGGCCCGTTGACCGGCCCGCTGACCTGCTGCTGGAGCGCGGTGATCAGCTGCGCGCCGGTCAGGTCCACGACGTTCATCATGTTGGTGAACGGCTGGACCGTGAAGGACTCGCCGTAGGTCACCACGCCGTCGCCCTCGGCGCCCGAGGCCTTGTAGGCGAGGTCCGAGCGGATGCCGCCCGGGTTCATGACGGCCAGCTGCGCGCCGCCCTTGTCCGCCGGGGCGAGCGCCTCCAGCTGGGCGTCGGCGATCAGGTCGCCGAGCGGCTTCTCGTGCTCCGCCGAGCCGCGGCCCGGGATGTCCGCCGAGATGAAGCCCTGCGGGCGGTTGGCGATCGGGGCCGCCAGGGCGTTCCAGCGACCGATCAGCTCGGTCATGTCCGGGGCCTTGGGCTGGTCCCGGGTGACGACCTTGTTGACCGGCTTGGGCGAGGTGACCGGCGTACGGACGATGTCCTTGGTCTGCCGGTCGTAGGTCAGCGTGGTGTCCGTGAACAGCCGGCCGATCGAGGCCGCCGAGGTCACCGCGCGCGGGTTGCCCGCCGGGTCGGGGATGTTGCAGGCGTAGGCCTGGTGGGTGTGGCCCGTGACCAGCGCGTCGACCTTGGCGTCGACGTTCTTGGCGATGTCCACGATCGCGCCCGAGATGCCGGCGCCGGCACCCGGGACGTCACAGTCGTAGTTGTACGCGCCGTTCGCGGGCAGACCGCCCTCGTGGATCAGCGCGACGATCGACTTCACGCCCTGCTTGTTCAGCTCGGCGGCGTACTTGTTGATCGTCTCGATCTCGTCGCCGAACTTGAGGCCCTTGACACCCTCGGCGGTCACGACGTCCGGAGTGCCCTCCAGGGTGACGCCGATGAAGCCGATCTTCACGTCGCCCTTCTTCCACACGTAGGTGGGCGACATCAGGGGGCGCTTGGTCTTCTCGTCCGTGACGTTCGCGGCGAGGTACTGGAAGGTGGAGCCCGTGAACTCCTTGCCGAACTCGTAGCAGCCCTCGACCGGGTGGCAGCCGCCGTACGCCATGCGGCGCAGCTCGGTCTTGCCCTCGTCGAACTCGTGGTTGCCGACGCTGGAGACGTTCAGGCCCAGCTTGTTCAGCGCCTCGATGCTCGGCTCGTCGTGGAAGAGCCCGGACAGCATCGGGCTGCCGCCGATCATGTCGCCGGCAGCCGCGGTGACGGAGTACTCGTGGCCCTTGCGGGCCTCGCGCAGGCTGGTCGCGAGGTACTCGACCCCGCCCGCGGGTATGGCCTTGGTGGTGCCGTCGGCCTGACGTTCGGTCACGGTGCCGGAGGAGCCCTGCGGGGGCTCCAGGGTGCCGTGGAAGTCGTTGAACGACAGCATTTGCACATCGACGGTCCGGCTCTTGGCCGCACCGCCACCACTCGCGGCACCGGCCGGCAGTGCGGCCGCGACCATCGCTCCGGCCCCGGCCGTGACGGCGAGGGCGGCGAAGGTCAACCGGCGGTTTCGGCGGTGCCGTTGTGGCGTCGCTGACATTTAGTCCCCTTTGTGGACAGCGATACTGCTTGGGAGGTCCGCCGAAGCCTATGGTCAACGCGCGTAGCTCTACCAGGGGGTAACGGGTATCGCGTTGGTTACGCGCAGAAGAAGGACCGACCCCGCGCCCGCACTCCACCCGGCGGCCGGGACGGTCGTAGGCTCGTTCCATGACTGACGCAAGCGCGGCCCTGGAGCCGGGACGGCAGATTCAGACCCTCGACGAGCTGACGGGGAAACAGGCCGACGCCGTCCTCGACCTGATCGAGGACGCGGCGCGCACGGACGGCACCACCGCCGTGTCCGAACAGGGAAGGCTCCAGCTGCGCGGAGGACCGCGCCCGGGGATCCGGCACTTCCTGCTCACCGACGGCGGCCGGCTCGCCGCGTACGGGCAACTGGAGGACACCGACCCGGTGGAGGCGCCGGCCGCCGAACTCGTCGTGCACCCCGCCCTGCGCGGCCGCGGCCACGGTCGCGCCATGGGGATGGCCCTGCTGGCCGCCTCCGGCAAGCGGCTTCGGGTATGGGCCCACGGCGGCAAGTCCGCCGCCCGGCACCTCGCCCAGGTGCTCGGCCTGACCCTCTTCCGCGAGCTGCGCCAGCTGCGCCGGCCCCTCGCCGAGGGGGCCCCGCTGCCGGACCCGGCGCTCCCGCCGGGCGTGACCGTACGGACCTTCCAGCCCGGCACCGACGACGCGGCCTGGCTCGCGGCGAACGCCGCCGCCTTCGCCCACCACCCCGAGCAGGGCTCGCTCACCCAGCGCGACCTCGACGACCGGATCGCGCAGCCGTGGTTCGACGCCAAAGGCTTCTTCCTCGCCGAGCGCGACGGCGAGCTCGTCGGCTTCCACTGGACGAAGGTCCACGCGGCGGACCAGCTGGGCGAGGTCTACGTGGTCGGCGTACTCCCCGGAGCCCAGGGCGGCGGCCTCGGCAAGGCCCTCACCGCGATCGGCCTCCAGCACCTGGCGGCCCAGGGCCTGCCGACGGCCATGCTCTACGTCGACGCCGACAACCCGGCGGCCCTCAACGTCTACGAGGGCCTCGGCTTCACCACCCACGAGGTCGACCTGATGTACCGCACGGAAAGCTGACCCCGCCTTCGGCCCCGCCGGCACTTGAGGCGCGGGGGCCCGGGGGCGGCGCCCCCGGCAACCGCGCCGCACCCGCGCCCCCCGGGAGGGACTCGTGCGCCAGCCGGAGCCGGGAAGCCATGCGCCATTAACCGGGCATTCAGAAGCGCTTGCGACTCTCCCCCAATGCAGCCCCGACTCCGACTGACGGCCGACACGTCCGACGCGCCTGTCCTGCCGCTTGCGCGGAAGAATGGAGTCATGAGCCACAAGCCCAGCGCCGGTCCCACCGAGGTCCCCGCCCAGCACCCGTCCCACACGTCCGCGTCCGCCGCCGACAAGGCCGGAAAAGCCACTGGCAAGGACACCGGCAAGGACACCGGCAAAGCCGCCGACCAGGCACCCGGCGCCGCGGCCCACGCACGCATAGGCTCCATCGCCGCGCACCGCCCGCACGTCGATTTCGACCCCGATCTCGACGCCGACCTGGACGCCTACGACGACAAGGACGGCGGGGAGCTCCCCCCGAACCGCTTCCTCGACCGTGAGCGCAGCTGGCTCGCCTTCAACGAGCGGGTGCTGGAGCTCGCCGAGGACCCGACGACCCCGCTCCTGGAGCGCGCCAACTTCCTGGCGATCTTCGCGAGCAACCTCGACGAGTTCTTCATGGTCCGCGTGGCCGGCCTCAAACGGCGCATCGCGACGGGCGTCGCCACCCGATCGGCCTCCGGCCTGCAGCCCCGCGAGGTGCTGGACCTCATCTGGACGCGCTCGCGCGAGCTCATGGCCCGCCACGCCGCCTGCTTCCAGCAGGACATCTCCCCGGCACTCGCCGAGGAGGGCGTCCACCTGATCCGCTGGCCCGATCTCACGGAGAAGGAGCAGGCCCGCCTCTTCACGCTGTTCCGGAACCAGATCTTCCCGGTGCTGACCCCGCTGGCCGTGGACCCCGCGCACCCCTTCCCGTACATCTCCGGCCTCTCCCTCAACCTGGCCGTGGTCGTGCGCAACCCCGTCAGCGGCCACCGCCACTTCGCCCGCGTCAAGGTGCCGCCGATCCTCTCCCGCTTCCTGGAGGCCTCCCCGCAGCGCTACGTCCCGCTGGAGGACGTCATCGCCGCCCACCTGGAGGAGCTGTTCCCGGGCATGGAGGTGCTCGCGCACCACATGTTCCGCGTGACCCGCAACGAGGACCTGGAGGTGGAGGAGGACGACGCCGAGAACCTCCTCCAGGCCCTGGAGAAGGAGCTCATGCGGCGCCGTTTCGGCCCGCCCGTGCGCCTGGAGGTCGAGGAGTCCATCGACCCGGGCGTCCTGGACCTCCTCGTGCAGGAGCTGAACGTCAACGCCTCCGAGGTGTACCCGCTGCCCGGGCCGCTGGACCTGACCGCCCTCTTCGGGATCGCCTCCCTGGACCGGCCCGAGCTGAAGTACCCGAAGTTCGTCGCCGGCACCCACCGCGACCTGGCCGAGGTCGAGTCCGCGCACGCGCCCGACATCTTCGCCGCCCTGCGCGAGCGCGACGTCCTGCTGCACCACCCGTACGACTCCTTCTCCACCTCGGTGCAGAGGTTCCTGGAGCAGGCCGCCGCCGACCCGGACGTCCTCGCCATCAAGCAGACGCTCTACCGCACCTCCGGCGACTCCCCGATCGTGGACGCCCTGATCGACGCCGCCGAATCCGGCAAGCAGGTCCTCGTCCTCGTCGAGATCAAGGCCCGCTTCGACGAGCAGGCCAACATCAAGTGGGCGCGCAAGCTGGAAGAGGCCGGCTGCCACGTCGTCTACGGGCTCGTCGGCCTCAAGACGCACTGCAAGCTGTCGCTCGTCGTCCGCCAGGAGGGCGACCAGCTGCGCCGCTACGCCCACGTCGGCACCGGCAACTACCACCCCAAGACCGCCCGCCTGTACGAGGACCTCGGCCTGCTCACGGCCGACCCGCAGGTCGGCGCGGATCTCTCCGACCTGTTCAACCGGCTGTCCGGCTACTCGCGACGCGAGACCTACCGCCGGCTGATGGTCGCTCCCCGCTCGCTGCGGGACGGCCTGATCGCGCGGATCGACAAGGAGGCCGCCCACCACAGGGCCGGCCGCCCCGCGTACGTGCGCCTCAAGATGAACTCGATCGTCGACGAGGCCCTCATCGACTCGCTCTACCGGGCCTCCCAGGCGGGAGTGCCCGTCGACATCTGGGTGCGCGGCATCTGCGCCGTCCGCCCAGGGGTCCCCGGACTCTCGGACAACATCCGGGTCCGCTCGATCCTCGGCCGCTTCCTCGAACACTCCCGGGTCTTCGCCTTCGGCAACGGCGGCGAGCCCGAGGTGTGGATCGGCAGCGCCGACATGATGCACCGCAACCTCGACCGCCGTATCGAGGCACTGGTCAGGGTCGCCGACCCGGCCCACCGCGCGGCACTGGACCGGATGCTGGAAACCGGGATGTCCGACGCCACCTCCTCCTGGCACCTGGGCCCGGACGGCGAATGGACCCGGCACAGCACCGACGCGGACGGCCAGCCGCTGCGGCACGTACAGGAGACGCTCATAGACGCCCGGAGGCGCCGGCGTGGCTCAGCCAAACCATGACCCGATCACGGCGACGGCGGACGCAGGTGACGTGCTCGGCGCGTACCTGCGCTCCCAGGCCACGGCCTTCCTGCGGGGCCTGCGCCTGCACGAGGAGAGCGGGGCCGACGCCGCGGAGAGCGGCGTCGCGGCGCGCAGCCTGCGGGGGGCCGCGCGCCGCATCAGCGGATCACTGGCCACCTTCCGGGTGGTGACCGAGTCCTCCTGGGCCGACGGGCTGCGCACCGAGCTGGTCTGGCTGTCCTCGACCCTGGCCGACGAGCACGCCTACGCCGCCCGGCTGGCCCGGCTCATGGACGCGCTGCACCGGCTGTCGGGGTCCCCGGAGCTTCCGGCGCCGCGCGGCTCGGCCGGTGCGCTGACGGTGGGCTCGGCGCGCGCGGGCGCACTGCTGGACCGCCAGCTGACCCTGGCCCGTACGCGCGCCCACTCGGCAACCCTCCAGGCGCTCGGCTCGTCCCGCTTCCACGCGGTGGCGGACGCGGTGGCGGTGCTCGCCTCCGAGGTCCCGCTCGACGCCGTCGCGGCCCGCGGACGGGTGGGGGAGGTCCTCGTGCCCCTCGCGGCCGTGGCCGAAACCCGACTGTCGGCCGCGGTCTCGGCGCTGCCGCCGGTCGGCGGCTGCGAGGCGGCGCCGAGCCCGTACGACGCGGACCACGACGGCCTCTGGCACGAGGTACGCCGCCTCCTGCGGGTCCACCGCTACGCGCGGGAGGTCCTCGGTGAGGACGTGACCCGCCCGGCGGCCGCGGGCGAGGCCCTGGACCGCCACCGGGACGCCGCCGAGGCCGCCGCCGCCTCCGCCACGGCCGCCCGCACCCCCCGCATCGCCCCGGCGACGGCCTACGCCCTGGGCGTCCTGCACGCCGACCAGCGCCACGAGGTCGAGGCGGCGCGGGCCGAATTCCAGCACCTGTGGCTGCGGGAGCCCGCGGTCACACCACGGTAACGGCGGGATAACGGATGATGGCGACCGTGTGCGGACACTCCGGAACGCACCGGGTCGTCCGCCACGGTTCACCGTCCGTTCACTCGGGCCGGTCGGCTGCTTCACCTGTTCTGCCTAATTTCGGTCGTGCACGGAGACGGCTGCTCGCAGAGGGGCGGCCGGACCGCGCGACCCGACGTAGTAGTCCTCTTCGCACGCCGCCCGGTACGAACGGAAAGCGGCCGGCGGCTTCTGGAAGGAACACCCGAAAGTGAAGCTTCAGCGCAAGAACATGCTTCGTGCCTCCGCCCTCGGTGCGCTTGTCGTGTCCGGCGCCCTGGTCCTCACGGCGTGCGGCTCGGACGACAACACCAAGACCGGCGACGGCGCCACCAAGGCCGCCGCTCCGGCCGCCGGCGACATCAAGTGCGAGGGCGCCAAGGGCAAGCTGCTCGCCTCCGGCTCCTCCGCGCAGAAGAACGCGGTCGACCTGTGGGTGAAGAACTACATGGCCGCCTGCTCCGGCGTCGAGGTCAACTACAAGTCCTCCTCCTCCGGTGAGGGCATCGTCGCGTTCAACCAGGGCACCGTCGGCTTCGCCGGCTCCGACTCGGCGCTGAAGCCGGAGCAGGTCGAGGAGTCGAAGAAGATCTGCACCGGCGGCCAGGGCATCGACCTGCCCATGGTCGGCGGCCCGATCGCCCTCGGTTTCAACGTCGCGGGCGTGGACAAGCTGAACCTTGACGCCGCCACGATCGCCAACATCTTCAACGACAAGATCAAGAAGTGGGACGACGAGGCGATCAAGAAGCTGAACCCCGGCGTCACGCTCCCCTCCACCGCGATCCAGCACTTCCACCGCTCCGAGGACTCGGGCACCACCGAGAACCTCGGCAAGTACCTCAAGGCCACCGCCGGTGACGCGTGGCCGTACGAGGCCGCGAAGAAGTGGCCGGCCCCGGGCGGCCTCGGCGCCTCCGGCTCCTCCGGTGTCGCGACCCAGGTCAAGCAGGTCGACGGCGCCATCGGCTACTTCGAGCTCTCCTACGCCAGCGCCCAGGGCATCAAGACGGTCGACCTGAACACGGGTGCCGCCGCCCCGGTCAAGGCCACCGGCGAGAACGCCTCCAAGGCCATCGCCGCCGCCAAGATCGCCGGCACCGGCTCGGACCTGGCCCTCAAGCTCGACTACACCACCAAGGCCGAGGGCGCCTACCCGATCGTCCTGGTCACCTACGAGGTCGTCTGCGACAAGGGCAACAAGGCGGAGACCCTGCCCACCGTCAAGTCCTTCCTGAACTACACCGCGTCCGACGCGGGCCAGAAGGTCCTCCTGGAGAACGGCTACGCGCCGATCCCGGCCGAGATCAACGCCAAGGTCCGCGAGGTCGTCAACTCGCTGAGCTAGTCCTGAGCTCCGGGGCCCGGTCCGCCTCCTCCCCCCGTCCGGGGACGGGGCGGGCCGGCCCCGGGGACCCTTCCCCTCCACCCGGGGGAATCCGGTGCACCGCCGCCAGGGGGCCTGCCCCCCACACAGACCGGAAAGACCATGGCTTCCACCACACCCACCCAGATAGACACGGCTCCGCCTGTCTCCACGAGCAAGAGGTCCACCGGCCGCGCCGGTGACAAGATCTTCGCGGGGCTCTCCAAGGGCTCCGGCATCCTGCTCCTGGTGATCATGGCGTCGATCGCCGTCTTCCTCACCTACCGCGCCTCGATCGCACTGTCGAAGAACGAGGGGAACTTCCTCACCACCTTCGACTGGAACGCGTCGGCCAACCCGCCCGTCTTCGGCATCGCCGTCCTGCTCTTCGGCACCGTCGTCAGCTCGATCATCGCGATGGTCATCGCGGTTCCGATCGCCGTCGGCATCGCCCTCTTCATCTCGCACTACGCGCCGCGCAGGCTCGCCGCCCCCATCGCGTACGTGGTCGACCTGCTGGCCGCCGTGCCGTCGATCATCTACGGCATCTGGGGCGCCCTCTTCCTCGTCCCGCAGCTGGCGGGCCTGAACCTCTGGCTCGACGAGTACCTGGGCTGGACCTACGTCTTCGACAAGACCCAGGTCGGCGTGGCGCGTTCGCTCTTCACCGTCGGCATCCTGCTCGCGATCATGATCCTGCCGATCGTGACCAGCGTCAGCCGCGAGGTCTTCCTCCAGGTCCCGCGCATGAACGAGGAGGCCGCCCTGGCCCTCGGCGCGACCCGCTGGGAGGTCATCCGGATGTCCGTGCTGCCCTTCGGCCGCTCCGGCGTCATCTCCGCCTCGATGCTCGGCCTCGGCCGCGCGCTCGGCGAGACCATGGCCGTCGCCACCGTCCTCTCGCCGAGCTTCCTGATCTCCGGCCACATCCTCGACCCCGGCGGCGGCACGTTCGCGCAGAACATCGCCGCGAAGTTCGACGAGGCCAACGAGTTCGGCCGGGACGCGCTGATCGCCTCCGGTCTGGTCCTCTTCCTGCTCACCCTGCTGGTCAACGGTGCAGCTCGCCTGATCATCGCTCGCCGCAAGGACTTCTCGGGGGCGAACGCCTGATGAGCCACGCACTCCAGGACCAGCGGCCCTCCCGGGCCCCCCGGTCCGCCGCTCCCACCAGCCTCACCCGAGGCGGCCTGCCCCGCTGGGCCCCGGCCGGCATCGCGGTCCTCTCGATCGCCCTCGGCAGCGGCATCGGCGTCGTCTTCGACCTCCACAGCAAGATCCAGTGGGGTCTGATCGCGGCCATCCTGTTCGTCGTGATCACGTACACCGCCAGCGCGGTGGTCGAGAACCGCCGCCAGGCCAAGGACCGCATCGCGACCTCCGTCGTGTGGGTCTCCTTCGTCCTCGCGGTCATCCCGCTGCTCTCGCTGATCTGGACCACGATCAGCCGCGGCATCGAGGTCTTCAGCGCCGACTTCCTCAGCCACTCGATGAACGGCGTGACCAGCTTCGAGGAGGGCGGCGGCGTCTACCACGCGCTGCTCGGCACCATCGAGCAGATCGCCCTGGCCACCCTGATCGCGGCCCCGATCGGCCTGTTGACCGCCGTCTACCTGGTCGAGTACGGCAAGGGCACGCTCGCCAAGGCCGTGACCTTCTTCGTCGACGTCATGACCGGCATCCCCTCCATCGTCGCGGGCCTGTTCATCCTGACGACCTGGAACCTGGCGCTCGGCTTCGGACCCTCCGGCTTCGCCGGCGCGATGGCCCTGTCGATCCTGATGATGCCCGTCGTGGTCCGCTCCACCGAGGAGATGCTCAAGCTCGTCCCGAACGAGCTGCGCGAGGCCGCCCTGGCCCTCGGTGTGCCGAAGTGGCGCGTGATCCTCAAGGTCGTCCTCCCCACCGCCATCGGCGGCATCGCCACCGGTCTGATGCTGGCCGTCGCCCGCATCGCCGGTGAGACCGCCCCGATCATGCTGCTGGTCTTCGGCACCCAGCTGATCAACGGCAACCCCTTCGAAGGCGCCCAGTCCTCGCTCCCGCTCTACATTTGGGAGCAGTACAAGGTCGGCAGTGACGCCTCCTACGACCGGGCATGGGCCGCAGCGCTCGTCCTGATCGCCTTCGTCATGATCCTCAATCTGGTGGCCCGCGGCATCGCCCGCTGGAAGGCCCCGAAGACCGGTCGCTGACGCGACTGTATGAAAGCGAAGTGACCCCTCATGGCGAAGCGAATCGACGTCAGCGGACTGTCCGCCTTCTACGGCAGCCACAAGGCCATCGACGACATCTCGATGACCGTTGAACCCCGCTCGGTGACCGCCTTCATCGGTCCCTCCGGCTGCGGCAAGTCCACCTTCCTGCGCACCCTCAACCGCATGCACGAGGTCACCCCCGGCGGCCGCGTCGAGGGCAAGGTCATGCTGGACGACGAGAACCTCTACGGCGCCGGCGTGGACCCCGTCGCGGTACGCCGCACGGTCGGCATGGTCTTCCAGCGCCCGAACCCCTTCCCCACCATGTCGATCTTCGACAACGTGGCGGCGGGCCTGCGGCTGAACGGCAACTTCAAGAAGTCCGAGCTCGGCGACATCGTCGAGAGGTCCCTGCAGGGCGCCAACCTCTGGAACGAGGTCAAGGACCGCCTGAACAAGCCCGGCTCGGGCCTCTCCGGCGGCCAGCAGCAGCGTCTGTGCATCGCCCGCGCCATCGCGGTCGAGCCCCAGGTCCTGCTGATGGACGAGCCCTGCTCGGCCCTGGACCCGATCTCCACCCTGGCGATCGAGGACCTGATCGGCGAGCTGAAGGAGCGCTTCACGATCGTCATCGTGACGCACAACATGCAGCAGGCCGCCCGCGTCTCCGACCGGACCGCCTTCTTCAACCTCTCGGCGGTCGGCCAGCCCGGCAAGCTCATCGAGATCGACGACACGGACCGGATCTTCTCCAACCCGTCCGTGCAGGCGACCGAGGACTACATCTCGGGCCGCTTCGGCTAGAGCGAGATGTGCGAGACGTCCCGCGGTGCTGCATGGCGGTGCCACCGCGGGACGGAAGAAAGAAAGAGGGCCGGCTCCCCCTGGGTGGGGGGAGCCGGCCCGCTTTCGTGTCCGTACGACCGGACTTAGGGGTGCCCGGCGGATCAGGGCCGGACACCCCCTAGCCGAAGGCCAGGTTCACGATCCAGAAGCTGACCGCCGCGACCAGCGCCGCGGCCGGCATGGTGATGAACCAGCCCAGGATGATGTTCTTGGCGACGCCCCAGCGCACCGCGTTCACGCGCTTCGTCGCACCCACGCCCATGATCGCCGAGGTGATCACGTGGGTGGTGGAGATCGGCGCGTGGAAGAGGTAGGCGGAGCCGAACATGATCGAGGCGCCGGTGGTCTCCGCCGCGAAGCCCTGCGGCGGGTCCAGCTCGATGATCTTGCGGCCGAGCGTACGCATGATGCGCCAGCCGCCCGCGTACGTACCCAGCGACAGCATCACGGCACACACGATCTTGACCCAGACCGGGATCGGGTCGTCGGCGGTCTGGACGTCCGCGATGACCAGCGCCATCACGACGATGCCCATCGTCTTCTGCGCGTCCTGGAGGCCGTGGCCGAGCGCCATGGCCGCGGCCGAGACGGTCTGCGCGATACGGAAGCCGTGCTTGGCCTTGTGCGGGTTGGCGCGGCGGAACATCCACAGGATGACCACCATCACCAGGAACCCGGCGATCAGGCCGACGACCGGCGAGGCGAACATCGGGATGACGACCTTGTCGACCACGCCCGACCAGATGACCTCCGTGCCGCCGGCCAGCGCCGCACCCACCATGCCGCCGAAGAGGGCGTGCGAGGAGGACGAGGGCAGACCGAAGTACCAGGTGATCAGGTTCCAGACGATCGCGCCGACCAGCGCCGCGAAGAGGATCCACATGCCCGTGGACCCCGTGGGCGTCTCGATCAGGCCGCTGCTGACCGTCTTGGCCACCCCGCTGCCCAGGAACGCGCCTGCGAGGTTCATCACGGCCGCCATCGCGAGCGCCGCACGCGGGGTCAGGGCCCGCGTGGAGACGGACGTCGCGATCGCGTTCGCGGAGTCGTGAAAACCGTTCGTATACGTGAAACCGAGCGCGACGCCGATGGTCACGACCAGTGCGAAGGTGTCCACGAGGTTCAGGACTCCTTGACCGCGATGGTCTCCACCGTGTTCGCGACGTGCTCGAACGCGTCGGCCGCCTCTTCGAGCACGTCGACGATCTGCTTGAGCTTCAGCACCTCGATGGCGTCGTACTTGCCGTTGAACAGGTGCGCGAGCAGCTTGCGGTGGATCTGGTCGGCCTGGTTCTCAAGGCGGTTGACCTCGATCCAGTACTCGGTGAGGTTGTCCATCGTCCGCAGGTGCGGCATCGCCTCGGCGGTCAGCTCCGCCGCCCGCGCCAGCACCTCGATCTGCTGCTCGACGCCCTTGGGGAGCTCCTCGACGTTGTAGAGGACGACGAGGTCGACGGCCTCCTCCATGAAGTCCATGATGTCGTCGAGCGACGACGCCAGGGAGTAGATGTCCTCGCGGTCGAACGGCGTGATGAAGGAGGAGTTCAGCTGGTGGAAGATCGCGTGTGTCGCGTCGTCCCCCGCGTGCTCCGCCGCCCGCATCCGTTCCGCGATCTCGGCCCGGGCGGACGAGTCCGCTCCGAGCAGTTCCATCAGGAGCTTGGAGCCCGTGACGATGTTGTCCGCGGATGCGGCGAACATGTCGTAGAAGCTCGTCTCCCTGGGGGTCAGACGAAATCGCACGTGAGGTCCTCGGGGTGCATTGGATTCGGTCAGGCTGATGCTAGGCGCATCCCCCGGCCACGGCTAACCGACGGTTCCCCAGTGTCCTCCATCAGGCAGAGTGAGGAACACGGGCCCCTGCTCCTCGGGCGCGAGCCCGGTATCCTATACCCATGAGGGGTATCCATCCCCCTCGCTCGTTCGACCACGGGAGGACGTATGACGACCATCGAGGCGGAGGGCACCGGAGCCGGAACCGGCACGGCGGCCACCCCCGGCACCTCCCACGACGGCGGGGCCGTCCACGGCTACCACCACCAGAAGGACGAGCACCTCAAGCGGCTGCGCCGGATCGAGGGCCAGATCCGCGGCCTGCAGCGGCTCGTCGACGAGGACGTCTACTGCATCGACATACTCACCCAGGTCTCGGCGAGCACGAAGGCGCTGCAGTCCTTCGCACTCCAGCTGCTGGAGGAGCACCTGCGCCACTGCGTCGCCGACGCGGCGGTCAAGGGCGGCGCCGAGATCGACGCCAAGGTCGAGGAGGCCACCAAGGCCATCGCGCGGCTCCTGCGCACCTGAGCCGCCCGGCCCCGCCCGCCGGCGGCGGGCGGGAGCAACCGGCTGCGGGCGGGAGCTACCGGCCCAGCAGGACTTCGTCGATGCGGTCCAGGCTCAGACGTTCCTCGGCGGCCGCGGACGCGGCGATGATCAGCTCACCGCACAGTTCGATCTCGGCGAGCGCCACGTGGTCCTGCACCGTCGTACCGCCTGCGGGAGTCACGCGTGTCACCTCAATCTGCCACCGGCCACCGGCCGTCGTCGGTCATGCCGCACCACTTGCCGGCGCCCGGCTTCTCAGCGTAGGGAGGACGCCCCTCCCCCCGCATGACACGGATGGACCATTTCCGGATACCCGGCCATGGCCCGATCGCGCCGCTCCCGGCCCGCCCGCCCCGCTAGTCGGCGATCTTTCCGGCGTAAATGTCCCCGCTCGCGGGCAATACGACGGTCACCGGCGTCCCGAATCCGTACAGCAGCGTGGTCGACGACACATCGATCACGCCATTGTTGACGTAGGTGAAGCGGTGCCTGACCTTCCGCAGCCGCCCCTCCTCGTCCAGGTAGGCGTCGAAGGGCACCGTGTCCTTGCTGAACCCTTTCGCCGCGGCCTGCAGCGCACCGCGCATCTCCGCCGACGCGCTCCCGGCGGCCCGCCCGATGTCGGTGGTCCCCCGGTAGTGCCGCACCTTGGTGCCCGCCACCTCGGTCTCCCCCACGTACGTCACCCCCTGCGCGGCCCGCAGCAGCTCGGCCGCGATCAGCGGGTCGGTTGCCCCGCCGGTGACCAGGTTCCCGTCGGCGAGGGTCGTGGTGTCGACGCGCACCCACTTGTCGGCGGGGACGCCCGCGCCGCGGTTCTTCATGTAGAGCGCGCCGGGCACGAGGAGCTCGGTGATGGGCCGGTGCTCGTCCTCGCCCTTCACGTCGGCCGGGAGCAGCACCAGGAGCTGCCCCATCCGCTTCTTGAAGTCGACGCCGCCCTCGCCGCGGATGGTGACCCGGGTCCCGCCGGTCGCCATCTCCATGGCCGTACGGGCCCGGGCGCTGCCCGTGCGCGCCAGGGCGTCCGCGGCGCCGCGTACCGCCGCCGAGGCCTCCGCCGGGGACCGGTCGTCGCTTCCGCCGCCGCCGGCGGCGCACCCGCCCGTCGCCGTGACCGCCAGGGTGACTCCGGCGGCGAGCACCACCTCAGCCGCGCGCCCGCGCAGCCGCCTGTGCCGGTGAACCACCATCGCCTGCCAACCCCCAACGCATGACCGCTGTTTGCCCGAGGCCCCCACCCGCTCCGCTTAACGAGGCCCCGGGTTTCCCGTCACGGGGGCACGCCTTGCCCGCCCCCCGAGTGCCCCGGGTACCGTGGAGAAGTGGAACCGCACATCGACGCGACCCCGGTCCCTCCGCTGGACGCCGTACCGCCCCCGCGGCCGCAGCCACAGCCGCCGACCGCCCACACCACATCCACCGCCGACCGCGGATCCTTCTGCCTGGCCGTCTGCTCCTGCGGCTGGAAGGGCCCGGCCCGCCGCTCCCGCGACCTGGCCCGCAAGGACGCCACCGGCCACCAGGCCCTGCAGACCGCGGAGACCACGCAGACCCCGGACACCCCCTAGGACGTCTCGCCCGTTCGGACGGCCCGGCTGGCCGGGGGCCGCCGCAGCGGATGCCCTTGACTCATGCCAGGTTCCGCAGCCCGTCTCGCGGCCCTCCTCTGGGCCCTGCTCCTCGTGTTCGCCCCGGCCGCCGCGGCCGCCGCGGCCTGGGCCAGACCCGTGGGCTCGGCGGACGGTCCCGCCGACGTGGCCCTGGCGATCGGGCTCACCTCCGCCGCCGCCGTGGCCACCGGCCTGTGGCTGCGCTCCCGCTACCGCCGCGAGGGCGACACCGACGCGGGCGAGCAGTGACGCCCCGGCCCCGCCCGCGGGCGGTCCTGGTGTGCTTCGGGGTGGCCGCGCTGTGCCTGCTGACGGCCGCGCTGCTCGCCGTATGGGACTCGTACGGGACGGGCTGACCAGCCTCAGGGGCCCGCAGGCGCCCCGTCAGGCGGCGAGGTCGCTGTCCTGCGTGCGCCGGCCCGCCGGCGGCGTCCGGGGCTGCGCGAGGCCGACCGGCAGGGGCCGCGCCCGCTCCCCGGCCCGTACGAGCCGGCCGAAGCGCGGGGAGGCGGCGACCGCCCGGACGAGCGGGTTCAGCAGTGCCAGCGCGAGCGGTGCGAGGACGAGGGCGACGGCGGTGCCGAGCGCGAGGCCGCCGATCACGTCGGTGGGGTAGTGGACGCCCATGTAGACGCGGCAGAGGCCTTCGAGCAGGGCCAGCCCGATCCCCGCGAGGCCGAGCTTGCGGTGGGCGACGAACAGCCCCACGCCCAGGGCCATCGCGACGGTGGTGTGGCCGCTGACGAAGGAGTACTCGGTGTTCCCGAGCCCCACTCCCCAGCCCGGGTCGAGGACCTGCAGCCCCTCGTGCTGGCGGAACGGCCGCTGACGCCCGACCAATTCACGCAGCGGTACGTTCACGAGCAGGGCCAGGCCGGCGGCGAGGGGGGCCCACACGAGCGCGGTGAAGGTCTCGGCGGCGGCGGTCTCGTCCTGCCTCCGGGCGCCGCGCCAGCACCACAGCACCAGGAGCACCAGGGCCAACAGGATCCCGTACTCACCGGCCAGGCTCACCGCCGTGTCCAGCCACGACGGGGCGCGCCGGGCCGCTCCGTTGACCTCGTACAGCAGGCTGACATCCACGTTCGGCCCACCTGTTGTGAGTCCAGCCATGGTGACGCGGCCCCTTGCTCTTGCCGTGGTTCCCCTGCGGGCGCACCCGGGTGTGCGCCCCTTCGACACCCACTTGATCAACCCCCGCGTTCATGGAACGCCCGTTCTGACGACCGCGTTCCACTCTCCACCGAATGATCACGGCAACGTTATCGAAGAGTGACTGGTCGTCGCAGCTCAGGGCCTTTGCATCACGGAGAGTTGCTAAGCCGGCCCGCCGACCGCCGACCGCTCCGGAAGGGCCTCCGCCCCGTCCTTCGTCACGCGGGTCGCTCCGAAGTAGTCGGGAGTGTCGATCTTGTCGAAGCGGATGACCGCCCCCGTGTAAGGGGCGTTGATCATGTATCCGCCGCCCACGTAGAGCCCGACGTGCCGGATCTCCCGGGAGTTCGTCAGATCATCGGAGAAGAACACCAGGTCTCCGGGGAGGAGTTCGTCACGCGAGGGGTGCGGACCGGCGTTGTACTGGTCGTTGGCCACGCGCGGCAGCTGGATCCCGACCGTCTCGTACGCCGCCTTGGTCAGCCCCGAACAGTCGAACCGCCCGCCCTGGTCGGGCGTACCGTTGCCGCCCCACAGGTACGGCGTGCCCAGCTGCTTCTGCGCGAAGTAGATCGCCCCGGCGGCCTGTTGCGAGGGCGCCACCCGGCCCACGGGCCGCGCGAAGCTCTTCGCCAGCGTCGTGATCGCCTTCACGTACCCCTGGGTCTCCTTGTACGGCGGCACTCCCCCGTACTTGATGACCGCGTAGGCGCCGGCGTTGTAGGCGGCCAGCATGTTCGACGTCGCGTCACCGGGCACGCTCCGCACGTCCCTGGCCAGCTCGCAGTCGTACGAAGCGGCCGAGGGGATCGCGTCGTTCGGGTCCCAGATGTCCCGGTCCCCGTCCCCGTCCCCGTCGATGCCGTGACCGGCCCAGGTGCCCGGGATGAACTGGGCGATGCCCCGCGCGTCCGCCGGACTGACGGCGCTCGGGTTCCAGCCGCTCTCGGAGTACAGCTGCGCGGCCAGCATCGGCGGGCTGATGGCCGGGCAGAGGTTGCCCCACTTCTCCACCAGCGCCTGGTACTTCGCGGGCACGGCCCCCTTGGTCAGGCCCACGGCACGGCCGCCGGCACCCGCTCCCACGAGCCCCGCCGCCGCCGAGTACGTCCCCACGACGAGGAGCGCCACGAAGGTCAGACACAGCCCGATCCCGATCCCGCCGGCCATCCAGAATCTGCGCACCCGTCAACCCTCCCCCATGCCCGTCGCTTTCACGTGCGAATCGCCCGTGTCGCCGGAGCCGCTACTCCACTTACTCCACCCGGAAGCCCGTGCAGTGGATGCTCGCGTACTTCGTAGGGTCATCCTCGACGTGGTAGAAGACCAGCGTCCAGTCCCCCGGGTCGTTGGCCAGGGGCACGCCGGGGTACGTCTTGCCGTTCACGTGCTCCGCGAAGTCGTCCGGATACGTGAGCGTCAGGTATTCGCCCGTCTTCCACTTGCCGTAGAGGTCGACGGGCTTGCTGGTGAAGCCCACGGCCCGGTTGTCCATCGGGAACGGCCGTCCGGTCTGCGGGTCGAGGTCGTGCGGGGCCCTGACCGCCACCGACACGTAGTACGGATCGGGTTTGGTCGGGCTGTTCTCCGCGTACTTGACGCGCATGCTGATCTTCACGGACTTGCCCGAAACCTCGGCGCCCGCCTGGAAGTCCGCACCCGGCGGCTTCTGCTCCGTCCCCAGGTTGCATGCGCCGGTGCCGTGCGCCGCGCGCTCCGGGTCGGTGGAAGGCAGCCAGAAGTAGTGCGAGATCTGGTTGCCCTCGATGTACTCGGCCGGCGGCTTGGCGGCGCTCGCGGACGGGGAGGGCGCGGGGCCGACGCCTCCCCCGCCCGGGACTCGGGGAGACGCGCTCGCGGCACCCCCGGAGGCGTCCTCGCCCCGGCCCGCCCCACCGTCCTCCCCGCCGAACGGGGCCAGCTTCCAGGCGGCCAGCGACAGCGCCGCGGCCACCGCCACGGCCGCCACCCACACGCCCGTCCGCCCACGCCCCGCCGGGGGCGCGGCCGGGGGCGTAGCCGGGGGCGCAGCCGGGGTCGCGGCCGCAGCCGCGTGGCCGGTCGGCGTGTAGCCGTGGGGGAGACCCGGCCCCTGCGTCCGCATCTCGTGCACCGGTACGGCCTCGCCCAGCGCGCCCAGCCCCAGGTACACGGGATCGTCGACCAGCGCGTCCCGCACCCCGCACCGGGCGATGACCTCCGGCAGGGCGGGCCGGGCCGCCGGGTCCTTCGCCACGCACGCCTCGATCAGCGCCGCCAGACCCGGCTCCACCCCGGCCACGTCGACCGGCTCGTGCACGGCCCGGTAGCTCACGCTCGTCGCGGCGCCCGTGCCGAACGGAGGCCGCCCGGTCGCCGCGTACGCGAGCGTCGCGCCCAGCGCGAAGACGTCCGCGGCGGCCCCCGCCTCGGCCCCGCGCAGCACCTCGGGCGCGGTGTACCCCGGCGTTCCGGGGGTCTGGCCGTCCTGGGTGAGGGCCGTCTCGCCCACGCCGCGCGCGATGCCGAAGTCGATGAGCTGCGGGCCCTGCGCGCCCAGGATGACGTTCTGCGGCTTCAGGTCCCGGTGCGTCACCCCGTACGCGTGGACGCTCGCCAGCCCCTCCGCGAGGGCCGCGAACAGCCGGCGGCAGGTGTCCGCGGGCAGACCGCCCCGCCGCGCCACGGCGTGACCGAGCGTGGGGCCCGCCACGTACTCCGTCGCCAGCCAGAACGGCGGCGCCGCCAGCGACGCGTCGATCAGGTTCGCCGTGTACGCCGACCGCACGGCGCGCACGGTCTCGGCCTCCCGCCGGAACCGGGTCAGGGCCTCGGGGTGGCCCGTGATCTCGTCCCGGATCACCTTGACCGCCACCAGGCGCCCGCCGGGCGAGCGCCCGAGGTACACCTGCCCCATTCCTCCGGCGCCGAGCCGGGCCAGCAGCGCGTGCGCCCCGATCCGGGCGGGGTCGACCTCTCTCAACGGCTCCATTGGCACGAGCCTGCCATACCGACTTGCGTGCCACGGCGCCGGGTTGAGAAGGAAAACGGCCGCGACCGCGGCGCCGGGAGCGCTTATGCGCGCGGCGCGACGTACAGGCTCTGCGCGCTCCGCCCGATCGGGCCCTTCTCGTCGTGGAGCTGCGCGTCCGCCAGGCCGATGCCGGCCGCGTCCACGCTCGTACGGGCCTGCACGCACGCCCACTCGCCCACCGGGTGGCGGTGCAGGTGGACGGTCAGGTCGCTGTTGATGAAGACGTACGCCCCGAAGTCCATCACCGCGCTGATCCCGTTGCCCGAGTCGGCGGCGATCAGCACCCGGTCCAGCGGCCTGGTCTCCTCCCCGGCGATCAGCGGCACCTTCATCCGCATCCAGCACGTGCCGGGGCCCGGTTCGACGAAGGCGCCCTCGGTGAACCGGGTCTCCATCGCCGAGTGGTAGCCGGTCTCCCACGGCACCGGGAAGAACGGCGTCACCTCCACCTCGCCCGGCGCCGGCAGCTGCGGCCCGCTCACCACGGCCGGTACCGACTCCTCGGCGACCCGGATCCGCAGGGCCCGCGCCAGCATCACGGGCGGCGCGCCCACCGGGCCGAGCGCCGCCTCGACCACCTCGGTGCTGCGCCCCGAGCGCAGCACGCCGGTGGTGACCTCCAGCTCGCCGATCGGCACCGGGCGCAGGATCTCGTAGGTGATCCGGGCGATCCGCATGTCCGCGCGCGCACCCGGCCGCTCCTCGACGGCCCGCCCCAGCAGCGCGGCCGGCGGACCGGCGTGCTGCGAGCCCGCGTCCCACGGCCCGCGCGTGTACTCGGTGGCCCGGAACCGCCCGGGACCGACCCGCTCGAAGAACCCCTCGCACCCCTCGGCAGTACCCATGACCGTCACGCTACCGACTGGTAACCACGTCCACCAGCCCTCCGCGAAGGGTCAGCGGGCGAACCCCAGCCCCACCCCCAGCCCCACCAGCACCGACCCGATGGCCCGGTTCAGCGTCTTCTGCGCCTTCAGCATCCGATCACGCAGACTGGAGACGGAGAAGAACACCGCCACCGCGCCGAACCACCCCAGGTGCGCCGCCGACATGAACAGCCCGTAGCCGGCCTGCTGCCACAGCGGCGTCCCCGGATCGACCACCTGCGTGAAGGTCGACACCACGAACAACGTCGTCTTCGGATTGAGCACGTTGGTCAGGAACCCCGACCGCATCGCCCCCAGCCGGGTCAGCTGCGGCTTCGACTCCAGGTCCACGGTCACCTCCGCCCGCGCCCGGAAGGTCCGTATCCCGATCCACACCAGATACGCCGCACCCGCCAGCTTGATCACGGTGAACAGCGCGGTGGAGGAGGCGATCAGCAGACCGACCCCCAGCATCGTGTACGAGACGTGGACCAGCACCCCGGCCGCGACCCCGGCTGCGGCGAACAGCCCCGTGGGCCGCCCGTAGAGATAGCTGTTGCGCACGACCATGGCGAAGTCCGCACCCGGACTGATCACGGCGAGCATGGTGATGACGGCGACTGCGATCACTTCTGTCATACGGCGATGCTCGCCGCCCCTCCCCTCTCGATCAACCCCCTTCCCGTGGCACACACTTGAGGCATGGACCTTCCACAGCCCCTCGCCCTGCGCCCGTTCCACCCGGCCGCCGACGCCCCCACGCTGCGCAGCTGGCTCTCGGGCCCCACCGACCTCATGACCTGGGCCGGTCCGAACTTCCGCTGGCCCCTGGACGACGCCCAGCTCATCGCGTATGCCGCCGAGCCCGGCCGCCGCACGTGGACCGGGGTGTCCCCGGACGGCACCCCGCTCGGGCACGTCTCCCTCGCCGACGGCCGCCTGGGCCGCGTCCTGATCGCCCCCGGGGCCCGCGGCCGGGGTCTGGGCGAGCGGCTCGTCTCCCTCGCCGTCTCCGTCGGCTTCGACGAGCTGGCCCTCCCGGAGATCGCCCTGGGCGTGTGGACCCACAACACGGCGGCGCTGCGCATCTACGAGAAGCTCGGCTTCCGCACGACGGCGACCCTCGAAGCCGTCGAGACCGTCGACGGCACGCCCTGGAGCGTCCACCGGATGCGCCTCACCGCGTCCGACCGACGACAATGAAGGCGTGTCCCACAGCCTGCCCCTCCTGCAAGCCGACTGCGCGAACTGCTTCGCGCTCTGCTGCGTCGCCCTGCCCTTCGCCAAGTCCACCGACTTCGCCGTGAACAAGCCCGCCGGAACCCCCTGCAAGAACCTCCGGGAGGACTTCCGCTGCGGCATCCACACCCGGCTGCGCGACCAGGGCTTCCCGGGCTGCACCGTCTTCGACTGCTTCGGCGCGGGCCAGCAGGTCTCCCAGGTCACCTTCGGCGGCCGCGATTGGCGCACCCACCCCGAGACCCGCGGCGAGATGTTCGACGTCTTCCCGGTGATGCGACAGCTGCACGAGCTGCTCTTCTACGTGGACCAGGCGCTGGCCCTCCCCGACGCCGCCCCGGTCCACCCCGAGCTGCGCCGCGTGCTCGCCGAGACGGAGCAGTGGACGCGCGCCGACGCCGCCGCCCTCGCGGACCTGGACGTCACGGCCCTGCGGGGACGGATCAACACGCTGCTCCTGAAGACCAGCGAGCTGGTCCGCGCCAAGGTCCCGGGCCGCAAGAAGAACCACCGCGGCGCCGACCTGATGGGCGCCCGCCTCTCCGGGGCGAACCTGCGCGGGGCGAACCTCCGCGGCGCCTACCTGATCGCCGCCGACCTCTCCCGCGCCGACCTGCGCACCGCCGACCTGATCGGCGCGGACCTCCGCGACGCGAACCTGCGCGGCGCGGACCTCCGCGGAGCCGTCTTCCTCACCCAGCCCCAACTGAACGCGGCCCACGGCGACCCGAAGACCCACATCCCCCGCACCCTCACCCGCCCCACCCACTGGACCTGACCCGGCCTGCACTCGACGCACGGGCCCCGGGGCGGAGCCCCGACCTTCGCCCGGGGCGGGGCCCCGCTCTTCCAGCCCCGCCGGCGTTTGAGGCGCGGGGCCCGGGGCGGAGCCCCGCTCTTCCAGCCCCGCCGGCGTTTGAGGCGCGGGGACCCGGGGGCGGAGCCCCGCTCTTCCAGCCCCGCCGGCGTTTGAGGCGCGGGGGCCCGGGGGCAGCGCCCCCGCAACGGCGCCGCACCCGGCAACGCACCGGCAGGCCCCGGATCCGCCGAGCCCGCGGCCAGCGAAGGGTCAGCCGGCCGACCCCGGAACCTCCTTCAACCGGTCGACGACGGCCCGGCTCACCACGGCACTGGTGGACACGACCGTGCCCGGCTTGATCAGCCCCTCCTCGCCGGCCTCACCCTGCACCTGGACGACCCGCTCCCCGAGGAACGCGAGCGTCTCCCGGTCGAAGATCCACTCCTCCCGCTGCCCGGTCTTCTCCTCCAGCCGGGCGACCGCGATCCCGTGACGGCCCGCGGCGTCGACCGCGTCCTCCACGGTCACCACCCCCGGGATCTTCGCCGCGGTCTTGTAGAGCGCGGCCGCCAGCTCGGCCGACGGGTACGTGCCCCGCAACAGGTCGCCGATCGTGGTGAAGGCCTCCTGATCGGGTCCGGTGCCCATCCCCCGGGTCTCCTCGTAGATCTTCCTCAGGAGCACGTCGGGGTCGGTGGGCAGCGTGGCGAGGTAGTTGTGGCTGGGCGCGTTCAGGTACGGCGTGGGCGTCTCACCCTTCTCGTTCTTTCCCGCCAGCGTCACGCCCTTCGGGCCGGTGTTGCCGGGCTCGATCAGCCAGCCGTCGAGGCCGTCCGGGGAGTTCCACTGGTGTCGCATGTGAAGCTCCTGGCTGACCAGGGTGCTCTTGTCCCCGACGGTCTTCACGTACGTGGTGGCCGTCTTGCTGCCGATGTAGATGAACTGGTCCGCGCGCACCTTCGGCGCACCGCCGGACGTGGCGGCCGCCAGGGAGATGCGGTCCAGGAGCTGCGGCGTGCCCTTGGCGTCGGCGGTGCCGATCCGGGTGGTCATCGCCGGACCCGTGGCGATGGTGGAGCCGGCTCCGTCCGCGCCGCCCCCGTCCACGTAGGTGAGGAAGCCGGCGGCGAGCGCGCCGGCCAGGGCGAAGGCCCCGGCGGGCACGAGGACCGCACTGCGCAGGAAGGGGCCGCGCGCCCTCGTCCCACGGACGGTCGCGGGGCCGGCGTCGGCGGCTCGGAGGTCTTCGTGGATCTGCGCCATCAGTCGCTCCTTGTGGAACTGGTGGCGGCCCGCGGGAAGTTCCCGTTCGGCGAACGGCAGGGGGAGCGA
Source organism: Streptomyces virginiae (assembly GCF_000720455.1). Taxonomy (GTDB): domain Bacteria; phylum Actinomycetota; class Actinomycetes; order Streptomycetales; family Streptomycetaceae; genus Streptomyces; species Streptomyces virginiae. The sequence continues at coordinate 11,881 of NZ_JOAK01000024.1, read as the reverse complement.
GTCCTCCTCCCGGCCGGCCGGGCGGCGCCGGGAAAGGTCGGCGTTCATCAGATTCCCTCCTGTGCGGACCGGACCGCCTTCGCGCGGTCCTCATATGCCTGTCGGGACCGGGCCGCGAGTTCCCGTCCGTTCTTCTTCAGTTCCGCGTCGGCGAGCTTGCGCAGCTTCGTACGGGCCCGCGACAGCCTGGAACGCACGGTTCCCACCGGAATGCCGAGGACCCGGGCGGCCTCGGCGTACTCCAGGCCCTCGCACAGGCACAGCAGGAGGACTTCACGCTCGGGCCGGCGCAGCGCGCTCAACTGCGCCAGCGTGGCCGCGATCTGCCGCCGGTCGTCCAGCCGCCCGGCCACCTCCTCGGCGTGATCGGGCACGGCCGCGGCACCCGCCGCCGCCGCGGCCACCGCGGCGGCGGCCCGGAAGCGGCGGTTGCTGCGGCAGTGGTTGCGGGCGATGTTGGTGGTGATCCCCAGGAGCCAGGGCCGGAGGGAGCCGCCCTCGGGATCGACCGTGCCGCGCAGCCGCCACGCCTCCAGGAAGGCCGCCGACATGACGTCCTCCGCGACGGCCCAGTCCCCGGTCATCCGGAAGGCATGGTTGTAGAGGGTGCGGGAGTAGCTGTCGAACAGCTCCGCATAGGCGTCCGGATCACCGGACCGCACCCGGGTTCGCATCTCTGTGGTCACTCCTGTCGGCTGTCCGGCACCCCCGACAGAGTTCCCGTGACCTGCGTCACGCCCGCCGGGCAGCCCAGGAGCACCCTACGAACCACTCACCGCCCGACCACCCCCAGGGCCGCACGACGCACACGACCGCGGCCCCACGCCCCGGCGACTACGCCCCGCGAAGGGGCGACCCACGACGCCCCGATCCGGCGATCCGGCGACCCGGCGACCCGGCGACCAGCCGAGATCACACAGCCGCTCCCCGCCCCACCCGCGCCAAGAAGGCCCGCACGGCGGCGAAGTACCCCTCCGGGTCCCCCACCCGCACCGCGTGCCCCGCCGGCAACTCCACCAGCCGCACCCCCGCCCTGCGCACCGTCATCTCCCGCGCGTGCTCCGCCGACAGCACCCCGCTGCGGTCCCCCCGCACCAGCAGCGTCGGCGTCCGCACCGCCAGCCAGTCCCCCCAGTGGTCACCGTTCAGCCCCTGCTGGGACTCGACCATGTCCTCCACCTCGAACGCGGTCCCCCACCCGTCCGGGTACTCCCGTACCGCCCCCTCCAGATACGGCGCGGAGCTCCCCAGCCCCGCCAGGAAACCGGCCCGGGTCGTGGCCCGCCGCGGCCAGGCCCGCGCGAACGACAGGTCGCCGTCGACCACCGCACCGATGTCCTCGACCACCACCGCCCGCACGAGGTCCGGCCGCCGCGCGGCCAGCTGGTAGGCGTTGACCCCGCCCAGCGAATGCCCCAGCACCACCGCGGGCCCCAGCCCCACGTGCTCCAGCAGCGCCGCCGCGTCCGCGACGTACCCCTCCCGCGTGTACTCCCCCGCCCGGTCGGAATCCCCCTGCCCACGCTGGTCCAGGGCGATCACCCGCCACGCCGGACCCACCTCCCGGGCCAGCCGCTCGAAGTCCGCCCCCGCCCCGAAGTGCCCGTGCAGCGCCAGCAGCGGCGCGCCCGGCCCGCCGAAATCCGTGTAGGCCAGGCGCCGCCCGTCCCGCGCCACCATCACCCCCGGCAACGGCCCCAGCTTGTCGATCACCCGCTGCCGCAGCAGCTGGTACTCCTCCCACCGCCGCTTCAGCCGCCCGCCCGGCCGCTTCACCACGCGCCCGGGCGTGACCGTCTCACCCCGCCGGAACTGCTCCCGCGTCAGATCGACCCGGATGCCCCCGGGCAGCAGGTTCCACCAGTGGTAGCCCTCCTGCCGCCCCCCGTGGAACACCTCGCCCAGCACCAGGTCCCCGCCCACGAGGTCCTGCACGACCAGGGCGGTGATGTCGCATTGCCCCCAGGCCGGATTCTCCGGAGTCCAGGGCACCCGGCTGATGTCGGCCGGCTCGCAGGTCTCGGCGGACCATCCCGCCCGAATGGCAGCCTCGAGATCCGCAAGAGTCCAGGTAGTCGTCATCCCCTCAGCGTGCCGCACCCCACTGACAACGCGGCGGCCTCAGGGATTGATGACCGCGGCCCAGCCCAGGGTGCAGGTCAGCGTCAGCGTGCACGAGGTCTCGAACACCGCCCCGGCGGTGGTGAGCACCTTCACGTAGACCCGGTCGGCGACCTTGACGGCCACCCCGCAGGCGTTCCTCGGATACCCCGGCGTCTGCCGGTGGTTGGTCAGGTCCTTCCACGCATAGGCACCGGTCGGCGCGCTGCGATAGCCGACGTACGTCCGCCCCCGGGTCAGCGCCGCGCTGTACTCGGCACCCGACATCGACCCCGGAACCCCGACCGTGTCGATGTCCACGCACGGCCCCGGCGGCCCCGCCGGACCCCGCTCGGCCTTCGGCTTCGTCCCCCCGCGCGGCGCCGGACAGGCCGTACCGCGGCCACCCGCCGCCCCCTTCGGCCCGCCCTTCGCGGCAGCGGCCCCCGTCTTTCCGCACACCTCGGCCACCACCGGCGCGGCCTCCCGCACGGCGGCCGCCGCGGGCGCCTGAACACCCCCGAGGACCAGCACCAACGGCACGGCCAGACCCCCGGCCGGCCACACGCGCCGAGCCGCCCCGAACACGGAACCCATCGTTCACTCCCTGCGTCGTCCCAGCTGACGACGTGGAGCTTCACCCGCGATCCGGCGTACGGATGGAATACTGACGGAATGTCGGACTTATGTCAGCGACTCGGCCCAACGACACGCGACCCCACTGCTCCGAACGGCGGCCACTCGCCCCGCCCCCCGTACGCCGAGAGGGCAATCATTGCCCGGCGTCACCCCCCGTGATACACAGAGTGACCGCACGTTCTTGCGGATGGACGGCAGCCCGGCCCAGGTCAGAGCGCGGAAGCCGGTCGCGGGCCGGGAGATCGGGTAAAGAGAGCCGACAAGTCGACGACGGCGGCGGTTTCATCAGCGAAGATAGTGCGTGACCCCTGCCGTCGGGCAGCGGGCCTCCGGAACTACCCATACAGGGGCGGTGAGTTACATGATCCTGGCAGCCGAAAAGGGCGACATCACCACCATCATCGGCGGAATCGCCCCGAACTGGGGGCCGTTCGGCAGTCTCGGCAACGAAGCGAAGGTCATGATCGAGGTGGTCATGGCCGTGGCGATCCTCCTCTGCCTCGGCATCGCCATCTGGGGCGCGGCCAAACAGCGCATCGGCGCGACCGCCCTGCGCGACACGTTCAGCGCGGAACAGGGCAAGGGCCTGATCGTGGCCGGCCTCACGGGCGTCTTCATCATCGGCTCCCTCGGCACGCTCTTCACGATCGTCTACGGAATGGCCGTCTAGCCCGACCGACCACCGGTGGCCCCGACCTGATGAGGACTCACCACACCGCATCCACGCGGGAACCAGCGCTACCGTCGTACGACGCGGAGGGGGCGGAAACGGAATGAGCAACGACGACCAGTACGGCGGCGGCGGCCACGGCGAGGTCGGCGGCACGGGCCAGACCCGCACCCGCCTCCCGGAGGCCCCCGCCGACCCGTACGGCCCCGCCCGCCGCACCTCCCGCGCCCCCCGCAGCCTGGTCACCGTGGTCGGCGTGGTGGTCCTCCTCATCGCCGCCATCGCCTTCGCGAACCAGGCCCCCGACACCCCCGACGCCAAACCCGCGGACGACACCCCGTCCGCCACCTCCACCTCGGCCACCGGCACCGACCCCGTCACCGGCAGGACCGCCGGCATCCCGAAGGGCTTCGCCCACGACGAACAGGGCGCCCAATCGGCCGCCGCCAACTACGCGGTGGCCCTCGGCTCCGACGGCATGTTCAGGAAGACCACCCGGCACGCCCTCGTCGACGGCATCTACGCACCCGACGTGGCGTCCAGAATGAAGGCCCCGCAGGACGAGGCCTACTCGGCGGCGTTCCTCGCCCAGCTCGGCCTCGACGCGAACGGCAACGCCCCTCAGGGCAGCACCTTCGTCACGCGTACCGTCCCGATCGGCACCCGCGTCGAGAGCTACACGCCGACCGCCGCGAAGGTCTCCGTCTGGTACACCGGCCTGATCGGCATGTCCGGCACCAAGTCCACCGACCCGGTCCGGACCCTCTGGAAGACCTGGACCTTCGAACTGAGTTGGATCGGCGAGGACTGGAAAGTCGTCGACGACACCCAACAGGACGGGCCCGCCCCGGTTCCCGGCGATGTCCCCGTGTCGACGTCCGACGACATGAGCAAGGCCATCAAGGAATTCGGAGGATTCACCTATGCCCGCTAGCCTCCGGCTTCCCGCCCGGCTGGGCGTGATCTCCTCCGCCCACGCCGCCCTCGTCGTCCTGGCCACCCGCGCCCACGCCGCCCCGAACCCGACACCGACGCCGTCCCCCTCGGCACCAGCCGTGAACAAGGACTGCGATCTCCTGATCGGGTCGGCCAAGGACTACTGCCTCAAGGGCGATGGCGCAGCAACCGGCGGAACCTCCGGCAGAGGACTCGACTCCACCGGCGCTGAAGCCCTCAACCCCCTAGCCTCCCTCGCCAAGGGCTGCGCCGACGCCGCAGCCTGGATCGTCACCAAGCTCAGCGAAGCGGTCAAGGGCAGCGCCAACGTCGACTTCACCAACGCCACCTTCCTCAAGCAGTACGCCGTCGTCTTCGCCGCCTCCACCATCCTCACGCTCGTCCTGTGGCTCTTCGCCGTCGCCAAGCGAGCCGTCCGCGGCGTCCCCCTCACCACCGCCATCTCCGAAGCCATCGGCTTCCTCTGGCTCACCGTCCTGGCCTCCGCCTTCACCCCCCTGATCCTCTACACCGTCGTCTCCGCCACCGACGGCGTCACCGAGGTCATCGCCTCCGCCACCGGCGGCCAGACCGACGTCTTCTTCGGCTCCTTCTCCGAGGCCCTCAAGAAGGGCGACGACATCGGCGGCGGCCCGATCATGCTGATCGTCGTCGCCCTCGTCACCGTCCTCGCCGCCGGCATCCTCTTCCTCGAACTCTTCATCCGGGCCGCCCTCCTCTACGTGGGCGCCCTCCTCGGCGTCGTCGTCTACTCCGGGCTCGTCGACCGCAACCTCTGGGGCCACGTCCGCCGCTGGGCCGGCATCATGATCGCCGTCATCCTCGTGAAGCCGGTCATCGTCATCGTCCTCGGCCTCGCCGGAGCCCTCACCGGCGAACAGGGCCCCAACGCCTTCTCCGCCGTCGTCACCGGCCTCTCCATCATCCTCCTGGCGATCTTCGCCTCCGCGATGATCTACCGCTTCGTCCCCGGCTTCGGCGACGAGATCGCCTCCGCCCGCGCCGGCCGCAGCAAGGCCACCGACGGAGCCCAGGCCGCCGCCGTCATCAGCTCCCCGGCCTCCCTCGTCTCCCAGGGCATCAAGACCCACAGCAGCCGCGGCGCCCACCGCGGAGGCGACGGCGGCGGCAGCGCGCCCCGCCCCGCCAACCCCCTCTCCGGAGGCGTGGCCGCCCACAGCAGCCGCCCCACCTCCGGCGGCGGGGCCGGCGGCGGATCTGTCCCCTCCGCCGCACCCCCGCCCCGCACGAGCTCGAGCACGAGGAACACAGGAGGTGACGGGCGTTGACGACCCAGTCCCACCAGCTGCACCCGGTCGCGCCCCGCCGCACGTATCTCATCGGCCGCGCCCGGCCGAACGCGATCGTCGGCAAGAACCGCGAGACCGGCGAGATCGCCCTCATCATCACCGGGGCGTTCTTCGGCATGATGAGCGGACTGCTCGTCCCCGACCTCACCCTGCGCATCGTCAGTCTCGTCGGCTTCCCGCTCCTCGCGCTCGCCGCCGTGTACGTCCCCTACAAGGGCCGCACCTTCTACCGCTGGTTCGAGATCAGCCGCAGCTACAAGCGCACCCTGCGCCGCGGCACCACCTACCGCTCCGGCGCCATGGAAGCCGGCGTCCGCGCCGCCGACGGCCGCGAGGTCGAGGTCGGCCCGCCCCCCGGCATCGGCCGCATCAACTGGCTCGCCGCCCCCTTCGGCCCCGACGAGATCGCCGTACTCCTCCACGCCGACCGCCGCACCGTCACCGCCGCCATCGAGATCGAGGGCCCCGGCGTGGGCCTGCGCGACAGCGAGGACCAAGAAGCCCTCGTCGACCGCTTCGGCACCCTCCTCAAGCACGTCGCCAACGGCGACGGCTTCGTCACCCGCCTCCAGATGCTGGCCCGCACCCTGCCCGCCGACCCCGACGCCCACGCCAAGGACGTCGCCCAACGCGGCGACACCCAGGCCCCCGTCTGGCTGCGCGACTCCTACGACCAGCTCCAGTCGATGGTGTCCACCTCCTCCGAGCAGCACCGCGCCTACCTCGTCGCCTGCATGCACTACACCCGCGACCTGGCCGCCGAAGCCGTCACCATCGCCCGCGCGACCACCCCCCACAAGGGCCGCAAGCTCGACCGCGACGCCGGCCTCGCCATCGTCATGGCCCGCGAACTCACCGACATCTGCGCCCGCCTCGCCGAAGCCGACATCCGCGTCCGCCAGCCCCTCGGCCAGGGCCGCCTCGCCTCCCTCGTGCACTCCATGTACGACCCGGACCACCCCATCGACCACATCCAGGCCATGACCAAGCGCAACGCCTGGCCGGCCGAACTCGACGCGGTGGAACCCACCTTCCTCCAGGCCAAGACCCGCGAGTCCTCCACCCGCGCCCCCTGGTGCCACGCCACCGCCTGGGTCAAGGAATGGCCCATGACCCCCGTCGGCGTGAACTTCCTCGCCCCGCTCCTCGTCCACACCCCCGACGTCATCCGCACCGTCGCCGTCACCATGGACCTGGAACCCACCGAGGTCGCCATCGAGCGCATGCTCACCGAGAAGACCAACGACGAGGCCGACGCCTCCCGCGCCGCCAAGATGAACCGCACCGTCGACCCCCGCGACATCGCCGCCCACGGCCGGCTCGACCAGAGGGGTGAAGATCTCGCCAGCGGCGCTGCCGGAGTCAACCTGGTCGGGTACATCACGGTGTCCTCGCGTTCACCGGAGGCCCTCGCCCGCGACAAGCGGACCATCCGCGCCTCGGCCGGCAAGTCCTACCTGAAGCTGGAATGGTGCGACCGCGAGCACCACCGCGCCTTCGTCAACACCCTGCCGTTCGCCACCGGCATCCGACGCTAGCTGGAGGGAAGACCCGCCCATGCGAGATCCCATGACAGCGCTGACGGACGCCTTCACCAGCTTCCTCTTCGGCAAAGTCGAAACCACGCGCCTGCCCGTACGCACCTCCACCGGGCAGGCGCAAGCCGTCTACCTCCCCACCGCCGCCCCCGGCCTCGGCGACTCCGGCGTCATCATCGGCCGCGAGGTCTACAGCGGCAAGGGCTACATCTACGACCCCTTCCAGCTGTACGGACAGCAGCTCCCCGCCCCCCACTGGCTGGTCCTCGGCGAATCCGGCAACGGCAAGTCCGCCCTGGAGAAGACCTACGTCCTGCGCCAGCTCCGCTTCAAGGACCGCCAGGTCGTCGTCCTCGACGCCCAGGGCGAAGACGGCGTCGGCGAATGGAACCTCATCGCCCAGCAGCTGGGGATAACCCCCATCCGCCTGGACCCCATCGCCGCCAACGACTCCGGGATCCGCCTCAACCCCCTCGACCCGGCCATCACCGCGACCGGGCAGCTCGCCCTGCTCCGCACCATCATCGAAGTCGCCATGGGCCACGGCCTCGACGAGCGCGCCGGCTTCGCCCTCAAGGTCGCCCACGCCCACGTCGTCGACACCATCCGCGACCGCCAGCCCGTCCTCACCGACATCGTCGAGCAACTGCGCCACCCCGAAGCCGAATCCGCACTCGCCATGAACGTCGACATAGACGATGTCCGGGCCTGGGGCCTCGACGTCGCGCTCGTCATCGACCGCCTCGTCGACGGCGACCTGCGCGGCATGTTCGACGGCCCCACGACCGTCGGCATCGACCTCGACGCCCCCTTGATCGTCTTCGACCTCTCCCACATCGACCGCAACTCCATCGCCATGCCCATCCTCATGGCGATCGTCGGTGTCTGGCTGGAGCACACCTGGATCCGGCCCGACCGCAAGAAGCGCATCTTCCTCGTCGAAGAGGCCTGGCACATCATCAACAGCCCGTTCGTCGCACAGCTGTTCCAGCGCCTCCTGAAGTTCGGCCGGCGTCTCGGCCTGTCCTTCGTGGCCGTCGTCCACCACCTCTCCGACGTCGTCGACGGCGCCGCCGCACGCGAAGCCGCGGCCATCCTCAAAATGGCCTCCACCCGCACCATCTACGCCCAGAAGGCCGACGAGGCCCGCGCCACGGGCCGCGTACTCGGGCTGCCCCGCTGGGCGGTGGAAATCATCCCCACGCTCACCCCGGGCATCGCCGTCTGGGACGTCAACGGCAACGTCCAGGTCGTCAAACACCTGATCACCGAAGCCGAACGCCCCCTGGTCTTCACCGACCGCGCCATGACCGAGTCCTCGACCCCGCCCCGCCTCCCCGCCGACCTCCTCGCCGCCGAACTGGAAGCGGAGGAACGCGCCCTGTCGATCGAACGCAGCCGCGGCGGCAGCCCCGGATCCGCGACCACGGTGGCCTGACCATGCACGACGCACGACGTACGGAACCCCCCGCGCGCGGCGGCGGCATCCCGGACGGCCTGCTGGTCGCCCTCCTGGCCTTCCTCCTCGGCCTGGCCGTCCTCGTCTGGACGGCCACCGGCCTGGCCGCGCTCTTCGCGAAGGGCTCCTGGCCCGACACCGTCACCTTCACCCGCACCCCGGCGGCCGTCCGCGCCCTGATAGGGCAGCCCCACGACATCCCGGGCGCCTGGCCGGACACCGACCCGGCGGCCCTTTCCGGCTGGGGCCTCTTCTGGGGCCTGTTCGTCAGCCAGCTGCTGATCCTGTTCGTCCTGACGGTCTTCGTCATCGGCGTGGTGGCCCGCACCAAGTCCCGCCACGCCCTGTCGAAGCACACGCCGGCAACCCCGCTACCGGAGCCGGCCCATCGAACCGCGCCGACGCCCAATACAGCCCCGCCGACGCTCGAGGCGCGGGGGTCCGGGGGCAGCGCCCCCGCGGTTCCAGCCCCGCCGGCGTTCGAGGCGCGGGGATCCGGGGGCAGCGCCCCCGCGGTTCCAGCCCCGCCGGCGCTTGAGGCGCGGGGGTTCGGGGGCAGCGCCCCCGCGGTTCCAGCCCCGCCGGCGTTCGAGACGCGGGGGTCCGGGGGCAGCGCCCCCGCGGTTCCAGCCCCGCCGGCGTTCGAGACGCGGGGGTCCGGGGGCAGCGCCCCCGCCACCCACACCGGCCCGACCGATGACGCCTACCGCTACGGCTTCGGTTACGCCCCCGGGCCGGCAGCCACCACCGTCACGCCCGCCCTCGCCCCGCACGGGATCACGTACGGCGGCCCCGACGACCGCCACCGCGTCGCAGCCCACCGCATCGCCGAGACGGAGGGCGCGGCCCTGGTCGTGACGTCCTCTCCCGCCCTCTGGGCCGAGACCAAGGACGCCCGCGCCAAACTCGGCCCGGTGCTCCTCTACGACCCCTCCCACCTGTGCGACACCCCGGCCCGCATGCACTGGAACCCCGCCGAGGGCTGCGCCGACCGCGACACCGCCGCCGCCCGCGCGGTCGCCCTGCTGACCCCCGTACGCCCGCAGGCCCGGATGGACGAGGCCGTGGCCGACACCGCCGAAACGCTCCTGCGCAGCTGGCTCCAGGCCGCCGCCCTCGACGACCGCCCGTTCAAGCAACTCCACCGCTGGACCCAGGGCAACAGCGGCCAGGACCCGGTACGCATCCTGCGCACCCACCCCCAGGCCGCCGCGGGCGCCGCCGGCGAATTGGAGAGCGCCCTCACCGCGCACCCGGAACGCCGCGAGCTCGCCCTGAACCTGACGGCCCGTGCCCTCTCCTGCCTGACCTCGATCCACATCCGCGAGGCCTGCAATCCGAACCGAACAGATGCCCTCACCTTGGCTTCATTCGTCGCCGAAGGGGGAACCCTCTACCTGGTGGGTGAAGCTCTGGAGGATCCCCGTACCCACCCGGGTGCGATGCCGTTGCTGACCGCACTCGCCTCTCACGTGGTCGAGCACGGCCGCCGCATGGCCGCACGGTCATCCCACGGTCGGCTCGACCCACCACTGTCCCTGGTGCTGGACGATGTGGCGGCCGTGGCCCCGATCCCCCAGCTCCCGGAGCTGCTGACCGGGGACACGCTTCCCCTCCTGGCCCTGTGCCGCAGCCGTGAACAGGCCCGCTCCCGCTGGCCCGGAGCCGACCTCTAGCCTGCGGGCCGCCGGAGCACGTACTCCAGTTCCTTGGCGCCCGGGTTCCCGGGCACGGGCACCACGACACCGGTCGGCTCGAAGCCGTACCTCCGGTAGAAGGCGCCGGCCCGGCCGTTGTCCTCGTGCACGAAGAGCCGTACTCGGTCCAGGGCCGGCTCCTCCAGCCCCCAGGCCCACTCCAGGGCGGCGGCGAACAGGGCCTCGGTCAGTCCGGTCCCGCGCTGCTCGGTCCGTACGAACACCCCGACCACATGGCCCTGCGTCCGCTCGACGTCCTGGTCGAAGAAGTCGACGGTCCCGCCCTCCTCGACGAGCACGGTCACCGAGCCGTCCCACCGCCCGTCGGCGGCCTCGGCGACGAACTGCCGGGCGGCCCGCCCGTGCGACGCGCCCTCGGCCCGCCCCCGCCAGAACTCGTCGGGGTGCCCCTCGGCCTGCTCGACCGTCTCGAGGAAGGCGACCGGAGCCGCAGGGTCCTTGAGCCCGGCGATCCGCAGTTCCTTGACCTTCTCCCACTCATCGGCGCGCACCGGACGTATCACATGCTGGAGTTCGTTCATGAGCGGTGATCCTAACCATCCATCAGCCAGACTTCACCCATGAATCCGCACGTCAGAGCCATCGACCACGTCACCGCGCGCTCTTTCGGCCGCCCCCTGGACCCGACCCTCGCGGTGACCTTGAACTTCCACCCCGACCGCTGGTCGGGAGACCGCCCGATCCTCGCCTCCCTGGCGGAGGACGGCGTGTACCGCTCCCAGTTCGTCACGGGCACCGGCAACGGCGGTCTCACCGCCCACCCGGGCGGCGCCCGCTGGCTCTGGGAGAGCCGCATATTCGGCGGAGCGTATGACGACGCCCCACCCGAGTCCCGTCCGGTCTACGGCGCCCTGAACTTCCGCCACAACCCGGCCGGCGCCGCACCGCGCTTCGGCTCGGCCCACTTCCGCCTCACGCCGGCAGCCCTGCCGCTGACCACGTTCTGCTACCCGGACAGCTACCTCGAACCGGAATCCTTCGGCGTCGCGGACCGCATGTCCCTGATCGCGCTGGCCGAAGCCGACGACCAGGACGCCCTCGACGACTACATCGAAGCCCAGGTCCACACACCGGTCCTGCTGGAACGCGATGTGGCCGCCCTCGTACTGGACCCCAGCTACCGGGACACGCCGGTCGAGGCGGCGGCCGCCCGACTGCCCTGCCCGGTGGAATGGCACCCGGGCTTCCGGCTCACGGTCGACGAACTCCGCCGCCACCCCGAATACCGCGGCCAGGAGTACGTCGACCTCGGCGCGGACATCGCCGTCGGGGGCCGGCTGACCCCCCGCATCCTGGGCGAGGCAGCCCGCACGGGCCGGTACGAAGAACAGGCCCTCAAGCGGGTCTGGCACTACCTGGCCCGCTTCGGAATGCAACAACAGCACCCCTGAAACGCAGAAAAGCCCCGCACCGAACCCTGAACGGGCTGGTGCGGGGCTTTCCCACAATGATTGTTCGGCGGCGTCCTACTCTCCCACAGGGTCCCCCCT
>NZ_JOAK01000023.1 GCF_000720455.1 Streptomyces virginiae | reverse complement strand
GCCGATGCTCCGCATCGGCTCCCTCCTCCGCCTTGCAATCGCACGCACCGGACCCCGCCGCGCCCGCCCTCCGGGCGGCCGACGCTACTTTGCGGACACCCCCTAGGGAGTGTCTACTGCCGTTTCCACAGTTTGGCGAGGGCTTCCATGTGGTCGTCACCGGACCCGTCCGCGATGTCGGTGACCTGGAGGACGAGGAGCACGTCGGAGGAGGACCGGACGCAGATCTTGTCGCCGACGTCCCACTCCGCGTCCTCCACGAGGGTTCCGTAGCCGGAGGACCACTCGTCGGCCAGGCAGTCGCTGTTCACGTCGGAGTCCTCGTCCTTGAGCAGCAGGATGTCGTCCCCCGCGAGGTCCCAGTTCTGGTGCAGGTCGACGTCGAAACCGGTGCCGGACTTGGCGTTCTTGAAGTCCGAGGCGTCGAAGCCGTGGCCGGTGGGCAGCCGGACGTCCGCCTCGTCGGCCAGGGACCAGTCGTCGAACGGATCGGTGGCCGCGGGGGTCGGCTCCTCGGAAGTCGTCCCGCCGTCGGTGGGCTCCGGGCTCGTCTCCTCGGCCGACGGGGTGTCCGAGGGAGTGTCGGCGTTGTCGTCCTGGGAGACGTACGACGGGTCCGCGTCCTCGCGGTGCTGGTGGGCCGTGTACGCCAGGGCGCCGATCGACGCGGCCACCACCACGGCGACCGCCGCCAGGAAGGGAGCCGTTCGGATCCGCCCCCGGATCCCCGTCGGGCGCATCGCGGGGCCGGCCGGCGCCGGGTCCACACGGGTCGGCGCGTACCGGGCGGGTGCGGCCGCCGGCGCGGGACCGGAATCCGCTTCGAGCGCGGAGGAGGCCCGCGCGAGCAGGCTGCCGGCGACGGCGGGCGGCAGCCACCCCGAACCGTCCGGCCGCGCGGACAGCTCGGCCAACAGGACTGCGGGCGAAGGCCGCCGCGCAGGGTCCTTGGCCAGGCACCGCCGTACGAGGTCCAGCGCCACCCCCGAGAGGCCCTCCAGCCGTGGCTCGGCATGGACGACCCGGTACAGCAGCGCGGGAGTGGCACCCGTACCGAAGGGGCTCTCCCCGGTCAGGGTGAAGGCCAGCACCGTCCCGAACGAGAACACGTCGGACGCGGCCCCCACCGTGCCCCCGCCGGCCTGCTCCGGAGACATGAAGCCGGGCGACCCCACGGTCATCCCGGTCCGGGTCAGGGCGCTTGCCTCGGTCGCCCGCGAGATGCCGAAGTCGATCACCCGGGGGCCGTCGGGGCCCAGCAGCACGTTCGACGGCTTCAGGTCCCGGTGCACCAGGCCGGCCGCGTGCACCGCCGCGAGCGCCGCGGCCAGTCCGCGGGCCAGGGCGAGCGCCGACTCCACGGGGAAGGGGCCGTGTTCGGCCACCGCCTCGGCGAGCGACATGCCGGGCACGAACACGGTGCTCAGCCACGGTGTCGGGTCGTCCACGCCGGCGTCGAGGACCTGTGCGGTGAACCGCCCGTCCACCGCCCGCGCCGCCGCGACCTCGCGGGCGAAGCGCCGTCTGAACTCCGGATCCCGCGCCAGCTCGGGATGCACCACCTTCACGGCCACGCTGCGCCCGCCGGGCGTCCGGGCCAGATAGACCCGCCCCATGCCCCCGCTGCCGAGCCGCGCGACGACGCGGTACGGACCGACCGTTACAGGATCACCCGGAATCAACGCTTCCACTCGGCCCCCCGCATAGCCTGGCTTGGCCGAATTCTAGTGATGGCGACCAGCACCGTGCAGGGCTTTGCCCACCTCGCCGCGACCTCTCGGCCCCCGCCGGTTCCCAGGGCGCACTGGTGGGCGGCCGGTCCACGTCCGCAGCGGCTCAGGAGCCCCCGGGCGGGTTGCGGGCGTGCCAGTCCGCGAGGCCTCCGGCACCCAGGACGGTGGCGTCGGCCGTCAGTTCGCCGCGCGCGGGCGTACGCAGCTCACGGCGGGCGATGCGGGCGACGATCGGCGGGAAGAGCGGCCGCAGTGGCTGGCACCAGCGCAGCCAGGGCGGCGCGTAGACGGAGGGGGAGCGGCGCGCGACCCCCTCCGCCATCCAGCCGGCGACCTGCTCGGGGGTGCGCACCCGACGGGCGAACCGGGGCTGGTGGCGGCGCAGGGCACGCAGTACGGGAAGCTCGTCGAGGCCGCTGATCATGTCGGTGCCGGTCCAGTGGACGTAGGCGATCCCGACGGCGACACCGTCGGGCTCCACCTCGCTGCGCAACGCCAGTGCGAAGGACTCGACGCCGGCCTTGGAGGCGCAGTAGGCGCTCATCATGGGGGAGGAGCCCAGCGCGGCGGTGGAGGCGACCTGGAGGAAGTAGCCACGCGTGCGGGTCAGCTGGGGCAGGAAGGCCCTGGCGGTGTTGGCGGATCCGGTGAGGTTGACGTCGATGACGCGCTGCCACAGGTCTGCCGCCGTGCGGTCGAAGGGCCCGCCGACGGCGATCCCGGCGTTGGCGGCGACCACGCTGGCCGGTCCCAGCACCTCTTCCACGTGCCGGGCGGCGGCCTGCAGTGCCGCGTTGTCGGTGACGTCGGCCTCGACGCAGACGCTCCGGTTCGGCAGGGTCCTCGCCGTCGCGCGCAGGGACGCCTCCTCGCGGCCCAGCAGCGCCACGGACATCCCCGCCTCGGACAGGTTCCGTGCCAGTGCCGCCCCGATTCCGCGTGCGGCGCCGGTCACGACCGCGACCCTTCCCCGCAGCGGGGCGCCGGGGTGGCGGTCTCGGCCGGGCGTGGACATGTCGCGCATTGCGCCCCTCGTTCCTGGTGCGGGCAGAGCCCGTTGGCCGGCCTCCGGCATCGCGCGGGCCGCACGGCCTCTCTAACAGTCCGAGGCCCCGCAGCCGGTGCACCCCAGCGCCAGGACACCCGTGTCAATCCGGGTGGCGTACATCGGGCGGAGACACGAGGCGGAGGGCCGGCGCATCCGGACGGCTCACGATCCACTCGGTGCGGGTGACCGCTATCAGGACGGTGACCGGCCCGGGGCTGCCGTGGTGCGCGAGCTTGGCCGTCACCGCCGCCCGGACCCGCTCGCGGACGTCTCGGGCGACGTCGACCACGCGCCGGTCGGAGCGCACCGCGCACCGCACCTCCACCAGCCAGCCGTCTTCCGGGGTGTGCCGGCAGCGGACGCCGGCGGCGGGACGCCCGGCGGCCGCGCCGCCCGCCAGGGCGTGCTTCGTCCGGGAGACGGCGAGGGGGAGGAGGTCACCGAGGGCGGGCTGGAAACCTGCCACGCCGGGAACCTGGAGGGCGGCGCGGGCCGCCGCCCGATGGACGTCCTCACGCGCGGCGGTGGTCACAGGTCGCCACCCGTCGATCGCTCGTCGACCGTGGCACGGGGAGCCTCCAGCACCGCGTTGATGGTCAGGTCGACCGCCGTGACGCGCAGGCCCAAGCCGCGGTGAGCCGCGTGCAGCACGGCCCCGCGCACTTCCTCGGCCCGCTCCGGCAGCGGCTGATCGAGTGCGGCCGCGATGGTGAGGGCGACGGTGTGCACGGCCCGGCTCCCCCGGACGAGCACGAGGCGGCAGCTGATGGCACGGGCACCCGGAACGGTGTCGACGGCCCGGCGCAGCACCTTCGCCGCGGCGCTCTCGGCGATGTGCAGGTCCTGATCGGGGTCGTCCAGCAGCAGCATGGCGCCCAGGCGCGTCTCGGCACGCACCGCGTCGACGACCCGCTGCGCGAGTGTACGGCCGTCGGGCTGTTCTTCGGTGCGCAGGGCGCGGGCGGCCCGGTCCAGGGCGGTCAGTCCTTCGACAGCCTGCCGGCACCACGTGCACGTGCCGGTGTGCGGGTCCACCGGGGTGCCGGCGGGCCTGCGCGCCTGTTCCCAGGCACGGCTGACGGGGCGCCCGCAGGGCAGGATTTCGGGGCCGGCCCGCAGCTCGGCCTCGTGGAGCACCGAGGCCGGTGCCTTCATGGTGTCCACGGGCTCGGGGCGGTCGCCCGAGGATCGGTGCGGGTCGTCTAGCGCCATGGGCGCATCGCCTCCGTCAGTGCGCGTCGTGCGCGATAGAGCCTCCCGCGCACGGTCTGTTCGCTGGTGCCCAGAACGTGGGCGATCTCCTCGTAGTGCAGTTCGTGCAGCTCCCGCAGGACCCAGCACGCGCGCAGCTCAGGGTCGAGTTCCAGCAGCGCCCGCTTCAGGGCGGCGGTCGCGGCGTCCCCCTCGCATACCCGGGGCGGCGAACTCCCGGCGTCGGCGGCGGCGGGCTCGGGGAGGGCGTCCAGCGGAAGGGGACGGGGACTGCGGCGCAGGACGTTCAGGCAGCGGTTCGTCACGATGCGGTACATCCAGGTGCCGAAGGAGGCGGCGTGGTGGAACTCCGGCAGACGTCGCCAGGCACTGAGGAACGCCTCCTGCACGGCGTCCTCGGCGTCCGCCCGGTCGCCCAGCAGGTGCTGTGCCAGGGCGAGCAGCCGACTGCTGTGCCGCCGGACGAGGACGGCGAACGCGTCGTCGTCCCCCTCGGAAGCCCGGACGGCCAGCATGCCGTCGTTCAGGTCGTCAGGGGCTCCTGAACCGCCGGGACCGCCGGCGGCGCCCCGCGCGGCGGTGGAGCCGGTGGCCGGCCGCGGCGCAGGCCGGAACTCCGCCTCGTAGGGGGGTGGGGGTCCGGGCCGGTTGCGCATCGCCGCCCACTTTCGTCGGGAACGGTCCTCGCGGTAGCGCACGCATCTCCATGGTAGGTGGAACGGGTCGTGCGACAGCGGTGACGAATGCGCCCGGGGCGTGTCCAAACAGTCGAGGGCGCCACACCGGCACCCGCAGGACCCTCGGGAGGTCCCCCATGTCGGACACCATCAGCCCCATCGCAGGTGGGAGCGAGCCCGGGACGGGCTCGGCGGGCAAGACCCTGAAGGGCCGCAGCGGCGCCGGGGCGGCGCCCGAGACACGAGGCCGGACGTCCATCTCCGACAGCGTGGTCGAGAAGATCGCGGGGATGGCCGCCCGGGAGGTGCCGGGCATCCACAGCCTCGGCGCCGGCGTGACCCGCACGCTCGGGGCCGTGAAGGACATGGTTCCGGGCGGCCGTCCCAGCGTGAGCCGCGGGGTGAAGGTCGAGGTGGGCGAACGACAGGCCGCCATCGATCTCGACGTGGTCGTCGAATACGGCGTGGCCATCGTGGACATGGCCGGCGCCGTCCGCACCAACGTCATCACGGCGGTGGAGCGCATGACCGGCCTCGAGGTCGTCGAGGTGAACGTCACCGTCGACGACGTCCACCTGCCCGACGAGGAGGACGAGGAGACGGGCGAGGGCCGTGTGCAGTGACCCCGCCTCGCCCTCCTCGCCCCGTGCGCGACCGCGCACGGCGCACGACGCAGGACATACCTCGACGTGAGGATTCAGGTGAGTGAGATGAGCGCAGCAAAGGTGGGCCTGCTGGCCGGTATGGCCCTCGGCTTCGCCGCATTCTTCGGAGGCTTCTGGGCGTTCCTGCTCGTGGCCGTCCTGGGCGCGGTGGGCCTGGTGATCGGCCTCCTGGTTCAGGGCGATCTCACGACGTCCGACTTCAGGCGTTCCGGGGGCCCGCGGTGACCTCGCGACCGACACCGACCGCCGCCACGCCCGGCTCAGCGGCTGGTTCGGCCCCGCCGACACTGCCGGCTGCCGAGCGCGGCGCCACGGTGGTACGGGACAAAGTGGTGGCCCGCATCGCGGTCCGCGCCGCACGGGAGGCTCTGGCCGAGCAGGAGGCCACCTCACAGCCCGGCACGGGACTGGCCGGGCCACGCGCCTCGGTCACCGTCGGTGGCGGTACGGCCCGCCTGGGCCTCTCTCTGGACCTGCCGTACCCCATCGACCTGGCCGACGCCTCCCGCCGACTCCAGCAGTACGTCAGCACTCGCGTGAGCCAGCTGACCGGGATCAAGGTCACCGAGGTCACCCTCGCCATCGAGCACCTGGTCCCCATCGGCGGCGCAGGCCTCGATGGCGGGCGCGTGCAATGAGCCCCGGGTGACGACCCTCCCGGAAGGAGCGCCGGAATGAAAACGGACCAAGCCGCTTCCCCCGACCCTGCGCCCGCGGGAGGCGTACCTCCCGCACGCCGGCCCTGGTCCGCACGCCGGATCCCCGCCGCACTGACGGCCCTGGTCGTCGCAGCCGCCACCGGAGCCCTCCTGTTCGACATCGTCCGGGTCCGCGCGGGCGGCAACGCCGCCGCCTGGCGCACGAGCCTCGCCCCCGAGCTGGCCACACGTCCCCTGGACGACGTCTGGATGCGGGTCGGCGCCGCCGTCCTCGCCCTGCTCGGCCTCTGGCTGATCGTGCTGGCACTCACGCCCGGCCTGCGCCACCAGTACCCGCTGAAGTCCCCCGACGCGCACGTACGGGCCGTGCTGGACCGCGCCGCGGCGGTCCTGCTGCTGCGGGACGCCGCCCTGCGCGTCCCCGGCGTCAGCGGCGCGAGGATCCGCATGCGCCGTCACCGCGTCGCGGCGCGCGCCGACGTACGGTTCCGCTCCCCGGCCGAGGTCCGGGCCGATCTGGAGGCCGTGCTGCGGGAGCAGATCGACCGGCTCGCCCTCGCCGACCCGCCCGGGCTCGCCGTCCGGACCCGCGCCCGCCCCAAGTGACGCGTCGTGGACGGCCACCCGCCCGCGACAACACGAGACAGGACGGATCTCATGAGGAAGTCCGCGATCAACCGGATCCTGTTGGCCCTGACGGGCATCGTCATGCTCGGCTCAGGCGTCCTGATCCTGGCGGGTGGCTTCGACGTCTACCGGCGCTGGTCCCTCTCGTCTCCCGACGGCATGCCGTGGACCGCCCCCAAGACCGTGGTGCTGGATGACGCCGACCGTACGCGGTGGACGGACGAGGCCTGGTGGTGGCCCGTGGTCATCGCCGTCCTGGCCGTCGTGTTCCTGCTCGCCCTCTGGTGGCTCCTGGCGCAGCTCCACCGGACCCACCCCGGCGACATTCGGCTGGGCGAGCCCCCCGCGGACGGCGTGGAACTGCGCGAGCACGCCCTCAGCGACGCGCTGGCCGCCGATGCCGGCCGGCAACCGGGCGTCACCCGCGCGCAGGCGCGCATGATCGGCCCGTCACGCAGTCCGAAGGCGCAACTCGACCTCACCCTGACCCAGGACAGCGAACCCGGTCCCGTCCTGCGCGCGCTGTGCGACGGCCCCCTGACCCGGGCCCGCCGCTCCACCGGCCACACCCGGCTGCCGGCCGAGGCGCGGATGCGGGTGGCCGCGCACAAGCCGCACCGGGCCGAATAGGCCTGCGGCACCGACGGGCACGCGGCGGGGCGGAGCGACTCTCACCCCGACAGCTCGGCCCGCCACTGCCGTGGCCACTGCCCCGGAGGCGGCGGAGCGCCTTCGATGCCCAGGTCGCGCCGCGCACTCTCGTAGAAGGCGTCCCGTGCCGCGCTCGCCAGCCGGTGCGCCCTGGTCCACAGCTCGCCGTCGACCGAGTCCTCCCGTATCAGCAGCTGTATGGTCCAGATCGTCTCGTGCCAGCGCCGTGCGGCCGCGACCGTCTCCGCGTCCCCCACCAGGAGGACGGCCTCCCACTCCGTCGCACGGTGGGACTCGGCGTCGGCGAGCAGGGGCAGGCCGTCGGCCGGTGCCAGCGGATCGACCACGTCCGAGTATCCGAGTGAGGCGCCGATGCGCTGGGTGAGGCGGAGCTGTGCCTTGAGGGCGTTGGCGTAACGGCCGTACGTCTCGAAGCGCTTCTCGTCCCACCGCTCCTGCCGCTGCCGCGTCCACCGCCGGCGCTCGGTCAGCGTCTGCACGGCGTAGGAGCCGAGCGAACCGACCACGACGCCCATGAGCGCGGGTAGTTGATCGAGCAGTGCCACAGTCCCTCCCCGAACCGTACGCCTGGTGCCGCACGTTCGGTGCGTCGCGGCAGACAGCTCCTACCCACCTTCGGCACGGAGCACATCCGTTCGGCCGCCCCTCCCGTCCCACGGCCGTCACCGGTGCCCCCGGTGCCGCCGGAGGCCGGCCGGCGCGGCCAGTCGGGTGACATCTGCCCGTACCCCGGCCCGGTGCTGCCGCAGCACACGCGCACCGGCGTGAGGATGCACGGGCCGGTTTCCCCGTTCCTCCACGGCTGGAGTGTCCCAGTGCTCGAACGCAAGAAGCTCAAGGGCCGTACGCAGGTCACCTTCGTCCTCCCCGCGGAAACTCCCGACGGGCCGGTCAGCGTGGTCGGGGACTTCAACCACTGGAACCCCGCCGCCCACCCCCTGGAGCCCCGCGGCGACGGCACCCGCGCCGCGACCGTCGCACTGCCCGCCCACAGCGCCCACTCGTTCCGCTACCTCGCGGCCGGCGACTACTGGTTCGACGACGAGCACGCCGACGCCCACGACGGCACCAACAGCCGTATCCACACCTGACGGCAGCCGCTCCCGGCCCCCCGGCCCCCGGCCCCCGGCCCCGCCCCGCCAACACCGTGACCAGCACCGAGGTGAGACCCAGTGAGCAGCCCGATCGGTCTGTCGGAAGGCTGCGTCGCTGCCATCCAGCACCTGAGGGAGCTGCGGGAGATCAACACCGTGGTCCTGCGGTACGCGGACCCGCCCGACCTGCTGGTCCCGGAGCTCGAGGCCAACCTGACCCACGACGAGCTGGTGCAGGGCCTGCCCTCGGACGAGCCCCGGCTGGTCCTCCACGAGCTGTCCTTCGCCAGCCCGGAGGGCACACGGCGCAACGAGCTCCTGCTGATCTTCTGGATGCCGCCGGCGGCCGGTGAGCAGGAGGAGACCTACACGGCGGGGTACTCGGCCCTGAAGGAGTACCTCGCCGACGTCCACGTCCACCTCACCGCCCGGCGCGCGGACCAGCTGGCCTACCGAAGACTGGTCGCCCTGGCCGGCTGATCGGGCCTGGGGGGTGTCATGCCGATCAGGCCGGGCTCGCGCCTGATCGGCAAGACCCCCCTAAGGTTGGGGCGACCCGACCGAGGAGGACCAGCGTGGCGAGCATGGTGATCGCGCAGACGACCGTGAACGACGAGGCGAAAGCCTACGAGATCGCACAGGGCGCGGTGGAGGCCAGGCTGGCGGCCGCCGCCGACGTCGAGGCACGGATGACCCTCTTCCACTGGAGCAAGGACGCCCTGCGGCACGAGCGGGGCTACCGGGTCTCCTTCACGACGACCACGGAGAGGGCCGCGGACCTGGAGGCATGGGTGCACGGCCGCCACCCGTACGACGTGCCCCAGTGGATCGTGCTCCCGGCGGCCGGGACCTCGGACGCGTACCTGGCGTGGGCGGTGCAGGAGACCACCCCGCGCTAGGTCGTGTCCTCCGGATCATGCCGGGCGGTGGACGGCCCGGGTCGCGCACGCCCTAAGGTCGTCCCTCGTGACCCGACTCCCCGAACTCCCCGCGTACCTCCGTGAGACGTCCGACGCCTACGACTCCGTGGTCGTCCGCTACGCGGATCTCGCCCGCGACTGGCTCGACGGCGTTCCGCTGGACCGCTCGGTCCTCGCCGCGTTCGCCGAGCTGGCGCGGACCGCCGATGCCGGGCCCGTGGCCGAACTGGGCTGTGGGCCGGGGTACGTGACGGCTCATCTGCGCGACCTGGAACTGGACGTCTTCGGCGTCGACCTCTCACCGGCCATGATCGACTACGCCCGCGAGGCCCATCCGGACCTGCGGTTCGAAGTCGGGTCGATGGACGCCCTGGAGCTGGCCGACGGCGAGCTGGGCGGCATCGTGTCCTGGTACTCGGTGATCCACGCCCCGCCGCGGGAACTCCCTGCCTACCTCGCCGAGTTCCGCCGCGTCATGGCTCCGGGCGGGCCCCTCCTGCTCGCCTTCTTCGAGGCCGAAGGCGGTCCCGCGGCGGCGTTCGACCACAAGGTGACGACCGCCTACCGGTGGCCGATCGACGACCTCGCGGGGATGGCCCGCGAGGCCGGGTTCGTCGAGGTCGGACGGATGCTGCGCGAGCCCGGCGAGGAGGAGCGCTTCCGCCGGGGCCACCTCCTGATGCGGGCGCAGGACGGGCCCGGCGACGAACCGAGGTGATCGTTTCGGGGCAATCCGGTCGTGCGAAAACCCCGTGCCCGGCAGGCACGGTCACGCTACCGTTGCCCGCATGAACGTCAACGGCCCCAGCACCACCGCGACCGCGCGAGCGACCAGCTCGCCGGTTGCCGCCGCCTGACCTTCCCCCTCTCCCCGGCGACCGGAAACGGTCCGTCGGCCATGCCGTGGCGTCCCCGCCCGGCCGGAGACCCTCGGTCCGTTCTCCGGTGCCGCTTCCCGCTGCGACGCGAAGGAGCCACCCCATGAACACCGAACGCCTGGTCGACACGTTCGTCGAGTACTTCCAGGAGCGCGAACACCGCCGGATCGTCGGCTCGACGCTCCTGCCACCACCCGGCGACCCCGTGCTCTTCACCACCTCCGGCATGCACCCGCTCACCCCGTACCTGGAGGGCCGCCCCCATCCACAGGGCAGGCGACTGGTCAACGTACAGCGCTGCCTGCGCACCACGGACCTGGAGGAGGTCGGCGACGACACGCACCTGACGGTCTTCGAGATGCTCGGCACCTGGTCGCTGGGCGACTACGACGGCCCGCTCAGCCTCGACTGGGGATACGGACTGCTCACCGAGGGACTCGGCGTGGATCCCCGCCTGCTGTACGCCACCGTCCACGGGGGCGACGACCAGACCGGGCCGGACACGGCCTCCCTGCGGCTGTGGCAGGACCGGGGCGTCCCCGTCGAACAAACCACCGAGGACAACTGGTGGTCCAACGGCCCGGTCGGCCCCTGCGGCCCCGACTCGGAGATCTTCCTCTGGAGCGGCGACGGCCCGCCCCGCTCGACACCCACCCGCGACGACCGCTGGGTGGAGGTGTGGAACCACGTCACGATGAGCCACCGCCGGCTCGACGACGGCTCACTCGTGCCCCTGCCCCGGCGCAACGTCGACACCGGACTCGGTCTGGAACGGCTGGCCTCACTGCTCCAGGGCAAGTCGTCCGTGTTCGAGTGCGACGTCTTCGACCCCTGGCGCCGCCTCGTGCCGCCGCTGTGGCACGTGGACGAAACGTCCCTGCGCGTGGTCTGCGACCATCTGCGCTCGGCCGTCGTGGTGCTCGGCGACGGCGTGCGCCCGGCCAACACCGGACGCGGATACGTGCTGCGGCGGCTGGTGCGACGGGTGCTCACCGTGCTGTGGCGGGACGATCCCTCGCGCGGACTCGGCGACCTGCCGGAGGAACTGGTCCGGCACACCCTGGACCACTTCCGGCAGGACATGCCGCCGGGTGACGTGCTCCGGCTGCTCCGGGAGGAGGAGCACCGGTTCCGCGGCCTCCTGGAGCGCGGCCGGCGGGTGCTCGCCCGCCCCCGGTTCCGGGGCGTGCTGACCGAGGACGACTTCCACTACCTCCACGACACCCATGGTCTGCCGCGCGATCTGGTCACGTCACTGCGGCAGGAATGACGCCCCGGACGAGGGGGCCGACGCGGCGCGTTCACTTCGGCGCGACGGCTCCCGAGTCCGGCGACTGCTGCAGTCCGGACGCGTCGACCGCCTCGAAGTCGGACCCCTTGAAGGCCTTGAGCCCGGCGAGCTGGGAGTTGTCCCAGCCGGAGTTCTCCTCACCGGAGATGAACCAGGCCGAGCCGTTGTCCGCGACGATGGCGCCGTACTTCTTGAGGGCCTCGGCGACCGCCTTGGCCTGCGGAGCCAGATTCGAGGTGTCGACGGAACTCTTGAGCCGCAGCCGCAGCCCCATGGGCGGCAGTGCCGGGTCCGCGGCCGCGCCCGCCTGGTGCCGCGCGGGCCACACGTAGCTCTGGTCCGAGCGCGGCACCGTGATGCGGATCGCGTGGTCGACCTGCCCGGACGCCGCCTCGTCGTAGCGCACCAGGCCGGGCAGGACGGCGAGTCCGGCGGCATCGGCCGACGTCCACCCGTCGGGCCGGAGCTGATGGCTCCGCAGGTCGAAGACCGCGCCGCCGCCGGCGTGCCAGGCGTTGCCGCCCCGCGGCTCGGCGTCCCAGAGCTCGTAGGACTTGCAACTGTCACGGTCCCAGACGACGACGTGCCGGTCGCCGTCGCTCGCCGGGCCGTTCTCGATCCTGGCGTTCTGCGGGATCCGGTACCCGGACGGGTCGCTTTCCTCGGCGATGTCGAAGGTGACCTTCGATTCCGGCACCGCCGTGTCCGAGACGGTGATGGGAATGCCGATCGGCATGCCGTCGACGAGCCCGGAGCCGAAGTCGGGGTGCAGGGGCGCCGCGGCGCCGATCGAGGAGACGTACCGGGCGGAGTCCGGGTGGACGGGAAGGGTGTCCACGGGCGCCCGCCAGAAGCTGTCCGGCAGCGCGGTCTCGCAGTCCGCGGCTGCGGCCGCAGCCGCCGTCCGGCCGGAATCCGTGTATCCGGACACCAGGCAGGCGGATGCCACGGCGAGGACGGTGGCGACGGCGGGGAGCCTGCGGGCCGGACGTGTGAGCGGTACCCCCGCGCGCTGCGCTGTCATGGCTTCACCCCGTCCGAGCGGTGTCCCCTCCAGCCTAGGTACGTTCCCGCCGGGGCGCTTCGCGGCGCGTGCGGCGGCGCCCGGGGTGCTGGTGCGGCGCGCGCCCGGCGGCGGGAGACTGGTGCTGGACGGCCTTGAGCAGCGGCTCCGGACCCGACCGGCCCGGACCAGACGGCGGGAGCATCCATGACCGCGCTCGGCGACCTGATCGACATCGACGACGGGACCGTGCTGGTCCTCGGCCGGGAACTGGATCTCGCGCACGATCAGCCGGACGTCGGCAACGCCCTCGTGCACCGGGCCGGCGAAACACTGGTGGTCGTCGACACCGGCGTCACCACGGCCTTCCGCGCCGCGCTGCGGACGGCGGCGGACCGGGTCGGGCCCTGGTCCCGGGCGCTGGTGCTGACCACGCACGGCCACCCCGACCACGTCGGCAACAACGACCTGGCCGACGAGCTGGGAGTGCCCGTCGAGCACTACGTCCCCGCCCGCGACCTCGACCAGATGCGGGACCCGGAGTCCTACTGGGTGCGGTCCTTCGAGCGCATCGCCTGGGCGGCGCCGCTGCCGGCGCCCGCGCTGGCCGCGAAGGTGGTGTCGCTCTTCGAGCCGATGCGGCCCTTCGCCGCGACGACCCGGACCTACGAGGAGCTGCCGCTGGAGCTGATCCGGATCGGCTCGCTGCGGTTCACCGGCTGGACCTTCGCCGACGGCGCGGTCCGGGTGCTGCGCAGCCAGGGCCACTGTGCCGGGCACGTGATCGTGCACCTCGGGGACTGCGGCGTCCTCCACCTGTCCGACGAGGGCAACGGCGCCTGCGGGGCGATGTACGACGCCGACCAGGTCAAGATCCAGACCGTGCTCGGCGCCGTGGCCCGCCTCTTCGAGGAGGGGGAAGCCGCGATCCTCACCGACGGGCACACCTTCGCCCTGCGCCGGGGTGCCGAGGCGGTGTCCCACCTGGACGGCCTGCTGGAGCAGGCCACCGCCCTCCAGGCGGCCGCGCTGGGACTGACCGGCGGGAACGGCCGGGTGCGCCCGAGCGCGTTCACCGGCCGGTACGCGCAGGCCGTCGCCGACGGGGGAGTGGGCGGCGCCAACCCCAACCCGATGTTCACCGCCATGATGGCGCTCAACGAACTCGGCGAGCTGGGCCTGCGCCCGGAACCGGGCGACGACGCCGACACACCCTGGTCCCGCCCCGCACTCCGACAGGAAGGGTCTCCCTGATCCGGCCTGATCGACAAGACACGACCTAGCCCGCGCTGACGGCCGCCACGTGGGTGGTGCCGTCGTGGAGGGCGGCGATGCGGACCTGCCCCGCGGGGAAGGGGTCCTTGCCGTTCGGGCCGGGTATCCGAGCGAACGGTGTCCAGGATCCGTCCGGCCTCCTGACGTTGTGCCAGACCCGTCCGTCGAGCCCGACCGCCACGACGTGGGCCGAGCCGTCGGGCGTTCCCGCGATGCCGATGGCGCTGGCCCCCATGGTGGCGGTCGTGACACCCCTCGGGGCCCGGAATCCGGTCCAGGAGCCGTCCGGCCGCCGCAGTTGGTGGTAGACGATCCCGTCGATCCCGATCGCCAGGACCTGCGAGGATCCGTCGGACATCCCCGTGATCGCCAGGGCGGGGCCGGCGAACGTGGCCGCGCCGTTGTGGCCGGCCAGCCGTCCCCACGGCGTCCACGTACCCGAACGCCCGCGCACGCAGTGGTACATGGCACCGTCCGTGCCGTAACTGAGCAACTGGGCGGACCCGTCGGGCATGGCGGTGATCGCCACCTTCGTCGCACCCCAGCGGCTCGTCGCCGTGGGACCGGGCACGGCCCGGAACCCGGGCAGCCCGCCGTCGGCCCGCCGCTGCTGGTGGTACGTGGTGCCGTCCATGGCCGTCGCCACGATCTGGCAGGTGCCGTCGGGGAAGGCCGCGATGTCCGCCTCCCTGACGGTGAACCCGGTCGACCCGTCCGGCCCCGCGACGCGCTGCCACGGCCGGAGCGTGGCCGGACCCCGTACGGAGGTCAGCCACAAGCCGTTGTCGGGTGCGATGCCCAGCATCACCACCGAGCCGTCCGCCATGCCCGCCACGGCGCTCTGCACCCCGGCGAACGAGGCGGCGCCGACGGCACCGGGCAGCGGACGCATACCGCTCCACGACCCGTCGGGACGGCGCTCGGTGTGGAAGAGCACGCGCCGCTCGACGTCGTACGGGGGCAGTTGGGCGGAGTAGAACCACACCGGGTTGGTGATGGCCACCAGTTGGTCCAGCGTGGTGGAGGCGGGCTTGGGGCGGCGCACCTCCGCCCGGGCGAACATGGACGCCCTGCCCCAGCCGCGCCACCTCAGCTGCCCGCGGCCGCTGCCGTCGATGCAGGTGGCGGCCACGATGCCCCATTCGGTGTACAGCGTGGCGATGCTGTCCGGGGCGCCCGTCACGTTCAGGGTCACATCGACGGCGTCGAAGAAGGACAGCGGCAGTTCCTCGCCGGGCCCCGCGACCGCCGCGCCGGCGCGGGCCGTGAAGTCCACGGTCACGCCCGCGGATTCGACGGCGTACGAGCGTCCCGTGCGCAGCGCGTCCAGTACCGCGGCCGTCGACAGGCTGTCGGCGCGCACCACGTTGTGCGGCCGGCCGACGGCGTCCGCGGGGCTGTGGGCGTCGCTGTTGCCGACGGCGGCGACCCGCTTGCCGAGGCAGAGCATGACGTGCCAGGCGGCGATGTTGGCCGCGTCGTCCAGGGTCCACGGTCCGTTCCACACCTCCAGCGCGTCCACGCGGTCGAGGCCGAACTCCCAGAAGGATCCGGGTGCCGGAGTGAGCGGATGGGCGGCGATCGCCAGTCCGCCCAAACTGTGCACGCGCCGGACGTGGCCCTCGAACGCCCCCTGGTCCGCGGGTCCGTAGCGCCAGTCCACCCACTCGCCCTGTGGCAGGCCGACGGCCAGCCAGTGGCCGTGCCGGGTCGTGACCTCCTCGGCGTTGATCACCAGCAGGTCGGCCGGTACGTTCCCGTTCCACGTCACGCCGGTCGAGCTGGTGTTGTGGTCGGAGGTGGCGATGAAGTGCAGGCCCTCCTGGCGCGCGGCCGCGACGATCTCGTCCACCGTGCGCTGCCCGTCGGAGTGCACGCTGTGCAGGTGCAGATCGCCCCGGTACCAGCCGGGGCCGCGTCCGGGCACCGCGGCGGGCAGGATGTCGTACGGGGCTGCGGGCAGCGGGGCCCCCTCGTGGAGGGTGACGTCTACCTGCCAGGCCATGCCGCCGGGGCTGCCGACCATGGGGCCCAGGATGACGGACCAGCGGCCCGCCTGAACCGGCCCGGGCACGTAGCCGGGGGTGGCGTCCGTCGCGGCGAGGGTGAAGCCGGACCGTGCGCCGCCCGACCAGCCGCGGAAGCCGGTCGGGCCGAAGATCCCCAGGTCCAGGATGCCGGCGGAGCCGTCGTGAGTGGTCGACACGGAGATCCGCCGGACTCCGGCGGGGACGTCGAAGGCGACGTACGCCCACTGGTCGTTGCCGTAGGGGGAGCGGCCCGTGTAGGTGGTGGTCACCGTATCGGTCCCCCGGCCGCGCGTCGCGGCGTGCGCGACCGGTGCGGGGACCAGCGCGGCGGCCCCGCCCGCGGCCAGCAGGGCCCCTAATCGCAGCAGCGACCTGCGTTCGACCTGCGGGCCGGCTCCGGGCCCGTCACTCGGGAGGTGTTCACTCGGCACAGCCGTGCTCTCCGTTCACATGGGTGGCATGGAAGGCGTGCAGGTGCGAGATGCGAGGAGCGAGGAGCGAGCAGCGGACGGGCAGGAGACGAGACGCGGCCCGCACCCCCTAGGGTGCGGACACGACCTAGCGGCGTGCGCGCTGGGCGTCGACGATCTGTCGCACGGAGCCGTCGACGTCCGTCCGGGCCTGGATCCGCTCCGCGAAGCCGGGGAACTGTCCGGCGATGGCGCTGAGCAGCCGCAGCTCCAGCGGCGCGACGTTGACCTCGCACAGGTCGCGGCGGACGGCCCGCACGACGCCGTCGGCGACCTGGCCCGGCGTCACGGTCCGGATGCCGTTCGGGGTGGCGGCACCGGTGGCCGCGAACATCCCGGCGTCACGCACGAATCCGGGCTGTACCAGCGACACCCCCACCCCCGTGCCCCTGAGCTCCTGGCGCAGCGCGAGGGCGAAACCGCGCAGCCCGAACTTCGTCGCGTTGTACAGGGAGGTCGACTTGGTCGCCGCCTTGCCCGAGATGGAACCGACCAGCACGATGTGGCCGCGGCCGCGGGCCACCATGTGTTCCGCGAGCAGCCGGGACAACAGGACGGGAGCCCGCAGGTTGACGTCGAGGGCACGGTCGAGCTGCTCCTCGGAGTAGTCGAGGAGGTCGCCGCTGGCGGGCAGGGCGGCGTTCGCGACGAGGACGTCCGACTCGACGCAGGCTTCGGCGAGGCGCACGACGTCCGCCCGGACGGCGAGATCGGCGAGCACGGCCTTGGCCCCGCAGGCGTCCGCGGCGGCTTTCAGGGCGGTCTCCTGCCGACCGGTGACCGTGAGGCGGGCCCCCTGCGCGGTCAGACGCGCGGCCAGGGCGGCGCCGATGCCTCCGGTGGCCCCGGTGAGCAGAACGTTCGATCCGGACATCTCCACGACAACTCCCGTGCGGCGTTACGGCGTTCTTCCATTGTTCGTTCGAACGAACAGTATGGATCGCGTCGCTGCTTGTCCACACCCCACCCGTCGCCGACTCCCCGGCCCCGCGCGGCCCCCGCACGGGCCCCGCAGGGCGGCCACGTCGGCCGATGGGGCAGAATGCGGACATGCCCCACGCTTCCGCGACCCGCCAGAGCATCATCGACGCCGTACTGCGGATCATCGGGCAGGACGGCATCGCGGCCGTCACCAACCGGCGGATCGCCAAGGAGGCGGCGGTCTCCCTCGGCTCCGTCACCTACCACTTCGCCACCCAGCACGAGCTGCTGCGCGAGAGCCTGCTGCACTTCGTGGCCGAGGAGACCCGGCACTTCACCGGGCTCGCCGACGAATGCTCCGACGAGCACTTCGACATCGGCCGGGCGGCCGAGGTGGTGGCGCAGGTCGCGGGCGGCAACGCCTTCGACAGCCGCCACATCGCGCCGTTCGAGCTGTACGTCCAGGCGGGCCGCGACGAACGGCTGCGTGCCGCCGCGGCCGAGTGTTTCGCCGCCTACGACCTGCTGGCCACGCGGATCCTGACCCAGCTGGGCGTGCCGGACCCCGAACGCCTGGCCGGCGCGGCCGTGGCCCTGGTGTTCGGGCAGCAGCTGCGCCGCCTGGCCACCGGAGCCCCCGCCGAGGACCTGGTCGACACGCTGCTGATCCTCACGAACTTCACCCCGGCGCAGACGCCGTAGCCGGGGTCACGGCGCGGCTCAGTACGCGAGTCCCACGTGCGCGAGGGCCTGCTTCAGCAGCACCGCGTGGCCGCCCGGCATCTCGCCCTGCACGGCCGGCGAGGCCGCTTCCTGCGGGCTGAACCAGACCAGGTCCAGGGCGTCCTGCCGGGGACGGCAGTCGCCCGTCACCGGCACCACGTAGGCCAGGGACACCGCGTGCTGGCGGGGGTCGTGGAACGGGGTGATGCCGGCGGTGGGGAAGTACTCGGCCACCGTGAAGGGCTGGAGGGAAGCCGGCACCAGGGGCAGGGCCACCGGGCCCAGGTCCTTCTCCAGGTGGCGCAGCAGCGCGTCACGGATCCGCTCGTGGTGCATGACCCGGCCGGACACCAGCGTCCGGCTGATCGTTCCCTCCGCGCCGATCCGCAGGAGCAGTCCGATGCTGGTGACTTCGCCGGTGTCGTTCACGCGCACGGGAACGGCCTCGACGTACAGGATCGGCATCTGGGCCCTGGCCATGTCCAGCTCGTCACTGGTCAGCCAGCCGGGGGTAGTTTCGGTCATGTCAGCCATTTCTTGATCATACTTTCCGCAGTGGGCCTTGGCCCAGATCACGAGTCCGTCGGAAATCGACCGACCGTCAGGCTGCCGTCGACGCCGACAGTTGACGCGCCGTCGTGACGGTTGCGACGGCTCGTCCGCCATGACCGAAAAGCAGCATTCATGGAGACTCGGGCGCATATCCTCACTTCCCATGGAGAGGGTGACCTATTCCGGGAGGCACGATGAGTGAGCGGCCGGTCCTACTGCCCTACGCCGACCAGGATTTCCTCGCCGACCCCTTCCCGCTCTACGGGAAACTGCGCGAGGACGGCCCCGTACGCCGCGTCGTCGTCGCGGGCGGCCTGGACGCCTGGCTGGTCACCCGCTACGAGGAGGGGCTCGCGGCCCTGTCCGACCCGCGCCTCAGCAGCGACGTGCGCGACGCCTCGGACCCCCGGCTGCTGGCCCAGCTGCCCGAAACCGAGCGCGAGTCGATGCTGAGCAACATGCTCCGCAGCGACCCGCCCGACCACACCCGCCTGCGCCGCCTGGTCTCCAAGGCGTTCACCGCCCGCCGGGTCGCGCAGATGCGGCCCCGGATCCAGGCCATCACCGACGGCCTGCTCGACGGGATCGTCCCGGCCGGCCGCGCCGACCTCGTGGCCGATTTCGCCCTGCCCCTCCCCGTCGCCGTCATCGGCGAACTGCTCGGCGTGCCGGTCGACGACCAGCACGACTTCCAGCGCTGGACCGACCGCATGATCATGCGTGGCGCGGAGCCGCCGGACCCCGCCGTCGTCAACGAGGCGTGGCAGCACATGCGCGCCTACGTCACCGACCTCATCCGGGCCAAACGGGCCCACCCCGGCGACGACCTCCTCAGCGGCCTGATCGCCGCCCGGGACGAGGAAGCACGGCTGAGCGAGGACGAGCTCATCGCCATGGTGTTCCTGCTGCTGGCCGCCGGCTACATCACCACCGTCAACCTGATCAGCGGCGGCATCGCGATGCTGCTCGCCCACCCCGGCCAGCTCGACCTCCTGCGCTCCGACCCCGAACTCCTGGGCAGCGCCGTCGAGGAGTTCCTCCGCTACGACGGCCCCGTGAGCCCCGGCATCGCCCGCTTCGCCCGCGAGGACGTCGAGATCGCGGGCGTGACCGTCCCGCGGGGTGCGACCGTCCTGATCGCCTCGGCCATCGCCGACCGCGACCCGGCACGCTTCCCGGACCCCGACCGCCTCGACATCACCCGGCCGGACAACGCCCACCTCGCATTCGGCCACGGCGTCCACTACTGCCTGGGCGCCCCGCTGGCCCGGCTGGAGGGGCACATCGCCATCGGGACCGCGCTGCGCCGACTGCCCGGACTCGCCCTCGCCGTGCCACCGGACGAGATCCGCTGGCGCCCGGGCGGACTGCGCGGCCCCCTGGGCCTCCCGGTGACCTTCCGTTCCTAGCCCGGCGGTCACGGCATACTGGAGGCTCCTGCCGCCAGCAGGTCGTGCATAGCGTCGGCGAGGGAGAGCCCGATGACCAACCTCTTCTTCGAAAGCGGGAACCTGGAGGCCACGGAGGCGTTCCTGTCCGCCGCCTACACCCCCATGCAGATCGGCGGGCGCCCCGCGGACACCCGCGCCCGGATCTCCCGCACCGAGGTCGGCGGGCTGAGCGTGGACCGCCTCTCCTTCGGCTACACGATGGGCTACGACGCCGGGTGCCTCGGCAAGGTGTGCCTCGTGACGATGCACAGCGGAACCATCGTCGACACCACCGGCGGCCGCGAGGAGGTCTTCGGCCCCGGCGAGACCTTCCTCCTGGCCCCTCACGACCGGCCGTACGAGGGGCAGGTGCGCCAAGCCCGCTACACCATCACGATGTTCGACCCCCGCCTGCTGGGCCGGGTCGCGTCCGTTCCCGGTGGGAAGGACGTCCGCATCACCGGAGCCCGGGCCGTCGGCCCCGCCGAGAACCGGCGGCTCGGCGCGGCCGTCGCCTACCTCCGCGACCACGTACTCGACGACAGCGCCGTGTCCGCCGACCCCGACGGGCTGTTCGTCTCGACCGCCGCCCAGCACCTGGCCGCCACGGTACTGGCGACCCTGCCGAACACCGCCCGCGGTGACGCGGCCACCCCGCGGGACGGACGCGACGCGCACAGCGACACCCTGCGCCGCGCCGTCGAGTTCATCGAGGCCAACGCACACCGCGACATCACCCTCGCCGACATCGCCGCCTCGATCCCGGTCACTGCGCGCGCGGTGCAGTACGCCTTCACCCGCCACGCCGGCACGACGCCGCTCGCCCATCTCCGCCGGGTCCGGCTGACCCGGGCCCATGCCGAGCTGCGGGCCGCCGACCCGGCGGGCGCCACGACCGTCGCCGGCGTCGCCGGACGATGGGGCTTCGCCCACCAGGGCCGCTTCGCCGCCGCCTACCGGCAGGAGTACGGCGTGTCGCCCTCCGTCACGCTGAGATCCGGCTGAGCGGGCGGTCGCCGTCAGCGCGCCGCGTCGGGCCAACCGTCAGCGGTTCCGGGGTAGGAGAGGTCGAACAGGGCGTCGGCGCCCGTGATGCGCAGCAGGCGGTAGAACTGCGGGCCGGGATCGGTGAGGGTCAGGGTCCGCCGGTTCTGCTCGCACAGGGACCGCGCGTGGAGCAGGGCGTTGAGTCCGGCGGAGTCGCAGAAGTCGAGCCGCGAGAGGTCGACGACCACCCGCTCCGGAGCGGTGGGAGCGGTACACGCCTCCTGGAGGGCGGCGCGCAGGGGGCCGACATGGTCGAGGTCCATGTCGCCGGTAAGGGTGATGACGCTGCAGTCGGCGCGGGTGGCGAGCGTGACACGGTGCGGACCACGGGCGGCCAGGGGGTTCATCTCGGTCCTGCCTTCGGATGCGCGGGCGGACCTCGGCAGTGGCCGCCCGCCCCGACGCTATCCGGGCGGGCGGGCGCGTACAGCCCCTGAGACGAAAGCATGCAGGTCTTCGTTTGGCGGACATGCGGTCAGGACGCGGCCCCCGCCTCGGTGACCGGGCGGCGGCCCGCGCCACCGGTGCCCATCGCGGCGGACAGGTCCGCGCGCCGCTGAATGCCGAGCTTGCGGTACGTGCTGCTCAGATGGGTCTCCACGGTGCGTCTGGCCAGGTGGAGGAGGTCCGAGATCTCGGCGTTCGTCCGGCCGTCCGCGGCCAGCGCGGCGACGCGGCGTTCGCTTCCCGTCAGCGAGGCCTCACCGGTGAGCGGGCCGGAGCCGCCGCGGGCGCCGCCGGCGCGCAGCATGTCCTGGGTCAGGGTCAGGAGGGCCGTGGCGCCCAGGCGTTCCGCGATCACGGACGCCTCGCGGAGCAGGGAACGCGCCCGGCGCGGATGGCCCGCGGCGGTCAGCAGGCGGCCGTGGGTGACCAGGGCGGATCCCAGTTCCAGGCCCAGCGGCGGTTCCGTGCCGGCCCCCGGGCCGGGCGAGGGTCCGCGCAGCACTTCGACGGCCTGCTCGGTGAGCTCCAGGCCGCGACGCCCGCCGGTGACCTCACCCAGCACCCGCCGGGCGCGGCCGACCACCCGCGGGGTTCCCCCGACCGTCGCGAGCCGGTACTCCTCGTCGGCGAGTGCGAGGGCTTCCCGGGGCCGGTCCAGCGCCGACTGGACCTCGGCGGCGGCCGACCGCCAGGGTGTGACCGCCGGTCCGGCGCTCTCGCCGTCGAGCGCGCGGCGGCCGCACTCCAGGAAGTCCGCCAGAGCGCCGTGCCGGTCGCCGGAGGCGGCGCGCAGAACGCCACGCGCGTAGAGGAAACGATTCGCCTCCCAGTCGGCCCGTCCCGACCAGTGCGAGAACGGCCTGGGCCCGCAGGTTGGAGGCGACGGCCGGGCCCGCACCGTCCACGGGAAGCCCGTTCTCCTCCGCGTACGTCAGCACGCGCGCGAAGTCCCCGCAGGCCGCGGCCGTGTCGATCCGGACCCCCAGCAGCAGGTAGTGGACGGGATGCAGCGGCGAGACCCGGTGCCCGGTGAGGCCCGCCCCGGCGAGCTGGTCGGCCCAGTCCAGCGCGTCGGCCCACTGCGCCACGCAGGCGGCGGCGCCGAACAGGTACGGAGCGGGCAGCGGATCCTCGGCGGCAGTGGTGAGCTCGCGCAGCCGGCGCAGCGCCCGCAGCAACCGCCCGGAGCCCGCCCGGGCGCGCCGCGCCTCCGCGGACAACAGGCCGAGTGCTTCCGCACGTTCGAAAAGGGACGCCATCACACGCTCCTGGCGATCTCGTGGTGAGCCACGATTGTCGGCGGACCGACCGCAACAGGACGATTCTCGAAGCTTGTTCGGCGTGTTGCACGCGTTCCCGTCACGTAAGGATGTTCGGTCATGGCTCTGAGTGCCCGTGCCAGGATCCCGGTCGAGGTCCACGCATCGGACCCGCTCTCCTTCGCCGGCGCGACCGGCCAGTTGCGCCGGCAGCCCGAGATCGAGCTCGTCGAGGAGATGGCCGGGCGGCCGGGGACGGTCGCGGTCCTGCTCGTCGACGCGCTGGACGAGGCGACCCCGTCCCGTCTGCGGCGGCTCACCCGGACCGAGGGGACCCGGGTGGTCCTCGTCGCGAACGCCCTGCGGGAGGCCGACCTGCTCCAGGTCGTCGAATGCGGGGTCCGCGCCATCGTCTGGCGCCGGGAGGCCACCGAGGACCGGCTCCTCCAGGCGGTCCGCGCGGCCGCCCGGGGCGACGGCGACCTGCCCTCCGACCTGATCGCCCGGCTGATCACCCAGGTGGGCAGCATGCAGCGCAGCGCCGATCGGCTGCCGGGCGTGCCGGCCTCCGGCCTCGTACGGCGAGAGGTCGACGTGCTCCGGCTGGTCGCCGACGGGCTGAGCACCGAGGAGGTCGCGGCCAAACTGGCCTACTCCGAGCGCACGGTGAAGAACGTGATGCACGGGTTCACCACCCGCCTGCACCTGCGCAATCGAGCCCACGCCGTGGCGTACGCCCTGCGCGAGGGCTACATCTGACGTCTCGCCGGAGACCGGGTGCCCGGTACGCCGTCAGGGCAGGAGGCCCGCCGGCAGGTACTCCCCGACCGTCGCGGCCGGCCGTCCGGTGGCCTGGCGCACCAGGTCCCACACCGGATCCTCCTCCGGGTCCGACAGGGGCGTGCCGAGGATGGTGGCGACGTCCCTGCGGAGGTTCGGCAGCAGGGCGTACAGGCGATCGCCCGGGCAGGACGTGGCGTTGAAGTCGCGGTGCCCGTAGATCTCCGACGCGGCCAGGCCGTACTGGTCGCAGATGTGGGCGCACAGGTCGGCCAGCGCCGCGTACTGGGCGGCGGGCGGGGCCTCCGAGGTGTAGGTGCCCTCGTTCTCGATGCCGATCGACACCGTGTTCTGCCCCACGCAGTGCGCCGCGCGCACCTGGCGCGTGCCGGTGCGCAGCTCCGCGAGGCTGCTGTGGCGCCCCTCCATCACGAACGCCCCACGGCTGACGGTGAAGTGCTGACCGGTGTCGATCCAGCCCTGCGCGTCCATGTGGTACGTCTGGATCGCCCGGGCCAGCGCGAAGGCGCGTTGCTTGGTGTAGTCCGTCACGTTGGCCGTCGCCGTGTGGTGGACGACGATCCGCTCCGGGCGGTTGGCGAGGACCACGACGGGTTCGGACGCGGCCCGCGCACCCCAGGTGGCGCAGGCGATGATGTCCGGGCCGGCGGCCGAGTACGCCCGCCCGGCCGCGGCGACGGGCAGCGCCGCCGCGGTGGCCAGCGCGAACGCGCCCGTGAGGACTGACCGGCGGGTGAACCGGCCCGAGGCGGGTGCCGGCTGGTGGTGCGGTGCGCGGAGGGTCATACGGTGCCCGTTTCCGTAGGAGGGTGCCCATTCAAGGGAGCCCGGCCGCACCGGTCGCGCCGACACACCGGGCGGCAACCGGACTCTCCCCGACCGGCCGTGGCGCCGAAGCGTGCGAACGCCCCCCGGCGCGACGGCGCTCACCGCGGGGCGGTTGGATGGGGCGTGGACGACGACGGGGGAGCAGTGGCACGGACGCCCGGCCGAGCGGCCGGACGCCCGCGCCCGGTCGTCCCCCGGACCCTCCTGCCGCCGCGACACCGGAGATCCTCGACACCCCCGCCCGGGTGTCGTCCGCCCACTTGAAAGAGCACCATGGCTGACCAGCTCGAACCGCACACCACCCTCAACGACCAGCCGTTCCCCGAACTGCTCGGACTCGCCTGCCAGACGGTCTTCAGCAGCGACGGACAGTGGCTCGCGGTCAGTTCGGTCATGCACCGCTACAGCCGGATCGCCGTCTACCGCACGGACGACCTGTCCTGCGCCCACCTGCTGACCTTCACGACGGAAGCCGAATCGATCGCCTTCCACCCGACGCTTCCGCTGCTCGCCGTGGGCCTCGACAACGGCGACGACTACTTCCGGGCGGGCGGACTCACCCTCCTCGAGGCCGACACCGGACACCGCGTCGACTTCACCGACCCCGCGTGGGGCATCGACCCCATCCGCTGGCTGGACGACCGCACGCTCCAACTCACCTTCTTCGCCATGGACGACGGCAGCGACAGCCGGGTGGCCCGGGCGACGGTCGTACGCGAGGACTGGCGCGGCCTCGGCCCCGACGCCCTCGATCTGACCACCCTCGACCGGACGGCGCAGGACCCCGGGGAACCGAGGACGTACGAGGACACCCCGCCCGCGCTGCAGACGCTGCGCACGCTCGCCGAGCGGGCGGGACGCCGCTATGACCAGCACTGCGCGGTCCGGGCCGTGGCGGGGCTCGGTGACGGCCGGGTGCTCGCCACCGGCCGGGACGTGGTGGTGGAGTGCCGGGCCGCCGACGGTTCGGTCCTGTGGAGCGTGCCCGCCGCGTCGCTGTACGGCGGCACCCGGATCGAGGTGGCCGCCGACGAGCGGACCGTTCGCGTGGCCATCCCCGGTCCCGACCGCCGCACCCGGACCGATTTCCTGCTCGTCGACACCGCCGACGGCAGGGTCCTCGACCGCCGCTCGGTGCCGCACGCGGCCGCGATGTGCGCCCGTACCGACGGGGCGTGGGCGATCCGGGACACCTTCGACCGCTGCTTCGGGGCGGAGCCGCCCGCCCCGCCCGACACCCGGATCTTCGCCGCCGACGGAAGCCCGCTGGGCTCGCTCCACGTCCCGGACCGCTACGACCTGGTCCCGCTCGACGTCCGGCGCTGCCCCGAGCTGCTGTACTGGCGCCGGCGCCGCGACGTGGTCGCGCTCGCCCCCGACGGCGTCACGGAGGCGGTGCTCTTCAGCGTCGACGCCCCGCTGGGCCGCGCCGTCCACGCGGACGACGGCACCGGCGCCGCCCTGTTCCACGGACGGACGGAGCTGGTCCGCAGGGCCTTCCCGTCCGGCGTGGTGCAGTGGAGCAGGCCGCTGGAATCCGAGGTCATCGGCCTCGACACGCACGCCGGGGTGCTGCACGCCCTGTGCGCCGACGGCACCCTCCTCTCCGTCGACACGGCCGACGGCACCCTCCTGGCCACGCGCCGGCTGCCCCCGCACGGGCCGCTCTGCCTGCACGCGGCACCCGACGGCACGGTCGTGGTCGGCACCGCTGCCGGCCAGGTCCTGCGCTGTCCGGCGGTTCGCGTTCCGAGCGGGACACCCAGGTGACCGGTTCGCCGCGGCCGACCGGTTCGTCGCGGCCGACCGGTGAGCGGGTGGCCCGTACGGCGTGTACGGCGTGTCCGCCGCCGTACGGCGGGGAGGGCCGGGTCCGGCTGCCTACCGTGCTCCCATGAGCAGACGTCCCGCAGTGCCGTTGGCCGGGTACGGCATCCGGCCCGCCCGGCCCTCCGAGTCGGGAGCGATCGCCGCGCTCCTGGCCCGCGCCTTCGCCGACGACCCGGTCATGGCGTGGATGGTCCCCGCTGCCGACCGGGAACGCAGGACAGCCCGCTACTTCCGGCTGTCCCAGCGCCAACAGCGGCCGCGCGACGGCGCGGTCCGGGTCGCCGCGACGGGCGACGGGCGGCTGCTGGCCGCCGCACTGTGGGCGGGACCCGGGTGCTGGAAGGCCTCCGCGGCACAGGAGTTGGCGGCGCTGCCCCAGTACGCCCGCGTCTTTGGCCTGCGCGGGATGCCACGGGCCGCAGAGGTCCAGAACGCCATGCACGAGGCCCATCCGGACGAGCCGCACTGGTACCTGCCGTCGGTGGGGACGGACCGGGGGCTCCAGGGGATGGGCGTCGGCTCGGCGCTGCTGCGCCAGCAGCTGGCCCAGTGCGACCGGCTCGGGCAACCCGCCTACCTGGAGTCCAGCAACATCACCAACATCCCCTTCTACGAAGGGCTGGGCTTCCGCGTCACCGGTGAGATCCGGCTCCCGGGCGGCGGACCGACCTTGTGGCCGATGTGGCGCGAACCCGTCCACGCGGACGACCGCAGCCCCGGCTGACGCTCAGGTCTGGCACTGCCTCGTCGCGGCGGGGGACCAGCCGCTCCAGGCGGCGCCGTCGGCCCGGGCGTGAACGCGGATCTCGACCTTCACGGGGCCGCACACCCGGGTGCTGCTCCCCACTTCGAGAGGGCCGACGGACTCCCCGGCGCGCACGTAGGTGCGGCCACTGCCCAGCTTCTCCCAGTGACCGCCGTCGACGACGCGGAAGTAGGCCTCGTAGGCGACGTTGAGTCCCTTGCTCCCGGTGTTGCGCGCCTTGACGTACGCCGTGATCTCGCGCGTGGGGAACCTGCCGGCGGATCCCCGCTGGGCGCTGATGCAGCCGTTGACGGCCACCCGGCCGGTCGACGTCCCGCCGCCGCAGGCGACCGCCGCGGCGTCCGCGGTGGCCGGGACCGCCAGCACGGTCAGTGCGGCCGCAGCCAAGATCGTTCCGATGCGCCTCAGATGCAACGTTCCATGCCCTTCGTCGAGTCCGTCGAGTCCGCTGTCTCGGAACAGACCATGGCCCGCGTCGGGCCCGAGGGGCAGGGGGTCGCCGGATCTTTCGCCCGAACGGAGTCGCCGCAGGCCACGCGGGCGACGCGCCGCAGCTCGACGCCCCCGTCCCGCCACCCGGCGGGGGCGCCCCAGTGCGGATGGGCGCACAGGCGCCCGGACAGCGCGATCAGCCGCCGCAGCAGCAGGGTCGTCCCGCCCCCGGCGGGCACCTGCGCCAGCTCGCCATAGGTACGCAGCCACGCCGCCTGCAGCGCGACCAGGTCATCGGGAAACCGGAATGATGCCGTCACCTCTATATTCCAACACATGTTCGATTCTCGGCGCGAGCGCGACGCTCCGGCGTGGAGTGCTTGTGATGACCGCCGTGCGCATCACCAGGGCACCTCGCCGGCGTCCTCGAAGAAACGGCCGGTCGGGCCGTCGTCGGGCAGGGTCGCGAGTTTGATGGCGATCGCCGCGCCCTGTTCAGGGGTGCGCACGCCGCGGAAGCCGTTGAGGTCGGTCGCGACGTAGCCGGGGCAGCCGGCGTTGATCAGGATGTTCGTGCCGCTCAGCTCCCGGGCGTACTGAAGGGTGACGGCGTTCAGGAACGTCTTCGACGGCGCGTACGCCGCGGCCACCGGGCCCGTCGTCTGCTCGGCGGCGGTGCCGGACTGCCGGGTGAGGGAGCCGACGCTGCTGGACATGTTCACGATCCGCGGTGAGGCGGAGCGGCGCAGCAGCGGCATCATCGCGTTGGTGACGCGGACGACACCGATCACGTTGGTCTCCACGACCGTGCGGATGGTGGCGGGATCGACCCGGGTGGGCTCCTGCGGCATGCCGCCGGTGATGGCGGCGTTGTTGACCAGCACGTCGAGACGCCCGGCCTGTTCCTCGATCAGCCGTGCGGCGGCGGTCGTGCTCGCGTCGTCCGTCACGTCCAGTGGTACGCCGAAGGCGTCGACGCCGGCGTCGCGCAGTCTCTCCACCGCGGCCTTGCGGCGCTGATCGTCGCGGGCGCCGACGCCGACGCTCCAGCCGAGGGAGCCCAGCCCCGCGGCGATCTCGTAGCCGATTCCCTTGTTCGCGCCGGTGACCAGCGCAATCGTTCGTTCGCTCATGGGGACCATGCTGCCGTCGCACCCCGGCGAGGGTCCAAGACCGATAGGGTGGGCAGCGATACCGTCCGGGTATCGATCCGAAGTATCGTGGCCGGATGGAGACCCGGGAACTGCGCTACTTCGTCGCTGTCGCTGAAGAGTTGCACTTCGGCCGCGCCGCGCAGCGGCTCGGGATCGCACAGCCGCCTCTGTCACGGGCGATCCAGCAGCTCGAACGCCGGCTCGGGGCAGCGCTGCTGGACCGCACCAGCCGCACCGTCACGCTGACGGAGGCCGGCTCAGTGCTGCTGACCGAGGGCCGTGCGGCGCTCGACGCGGTCGCCGCCGCCGAGCGTCGGACCCGCCGCGCCGCCCGATCCGCGACCGGCCGACCCGGCCTGGTCCTGGTCACGAAAGCCAGCGCGTCCAGCGAACTGCTGGCGAAACTGCTCGACGCGTACGCCGCCGAACCCGGCGCGGTCCCCGTCGACGTCATCCTGTGCGGCCCGGCGGAGCAGGAACGACTCCTGCGCGAGGGCCGGGCCGACGTGGCGCTGCTGCACCGGCCGTTCGACTCGACGGCCAGGCTCCACACCGAAGAACTCAGCACGGAGGGCCAAGTGGTGGTCCTGCCGGCCGGACATCCGCTCACCGTCCGGGCCCATGTGCACATGGCCGACATCACCGCGCTGCCCGGCCTGCCCCTGCCACGCTGGCCCAACCCCGACGGCACCTACCCGCCCGGCCCCGGCCCCCGGGTCCGCGACCACGCGCAGTTGTTGCAGCTCGTCGCGCTCGGCCGGGCCTGCGCGGTCTCACCGGAGTCGTGCCGAGCCCAACTGCACGGTGACCTCGCCGCCGTGCCCGTACTGGACGCGCCGAACGTCACCACCGTGATCGCCTGGCCGCCGCACAGTCGGTCCAAAGCCGTCGCCGACCTTGTCCGGACCGCGACGCGTCTCCAGTAGTTCCCACATGCCTGGCCGGGTTCCACCGGTCGTGGCCCGGCTCAACCCTGCGGCCGGCGGCGCTGAGTCACGTGTGGCGGGACCCGGGGTCGTGGTCGCAGGGGTTGTGGTTGACGTAGCGGCAGCTTCTACGGTCGTGACCAGGGCCGGAGAGGCCGGCCCGACTGGTGGTGGCGAACGGGTGACGGTGGTGGACCGACCGATCGCGGAGGTGGCCCGGATGCCGGGTGGGACGGCACGAACCCTGCGTCACTACGACGAGATCGGACCGCTGCCGCCGGCCCGGATCGGAGCCAACGGTCACCGCGACCTGCGTCGACGACCCCGCCCGGAGGGTCGCCTACGAGGCCGTCGCACCTGGCCCGGCCGCATCCCAGCGCGACGCGCCATCGATGTCTACGCCACCGAACGCCTCGCCTGAACGGTCGGCCGGCTCGTCCCCCGGCAGTTCGCCCGCGCCATCAGCGGCGTCCACCTCGCCCCAGAACCTGGCCGAGGTCATCGACCGGGCGCGTTACGTCCTGGCGAAGTCGGCGGCCGTGGGCGCGGATGCGCCCGGCGCGCAGGGCCTGATGCTGGTCCGGGCATGGCCGACCCGCGCGGCCTACGCCCGGGAGACGCCCGACCAGTGGCTCTGCCGGGCCACGGTCTCCGACTCGGGCGTCGCCGCCCCTTCGGCAACGGCTGGGG
Source organism: Streptomyces virginiae (assembly GCF_000720455.1). Classification (GTDB taxonomy): domain Bacteria; phylum Actinomycetota; class Actinomycetes; order Streptomycetales; family Streptomycetaceae; genus Streptomyces; species Streptomyces virginiae. Next base: position 70,077 of record NZ_JOAK01000023.1, on the reverse strand, counting down.
GCGCCTGTTCGCTGCCGACCGCCGGGAGGTGACGTCCGCGACCTGCGGTGGCGCGCCCCTGGAGGTCCGCCGGGTCGGCACCGTCGCGCGTGGCTCCCGGAGGCTGTACGCCGTAGGGTCCCGGACTGCATCCGGGGCAGCACCGGCCTGTCGCTGCTGCACGACGGCATCACGTCCGAGACCCGGTTCCGGCTCGGCGACGCCCGGTGATCGCACCTGCGGCGAAGGGGCCTGAGCGCTGTGAGCGATCTGAGCGCCGCATCCGGTGAACGGCGCCGGACGAGGCGCTCGGTCACTGGGAGCGGTGCCTGGGCCGGGGGCGCCTACGATTCGTCGGCCGCGGTGTCACCGCAGGACAGGGCCGCCCTTCTCCTGCGGTACACCACCACCGCGCACACCGCGAGGAGGAGGACGGCGACGGCGCAGGCGCCGAGCACCGGCTGCTGGGCGAAGAGCCTTCCCAGCACTTCGAGCACGCCGAGCCCCGCTGTCGCGTAGATCAGCGCCCAGGCCGCTCCGCCCACGAACAGGGCGGGGAGGTAGCGGGGCAGGGGCATGCGCATGCTGCCCGCGAGGAAGTTGGCGGCGGTCTGGAAACCGACGGTCAGGAAGGAGACGGCCACCACGGGTGCGCCCCACCGCTGGATCGCCCGCTCGGCGCGCTGGAACCTCGCCGTGGAGATTCGCCCGGCGAGCCGGCTGCGCCGGGCACCGGCGCCGGCGAGCCAGCCGACGGCGAACGTCCCTCCGGCGCGGAGCAGGACGATGACGTACAGGGCTCCGGCCGTCAGCGCGATCTTATCCACGAGGCATCGTCCCGATCTCCGGGCCGTACCCCGGCACGCCCGTCACCCGCATGGCCGGCCCGCCCCAGTGGGCGCACGACGCGCACAAGCCCGGTCACCGCCTCTCACCTGCGCCCTGCCTCTGCGCGTTCCGCTCCATGGTTGCCGCCTGCGGTGCCGGACCCCAGCCCGGTACGCCAGCGCGCCAAACGAGGTTAGCCTAACCGAACACGCATACGGGATGCCGGGCCGCCGGAGCAAGTCGGCCATGGGTGTCAGAGCCGATCACCCCGGCCGGGGGACCGGGCGTGACGGCGGACGCGCGCGTGCCCCTGATCCCCCGGGCGCCGGAGGGCTTGAGCCGACGGGCTCGGTACTTCGGTCGAGGGGCACGGGCTGCATGTTCCCCGCCGTGACCTCCCACCCTGCCGGGAGGCCGCGCGTTCTGGAAGCCGACACTACCGAAGGCTCGGCCGCGGACGGATGGTGGTTCCCGGCAGGCGGCAGTCGCGTCTCCATGGCTCACGGGTTCATGATCGGGCCGGACGGCGAGTTCGGGATCGACGCGACGCGTGGGGCCTGGGCCTGACCTGACATGACCCCGGCAGCCCGGGCGCACCGGCTCCGCGTACGGTCTGCGCATGGAAGATCAACGACCGCCGTTGTCATGGCTGGACGCGTTCGAGGCCTGGGAGCCCGTGCTGCGGCTCATGCTGGCCGGCGACACGGAGCGTGCGGCCGCCCGGCCGGCCCGCGTGGCAGGACGTATCGGCCAGTACGGCTGGAGCCTTGCGCATCGGGGCTCCATGTCGGCGACCGCGCGCACCAGGGTGGAGGACATACAAAGGGCGCTGGCGCGCGGCAGGGTCCAGGAGGTCGCGTTCAGGGCGGAGGTGCGACCCGACGGAAGGACCACGCTCGGCCTCGTCTGGCCGAGCCCGGTCGTCGAGCCGGCTGTCGGCTACCCCGACCTGGGGGTGCTCGTCCTGGCCGAGGGTTCCCTTCCCGAGCCGTGGCTGCGCCGTCCCGATCCGGCGCCCGAGGCGGTTCCGGCACCGTCCGCGGACCCGGAACTGCTGGAGCGGACTCTCCGCGAACGGTTGCCCGACGCCGTCGGCGCGACCGCGGAGGAGATCGCTGCCGCCGAAGCCCGCTTGGGCGTCGCGCTGTCCGACGAGCTCAAGGCGCTCTACCGGGTGGCACGGGTGGACTGGCGTGGTGACTTCGAGGGGGCGGACCGCGTCGGCGATGCGGTGGGCTGCGAACTCAGCGGCCTGGACGACCTGTACGCCGTCGACGCCGAACGCCGGCACTCCGGCTGGGGCCACGGCGCGATGCGTGCGCTCAGTACCGCTCCCGACGCCGCGGTGCAGGGCCTGGCCGGCTCGCCCGGCTGGATCGGCTTCGGGAGCAACGGCGGCGACGAGTTCGCGGTCGACCTGAATCCCGGGCCGGGCGGACACTTCGGGCAGGTCATCCTGGTCGACCACGAGCAGAGCCTCGGCGCCGAGCTCGTGGCCGATTCCCTCACCGATTTCGTCCTGGGCCGGAGGCGGGAGGAACGCGGTGGCCGCCGCGGCAACACGCTTCCGGCCGTGGCCAAGGTCGGTTCCGGATTCCTGGAGACGATCGAGACCGCCGCCCACGGCGCACTGGAGGTGCTGACGATCGGCGCCTGGGACGGCGCTCCGTTCAGCCTCGCTCCCCTCGCCGGACTGCCGCGCCTGCGCACCCTCACCGCAGCGCCCGGCACCCTGGCCGACCCCTTGGAGATCGCCGGTTTCACCGGACTGGAGTTCCTGGAACTGGGCGTGCGGGATTGGCGCGTCCTCCTGGACGCCGGGGCCGTCCCGCGCACCCTGAAAGCCGCGGCCGTCAAGGTCCGGGACCAGGACCACCTGCCCGTCGCGGCCCTCGCCAACGAGATCCTGGCCCTCTGGGACCGCCCTCAGATCGCCCAAACGCTCATCCAGGGCGACCTCGGCCCCGTGACCCCCGCCCGCTGAACAGCCCGGCCGCCCGGCCGCCGCGGAGGTACCGTCGGCCACGGCCCGGGCCCAGTCGGCGCATGCCCCCGCGGCGTCGGTCCACCGACGTCCCGGGGGCATGCGCCGACAGGCGGCTGCCGTCAGTGGCTGAGCGACCTGAGGGCCGCCGCGTCGTACGGCTGCAGTTCGTCGAAGCGGTTGCCGAGGACCTTCGCCGCCCACTGCGGGTCCTGGAGCAGCGCGCGGCCGACGGCGACCATGTCGAACTCGTCGCGTTCCATGCGGTCCAGGAGGTTGTCGATGTCGCCCAGCGCCGCGCCCTCGCCGGCGAAGGCGCGGATGAAGTCGCCGTCGAGGCCCACCGAGCCGACGGTGATGGTCGGCCGGCCGGTGAGCTTCTTGGTCCAGCCCGCCAGGTTCAGGTCCGAGCCGTCGAACTCCGGGAGCCAGTAGCGCCGGGTGGAGGCGTGGAACGCGTCGACGCCCGCCGCCGCCAGCGGGGCCAGGATCGCCTCCAGCTCCTCCGGGGTCTGCGCGAGCCGGGCGTCGTAGGCCTCCTGCTTCCACTGCGAGTAGCGGAAGATCACCGGGAAGTCGGACGAGACGCGTTCGCGCACCGCCGCCACGATCTCCGCCGCGAACTTCGTACGGGCCACCGCGTCGCCGCCGTACGCGTCGGTGCGGCGGTTGGTCCGCTCCCACAGGAACTGGTCGAGCAGGTAGCCGTGGGCGCCGTGCAGTTCGATGCCGTCGAAGCCGATCCGCTCGGCCTGCGCGGCGGCGTCGGCGAACGCGCCGATGACGTCGTCGAGGTCGGCGCGGGTCATCGCCCTGCCGGTCCCCTCGGTGCCGTCGACGCGGATGCCGGAGGGGCCGACGGCGGGCGCTTCGGCGTACGGGGCCTCGCCCTGCTTGCGCACCATGCCTATGTGCCACAGCTGCGGAACGATCGTGCCGCCGGCCTCGTGCACGGCCGCGGCGACCTTCGCCCATCCCGCCAGCTGGTCCTCGCCGTGGAACCGCGGCACCCGGTCGCTCTGCCCGGCGGAGTCGTGACCGACGTAGGTGCCCTCGGTGACGATCAGGCCCACGCCCGCGGCGGCCCGGCTGGCGTAGTACGCCCGCACATCCTCGCCGGGCACGCCGCCGGGGGAGAACATCCGCGTCATCGGCGCCATGGCGATGCGGTTGGGGACGGTCAGGCCGTTCAGCGTGACGGGCCGGGAGAGGATCTCGGCCGCGCGGGAGGCGGTGGACGTGGTGACGGACATGCGGGTCCTCCGGTGTGAGGCTGTGGCTCGTCGGGGTGACAACGAGAAGTGCATAGTACACACGCTATGTATCATGCATATGGCTGCGGGTCCGGCCCGCAGAGGTCCACCGGTCCGCCGGTCCGCGATAATGGAGCGCCGGAAAGGAGCGGGAGGCGCAGTGCTGGAAAAACTGGAGCGGGAGCTGATGCTCCTCTCGCGGCACCAGGTGCTGGCTCGGCGCGAGCGCGACGCCGAACGCCTGGAGCGGTCGGCGTACCTGCTGCTCAGCCGGATCGACACCCAAGGACCCATGTCCATCGGACAGTTGGCGGAGGCCTTCGGCCTCGACACCTCCACCGTGAACCGCCAGACGGCCGCACTGCTGCGCTGCGGACTGGCCGAACGCGTCGCGGATCCGGACGGCGGCATGGCCCGCAAGCTGCGCATCACCGCCGAGGGCGGGCGCCGCCTCGAAGGAGACCGCGAGGTCAACCGGTCCTGCCTGGCCCGGGTGGTCGCCGACTGGTCCCCCGAGGAGGTACGGGAGCTGGAGGACGTCCTGGTCCGGCTCAACCGCAGCGCCGAGGCCCTCGAAGGACGGCACTGGCCGCGCACGGAGGAAGGCGACGCCGGGACCTCATGCCGCCTGCCGGCCCCGGCGCAAGAGGGGCCTGCCACCCCGTAGGGGACCGACGCCGCGATGCCGACGGGGACTGGGCCCGCCCCCTCGCGGAGGGGCGGGCACACGGCTGATCCGCATCGAGCCGCATCGCGCGGCGCGGGGCCTCAGGTGGCGACGGTGGCCACCGGCTCCAGGCCGTAGGTGCGGGCGTAGCCGTTCTCGGTGCCCACGAGCAGGTCCACGACGTCGAAGTAGCGGTCCCAGAAGGGGGTTTCGCGCAGTGCGTCGATCAGCAGCCGGTAGGCGTCATGGTCGTCCGCCTCCCAGACCCAGACGTCGGTGACCCGAGCCGAGTAGAACTCGGTGTCGTAGAAGCGGGAGCGGACACCGCGGGTGCGGGCCTCGATCACCGGGACGACGTGGGTGGTGAAGGCGTGGACGCGTTCGGGCACCGTCATCGCCAGCCACTCGGGGGTGGTTTTGACCAGCATGAACGCGGTGACCGGCGGCTCGGTTCGGTCAGCGGGCATCGGCTGCCTCCGGAGCGGCGAGGACGACGGGCCGCAGGGTCTGCGCGCACCACTGCGCGAATCCGGTGGCCGGTCCCGCCTGCGGCGAGCGGTCGACGCCCGAGTCCAGGCCCTCGTCCTTGGCGCGCTTCATGTCGACCATGCCCTCGACGAAGGCCGCGCCCAGGCCGTGTCCGAGCATGGTGGACCGCAACTCGTCGAGCGTCTGGCGTTCGTAGCGGACCGGACGGCCCAGCTCCTCGCTCATGATGCGGGCGAGGTCATGGGGAGACAGGTCCTGCGGCCCGAGCACCGGAACGCTGCCGGCCCCGGTCCAGGACCGGTCCAGAAGCAGCCCGGCCGCCGCTGCGGCGATGTCGGCGACGGCCACCATCGGAGCCGGCCGGTCCGCGGCGACGGTGTCGGTGAAGACGCCGTTCTCGCGGATCGAGTCGACCTCCTCCAGCAGGTTCTCGAAGAACGACGGGTTGGCCAGGGCGCGGTAGGCGACACCGGAGCCGGCGATCAGGTCGTCCATGGCCAGGGACGCGGTGACCAGCCCGGCCCGGCCGGCCTGAGCGGTGCCGCGGCCGAGCGCCGAGACGCCGACGACATGGCCGACACCGTGCGCGGCGAACGCCCGCGCGGCCGGGCGGGTGAAGCCGCTGTACGCCTCCTCGGGCGTGAGCGAGACGTCCGGCGGGACCAGCCAGAAGACCGCGTCGGCCCCGGTGAAGGCCCGCTCGACGGTCGCGGCGTCCCCGTGTGAACCGGTGACCACCTCGACCCGTTCCCGCACGGCCTCGGGCAGCCGGGCGGGATCGCGGACCACGACCCGCACCTCCTCTCCGCGTGCGGGCGCGGCCTCGACCAGCAGGGACAGCAGCCGACTGCCGATGTTCCCGGTGGGGGCGGTAATGACGATCATGAAAACCTCGCGGTCTGAGTCGGTCGGATCTGTAACGCCCCCTCATCGTGCGAACCCGAACCGCATTGCCACAATGGGAACTTCAGCATCCAATCATTGCCCAGAACGGAAAGATGCAGGTGAACAGGGTGAGCAGCCCAGCCCCGAACCTCGACGCCAATCTCGCCGTCGCCCTCGACGCCCTCCTCGCCGAGCAGAGCGTCACCCGTGCCGCCGCGCGGCTGCGCACCTCTCCCGCCGCGATGAGCCGCACCCTGGCCCGGCTTCGCCGGGTCCTGCAGGACCCGCTCCTGGTGCGGGCGGGGCAGGCGATGGTGCCCACACCGCGCGCCGAGGAGCTGCGGGACGAGGCCGCCGCCGTGGTGCGGCGACTGGAGGCGCTGCTCACGCCGAGCGGCGGTATCGACCCCGCCGCACTGCGGCGGACCTTCACCGTCCAGGCCGCGGACCTGGTCGGCGCGGCACTGACCCCCGGGCTGCTCGGGCTGGCCCGGCGCCGGGCGCCGGGCGTCTCGCTGCGCGTGCTGGCCGAGGAGTGGGAGGCGGGCCCGGCGCTGCGCGAGGGCCGGATCGACCTGGAGATCGGGGCCATCGACCACGTCGACCCGGAGACCCGGGTCGAGGAGCTGGTGACGCTGCGGATGGCGGCCGGCGTCAGGGCCGGGCACCCGCTCGCCGAAGGACCCCTGACCGCCGCCGGGCTGGCCGCGGCGGAGCACGTGGCCGTCAGCCGCCGGGGCCGCTTCACCGGCCCGCTGGACACGGCCCTGGCCGCCCAGGGGCTCAGCCGGCAGGTCGGAGCCGTCCTGCCGGGGCATCTGGCGGCGATGGCGCTGGCCGCGGTCGGCGACGTGGTCTGCCTCGTGCCGACCGCCCTGCCGGGCGAGCCGCCGTCACCGCTCGGCGACGCGGCACGCGCGATGGGGCTGCGCCTGCTGGACATCCCCCTGCCCCTGCCCCCGGTGACGATCGGCATGGCCTGGCACCCGCGCCACACAGCGGACGGCGCCCACCAATGGCTGCGCGCCGCCGTACGCCACGTCCTGCGCCCACCCCGCCCGGAATGACCCCCGCCCCGCCCCGGGGAGCGGCTATGCGGGGCGGGTGGGGAGGGTGGCGGTGGGGGGTGTTCGACGGCGCAGGGGGGCGAAGGCGAGGAGGTAGCAGAGTCCCCCGAGGGGCAGCAGGTCCAGGCTGAACGCGTTCGCGGCCGTGCCCAGTACGAAGAGCGCCTGCGCCCGGACGGCGTCACGGCCCGTGAGGGTGGCGAGCAGGATGATCATCCCCAGGTAGAGGAAGAGCGGTCCGACGGTGTAGACGGCCGGCATCACCCCCGGGACGTCTTGGACCTGCCCGAACAGCTCCCGCATCTCCGGCTTGTCCGCCGCTCGGAGCCCCACGTACAGGTCGATCAGTGCCTGCGCGGCGGCCGCCGCCACTCCCACCAGCCCGGCCGCGAACCCCGCCCGGGCCAGCCGTCGCCGTACCGGCCCCGCGCCGGCCGTCGCCATGCGGTACACCCCCGCGCACATCGCCCCGAAGAGCAACACCCCGAACAGGAAAGCGAGGTGGCCGGCGGTCCAGGCGGCACCGGGCTCCTTCGACCCCTCCGCCAGGAGGCGGACGGAGCCGTAGACGATGAGGAGGAGGGGGGCGGCGGCGAAGGAGATGCCGGCGAGACGTCCGGGCGCGTTCGATGTCATGGCCTCACCCTGCCGCCCGCGCGTACAGCGGCACATGGGTGATCACCCCGGCAACACCCCGATGCGCCATGCGGGTTGAGCCAGGGTCGGCGAAGGGTCGGCCTCAGGGGCACTGACGCGGTACACGGCGCGGTGCCCGTACGATCGGGCGATTTCCAGCAGCTTTCTATCTCCAACCGCTGTTGTTTCTAGAATGGCGGGGTGAAGGACATCGATGTGATCGCGGTGCTGCAGGACCCGGTGCGCCGCCGGCTGTACGAGTACGTGGCCGCCCAGGGGCGCGAGGTCGGGCGCAACGAGGCGGCCGAGGCGGCCGGGGTGGCGCGGACGCTCGCCGCGCACCATCTGGACCGGCTGGCCGAGGCGGGGCTGCTGGAGAGCGGTAGCCGCCGCCTGACGGGACGCTCGGGGCCGGGGGCCGGCCGTCCCGCCAAGGTGTACACGCGGGCACGCGTCGAGCGGTCCGTGTCGCTGCCCGCCCGCGACTACCGCACCGCCGCCGAGCTGCTCGCCGAAGCCGCCGAGGAGGTCGGACTGGACGCCGGGCTCTGCGCGGCGGCGCGCCGCCGGGGTGAGTCCCTCCGCGGCGCGGCGGCGCCCTGCGGCGGGCTCGAAGAGGCCGCGGAGCTGCTCGCCTCCCGCGGCTACGAACCGCACCTGGAAGGCGATGGAGAGGGGGAGGGCGGGCAGGAGCGCGTGCTCCGTATGCGCAACTGCCCGTTCCATGCCGTCGCCGAACGCTTCCCCCCGCTCGTCTGCGGCATGAACCTCGCACTGCTGGAAGGGCTGCTCGGCGTCGACGGTCCGGTCCGTGCCCGCATGGACGCCCGGCCGGGGGAGTGCTGCGTCGTCGTCGAAGCTTCTAAAGACAATGAACGTTGACATAGAAATGAGGAGCGTGCTGGGATGAGGCCATGACCACACCCGCGCATGCCTTCCACCTCGCCCAGCTCAACGTCGCCACGCTCCTACACCCCTTCGACGACCCGCGCATCGCGCCGTTCGTCGAGCTGCTCGATCCGGTCAACTCCGCCGCCGACGAAACGCCGGGCTTCGTGTGGCGGCTCGTGGGGGAGGGGGAGGCCGACGCCACCGGACTGCGCCCGGCGGGCGAGGACGTCATCGTCAACCTGTCGGTGTGGGAGACCCAGGAAGCCCTGTGGGACTTCGCCTACCGCAGCGGACACCTGGAGGTGATGCGGCGGCGCCGCGAGTGGTTCGAGCGGCACGTCGAGGCGCACATGGTGCTCTGGTGGGTTCCCGCCGGCCACCTGCCGACCGTCGACGAGGCGCTGGAGCGGCTGAGCGACCTGCGGGCGCACGGGCCGTCGCCGCGCGCGTTCACCTTCGCCTCCTCGTACACCGCCGCCGAGGCAGCCCCGCCCCACATGGCCCCGCCCGACGTGGCCCTGCGCGCGAAGCCGGCCGACGAGGCCGAGGCGGCGGCGGTCTGAGGCAACCACCCCCGCCCAGCCCCTCCCCATCCCCCTCGGGTCGCCCCGCGCTGCGCCGGAACGCACGATGGGAAGGGTGATGACGGTGTTGGTGGTCGGTGTGCCCGAGGGCGAGCAGCTGGAACTGCTCCGTTCGGGCATCCAGCGCAACCCGCACTTCCAGGTCGTGTCGCACGCCGACGACCCCGCCGTCGCCCTCGCGCACGCCCGGGTCCTGCTGCCCGACATCACCGTCCTGTCCCTGCCCGCCGGAATCGGCAGCATCGACTCGGACCCGGAGGTCCTGCGCGTGTTCCGCGGAGTGCGGGGGCTGGACCCGCCCAGCGGGGTGGTGCTGCGGACCCCCTCCGCGCGTGTGCCCCGTGCGGTGTCGGGCCTGGAGGTCGAGGGAGCCGTCCACGTCGTGCGCGAAGGGGACTCCGAGGCGCTGATGCGGGCCCTGCGCACGATCGGGCTCCGCCGGGCCAGTTGCGACCCCGACGAGATGCCCTGACCCGGCCCCGGACCGCCGGCGACCACCGTCCTCACCCACCGTGCTCGCCCACCGTCCTCGCCCCCGTCACCGGCGGCCGACGGCGCGCGGGAGGCAGGGCGCAAGCGGAGGAGCTCGCACCGATTGCTTCGATGATCATTCCCTGCGTACTGTCCCGAGGGGATCGCGGCGGCAGCCCGCTGCCACCCGGTGCCCGCAGCCGGTGTCCCGGCGATTCCCGAGTGCGACAGAGAGCGAGCGATCAGACAGATGCAGCCGACCCCGACGTTCGTGCTGGTTCACGGCGCCTTCGCCAACTCCTTCTCCTTCGCGCCGCTCCAGGCCGAACTCGGCCTTCTCGGACACCGCTCCGTAGCCGTCGACCTGCCCGGCCACGGCTTCGAGGCGAGCTACCAGCGCGCCTACCAGGCGCCGCAGGACCCCGAAGGCCTCGCCGCCGCACCCGGCTCGATCCGGGGCGTCACGCTCGCCGACAACGCCAAGCACCTGATCGGCATCCTGGAACGGGCCAAGCAGAACGGGCCGGTGGTCCTCGTCTCGCACAGCCGAGGCGGAATCACGGCCACCGCCGCCGCCAACGCACGGCCGGACCTGATCGACCGCATCGTCTACGTCGCCGCCTGGGCCCCGGTCGACCTGGAGGTCGGTGCCTACTACGCCGAACCGGAGATGGCCGCGGTCGACGCGGCTTCCCTGAGCCTGGCCCTGGCCGGGAACCCCGCGGAACTCGGCCTGCTGCGCGTCAACTTCCGCACGGCAGACCCCGCGGCCCTCACCGCGTTCAAGACGGCCTTCCTCGCCGACGGCACCGACGAGGAGTTCCTGACCTTCCTGAACACCTTCCAGCCCGACGAGAACCTCGACGTCGGCACCTCCGCGGACCGGGCACAGGCTGCGACCTGGGGCACGATCCCGAAGACCTTCGTACGCCTGGCGGACGACGCGAGCCTGCCGCTCGCCATGCAGGACCGGCTGATCCGCGAGGGCGACGCCCTCACGCCGGACAACCCGTACGACGTCCGCACCCTGGCGGGCAGCCACCTGAAGTGGCTGGTCGACCCGGCCCCGGCGGCCCGGGTCCTCGGGGAACTCGCCGCGCTCACGGCGCCGGCCACCGGTTCCTGAGCGCAGCCCGTCCGTAGGGTCCGCCATGTCCCGGCCGCGCAGCCCGGACAGGGGTTCCCCGTCCGGGCTGCGCGGGCCCGGCGATCGTACGGAGGGGACTCAGGCGGCGGCCAGGGCCTCCAGGGCGGGGACCGTCTCGGCGGGACTCGGCAGAGCTGCGTTCTCCGCGCGGAGGCGTTCGGCGGCGTCGCGCAGGACCGGGTCGGCGGTGAGGCGCGTCAGGAGCGCGGCGTCCACCTCGTCGGAGGCGGAGCGCAGGGCGGCGCCCGTCGCGGTGAGGGCGTCGGCGTTGGTGAAGTGGTCGGCGCCCTGGGGGAGCAGGAGCTGGGGCAGGCCGGCCTGGAGGGCGGTGAGCAGGGTTCCGGAGCCGCCGTGGTGGATCAGCCCGTCGGAGGCGGTCAGCAGCTCGGCCAGCGGAACCCACGGCAGCGGGCGGACGTTGTCCGGGAGGGTGCCCAGCGGCGCGAGGTCGGTGTCGCCGACGGCGAGCAGGAACTCGGCGTCCACCGACGCCGCCGCCTCGATCAGGCGGACGATGGCGCGGACGCCGTCCAGCTCGGTGAGCACCGTGCCCAGGGTGACGGCCACGCGCGGGCGGGTACCGCGGCGGAGCAGTTCGAGGGGGACGGTGCCGCCGCCGTTGTACGGGAGGTAGCGCATCCGCAGGCCGCCCGGGTCGCCGCCGAGGGAGGCGGGGACGATGTTCAGCGCGGTGGCCTCGGCGGGGCCCGCCACTCCGTACGTCTCGTACGCCTCGGTGAAGTTGGCGGCGAGCCGGCCGACCATGTCGTGCCCGGAGGTGACGCCGAAGTTCTGGATCACCGACGGGATCTTGAGCTTGGCCGCGACCAGCGGGGCCGAGGCCTGGAAGGAGTCGTAGACCAGCAGGTCGGCGCGCCAGCTCTCGGCGGCTTCGAGCAGGCCGTCCACGGTGGAACGGGAGATGAGCGCGAAGCCGCGGGCCGCCCGGTCGAGGATCTCGTCAGGGGTCATGTCCGGCGCGACGTAGCGCACCTCCTCGCCGGTGGACTGTTCGAAGACGTCCCGGATGCTGCGGCCGTCGCCTATCTCGACGAGCGGGAAACCAGCCTCGCGCAGCTGGTGCAGCGGCTGCGAGCCGGCGAACAGCACGTCGTGACCGGCCGCGCGTAAGGCCTGCGCCGTCGGGATCATCGGAAAGAGGTGCCCGGCCGAGGCCGGACCGGTGAAGAGTATGCGCACGGCTTCTCCTTGCCCATGGTGTGCCGGTCGGGGACGGGTCGTGCGGGCCCGCCCCCGGTTCCACCCTTTGAACTGCCGCAACGGCACGCGGTGTTCCCCGTCGGAGATCGAAAATCAGACGTTCTGGGAGGACCGTGGGCAAGACACCCCCTAGCTGTTGCCGGACCTGAAGAGGAAGTCCTCGACGGCGCGCAGATCGGTGTTCCAGTACGTGACCCGGGGGTTGGGGCCGACGGTGAGGGTTCCGACCTCCTCCGACAGTCTGATGTCGAGCGGCGCCGCCTCCCGGTTGCTGTCGGGGGCGCGGTCCTGGTAGCCGAGGGAGAACGAGGTGACGGTCCTCGTCTGCTGGCCGGCCCGGAAGACGAACACACCCGCGTACGCCTTCTCCCCTCGGCCCGATCGTGGCGACGGCCCGCGGCTTGGAGTCCGTGGGGGCGACCGGATCACCGATGTCCGTGCCGAAGCGGACGTACGGGTGGTGGTAGAGGGTGCAGGCCTTGTCCGTGAGGTTGGTGGCCGTGATGAGGAGGTGCCGGCCCGAGTCCTGCCGCCATCCCGACGTGTCGATCGACAGGTCGTTGTCGTTGCAGGCGACGACGGTGCCGTCGCCGCCACCCGCGCTCTGCGAGGGGCCGGCGGCGCCCCCGTCGCCACCGGGCCGGGCCGTGGTGCCGGACGGGCTCGGGGGGCCGGACGGGGAGGCGGCGCCGGACGGGGAGGCCGCGGCGGTCGGAGCGGGGGCGCCGGACGTGGTGGGGTTCTTGCCCCGGGCCGCGCCGCCGTCGGAGTCACATGCCGCGGACGAAAGGAGCGCGGCGACGGCCGCGGCCCCGAGGGTGTAGGTCTTCCAGCTCTTGCGGACAGTGCGCATGGTGGCCCCCGTATGCCTTCACATGGCTTGAACGGTGCGATCGACGCCTCGGTTCTGCCCTGCGGAGTGGCCGAAATCCGCACCCCCGGGGGACCGTTACGGACTCAGGACGTGAAGGACACCATTCCGTTCAAGTGGCCACGACCCGTCCGTTCTCGGGACGCGCGGTCCCGCGTGGCTAGCATGAGGGGATGGAGATCCGAGCGGGTCAGGTGGTGGTCCACTGCGTGGAGCACGGGACCGGCCGGCCCGTGCTGGTGCTCCACGGCGCCGGTGTCGACCACCGGGAGGCCGAAGCCTGCTTCGAGCCGGCCCTCGACGGTGTCGCCGGGCTGCGGCGCGTCTACCCCGACCTCCCCGGAATGGGGCGGACGGCCGCCCCCGCGACACTGCGCAGCGCCGACGACGTCGTCGACACGCTGCTCCGCTTCGCCGACGAGGTCACGGCCGGGGCCCCGGACGCCGAGTACCTCCTCGTCGGCCACTCGGCCGGCGCGTACTTCGCGCAGGCGATGGCCGCCCGGCGGCCGGAGCGTGTCGCCGGCCTGGCGCTCGTGTGCCCGTTGCTGCCCCGCGTGCGGGAGGTCCCGGACCACCGGGTGGTCGCCGGCTCGGGCGAGATCGGCGACGAGGTCTTCCGGAGCTACTTCGTGATCCAGACGCCGGACATGCTCGAACGGTACCGACGCCACGTGGAGCCGGCCGCGGCGCTCGTCGACGAGGCGGCACTCGAACGCATCGGCGAACGCTGGGCGCTGACACCCGGCCACGAGCGCGCGTACCCGGGCCCGATACTGGTCGTCGCCGGGCGGCTGGACTCGACGGTCGGCTACGCCGCCGCCGTCGACCTGGTCCACCACTACCCGCACGCCTCGCTCGCCGTGGTCGACGACGCGGGACACGCCCTGCCGCACGAACAGCCGGAACTCCTGCGCGCCCTCCTCGCGGACTGGCTCATCCGCGTCGAGCGTTCGGCCGCGGCGAGCCGAGCCGACGGGGAGCCGTCCACCAGGACCGAACCCTCCTGACCGAGGCGGTCGAGCGGGCCGGCGCCGGAGATCCTGAGCGGCCTGCCGTCCCGGCCCCGGAGGCAGCGGCGGTTTCCGGACGTTCGTGGGCAACGGGCCCTGCCGGGTGACAGCGGGCCGCGGTTCGGGGCATGCGCGGCAGTGGCTGCGACGCGCAGACCGTGTGCCACACCAGCGAACAGGAAGGAACGGCCATGCTGATAACGGTCACCCGCTCCGGAGGCTTCGCCGGCCGGGATAAGCTCAGCGCCCTCGACACCTCCGGCCGCACGGACGCCGCGGACCTGGAGGAGCTCGCCAAGCGGGCCGTCACACCCGTCGCGGACGGCTACCGCTACCGCATCACCGTCGACGACGAGGTGCTCGACCTCCAGGACCCCTGCCTGTCAGACGCCCAGCGCACACTGATCCGTACCGTCCTCGGCGTGGGTGCCTGACCTCGACCACGGCCCGGGCGCGCCGCCCCGCGGCGCCCGGCGGCGGCGCGCCCGGCCCGGCCCACCCGGACGGGTCGCCCGCCGTGCCGGGGTGCGCCCGCCGCCCTACGCTCGGGGCATGCCACGCCGCCCGATGCGCATGTCCGAAGCGGCCAAGGCCGCGCTGGCCACCGCGCTGAAGAAGCTCCGGACCGATCTCCAGGCCGCCTCGGTCTTCCCCGATCCCGTGCTCGCGGCGGCCGAGGCGGCCGCCCGCTCGCCCCGGCTGCCCGACAAGGACGCCACCGACCTGCCGTTCTTCACGATCGACCCGCCCGGTTCCAAGGACCTCGACCAGGCCATGTACCTGGAGCGGCGGCCCGGGGGCGGGTTCCGGGTGTACTACGCCATCGCCGACGTGGCCGCCTTCGTCACCGCCGGCGACGTGCTGGACGCCGAGGCGCACCAGCGGATCGTGACGCTGTACTTCCCCGACGGCAAGGTGCCGCTGCACCCGCCCGTCCTCTCCGAGGGCGCGGCCAGCCTGCTGCCGAACCAGAAGGTCCCCGCCCTGCTGTGGGAGCACGACCTCGACGCCTACGGCGAAGTGACGAGGTCGTCCGTGAGCCGTGCCCTGGTCCGCAGCAGGGCCAAGCTCGACTACGCGGGCGTCCAGCAGGCCATCGACTCCGGCACGGCCGAGGAGTCCGTCGCCCTGCTGCGCGACATCGGCGTCCTGCGCGAGGCCGTGGAGGCGGAGCGCGGCGGCATCTCGCTCAGCCTCCCGGACCAGGAGGTCACGTTGGAGGAGGGATCGTTCCGGCTGAGCTACCGGGCGGCGCTGCCCGTGGACGGCTGGAACGAGCAGATCTCCCTCATGACCGGCATGGCCGCGGCCACGATGATGCTGGCCGGCGGTCCCGGCATCCTGCGGACCCAGGAGCGGGCCCCGACGCATGAGGTCACGCGCCTGCGCCGGATCGCGCAGGGCCTCGGGATCGACTGGCCGCACCACGTGTCGTACGCGGAGCTGATCCGCTCGCTGAATCCGCACGAGCACCGGCACGCGGCCTTCCTCCACGAGGCGGCCGGCGCCCTGTTGCTGAAATCGGTCTACCGGTCCTTCCGCGACCACGACAGCATCCCCGCGCAGACGGTCCACGCGGCGATCGCGGCACCGTACACGCACTGCACGGCGCCGCTGAGGCGCCTGGTCGACCGGTACGCAGGCGAAATGTGTGTGGCAGCCACCGCGGACCGGGACGCGCCGGAGTGGGTGCTCGCGGCCCTGGACGAGCTGCCGGACACGATGGCGAAGGCGAAGGGGAGTGCGGCGGACCGGCAGTCCGTGGACCTGGTGGAGGCGGCGCTGCTCATGGACCGGGTGGGAGCCACCTTCGACGCCGTGGTCATCGACACCGACGCGGAAGAGTCCCGGCCGAACCCGCGGGAGGGGCAGGTACAGCTGGCCGAGCCCGCCGTCCTGGGCAGCGTCACCTCCACCACCGCCGACCTCGAACTCGGCAGCAGCGTCCGGGTCGAGCTCCGACGGGCCGACCCCGCCTTCCCCGAGAAGAACAAGCGGGTCCTCTTCAGCCTGGTGGAGGACGAGGGGTGACGGCCCCTCACCGGACGGTTTCGCAAGGAACTTGCCCGGGTTGGCACCGCTTCTGAACTGCGCGTTCATGGAATGCACGCAGGCGTGGCGTCAATTATGGCTCGACGTGGTGCCATTGATGCGCCATGATGGCGTCATGGGTGGCGCGCCCATGGGCCGTAGAGGTCGGCGGGCGCGTTCGCGGGTGGGCCGTCGAAGGGGTGGGGATCATGGAGACCGTGCAGAACGGGCAGCAGGCGACACAGCCCGGTGCCGTCACCGCCTTCGCCCGCTTCGTACTCTGCGGCGGCGGAGTCGGGCTCGCCTCCAGCTTCGCCGTGGGGGCCCTCGCCTCCTGGATCCCCTGGGTCCTGGCCAACGCCCTGATCACCGTGGTCTCCACGCTGCTCGCCACCGAGCTCCACGCCCGCTTCACCTTCGGCGCGGGCGAGCGCGCGAGCCGGCGCCAGCACGCGCAGTCGGCCGGGTCCGCGGTGGCGGCGTACGCGGTGACGTGTGTGGCGATGCTGACCCTGCAGCGGCTGGTGCCGGCGCCCGATCCGATGCTGGAGCAGGTCGTCTACCTGTCGGCCTCCGCACTCGCCGGAGTCGCACGATTCGCGGTGCTCCGCCTCTTCGTGTTCGCGCGGAACCGCTCGCAGGCCGCGGGTACCCTTCGTGGCGCCCGCACCCTGCCCGCGACCGTGGTCCGCGCCTCGGCCCCGGCGGGCCCCGCGGAACTCTGCCGCGCCGCCTGACGAGTTCGGGGTGGCGGGGGAGCGGGGCGGAGGCCCGTCGGAACCCACGCGGACCCGGAGCCCCCAGTGCCCCTCGTCGATTCCCGCACGCCGGGCTGACGTAGCGTTCGGGCATGAGTACGCCCCCGCCCCAGCAGCACCCCGGTCCCTACGGGCCCCCGCACCCCCCGCACCAGCAGCCCTACCCGGCGCAGCCCCACCCGGGCCGGCCCTACCCGGGTCAGCCGTACCCGCCGCAGCCGCACCCCGGCCAAGGCGCGTGGGGGCAGCCTCCGATGGGCCCGCCGCAGCGCAAGAACCGGACGGGCATGGTGATCGGGATCGTGGCGGCCTCGCTGGTGGCGCTCGGCGTCCTCGGGTTCGGAGTGAAGCTGCTGACCGGAGCCACCGGCGGCTTCCCCGAGGCCACCCACCGCCTCACCGTTCCCAAGACCCTCCTGGACGGCAAGTACCAGCTGGACCAGGACCTTTCGGCCACCGCGGGTCAGGAGGCCCTGAAGGGCACCTACGACTCCAAGGTCCGCGACCCGAAGCCGGCCGTCGGCCAGTACACGGCCAAGTCCCCGCAGGGAACGGGCGCACTCGTCATCTCGGGCATGTACGGCCGGTTCAAGGATCCCGCGAGCGCTCGCAGGAAGATGCTCGACGGAGCCGAGGACGCGGAGGGCGCGAAGGTGGCGGTCCCCGCGAGGGACATCACCCCCCTCGGATCCGACATCACCGTCTCCTGCCAGGTGCTGACCGTGCAGCAGGGCGGGGCCGAGGGCTCCCTGCCGATCTGCGCCTGGGCGGACGAGAACACCGGCGCCTCGGTCGGATTCGTCACCCCGGAGACGACCCAGCAGAAGCCCGCTTCCGTCGACCTCGCCCCGTTCGCCGAGGCCACCCTCAAGGTGCGCGCCGAGGCCCGGCAGCCGATCGGGTGAACGACGCCGCGGCTCTAAACGATCGCAGGGTTATGCCCAAAAGGTGACTTTCCGGAGTTTGGGCCGGTCGGATAGCAATGGTGCGGCGCCTGGCGCGGCCCGCCGACGGTCGGCGGCGACCCCAGTGCGCCGAGGAGGAAACCTCTCGTGATCCGCACCCGTTTCGCCGTCACACTGGCCACCATGGCCGTCACCGCCCTGGCCGTCACCGCGAGCCCCGCCTCGGCGGCGCCCGGTGACACGGTCAACATGTGCGCCAGCGCGCTCACCCCGGACGGCTGGGTCGACGTCCAGTGGTGGAACAGCGCCGGGTGCGGCTCCGGCTTCACGCCCAACATGAAGCAGATCAAGGACCTCAGAGGCTACCCCGTGGGCACGCAGGTCAACGCCTGCGCGTCCACGTGGCCGCCCGCCGGCTGGACCATCACCAGCACCTACTACTCGAGTGGCTGTCGCTACTCCGCCGTCCCCAGCTTCAACCCCAACACCTGGACGCTGAAGCGGACTTCCTGACCCCACGCCGTAGCCGAAGCAGTAGCCGAAGCCGTAGCCGACCCTCCCGCGGGCCGGCTGCGGCTTCGCCGTTTTCGCCCTGCCTGCGTCCGCGACGCAGTGGGCGCCACGCGGGCGCCGGGCCGGGCACGGCTTGCTAAACGGACCGGCGGTTCGTACGCTCGGGATCAAGCGGACTGGCGGTCCGTTTGTCAGGCGGGCGTGCGCCCGTCCCCAGTGCGAGCAGATCGGAAGCCCGGACCATGACGATCCCCATGACGGCCGCGGAGCTGTACCGCCACGGCCTGGAACTGCTGTTGGAGAAGGACATACCCGCCTGGGTCGACCTGTGGTCCACCGACGGCGTCCTCGAATTCCCCTTCGCCCCCGAAGGCATGCCCTCGCGCCTCGACGGCAAAGCCGCGGTCGGCGAGTACATGCGCCACTACCCCGACCACGTGGACCTGCACGACTTCCCCGATGTGAAGATCCATCAGACCACCGTCCCCGAAACGATCGTGGTCGAGATGCGCGGAGTCGGCCGCCTGGTGCAGACAGACACCCCCTACGACATGACCTACATCGCCGTGGTCACGGTCGAGGACGGCCTCATCACCTCCTACCGCGACTACTGGAACCCGCTCGCCGCATCCCTGCCCGGCGCCGACTTCACCGGAGCGAACCGATGACGAGCACCCCCACCACCACCGCCCCCGCCACCCTGGTGATCGGGGCCACCGGCACCACCGGCCGCCGCGTCACCGCCGGACTGCTCGCCGAGGGCCGGCGCGTGAAAGCGGCCGGCCGGACCGCCACCCCGCACACGGGCGCCCAGGCCGTCCGCTTCGACTGGAACGAGCCCGTGACCTGGGCCGAAGCCCTGGACGGCGTCGACCGCGCCTACCTGATCCCGCCCACCGGCTCACCGGATCCGGCCGCCGTCATGCTGCCCTTCCTCCACCGGGCCCGCACGGCAGGCGTACGCCGCGCGGTGCTCCTCAGCTCCTCCGCGATCCCCGCGGGCGGCCCTGCGGTGGGCCGGGTCCACGAACAACTGCCCGGCCTGTTCGAGGAGTGGGCCGTGCTGCGGCCCTCCTGGTTCATGCAGAACTTCGCCGATCCCGCCCCCCACGCACGCACCATCCGCGAGGACGGTGCCATCTTCACGGCCGCGGGAGACGGCCGCGTCGGATTCGTCGACGCCGAGGACATCGCCGCCGTCGCCGTACGCGCCCTGACCGACGGACGGGCCCCCGACACCGACCTGATCCTCACCGGGCCGCAGGCGCTGAGCTACGCCGACGTCGCCGCGGTCATCACCGATGTCACCGGGCGGCCCGTCGTACACCGGCAGCTGACCTTCGAGGAACTGCGCGACCGGTGGGCGGCGGAGATACCGATGGAGTTCGCCACGATGCTGGCCCGGATGGACCGTGCCATCGCCGACGGGGCCGAGGACCGTACCTCGGACACCGTGGAGCGCCTCACCGGCCGGCCCCCCGGCAGCCTGCGGGCCTTCGTCGAACGGGAGCTGCGCTCGGGCGCGAACCGCTGACACGACCCGGCCGAATATCATTCCCCGGGGCCGGAGAGGCCGTAGACCAAGGAGGACACGTGGCCCGACCAACGGAACGCGCCGACGCCCAGCGCAACCGGGAAGCCGTCCTGGCGGCCGCCGACGCCCTCTTCGCCGCCAGCAGCAGCCCCCACAGCGTCTCGATGGACGACATCGCCGCTGCCGCGGGCGTGGGCAAGGGGACCCTCTTCCGCCGCTTCGGCGACCGCGCCGGCCTGATCGCCGCCGTGATCACCTCCCGCCTCGAACCGCTGCAGCGCACGGTGCGTGAGGTGCAGGAGGCAACGGGCAGCGCACCGCGGCAGCGGGTGCTGGCCCTCCTCGACACCTCGCTGACCTTCAAGATCGAGAACCGGAACCTCATGGCGGCCGCCGAGGACGCCGGGCTCAGCAGCCCGTACCAGGCCGAGCACTACGGCTGGTGGCACGAAACGCTGCGGGCGGCGCTCGACCGGGTCCCCGGCGTCCACGACCCGGACTTCACCGCCCACGCACTGCTGGCCACGATCCGCGCCGACCTCGTCGCACACCTGATCGACGAACAGAGGATGTCCCCCGAAGGCCTGCGCTCCGCGCTCGCCGCCCACGTCGACAACGTCCTCGGCGGCTAGGTCGAGTCCTGCCGATCAGGCCGGTGGTCCTGCTGCTGCCGTGCCGGGAGCCCGGTAGCGGATCTGCTCGGCGTTGCGCAGGGCGTCCAGTGTTTCGTCGATGGTGAGCAGCACGGTCGTCTCGAACGAGCTGAGCGCCCCGCCCCCGCTGATCGCCAGGGCGACCGAGGCCATGGACACGTTGTCGGGGGCCTCCCACAGGTTGTATCCGTCATGGGTGCCGAAGGCGTACCAGAAGCCGTGCAGCTTGCCGCCGACGGACTCGATGTAGGACCTGGCGGCCGTCGTACGGTCCTCGGGACGGCTCATCAGCCGTGCCCACGTCTCCGGCGTGTAGCTGAACCTGGACAGGTAGAGCGGCATCGTGCACCTCTTTCGTTGTGTGAAGAGGTGCCCGCGGTCGGCCGGGTAGGGGCGCGTCAGGTCCTCGGATCCCCCGAACGGCCGCCTCCGGACGGCCGCGGCGGCCGACTCCGGCGAGGTGCCCCCGGGCCGCACGAGCCGGGGGCACCTGGTCCGCCGCTACGGCGCCGCCGCCACCGGCATGACGTAACCGAGCAGACCCTCCCGCGAGTAGGGCCCCTCGCAGTTGGCGCGGTCGGAGACGAAGTGGTCGAAGACGGACGGTACGTAGCACCGGTAGAGGGGTACCGAGCCCGGCACCGCCTTCGTGTGGACGTACCCGACCGCGCCGAGGGGCTGCTGGCCCTCGCATCCCGGATCGGGGGTCAGCAGCGAGTGGTTCGCCGCCCTGCACTCGTAGAGCCGGACCGTGCCCGGCGCCGGGTCCCGCAGCACCTTCCAGACCGCCTCGGGGGTGAAGCCGGCGGGCAGCGGCCGTGAGGAGGCCAGGTGCCCGGCGTGCGGGCGGTAGCCGCGCACCAGGGGCGCGTACGGGGTGGTGTGGCCGTGGGCGCGCCCCCACGTGCGCAGATAGCCCTCGGCACCCTGCATGAGCTCGTCCACCACGTCCTGGCCCCCGGTGACCCGGATGTCCTCGATCCAGTCCGGAACGAGGCCGTAGTGGGCGCCGCCGCCGTCCGTGTTGACGTCCCACACGCGTGAGCCGGTGACCTGCCGGTCGAGGAGCGAGCCGCCGTCCGGACTGCGGAAGGGATAGCGGACCTGATCGCCGGCCGCCGCCCTCGGACCGGGCAGCCAGGCGAAGCCGTTCATGTCGGTGCCGATGCCGTACCCGGCGCCGTACCGGGCGCGCAGGGCGGCGTGTTCACGCGCCTCGGCGGCGAACGCGGGGGCCTCGAACATGTGGCCCGTGATGAACCCGCCCAGGCGGTAGACCCGTTCGGTCCAGTTCTCGTCCATCCAGCCGTGCGTGGACAGGACACCCGGGTAGCGCTCCGCCTCGAGCACGCGCAGCGCCTGGTTCGCCGCCTTGACGCTCATGTGGTCGATCTCCAGCATCATGCCGCGCTTCGTCATGCCCAGCACCGCGTACTCGCCCAGCGCGGTCAGACCCCGGCGGTTGCACTGCGCCGCCCGGAGGGAGGCGCCGCCGTACTCCGGGAGCTCGACGCCTTCCGGCAGGGCGCCGCGGACCCGGGCCTCGGCCGCCGCCTCCGTCTCCACCGCCTGCGTCGTCCCCGCCTGCGCCGCCCCCGCCCGGGAGGTCCCGGCGGGCTCGGCCGCTCCCGCGGCGAGCCCGAAGCCGATCGGATTGTCGTGCTCGGGCCCCGCGCACGGCTCCGTGCTCCAGAAGGTGCCCGTCGACAGGAACTGGCCCGCGTTGACGGCCATGCCCTGGGTGCCCGAGTCGAACCGTACGCCGCACAGGGCGTTGTCGAACTTGTGGCACAGGAACATGCTGCGCACGCCCAGGCGGTGCAGTTCGTCGAGGCCCCGGTCGATGTCGTCCATGGTGCAGCGGGCGCTGTCCAGCACCTGCTTGCAGCCGAACGGTTCGGAGGTCTCCACCCCGAGGACGACGGCCAGCTTGCCCTCCCGGACGACCTCGCGCGCCTGCTCGGGGTCGGTGACGACCCGGAACCAGCCCTTGCCCGGGCCGCCGTACATGGCGTCCACGTAGGCCTGGAGTTCGTACGTCTTCTGGATCTGGAGCCGGATCGCGGTCATCTCGTCGCAGCCGCGGTCCTTGAAGAAGTACAGCGAGCAGATGACCCCGTTGGTGACCATGTCGTTCACCAGGACCCGCTGCCCGCCCCGCCAGGCCCGCTCCACCCAGGCGTAGTACGTCTGCTGGTGGGTGGCCGAGTCATGGGCCGGCCAGTCGCGGAACGTCGGCCAGCCGTTCGGGTCGTGCCGCCCGTCACCACCCTTGGTGATCATGTCGAAGAGGGCGAGGACGCCGTTCGGGTAGTGCTCGGGGCAGTCCTTCAGCGCGTCGGCCACCCCCGCCGGGGAGAAGACCTCTCCGCAGACCAGCCGTCCTCCGAAGCCCTCGTCGGACATCAGGTGGACGTGCGCGTCCACGTATCCGCGCACGCGGCCCCGCGCGTCGGTCCCGGTGAACGGCTCCCCGGTGACGTCGACCTGCGAGTCCGGGGCCGGGCGCGCCACGGGCTCCCACCACTTGGGCCCGGCGGGCGCGCCGGCGGCCGCCGCGGGCCCGAGGGCCAGCGTCACCAATGCGAGGACCAGGCCGATCAGCAGGTACCGGCTCCGTCCCAAGGCTCTTCGTCGGTTCATCCCCATCCCTTTCACGAGGCGTTCACGACACTGCGGAGATGGTCTTCCTCGGCCCCGGACGCCGCCGCCCGCGCGGTCGCGGGGGTCACACCGGGCGGTCCACCGCTCCCGCCGAACGGGCACGGACCAGGGCCAGGTAGTCCGCCGCGAGGCGGTGGCAGTCACCGGGCCACCGCGCCGAGACGTAGTTGCCGTCGGTGACGGTGAAGCCGCGTCCGGGCCGGGCGGCGGTGTCGCGCACGGGCAGCGGCGGGCCCGCGAGGAAGTGGCGCGGATCGGCGAGCGCCGCGGTGACCTCCTGCTGCACGGTGGCGCGGTACGTCCGGTAGTAGCGCCCCAGCCAGAGCCGGGTGAGGTTCCACCCCGTCAGCTCCAGCAGGGTCGTCAGAGCCGTCGTGCGGCGGCCGTGGAGGACCGAGCGTCCGGTGGCGGGATCCTGGGCACGGGCGGCGAGCAGCACCCCGTGGCAGACGGCCCCCACCGGCAGCCCCTGGGTGAAGGCCCGGGCGAACAGCTGCTGGGCGGTGGCGTCTTCGAGCAGTGTCCGCATGCGCGGGGCGTGGCCGCCCGGTACGAAGAGACCGGTGATGCCGGCCGGGTCGACGTCGGCGTACGCGAGAGGGGCGAGGAAGGCAGGGTCCTCGGTGAGGCGCCGGTAGGCGGCCAGCTCGGCGCGGCGGGTCATCAGCCAGGGCGACAGCCAGGAGAAAGCCGAGGTCGGTGAGCCGGGGATCGGCGAGCGCGACCTTCCCGTCGGGAGTCGCGAACCGCACCTCGAAGCCGGCGTCCCGCAGGGCGGCCCAGGGCACCGCCGCCTCGGTGGGGTCGTAGTCGCCTGCCGGGAGCAGGAAGAGAATCACGGCGTACTCCTCTGAGCGGTGGTGATCAGGGCAGCACGTTCGCTTCCGCGGCCCGGGGGCCCGACCCCCTGACCTCCTCGGTGTCCGAAGGACGAGCCTAGGAGCGGCCCGCGGCACCGTCATTGACCCCGACGGCCAAGGCGTTGACTCCCCGGACCCGCACCCCGCCGCCCCTCCCCGCGGGCGGCCGTCCCGCGGACGCTATTGACGGGGGTGGCGGGTCCGCATTGACTGACGGCCGTGTCCACCGTCGAGCCCCCTACCGTCACGGGACCCTCCGTCAACGCCTCGTACGCCCTCGCGGTCCTGAGCGCGACGGCCGAGGCAGGAACCGGCGGGGCCGACTCCCGGGCCATGCCCACGGACCGGCTGGACTACGGCGAGATGCGCGCCCTGTGGGACGAGGTGCTGGCAGCCCGGGACGCCGGCCCGCACACCGGGCTCCTCGTCGGCGACCGCATGCGGCCCGACGGCCTGCACATCCTCGGCCACCTGATCCTCACCTGCGCCAGCCTCGCGGACGCCGCGCGGGCAGCCGAGCGCTACCACCCCCTGGTGAGCCAGGCGGGCACGGTGACCCTGCGACGCCTGGGCGCCGCCGGCCGCATCTGCTACCGGCCGACCGTCGGCCCGCCCGCCATGCACCCCCAGCAGGTGGAAGCGGTCGTCAGCAGCATGGTGCGGGCGGCCCGCTGGATCGCGGGCGACGACTGGACGCCGCTGGCCGTGTCGTTCGCCCACCCCCGGGCGGGCGCGGCCGAGCCGTACGCCCGCGTCTTCGGCTGCCCCGTCACCTTCGACGCCCCGGAGAACGCGATCACGGTCGCCGGCGAGGACCTCGAAAGGCGCCGGCCCCTCTACGATCCGGCGCTCAACGGCCTGCACCGTGCCTACGCCGACCGCCTCCTGCACCAGCTGTCCGCGGCGGCCCCGACCGCGGCAGAGAGCGTCCGGCAGTGGCTGGAGCACGCCGCGCTCGGGGACGCGGGCCCCGAAGGCCCCGCCCGGCAGCTCAACCTCAGCGTCCGGACCCTGCGCAGGGCCCTGCACGCGGAGGGCACCTCGTGGCGCGCACTCCTCGACACCGCCCGCCACGGCCGGGCCAGGCGGCTGCTGGAGACCACGGCCCTGCCCCTGGACCGGATCGCCCCGCTCATCGGCCTGAGCGGCGCCACGGCCCTGGTCCGAGCCTTCACCCGGTGGGAGGGCATGCCCCCGGGCGCGTACCGCAGCCGGCACCGGCCCGCCTCCCAGGCCCGCGACGGGACCGGATGACGGAGCGGCGACGGGCGGGGGAGCGGAACCGGGCTCGGAACGGGACCGGGACGGGGGAGGGTGAGGGTGAGGAACTCCACCCCCGGCGGGACCCCGGCCGACCGGGCCCGGTGCTAGATTGTCCGGCGGCCGGATCCCAGGCCCCGGACGAGATGCGCCGTACCCGGTTACGCACGACGACGCGCGAGGTGCCGCACCAGCGGCACCATCCGCTGTCCGCTCCCGGGCAGCGTCCTCGTCGAGCAAGATGGGCCGAACGCCATGACCGTGCCACTCACCCGCAGCCTGTACCGGACGACCGCGCACGCAGCCGGGGGACGTACCGGATCCGTACGCACGGACGACGGGCGCCTGGACGTCCGTCTCGCGCCGCCGCGCAAGAAGGTGCCCGGCACCACCAACCCCGAGCAGCTGTTCGCGGCAGGTTTCGCGGCCTGCTTCACCTCCGCGTTCGCGGAAGTCGCCGCCGAGTTCGGGGCGGACGCCTCCGCCGCGCGGGTGGCCTGCGAGGTGGAGCTCGGTACGACGGACACGCCCGCGGGCTACGGCCTCGCGGTGGCCATCACCGTCAGCCTGCCGGGGTGGCGGGCGGCGGACCTCCAGCCGCTGCTGCACCGGGCGGACGCGGTCTGCCCGTACTCGCAGGCGGTACGGGGCAACGTACCGCTGACGCTCCTGGCGGTGGACGACCCGGCCACCGGCGACCGTGCCACCGACGACCGTGCCTGAGCCTGGGCCTGAGCCGGAGCCGGCGGGTGAGGTCCGGGGCGTCCCGGTACCCGAGCGCGGCGCCTGGTTGCGGCGGGGGATCAGCCGCAACGGCGGGCCGCTCGTCGAGGACCGGGGCACCGAAGTGGTGTGGCTGCAGGCCGGGTCGTACTACGCCGACAGCCGCGGCTTCGCCGGTACGACCTCCTTCGACGGCTCCCAGGTGCGCTTCCACCACCTCACGGGCGAGCCCGGCGACGACACCGGCACGCTCCGCCGGGACGGCGAGAACCTCGTCGAGTGGGGCACCAACCCGGACGGCGGCACCTTCCTGGAGATCTGGACCCCGCTGCCCGGTGCGGACGGTGTCACCGGCTCCTGGTCCGGCCCCGACCACCACGTGGTCCGCGTCGGCCGGCACGTGGTGCACGTCGATTCCCGTGCGGGTACGTACTGGCGGCTGTGAGTCCCGGCTCACCGGCGGCCGGACGGGGTCCCTTCGTCGTCGAGCATGCGGGTCAGGCGAGCGGCGAAGAACATGGCCGCGCCCGCCGCGACGATGCTCAGTGCATCGGCCACCATGCCCACGGTCACCGCGTCGAGGAAGGGACCGAGGTCTTCGGCCCGCCGGTAGCCCACGCTCGCGTACCGGCCCAGCAGGATCGAGCCGGCGAACGACGCCCACCAGAGGTTCAGCGGCCAGAAGGGGCCCTTGGCGCCCCGCAGACCGACCGTCCAGGCCTCGTTGGCGATCCGGTACGGCAACCAGAGGCAGGCCACCGGAACGAACCAGCCCCCGATCGCCCAGCCCGGCCCCCGGCGGAACCCGGTGGGCGCCAGCGTGCCGGCCCGCTGCCGGACGCGGTGGAACCAGGTGATGAAGACGGCCGCGCACGCGAGCACGATGAGCAGCTGGACCTGCTCCACCCTGGCGAACATCGTGTCCAGGGCCGCCCACCGGTCCTCGGAGATGTAGGCGAACTCGTCGTCTCCCTCCACCGCGGAGTGTGCCCGGAAACCGGCGTACAGGGAGACGGCGTCGCCTGCCGCGGCCGCCGTCAGCACGGCGTGCAGCACTCCGAGCAGAGCACGTCCGGGACTCGGGGCCGGATGGGCGAGCGGCGGACGAGGGCGGAGAACGTCGGGACGGGACGAGGACATGACGGTGTGAACCCCCCACGGGCACGGTACGCAGGCGCCCGGGGATGAGCGCGCAGAGGAAAAGTACGGCAATGAGAACCCGCCCGTCCACAAAGAAACCGCAGGTCTACGGCCTGCGGGGCCGGTAACGACCGCTGCCGGCCGCCGGCGGTGCCGGCCCGACGACGCATGGACCCGCGGGTTGCGGTGATACGAGCGGAACAGGCGGTTCACGGCGGGCCGCCCCTGCTGGAAGGAAACCGGGCGTGACCCACGACTCCCGTACCGACGTACTCCTCGACCCCCGACACGACGCGCCGCTCGACGGACCGTGCCGCTCCGGGGAACGGGAGGTCTTCGAGCGGGGCGCGAACGAGCGGGCCGAGGCCGCCCGGGAGCGCGAAGAGGCCGCCAAGGCCGTCTGCCACCGCTGCCCGGTCCGTCTCCCGTGCCGCCGCCACGCCCTCGCCGACCGGGTCCTCCACGGTGTGCGCGGCGGTCTCACCCCCGACGAGCGCCACCGCCTGCTGGCCAACACCCAGGCCGTGTCCGCAAAGTAGCGCCGGGCCGCACCCTACGATCGGCGGATGACCAGACGGCCGCCTCAGCCTCCCCGCTCCGTGTGTTTCGACGTGCCCGACGGGCACGGCGTCATCGAGGTGATCGGCGACGAGGGCGGCAGCCTGCTCCTGCTCGCGGGGGAGCCGGTGGTCTTGGAGGTCAACGACGGCTGCGGAAGCCTGGGTTGGCTGGCCGCCCGCGCGGGAACGGGCGGGCCCGGGCTGTCGGAGGTCAAGTACCTCACCGAGTGGCTCGGCGCCCCCGGCCTCGTGCCCGATCCGCTGACCGGTCGGGCCGGGCCGCCGGATCCGCAGTGCCTGCGCCCGCTGCTGTCACTGCTGGCCCCGGGGCGGTACGTGATGTCGGCCGGGCTCGCTCCGCACGACCTGCGAGTGGTCCGTCCGCGCGCCCTGCAGGTCCAGAGCTGGTACGCCGACGAGGAGCTCGCGCTGGTGACCAGCGACGCGTGGCCGCCCCGCGACCACAGGGCGGTGCGCGGTTACGTCGACCGCATCCGTGCCGGGGGCGGCCTGCCGGCCCTGGTCGCGCTGTTCCCCACCGCCGGGAGCTCCGTCGGCCACCTCCTCGACGGGCACCACAAGCTCGCCGCGTACGAGCGCGCGGGGGCCCGTCCCCTGGTGATCAGGCTGGCCCCGCTGGAGCCCCGCCCCTTCCGGCGCGACGACCTCGACCGCGCCCGGGCGGCGTTCTCCGACGGCGCGCCCCGACCGCAGGGCGACGCGCTGGGCAGGCTCTTCTCCTCCGTGCGGACGGAGTCCGCCTGACCGAGGGCGTCCTCGGAGCCCTCAACCCGCGCCTTCAGCAGGCCGGTTCGCCGGGCGGGCCGGCCGGTGGGAGGTCGATCACGACCATCCTGTCCAGCCGGTAGCCGTCGAGGTCCGGACGGTTCCACCGCTCGCCGTCGCGGACCTGGTGGAACCTGAACGTCGCGTTCGTCTCGTTGGCGCTGACGATGCACCGCACCGGCCCGGGCCGGTCCAGTACGGCCACGAGCTGCCGGAGCTCCAGGGCGAACGCGATCCCGTGGAGGAGCAGGACTCGCTGGTCGTCCTGCGAGATCTCCGGGGCGCCGTCCACGATCTGGACGTCGACGGGGACGTGGTCCTCCAGATGGAGGGAGCTTTCGGCGCACTCCCAGCCCGTGAGGTCCGCGAAAGGGGACGGAGCCTCGGCGGCGTTGCCCGCCGAGCCGGCCCAGGCGAGTACGTGCCCTCGACGACGTATCCCCTCGGCGAGCCGGTCACGCAGGCCCGGCGCGAGGCCGCCCGGCGGCGCGAACAGGGCCCGGCCCGCCGGCACTCCCAGTACCTCGGCCGCAGCATCGTTCATCGTCAGCGACAGCATGAGATCCATGATCGCCGCCGACCGCCGCTCCCGTGCCCGACGCTCTGCATAATTCGTCATGTGCCTGACAGCAAGGCGCGCTGCGCACTCCCATGAACGGCACCACACCCCGAAGGGAGCGATCGGTACATGACCAGGCCTGAGAGCGCCGGACACGGACGCGAGAACGGACCCGAGGGCGGACCTGAGACCGGACCCGAGACCGGACACGGCGACGACCGCGAAGGCGCACTCGAATACGACGTCGTCGTCAGCGGAGCCAGCCTCGCCGGCAGTGCCGCGGCGATCCTGCTCGCCCGCCGCGGCGTCCGCGTCGCACTGCTGGAACGGCGCTCGGACCCCGAGGCGCACAAGGTGCTGTGCACCCACTCCATCACGGCCAACGCCTACCCCGTCCTGGACGAACTCGGCCTCGTCCCCGCCATCGAGAAGGCCGGGGCCGTCCGCAACGAGGCCCGCTGGTACACCCGTTGGGGCTGGATCGAGCCGAGGGCCGTGCCGGGCGGCCCCGAGCTGCCGTACGCGTACAACATCCGCCGCAGCACCCTCGATCCGATGATCAGGTCCCTCGCCGAACGGACGCCGGGCGTCGATCTGCTCCTCGGCCACCAGGTGGCCGGGCTGGTCCGGGAAGCCGGGCGGACGGTGGGCGTGCGCGCGTCGACACCGCAGGGCGAGCGCGAGATCCGCGCCCGTCTGGTGGTCGGCGCCGACGGCAAGGACTCGGCCGTGGCGAAGTTCGCCGGGGTGCCCGGCCGGCAGTACGAGAACGGGCGGTTCGGCTACTTCGCGCACTTCCGCGACCTTCCCCTGCGCGGGGGGCTCGGCCACACGTGGTTCCTCGACCCCGACATGGCGTACGCGTTCCCCAACGAGGACGCAGTGACCGTCATCGCGGTGCTCCCCGGCAAGAAGTGGCTGCCGGCCTTCCGGGAAGACCTGGAGGGCAGCTTCCTCGCGTTCGTCCGCGCCCTGCCCGAGGCGCCGTCCATCGACTCCGCCGAGCGCATCACGAAGATCACCGGCACCGTCAACTACCCGCTCCACAGCCGCAAGCCGACGGCGCCCGGCGTGGCACTCGTCGGCGATGCCGCCCTGACCGGCGACCCCTTGTGGGGCGTGGGGTGCGGATGGGCCCTGGAGTCCGCGCAGTGGCTGGCGGAGGCCGTCGCCCCGGCCGCAACCGGCCGCGGCGACCTCGACGGGTCCCTCATGGCGTACGAACGCAGACACCGGCGCACGCTGCGCGGACACCAGTACCTGGCGGCCGACTTCGCCAAGGCCCGCCCCTTCAACCCCGTGGAGCGGCTGATGTTCTCGGCGGCGGCGCGTGACGCATCGCTGGCGCGGCACATGCACCTCTTCGGATCCCGCCTGATCGGTCCGCTGAGATTCCTGAACCCGGTGGCCGTGGCCAAGGCCTCGGCCGTCAACATCAAGCACCGTCGCGCGGCCGCCCCGCCGCCGGCACACCTGTCACGCACGCGGTCCTGACCGCGCTCCGCTCCCGCTCCCGGATCCGGCCTGATCCGAACGACGGCCGGGGCGTCAACGGCGTCGGCGTGGACGGCGACCCGGACCTCCTCGCGCCCAATGCTGTCCGATATGCCCACATATGACACAAGTCCCCTGAGCGCGACGGATAGTGACTCCCGTCACTTCCAGTGACGGATGGGACATGTCCTGCGCGGACCGGGGCAGGCGCGCCCGAGCACCACCACCGCGGGTAGGCCGCGGTGCCGGAATCGGAGGTACAGCGCGTCGTGTCCGAGCAGACGACCATCCACATCGCCGGGACCTGGCGTTCCGCGATATCAGGAGCCACCCGAGAGGTCCTCGACCCGGCGGACGCCACGGTCCTCGCCGTCGTCGCGGAGGGCGGCACCGCGGACACCGACGCGGCCGTCAGCGCGGCCCGCGCGGCCTTCGACGGCGGGGAGTGGCCCCAGACCCCCGTGCTGGAGCGGGCCGCACTGCTGCGCCGCGCCGCCGTCCTGCTGCACCGCGACCGCGAACGCCTCGCGCTGCTGGAGAGCCGCGACGCGGGCAAGACGCTGGAAGAGGGCCGCGTGGACGTGGACTGCGTCGCCGACGCCTTCCTCTACTTCGCCGACCTCGTCTCCGGCGAGAGCGCGGGCCGCGTGATCGATGCCGGCACCCCCGACGTCCACAGCGTCGTCGTCCACGAACCCGTCGGGGTCTGCGCCCTGATCACCCCCTGGAACTACCCGCTCCTCCAGGCCTCCTGGAAGATCGCCCCCGCCCTCGCCGCCGGCAACACCTTCGTGATCAAGCCCAGCGAGATCACCCCGCTGTCCACGGCGGCCCTCGTCGGGCTACTGGTGGAGGCCGGTCTGCCGGCCGGCGTGGCGAACCTGGTCACCGGCGCCGGCGATCCCGTCGGAGCGCGCCTCGCGGCCCACCCCGACGTCGACCTCGTCTCCTTCACCGGGGGTCTCACCAGCGGTACGAAGGTGATGCGCGCGGCCGCCGACTCCGTCAAGAAGGTCGCCCTCGAACTCGGCGGCAAGAACCCCAACGTCGTCTTCGCCGACGCCTGCGCCACCCAGGAGGGCTTCGACACCGCCGTCGACCAGGCGCTCAACGCCGCCTTCATGCACAGCGGCCAGGTCTGCTCCGCGGGCTCCCGGCTCATCGTCGAGGAGAGCGTCGCCGAGCGCTTCGTCGCCGAACTCGCCCGCCGGGCGGACCGCATCCGCCTGGGCCGCGGAACGGACCCCGGCGTGGAGTGCGGGCCGCTGGTGTCCGCCGCCCAGCGCGAACGCACCGAGGAGTACGTGGCCTCCGCCCTCGCCGAGGGAGCCGTACTCCGCTCCGGCGGCGTACGGCCCGACGAGCCCGGCTACTTCTACCGCCCGACCGTGCTGGACGGCTGCCACCGGGGGATGCGCGTCGTACGGGAAGAGGTCTTCGGGCCCGTCCTGACCGTCGAGACCTTCCGTACCGAGGCCGAGGCCGTCGCGCTCGCCAACGACACCGAGTACGGCCTCGCCGGCGCCGTGTGGACCTCCGACGCCGGACGCGGCCGCCGCGTGGCGGGCCGGCTGCGCCACGGCACCGTCTGGATCAACGACTTCCACCCCTACCTCCCGCAGGCGGAGTGGGGCGGCTTCGGGAAGTCCGGGACCGGGCGCGAACTGGGCCCGTCGGGCCTGGCCGAGTACCGCGAGACCAAGCACGTGTACCAGAACCTCGCCCCGCGCCCCGTGCGCTGGTTCGCGGGCTGAAGGAGGAGCAGAGCATGACCACCCCCACGCACATCCCCACGCCCGCTGACGAGCACGAGTCAGCCCACGAGCACGAGTCCGTGCACGAGTACCGCTACGACTACGTCGTCGTCGGCGGGGGCACCGCCGGCTCGGTGATCGCCTCCCGCCTGACCGAGGACCCGGACGTCACCGTCGCCGTCATCGAGGGCGGCCCCAGCGACGTCGACCGCCCCGACGTGCTCACCCTGCGCCGCTGGATGGGGCTGCTCGGCGGCGAACTCGACTACGACTACCCCACCACCGAGCAGCCCCGCGGCAATTCGCACATCCGCCACAGCCGCGCCCGCGTCCTCGGCGGCTGCTCCTCGCACAACACCCTGATCTCCTTCAAGCCGCTGCCGTCCGACTGGGACGAGTGGGAGCGGGCGGGGGCCGAGGGCTGGCACGCGTCCGCCATGGACCCCTACTTCGACAAGCTCCTCAACAACATCGTTCCGGTGGCCGAGAAGGACCGCAACGCCATCGCGCGCGACTTCGTCGACTCCGCGCAGAACGCCCTGGGCGTCCCGCGCGTCGAGGGCTTCAACCGCAAGCCCTTCCACGAGGGCGCCGGCTTCTTCGACCTCGCCTACCACCCCGAGGACAACAAGCGTTCCTCCGCGTCGGTGGCCTACCTCCATCCCGTCATGGACGAGCGCCCCAACCTCCGGATCCTCCTGGAGACCTGGGCCCACCGCCTCGAACTCGACGGCACCCGGGCGCGCGGAGTCCGCGTACGCGCCGCCGACGGTACGGAGTCCCTCATCACCGCACGTCGCGAGGTGCTCGTGTGCGCCGGCGCCGTGGACACCCCGCGGCTCCTGCTGCACTCGGGCATCGGCCCGCGCGCGGACCTGGAAGCCCTCGGCATCCCGCCGGTTCACGACCTGCCCGGCGTCGGGGAGAACCTCCTCGACCACCCCGAGTCGGTGATCGTCTGGGAGACCGACGGCCCGATACCGGAGAACTCCGCGATGGACAGCGACGCGGGCCTCTTCGTCCGGCGCGACCCCGAATCCGCGGGACCCGACCTGATGTTCCACTTCTACCAGGTCCCCTTCACCGACAACCCCGAGCGCCTCGGCTACGAACGCCCCGCGCACGGAGTGTCGATGACCCCCAACATCCCCAAGCCGCGCAGCCGCGGCCGCCTCTACCTGACCAGCGCGGACCCCGAGGTCAAGCCGGCCCTGGACTTCCGCTACTTCACGGACGAGGACGACTACGACGCCAGGACCCTGGTGGACGGCATCAAGCTCGCCCGCAAGATCGCCGCGACCGAGCCCCTCGCCGGCTGGCTCGGGCGCGAGGTCTGCCCCGGTCCGGAGATCACCGGTGACGAGGAGCTGAGCGCCTACGCCCGCTCCGTCGCGCACACCGTCTACCACCCGGCCGGCACCTGCCGGATGGGCGCCGCCGACGACCCCGGGGCCGTCGTCGGCCCGGACCTGAAGATCCGCGGACTCGAAGGCATCCGCATCGCGGACGCATCCGTCTTCCCGACGATGCCCGCGGTCAACCCGATGATCGGAGTGCTCATGGTCGGCGAAAAGGCAGCCGAACTCCTCACCCGGGACGGTGGTACCCGATGAACACCACCCCCGCCGCCGCCCCGGCGCCCGCCGACTCCGACGCGCCGTCCGTCTTCTCCGTGAACGGCCTCTGGAAGGTCTTCGGCCCCGACAAGGCCGCCGCCAAGGTCCCCGGCTCCGCCGACGCCGACCTGTCCGCCGCCGAACTGCGCGAGCGCACCGGCTGCACCGCGGCCGTCCGCGACGTCACCTTCGACGTCCGCAAGGGCGAGGTCTTCGTCGTGATGGGTCTCTCGGGATCCGGCAAGTCCACCCTCGTACGCTGCCTCACCCGGCTGATCGAGCCGACCGCCGGAAGCCTGGCGATCGACGGCGAGGACGTCCTGGCCATGGACGCCACCCGGCTGCGCGACCTGCGCCGCCACCGGGCCGCCATGGTCTTCCAACACTTCGGCCTGCTCCCGCACCGCACCGTCCTCGACAACGTGGCGTACGGACTGGAGATCCAGGGCGTCGGCCGCGGCGACCGCCGGGACAAGGCCGCCGAACTCGTCGCCAAGGTCGGCCTGGACGGACTGGAGCACCGCAGGCCCGGCCAGCTCTCGGGCGGCCAGCAGCAGCGCGTCGGCCTGGCCCGCGCCCTCGCCGCCGACCCCGAAGTGCTCCTGTTCGACGAGCCGTTCAGCGCCCTCGACCCCCTCATCCGGCGCGAGATGCAGGAGGAGGTCGCCCGGCTCCACCACGAGGAGGGCCGCACCATGGTCTTCATCACCCACGACCTGGCCGAGGCCCTGCGCCTGGGGGACCGGATCGCGCTGATGCGCGACGGCCGCATCGTCCAGCTGGGCACGCCCGAGGAGATCGTCGGCTCGCCGGCCGACGACTACGTACGGGACTTCGTCCGCGACGTCCCGCGCGAACAGGTGCTCACCGTCCGCACCGCGATGCGCGCCGCCACCGCCGGCGAGGCCGAACAGGGTCCCGCGCTGGCCCCCGCCACCACCGTCGTCGATGCCATCCAGGCCGTCGCCGTCAGCGGCGGACCGGCCCGCGTCGTCGACGGAGGCCGCTGCCTGGGCGTCGTCGACGACGCCGGTCTGCTCGCCGTGGTGGCCGGGCTCCCGGCCCCCACCGGACGGGGGGTGGCGGCGTGACCTGCCCCGCCCGTCCCGCGCTCCCCGTCCCCGTCACACGGAGGTGGTGCGCATGACCGCGACCCCGACCCACTCGAAAGCCCGTACCCCGGCCCGCATACCGGGTTCCCGGGCCGCCGCCCCCTCCGGAGCCGCACGGCCCGGCGGCCGGGCGACCTCCCACACCGCGTCCGCTCCGCAGGACCGCCCCCGCAGAGGCCTGCGCGGCCTGGCCGCGGGCCGCGCGTTCCTCCTCCCGATGGGCATCGCGGTCGCCCTGCTGATCCCCCTCGCCACGGCCTTCCCGGGCGCGGGCAGCTGGCCCGCGGCACTGGCCGTGGACCTCTCCGGACCGCTCGGCCGCGCCGGCGACTGGATCATCGACCACCGCGACAGCCACCCGCTGTTCCTCTACCTCTTCGGCCACGTCAGCAACGCCGTCGTGGTGGCCGTCCGCGCCGTGTACGTGCTCCTCCTGGCAGCAGGCTGGACCGGGGTCACCGCCCTGGCCGCCCTGGTCGCCTGGCGCCTCGCCGGCATCCGGCTCGCCGCGACCTGCGCCGCCGCCTTCGCGGCCTGCGGCCTGCTCGGCATGTGGGTGCCGACGATGCAGACCCTCGCGCTGATGGTCGTCGCCGTCGCCGCTTCCGTCGTACTCGGCGCCCTGCTGGGCCTTGCCGCGGGGCTGTCCCCGCGCGCCGACCGCGTACTGCGCCCCGTACTCGACACCATGCAGATCCTGCCGGCCTTCGCGTACCTGCTGCCGATGGTGCTGGTCTTCGGCATCGGCGTGCCCGCCGCCGTCCTGGCCACCGTGGTCTACGCGGCCCCGCCCATGGCCCGCCTCACCGCCCTCGGCCTGCGCGAGGCCGATGCCGGGGTCATGGAAGCCGCCGCCTCGCTCGGCGCCACCGGCCGTCAGCGGCTGCTCACCGCGCGCCTTCCGCTCGCGCGCCGCCAACTCCTGCTGGGCGTCAACCAGGCCATCATGACGGGCCTGTCCATGGCCGTCATCGCCTCCGTGATCGGCGCGGGCGGCCTCGGCGACCGCGTCTACCAGGCCCTCGCCTCCGTGGACGTCGGCGCCGCCCTCGCCGCCGGCATCCCGATCGTGCTCCTCGCCGTGGTGCTCGACCGCACCGCCGACGCCGCGGGCCGCCGGCTCGGCGCCGACCCCGTACCCCTGGGCGAACAGCACCTGCTGCGGCGGGTGTTCTCCGGCTGGTACGGCCGCCTGCTCACGCTCCTCGCGGCGGTCGCCGTCGCCGTCGTCGGCCGGATGGCCGGCACCTCCGTATGGCCCGAGTCCTGGACCGTCTCCCTGGCCGATCCGGTGAACTCCGCCGTCGCCTGGATGACCGACCACCTCTACTCCGGCGTACCCGTCGTCGGCGGCACCGCCGACTGGGCCGCCCGCTTCACCGGCTGGATCCTCGACCCGCTGCGCAGCGGGCTCCAGGCAGCCCCGTGGTGGCTGCTCCTGCTCACGGCCTGCGCGCTCGCCCTGCTCGCCGGCACCTGGCGCACCGCCCTCACCGCGGTCCTCGCCCTCGGCGCCGTCGGGGTGCTCGGAGTGTGGGAAACCTCCCTGGACACCCTGTCCCAGGTCCTGGCCGCGGTGGCCGTCACGCTCGTACTCGGCTTCGCCATCGCCGTGGGAGCCGCCCGCAGCGCCCGGGCCGAGCGGATGCTGCGGCCCGTCCTCGACATCTGCCAGACCCTGCCGCAGTTCGTCTACCTCATCCCCGTCGTCGCGCTGTTCGGCGTCGGCCGCGCCCCGGCCGCCGCGGCCGCGATCGTGTACGCGCTGCCCGCCGTCGTCCGGATCACCGTCCAGGGCCTGCGCGAGGTCGACCCGACCGTCGTGGAATCGGCCCGCTCGCTCGGCGCGACCCGCGCACAGCTGCTGCGCCAGGTCCAGCTGCCGCTCGCCCGGCCCGCGCTGCTGCTCGCCGTCAACCAGGCCGTCGTCCTGGTCCTCGCCGTCGTCATCATCGGCGGCCTCGTCGGCGGCGGTGCGCTCGGCTACGACGTCGTCCTCGGACTCGCACAGGGCGACCTCGCCACCGGCCTGGTGGCCGGCGCCGCGATCGTCTGCCTCGGACTGCTCCTCGACCGTGTCACCCAGCCCGCGAAGGAGGCCTGACATGCGCGACACCGACCACCGGCGCACCCTGCGCCGCCCGCGCGGCGCGGCCGTCCTCGCCGCCGCCACCGGACTCGCCGTCCTCACCGGCTGCGGGGCCGCCGACATGACCCGCCAGGCCTCGCCGTACGCCGCCGCCGAGGGCGCGAAGACCGTCACCCTCTCCGTCCAGTCGTGGGTCGGCGCCCAGGCGAACACCGCCGTCGCCTCCTACCTCCTCGAACACGAGCTGGGCTACCGCGTGGACACCGTCCAGGTCGACGAGGTGCCCGCCTGGGACGCCCTCAGCCAGGGGCGCGTCGACGCCATCCTGGAGGACTGGGGCCACCCCGAGCAGGAGAAGCGGTACGTGGAGGGCAAGAAGACCATCACGCGGGGCGGGGACCTGGGGGTGACGGGCCACATCGGCTGGTTCGTCCCCACGTACTTCGCGGAGGCGCACCCCGACGTCACCGACTGGAAGAACCTCGACAAGTACGCCGACCAGCTGCGCACACCGGAGAGCCGTGGCAAGGGCCAGCTGATGGACGGCTCGCCGTCCTACGTCACGAACGACAAGGCGCTGGTGAAGAACCTGGGCCTGGACTACGAAGTGGTCTTCGCCGGCTCCGAGGCCGCCCAGATCACCCAGATCAAGCAGTTCGCCAAGGAGCGCAAGCCGTTCCTGACGTACTGGTACGAGCCGCAGTGGCTGTTCGAGCGCGTCCCGATGACCGAGGTGAAGCTGCCGGAGTACACCGAGGGCTGCGCTGACGACCCGGAGAAGGTGGCCTGCGCCTACCCGCACACACCGCTGCAGAAGTACCTCAACGCGCGCTTC
This sequence comes from Streptomyces virginiae, assembly GCF_000720455.1. GTDB lineage: Bacteria > Actinomycetota > Actinomycetes > Streptomycetales > Streptomycetaceae > Streptomyces > Streptomyces virginiae. The sequence goes on along the minus strand of NZ_JOAK01000023.1, from coordinate 32,245 downwards.
GCCCGGTCGGGCGGAGAGGCGGCCGAGTTCCTGAAGAAGTTCCACTGGACGAAGGCGCAGCAGAACGAGGTCTCGCTGATGATCGCCGAGGAGAAACTGTCCCCGCAGCAGGCGGCGAAGAAGTGGGTGGAACGCAACGAGAACGTCTGGAAGCCCTGGCTGACCTGACGACCGCCCACCTCCCCGTGCCCTCCCCTCCGGGGGAGGGCACGGGCGCCGGACCGCCCGACGCGGCGGGCGGAACCGCCGAACACGAGCGCCGCGTGTCGCGGCGCCGACTGCCGGCGGGAAGGGCTTGCGCAGACCCGACGGCCGGGGGCGGGCCGCTGCGCCAACTCGGCATCGTCTCGTGGACGTGGGCCCGTGGACGCCCGGGTGGGGGCCGGGTCCGGCGTACGGTCGGGGGACCGGCCGGGCCTCGTCGCCGGCTGGGCCGGGTCTCCCGATGCCATGACCGGAACAGGAGCAGTCGTTGCTTCTCTACGCCCAGACCCCCGCGCGGCGCAACCGCCAGATCCTCGCGGACCTGATCGCGGTGCTCCTGATCGCCGCCGCGGTGACGTTCGCCCTGGCCGTCCACGACGCGATCATGCTGCTGGCCGAGCCCGGACGGAAGGTGGAGAGTTCCGGCGACAGCCTGGCCGCCGCCCTCGACGACGCGGGAGAGACGGCCTCACGGGTTCCGCTCGTCGGCGACCTCCTGAAGACGCCCTTCCGGTCCGCGGCCGACGCCGGCACCGGGCTCGCCGACGCCGGGCAGTCGCTCCAGGACATCGTCGGCCAGGTGGCGTTCCTGGTCACGCTCGCGCTGATCGTCGTCCCCGTGGCCTGCGTGCTCCTGCTGTGGCTGCCCCTCCGCCTGCGCTGGATCCGCCGCAGCGCCCGCATCCGGGGTCTGCTCACCGCCCCCGGCGGCGCCGATCTGCTCGCTCTGCGCGCCCTCACCGGGCCCCCGGGCGACCTCTCCGCGATCCCCGCCCCGCCCGGCGGCCTCGCGGACGCCTGGCGGCGCGGCGACCCGCAGGCCATCTCCGCCCTGTCCGAGATCGCACTCAGGCGAGCCGGCCTGCGGCCCTGACGGCCGGAGCCGGCCCGCGCCCGGCCGGGCCGCGCGCACACCGCTCGGCAGTGCCGGCGGCGGTCTGGAAGGATCAAGGCCTACGGTGCCCTTGATCGCTGTGATGAGGAGGATCTGATGAGCGTGGCCGACGGGGGGCGGCAGTGGCCGGACGAGGTCAGCGTCGAGAACGCGAGGGCGACACTGCTGCAGCTCCTTGCGCGGGCTGGGGTCCCGTCCGATGACGCGCGGCAACTGATCGGGCTCCTGGAAGCGGGCGCCCTGGCACTCGCGCACGAGGAGCTGAGCGCAGACGCCGGCCGCCCCCGGAGCATCCCGGGGGACAAGGGAGAGGCGTACGAGTCGGGCCGGCTCGACGGCGCCCGCGACGTCCTGGAGGAGCTCGGCGCCGTCGCGGAGCGGACCCTGGTACGGGCCGTCGGTGTGGAGGGGGAGCAGGGCGCGGCGGGGGAGCGGCCCCGGGCCCGGCGCATGGAGGTGGAGCGGGCACGGGTGGCGGTCACGCCCCTGTACCTGTCGTTCACCGCGGTGTCGGAGCTGGATCCGGAGGTGACGGACGAGGTCCTCGCCGCCGTCCTCGGCACGATGAGCCCCCGGCAGCGGGCCGGATACGCCGGGCGGCTGACGGAGTTCGCCGCGGACCACCGGGCCCGGCTGGAGCGCATGTTCGCCGGCTACGGCCCGGACAGCGCCATCACGATGCACGGCCGCTACTCGCTCCTGCACTCCGCCACGAGCATCGCCGTGCTGGAGCGGCTCGCCGCCGCACCGCGGGAGCTGCGCGAGGAGTGGGACGCCGTGGAGCTGCCGCCCGCGTGGCTGGACGGGCTCACCACCGCCTGGAACGCTCCCGCCTGACCGCCTCAGGCCCGATGGCCGCCGCGGGAATACCGCGGCCGCACCCCCCGTTCCCGGGTATAGTTGAATCGTAAACAACCTTGGGAAGGGTAGCCATGCAGTTCGGAATCTTCACCGTCGGTGACGTCACGGCCGATCCGACGACCGGACGCGTGCCCAGCGAGCACGAACGCATCAAGGCGATGCTCGCCATCGCGCAGAAGGCCGAGGAGGTCGGCCTCGACGTCTTCGCCACCGGCGAGCACCACAACCCGCCGTTCGTCCCCTCCTCGCCGACGACCATGCTCGGCTACATCGCGGCGCGGACCGAGAACCTCATCCTGTCGACCTCCACCACGCTGATCACCACGAACGACCCGGTGAAGATCGCCGAGGACTTCGCGATGCTCCAGCACGTCGCGGACGGCCGCGTCGACGTGATGATGGGCCGCGGCAACACCGGACCGGTCTACCCCTGGTTCGGCAAGGACATCCGCGACGGCATCGACCTCGCCGTCGAGAACTACGCCCTCCTGCGCCGCCTCTGGGACGAGGACGTCGTCACCTGGAAGGGCAAGTTCCGCACGCCGCTGCAGTCCTTCACCTCCACCCCCCGCCCCCTCGACGGCGTCGCCCCCTTCGTCTGGCACGGCTCCATCCGGTCGCCGGAGATCGCCGAGCAGGCCGCGTACTACGGCGACGGCTTCTTCCACAACAACATCTTCTGGCCCGCCTCCCACACCGAGCAGATGGTGAACCTCTACCGGCAGCGCTACGCCCACTACGGGCACGGCACCCCCGAGCAGGCCATCGTCGGTCTCGGCGGCCAGGTGTTCATGCGCAAGAACTCGCAGGACGCGGTGCGCGAGTTCCGCCCGTACTTCGACAACGCCCCGGTCTACGGCCACGGCCCGTCCCTGGAGGAGTTCACCTCCCAGACGCCGCTCACCGTCGGCTCGCCCCAGCAGGTCATCGAGCGGACCCTGTCCTTCCGGGACTACGTGGGCGACTACCAGCGCCAGCTGTTCCTGATGGACCACGCGGGCCTGCCCCTGAAGACCGTCCTGGAGCAGCTCGACCTGCTCGGCGAAGAGGTCGTGCCGGTGCTGCGCAAGGAGTTCGCGAACCTGCGCGCGGCCGGCGTGCCCGACGCACCGACCCACTCCGCCCGGGTCGCCGCCGCAGCCGCGCCCGAGGCCCAGGAGAGCCCGAAGGAGGAGACGCAGGCATGAGGATCGTCGTCGTATCGGCAGGGCTGAGCTCGCCCTCCTCCACCCGGCTGCTCGCCGACCGGCTCACCGCCGCGACCCTGGAGCACGTCGACGCGGAGACCGAGGTCGTCGAACTGCGGGAACTGGCGACGGAGATCGCCCAGCACTTCGTCACCGGGTTCCCGCCCGCCCGGCTGGCCGCCGCGCTCGACGCGGTCGCCGCCGCGGACGGCCTGATCGCCGTGACACCGGTGTTCGCCGGCTCGTACAGCGGCCTGTTCAAGTCCTTCTTCGACCTCATCGACAAGGACTCCCTCACCGGCAAACCGGTGCTCCTCGGCGCGACCGGCGGCACGGCACGCCACTCCCTCGTCACCGAACACGCCCTGCGCCCGCTCTTCGCCTACCTGCGCGCGCTCGTCCTGCCCACCGCCGTGTACGCGGCCTCGGAGGACTGGGGCGAGGAGGGACTCGCGCAGCGGATCGCCCGCGCGGGCGCCGAGCTGGCACGCTTCACGACGCCCGCCGCGGTGCCCGGCCAGGGCGCGGCACCCGACGTCGACACCGCCGCCGCGATCGCACCCCGTTCACTGACCGGGGCGATCACTTCGGTGGACCCGGCCGACGGATTCGTGACGGTGCCGTTCGAACAACGGCTGGCCGCGCTGCGGGTCCCCTAACCCCTGCCACCCCACGCCCGCCGCCCCCGACCCGGGGCGGCGGGCACCGGGATATTCGATGGGCCGAGCCCACGCCATCAGGCACAATGCCCAGCGATGATCTCTACAGCCGACGACCTGCTCGTCGCTCTCGAACCCCTCCCGCACGCCGCCCGGCTCCGGCACACCGCCGTCACCGCCCACCGGCTCGCAGCCCGGGAGGGCGCCCTGCGCCCCCTGCTCACCGCCCTGGACGCGCGCGGCCCGTACGAGCGCCGCCTCGCCGCGCTGGCCGCCCTCACCGGCGGGGACATCGAGCACCTCGCCGCCCGGCTCGCCGACAGCGACCCCGTCGTACGCCGGTACGCGCTCCGCGGCGCACGCCGACTGCCCGTCCCCGACGCAGCCGTCGAAGCCGCCTACGACGACGCCCCCGCCGTGGTCCGCGCCGACCTCGCACGGCTGCTGCGCGACGGACGGCGGCCCCGGCTCGCCGAGCGCCTGGTCCTGCGGGCGCGCACCGAGTACGGCGGCCAGGACGCGGCGCGCCTCCTGGCCGGCTGCTCGCCGGAGTTCACGGCGAAGCTCCTGCCCGAACTCGCCGGGGCGCTCGCCTTCGAGGACTGGAGCACCCTGGCCGCCCGCCACCCCATCGCCGCCCTCGACCACGCCGAGCGCGAACTCGGGGACCTTCCCGAGCCGTTGCGCGCACGCTGGTGGAAGCAGCACGCCACCGCGATCGCCGCCGCCCTGCCCGCCGCGCCGGGCCGGGCGCTGGACCTGCTGGAACGGTACGGCCCGGACGACCTGCCCGATCCGGTGCACGACCGGCTGGGCCACCTCGTCGCGGTGGACGCCGAGCGCGTCGCCCGCTGGTTCGCCGACCCCGGCCGCACCGCCGGGCGCTGGGAGCGGACCCCCGGCCCGGCGGTCATGCGGCAGCTGGTGGCCGCGGACCCGCCGTCGCTGCCCAGGCTCGGGGCCCGGTGGTTCCACCGGGGCGCCTTCACCGTCCTGCTGCGGGCGATGCCACCGGCGCACCGGCCCGGCTTCCTGGACGCCGTCCTCGCCGAGGACGCGTCCCGCCGGAAATTCGGCGCTCTCGCAGGCGTCCTCGCCCTGCTGCCGGTCGCCGAGCGGCACGCACGGGCCCGCGCCGCGATCGAGGAACTCGGCACCGAACGCCGCACGGACTGGGAGATCTGGTTCCCGCTCGCCCTGCTGCCGCCCGCCGAGGTCCGCCCGGAACTCCTGGCCGCCCTCGGCACCGGCGACGCCGACGACCGCGGGACGATCTGGGAACACCTGACCCTCAACGCCGGCCACACCCGCGATCCCGAGGAGGTGGCCGAGGTCCTCGCGCTGGCCGCCGGCCGGCTCGCCAACGAGCGCGACCCCGTACGAGGGGAGGCCCTGGCCGCCCTCGCCGGGCTGCCCGTACCGCTGCTCGCGAAGGCCCTCGGAGCCACCGCTCCCGCCGGAGACCGCAGCGGCTCCGCGTCCCTGGAACGGCTGTGCCTGGACGCCCTGCGGTCCAGGGACTGCTCGCCCAGGACCCGGAACACGGTCCGGACCCTCGCCCTCGCCCTGCTCGGCGCCGCCACGGACTCGCCCGCGCCCCCCGGTTCCGCCGCGCCGCGGACCGCCGCAGGCCTGCTGGAGGCGCTGACCGCGCACACCGGCACCGTGGAACTCGGCCCTCCGGGCAGCATCAGGCGTGACGGCGCCATACGCGCCGCCCTCGACGCCCTCCGCCCGTGGCTGGACCGGGCCGCCGCCCGCGGGGACGCCGCGCCCCTGCTCGTCCTGGTCACGGCCTGCGGACACCGGGCGTACCGGATCCCGGAACTCCAGGACCGACTCGAACAGGCCCTGCGCACCTGCCCGGACACCCTCTTCGGTGAGGTCGCCGCGGCCTGGCTCGCCGACCCCTCGACCCGCGGCGACCGCATCACCGGACTGCTGGCGCGGGAGCCCTCCGCGGTCTTCCTGCCCCAGGTCCTCGCCGTGCTCGCGGCGGAGCGCACCGACCTGCTGGACCGCGCGCTGCCCGAGGCCCCGCCCCCGGGAGGCCGCTTCCCGGCGGCCGGCGCCGCCCGGCCGCTGCCCCCCTTCCGGTACGCCGACCGGTGGCTGCCCCGGCAGCAGGGGGCCGCGGTCCGGCTGGCCGCGGCCGTCGTCGCCGACCCCGGCCGCGGCCTCGACGAACGCGCCGCGACGCTGCGTGCGGTGGCGCCGGTACCGGAGCACGGACGGGCCCTGCTCCAGCGGTACGCCGCCGCGGCCGACGACGTCGGGTCCGCGCCGACGGCGGCCCTGACGGCAGCGGCCCTGGACGCGTCCGCCCACGCGCACGACCCCACCGCGGCACTCGAAGCCCTGCTCGACCACGCCGGCGACGAAGAGGCGGCGGCCGCCTGGTCCGCGGCCGGCCGCGCCGCCGCCCACGCCCGTCCCACCCGGCTCGCTGCCCTCCTGCGCGATGTCCTGACCCGCGAGAGCGGGGTGAAGGTCACCGTCCGGAAGGCGGCCGCCCGGCTCGCCGTACGCCACCTTCCCCCGGGCGCCGCCACCGCGCTCCTGTCCACCGTGGGCCGTACCCCGGGCGTCCATCCGGACGTGCACGCCACCGTCGTCGGCCTGGCCCCGGCACTGCTGCCGGACGAGCAGATGTGGGCCCTGCTGGAATCGGCGGTCGCCCACGGGCCGGACGTCGCCCGGCGCGCACTGCTGGACCGGAACCCGGCGGACCTGGCCCCGGCCCACCGGTCGCGGTACGGGGCGCTCGTCGCCCGGCTGCCCCTGGTCGCCGAGGAACACACGGCGGACGAAGCCCTGGGCGCGCTCGGCAACTGGGCGCGGTACGCACCAGCGGCCGGGACGGTGCTGGCGGACCTCTACACCGACCTCACCTCGCCCCTGAGGGAATGGCGGTCGCGCAGCGGGCTGTTGGAGCTGGCCCAGTCCGGCCTGCCTCACCCCGTCGGCGGTGTGCAGCCCGGCAGTCTCCTCCACGGCGTCGTGGACCGGCTGCTGGAACGCGTCGCGGCCGGAGAGGCGGAGGGCGGCGGACCCTGCGGCGACCTGCCGGCACGCCGCCGCCTGCAGTCCCTCGCCGAGTCGTGGATGCGCGACCGCCGGATCTACGCGGCCCTCGCCCGGCAGACGGCGACAGAACCGGCCGTCACCGCCATCCGTACCACCCTCCTCGTCCGGGCGGTCGACCTGGAGGCGGCCGAGCCCGAACTGCTGCTCGCGCTCAGCGAGCTGATCGACGCCATCGGGGACCGCCCCGTCCTCGCGGGCCGGGTGGCGGAAGCCCTCGAAGACACCCACCGCTACGGCGACCCGCTCGCCGACCCCACGGCCGCCCTCGCCGCCGTCCGCTCCCTGGGCGCCGACGGCGGTCTCGTGCAGGGCCTCCTCGCCGTCGGCCTGGCCACCGCCCTCGGATCCCGCCAGAACTGGACGGACGCCTGCCGCGCCACCGTCGCCGAACTGCGCCGCCACCCCGACCTTGAGGTCAGAGAGACGGCGTACGCCACGGACCTGCGCGGGACCTGAGCCCGCCCTGACGCCGCGCACGGGTGCGGACACGTGCGCACCGGCGCGGACAGGTGCGGACAGGGCTGGACAGTCAACGCCCGCGCCGGGCATGGAAAGTGGACACCGCCCGGCGTGAGTCTGTGGCCATGAACCTCGGACGTACGAAGGACACCCCGGGCGCCCCACCCCGCCCGGGGCCCGCACTCGCGGCGCTGGCCGCCGCGCAGTTCACCGTCATGCTGGCCACCTCGATCGTGAACGTGGCCCTGCCGCAGATCCGCACCGGCGTGGGACTCTCGGACGGCGGCACCACCTGGGTGGTCAACGCCTACGGCCTGGCCTTCGGGGCACTGCTCCTCGCCGGAGGCCGGGCGGCCGACCTCCTCGGCCGCCGCCGGGTACTGCTCGCCGGCCTCGCGGTGTTCGCGGGCGCCTCGCTGGCGGCGGGACTCGCCGCCTCCCCGGGCCTGATGATCGCCGCCCGAGCCGTGCAGGGTCTCGGCGCCGCGGTCATCGCCCCGGCCGCGCTCGCCCTGGCGATGGACCTGTTCCCGCCCGGTCCCGCCCGGGGCAGAGCACTGGGGGTGTGGGGAGCGGTGTCCGGCGCGGGCGGCGCGGTCGGTGTCCTGCTGGGCGGCGTACTCACCCAGGCGTGGGGCTGGCCCTGGGTCTTCCACATCACCGCGGTAGGGGCAGCGCTGGTCCTGGCCGCCGTGGCGGCGCTCGTACCCCGGGGCGCCGGCCGTGGGACCGGGCGGTTCGACCTGTTGGGGACCGCCACCGTCACCCTCGCCCTCACCTGCCTGGTCTGGGCACTGACCAGCGCACGGGCGCTCGGCTGGACGAACGCGGCGGTGCTCGGTGCCCTCCTCGGCGCCGCCGCGCTCTTCGCCGCCTTCGCCGTCGTCGAACGCCGCCGGACCGACGCCCTGATACCGCCGAGGCTCTTCGCCACCGGCCAGGTCGCCGCGGGCAACCTCCTGATGGCGCTGCTGGGTTCCGTGTGGATCGCCCTGTTCTTCTTCCTGCCGCTCTACCAGCAACAGGTCCTCGGAATGAGCCCGCTGACCACCGGCGCCGGCCAACTGCCCCTCGCCGTGGCCAACATGCTCGGCGCCGTCGCCGCACCCCGGATCTCCCGGCGCATCGGCGCGACCGCGACCGTGATCGCGGCCCTGCTCACCGAGGCCGCCGGAATGCTGTGGCTGTCACGGATCACCGCCGAGGGGACCTACCTCGTCGACATCCTCGGCCCGAGCGTCCTGGTCGGGCTCGGCCTCAGCGTCGCCTTCGTCCAGCTCACCGCCCTCGCCGTGGACGGCGTCCCGCGGCAGGACACCGGCCTGGCCGGGGGACTGGTGAACACCACCCGCCAGGTCGGCGGCGCGATCGGCCTCGCCGCCCTCGCCACCCTGGCCGGCTCCGTCACCGCCCGGGCGGCCGGCCACCAGCCCCACCTCGAAGCCCTCACGGCCGGCTACCGGACCGCCTTCGCGGTCTCCGCCGCGATCCTCGCGGCCGCCGCGCTGCTCGCCCTGCCGCTGACCCGCCCGGCCCGGCCCTCCCGCCGAGCGCTCCTGCCGTGCCGCACGCCCGACGCCGCGACCACGCCCCCGAACGGTCAGACACCCCACCACCTACCCGCCCCCTGATCCAAACCGAAATCCGGACCCGACCCGTCACCGAGAACCGGCAGGACACCTCATGCACACCATCGACACCACCGCCCCCGTCGTCGTCCGCCTCACCACGCGGATCGACGCCCCCCTCGCCACCGTCTGGTCCCTGCACACCGACGTCGACGACTGGCCGGCCTGGAACACCGGCGTCGACCGGGCCCGGGCCGACGGCCCGATGGCGGTGGGCACCGGCTTCACCTGGCTGACCCACGGGATGACCATCACCTCCACCGTCCGCGAACTCGTCCCCGGCAAGCGGATCGTCTGGGACGGGACCGTGCAGGGCATCGTCGGCATCCACGCCTGGACCTTCGAACGGACCGACGCCGGCGTCGTCGTCCACACCGAGGAGTCCTGGAGCGGAGAGCCGGTCGACGCCGCGGCCGGCGAACTCACCACCGCCCTGCAGACCTCCCTCCAGAGCTGGCTCCACTGTCTCAAGGCCCGCGCCGAGCGGTCCGCCGCCTGACCCAGGGGTGGCCCCCGGCGCGATGCCGGAGGCCCCCCGGCTCCCGGCCCCCGCCCGGGGCACACCCGCCCCCATCCCTCCCGGAGACCTCCACCGTGACCAGTACCACCACCACCGTGCCGCCGGTCGGCACCGGCGCCCCCGCGACCCGTCGACCGCGCGAGGTCGACAACCGTGCGGCGTACGCCGGCTTCGCACTCGCCTACCTGCTGGGCCACGGCGCGGCCGCGGCCTCCCACGGCGACACGCCCGTCCTCGGCCTGCCCGGCTGGCTGCCCACGGCGCTCCTCGGCGCGGGGCTCGCGACCGGCATCGTCCTGGCCACCACGGCCGCAATGCGGTCCCAACGCGGAGCCCCCGCGCCGGAGATCCTCTCCGGCAGACTCCTCGGGACCGCCTGGATCGCCGCCTTCACCGCTCTGGCCCTCGCCATCACCGGCCTGACCTCCGTCCTCGACGCGCCCGAACTCCAGTCCGTCCTGTGGCCCGCCGGATCCGGCCTCATCGTGGGCCTGCTCTACCTCGCCGAAGGCGCCGTACGCCGCAACGTCCTGCACTACGGCCTCGGCATCTGGCTCGCCCTGACCTCCGCCGCGGCACTCTCCTTCGACGCCCCCGGCCTCCACTGGGTCCTCACGGTCGCGGGCGGCGGCGCCTACGCCCTCGCCACCGCCCTCGAAGCCCGCCGCCTGCGCTCCCTCGAAGACGCCCCGCACCACTGACGCCGCGGCCTCGGCGGACCGCCCGTCCGCGACGGCGGCGCGCCGATGTGCGGCGCGCCGGCGTGGCGGGCACGGTGCGGGGCACCATGGCAGGCGTCCCGTACGTCCGTTCTCGTGGAGGAGACGCCGTGCACGTCGCTGCGCCGGCCGGCGGTGGCCCCGCCGAGGCGGACACCCGCCGGACCCGCCCCCCGGTGCGGGCGGCGCTGCGATGACGCCCGCCGCGGCCTTCGAAGGGCTGCTCGCCGACGCGCGCGCCGCCCTGCCCGGCATCGTGGCACTGCGCCGCACCATCCACCGCCACCCGGAAACGGGCGCGCACCTGCCCCGCACACAGCAGACGGTCCTGGAGGCACTGGACGGGCTGGGGCTGGACCTGGCCACCGGCGAGCGCCTGAGTTCCGTCACCGCACGCCTCGAAGGCGCCCGGCCCGGCCCCACGGTCCTGCTGCGCGCCGACATGGACGCGCTGCCCATGGACGAGGACACCGGGCTCGATTTCACCTCCACCGTGCCGGGCGCCATGCACGCCTGCGGCCACGACACGCACACCGCCATGCTCGTCGGAGCCGCCCGGCTCCTCGCGGCCCGCCGCTCACGGCTGGCCGGCAGTGTCGTCTTCATGTTCCAGCCCGCCGAGGAATCCGGCGGAGGCGCCCGGCACATGATCGACGAAGGGGTACTGGAGACCGCCGACGGCGGCCGTGTCGCCGCGGCCTTCGCCCTGCACGTCACCACCCGCTTCGCCGCCGGCACCCTCCACCTGCGGCCCGGACCCGTCTTCGCCGCGTCCGACGGGCTGCACGTGACCGTACGCGGCCGCGGCGGACACGCCTCCGCCCCGCACCGCGCCCTCGACCCCGTCCCCGTCGCCTGCGAGATCGTCCAGGCCCTGCAGACCATGGTCACGCGGACCGTCGACGTCTTCGATCCGGCCGTGGTCACCGTCGCCTCGATCCACGCCGGCACCGCGGCCAACGTCATCCCCGAAACCGCCGAGATCCACGGCACCTTCCGCACCCTCACCCCCGCCACCCGGCGGCTGGTGCGCGACGGCATCACCCGCGTCGCCCAACACGTCGCCACCGCCCACGGAGCACACGCCGACGTCACACTGACCGAGGGCTACCCGCCCGTCGTCAACGACCCCGCCCGCACGGCAGCCCTCCACGAGGCCGCGGCCGCGCTCCTCGGCCCCGGCCGGGTCCACCGTCTGCCGGAACCGATCATGGGCGCCGAGGACTTCTCCTACGTCCTGCAACAGGTGCCGGGCGCGATGGCCTTCCTCGGGGCGTGCCCGCCCGGCATCCCGCCCGCGCAGGCACCCGACATCCACTCCAACCGGGTGGTCTTCGAGGAGGACGCCATGGCCACCGGAGCCGCCGTCCTCGCGGCCGCGGCCCTGCACGCGGGCACCCTCCCCGACGCCCGCTGACCCCACCCGTGCCGCCCGCCCGGCCCGGTCGGACACCGGTCAACCTGCGCCGCGGCGGGACTGGACACGACCCGCGCCGGGCAGGCACCCGGCGTGCTGAACCAACCGGACGCCCTGCCCCGCCGCATCTCCGACGCCTACGTCGACGCCCTGATCGGGCTCGACCCGATCCTCGGCACCACCCTCGGGGCGGCCGGCGCCGCGGGCGCGCTCCCCGACTTCTCGCCGGACGGCCGGCAGGCCGTGGCCGACCTCGCCCGCTCCACCCTGGCCCGGCTCACGGCCGCCGAGCGGGTACCGGGCGCCGACAGCGCGGTGGAGCGGCGGTGCGCGACCCTGCTGAGGGAGAGGCTGGGGGCGCAGCTGGCACAGTTCGACGCCGGCGAGCACCTGCGCGCGGTCGACAACCTCTCCTCCCCGCTGCACCAGGTACGCACGGTGTTCTCGCTGATGCCGGTGGCGACGGACGAGGACTGGCGGGCCGTCACGCGGCGCCTCCACGCGGTGCCCGAGGCCCTGGCCGGCTACCGGGCATCCCTCGCCCTCGGTGCCCGCAAGGGCCTGCCGGCGGCGCCCCGGCAAGTCGCCGAGAACATCAGGCAGCTGGACGAGTGGCTGGGGACGGGCGGCTTCGGCCGGCTGGCCGCGGACGCCCCCGAGGGAAGCCGGCGCACCGAAGCCGAGACGGCGGCGCGGACCGCCACCCGCGCGGTCGCCGAACTCCGCGACTGGTTCGCCCAGGAGTACGCGGGACGGGCCGACGGCCACCCCGACGCCGTCGGCCGCGAACGCTACGCCGGCTTCGCCCGCCTCTACACCGGCGCCGACGTCGAACCGGCCGAGGCGTACGAGTACGGCTGGTCGGAGTTCCACCGGCTGCTCGCCGAGATGCGCGCCGAGGCCGGCCGGATCCGGCCCGGAACCGACGACCCCTGGGAGGTACTGGCCTGGCTCGACCACCACGGGCGGGCCGTCGAGGGCGCGGAGGAGACCCGCCTGTGGCTGCAGCGGTTCATGGACGAGGCCGTCGACGCGCTGGACGGGACCTACTTCGACCTGGCCGGGCCGGTGCGGCGCGTGGAGTCCCGGATCGCACCACCGGGCGGCGCGGCCGCCCCCTACTACACCCAGCCCTCGCTGGACTCCTCCCGGCCCGGCCGCACCTGGCTGCCGACGCTCGGCCGGACCCGCTTCCCGACCCACCACCTCGTGTCCACCTGGTACCACGAGGGCGTTCCGGGCCACCACCTGCAGCTGGCGCACTGGACGGCCGTCGCCGGATCACTGTCCCGCTACCAGACCCACGTCGGCAAGATCAGTGCCACCACGGAGGGCTGGGCACTGTACGCGGAACGCCTCATGGACGAACTCGGCTTCTACACCGAGCCGCAGGACCGGCTCGGCCACCTCGACGCCCAGATGATGCGGGCGCTGCGGGTGCTCGTCGACCTCGGCATGCACCTGCGGCTCGAGATCCCGGCGCATGCGCCGTTCGCCGCGGGCAGCCGCTGGACCCCGGCCCTGGCCAGGGAGTTCCTCGGCCGCCACTCCGGCCGCCCGCCCGCGTACCTCGACAGCGAGATCGTCCGCTACCTGGGGCGTCCGGCGCAGGCGATCACGTACAAGCTGGGCGAACGCGCCTGGTTGCAGGGCCGCGAGGCCGCCCGGGCCGCGCGGGGCGCGCGGGGCGCGGGCTTCGCACTCAAGCGGTGGCACATGGCGGCCCTGTCGCTCGGCTCCCTGGGGCTGGACGACCTGCGGGAGGAACTCGGACGGCTCTGAGCGGCAGCAGGGTGTGGTGCGGGCCCGCCGGCGCCGCCGTCCTGGCAGGATGGCCGCATGGAACGTGTGCTTGGAATCGGCGGATACTTCCTGAGGGCCACCGACCCGGCGGCCCTCACCGCCTGGTACCGCGACTGCCTGGGCCTGGACTCGGACGAGCACGGCCTGTGGCACCCGGGCGCCGGACCGACGGTCTTCGCGACGTTCGATTCCGGGACGGACTACTTCGGCACCCGCACCCAGCAGACCATGCTCAACTTCCGGGTACGCGACCTGGACGCGATGCTCGCCCAACTGCGCGCCAAGGGCGCCGACGTGGCGGCGCAGACCCAGGACATGGACGGCGTCGGCCGCTTCGGCTGGGTCACCGACCCCGAGGGCAACCGCATCGAGCTGTGGCAGCCCGCCTGACCACTCCGGCGCGCGGGCACCCGGGGACGCCGGGCCTCAGTCCTGCCAGTAGAACAACAGGGTGCTGACGTCGAGCGGTTCACGCGCCCCGAAGTAGTAGACGCCGAGCCCCGTGACGCGGACGGCGCCGGTCGCCCCGTCGATCCAGCGGAAACCGGCCCCCTCCAGCGCGGCGCGTGCGGCCGGGTCGTCCTCGTGGTTGCCCGCGAACGGCCCCAGGGTGCTGATGAACACCTCGCTCCGGCCGCCCTCCCCATACCCGATCACGTGGTAGGTCCCGCCGCCCTGGCGGTGGGCCTCCCCGCACGAGAGCGGCGGACGCGGCATCAGCCCCGCCGCGGTCAGCGCGGCCGTCGCCAGAGCCAGTCGCCGCTCCTCGTCCGCCAGTTGCCGCTCCTCGTCCTGCGGCTGCGGCGGCTCCGTGCACAGGGCCTCGAGCCGCCAGCGCGGGTCGCTCTGCTTCTCGCACTCGTGCCCGTACTCGTGGACGATCGCCCGGCGCACCTCCTCGTCCAGGCCCTCGACCTCCACCCGCGGGCGCCCCAGCGCCTCGTACAGGGCACGGGTCCGCGCCGCGTCACCGGTCAGCCGGTGCAGCGCGTACGCCGCCCACAGCGCGGCGTCGGGCGTCGGGGCCCCGGCGAGGTAGGCGCGGATCCGGTCCGGGCAGGTCAGCAGCGACTGTGCGAGGTGGGCCACCGCGGGGTCGGGGTCGGCGAGCGCGTCGATGACGTCCCCGCCGGCCCGGTCCCGCAGGCGCACGGCCGTGGCCCGGTCCTCCGGCCGCCCGCCCGCGAGCTCGTCGAGCAGCGCCTGCGCCCCGTACCGTTCCACCAGCGCGTCCAGCCCCGCCTCACCGACGGCCCGCCGGGTCCACCAGTGGCTGAACGCCAGGGTCGCCAACTCGGCCGCAGCCGTGAGGTCCCCGAGGGCCCCGCGCGCCTGGAGGACCGCCTCCGCCATGCCGTACGCCTCCTCACGCCGCCGGTCCTCGTGCCGCAGCCAGGGCAGGAGTTCGGCGCGGTCCGACAAGACGCCCAACAGAGCCTTGCGGACCGTCCCGGTGTCCCCGGTGTCGCGGACGCACGCGAGCAGTGCACCCAGCCGCGCCTGCGGCACCCGGCCCGTCAGCGCCTCCACGCAGGCCGTCCGGCGCCACCAGGGCTCCGCACGGTCGACGGCGCAGCGCGCGAGCCGGTCGGCGTCGTACGCCCGCAGCCCCGCGGCGTCGATCCGGCCGGCCTCGGGCGTCAGGGTCTTGATGTTCGGCATCCGGGGATGCTACTTCGCCCCCCGGCGCGCCCCGAAGCGGATTACGGCGCACCGCGAACGGAGTAACCACCGGACGCCTTCCGTCCGGCGCCCGGGACCCCGAGCCCGCGACCGAGCCCGGTCCCGGGGGAGGCGCGTCCCGTGCGCGACCGGGCGCGCGCCGGACTGCGCCGCCCCCGGGAGCGGGATATCAAGGAGCGTGACGGTGAGCGCGAGGCTCCGGCGGTCACCACCCCACGGCTGAGGAGTACGTCTCGTGGAGTTCGAGGTCAATGGCGCCCGCCGCACGGTCGACGTGGACGACGACCCGGCCGCCGTGGAGGTGGTGCGCGACCGCCTGGGACTGACCGGCACCAAACTGGTCTGCGCCGGCGGCGTGTGCGGCGCCTGCACGATCCAGGTCGACGGCGAGCCCCGGGTGTCCTGCCTGACCCCCGCAGCCCGGCTGGCCGGCCGGCGGGTCACGACGGTGGAGGGCCTGGCGACCCACCCCGTGGCACGCGCCTTCGCAGGCGAGGACGCCCTCCAGTGCGGCTACTGCACCCCCGGGTTCGTGGTCGAGGCGGCGGCCTTCTTCGAACGGTGGCGCGCCGAGCACGGCCCCACCCGGCCGGGCCGCGAACAGATCGCGGCCGCCCTGGCCGGCCACCTCTGCCGCTGCGGCGCCTACGAGGGGATCTTCAGGGCGGTGGCCGCGGCCTGCGCCGGCGACTACGACACGGCACCGACCGGCAGGCAGGCCCCGGCCGTCCCGCGCACCGAAGCCCCCGAGAAGACCGGCGGATCGGCCCGCTACACCACGGACCTGCACCCCGATGGCCTGCTGGAGGGCGTGATCATCCGCTCGCCGCACGCCCACGCGCACGTGCGCTCCCTCGAAGCCGGCGACCTGCCCTTCGTCCCGCTGCTGCCCCCGACGGCGTGGTGCGGTACGTCGGGCAACCCGTCGCGGCGGTCGCGGCACCCGACCGGGCCGCCGCACGAGCCGCGGCCGCGCGCGTCACGGTGGACTACGAGGTGCTCCCGGCGGCCCTGGACGCAGGCCGGGCCCGCACCGGTGAGGGCCCGCTGGTGTACGAGGACAAGGCGGCGCGGAAGCGGGCGCCCGGCTCCGGTGAGACCCCCCAGCTGGTGCCCGCCCGCTGGCGCGGCAACCTGCGGGGCCCCTCCGCCATGAGCAAGCGCCCCGCCGCGGCCGTACGCCGCATCCGGGAAGCCCGTACCAAGAACCCGGACAGGGTCGTGGAAGGCGTCTTCACCACCGCCCCACAGACCCACACCCCGCTCGAACCGCACGCCTGCCTCGCCCACTGGGCCGACGGCACCCTCCACATCCAGGTGTCCACGCAGTCGGTGAAACGCGTGGCCGAACTGGCCGCCGAACGCTTCGGCGTACCCCCCGAACGGGTGGTGGCCCGGGCCGCGCACGTCGGCGGCGGCTTCGGCTGCAAGATGGGCCTGACCTCCGACGTCGTCGCCGCCGTGGAGCTGGCCCGGCTGCACGAGGCCCCGGTACGGGTCGTGCTGGACCGGGACGAGGAACTGACCGACGGCGGCTACCGGCCCGGCACCCGGATCCGGCTGGCGATGGCCGCGGACGCGGACGGCGACCTCAGCGCGCTGGCCATCGACGCGGACAACGACGGCGGGGTCTCGGTGGGCGGCTCCGTCGCGGCCCTGGCCCGCTTCATGTACGGCAAGGCCCCCCGCCGGCTCCGCGACTTCGACACGGTCACCCACACGCCCCCCGGCGCCCCCTTCCGCGGCCCCGGCGGACCCACCATGTGCTGGGCCCTGGAACAGGCCGTCGACGAGATGGCCCACCGCCTCGGCCAGGACCCGATCGCCCTGCGCCGCCGCTGGGACGGCAACCCCAAACGGCACGCCCTGTACGAGCGGGCCGCGGCCCTGCCGGTCTGGTCGGGCCGCCGCGGCGGCAGCGGGCGGTTCCGCCGCGGCGTCGGCGTCGCGGCCGCCAACTGGCTGTACTTCCTCGACCCCGTCACCGAGGTCGAACTCACCGTCGAGGACGGCGTCGTCGTCGCCCGCTGCGCCGTACAGGACATGGGCACGGGCTCGCGCACCGTACTGCGCCGGGCCGTCGCCGACGCGCTCGGCCTGCCGGAGGCCAGGGTGCGCGCCGAGATCGGCCGCAGCGACGCCGTCCACGGCCCCGTCTCCGGCGGCAGCCGCACCACCCCCTCCCTCGTGCCCGCCGCCGTGGACGCCGCCGACCGGCTGCGCGACGCGCTCGGCGGATCCGACGTCGCCGCCCGGCTGGACGCGGCACACGGCGTACGGGTGACCGGCCGACGCCCCCGGGACCGCCGGGGCTTCGTCACCCCCTTCACCCTGGGCGGTATCGCCGTCGGCCGCGGTTTCACCGGGTCGGTGCAGGTCGCCGAGGTCGAGGTCGACACGCGGCTCGGCCGGATCCGCCCGCTGAGCGTGTGGAGCGGCATCGCCGCCGGCCGCATCCACGAGGACCGGCTGGCCCGCGGCCAGTGCGAGGGCGCCGTCGTCCAGGGCATCGGCTACGCCCTGTTCGAGGAACGGCGCACCGACCCCGTCACCGGCCGGGTGCTGACCGAGAACCTGGAGGACTACCGCATCCCGGGAATCGGCGACACCCCCGAGATCACCGTCCACTTCCACCAGGAGGGCTTCGAGCACGTCCCCGGCGGCGGTGTGGGCCTCGGCGAGATCGCCACCCTGCCCACCGCGGCGTCCCTGGCCAACGCGGTCCACGACGCCACCGGCTGGCGCCCGTACGACATGCCCATCCGCCCCGACCGGCTCCTGGAAGGACTGCGTACGTGAGCACCGAGCCCGATCTCACCGACCTCTCGGCCGCCGTACGGGCCCACGGCGGCGAGCTGCGCGCCGGTGGCACCGACACCGGCGCCCGGCAGCGCAGCGGCGTCTCCACCGGGCCGTTCACCGACCTCGACGGCACCGCCGACCTGCACGGCACCACCCCGCTGCCCGGCGGCGGGCTGCGGATCGGCGCCCTGACCACCCTCGCCGCGCTGGCCGCCGATCCGCAGGTACGCGCGGGCTGGCCGGCCCTCGCGGCGTCCGCCGGGGCCGCGGCCACCCCGCAGATCCGCGCCGCGGGCACGCTGGGCGGCAACCTGCTCCAGCGCAACCGCTGTTGGTACTACCGCAACCCACACGTCAGCTGCCTGCAGAAGGGCGGCGCCGGCTGCCCGGCCCGCGAGGGCGACCACCACTTCGGCGTGGTCAGCGGAGGCGGCCCCTGCATCACCCCGCACCCGTCCACCCTGGCGACGGCCCTGCTCACCTACGACGCCGAGGCCGAGGTCCACGGCGAATCCCCGCGCTCCGTGGCCGACTTGTACGGAGACGGTGACCGGCTCCACCACGCCGACCACCTCCTGCCGCCGGACCGCATCCTCACCGCGGTCCGGCTGCCCGCACCCCTGCCCGGCGAACGCGCCGCCCACCACCGGGCCACCAGCCGGGCCCACGCCGAGTGGCCCCTCGTCGAGGCCACCGCCCGGCTCGCGCTCGACGGGGCCACCGTCACGCACGCCGCCGTCGCCGCGGGCGGCGTGGCGCGCGTCCCGCTGCGGCTTGCGGAGGTGGAGGCCGCGCTCATCGGCCGCGAGGCCACCCCCGGGACCCTCGCCGCGGCTGCCGCGACCGTGCTGGACCGCTGCCGGCCGCTGCCGCAGACCGGCTACAAGACCACGCTGTTCCGCGACACCGTCCTGGAGGTCCTCGAACAGGCGGCGGCCGGGACGACCGCCACCGGCCCGGCGCACTGACCACATCCCACCCACCGGGAGCGGGCGCGGATTTCTTAGCAACAGAGGCCAACTATTCGCCCGTTCACCGCCGGGAGGACTACAAAGGTCGAGACCGAACCGAAACCGAAACCGGCGATGGGGACCAGGTCACCCGCCGGTGATCGGAATGATGTCGAAGGCGGTGGATGCGCGTGCGTGAGTACAGCGAGGTCGAACCGATTCCGTTCAGATTACTGACGAGGAGTCCGGGTTCCGGCTCCTCCACCTGATGCAGGCGGCCATGCTGAAACCCGTGTCGTTTTCCTCGGCGTACGCATCGGTGGACGAGTATCGGCTCCTGACGTCGGCCATCCGGTCGAGAGCAGCAGATGCTCACGGTCTTTTCAGCATGGCCGGCCCGGGGGACGACGGGAAATCCCACCTCCCCCTCCGCATTCAACTTCGAGGCTTGTTCATCGAGCTCTGCATCGAGCTCCGCCCGCACGAGGCGGGCCCCCGCATCATCGGATTCCGCAACACCTTCGAGAACGGGCAGGCCCCACCCGAAGCCCATCTCCGCCACGTGCGGGACGCGGCGGCCCCACCCGGCATCCCCCGAACGCAGGAACTGCCGTTCGGCGGCCGGCGCCGCGACCTGGAGACGGCCGCGGGCGTGCGGAGTTCGGGGATCCTCCTGGGGCGCCGCCCCCTGGGCGACGCGGTCACGTGGCTGCACCGGAACCGTGATCCGAAATCCACCGCGCACGGAATGCTCGTGCTCTCGGTGATGCTCTGCGATGCCGCCCGATTCCCCGCCCTGGCCGATGCGATGTCACGCATCTGGATGCCCGGAGGCAGGCTGTCGGACGCAGTGGGCGCCGGAAAATCTTCAAACAGACACCAATCCAAAGGCGTTGGGGCGCCGAAGAAGGAACGAGCCCCTCTCCGGGGGCTGGTTTCGACCCCGTACGATCTGCGATTCCCGTCCCGGGGATCAACGGAACAGGAGCGAATGTGATAGTCAAGCGCGCCGGTCGCAACGTGGTTCTCGCCGCTGTACCCGCCGCCGTGTTCCTGACCCTCGGTCTTTCCGGACCAGCTCTCGCGGAGGGCGCAAAGGCGTACCAGATCGACCTGGCGCAGCTGAACGAATCAGGATCCCGCGGCACGGTCATGCTCAGCCTCAAGGGAAACCAGCTGACCGTGCAGATCGAGTCCGAAGGCATGGTGCCCGGTTCGCCGTCGGCGCAGCACCTGCACGGCTCGACGAAGGGACACGACTTCAAGTGCCCGGACGCGACCGACGACACCAACCGCGACGGAGTCCTCAGCAACACCGAGGCCACGCACGACTACGGCGACATCAACATCTCCCTCACCACGACGGGTGACACCAAGGCCACCAGCGGTCTCGCCGTGGACCGCATGCCCGTCGCCGACAAGAAGGGCAAGATCTCCTACAAGCGGACCATCACCGTCGGCCAGGACGTGGTCGACCACATCAAGGACCTGCACGTCGTACAGCACGGCATCGACCGCAACAAGAACGGCAAGTACGACTTCGAGGGCGCCGGCAAGAGCGAGCTCGACACGAAGCTGCCCCAGGAAGCCACGGCTCCCACCAACTGCGGAGAGGTCAAGGGCGCGGCCGTCGGATCCATCCCGGTCGGAGCCATCGAGACCGGCGGCGGTTCCCTCGGGAACGCCTCGGTGCAGGTGACGATGCGCGACGGCGTGGCGATCACCGTGCTCGCCGTGGCGGCCGGTGCGGTGGCCCTCACCCGCAAGCGGGCCTCCGCCGTCCCCGTCCGCCAGGAGAACACGGGGGGCGGCGCGTGAAGCGGGCCCCCGAACCCGAGACGGTGACCCCGTCCACCGAGCCGCCCCGGCGCCGCAGCGCACGCCGCACCGTACGGCCGCTGGCCGCCGCGGCCCTCGCCGCCCTGCTCCTCGCGGGGTGCGGAGGCCAGAACGCGGCGAAGCCCCCCGCCCCGGCCGGGCAGGGCGGGCAGGGCGGGGCACCGGGCGCCGCCTCGCCCGCCGGGAAGCCCGCCGGCGGTGACGCCGCGACATCGGCGGACGGATCGCAGAACGGTACGGGCGCCGGCACCGGTGCGGGCGCCGGTGCGGGCCGCGCCGAGCAGGCCCTCGCCCGGTCGGAGCCGCAGAAGATCACGATCCCCTCCCTGGGACTGACCAGCACCCTGGAGACGCTGCGGCAGAACGCCGACGGCACCATGCAGACCCCGAAGGACCCCGCGCTCGCGGGCTGGTACGAGCCGGGACCGACGCCCGGCTCCCAGGGACCGGCCGTGATCGCAGGACACGTCACCTGGAACGGAGCATCAGCGGTGTTCGAGAAGCTCAAGACGATGAAGGGCGGTGACACCATCAAGGTGACCCGTAAGGACGGCAAGACGGTCACGTTCACGGTGGACCGGGTCGGCGAATACCCGAAGGCCGAGTTCCCCACGCTGGAGGTCTACAAGAACCTCGACCACGCGGGTCTTCGCCTGGTGACCTGCGGCGGAGACTTCGACCCCAAGAAGCACTACTACGACAGCAACGTGGTGGTCTTCGCCCGCATGACGGGCGCCGCGTAGCCCCGGGCCGCGCAGCCGGGACGGCGGGGCCGGGAAGACGTCCGTCGGCCGCACACCCCCCACTGCGGCCGACGGACCCGCCCACGTGTACACCGCCGACCGACCCCGCCGCCGGACCCGTCGGCGGCCACGTCGCGACGGACGTTTCATCCGCCGGATCGTGAGCAGGCGAGCCTTCGTCATCACCATCCCACGGAAGGAGCAAGCAATGTCCGACGTGTCGCGACTCCCGGGCCTGGCCGAGCACCACTGGGCGTGGCAGGCGGAAGCGGCCTGCCGGGGCCTGGGTTCGCGCAAGTTCTTCCACCCGGCGGGGGAGCGCGGTGAGGACCGCGCCGCCCGCGACCAGGCGGCCAAGGAGATATGCGCCCGCTGCCCGGTGCGGGCCGCGTGCCTGCGGCACGCGCTGGACACCGGGGAGGCGTACGGGGTGTGGGGCGGGCTCACCACCGAGGAACGCCGGGCCCACGCGGCCCGCAGCACCGTGGGCGCGGTGGCCTGACGGCGAACCTCAGAGCAGGCCGGTGCTCAGGGGAAGGCGCGCTCCGGCACGGACGGAATTGATGACCGCTTCATGCAGGGCGCGGCTCGCCTCCTCACTGGGGCACGGCACGGGGCTCCCCGCGAGGGGCAGCCAGTCGGAGGCCCCGCTGTACTGCACCGTGACGTAGGCCAGACACTCGACCTCGGTCCACGTGGTGTGGATGTCCAGCTCACCGGTGAGGACGGGACCCGACTCGCCGGTCATGACTCCGTCCCGGCCGGCGAAGATCCCGCAGGTGGTCCACGATGCCCAGCTCATCCGGCCTCCTTGCCGCACTGCACGCAGCACAACACTGCACTCGTCGTCCTGCCAGTGTGAACGCGCCGGGCCTCCCGCGCCCTGCGGAGCGCGGTGTCGACCCGCCGCGGTGACGCGAACGCGCACGGAATCCGGGTGCGACGGCCCGGCCGGGGCACGTAGTGTCGGCCCGCGCAGCCGCCCGGCCCGCCCGGCCCGCGTCCCGGTGGGGGAGCCGGCTGCCGGATCGTGTCGTGACTCCGGACGGATCGACGGGTATGGATCTTCTTCCCTTTTCCGCTGCTCACGCGGCCGTGGTGGCCGGCTGGCCGGCCTCGGCCGGTGAGGTCACCCTGTGGTGCGGGCGGCAGGAGTTCCCCGTGCCCGCGCAGACGATCACCGACTGGCAGCGGGACGCCGACGTCCGGGCCCACGTCCTCGTCGCGGACGGGGAGGTCGTGGGGTACGGAGAGCTGTGGTTCGACGCCGACGAGGACGAGGTCGAGCTGGCCCGGATCATCGTGGCGCCGGACGCCCGGGGCCGGGGCCTGGGCCGCGCGCTGGTGCGGGGACTCCTCGCCCGGGCCGTCGCGGCGGGCTTCAGCGACGTCTTCATGCGCGTGCACCCGGCCAACGCGAGAGCCCTGCGGTGCTACCGGGGGGCCGGGTTCGCGCCCGTGGACCCCGCTCTCGCCGAAGCCTGGAACGAGGCCCAGCCGGTCGGCTACGTATGGCTCCAGGGCGATACCGGCGCCCCGGATGCCCGTACGGGGATCAGCGCGTCCGGGCCCTGAGCCGGACGGCCCCCGGATCGGGAGCCCGCCCGCACCGGGTCGGCCGGGCGTCGGCTTCCAGGACCGGCACGGCTGCGACGCCCGCGCCCCACCGGGCGCCGGCAACCCCGGGTGCACTGCTCCGCTGGGCGGTCGCCCGTTCGGCGGACCTGCGCGCGGGCGCCGGGTCGCCGCCGCCGCGGCGGGATACGGATGTCGTCACCGCACCACGACCGGGCCGCCGCCTCCAGGGAGAATTCGATGAGCTGTATCAACCGACGCGACCTCGCCCTGCTGGCGCTGCGGGCCGGAACCGGAGCGGTGCTCATGGCGCACGGCACCCAGAAGCTGTTCGGATGGTTCGGCGGCGCCGGTCTCGACGAGACGGCGGCCGCGATGGAGCACATGGGATACACCCCCGGCCGGCAGAGCGCGCTGGCCGCGGGACTCGGCGAGACCGGGGGCGGGGCGCTGCTCGTACTGGGCCTGGCCACACCGGCGGCGGGCGCCGCCGCCGCGGGAGCCATGGCGGGCGCCGTCGCCGTCCACGCCCCCGCGGGCTTCTTCGCCCAGGGCGGCGGATTCGAGTACCCGGCCTTCCTCGGGTTCACCGCCGCCGCCATCGGCCTCGCCGGGGCCGGCCGCTACTCCCTGGACCACGCCACCGGCCACACCTTCGACCAGCGGTGGATGCTCGCCCTGGCCTTCGCCGCCAGCGCCGCCGCGGCGGCAGCCGTCGTCACCAAGCGCGCACAGGACCGGTCGGACGAGGGCCGGCAGGAGGAGTGAACGACCGAACGGGTCGGCGGCCGGCCGGGCGCGGACTCACCACCCCACCGCCCAGGAGGAGCGGCAGATGACCGGTAGGACGATTCTGGACCTCGAAGCACAGACCCGAGCCGTGGCCCGTCTCGCGGCAGGCGTCCCGGACGTCCGGCTGGACGACCCGACGCCCTGCCCCGAGTACACGGTCGGTGTCCTGCTGGTCCACCTGACCGGCCTGGCCGTCGCCTTCCGCGACGCCGCACGCAAGGACCTGGGCCCGACGACGGACACCGCCCCGGACCCGGCCGCCACCCCGCTGCCCGCCGGGTGGCGCGAGGAGCTGCCCCGGGTCCTCGGCGAGCTGGCCGAGGCCTGGCGGGACCCGGCCGCCTGGACCGGCATGACCCGGGCCGGCAGCGTGGACCTGCCCGGCGACATCGCGGGTGCGGTGGCAGTCGACGAACTCGTGATCCACGGCTGGGACCTCGCCCGGGCGACCGGCCAGGAGTACGCACCCGACCAGGCCGCGCTGCGCGCCGCGTACGACTTCCTGCTGGCGGCCGCCGAGGACGAGACCCGCGGCGGGGGCATCTTCGGCCCGGTCGTGCCCGTACCGGACGACGCCCCGCTGCTGGACCGGGCAGTCGGGCTGAGCGGACGCGACCCGGCCTGGACCCCACCGGCGACCCCGTGACGCGGGCGGCGGGGCGCGCGCCGTGCCGCGTGCCGCCTGCCGCGCGCCACCTGCCGCGTGCCGTGCACGGGTGCGCCCGCCGTACGGGGGTACGTTCCGCCGCATGCGAACTCATGATCTCGTGATCGTCGGGGCGGGCTCCGGCAACGCCGTCGTGGACGAGCGCTTCTCGCACCTGGACGTGGCCGTCGTCGATGAGGGGCCGTTCGGCGGCACCTGCCTGAACCGCGGGTGCATCCCCAGCAAGATGCTCGTGCACGTCGCGGACCTCACCGACACCGTCCGTGAGGCCGGCCGGTTCGGCGTGGAGGCCCGGCCGGGCCGCGTGGACTGGCCCGCCGTCCGCGAACGGGTCTTCGGCCGGCTGGACCAGGAGGCCGCCGAGGGGGAACAGGGGCGGCGCGGCTCCGCGAACGTCGACGTCTTCAAGGGCCGCGCCCGCTTCACCGGCGACCGGACACTGACCGTCGGGACCGGCGCCGACACCGTCACAGTGCGCGGAGAGCAGGTCGTCGTGGCCGTCGGCAGCCGCCCGGCCGTACCCCCGCCGGTCCGGGACGGCGGACTGCCGTACGAGACCTCCGACACGGTGATGCGCCTGGACCGCCCGCCGCGGCACCTCGCCGTGCTGGGCGGCGGCTACATCGCCGCCGAACTCGCGCACGTCTTCCACGCGGCGGGCAGTCGCGTCACGGTCATCGAGCAGGAGGACACGCTGCTCGCCGCCCAGGACGAGACGGTCGCCGCCGCCTACACCGCCATCGCCTCCGAGCGCTACGAGGTGCGTACGGGCACGGCACTGACCCGCGTCGAGGGCGAGCCGGGACGGCTGCGCCTGGTGCTGGACGACGGCCCGGCCGTCGAGGCGGACACCCTGCTCGTGGCGGTGGGGCGCACCCCGAACAGCGACCGGATCGACGCCGGCCGGGCCGGCATCGACCTGCACGACGACGGCCGGATCGTCGTGGACGCCTTCCAGCGAACCAGCGCGGCGGGGGTGTTCGCCCTCGGGGACGTGAGCACGGCCTTCCCGCTCAAACACGTGGCGAACCGGGAGGCCCAGGTCGTCGCGCACAACCTGCTCCACCCCGACGCCCCGGTCCGCACCTCGCACGAGGCCGTCCCCGCAGCGGTGTTCACCCACCCGCAGATCGCGCAGGTCGGCAGGACCGAGCAGCAGTGCCGGCAGGAGGGCCTCGACCACGCCGTCTCCGTACGCCGCTTCGCCGACACCGCCTACGGCTGGGCCCTGGAGGACACCACCGGCTTCTGCAAGGTACTGGCGGACCGCCGCACGGGACTGCTGCTGGGCGCCCACATCCTCGGCCCGCAGGCAGCGACCCTGATCCAGCCGCTGGTGATCGCCATGAGCCTCGACATCAAGGCCCGCGACCTGGCCCGTTCCCCCCTGTGGATCCACCCCGCCCCCACCGAGGTGGTCTCCAACGCCCTCCGCGACCTGGACCTCGGCGATCGCGAGCCGTAGGCCGTCGGTGGGGTGAAGCAGCCAGGACTCCGACACTTCCGGATGTCGAGAACGCGGCACCGGCTCCGTCCCAGGGGTACCAATAGCCGGAACGGACTGCGAGACGCAGAAGGAGCACCCCGTGACGATCCAGCGGATGGACAACGTGGCCGTCGTCGTCGACGACCTGGAGGCCGCCATCGCCTTCTTCACCGAACTCGGCATGGAGCTGGAGGGCGAGGCGCAGATCGAGGGGATCTGGGCCGACCAGACGGTCGGCCTCGACGGGGTCCGCAGCGCCATCGCGATGATGCGCACCCCGGACGGCCACGGCAAGCTGGAGCTGACGAAGTTCCACACCCCCGCCGCGATCACCACCGGACCGCTCAACCCACCCCCCAACACGCTGGGTCTGCACCGTGTCATGTTCGCCGTCGACGACATCGACGACACGATCACCCGCCTGCGCCGCCACGGCGCCGAACTCCTCGGCGAGGTGGCGCAGTACGAGAACGTCTACCGCCTCTGCAACCTCCGCGGCCCGGCGGGCATCATCGTCGCCCTGGCCGAACGCATCGGCTAGGCTCCGTCTCTGCCGGCTTGAGTCGTTGCCGCCGAAGTATCAAGCCGGACCGTCCGTAGGTGGCGCAAGCGCTACAGCAGCCGTCCGGTAACGTGTATTTCTTCGGGCGCCGTTGGGCCCGGAGTTCAAAAGGTGAATGCCGATGGCGCTCGGCGAACGGCCCGTCGTGTGGAGCTTGCCCCCTGAGGATGCCCGGGCTGGATGGCGGGCCCTGTGGTGGAGCGTCGGACCGGGTGGCGAACTCGCGGGGGTGCTGGTCCAGGAACGTCACCTGCGCCGTTCCCCGTGCTGGTCGTGATCTCGGACGGGGTGGAACACCGCACCTCTGTCACCGGCACAGCCCCGCGTACCAGCCACCCGGCCCTGCTCTCGTGGTCACGTTTTCTACTGGCGTCAGGCCGTCCACGCCGGGACCGGAACGGGAGCTGGGAGAGGAACGCGGTCGTGTACTCCCCTGGTATCGGTGACGACATCGACTACATCGTCACCGACCGAGAAGGCGGCATCTGGACTTCCTACGGTGACGAGGGCATCTACGGAGACCACCCGGAGACCAGTGCCGGCCTGGCCCGCTGGCACACCGACGCCAGCCACACCTGGAACCCTCGGGGACGGCTCCCTGTACGGCCCCTCGGCGGAAGCGCGGGGGCCACCGAGGAGGCCGTGGCCTGGCTCGCCTGGTACAGCCACGAGGGTGCCTTCCTGTCCCGAATCGATCCCGCCACCGGTGACATCAGCAGCTACCGCAACCCCTTGAAGGACACCGACGGCATCGCCGTCCGCGGCACCCGGATGCTCCTCACCCACCGGTTCCACAACCCCCCGGCGTCGAGCTGAGCCGCGCGGAACTCGTCGACGATGCCTGGGTGATCACCGCCCAGGAGAAGCTGCGACTGCCCGGTCCGGTCGCCATGCGCTGCGCCCAAGGCCGCGACGGCATCCTCTGGCTCCGCGCCGACGACACCTGGACACAGATCGAGGCCTGAGCCACCATCTCCCCGGCCGGGACACCGGCTGCGGGCGGGTACCCGCCAGGTGTACGGCGAAAGTGCTGGTTGGCCCGGCAGGTGGTGGAGTCGATGTCCACGGCCCAGGTGATCAGGCCCTTGACCTCGGTCGTAGACCCGGTTCCACGGCCCGTAGCGTTCAGCCACGTCCCGCCGGGGTGCGCTGGTCCGGGTCCTGATCTGCGCTCGTCGGGCCGCGAGTGCAGCGTCATCGGTCGGCGTCGGCGTCGGCGTCGGAACGGTCAGGTTCCTTCTGGATCGGAGACGTAGGTCTCCTCCACCGTCGTGCGCTGCAAACGGACCGAGATCGAGTAACTCGTCATGTTTCCCCCTGATGGAACGCTTCGGATGCCGGCAGGCCGGCAGGCCGGCCCAGGCAGACCTACCGGCAGGACGTGCCGGCCCAAGGGGACGATCGGCAGCGTCAGCGGGCGGCGGCCGATCCGCTCCGCACCAGCGCCCAGCTGCCGCCGTTCACCGCGTACACCGTCAGCCGACGGTTGACCGTGTCACCGCTGCCGTCGAAGGCGACCCGGCCCGTGACGCCGTCGAAGGCCAGCCCCGCCACGGCCTGCGGCAGCTTCGCCCGGGCGTTGTCGGGGAGGGAGCCGCCGTTGGACGCCACCACCGCCTTCACCGCCTCGATGAGCGACCACGTCGCGTCGTACGCGTAGGGGCCGTACCAGCCGGCCGCCTCCGGATAACCCGCCTTCTGGTACCGGGCGAGGAAGTCCTGCCCCGCCCCCGAATCCTCGGCGGGTGTGCCGATGTTGGTCGCGAGGTCGCCCTCGGCCTTCGGGTTCGACGTGAGGTACTGCTGGTCGAAGATGCCGTCGCCGCCCATCAGGGGGACGTTCACCCCGGCCTGCTTGAGCTGCTGGGAGATCGGCGCGGCGGTGTCGTAGTAGCCGCCGAAGTAGACGGCGTCGGCTCCCGACGACTTCACCCTCGTGGCGAGGCCCTCGAAGGCGCGTTCCGCGGGATCGACCTGCTCGGTACCGACGACGGTTCCGCCGAGCTTCGTGAATTCGGCCGCGAAACGGGAGCTGAGGGACGTGCCGTGGGCGCTCGCGTCGTCGACCACGTACAGCTTGGTCTTCTTCGCCTCGCCGTGCAGGTGGCGCGCGGCGAACGGTCCCTGGTCCACGTCCGTGGCGACGGTGCGGAAGTAGGTGGAGTACGGACGCGACGTGCTGCCCGCCGCCCAGTCAGGGCCGAGTGTCAGCACGGGGTCGGTGTTGGCGGGGGACACGACGGCCATGTTCGCCTGGGCGAGCGGTGGCACCAGGGTCTTGGCGACCCCGGAGTTGAGCGGCCCCACGACCCCCAGGACCTTCTCGTCGGACACGAACTGGGCGGCGTTGGAGGCGCCCTTGGCGGGGTCGGCCCCGTCGTCCAGTGCCTTGATCTCGAAGTTCACGCCCGGGACGTGCCCGGACTCGTTGGCGGTCTTGGCCGCCAGATCGGCGGCGTTCTTGATGCCGACGCCCATCGAGGACATTCCCCCGCTGAGCGGTGCGTCCACTCCGATCACCACCGTGACGGAGGAAGCGGGCGCCCCGCTGCCGGCCGCCTTGCCGCCGCCGCGGGTGTCATCGTCACGGGTGAGGGTCCAGGTCAGGACGGAGCCCGTGGCGAGGGTCGCCAGCGCCGCGCCCAGGACCACCGAGCGCCGGGTGAGGGTACGCCCCCGGGCGGACGCCTGCCGGCCCTGCCGCATCTCGGGCACGGTCCCGTGCACGACCGGATCCTCGGCCGGTGCCTGCGGAACGGGCGGAGCCGTCGGCCGGTCCGGTACGGAGCGCTGCGGCGTGCCGGCGACGGACCCGGAGTCGAGGACCGTCGGGGTCGGCACCGAAGGCGTCGTCGACGGCGCCTGGTCCGGCGCCTCGTCGGGTGCCTCGTCGGGTGCCTGGTCCGGTGCTTGCTGCGGCGCCTGCCGCGGTGCCTGCTCCCCTGCCGGCACGGAGGGTGTCCTCGGGTCGGGCGGGGGAGTGTGACCGGGCTCCGGTTCGCGCCCCTGCCCGGTGGGGGCATCGGGCAGCGACGGGGAGGACCGCAGCACCGAGGCCAGCATCCCGGCCGCTTCCGCGGCCTCCACGCGCTGCGCCGGATCCTTGGTGAGGAGCGCGTCCAGCAGCGGTGCCAGCGGGCCCGCGTGCGCCGGCGGCCGGTGCGGTCGGGTGAACACGGCCACGGCCAGGGCGTGCAGCCCCTCCGCATCGAACGGCGGGCGCCCCTCGACTGCGTGGTACAGGGTGGCGCCGAGCGCCCACAGGTCGTTCGCGGGGGTCGGGCGCTTGCCCTCCAGCTGCTCCGGCGACATGTACTGGGGCGTGCCGATGACGGTCCCGCTGTGGCTCAGCCTGGTCGTGGCGTCCGCGAGGTGGGCGATGCCGAAGTCGGTGAGGACGACGCGGTCCTTGGTCAGGAGCACGTTGTCCGGCTTGATGTCACGGTGGACGATCCGCGCCCCGTGCGCCTCGGCCAGGGCGTCGAGCAGGGCGGAGCCGATCTCGGCCACCCGCTGGACGGGCAGTCGGCCCTGGCTGCGGATGGTGGCCGCCAGGGACTGCCCGCGCACCAGCTCCATGACGATGACGGGCGCGCCGTCGTGCTCCACGACGTCATGGATGGTGATGATCCCGGGGTGGCTGAGCGTGACCGCCGCGCGGGCCTCGCCGATGAACCGGCGCAGCAGCGCGGCACGGTCGTCGTCGTCCAGCCCTGGCGGAAAGAGGATCTCCTTGACGGCGACCTCGCGCCCGAAGAGTTGCTGGTCGACGCCACGCCAAACCCGGCCCATACCGCCTTGGCCGATGCGTTCGACCAGCTGGTACCGGCCGGCGATGAGTTCGGGATTCTGCTCGGTCACGCGCACACTCTAGATCCTGCTGAGCCGATCAGGTGACGGAAGTCTGGCTTGATCACGCCCACGGTGACGAGGGCGTGGTGCGCCCGTCGGGGTAGTGGCGGACGAAGCCTCCTCCCACGGACCGTGATCGTCTGTTCTACGCAAACCTGTCCACCGCGACCGGCGTTGCGTGTGTTGGTGTGCTGTTCTCCGGGTTTGGTGCGGGTGGGGGGTGTGGTGTGGATAGCGTCGCCCCATGGGTTTCGGTGGTGTGGGCGACGGCGGTGGTCGGGGGCAGGCGTCGCGCGGGCACGTGCTGTTGGTGGCGGCGGATGCCGCGGTGCGGCGCGGCAGGGTGTTGGTGGCTCCGGGAGCGAATGTCGCCGCGCTGGCGATGGTCCCGGCCGATGTGCTGCTGGGGTGCGAGGTGCCGGCCGACACGGTGTGCCTGGAAGGGGTGCGCGATCCGAACACGGTGTTGGCGCGGTTGCGCGCGGCCGTGACCGCGACAGGACCGTTGTTCGTGTACGTGTCGGGGCGGTTGACGGCGGATCGTCGGGGCCGGCGGTTGTTCGTGGCGCTGGCGGGGACGACGGCGGGCAGTGTGCGGTACACCTCGGTGCCGTGGGATTGGCTGGTGGGGGAGTTGCGTTCGCGTACGGGGGGTGTGACCACGGTGGTGGTCGACCTGGTGGCGGACAAGGAGGCGTGGCCACTGGTGGGGGAGCCGGGGGCGTTGCCGGGGCTCGCGGAACTCGCGGGGGCGGAGGTGTTCGGGGTGGTGTGCGGGCCGGACGTGCCGGTGGGCGATGGAGGCGTCAGCGGGTACACCCGGCAGTGGATCGATCAGCTCCGGCGCGCTCCGGTGCGGCCGTCCGATGTGGAGGTGCACGTGCTGGCGGCGGGGTCGGCCGGGCTGGCGCCCGGCACGCTGGTGGTGCCGTCGGCGCGGGAGCTGGAGATGCGCCGTGTGCCGGCGCCGGCACCCGGTCACCCGCGTCGGGAACCCGAACCGGTGGCCGTGCCCGCCCCCGCCGGACCGCCGCCCGCGGTCGGGGTGGGCGTGGTGGAGGACGATCCGCGGGCGCGACTGCACGCACTGGCGGTGGAGGGCCGGCACGGCGAGGCGGACGTGCTGGCCAGAGCGTGGGAGCGGGGTGTGGTGGAGCGGTGGGGACGGGCGTCGGCGGAGGCGGTGCGGTGCGCGGAGATCCGTGCGGACCTTGCGCGGATGGCGGGCGATTTCGTGTCGGCGACCCGGTTGTGGGTGCGTGCGGGGCGGGCGCGGCTGGAGTGGCAGGGAGCGGATGCGGCCGAGGTCCGCGACGCGGCGGCGGGGGCCCTGTACTGCTGGACGCAGGTGAAGGACCGGGCGGGGGCGTTGGAGGCGGGGCCGGAGCTGGTGGGTCTGTTGCGGACGCTGCCGCTGCCCGATCCCGGTCACCTGAGGCTGGCGGAACGGCGGCTGGAGGCGCTGCGTACCCCGGACCGCTCCGGCGCCCTGAACCCCTGACGCCGGCTGGGGGGGGGTCTTCGGCATGGCGTGGCCCGCCGCCGTCGGGTGCGGCGCCGTCGAGGCGCATCAGCGTCGCGGCGGCCGTCGCGTCGGGGCGGGGTAGGTGTGCATTGCATACTGCTGTACATGAGGTATTCGCCGGCTGCCCGCATCCATCTGATGATCACTTTCGTGCTGGTGATGTGCGGGGTGGCCGGTGGTGCTTGTCTCGGGTGGCTGCTGGGCGGGCGGGTGACGGGTGTGCTGGCTGCGGTGGCGGCCGGGCTGGGGGCGGGGATCGGCTCGTTCCTCTCACGCAGGCACGTGGCCGACTTCCTGCGCCCCGCCCCCGCCCCCGCCCCCGCTCCTACC
>NZ_JOAK01000022.1 GCF_000720455.1 Streptomyces virginiae | reverse complement strand
CCCCCCGCTCCGCCCCGGCGCTGTCCCCCACCCGTGGTCGAACATCACTAGACGTTTTCCAGCGGGCAGACCTCGGCCAGGGGCTCCAAATGGGCGGCGACCGGTCTGTGTCGGCATGAGGGCCGCGGGCCTGATGACGAAGATGAGCGCAACCCACCCACCCGCCGGTTCTAGCCGCGGGGTGCACAGGCCCTTAGCGTGATGATCGGCTTCGTCACCTGATGATCTGGTCCCCGTCAGGCACGTCCTCAACCGTGACAAGGCCCCGGGGCAGCCCCAGTCCCCGCGACACCGCCTGGGCAATCCCGTTGAAATCCGGGTCTTCAGGGATCGGCACCTGCTCCCCCTCGCCGTAGCTCTCCAACGCTTTCACGAAGTAGCTCGGATGCCAGGCGCCAACGGCCCCCCTGACCTCGATCGCGGCCACAGGGCGACCGCCTACGAGTTGCTTCAGCGCACCCAGAATCTCATCGGATCGCAGTTCACCCGGCACCTGAAACAGGCTGGCGTGAGCACCGACGAGGCCGCCGCCCCTGACCCGCACAGTCACGGTGAGGCAGCTGGTGACGCTCGGATAGGTAATCACGCCCCCAGGTACGACCTCTTTGACCTGCCCTTCCGTGACCGTCGCGCTGGCGGGTGCCGCCAGGCTGCTCACCGCGCGCGGCCCCGCGTAGGTGGGCTCATACGGGGCAATACCGGCAGCTGCACTGGGCGAGGTGAGGGTCGCGGCACCGACAAGGGCAACTGCGAGGGTCGCGATGACGCGCTTGAGTTCGATCACAACCTTCGCAACGATCACGAGGTGCGGCAAGTGCCGCGGATCGCGGCCAACCGCCGCTCCACTTCGGCGGCGCGGCAGCCCTGAGACAAACCGCGGGACGCGTCCGACCGCCATCAGTGACTCCGAACCCATCGACATTGATCATGATGGCGACACCCGAAGCCACTCCCGAAGGCGTCAACGGCTACGTGTCTCCAGCCAGGTGTTGCCCACTCGATGGACTCCACCCAGTGTCGGACATCGTGCTGTCCACCCAGTTGACGGTGTCCGGCGTCGTCACCACAGCCAGGCGTTCGAGTGCCGCATCCGGGACAGGGCGCGCGCATCGCGGCGGGCTGCGACGCTGCCGATGCGGTTGCGCCGGGGCCGCGGCCGGCGCGCCTGGGCGCCTGGGCGCCGTAAAACCGGCGTGTCCCGGCCGCCTTGAGCCGCGTACGCTGCTTGGCCAGCTCCGCGTTCCTCCTTGATGGCCTTCGGCTTCCGGGATCGCTTCCAGATCGGCTGAGGGGCGGCGGGCGGCGGCTCGTTCCCGGATGCCGGCCTGGAGCCGGGCAGCCATCTCGGCGGCCGCGTCCGTTGTTGGCTCCGGGTCCCGGCCAGCCATCCGCCCCGGGCGCGGGCTCGGGGCGGCCGGCACGGCGACGGTGCGCGGCCGGGTCCGGGAGTTCAGGCGGCCCCGTCTTCCGCTGGTCGACCGGTGTCGCCCCCCCCTTCGCCTGGATGTGAGAGCCGTCCACGCAGGCCCTGCAGTCGAGGCGGCCGGCCGCGTTCAGTTCGGCGAGGAGTGGAAGAGGCTGTGTCCGCGGTGAAGGCGAGCAAGAGGCATAGGGGCACTGATTGCTGCCGCCCTGGCCCGAGCGGCCTCCGGGACCTGACATCGCCTGGATCAGTGGCAGAGGCCGGGTCTTCGACCAGCTACTTCGACTGACTCGCTGCTCCCCGTGTCCGCCACGTCCGACGCGGGGCGGCCAGGCAGCGCAACGGCGCCGCTTCCGCCGCCGTTCAGTACTGTACGGAGCGGCCGTTCCGTACCGTACGGAACACCGGAAGGGGACTCGCGATGGCCGGTCTGAGGCTGGGCCCGCTCCTGCGACACGTGGACTGGGAGTCGGGCACGAGCGCGACGGTGTGGGTCGAGACCGACCGGGCGTGCACGGCGGAGGTCCGGTGCCCGGGCGGCGGCGGTGGTTCGGCTCCCACGTTCCGCGTCGTCGGCCACCACTACGCACTGGTGGTCGTGACCGGGCTCGCCCCTGGGTCCGCCACAACGTACGAGGTGCTGCTCGACGGCGAGCGGGTGTGGCCCCTCGCGGACTCGCCCCAGCCGCCCAGCACCATCCACACGCCGCCGGTCCCGGCGACGGGCGCGGTGGTCGCCTTCGGCTCGTGCCGGTGGGCGGCGCCTGCTGTGGGCGAGCCCGATCCGGTGGGCCCCGATGTCCTCGACACCCTCTCCGCCCGGCTCGCCGCCGACCCGGAGGCCGAGCGTCCGGACGTTCTCCTCCTCCTCGGCGACCAGGTGTACGCGGACGAGACGTCCGCCGACACCCGCGCCTGGATCGCCCGGCATCGGCGGGCCGCCGGCACCGGCTCCGCCGCCCCGCCGGACCAGGTCGCCGACTACGAGGAGTACACCCACCTCTACGACGAGTCCTGGGGCGACCCCGAACTGCGCTGGCTGCTCTCGACCGTACCCAGCTGCATGATCTTCGACGACCACGACGTCATCGACGACTGGAACACCAGTGCCGCCTGGGTAGCCGACATGCGGGCAACGCCCTGGTGGCGCGAGCGGATCACCAGCGGCCTGATGTCGTACTGGGTCTACCAGCACCTCGGGAACCTCTCCCCCGCCGAGCTCGCCGAGGACGAGCTGTACGCGGCGGTACTGGCGGCCGACGACGGCACGGAGGTGCTGCGTGCGTTCGCCGAACGCGCCGACGCCGACCCGGCGACGGCGCGCTGGAGCTACCGCAGGGACTTCGGCCGCACCCGGCTGCTGATGGTCGACACCCGGGCCGCGCGGGTGCTGGAGGAGCAGCACCGGGCGATGCTGGACGCCGAAGAGGCGGCCTGGCTGCGGACGCAGGCGTTCGACGACCCCGGCGGCGTCGACCACCTGCTGGTCGGGACATCGCTCCCGTGGCTGCTGCCCCCGATGGTCCACTTCGCGGAGGGCTGGCACGCGGCGCTCTGCCGGGGCGAACGCGGGCCGCGCTGGGCGCGCTTCGGTGAGTGGCTGCGCCGGCGGGCGGACCTGGAGCACTGGGCGGCGTTCACCTCGTCGTTCGAAAGGCTGACGGAGACGGTCGCCGAGGTGGGGATGGCCGAGGCGGCCCCGGCGACGGTGTGCGTGCTCTCCGGGGACGTGCACCACGCGTACGTGGCGGAGCCCGTCTGGACCACCGGGCGGCAGCCGCGCTCCCGTGTCTTCCAGTTCACCTGCTCACCCCTGCACAACTCTGTGCCCGCAGCCATACGGGTCGGATTCCGTTTCGGCTGGAGCCGGTTCGCCAAGGGGATCGGACATCTCCTCGCCCGCCACGGACGGGTCGCGAGACCGGCGATCCGGTGGGGGCGCACCGGCGGACCTTGGTTCGGCAACCAGTTGATGACGCTGACACTGCGCGGACGTACGGCGCGGCTGCGGCTGGAGAAGGCCTCGGCGGGTGCCGAGCGGGGGCGCCGCGGGACCGACCGCGCGGGAGCGCGGCTTGTCGGCGTCCTCGATCGCAGTCTGACGGACGGAAGCTGACGCCCCCCGTTAGCTTCTTGGAGGCTCGGCAATGGGGTCACCGGCCTCTAACAGAGAGCCCGGGCTTCGCGGGAGGTTCGGGAGGCTGCAGGCCAAGCACGGGACTGTCTTGTCCCGTGCCATCGCCGGCCGGCCTCCATCGGTGCCTCTGCCGCTGGCGTGGCCCGGCGCTGGAGGGCTTCGAAGGACAGCCGGCCGGCAGCGGTGTCCCAGGCGACGAGCTCGCCGTCGTGGACCAGATCCTCGGGCAGTTGCTCGGCAACGGCGACCAGGACGGGGAACCTCGATCGCGCGGTGGCCGTGCAGCGCGCTGCACCTGGAAGTCCGCCGGTCCGGCAACGGCATCCTGATCACCTCCTCCCCGCCGAGATCGACGGCGCCCCGGCCTCGTGGCAGCTGCGCCTGCGTAACGACGACGCCAAAGCCTGAACGAGATGGGCACGGCCCTGAAGGGCGGGCGCGGGCACGTCTACAGCGTGCGCGAGGAGCCCGCCGCCCAGACCGTTCTGGCGTTCCTCCCGAACCATCCCGACGAAGGCGTCGGCACCCTGGCGCGGGCCCGTACCAGTGAAGGCCCGAACGGTGACGACATCGTCTTCGAGCGGTCCGCGGAGCGGCCGACGGGGCTGTGGGCCGAGGCCGGGGAGAACCTCCTGCGAATCGTGCCGCTGCTCGGTCCGGACGCGCCGCCGGCGGACGGAGTCGATGACTGCCTGCCGTACCCCGACTGCTACCGGCCCGTCTACGAGAGCTCTTCCTCGAACACCCTCATCGGCGCCACCCCGTTCCCCGTCGTCGGGCTGTGCAGGCTGTGCGCCGACGGCAGCACCCTCCGCGCGCTACGCCAGGCCGACACCCCTGTCGACCCGGAGCAGCGGACCGTCCTCGAGGTCGTGGCCGCCGCGATGGCGTGACCGGGCTGCCGGCCCTGGGCAAGCCCCTGTCACAGCGGCTTACCCGGCACCACTCGCCGTACCAGGGCCGGGGCAGCCGGCTCATGCGGGTGAAGCCGAGGACGCCGGCGAACCGCCGGGCTCCGTCGTGCTGTCGCAGGGGTCATGAAGCCGGTCGACGAGCAGCACGTCGCGGAGCCCGACCTGGTCGTGCTCGACATCACCGGCAGGGACGAGGACACCGTCCGAGCCGTCATGACGAGCCGATGACCGGGGTTGCCCAGCCGCTCCTCCAGGGCGCCCGGTGCAGATCCCGATGAGCCAGGTGATCGAAAACGAGATGACGTCTAAGGCTTACCCAGGCGCTCAGGATTGCTCGGCCTCGCCCCCCAACACAGAGGATGCGCACGCCCGGATCCGTAGTACCCGTCACGGGCGCTTGAGGGGCGCGGTCAGCCCAGAAGGCTGCGCGGTCAGCGCCGGCCGCGGCCGATGCGGCGGTCGTCGGCCAGTGCGGTAAGAGGGCCGAACTCGCGGGCAAGCTGGTCCCACGTCAGAACCTCGCCACAGCGGGCCGGGAACTCCTTCGGGTTGAACTCGGGCATGGTCCAGGTGCCAGTGCCCCGGTCCCGCAGCCACAGGTCCCCGTCACCGTCGACCACAGTCGGCGGGACCGGTACGGGCTCGGCCTGATCGGTGGGCTCCCAGGTGACCCGGCCCGGATGGGAAACACGGCGCAGCTCGGTGGTGGCCAGCCGCGCGACCAAGTCACGGGTGGATTCTTCGGCGTCCTTGACCGACGCGAGACGGAATGCGTCGTCAAGTACGGGTAGGGCTGGATTCTTGCTGCGCTTTGAACTCATACGCTGACTACCTCCGGTAAGGGCGTCACATCCGTTATGGCACCCCGTAGAGGAACACGGTATCCGAGGCGGGAGCCGGGCCTGCTACGACCACTGCCCAGGTGGAGGCGCTGGCACACCGGGCGGTGAGGCTAGGTGGTGAGCTCGTCCTGGGCGTGGCGCAACCCGCAGCTGATGGCACCGGACCCTTGCTGGTCGGCCCCACCGGAATCGACCAGATGGCAGCAGCCGGGTCCGCCTGCTCAGCGGAGTTCGGGTTGCGACGTGCGCTACGGACTGCGCGGATCTTCCGCACGGACCACGCGGCGGTAGTGAAGGGGGCGGCTGCGGGGCAATTACCGAGTACGTCGTTGCTGCTGCGGATGCTCTCGCGGACCGGGCAGCATCAGGAACGACCGGGGCCAGGTGTCGCGTCTGCTGCGGGTCCGTGGCGTCACGGCCATCTCCGCCCTGTCGGGCGGAACAGCTGTTCTGGGTGCCATCGCGGCTCAGGCCCAGGCGGCCGAGATGGCCGAGATGGCCGAGATGGCCCGGGATATCAAGGCCATCCGCCAGCGGGTGGATGAACTGTCCCAGCGCCTGCAGTCCGACCAGCTCGGTGCTGTCGAGAATGTCGTCGAGCAGGTCGAGGATCCGGTGGCGCGGCTGCGTGCTCATGGGGAGCGGGGCGTTGAGGCGAGCGACTTCTCGGTGATCAAGAACAAGGGTCTGTGCGCCAGGCCCAGAAGGGTCTGCACGAGGCGTCTGTGGATGAGGTGCTGCTGCACCTCGATCTGACGGCGCAGTGTTACGTGGGCACGGTCCAGTTCGGTCTCGCGCGGATCGCCTTCGACTACCACGAGGGAAAACCTGACGTAGCCAGGACACGGTCTGAGCAGGTCACCAAGTCCGTCTCAGGGCTCCGCGCGAGCATCGAGGACGTCCACGGCCGGATCGGTCGGCTTGAGGAGCACGTCCGGTCCCGCTTCCGGTCCCCAAAGCGTATGAGCTTGCTGTCTTCGGCAACATCGGCGATCACGGCCGCTACGTCTGCCGTCGTTAGACAGACGACAGGAAAGTACGTGCCTGTGGGGCAGTTGCGTGGGACCCCGATCTCGCTTCCCGTGGCGCCGTTCGCCGTTCGCCGTCGGTGCAGGTGCGCTGCTCTTGGGAGGCTTCGATGCCCATGACGCAGCCCCACGCGGAGAAAGAGCTGGACAAACGTCTGGGACAGCTTTCGGGAGCCACCGACAGAAGCTGTCAAACCCTCCACGAGGCCGCACCGAATCTCGGCATGCTGCAAACCCTGGCCGAAGCTCTTGCAGAACCTGCCAAGTAAGTCCGCTGGCGCTTTGACGTTTCAGTACGGCAGTGTGACGGGCGCGGCGGCTCCGAAGGACGCTGAGCCGGGCTACGCGTCGCCGGTGGCGTCCTGACACCGCTGCCCCACCGGCAGGGGCGAGTCCTCCGGCGGGGCACTGACGGCGGCCCGTACCGGGCCGTTCGGATGACCGGTCCGTCACTCCTGAGGGTGGAACACAGCGGTCCAGTGGGCGCAGCCCCGGCCCGCCGCGGCCCCGTCCCGACCCGGTGTCCCAGAAAGCTGGGGCACCCGAGGAACCGACGGACGGAAGTGGTTCGCGCATGCCCCAGCACTCCCCACGGCGCCGGGCCGGGCGCGCCGGCGCCGCCGGCGTCGCCGCCTTGGCGCTCGTACTCGGACTGCCCACGGCGGCCACGGCGGCTCCCGGCGATCTGGACCCCGCCTTCAGCGGCGACGGCAAGGTCGTCACGGACGTGACCGGCTACGAGAACGTCTCGGGCATGGCCGTCCAGCCCGATGGCAAGATCATCACGGTGGGCGACGGCTACTTCGACGAGACCGGCGGCGACTTCGTGCTGGTGCGCTACAACGCCGACGGCAGCCTCGACACGACCTTCGGCGGCGACGGCATCGTCAACACCGACTTCGACTTCAACAACGACGAGGCCAGGGCCCTGGCCCTGCAACCCGACGGCAAGATCATCGCGGTCGGCGGGTCCACCTCGATCGCCGGCAACGGCGACTGGGTGGCCGCCCGCTACAACCCCGACGGCAGCCTCGACCCGACCTTCGGCACCGGCGGCAAGGCGGTCACCGATATCGACCCGGACGCGATCGAGACCGCCATGACCGTGGCCGTGCAGCCCGACGGCCGCATCGTGGCGGCGGGCCAGAGCTTCGCGAGCTGGGTCGTGGTCCGCTGGAACGCCAACGGCTCCCTGGACCCGACCTTCGACGGCGACGGCAAGGCCGTCACCACCTTCCCGGGCGGAACCTTCGCCTCGGCCGCCGACCTGGCCCTCCAGCCCGACGGCCGGGTCGTCGTCGCCGGGGCCGGCCCCGGCGGCGTCACGCTCGCCCGTTACAACACCGACGGCAGCCTCGACCCCACCTTCGACGGCGACGGCCGGGCGGCCCCCGGCTTCGGGGCCAGGGCCCGGGGCGTGGCCCTGCAGTCCGACGGCCGGATCGTCGTCGCGACCGGCGATGACAACGTCTTCGGGCTGGCCCGATTCACCGCCGGAGGCGCCGTGGACCCGACGTTCGGCAGCGCCGGCCGGGTCACCACCACCTTCGGGCCGGACATCGCCGACGCCGCGGACGTCGCCCTGCAGTCCGACGGCCGGATCGTCGTCGCGGGCCGGTACGCGGGCGACTGGGCGCTGGCCCGGTACAACACCAACGGC
Organism: Streptomyces virginiae; assembly: GCF_000720455.1. Lineage (GTDB taxonomy): Bacteria > Actinomycetota > Actinomycetes > Streptomycetales > Streptomycetaceae > Streptomyces > Streptomyces virginiae. The sequence goes on along the minus strand of NZ_JOAK01000022.1, from coordinate 108,775 downwards.
GCCGCGGACGCCTCCTTCGACGGCGACGGCCGGCTGACGACCGACTTCGGCGGCCCCTCCGAGCAGGCCTCCCAAGTGGCCCTGCAGCCTGACGGCAAGATCGTCGCCGGCGGGGTCGTCGGCCAGGCCAACAGCCTCGCCGCCGACCGCGGCGTGGCCCGCTACCTCGGCGGTGGCGGCACCACGCCCCCGCCGCAGTCGGCGGACCTGTCCGTCACCAAGTCCGGTACGACGACGGTGAGCATCGGCGACCAGGCGACGTACACGGTCCGGGTGACCAACGCGGTCTCCTCCACGGCGACCGCGACGGGCGTCTCCCTGACCGACTCTCTCTCCGGAGCCGGCGGCACCCTGATCTCGGCCGTGCCCTCCCAGGGCACCTGCACCACCACCGCGACGGGCGCGACCTGCGCCCTGGGCAGCCTGGCCCCCGGCGCGAGCGCCACGGTCACCGTGACCGCCGAACCGCGCACGACCGGCACCCTCCGGGACACCGCGTCCGTGACCGGCTCGCCGCAGGACCCGAACACCGGCGACAACAGCGCCACCGCCACCACCTCGGCCAACAACGCCCGGGGCTGCACGATCGTCGGCACGTCCGGCACCGACACCCTCACCGGTGGCTACGGCAACGACGTCATCTGCGCGCTCTCCGGCAACGACACCGTGCGTGCGGGCTTCGGCAACGACACCGTCTACGGCGGCCCGGGCAACGACAACCTCGACGGCGGGTTCGGTGACGACACCATGAACGGCGACCGCGGCAACGACGTCCTCACCGGCTACTACGGCAACGACCGCCTGACCACCACCGACGGCGTGGGCGCCAACGACACCGCCAACGGCGGCTCCGGCGTCGACACCTGCACCACCGACACCGGCGACACCCGCATCAGCTGCCCCTGACGGACAGCCAACCACGCACCCCCACCAGCGCCGGCCGGGCAAACCCCGGCCGGCGCCGGGGCGCAGCCCCGCCGGTCCTGGAGGCCATGACGGGTCAGGAGGCGAGGGCCCACACGCCCCCGAAGCCACCCCACCCCGACACCCTGGAGCCTCGCGCAGCTCGCGGCCCGGCTGTCGTGGATCTCGTCCCGGCACACGCACCGTAGGCCGATGTCAGCCCGGGCAGGAGCCGGCGCAGAGGGAGCCGATGGTGTAGGTCCCCGCGAGATTTCCCCTGGTGCCGGCGGTGGTGCTGCCGATCCGATTCGTGTAGTTGACGCTGTGGTAGTAGTGGAACCTGCTGTTGGTGCGGTTGTAGACGGACCGGGTGTTCGTGCCGGCTCGCATCCATGAACACTGGGAACGGGTGTCGGTGGAGCTCTGGGACCACTGGCATTTCTGTCCGCCCCCATCCCTCTCCGAGTAGAAGCAGATCCAGCCGGGCCCGCAGTTGTCGTAGCCGCTGATCGAGACGTCGTCGGCATGGGCCGCGGGCGCGAGTGCAAGCGCTGCACCGACGAGTGCCGTCGTTACTGCCAGGCTGAACTTTGTCCGACGGTTCATTACCCCTCCTTCGACTGAGGCGAGATTGCGGGGCGGCCTGCACCCTCAAGGCTCGGGCTGCCACCGAGAAGTCTGGTGGGTACACCGATTGAGCGGCTACGGATGAATCAGCCAGTTCGTTGAACTTCGTTCGCCATAAGGCATGTTCGATGCTCTTCGTGCCATCGGAGCCGGAACTCCCCATGTGGGCGGTTTGTCGTCCACTGATTCCCGAGGGGCCGTTCGTACGAGCCGGATCGGTAGTGCTCCACTTCCTACCGGGGTCAATCGGTGGTGCCACAAACGCGGAGGGAGAGGTGTCAGATGCTCGTGAGCTCGGACGATGGCCCGTCGAAGGTTACGCCGGCTGACTGTCGGACGAGAGCACGATCATGGCTGAACCTGAAGGATGCCTTGCCCGTCGTCGCGGATGGAAACGGAACTGGTAGGAGCAGACCTCGGTTTCGCAAGTGGCGCAGATTCGGCGATCGCCGTCCTTGACAGTGTCCCAGGACGCGACCTTGACCCAGTGCTGCCGCCCAGTCGGTGCTCTTCAAGTCGTCATGCGCAGCATTCCCTCCTATGACCACCCCGCGACATCAGGCCGCCCCTACCGAGCGCCAGGGCTGGGCCAGCTGCGACCGGAAACGTGGGGCAATTCGAACCGTTAACGCCAAGGACCGGGAGAACGTCGCACGCGTCAATCGGCTCGACCATCAGCACAGCACCAGAATCAAACCCTGAAAGAAACCGGTGACGCCGGCAGAGTCGGCGATTGCGCCCGGCATCGCAGCCGAGGCGGTTCGTGTCCCCTCGGGCGAGTGCCGTCGCCAGCCGCTGCCGTCCAGGACTCCCGGCGCTCCAACCCTCGGCGCGGGGCGACCCAGGTCGTGGACCTCGTCCTTACGGAGCATCCGCTGCCTCCAGCCCCCACCCGATGAACGAGTTCAGGAATTCTGGGGGCGATGCGTGCCCTTGAGTCAGAACGGTGGGTCTTCGGAGTAGCCGTCTGCGCCGTCGGCCGCCGACCAGGAATCACGTTCCGCCTTGAGACGAACGTAGCGCTCGTGGGCTGCGATGTCGTCCGCGTTCTCCAGAGCGGTGGTGTCGTGACCCCAGGCTCTCATGGCGTCCAATACACGGTCTCTGTGGTGGCGGTCGGTGCTGGTTGCCAGCAGTCGCCGAGCGTGGTCGACCAGCAGGGCCCGGTGTGTGCTGAGGAAGGGGTGCTCTGTGAGGGGGATTGCAGCGAGGAGGGCCGCGCCGTGTACCTCTGCGTTCTCGTGACCGAGAAGGGGATGGACAGCGGAGAAGATGGCCGGGCGCAGGTCTCTGAACGCGCGCATATCCCTGTCCTCGTAGAGGAAACCCTTGTCGCAGTGGCCCTCACTGAGGGCGAAGCACTCGTCGTTGGCGTCGTAGGCGGTGTCGCCGAGCCACTCAAGCAGTCTCATGAGAGTCGGGCGGTACGGTGCTGTGTCGGCATCGTGCCTGAAGTCGTCTGCCGCGATGATCGGATGGTTGAGGATGGCTGCTGTGAAGAGCGCCACGGGCCCGGTGGCTTCGTAGATGGTGTTCTGGTGAGTCACTTCCCTCAGGGCGTTGTCGGTAGCGGCCGCCCTCACGGCCGGGTCGGGGTTGAGGATGCCTGCCAGCTCCGTCGGCAGGGCTTCACCCGTCCCACACACGGTGGCGAGCGACGCCCAGTCTGTGTTGTCCAGGATCACTTGGTAGTGCGGCAGCTCGTGGCGACGAGGGCTCCCGGTCCGACTGCGGCGATGTGTCACAGGCGGGAGGCTATAGCGTCCTCGCGCCGGCGCAGCGCGGGGGTGTCGTGTGCAGAGCAGGGTGCGGCCGGGACCGGCGTACCGAGATCCGCGGCCGCGGGGGGATGGAGCAGGAGCGGGAGGCGGCCGGGGAGACCCGGGACCGGGAGGCGGCTTTTCGTCCTGACCGGCTGCGACCGTGCGCTCGCCGAGGTTGCCCGCCGCGCGCTCGCTGGCAACGAGCGGCTGGCGCTGTTGGAGGGCTGGTTCGAGCGGGAGGCCGGCGCCCGCGGCTACGCACCCGCCGTGCTGGAGGAGGTGTGGGAGATCATCAAAGGGTTCGGCGCGTACGGGTTCTGCCGCGCGCACGACCTCGTCTCCGACGCCCGCCGGCACGGCGTACCCGTTCTCCAGGTCGACGTGAACCGATCCGCCGCCGACCACCGGATCGAACAGACCCGGGCCGGGGTATGGGGGGTGCGGCATAGCCGAGGGACGTGAGGTCGGCGGCCCGGCTGCCGGCGGGCTGGAAGTCGCTGTCCTCGGTGAAGGGGATCAGCGAACCCTGGATGGGTGGGTCCTGCTGCACGTGCAGTCCTCCAGGTCGTCTTCGACGGCCGCCGGCGCGCGGGCCGCCACCGGGTGGCGGCGGCCCGCGCCGACATGCATCCTGTCCGCGCTCCCGGCCGGAAGCGTGGGTGGCTCTCCTGGCCGCCTGGGAACGTCGTGCAGCCGCGAGGGGCCGGGTCAGCTGATGGACTTGATGGCGCCCCAGCCGCCGCTGCCGACCTGGATGCTCGGGCCGTCGACCGGGCCGTGGATGGAGGTGTCGCCCTTGTAGAACTTCAGGGTGCCGTCGGGGGCGGTGGCCCACATGTCGGCGATGCCGTCCCGGTTGGCGTCGGCGGCGCCGGCGATCAGCGGCCGGAAAGCGGTGGTGTACCCGCGGCCGTACTCGGTGCGGTCGCTGAAGGTCTTTCCGTCGGGCTGGCCGAGGTAGTGGTAGAGGATGCCGTCCCGGGTGTCGCGGGCGAGCAGGTCGATGCGGCCGTCGTTGTCGGCGTCACCGGGGGCGGTCAGGTCCATGACGTCCCACCCGGACGTGCCGATGACGACGGGGGCGGCGACGGACGGCGCGGGGCCCGCGGCACCAGCGTAGAGGTACAGCTTGTTGGAGTGCTGGACGAGGAGGTCGGGGTGGCCGTCCTTCGTGACATCGCCGGCGCCGACGACCTGGGCGGTGGTGGGAAGGCCGCTACCGATCTTGATCGGCGCGCCGATCGTGCCGTCGCCCCGGTTGGGGTAGACCCGCAGTTCCCCGCCGACGCGGGCGACGATGTCCTCCTTGGCGTCGCCGGTCCAGTCGCCGCGGTGCGTCACGGAAGATCCCGACCAGCCGCCGGTGCCGATGATGCTGTGCGTACCGAGGGCGCCGGTACCCGTGCCGGGGTAGAGGCGCAGCTTGCCGGTGTCGTCGATCGCGACGAGGTCGGGCTTCTTGTCGCCGGTCATGTCGCCGGGAGCGGCGGGCGTCACGCTCTGGCCGAGCTGGATCCGCGGAGTGGTGGCGCCTTCGTACGCGATGGCCTTGCCGTCGTTCTCGAGCATCGTTTCGAGCTGGTCGATGCTCTTCGCGGGGTAGGTCTGCTTCAGCACTGCGAGGGCCCCGGCGACGTGGGGGGCGGCCATGGAGGTGCCGTTCCTCGAACCGTAGCCGCCGCCGGGAAGCGAGGAGATGATGCTCGTGCCGGGGGCTAGGAGGTCCAGCAGCGGTCCGCGGTTGGAGAAGGCGGAGAGCTGATCGTCGTCGGTGGTCGAGCCGACCGTGATCGCGGAGGGAACGCAGCCGGGAGCGTTGACGGCATCGGTGTGACCGCTGTTGCCGGCGGCCACGACCGTGGCAACGCCGGCGGCACGCAGGGTGTCCACGACGACCGTACGCAAGTCCTGGTCGCAGGGGGTTGTGTAGTGCCCGCCGCCCAGGCTCAGGTTGGCCGCGACGACGTTGGTCCCTGCCTTCTTCAGCGCGAGGACCTTCTCCAGACCCTTGATCTGGGAGCTGGTGTAGCTGAGCACGCAGGGGCTCATCCCCGCTCCGCAGAAGTCGTCGGAGTCGAACTTGGAGAACACCTGGACGGCGATGATGTCCGCACCGGGCGCGACACCGTGCCGCGGTGCCCCGCTCATGCCGGCTCCGTTGCCGGCGGCGATACCGGCGACGTGGGTTCCGTGAGAGCAGTCGATGCCCGTGGTGACGCACGGGCCGCTGTCGGCGTCGGCGCTGCCGGCGCCGTCCTGCTGGTCGGAGCCGTTGGGGCACAGACTCGAGACGCCCGACTCCGCGTCATTGACGGAGAAGCACGCTTCGGTCCTCACGCGGCCCGAGAGGAACGGGTGGTTGACGGCAACGCCGGTGTCGAGGATCGCGACAGTGGTGCCGGCGCCAGTCTTGCCTGCGGCGACGGCCTGGTCGGCGCCGATCTTGACGGTGGATTCGTTCAGTGTGGGCGGGACCGGGACGTCCTCGGTGACGCTGATGACGCCCGGCCTGGTGTTCAGCTCCTGAAGGCCCGCCCTGTCCACGCGGAGGGTGACCATCGGCAGGGTGTCGTACGAGACGAGGGTCTCGCCCGCACCGGCGGCGGAAGCCAGGTCGGCCCGCTGGGCGGTGACGACGTTGACGCGGACCGTACCCCCGTCCTGGGTGTCGTCGAACAGCGGAGGGTCGACCGGTCCGCCCTCCTCGGCGGAGGCGGTGGCGGTTCCGGACAGGGGGTTGATGCCCACCGGTATCGCGGTGATCACCATGGCCGCTGCTGCGGCGGCGACCAATCCGCCCATGCGAATTTTCACTTGCTGCTCCATGAACATATAGCGGGTGCGGGCTCGCACCAGGAAGGAAGAATGTGGTCGGCGGCATCGGGTCATGGCCGCCGAGGGTGGCTCTGCAGCTGCCGCGGGAATGAGCGGCGCGACTGCACGGATCGATCCGAAGCGCCGAGGGACCTCGTCGTCATCACGGCTGTGGCAGTTCATCCGGCCGTCGTGTGCAAGGGAACTGCCGCGGAGGCCGGGGCACGTCCTGACTCGTCTAGCGGGACCCGATTCGGATCGCAGCGATGCCGAGTTGGCGAAGCGAGGTAGCCGAGATGGTGCACGGGCTGGTCGGAGGGGTGGGCCGGGGCGGAGAGGTTCCGCCCCGGCCCCGTCATGCCCGGCCGCACCCGGTCCGGCTGATGTGCGGCACGCTGTTATGAAGAGCCGGCGCCCTTACGTGGCGTCAGCGCCGTTCTTCGGGTTGCCGCCCCACCTCTGGTTGCTCACGGCCTTGTAGTAGGCGTACGCCCAGTTGTTGCAGCCTGGCCGCCTCAGGATGAAGTACACCTTGCAGCTGTAGGTCCTCATCGTGGTGTGGAAAGCGTTCTCGACGTTCGACTTCTTGCTCCGGTCGAGGTAGTACGAGTAGCCCTTGTACGTGTTGCCGATGAGGCCGTAGCCGTAGTCGTGCATGTCGCACGCGGTGCGGAAGTTGAAGCCGGCTGCACAGTTCCTCTTGAGGTACCACAGCCAGTCCGTCGCGGCGGAGCAGTGGCGCGGGTAGGCCTGCGGGTCGGTGATCTCTCCGTTGCTGAAGTCCGTCGACAGCGGGTTGGCGGCGGCGGGGTCGGTGATCCCGCCGCCGCGTGGCCGGTGCGTCCGCAGCCGGACGCGCGGGACCGACGGGCTCGACGTTCGGCGAGGCCGAGCCGACCGGGAACGTCAGCTCCCAGTTGCCGTTGGCCGGCGTAGCCACCGCGGAGACCCGCCCGGTGGTGTCGTAGGAATACGAGGAAGCCGCGTCGATTCCCTCGGCCGGGTTGGCCACCGAACGGAGCCGACCGGTGGCGTCGTAGGGGTACCGGGCGAGGGTCTGCACCGCGGCGCCCTCGGTGAGGGTGATCTCCCGGACTCGGCCCGTGAACTCCCCGGGGGTCGTGCCGGTGGCCGTGGTGGCGGTCGAGTACTTGACCGTCAGGAGCCGGGAGGTGGTTTCCCCGATCTCGGCGTCCTTGACGGGGGCGACCCGGCCCGCGGTGTCGTACGTGACCGTGGACAGGGCGCTGTTGGCGGCAGTACCGACCCCGGTGACGCGCCAGCTGTTGGCTCCCGTACCCACCTGCTTCCAGGTGTAGGTCGGTGCCAGCTGAGCGAAATTGCTGGGCGCGGTGGCATCGGCGTCAGCGGACAGGTCCGCGTCCGGTACCGAGGTGGCCGCGTTGGCGCTCTCGACGGCGGTGGACACCATCGTGCCCGTCGCCTCGTTGAACCGGGTGGTCTCGGTGAGGGTGTCGCCCTCGGGGGTCGCGTACTTCCTGACCCCGCCCCCCATCCGGGAAGTCGAGACTGCTCTTCAGAGCGTAGGTGACCGCGGCGTTCATGGTGAGGTCGGTGACGACGGCCGTGTTGCCGCTCTGCTCCAGCTTGCGGTTGAGCTGGCCACCCACGAACTCGGCTTCCCAGCCCGGGCCCAAGATCCCCATGTCCGCACGGGCCACCGGTGCGGACTCCGGCTTGGACACGCCGTCCCGCTGAACGGTGACGGTGTGACTGCGGCTCATCCGGCCCACTGCCACATCGGTTTCGTAGATCTCGAACAACTTGTCCGCCGTCGAGTACACGCCGGGACCGACCTGCTGGACTTGGCCGTCCGCCAGGGGCGGATCGACGACTGCGGACCCCGCCGCGGGCGATGCTGCCGCATGTGTCGCCCGGCCATCTGCTGCGGTAGCAGCAGAGACAAAGACGCCATGGCACACATAGGAAGTGCACTTCTTCTGCGCACGAGTCCCCCCTCGTGAGAAAAGCGTGAATGATCCGAACGGATCGGTGCGGCCAGAACTGCGAATGAACTGTCCATCTAACGGCCCGGCCGACGGCACGAATTACCCCTCCTGCAGAGAGGACTCGTGGAATCTATCCGCGGGCATCGGCGGGAGGTAGCGCCGTCGTGCACAGCGTGGAGCGGCCTGAGGTTTCACACGGCACAGTGACCGTCTCGGTGCATCGCCGCGTCTTGCCGGGCCTGGCTGTCGGCCGGGGGGTGCAGGCACCGCACCTATCGCTGTCTTCCCGCCTGGGAAGAAGGCGTCCCGCTATGCACGAGATCTTTCCTGATGCCGATGGCGGCAGCTGCCCAGGCCATGGGCCAGCGACAGGGGTGTCATCCGGGCGGCCAACCGGGCGCTGGGTTGTGTTCACGAGTTTCGGGTTCTGGCTCACATTCCGTGGAGCGTGCGCCGGGAGTGGGTATCCGGCGTGGCAGCGGAGCCGGACAAGGATGGTGTCGCCGGGAAGGTCCGCGAAGTACGCCTCGCTGCCACGCCATACGGTGGGCTTCGGAGGGTCGTGAGGGCAGGAACCCGGATCACAGGAGGCGTGCACGGCGTTGCTGCCGCCCTCAAACCACCAACCGTCCAACGTGAGCACGTCCGTGTCCGGTGGATGTGATCGAGTGAGCCCAGGATGTACTCGGCACGGGTTCCGTCGTAACCGATCACCGGGTGCTCCTGGGGACCGTCAGGGCCTACGAACCCCGGGTCGTTTCACCAGTGATCGACGAAGACCGCGAGGGGTACGGCAGGAGAGCGGAGGGCGGACAAGTTGTGCCACAGGTCCCAGGACGCGGCGACCGCGGGCTCGTGGGCAAGGTTCGGCTGCGAGAAAGCAAACAGAGCACGGAGGCCTCCGGCGCAGACGCCCCGGACGTTGGGACGGGGCGAACCGTCGTATCCAGGGTCGTCGTGGATGCGTCTGTTACGGTCCGCTACATCGGCTGGTTCCTGGGTGAGGACCCGCTCGCGGTGCCGTGGGAGGCCGTGCGCGGTCGCCGGTGCCCGGCAAGTCCTTGGCGAGCCGGCCTGCGAGTGCGCTCTCCGGGCATCGACCGGGTGAGGACGCCGAGTGTGAGCAGAGCGAGCGCCGGCAGCACGGCGACGATGATTCCCATCGGCAAGGCGTCGGTGGCGCCACCCGCGCCGGCCAGTGGAGCAAGTGCCCCGCCGATCATGAACTGGCTGAAGCCGAGCAGAGCGGCTGCCGACCCGGCGTGTCCGCCGTGGTCGGCCAGGGCCTGGGCCGCGGCGTTCGGCATGACGAGGCCCACGCTGGAGACCAGGACGAACAGGCCGATCAGGAGCGCGGGCAGGGGTGCCTGTGTCAGCACCGTGCCCAGGACCGTGGTGCCACCGGCTGTCGCGCCCAGCAGACCGGCGAGCAGCAGCACGCGGGCGCCGGCCCGGGCCACCAGCCGGCCGCTGATCTGGGCGGCCGCAATGAGTCCGGCGGCGTTGACGGCGAACACGGCGCTGTACTGCTGCGGTGACAGGCCGTGGATTTCCTGCAGGACGAACGGCGAGCCGGAGATGTAGGCGAACATCGCCGCGAAGACCAGGCCGTTGGCCAGGACGTACCCGGTGAAGACCCGGTCGCTGAGCAGCTGCCCGACGACAGCCAGCAGCGGCTGGCGTGACGCGGAGGACCGGGTCTCTGGCAGTCCTGCGGCGGAGGCCGCCAGCATCACGGCGCCGAGTACGGCCAGGCTCACGAAGATCCCCGGCCAGGCCGTGACGCGCAGTAGCTGGCCGCCGAGGACCGGCGCGAACACCGGCGCCAGGCCGGTGATCAAGGTCAGTGCGGAGAAGAGACGTGCGGTGCGGGTTCCGGAGGTGCGGTCGCGGACCATGGCGTTGGCGATGACGATGCCGAACGCCCCGCCGATGCCCTGGACCAGGCGTAGGCCGACGAAGGTCCGGATGTCGGGCGCCACCGCGCAGAGCGCGCTGGCGATCGTGTAGAGGGCGAGGCCCGCCAGCAACGGACGCCGCCGGCCGTAGGTGTCGCTCAGCGGCCCGGCGATCAGCTGCCCGATGGCCAGCCCGGCCAGGCAGGCGGTGATGGTGAGCTGGGTGGCCGCGGCGCTGGCGCGCAGGTCGCCGGCGAGGTCCGGCAGTCCGGGCAGGTAGCCGTCGATGGACAGTGGTCCCAGGGCCACGAGCGCTGCGAGCAGGACGATGAATCGGGTGTGCCGGCCGGCGGCGTCGTTGCTCATGGCTCAGTACGCCACGGTGATGCGGCGGCGGATCGCGGTGCCGCTCTCGATCGTGTCGGCCAGGGCGATCGCGTAGTCGGCGTACGAGATGCGGCTGTTGCCGTCGTTGTCGGTGAGCAGGGTGTCCCCGGCGCTGCGGTAGGCCCCGGTCCGCTCGCCCGCTCCGATGACCGCGGCGGGAGACACGTACGTCCAGTCGAGGTCGTGCACGCCGCGGTAGAGGTCGAGCGCTTCGGACTGGGCCTCGGCGTTGGCTTTCCACAGCGCGGGGAAGTCCGGGTCGTCCATGACGCGGGCGCCGGTCGGCGTGCGTAGGCTCCCGGCGCCGCCGATGGTGACCAGGCGGGTGACGCCGGCTCGGCGGAGTCCGTCGATCAGCGCACGGGCGGCACCGACGATCGTGGCGCGGTCGTTCTCCTGGCCGATCCGGGGGCCGACGGCCGACAGTACGGCGTCGTGGGAGGCGGCGAGGCCGGCGACCGCGGCGGGGTCGGTGACGTCACCGGTGGTCACGGTCAGGGCCTTGTGCTCGAGGCCGTCGACGTGGCCGGCTCGGGTGACCGCGGTGACGGTGTGGCCGCGACGCAGTAGTTCCTCGGTGGTGGGCCGGCCGATGTTGCCGCTGGCACCGAACAGGACGATCTTCATGTGTTGCTCCTTGTTTCTGATGGTCACAGGACGGGCTGGCCGTCGGCGACGATGGCCGCGGTGATGCCGCGCTCGTCGGCGGCGTGCTGGAAGCGCTGCTCGATGTCGGGTTGTTCGGTGTAGAACGGCGGGTTGTGGAACAGGCCGTAGTGCATGGCGCAGACGGTGCCGGCGCCTAGTGCGACGGCGGCCTCGACGCCCTGCTCGGGGGTCATGGTCGCCGGGACGTTGGCCGCGTAGCCCTCGAAGTGGGCGATGACGCCGTTGACCGGGACGAACGCGACGTCGAACGGGCCGTGGTCGCGGGCGATCTGCCACCAGCTGCCGTGCCACTGGGTGTCGCCGCAGTGGATGATCCGCCGGCCGGCGCCTTCGACGACCCAGGCGACCTGGTCACAGTCGTTGCCGCGCCAGTCCAGCGAGGTCACCGGGGTGACGGTCAGCTTTCCGATGCGGCGTGACTGGCCCAGGTCCTGGGCGACGGGGGTGATGCCCGCCTCGTGCAGCGCCGCCGCGCTCGGGGTGTGGCAGCCGATCGTGCCGGTGGCCGCGATCCGGGCGATCAGGTCGTGGTCGTAGTGGTCGGGGTGCAGGTGGGTGATGAGGGCGTGGGTGCCGGGCGGGGTATCGACCGGGTCGACCGGCCGGTGCGGCGGCCCCATCACCGGCGCCAGCGCAGCGACGTTCTCGAGCGGGTCGATCAGCAGGCGGGTGTCGCCGAGACGGATCTCGACGCCGGCCCAGGCCAGCCGACGCACGGAAAGTGTGGGGGTCATGGGCAGCGACGCTAGACCGACGTTGTTGAGAAAGTCAACAAGAGAGTTTTGAATCTCAACACCACGATGTAGGGTGGTGGCATGCGCACCTACGGGCAGTACTGCGGCATCGCGAAAACACTGGACACCGTCGGCGACCGATGGACCCTGCTGATCGTCCGTGAACTGCTCGCCCTGGGTCCTTGCCGGCACACCGACCTGCGCAACGGACTGCCCGGGATCGCCAGCAACCTGCTGGTCGACCGGCTCCGCGAACTCGAGGAAGCCGGCCTGATCCACCGCGAGGCCGCCCCGCCGCCGGTGGCCACCACCCTGTTCTCCCTCACCGAGCGCGGCCGCGAGCTGGAGCCGGTGCTGCGGGAGCTGAGCCGATGGGGAATTCCGCTGTTGCGTGAGCCGGACGGCAACAACACCTTCCGCACCCACTGGCTGGACATGCCCGCCCGGGCACTGACCGACCACCGCCCCGACCAGCCGGCAATCGCCCTGCAACTGCACGCCGACGGCAACGAGGACCTGGTCATCGAAGTCAAGGACGGCTCCGTGCACACACACGTCGGCCGGGTCGACCACCCCACCGCGTCACTGACCGGACCGCCGCACCTGCTGGCTGCGACCCTGCTCGGCGACCTCGATCTGAGCGCCGCAGTACAGCAAGGCCTGCGGCTCAGCGGCGAACGCGAGGCAGTACTGCGCATCCTGCCCCGCTGATCGACCGGCCGCTCGCGGACCTGCGATCTCAAGCTCTACCGAGTCTGCGCCGGTCTCAAAAACGGTCGTTTCCGAGAGCCACCCGCTCCAGCGCCTCGGCCATGCTGGTGCCGGTCGTCCGCGTCGGCGGCCGACGCAGCCGCTCCAGCTCCGAGACCCGCGCGCCCTCCGGCACGGCCAGGAGCGCCACCAGGTCGCCGGGCAGCGCACCGTCCGCCCGCCCGGCGGCCCGGGCCACCGTGGCGTAGAGCCGCTTCTCCGCCACCGAACGCACCATGGCGACCTGCTTGGCCGGCACCGACACCCTGGGCAGCAGCACCCGGTTGCGCCGCAGCCACCCCACCGCCTGGTTGACCAGCGCCACCGGCCCCTCGGCGTGCGTCCACGCCCGGCCGTGCAGGAAGGTACGGAACCTCCGGCCCCACGCGGGGTCCTCGAACTGGTGGTAGCCGTAGGCGTCCCGGATCTCCCAGGCGTGCTCGTACGCCGTCTTCGGCCGCTCGGCATCCCGCTTCACCACCGACGGGTCCTCGATCCCCAGCTGCCCGGCCAGGTGATCGACCACAGACCACGGCACGTCCAGCGGGTCGTCCACCAGGAACCGGCCGACGTACCGGACGGTGCACATCTGCACCACAAAGCCGAGCTGGTGATGGGGAGCGCGCCGCAGCGCGATCAGCCGGACCCGCGTACGCGATCCCGTGGCGGACCACCCCACCCGCCGGCCCCCGGGGCGGCAGTGCCGCGCAGGTCGGCGGGCCAGGCCAGCGTCAGGCACAGGCCACCCGCCCCGGACCGGAAACCGGCCGTGCAGGAGGAGCCGTCATGCCCTCTGGGCGCCCGACTGCTTGGTCAGGCGCAGCCCGGGGAGTTGGATGATCGGGGCCATCTGGGTTCCGCCGGCGATGTACGCAAGAATCGACGAGCCCCCGGGGAGGCACGCGGTCGCTTCATCACGGCTGAGCCAGATCAGGACCGACTCCGAGGTCAGCGGGTAGTCGAAGGCCCACCCGCCCTGCTCGGTGCAGGTTCCGATCCGCAGGGTGTACTGCCCGCCCTGTTCCGGCCCCTGCGGCTCGGTCAGGGAAAGGGACGCGTCGCCCTGCGGGGCGGCCCAGACTCCTGGATAGTCCGTGTACGGTCCGGAGAGGGAGCCGGCTGCCGCCAGGAGAACGACGAGGGCAACGGCCCCCGCTGCTCGGGCGGCGCGGGGCGAACCCCGCCCTTCGCCCCGGACAGCTGCGAGCGTGGCCGCGCAGGAGGCGAGCACTACGACGACGCAGCAGACGAGCCACATGCCCGCCCCCGCCGCGGCCAGCACCATCAGGAACGCCGGCACGAGGGCCGCCGACCCCGGCCCACCACACAGCCGCAGTGTTACGCGGCCGCCGCCGCAGCTGCACGGCAACCACGAGCGGCATGCATGCCAGAACAGTACCGAGGAGCGCCACGCACACCGGCGTGAACATCTCACCGAACTCCGGCACTGGCACAGAGGTGTCGGTCCAGGCGCGCGTCCCCACCAGACCCGCGACCACCACCGCGCACGCCGACCACGACACACCGTCGGGCCGGCGGCACAACCTCTCTTTCTGCACCATCCCCCCGAAATTTGAGCGCGTTCAATTCGGATGGATGCTAGCGGTTCCAGCCACCCAGCAACAACAGGGCATGACCGAGCGGCGGCACCGGAGATCCCGGCGCCGAGGGCCATAACTCGGAATCTTCTGCTCCACTACGGGACGGGGCCTCGTCGTCCCGGACCACCCGGTGGACGCAGTCCTTCAGCCCCCGCAGGGATGGCCTAATCGCCAGCTCGCACAGGCGAGTTGGCGTCCCGGCCCGCCTTCGGTTGCATACGCCGGCGAGCTCCTGGGACCTCTCGGAGGCCCTGATGGCCCACTTAGGCGGTCCCACGGCTTCAGTCGTGGAGAACGGCAGACGGGCGGGGCGGAGCTGAACCAGTCCGAAGGGTCCGGTCGTGGAGATCAACGCGTTGGCCGAGCTCCTACACGAGTACGCCGGTACAGCGGGGCTGTCGATCAAGGCCGTGCACGAGGCGGTCACACCCGAGATGCTCCCGGCCGGAACTCCGGCGCCGGACCGGCGGCGGATGCACGACGTCATGGACGGCAGGGACCTCACACGCGCGATCGCGCACGCGGTGATCGACGTCTGCTCGGGCCTCGAAGGGGATCCCCGACTCGACGAGGTACGGCCCCAGGCAGTCGACGCACTCTTTGAGAGGGCCGAGACGGCGCCGACCCCGGTCCGAGCCGGAGTGCCGATGTGCGGGGAACTCGTGGAGGCGAAGGACCGGCTCCTTGTCCTCCACAGCGACCTGGACAACGCGCGGCAGGCGCTGCAGGAGACCGGCAACACCACCCCGCCGCAGACGTGTCTCCTGCCCGCGCGCCCTCCCCCGGACCCGCGTACGGCACCCCAGGGCGGCGGCATTCGGCCGATGCGGCGCTCAGGACTCTTGGCCGCAGCTGCGATCGCCGGCGTCGCGGAGCTGGAGCCAGGACTCGGACCTTGATGGTTTTGCCGCCGCGGTGGAACGGATGAAGGCGCCGGGTGCGAGGGTCGGCAGCATCGCTTTGTCGCTGCGCCACGACGGCATGTCGCCACCTCGCCGCCCACGGAAACCCTCCCCCGGCTGCCTGACGACCGCCGCCAACCCGAGCAGCACGCGGGCTGGCCACAGCCGCACCGGGACCTCCAGGACCAGCGGGCACACCCCGGCGGCGACATCGCGGCCGCCGCGCATTCCGGCCTTGTACTGCGCCGCCGCCCACTCGGCCACGTCCGAGCAGTCCGTGGGCGGGACCTAGGTGGCAACGGAGAACGTTTGTCGTGGAGTTTCGGCAGCAGAAGGTGATCAACTGGCTGCGGAATGTTGGCGAGAATCAGTAACACCCACCTCGGCGCCGTGTGTGTCGGCGGGCTCAGGAAAGATGCTTCTGTTCGAGGCCGGTGGGAGGGGCTGTGGTGGAAGACGATCTGGGCGAGCTGATTTATCTGGCCGATCCGCCGGGGACGAGCGGTCACGTTGTCTCGCTGCGGGTGCTGGAGCGGCCTGCCCCAGGCGGGGATGTCTTGGACTGTGAGTTCGTTGTGGAGACCGAGACAGTCAAGGGCAGCTTCCCTGTCTATGTGACGTCCGATGACCTCGATGACTGGGAGGAAGCTCTGGGGGCGCTTGCGGGGAATCGGTTCGTGTCGTGGCTGAACTCGGGACGGACCGTGCAGTTCAAGATCAAGCCGGTGAGTCCTGGCGTGATCGCGGTATCAGTCCATGACGGGCCGTCGTCACAGGTGACGGTCAGCGTGCCCCTCTTTCCGGCGACTGGCTGGATCGATGATCAGCGTGCGCGTCTCGAAGAGGTACGGCGGTTGTTCTCTGGCTGACCGTCCTGTGTGGTGCTGCTCGGCGTGTTTGTCAGTCGGCTGCTTGCTGTTCGGCGCGTGCTCGGGTGGTGGCGAGGCGGTAGGAGTCGGTGCCGGTTTCGATGATGTTGCCGCCGAAGGTGAGTCGGTCGACGATGGCCGCGCAAAGGCGGGGGTCGAACGTCTTGGTCCAGCCGGAGAAGGACTCGTTGGAGGCGATGGCGACGCTGTTCTTCTCCTCGCGTTCGGTCAGGACCTGGAAGAGGAGTTCGGCTCCGCGGCGGTCGAGTTCCATGTAGCCGAGTTCGTCGATGCAGAGCAGGTCGACGCGGCCGTAGCGGGCGGCTGTGCGGATGGCCCGACCAGATCGATGAGACCAGCGGCATCGATCTGGTCGGCGATCGCGCGGATCTCAGAGATGGGATCCGCGGCTCGCCCCGACTGCCGGGATTCGGCCCCGTCCGCGATCTGCCGGAAGATCGCGGTGACCGTGGGCAGAGGGAGGACGAGGGTGCCGTCCGGGAGCCTGGTCGCCTCCCCGTCGATGTTGTCGCTCACAGGCTTCCCCCAGCCGAAGGTGGTGTTGGCAACGTCGGCGAAATTCTGGCAGTCCGGTCACCGCGACTGGGCCCCGAGGTCGTCCCGGCGGCCCCAGAGCGCCGTCGGCTCACGCTGGCGGAGCCTGTTCCTGATCGCGCAGCGGCGCAGGCAGGGTGTGCGGCGGCCGTTCCCGCAGGGACAGCAGCAGGTCGCGCGCCGCCACCGCGTCACCCAGGGCGCGGTGCCCGCCGCCGAGCCAGAGGCGGCTGGTGGTGCTCAGCCACACAGAGCGGCGTTTCATCAGGCACTGCCACGCCTGCGCCAAGCGAAGACGGCCTGGACTGGGCGTGGCCGACGGTCATCCGCCTGTCGAAGTCGCTGTTGTAGGCGAGCACGACCCGCTCCCCGACCGCGGCCAGCACCTCGGGGAGGACGGCGCTCCATGGCCGGGCGTCGGCGAGCGGGTGTTGGGCCGACTCACCTCATCCGCTTGTGGCACGCACTGTGCAGTGGCTCGAAAACGATCACTAAATCGGGTGCTGTATGCGGTGTGCAGTGCAAATTCCGGATGGTTTGCCCCATGCTGGCGTTCCCGAAGCAAGATCACGGAAGGACTCGCCACCATGACCACGACGGCGCAGGACGTCATCACCGGCAAGCATGACCGCACGTTCGACACCCTGGACGCCAACCAGGACGGCTACCTGGACTGGACGGACTACCAGAAGCTGGCCGAGCGGTACATCACGGCCTACAAGCTTCAGAAGGACGACCGCCGGGCCCGGGCGCTCCAGGCGTTCTTCCAGACGCACTGGCTGGAGCTGCTGCGGCACGCGGGCACGCAGCAGGACAGGCTGACCAAGGCTGAGTTCGTCACGGCCAGCCGTCTCGCGTCCATCGACACCAGCCGGCTCAACCTCGCCGACGGTGCCGGGCACGTCATCTTCGACGTCATCGACGTGGACCAGGACAACCAGATCAGCAAGGACGAGTTCGCGCGCTTCCTGAAGGACGTGTGGCGGACCGACTCGCCCGACGCGATGAACGTGTTCCACCAGCTCGACACCGACGGAGACGGCTCCATCTCGCGCATGGAGTTCATCCGCGCGGTCCGCGAGTACTACCTCTCGGACAACCCCGACGCTCCGGGCAACCTGTTCTTCGGCAACGCCTGATTCACCCGCTTCCCGACGGGCGCCCGCACGAGCAGCAGGACCGGCTGACCTGCTCCGCCGTCGCACCCCGACGGCGGAGCCATCCCCTTGTGTGCGCCACAGGTTCGCCTGCGCGATCCGGCGGAGTGCTGCCACTTCTCGGGTTCTGGCACAACTTCCGTGAAGTCGAAGCGAGCCTCAGGGGCTGCGGTCGGCAGTCCTGGTGAACCGGCAGGTCACGGCTCATCCAGAGGTGGGCACGAGCCCGGTCGGCGTGGTTTCACGGAAGTCGTGCCAGAGCCCCACTTCGGGAGGCGCCATGGAGAGATCGAAATCGAACGTCTGCCCTGAGGCCAGCGCGACGCCCTCCAACTACTGCCTGTTCCGAATCCAGATCGCAGGTAGGGAACTGACTGTGCCCAGGTAGCACGGTGAGCGGGGGCGCGGGCGCCGATGGAGAGGTTCCCCCAACAGCCGATCTGATCAGGCCGTGCCCGACGCGGCGATCTTCACTGGCTTCTTGACCGTGCCGCTCTGTGAGCCCAACGCCTCGATTGCCTTTACAACGGTCATGTCCTCGACGACCTCGCCGAAGGCGACGTGCGCGTCGTCCAGCCAGCTCGTGACGACGGTGGTGATGAAGAACTGCGAGCCGTTGGCGTTCTTGCCCGAGTTCGCCATGGATAGGAGGCCAGGCTTGGTGTGCTTGAGCGTGAACTCGTCCTTGAACTGGACCCCGTAGATGCTCTTGCCGCCGGTGCCGTTGTGGTGGGTGAAGTCACCGCCCTGGAGCATGAAGTTGGGGATGACCCGGTGGAAGCCGGAACCCGCGTAGCCGTACCCGTTCTGGCCGGTGGCCAGCCCGCGGAAGTTCCGGGCGGTCCTGGGAACGACATCGTCAAACAGCTTGAAGACGATCCGCCCTGCGGGCTTGTCGGCGATGGTGATGTCGAAGTAGACGTTCTCGCTCACCCTTCGCCCCTTCCACACCTTTCATGCCGGTATCACTACTACAACGAGCTGCTGATCGCCGAAGCCCTGCGCACGGCACCCGCGGCGGCCCCTGCGGGAGGGAAATGGGCGATGCCCGCCTTTGCACGTGCCGCGGTGAAGCGGTCCTCAGTCATGAGTGGCCAGACCGATCTGGCCGTCAGGATCTATTCCGAGAGTTGCAACATCCGACTCCACCATTACTGAGAATTTCAGGCTGGAGTCGGTGGGTTGCTGGGGGCCGGCAGCCTGGTCCCCGGCGTGACCGTGGGCGAGGACCTCGCCCCGCACCGGGCGCAGCGCGGCCCGGCCGGCCACCACCGCCGGACCGACCCCGGCGGGCAACGGGATCCCGGTCTCCGGTGGAGTCCCGGCGCGCCCCGCCACGACGGGCGGCGCCGCGGCCGCTCCCGCCTTCGGGACGTCCTCCGCCGGGCGGGGCCGCCCGACCACGTCCTCGGGCTGAACCGCTCCGCTGGGCGTGGGGGCGGCCTCGGCCGGGCGGAGCCGGGGGCGCGCGAAAGCCCGCATTGTGGCAGACGCGGGCGCGGGGGTCATGCCACGCGTTCCCGGGGCATGACCCCCGGATGCCGCGGGTGGACTAATAAGGGCAACGAACCGGGCGGAACCGCCGCCCATCCCACCCCGAAGGAGGACAGCCATGGCTGCCCTGATCCCCCTCCGCAAGTCGCTCCTCATCGCCGCCTCCGCCGTCGCCGCGCTCCTCAGCGCCGGATCGGCACAGGCCGCGTCGAGCTCCGCCCACCTGGCCAACGATCCCTCCGGGGCGAAGGTGCAACGCAGCAGCACGCTCGGAGGGTCGGACCACTCCAGTGCGTATTACTACTACTACGTACAGGCGCGGTAGCAGATGCTGTCTTCCCGTGTGCCGCCCGGCCCCTCGGGGGCCGGGCGGTACGGCAACCGGCGCGCGTTCGAGCGGGACCACCTCGGTTTCCTCCTCGACCAGCAGCAGTACGGCGACCTGGTCCGCTTCGACGACGACCTGTACATCGTGAACTCGCCCGCCCTGGCTGAGGAGGTCCTCAAGCACACCAACACCACCTACGGCATCTCCAGCGACCTGCTGGGCGAGGCGACCGACGGAAGCCGCGGCTCCGAAGACCTGGCCCTGTGGATGCGGGCCCGCAGCCTGGCGGGACGCGGCCTGAACCGGACCAGCATGCGCGCCGCCCGGGACAGCCTCGCGTCGACCGTCGTCCGCCACGCGGACACCTGGCACGCACGCGGCAGGATCGTAGCGATCCCCGCACTGGAAGACCTCACCGCCCACCTGATCGCCGAGTTCTGCCTCGGGCCCGAGACCGGCGACGTCCCCGACCTCTTGGCCCGCCTGCAGGACGCGCTGCTGCCCCCCACACTGCCCCTGCCGGCCCGCTGGCACGCGCTGCGCCGACGCCGCCTCCAGCGCGCCGGGCGCGACCTAGCCGACGAAGTCTCCTCCCTGATACGCCGGCGGCGTACGACGAGGCGGGACGACTCGCCCTCCGTGGTCGCGGACCTCCTGAACACCGCGTGCGACGAAGGCGCCCTCACCCACGAGGGCGCGACCAGCGTCATCGTCGCCAACCTCTTCGCCGCCCACGAGACCACCGCCGCCGCGCTCGCCTGGCTGCTCCTCCTCCTCGACCGGCACCCGGAAGTCCGTCGGCGGGTACGGGACGAGGCCGACCGGGAACTCGCCGGCGCGCTCCCCACCGCGGCCGACGTGCCCCGGCTGGCCGTCACCGAAGCCGTCGTGAAGGAGACCCTGCGCCTCTACCCCCCGCTCTGGTTCCTCCAGCGGACCATCGAGGAACCCACCGAACTCGCCGGCTACCCCCTGCGCCCCGGCCAGAAGGTCGCCGTCAGCCCCTTCGTCCTCCACCGCGACCCCCGCCACTACCACCGGCCCACCACGTTCGACCCGGACCGCTGGACCGACCGCGCCGCCAACCCGCTGCCCAAGTACGCGTTCATGCCGTTCGGCGGAGGGCCGCGCAACTGCCTCGGAACCCACTTCGCCACCACCGCCATGACCATCGTCACCGCAACCCTCACCCCCCACTACGAGGTCACCCGATCACCCGGCACGACACCCGTCTTCCACACGCGTACCATCCTCCAGCCCCACGACCTCACCCTCGACGTCTCGGTCCGTCCCCACCCACCCGGCGACCGGCCCGGCGACCACCGGCCCGCTGCGGACCCACCGCCCGAAGACCACCGGGCAGCCCGGTGTCCGTTCACCGCCAACACCCCCGCCGCACCGTGACGGACCGGCGTCCCCGCCTCCTCGTCCGGCTTGCTCCGGGCCCGGGGCCGGTGTAGTCCGGAAGCCGTCGCCGCGGCCGTCGGCTGGTGGACGGACGCCGTCCCCGGCGGCGGCCCGCTGTCGCAGTACAGATGCTCACGGGTACGCGCGCCAGCGGACATCCGCCACATCATCGTCAGCAGCTCGATCTCTGCGGCGCGGATGCCAGCCTCCTCGGCCAGCTCTCGGCGCGCGGCCTCCCGTGGATCCTCGCCGGGCTCGCATCCGCCACCAGGGCACATCAGCAGCCGCTGACCACACACGTAGACGTTCTCCTCCACCAGAGCGATCCGTCCATGGTCGTCCAGGGCTGCGATGCGCACGCCAGGCCCCCGGGTCTCCCGATCGTACGAAGGACCGGAATCAACCCGCCAACAAGGTAAGGAGCACGCTACTTGGCCCCAACGGACAACTGGAATGCTCAGTGCTCGCGCAGCCCCGCCAAAGGGCGGGCGACCCGAGACTTGAGCTGGACGGTCGCGAGCGCCTCGCCCAGGCCGAGTTCGGCGGGCCGTACCGGAGTGCGCGGCAAGGAATGCTGCCCGCGCCTCGCCGCGGGCAGCCCGGTGACCGGGTCCGGTGGGGCCTCGACGTCGCGGTAGCCCCAGCCACTGCTCGCGGTGCCGGCAACATCGACGAGATCAGCTTGCCATCACCTTCTCGACCCTCGGCCGCCAGGGCGGGCACGCTGGAAGCAGGAGTTCTCTGCGGACGGCGGCCGCGCCTGGGTACTTACTGGACGAATAGACCTAACGCGTCCCGCCGCGGCGGACACCGCCCCAGGGACGGGACTTACGCGATCAAGCCGATCACGGCGGTGACGAGGTTCGCGATCGGGGCGCCGACGTCGCCGACGAAGTCGGCCGCCTTCTGGAGCGACTGCCCGAAGACCTGGAGCACATTCCTGCGCGGTGTTCCGGACAGCGCTTCGTCCTGGAAGGCGGTGAGGTCCCTGCTCACTTGCTCGGCCTCTTCGGCGGGCAGCCTGCTCGCCGTCAGTGCGACGGCTTCCGTGAGCTGCTTCAGCAAGACCTTGGCTTCGTCGGGCAGGTTCGAGCTGTCTATCCGATTGAAGCTGCTCGTCACGATGTTTCCGCTGCCTATGACGCCGTGGATGTCCCCGCCTGCGCGTGTATGGAACTCGTTCACGGTTCCGCCTTTCCCTGCCACCACGATCCGGTCCGCGATGTAGACCGGCTGCGAACCGCCACCTGCGGCGGCGTCGCTTTCCAAGCGGGCCCATCCGTACGTGGCGTTGTCGATCCGGGCCAGCTCGTGCGCCCGTTTCTCGCTCAGCATGTGCAATACGGTCTGCCATTCGTCCGCGGTCACGAGTTGCTCTGCCTCGTATGCGGCAGCCAGGATCGGATTCTGGTCGAACCCATACCTCTGCGGGCTAGACAGCAGATCGAGTCCTCGATTCAGGAAACGCGCTACCGCCTCGGTATTCCTGCCGTCCTGTGCCTGTCTCGTGAGGAAGCGGAGTACGAGTCGCACGCACTCGTACTCCGTGTGGAGACGGAGCAGGTGCACCCGCAGGCGGCGCAAGGCGTCCTTATCCGGACTCGGGCTCGTCCGTTCGAGCAGCCAGACGCCCACCAGCGTTCCGCGGCAGCTGATCCGACAGTGCGCCAGGCGCACCCCGATGTCCTGCCCCAGGTCCACGGTCATGGCGTCGGGCGGTAGCTCGGCTTCCTTCTGCGAGTACTCGGCCAGCAGCAGTGGTCTGCCGGGCTGGAGCCAGGAACGGTCGACGGCGGGGGGAAATCTGGTGGTCGCCCGGAGCATGTGCGCCGTGAGCGGCCTTCCGGCTTGTCCGAGATGACAACTGCTGCGGCGATCTCCCTCACCGCAGGACGTGATGGCGACGGGAAGATCGAGCCAGTTGATCAGGAGTGCGACGAAGTCCTGGCTGGGCAGCCTCGCCCGCCCCCGTCTTCCTGACCTTCCGCCGACGACGGCCAGCTCGAACCGGGTGCTGACGAACCCGTCCGCGATCAGACGCCGGTAGGCGCACGCGAAACCGGATGTGCGCTCGTCCCCGGGCACAAGGGTGACCCCCGAGAAACACGGCGGAAAGCGGAATACGCTGGCGGCGTCACAGAAGACGCCCTCCCCGCGCCACGGGACCAGTCCGCCCTCCTTCCGGGCGCGTACGGGCCCGGTGGACCTGACGAACTCGCCTGACTGCACCAGCGGCCAGCACGGAACATCGAGTCGGCGGGTCTCCCGGGCGAGCAGAGGGCGCAGGTCGGCGATCGGGAATTGTGTCACCAGGAACACCCGCGATCACCTCGTGTGAAGGTCGCTGGGCTTCCCTCGTTGCCGAACGCGGAAGGAAGCCCGCCGACGGCGTCCTATCGGATTCGAACCGATGACCTCCGTGTTAAGAGCACGGTGCTCTGACCCTCCTTGAGCTTTACAGCTCTTCCTGAGCTAAGAACGCTTTCGGCCGGAGAGCGTAACTCTGCCCGATTGAGGGGCAGAATTCCGAGTTCTCCTGTAAATCAACCGTAGCTCCTGGACCGACTCACCCGCGACCTCGCGGCGTAGCTCGCGAGCCAGCTGCTGGACGCCGCAGCCTCGGTTTGCCCCCTCTAATCAGCCGATGCCGCGCCGCTCCGACCTCCGTAGATGGCGATCTCGGCGATCTGTCGGAGTGCTGTCTGGTACGCGTCGGCGTTGCCCGGTTCCTTCTGCCAGGTGCGGATCCGGAGAGCGGTGGACTCCAGGGTCCCGGGCGGGATGCCGAGGTAGCGGACCGCTCCGGTTCGTGATCCGCCTCGGACCATCTGGACCAGGCGGATCACGGCATCGCGCCGCAGGAGTCGCGCGGGCCCACCCAGTTCGTCCAGCGGCGCTGCCCAGGCGTCCGGCAGGGGCTGGGATGCTACGCGGATCGAGGCGACCCTGATGGGTGGGCGGCTGGGGGAAGAGAGCGGGCGGTCCGGCGGCTTCACGCCCAAGGCGGAGGCTCTCGCCGATCGCGGCGTTCATGGCGGGTGAGCAGTGCGGTGTGAGCGTCCTCAGGCGGTAGGCCCTGCGTGACGGGAGCCGGGACAGCATTCGAGCGAGCGCCGTCTTGCCGTCCGTGTCATCGAGCACTTGCACGACGAGGCTCATCAGGGCAGCGCCTTGCCGTGCGGCGGCGGGAGGGTGATCTATGGAGCGGGCCAGCCAGCCGCTGCCCTGAGGTCCGAGGCGTTCGGCGGGGGTGCGGTGCAGGGCGGCCTCGGCGAGGGCGGCGATCAGGTCCACATGCTCAAAACCGGGGAAGGCCTCGGCGGCGGCGGGCCATGCGGCACAGATGGCGAGGACGGTGGGGCGGACATCGTTGAAGAAGTGTGCGGGTGAGGTCGGCCGCCCGGCTCTCGACCTCCTGAGCAGTTGTGGGACCACACCGGTCCCACAGCGGGTCTGGGCGAAGGCGGAAGCCATGCCGCCAGCTCACACCTCTGGCGGGCGGTCCCGCCGTACTAAGCCATCACGGAAAGTGCTGCAACCACTACCCTGCGGGCCAACTTCGACACCAACACCGGCCACCTAGACCCCTAACTGGCTACCCAATGGAGAAGTCAATCGCCCTGAGTCGTTTCCACTAGCCGAGCCTTCCCCGACGGATGGTCTTCACGGCGAGCACTGTGTTCATGGGCTCGATGAGTTGTTCAACGGCGACAGCCACAAGGTGGGCTGGGGCATCGGCGTGCAGCAACGCGCTCACGTACTCAAGGGCCTGCGATGGGGACAGTATGGGCAGTCTCTGGCGCAGGATGCGTACCGCTTGCATGCGCCCACGCTGAGCGGCGGCTTCGCGTACCTCATCGTGTAGATCGTCCACAGGGGTGCGGACGGCCTGCCCGCGGATGCGAGCGCGGTAGTCAGCCTCCCAGGCTCCCTCAATCTCGGAGACCACTCCAATTTGGTGCAGCCCGCCATCGATGCGGTCGACCAGGTAGGGGCCGTGGCCGATCAACATCGTGGCAGGATCCCGGGTACGCGCGTATTCCTCGGACTGCCAGTACACCTTCCAGACCAGCTCGTGTTCCTCGACCTGCAGCACTGTCGTGCGGATCGGGGCCACGCCCCGATCCGCCCACTTCTGGGTCTCGCGGTCCAGCTCGTCCTCGACGATACGAACCGCGGTCTCTCGCTCGATCACGCGTGCAGCATCCACTATGGATCCGGTGCTGACCAGCAAGTTTCTGGGACCGCAATGACAAATCCCATCGCTGTGACAACGGCTGGCTGGATGGCTCGGGTGCTACCACGTCGTAAAGGCGCCGGTCACGGATCAGGGCCCACAGGACGTTGACGCAGCAGCGAGCGAGGGCGATCACGGCCTGGGTATGGCGCTTCCCCTCGGCTCGCTTGCGGTCGTAGAAGGCCCGGGAGTTGGGGCCGTAGCGGACGCTGGTTAGCGCGGACATGTAGAAGACGCGCTGGAGGCCGCGGTGATAGTGGCGGGGCCGGTGGAGGTTGCCACTCTTCTTCCCCGAGTCGTGCGGCGCCGGCGCAAGCCCGGCGAACGCGGCCAGCCGGTCCGGGGTCCCGAAGAAGGTGAGGTCGCTGCCAACTCCGGCGAGGAACTCGGCGCCGAGGAGCGGTCCGATGCCGGGCATACTCGTGATGATCTCCGCAAGGTCGTGGGCGCGGAAGCGGTCCTCGATGACCCGGTCGACCTCCGCGACCTTGTCGTTCAGCACCCGCACGTCTCCAGCAAGGCTCCGCACCAGCTGGGCGATGACCGTCTCGCCGAGGACTGCGGTGTGCTGCTGTTCGGCGGCCCCGACTGCCGTCGCCGCGAGCTCCTCCGGACTGCGGACACCCCGAGCGCGGAGCCAGCGAGTCAGCCGGGTGGTGCCCATACGGCGGATCGCGGCCGGGGTCTGGTAGCCGTCGAGGAGCACGAGCGGGCCGGTGCTGGTGAGGACGAGAGCGCGTTCGAGGGCGGGAAACATGCCGGTAAGTGCGACCGTCGAGCGGCCGATCCCAGTCGGCGCACTGGACCCTCTCAAGGGTGAGGCGTCACGACGGGACTTGCTGCTGCAGGCAACCGAGCTGCACCGCCACGCCCGCCCCAAACCCGGCGCCGGCCAGCTCCCTATCGACACCACCCTGGTGACCGCCGGCCCCGCAGGGCTGAAGGAGATGACCACCCGCGAACGTCTGGAGGCCGAGCTCGGGGTCCTCAAGATCGACGTCTCCCGCCACCTGATGGAGGACCATCACCGGCTCCTGCGCGAGATCGGGGCCACGGACGCTGCCCACCTCAAAGCCATGCACCCCGGACCGAAAGTCCTCGTCGCCGGCGTTCGGGCCTCCACCCAGACCCCTCCCATCCCGTCCGGGAAACGGATCATTTTCGCCACCCTCGAAGACGGATCGGGCCTCGTCGATCTGGCCTTCTTCGAGGACACCCACGAGCAGTGTGCCCACACCGTTTTCCACAGCGGACTGCTCCCGGTCCGCGGCACCGTCGAAGCCCGCGGTCCCCGCCGCACCATGGTGGGCGAAATGCTCTGGGACCTCGACTTCCTCGCGACCACCCGCGCCACCCACGGCCCTCAGGCCGTCCTCGACCTCCTCGGCCAGACCCCCGCCCCCACACCCGCCCACTCAACGCCTTCACGGACCATCCCGGACGGCACTGCCGGCGCCCGGCTCCACCCCTACGCGGATCTTGAGCCTGCCGGCAGTCGTGCCGCCGACCTCACACGTCTCGGCCACCGCAGTCAAGGGAGCGCAGGTTGAGCACCACGCGGCCGGTCCGCCGCACGCGGGCCATCGTCCGGATCCACTTCCATGTGGAGCAGCGCAGCGAAGAGCTGTTCGCGCATCTGCTGGATGTGCTCGGCGACATCAGCCCGACCATCGAACCTCTCCCCGCTGACTGGTCCGCCTACATGGACGTCAGCGGCTCGTTGAAATACTGGGACCGCGACGTCGACGGGCTGGTCGCCGTGGTACGCCTGCGACTCCCAGCGCTCCACGGCGTGCAGAGCTCGGCGGGAGCAGGTCCCACGCGATCGATCGCTGCCATGGCCGCCGCCGTTGCTCCACCCGGCTCCGCCACCATCGTCGGCGACACCCCCGACCAGATTGCCGCCTTCCTCCGCCCCCGGCAGGCCGCTGCTCTCCCAGGGGTCGGACCGAAGACAGCCCGGACGCTCGCCCGATAAGGCATCACCACTGTCGGAGACCTGGCTGACACCCAGCCCGAGACCCTGCAACGAATCCTCGGTGCCCCGCCCGCCAGATCCAGGACCTGGCCCGCGGCGTGGACGAGCGCCCCGTCATTCCCGCCGCCGCTCCACGGTCCCTGAGCGCAAGCCACCGCTTCGACCAGGACGAACTCCACACCGACCGGCACCAGCGCACCGTACTTGCCCTCGCCGAGGACCTCGGCGCGCGCCTGCGCGAAGCTGCCGAAATCGCGCAGGCGCTCACGCTCACCGTGACGTACGCCGACCGCACCCAGACGACGCGCACGCGAACCCTTCCCGAGGCCACCGCACACACCCCCGCCCTGGCAAGCACCGCCCGCCAGCTCTTGGCCGACCTGGGTCTCCAGCGCGCTCGCGTCCGAGGAATCGGCCTGCGAGCCGAACGACTTCGCCCCGCCGCGCAGGCCACCCACCAACTCACCCTCGACGACCGCGACGACAAGCTCCACCGCCTGGAATCCGCCCTTGACCGGGTCCGCGCCCCCTACGGCAGCGGCATCGCTGGCGCGGCCTCCGCCTTCAAGAGCGTCACACCGTCCTGACATCCGACTGTCGTGCGAGCCGCGTCAACACCCGTGTTCGTCGAGCACCGCCCGGGTCGCCTGGTCGAGCGGGCGTAGCGGGTGCATGCTGCCGTCCTTGGCAGGGCCCAGGCGCAGCGTCGACCCGCCGCTCACCGGGGTAACGGTCAACACGCCGTCTTCGACCATTGCCCGGACGGCGTCGTGCCGGTAAGGGCTGGCAGCGAGGCATGTGTCCGCGTACTGCCGGTCGTAGCGGTCGTACGCCCGGAGAAGAAGCTACTGAGCTGGCTACGGGGCCTTGCCCCTGCGTCACCGGCCGCCAGGGCCGAGATCGACCGGCTCTTCGCCCTGCCCGGCGAGGCGTGGCGGACGACAACGGCGTTCGGCTTGGCACTGCTCGCCGTGTTCGGCCTGTCCTTCGGCACCGTGCTGCAAAGCGGCTACGAAAGGATCTGGGACCTGCCTCCGGCAGGCTGGTGGGCCCGATGGCGGCACGTCCTGTGGCTGAGCATGCTGGTCGTCGTCCTCTACATGTCGGCCATCACGCCACCGTGGCGCGACTCCCCTCCGCGGGGGTTCGTCACGGTCGTGATCGGCACCATGGTCTTCTGCTGGTCCCAGCGGCTGCTGCTGGGTGGCCGGGTCGGGTGGCTGGCTCTCCTGCCCGGGGCCGTGGCCACCATGATCGGGCTGCTCGGACTTCGGATCTTCTCCCGGCTCGTCTTCTCGCCGCTGATCGCGTCCAGCGTCGTCACATATGGCCCGTTCGGAACGGTCCTCGTCATACAGACCTGGCTCGTCGGCGTCGGAGTTGTGGTCTTGGGCGGCGCTCTTGTCGGCCGGATCGTCCACGATGAGCTTGCGCGCCGGGCTCAACCACCGGCCGCCGGCCGGTGAAGGGACCAGGCTCTTACCGATCTTCGCCCACGGTCAGAACGAGAAGCCCTCAGCCAGCGACTGATCACATCCGGCGGTGGCCCGGGTAGGACCAAGGGCCGGTTGGGCCGGAAGTTCGTCAAGTCACTTCTTTTCGTGGCAGGCAGTGGATTGCGCACCGGGCCTACTGGAGGCGTGGCCTACCCGAACGCGACGAGGCCAGCTCGTTCCGGCGGCTTCTTCCCGCCGGAAACACACTCCAAAGAGCAGAACATGGCCTATGACCTCCACACCCCGACCACCGGTCGGCACGTCTCACGCCTCGGCATCTGCATCACAGCGGCGCGGCAACGAACCCGGTGCCCGCAGTATGCCGCTCAAAGTGGTGGCGACCGCGCCCGGTACGGGCGAGGCCGCGGCCCGTGCCTCCAGAAAGCCCGCGTAGGGGGAACCCTACGCGGGCTCCCTTGGGGCCCGGTGCCGGTTACCGAGGGGGTCAGAGGGCGGATGGCCGGACGGGGCAGGTCATGGGTGTGGTCGAGGCGGTTCGGGACGGGTGGTGCCGTGCGTGGGTGACGATGAGTGAGACGTTCTGGCCGCCGAAGCCGAAGGAGTTGCTGAGTACGGCCTCTTGGGGGACGTCTCGTCGCTCCGCGACGACATCAAGGTCGATGTCGTCGCCGACGCCGACCACGGTGAGGTTACGGGTCGGCGGGATGACGTCGTGCTCCACGCTGAGGACGGCGATGAGGGCTTCGATGGCGCCGGCGGCGCCGAAGAGGTGGCCGAGAGCCGCCTTGGGGGCTGTCACGGTGGCGCGGCCGAAGACCTTGCCGATCGCGCGTGCCTCGGCGACGTCACCGACCTCGGTTCCGGTGGCATGGGCGTTGATGTGGCTGATCTGCTCGGGGGCCAAGCCGGCCTGCGCGAGGGCTTTGTGCATGGCCGCGATCTGGCCGGAGCCGTCGGGAGCGGGCGCGGTGATGTGGTGGGCGTCTGCGGCGATTCCGGCGCCGGCGAGCACTGCGTGGACGTGGGCGCCGCGGGCGCTGGCGTGCTCGGCGCTTTCGAGCACCACGACTGCCGCGCCTTCGCTGATGACGAATCCGCTGCGGTCCGCAGCGAACGGCCGTGATGCCGAGGCGGGGTCGCCGGTGTGCCGCGACAGTGCCTGTGCCTGGGTGAAGCCGGCGACGGTGACAGGGGTGATGGCGGCTTCGGTCCCGCCGGCGATGACCACGTCCGCCTCGCCGGCGCGGATGAGCCTGGCGCCCAGGGCGATCGCCTCGGCGCCGGAGGAGCACGCCGAGACAGGCGTGTAGACCCCGGCCCGCGCGCCGTATTCGATGCTGATCAGTGCTGCCGCCGCATTGGGCATGAGCATCGGAACCGTGCGCGGTGACACGCGCCGTATCCCGGACGCCTCCAGTGCGTCGTCCTGTTTGAGCAGCGTCCCGACGCCACCGATGCCCGTGCCGACGGCCGATGCGAGCCGGTCCGCGTCCACCTCCGGGGCACCGGCGTCGGCCCAGGCTTCGGCCGCCGCGGTGAGGGCTGCTTGTTGCGAGCGGTCGAGCCGTCTGGCCTGCACCGGTAGCAGCCGCTCGGCGGGGTCGGCCGCCATGGTGCCCGCAACGGTGACGGGAAGTTCAGTGCCCTCGTGCCTTGGCAGAACGCTGCCGCGGATGCCGGACTGGCCCGCGAGCAGGGCGTCCCAGGTGGACTTCACGTCTCCACCGAGCGGGGTGATCGCCCCGAGTCCGGTCACGACGACTTCAGTGCGGTACATCTTCCCTTGGACCTTTCTTGTATGCGATACAAGCGAACGACGCCTTGTTGTATCACATACAATTAAGAGGTGGAGAACAAGCGAACCGAAGCAGGATCAAAATCGGCCCGGTCACGAGACCGCGGTCGCGCGACCAGACGCCGGCTGATCGAGGCGACTGCGCGGCTCTGCGAGGAGCGGTCCGGGGCCGAGGTGAGCGTCGCGGAGATCGCGAACGCGGCAGGGGCCTTCCCCAACCAGGTCACCTACTACTTCGGCTCCAAGGACTCGCTGCTGGTGCACGCCGCCTTCCTCGGCCTGCTGCACGACGCCCGACGGATCGAGCGCATCGGTCGCCAGGCCCCCGATCCGGCGGCGTTCCGGCGCAACATCGCCCGTGCCGTCCTGGCCATGCCTTCGCTTCCATCGGTCGCGCAGGCACTCGCCGCCGGAGTCTCCAAACCCGAACTCGCGCTCGTGGTCGACCGGCACCTCCAGCTACTGTTCCGGCAGTCCGAACGTTTCATGGGCCGGCTCCTCGACAGTCGCGGCTGGACAACCCGCCGACCGCTCAGCGTGGAGACCAGGACGTTCTGGAGCACCGCACTCGGCGCGGTGCTCCTCGTCCGCGCCGGGGCGAACGGCACCGCCGCCGACCTGGACCTCGCCGGAGCGCTGACCGTCCATGACGCCCCCGAGCACGGCTAGGGTGTGTCCGCAAAGTAGCGTCGGCCGCCCGGAGGGCCGCCGCGCAGGCGGGACTTTGCGGACACGACCTAAGGACCTGTCCGGTCGATCACGCGCGGAGCCGGATGACGAGGGCGGCTGCGGTGACCTGCCGAGGTAGACGTGGCCGCGTATGTCGTTGCGCGTAGCCACCACTCGGGCGTGCTTGAGCCTTTGATGACTTGTTCGACGGTGTTGCGCTACTTGTACCGCTCCTCGTCGAAGCCCAGTGGCCGTCCGCCGCAGGAGCCCTTGCGCAAGCGGACGGACCGGCCGTCGGCACCTCGCGACCTCTCCACCCTCCGCACCGGACCCTGAACCGCCCCCTCAAGCCGGGTACCGGGGCGCGAGGGACATCCATTACCGTCACTGCGTGCCCATCCGCTCGCATCTTCGGGAGGACGCGTGAAGACACCCCAGGTGACGGTCAGGGCCGAGGCCGACGGTGTGCGCGTGGTCGTCTGCTCCGGCGAATTCGACCTCGACACCACCGGCCTGCTGATCGACGCCTGCGACGTCCAGCCAGTGCCGGCCAGCCTCCTTGTCGTGGACGTCCGGCAGGTTGACTTCGGCGACTCCAGCTTCCTCAACGCCCTCATACGCCTCCGTAACACCCGCCCCGTCGCCCTCCAGGGCCCGCTCCCGTCGCAACTGCGGCGCATGATGGAGATGACCGGCGCCCTGACCCTGTTCGACATCCGCGACACCCCCCACCGTGCCGGCTGAACCGCTCGCAGCGGGCAGACGGAATCTCTGGCAGCGCCTGGGGCAGGCGCTGCGTGTGAGGCCACGGTCAGTCCGCACAGGTCTCCCGGCGAAGATGAACTGCGCGCAGGCCCGGGAGACCGCCCGCCATGTCCTCGCCGAACACAACGCGCCCGAAGCCCTGGTCACCGACGTGCTGACGGTGGTCAGCGAACTCGTCTCCAACGCCATCCGCCACGCAGGCGGCGTCACCGGCTTCCACATCACCGTCCGGGCCGGCCAGGTCACCATCAAGGTCTCCGACGGCTCGACTCTCCCACCGCACCTGCGGCCGCCCTCACCGCACACCCCCGGCGGCTTCGGATGGCGCGTGGTGAAAACCCTCGCACCCGGCACCTTCATCCGCTTCCACCGCACCGGCAAAACCATCACCGCCATCGTCCCCACCCACGGCAGCCCTCCCCCGGCACCCTGACGAACGCCGCCAGCCCGAGCAGCACGCGGGCCGGGCACAACCCGCACCGACACTTCCAGGCACCAGCGGGCACACCCCAGCGGCACTATCGCGGCTGCAACGCGTTCCGGGCCCACACCAAAAGTGGTGGCTGCGGACGTTTTACATCCTGCCGGTGTACTCGGGGTCAATGACGAGGAGCCCGTCGTCCGCGCGCGTCTCGACCGCGGACCCGGCCGCGCGCAGGGCGGCCGCTACCGCGAGGCGGAAAGCGTGTCGCAGGGCAGGTTGCTCTGCAGCATCGTCGATGTCCGGGGGGAGGACGGCGGGTGCGGGGGTGATCTCCACCGGCCACCATCCGATCATCACTCCACGAGCTTGCCGGATCAGGTGCACGCCGTCCCCGCCGGGGCCGGAGGGCTCGAAACCGGCCTCGGCCAGCGCAGCACGCACGCGCAGCAGGAACTCGTCGCTGTGATCATCCATGCGACGGACAGTAAAGCCGACGGGGCCGGTGCGAACGAACCCGCTGTGTCCCGGCGGTGAAGGTGATGCGGTGGACGCAGGGATGCCCTTCCCAGCACCGGACCCCGACCCCCGAGCTGCGTACCGGGGCTGGTCCGCAGACGGGCGGCTACGGGCAAGTGTCGGCATGGCCCGGCGCTGTACGCACCGACTTCGGGATGAGTGCGCCTGTTCGGGGGTGATGAAAAGGCCGAGCGCGGGCACGAGCGCGTCCAGGGAAAGGCTCCCCGCATACGGTCGGCCCGCCGCCGGCCGGCGAAGACGAAAGGTCGCTCTGATGTCTCAGGTCGAAGAGTCCGTCGAGGTCGACGTCCCCGTACGCACCGCGTACAACCAGTGGACGCAGTTCGAGTCGTTCCCCCACTTCATGGAAGGCGTGGAGCGCATCGAACAGCGCACCGACACCATGACGCACTGGGTGACGAAGATCGGCGGGGTGACCAAGGAATTCGAGGCGGAGATCACCGAGCAGATCCCCGACGAACGCGTCGCCTGGACCACCCTGGGCGGCGAGGTGAAGCAGGCGGGCGTCGTCACCTTCCACCACCTCGCCGACAACAAGACCAAGGTGATGCTGCAGCTCGACTACGACCCGGACGGCTTCGCAGAGAACATCGGCGACAAGCTCGGCCTGGTCAAGCGGCGCATCACCGGCGACCTGAAGCGGTTCAAGGAATACGTCGAAGACCGCGGCAGCGAGACCGGCGCCTGGCGCGGCGAAGTCTGACACGAGCCCCGGACACCGGGCACCGCGCCCGCTCGGCCGGCTCTGCCGGCCGAGCGGGGGAAACGTGTCCTCGGCCTCACCGACAGGGGTCCGCCTCCCCCTCCGGTGGGCGTGGTCGCTCGGGGCCGGCGCCGGGCAGCAGGCCGAGCATGTCAAGCAGCAGCACCAGATCTTCCGCGTCTACGGCGCGGGAAGCCACAGCCCGGCGCGCCGCCGCACGATCCGCCCTCCCCGAACAGGCGAGAACAGCCGGCGCGTCACATCCAAAGGGATCCTTCACCCGCCGATCCCACCACGCCCGCCGGCCCGGTGCAGCCGAACTGCTCCAGGTGCGCCAGCCCCCTCGCCCCCGGCCCCCCGAGCCGAGGGCGTGGGCCGCGTCAACATCGAACAACCCTGTGCGTGACCGCCGTCGCGATGCGGCGTTACCTGTCTGCCGCACCGGTCGCCTCCCCCCGCATCCCGTGTGGCGCCTTCCCGGCGATGCGGCCCTGCCCGGACACCCATCGCCGGGACATCCCGCCCCACCGGGCCGGCCGGGGCGCGGCCACGGCGTCTCAGCCGCCGGAGAGCTTGGCGGAGGTCGCCGACCTGAGGGGTCGGACATGGCGCGGGCAGAGACCGGCGGGCCGTGGCGTGGTCCCCGTGGAGGGCTGCGGTGCTGGCGTACGCGACGTCGTTGATCCCCGTGCCGGACTTGACCATCCCCCTGGTCTACTGCGTCTTGCCGACAGCGCAGACCCCGCTGGGGCGGGCGCGTTCATCCGTCCTGTGTGCTGCGCCGGGGACGGGACGCGCGGCCCCGAGTACCTGCCCCGCCGCGCCCATGCCCTGCCGCCGGCACCGCGGGGACGGGAGCGCCTGACCGGGGGCCGGCGGCGGCGTGACAGAGCCCGGCCGGGTGACTACGGGCGCCTGGCCGGGCTCTGCGCGCGTGGGGTACCGCCTTGGGGTCAGAAGTCCTCGCGTTGGTCGTGCTCGTCGCGGAGGAGGTCCTCTTCGCGGCGCCGCTCCATCTCCTCCGGGCGCCGGCCGCGGGAGGGGGTGCCGGGCTCGGGGTGGACCGGGTCCTGACCGGGCCGCTGCTGGTGCTGGGGGCGCTGCTGTTCTTCGCGGCCCTTGCCCGGTTCCCGGCGCTTGTCCTGCATACCGCCCATGACGGCGACTCCTTGTGCGTGAGGTGGTACTTCCTTGGCCACGCTGCCACGCAGAGTCACATCTCGCACCATCTCGGCTACATACCGTGGCGGACAGGTGAGCCGTGGCCGGTGCGGATGCGTCAGGATGCCTGGCTGCCGAGGATGAATGCACTCAAACCGTCCCCGCGCCGTCAGGAGCCGGATCACCATGCTGGAGCGCACCCTGCGCAAGGACCGAACTGCGGTCTCCTTCGTCCTTCCCGCCGACAACCCGCACGGGCCGGTCAGCGTGGTCGGCGACTTCAACCACTGGCAGCCCGGCGTCCACACGCTCACCCCGCGCGAGGACGGGAAGCGGGCCGTCACCGTCGAGCTGCCCTCCGAGAACACCCACTCCTTCCGCTACCTGGCGGCCGGGGACTACTGGTTCAACGACGACAGCGCCGAGGACGGGGAAGGCCCCAACAGCCGCCTGCACACCTGAGAGACGGGTACAGCCCGGCAGCGCCCGCCGGCAGGAGAGCTCCCTGGAACATCACGTGCCCGATGCCGGAGGGTCAGATGTCACCAGTCCACACCCCGGGGCCTCCGCCCTCCCACCGGATCGGGCCGTCCTCGGACAGGTCCACGTCTTCCAGGCCGGCCCGGCGCAGGAACTCCGACACGTCCCCGGGTGTGAACGCCCTGCCGAGGTCCACGTCCACCCCGAGCGCGTGCACGGTGACCTTGCGCCCGCCCCGCGGCGACACGGGATGGATCAGGATTTCCGTCCGGTCCGCCATGCCCTCCAGCGTGCGATGCCCCAGACGCCAAGGCATCCGGAACAAAAGTCACTTCCGCACGCTGACCAGCAACGAAGCGGACAAGCGGGCGGCCCGGGAAGCAGCAGAACATGACGCCCAATCAGAACTGCTGCAAAGAAAGATGTTTGGGGAGGAGGCGCCGGGTCAGACGCGTTGATGTCGGAGGCCTTGCCGTGGGGGTGGGCTTCCGGAGCGGGCCCCCGCCCCCGTGACGCCCCTTCCCCCCGGCGTCACGGGGCAGGCCCGCCCGCACGACAGGCTGCCGCCCGGATCCGTACGGCACTCGGACACCCCGCACCCCGGCCTCCTCCCCGGCCGGGGAACCGCGGGGACCGCCCGACAAAGCCCCCGGCACCGGCGCTCAGACCACCGGCCCCCGGGCAGCGGACCCGACGGCAGCAGCCCGCCCCATGAAGTGCGAGGAACGCCACCCGGCGGCACATCCGCGAGGTCCTGCGGTGCCGCTGGCCTGGCATGGCCGCTCTCCAGGTGCCGGAGTGCGTGCCAGGCCTTCAACGACCAAGCACACACCGGCCCCAGGCACCCTCATTCAGATCCTGGTCACCGCCGGACGGTACAGTGCGCGCCGTGGACATACCTGACCGGTACATCTGGATCGCTGTCGGTCTCGCCGTCCTGCAAGCCCGTGGTCTCCTCCCCATGGTCCGCCGGCTGCGCGGTCCCAACCCCGCGCTGCGCTCCAGGGCCCGCCTCGAAGTACTGGAGACTGTCGGGACGCTAGTGCTCATGGGCGGGCTCGTGCTGAGTCTCACGGTGGCCGAGGCCTGGTTCTGGATCGCGGCCACCGGGGTCGCGATCATGGTCTGCGTCTACGCCGTCAAGAGTGCCCGCCGGCTTCGTACCCGCCGCAGCACCGCTTCCTGCTCCACATGACAGGCCTCAGGGCCGACGCGCGGGCGCCCCGTCATGCAACCGCTGCTCGTCTGGCCGGCTGAGCCAGACGAGGTCCAGGACGGACAGGCGCCGCAGCACGCGGTTGGCGAAGTAGATGACGGACAGCTGGCCGACCGACGCAATCCAGACGTCTTCGCCTTCTGTACCGATGCCCCGAGGCGGCGGGCAGCGGTGGACGCGGCTGGCTGATGTCGGTGCTCGGGCAGAGTCACGGCTTCCCGGTCGACGTCGGCGGGGGCTGGCGCCCTCACCACGGCGCTCCTGAGCCGGCTGCGGCGGCGTTCTGCGCTGCGGGGAGCGGGTCGAGGCCGTCATCGAGCGCACCGCGGTCGGGGAGAACGTCGGTGCGCGCCGGGCGGTCCTGGCTGGCACGTCGGCGCTGGCGCCGTATCGGGACTTGGCCGGCGAGGAACACCTCCCGTCACGGAATCCCTGCGCATCTCAGTAGGCGGCTTAGACCGGGCGGGCGGTCTGCCGTGGCGTCGTGGACCAAGTCGCTAAACCCGCTGCCCTGCACGGGGATCGTAGATCACTGCGCCTGGCCCGCCGCCAGGTCCGGGACCGCTGCCAGAAGGGGACGGCATGGACGCGATCGTGCTGCTGCGTGATGACCACAAGACCGTGGAGAAGCTGTTCAAGAGGTTCGAGAAGGCTGAGGACGGCGATCTCGCCGAGCGGCGGAGCATCGCGGACGCAGTGATCGAGGAGCTCACGGTCCATGCCTGGATCGAGGAACAGGTCTTCTACCCGGCCGATGAACGCTTCAAGGCCAAGATGAGCGTCCTCACGGAGAATGTCCGCCACCACGTCGAAGAAGAAGTGAAGGAGTGGTTCCCCGACGTCCGCAAGGCCATGGGCCGCAACCGCCTCACCGAGATCGGCGACCAGCTGGAGGCGGAGAAGGGCAGAGCGCCGCGCGACCCCCTCGCAGTGCCGAGCGCGGCGAGCAAATGACACCTACCGATCCGGCCCCGCCCACTCGGCCAACGAGGCGTCGGCGACCGGCCCTGGTAGCCCTGACCGTGGCGACGACGGTTGTCGTGCTGGGCGGGTGTGGGGCGCCCGAACCGCGGCTGGACGGCGCGCGCCGGGCAGCCACCAGCTTCGAGGAGACGCTCGCCCGGGCCGACTACGTGGCGGCGTGCGCGCTTCTGGCCCCGCAGACCCGCCGGCAGCTCGAACAGGACAGTGACAAGCCGTGCGGGTCGGCCCTGGCCGACGAAGAACTTCCGGTGGCGGACCCGGTGCGCACCACGCAGGTGTACGGCCGGCAGGCGCTGCTGCGTCTTGAGGGGGACACGTTGTTCCTTTCGCAGTTCGACGACGGCTGGAAGATCGTGGCGGCGGGCTGCGAACCGGCTTCGGGCAAGCCCTACCAGTGTGCTGTGAAGGGCGGCTGAGATGCGGGGCCTCTTCGTCGCCTGTCTGGTGGTCATCGTGGGCGGGCTGGGCTACTTCATGGCAATCGGGGCGATGCACCGGTGAAACAGCGGGAGAAGGACCCTCGGCGGGGTTTCTGGCGGGACAACAGCCTCACCCTCGCTTTCGGGGGTGCGTTCCTCCTGGTCCTGGCCGGCCAGGCAGTCGCCGGCCACGCCGGATTCAATGAGGACCTGGCCGTCGACGGAATGCAGCAGCTGACGCTGGGCGAGTACCTGATGTCCTCCGACTTCGCCGTTGATTTAGGGTGCCCACCGCCCACGCGACCGCCTCTTTCACCGGCCTGCCGGGGGTGGGGGGTGCGGCTTGGGGGCTTCCGGCGAGAGGTGCGGGGCCGGTCATGGAGATCACTCGCTTTCGGGACGAAGCACGGCATCAGGTGAGGAGATCCCGGGTGTCGGTGAGCTGGAGGAGCCGCTCGACGGGCCGGCCGGAAGCGGTGATGTGCAAGCTTCGGCCGGCTCGCCGGGAGGCTGTTCGGGCGGTCAGGAGGGTGTGGAGCCCGGCGCAGTCACAGAAGGTGAACCTGGCTCAGGTCGACCAGGAGGCTGCCGCGGTGGGAGACGAGGGCAGCCAGGAGGGCTGTGCGCAGGGTGGCGGCGTTGTCGAAGTCACCTCGCCGCGCACACAGACACTGACGGTCCCGGGCTGCGGTCCAGGGGCCACGTCGACTTCCAGGGCCGCCGCGTCAGGGCTGTAGGCGCGTTCTTCGTACATGGTCGCGGGCATGGCTGCCTCCCCTGACCTGGGGCTGCTTCACGTCTACCAGCATCGTCGGCATTCGGCCCATGCGCGTCAACAGGGTCCCGGACGCCATACGGACCGCGCTGTCGGACTCCGGATCTGCCCCCGCCGCGATCAGGTGTGACTCCGCAGGGGCGGTGTATTTACGCTGGAGATGGCGGCCGGCTCGGTGAGCGGCTCCGGCCGTCGCGCGTGGGCACCTGCCTCACCTCCCCCCTCCTGCAGGTGCTCACCCAGAGCTTTCAGCTGGTGGCCGTGCTCGGGCCGCCGCCGAACAGCGGCACCTCCTCCACGGTCACGTCCAGGCGCAGCCGCTTGA
Organism: Streptomyces virginiae; assembly: GCF_000720455.1. GTDB lineage: Bacteria > Actinomycetota > Actinomycetes > Streptomycetales > Streptomycetaceae > Streptomyces > Streptomyces virginiae. The sequence goes on along the minus strand of NZ_JOAK01000022.1, from coordinate 70,022 downwards.
AGCGGGCCGGGTGGCGGAAGACGCCTCCTTGGTCGACGGCGGTGTCGGCGCTGATCTCCGCGACCAGTTCCGGGCGGACGAGGGTCACATCCAGGACGTCCCGGCTGCCCCACGCCGACGCGAACCGCCAGCCCTCCCAGGGATGCCCCGCATCGGCCGCGATCAGGTTCCCCCCGACCAGGCGCGCCAGCTCGGCGCGCAGGGGGGCCGTGCGGCCGATCGAGCGGAGGTCGCCGCAGACGTCGCGGCGGCCCAGGAGGAGGAGCTGGGGGCGGATCAGGGTGCCGGTGATCCCGCCGATGATCGCCTCGGCGGTGTTCCGCTTGCGCAGTTTGTACCAGCCTCTGCGTCCTGGCCGGTAGGGCTGGTTCATCGCTTTGACCACGATGCCCTCGACTCCGGAGATCTCGGTCCAGGACTCCAGCCACTGCTGCGCCTTGAGCAGGTCGGTTGTCATGGGGCAGAGCGTCCAGGGCGCCGAGAGGTGGTGTTCGGCGAAGAGGGCTTCCAGCCGGAGGCGGCGTTGCCGGTAGGGGTAGTTGATCAGCTCGCTTCCGTCCTGCTGCAGGACGTCGAAGGCGATGAAGAACGCGGGCAGCGATCCGGCGAGCCGGCGCGCGCTGCGGCCGCCCGCAGCGGTGCGGCGCTGCAGCCCCTCGAAGGACAGCTCGCCCACCTTCGGGTTCCAGACGACGAGCTCCCCGTCCAGGACCAGGCCGTCGGGCAGGCTCTCCGCGGCGGCGCCAAGGTCGGGGAAATGGTCCTGGATCAGCGACCCGCGCCGGGTCTGCAGCAGCAACCCATCCCCCGATCCGGTGGGAGTGAACAGCAGGGCCCGGTAGCCGTCGAACTTCTGCTCGAAGGCCAGTTCGCCCAGGACGCCGGGACCCGGCACCGACTCCACGGCCTGCGCCAGCATCGGCTCCACCGGCGGTCGCAACACCACCCTGGATGCCTCCCTGGGTCGCTTACTTGCGGGATGCGGACAGTGCCTTCACGAGGTCGTCGCGGGTCATGTGCGAGCGGCCGGGGATGTCGACGGCGGCGGCCTTCCTGTACAGGTCGGCCTTCGACAGACCGCTCAGGTCTTCCTTGGGCGCGGAGCGGATCCGCTTCTTCGCGCCCTGCTTCTTCTCGACGCCCTTTCCGGAGGCGGTTGCCTTGCCGCCGATGGCTTTGGGGCTCCCGGCCCGCTCGACGCTGGCGCGCAGCGCCTCCATGAGGTCGACCACGCCGGTCGGCTCCGCAGGGGCCTCGGCCCTCTCGACGGTCTCGCCGGCCTTCTTGGCCTCGATCATGGCGGCGACCTTCTCCTGGAAGGTGTCGTGGAACTGCTCCGGGTCCCACTTCATGGTCAGGGCTTCGATGAGCTGCTCGGCCATGGTCAGCTCTTTGGCGGAGGCCTGCGTCTTACCGGGGAGGTTGTCGATCTCCTTGGCGGGGTCTCTGATCTCGTCGGCCCAGTGCAGGGTGTGAAGGGTAAGCAGGCCGTTCTCGGCCTTGAGGGCGACCAAGTACTCGTGCTGGCGCATCACGAACGTGGCGATACCGGCCTTGCCGGTCTTGGCGAGGGCCTGTTCGAGGAGGCCGTAGACGTTGCGGTACTCGGCGCCCCGCGGCCCGAGGTAGTAGGTCTTGTCGAAGAAGATCGGATCGACCTCCGCCAGGTCGACGAAGCCTTCGATCTCCAGCGAACGGGAGCGGCCCGGCGCGATCTCGTCCAGCTCCTTCGGCTCCACCAGCACGTACTCGCCGCCCGCGTCGTAACCCTTCACGATGTCGGAGAGGGCCACCTCGTCGCCGGTCCGCTCGTTCACCCGCCGGTTGCGGATCCGGTCCGCGGTTCCACGCTGCAGCTGATGGAAATGGATCGTGTGGCTGTCGGTGGCCGTGTAGAGCCCGACCGGCAGGCTGACCAGCCCGAACGACAGATTTCCAGCCCACACAGGACGCGCCATGAACACCACCGCCTCCAGCCGACAACGCGTACTTCCACCTCACGGCCTCCCCCCGGTGATCGCATCCCCGCTTCCGGGCTGGTGCCCGTCCCCACCCCGGCTGCCTCATCATGGGCTGCGTAGAAGATCTTGAGAAGGGAGAGCAGGGCGTGACCGATGATGTTCAGCGCCGTGTCGTACACGTGGGTGGCGAGATGGACGTCGACCGGGCGCCGATGTTGCGCCACGCGCTGCACGCGGCGATCACTGAGCCGGGCGGCCCGGCCGAGATCGTCGTCGACCTGTCCGACCTGTCGTTCTGCGACTCCTCGGGCCTGAGCGTCCTTGTCAACGCACGGCCGACCGCGGCAGAGCACGGCCGGCGGATCAGCCTGCGCAACCCGCAGCCCCAGTTCCGGCGCCTGCTGGAGATGAGTGGCGCCGACGCGCTCTTCCCAATCGCCGACAGCTGACCTGGGGCGGCACCCGACCGCGGTCCCCCACACGGACCCCATACCGGGCGGCCCGGGGTCGGCCGTGGCACGGTGACAGAGCGACGAGAGGTCCATACACGGCGGGGCCCGGCCGGTGGAAGCCACCCCGGCCGGGCCCCGCCACGGACCCGAGGCGACCTCGGCCCGTCGGTCCCTCCCCTGGGTGACCTGTACACGGCGCGCCGCCCGGTAGGCCCGCCGCCTGACACAGGCGGGGGGCGAGGATGCACAGGCCCCGTGACCTACTACAGCTGGAGATCACCTGTGCTGGAACGCAAGCAGCTCAAGGGCAAGACCCAGGTCACCTTCGTCCTGCCCGAGAACACCCCCGAGGGGCCGGTCAGCGTGGTCGGGGACTTCAACCACTGGAACCCCGCCGCCCACCCCCTCGAACCCCGAGGCGACGGCACCCGCGCCGCGAACGTGGCCCTGCCCGCACACAGCAGCCACTCCTTCCGCTACCTCGCCGCCGGCGACTACTGGTTCGACGACGAGACCGCCGACCACCACGACGGCACCAACAGCCGCATCCACACTTGAGCCCTCCCACAGACCGGCCGCACGGTATCCGGACCGGCGCCGGCTAGAGGCGGTCGAGGACCTCGGCGGCGGCGCACTCCCCACAGGCCCGGGCGCCGGGCCGTGCGTAGCCAGTGAGCGCGTCGTCAAGGGGGAGCTCCGGCCCATCGTCAACGGGGAGCACGGCGGACCCGGCCCGTCCAGGCGAACCTCCCCGGCCTGCGGCACGCATTCATCCTCGCCCTCGCCGCCGGCCTCACCGTCGAAACCCACGACGACCAATGGCTCCTCGTCCTCGACACCCACCGCACCCACGACCGACCGGGGCCATGACGCAGGGACAGCCCCACCGTGTGGCTGAGCGCCGTACCCGGACCCTCCCCCTTGGCAGGGTTCCGGGTGACGGCGTGCCGGGGCCTCACGGGGGGTGGGTGGCGTACGCCTTGCTGATGGTCAGGCGCGTGCAGCGGCCCTTGTCGGGGTCGTTCATCGGGCCGCCCGCGGCCTGCTCACCGACTGCCTGGTCACCGGCCACGTCCACGAGCAGGTCGCGGGCGGACTTCACCGCAACGTCGGCTGGCTCTCGGCCCTGATGGGCAACCTGGCCTTCCACCTCGACGACCACACCGGCGCCCGCGCCCACCTCGCCACCGCCACCGCCTACGGCACCCGCACCCGCACCCGCACCCGCACCGACGACGCACGCCTGACCGCCTGGGCCCTGGGCGCGCAGAGCATGGTCGCCCGCGCCGAGAACCGCTACGAAAACGCCCTGGCATACGCCGAGCGGGCCGTCGCCCACTCCCCCGCCGGCCTGCCGAAAGCCCAGGCACACGCATGGGCGCAGCTGACCTCCCTCGCCGGTCTCGGCCGGGAGCAGGAAGCCGACACGGCGCTCGCCGCGGCCGCCCGCGAACTCGAAGCCGACCCCGCAGGGTTCGCCCCGGGCCGGTTCGGATTCGACGCCGCCGAGTACACCCTCCACCAGGCCGAGTCCGCCATCGCCCTCGGCCACCACAACCGCGCACGCTCTGCCGCCGAAACGTCCATCGCGGCCACTGCCGTGGCCACCCCCGGCTGGGCCGCGGCCACCCTGGTCCTCGCGCAGGCCGAGGCGCCCACCCAGCCCGCGGACGCCGCTCAGCGGGCCCTGGATGTCCTCGCCCGCGTCCCCGCTGCCCGGCTCCGCTCAACATCACGCGCCCGCCTCGCCCGCCTCGACCAGGTCCTGGCCGGCGTACCGGCCACGGGGGTCGGCGACTTTCACGAACGGGTCCGGGTCCTCGTTCCCCTGATCGACAACCACGGCAACGCCAGCACCTGACGGCAATTCCCTCGCCGCGCCCAGCGCCCCCACACGGGCTTACGGTGCCTGTTGCTGAACTCTCGGATTCTGCGGGGTCGGTAGCCGTGCAAGCTGGCCGGGATTGGACTATGCCCCCTAAGCGAAGCCCCCGAGGATGGCCGAAAGTCTTCGAGCGGGGGAACTGATGAGGCGTCCGACGAGTGCTGTGGCCGCGGTCGGTCTGTTGATGGCTCTGACGGCCTGCCAGTCCGGGGCGGCGTCCGGCAAGGTCCAGGGCACCGACGCCGAGTTGGCCTGTGCGGCCGTGAGCCGACTGCCGGAACGGATGCCGGGCACCGACGGCGGGCAGGCCTTCGACATCGTGGTGGCGCGCCTCGTCGGCGCCGAGGAACTGGCCAGGGCGGCTGCCCTGGCGGACGCCAAGTTCCAGCCCCTCGCCGACGCCCTGAGGGAGGCGCAGCAGCTGCTCAACGTGACCTCCGACCCCCAGCAGGCTGAACCCGCAGTCAAGAAGGCCCGGACGTACTGCTGAGTGCCTATTTCTGAGCCCTCGCACTCTGCGGGGTCGATAGCCTGGCACCAGGCGAGTCAAGAGCCAAGTTGCTGCTGGGCAACTTGAGAACGATCAAGGCTGAGTCGGTCCACCGACCGCGTTCGCCGACCTCCGGATGAAGGTCTCCCCGAAGACCGCCCCGCGCGTCCCACACACCCCAGCAGTTCCGTTCGTCGAACGGTCACGGTGACCGTTCGACGAACATTTCCCCAAACTTCGCATTCCGGGCAATGGCTGATTGACCTGCTGCTCTGGGGTTCAGAAACAGGCAGTGAACTTGCCGTTTAACCTTCGGTGTCCGACGAAGCAGGTGCGTCCCCGGCGACAAGGGCGACTTGAGCGGTCCATGACCAGGGGTCCTGGGGCGGATCCCAGCTCACCTCGACATTGGCGTCGTGAAAGTCGTGCGCGAGTTCCGTCACCATCCGGGCTGCGGCGGCCCGCGCGTCTTGTGGGTCAGTGTTGATTGGAATGTCCAGGCGCCCACAGAGCATGCCGCCTTCCATGGTGAGGATGCTGTGGCGCCAGCCCTCTGGCGTCACCAACAGAACGATCCCCTTCGGAATGCCCCAGTCGGGCCGCTTCTTCTTCTCCTTCTTACGTCTCACCATGCGGCTATCCAACATCGTCGGGGCCACGGCAGTGAGATTGGGTGGCAGCTCAGCTTGCCAGTTGACCAGTTCTCCGGGGTGTGGTGCCGAGCTTGTGGTGTGCTGGTCTGGTGTAGGACTCGCCGGTGGCGAGGACTCGTCCGACCTCGTAGCGGGTGGCGGTTCGCCGGTTTTTCGAGCCCGGTGGGCGGCCGGGGCCGGGCCGGGTGGGTTTGGGTGCACGAGCTGGTGTGCCAGCCTTCACGCGCAGGTTCCTGAACCCCCGGCGCACTCGGGCGGGAGTAAGTCTGTTCGGTTCCATCGGCCTCTCCCACGGCCGGCGAAGGTCCCGCGCGAGCGGGCGAGCGAGGCGCAGCTGAGCGCGTGCGGCCAGGATGATCCCGGTCCAGCGGTCGGCCGCGGCGGAGTCCCGGAGCCTGGGGCGGGTCCAACCGAGCGTCTGCTTGAGCAGGCGGAAGGTGTGCTCCACGTCGAACCTTCGCAGGAAGGCATGCCAATATCGGTCGACGTCCTCGGGGCGGGCTCCGGTGCGGAAACACCACAGCCAGACGGGCTTGTTCACCCCGCCGCTGGGCAGTTCCGCAACCGTCAACCTGATCACCGTGCCCTCGATGATGGGCAAAGGGCCTTCGTGATCACCCCATGCCGCCCGGCGGGTCAGTCGAGGGTGGAGCCGGCCCCCTGCCTGCGCGGTCGCTGTCCCGTACCGCTCGGTGTCGGTCACGGTCACCACCGCCACCTCGCCCCAGGTCTCGGGGCGGCCGCAGCCGAACTCACCGCCGTGCTTGGGCGGGCGCCCTGCGGCGGGCAGACCCACGGCACCGGGGCCGGCTTGCGCATCACTCGGTTCGAACGGAGCCGGCCCAGAACCTCAATCGGCAGGTCAGCCAGGAGGTGGGCGATGCGGGGTGCGTCGTATCCGTCCTCCGGCACGACCTGGACGTCCAGGACACCGTCCTGCCACTGGCCGGCCCCGATGAGGCATTCGATGACCTCGCGGACCTGGCCGGCGGTGATGCCAGGTCCGCGCCGGGCTCCAGCCAGATCGCGTCCAGCAGCGCAGTCCACGAGGTGCGGCCCGTCTCCAGCGCCGCGACGATCGAGTACCCAGCCGGGCACCCATCTGGTGCTTGCCCAGGCCGCGGCCGAAGGTGTGACAGAACGAGCGGTCCGAGGACGTGTCGGCGTCCGGCCGCAGCCACGGGGAGACCCCCCGAATCACCAAGGCCTGGGCCGACACCGGATACCGGACCAAGGCCCTCGAGCATGGCACCAGCCTCGGCATCGACGTTGAGATCACGCGACGCCCCGGGCCAGAAGGGCTTCGAGGTCATCCCCAGGCGCTGGGTCGTCGAGCGGACCTTCGGCTGGCTCATGAACCACCGGCGCCTGACCCGTGACTACGAAACTCATCCGCATCGCTCCGAGGCCATGATCCGCGTCGCAATGATCGACCTGATGAGCCGCAGGCTCACCCAGCAATCCACCCCGAACTGGAATGGGTCATGGCCGAACCACGAGACTTGTCCGACAAGCCCACCCGGCGATAGGCGAAGATGCAGCTCAGCCCTACACGAGAGAGCGAGTCCACGGTGACTGAACCGACCCCGGTGAACCTCATAGATCTGGGAGACGCGGAGGGCAACCGCTGCGTCGTCCGCGTAACCGGCCGCTATCAGCCCGGGATTTTGACCGGCCACGACACCCTCCGAGCCGATGTCCTGGTCTCTGCGAGCTTCGTCGATGCCAGGCTTGAGATCTACCTGTTCCAGCAGGACCTCGACACCTGGCAGCACGACCTGACCCGGCTTGTGCGGGGCGAAGGCGCGACGATCGGTGGCGACCGCGGGCTGAGCCTCGACTTCTTCATGTACGAGGACCGGAAGCTGGCGTTGACGGTCCAGGACCCCGACCGACTGAGCGTCATGCTCGGAATCGAACCTCCGGCGACCTGGATTCAGGACCACAACCAACACCTCGACCAGGTTCGAGCAACCTGGCCCAGCGAGGTCGTGGAGACGGCTCCCATGGCCTACGAGTGGAGCCCCAGCCGCAAGCGCTAGGTCACGCGACGAGCCCCAAGTCGCCAACTCGGCTACTTCTCAAACACCCCCGCCGGGACAAAACGCTCTTTCAGTGCGTATTTTTGAAGGCTAGCCTGCCGGAGCCCACCCTGCTCGGCCCCGCCTCGCCGTGCGGCATAGGCTCGGCCCATGGATGACTCGATATGGGTGGGGGTGCGGGAACGGGTGCAGTCCCTCATTGCCGCGCCGGCCGGTGACCGTGTTTTTGGCGCGATCGGGCACAAGTTCTTCCTCGAGGACCCCCTGACCCCGGCAGAGCTGGCCGACCTGGAAGGTCAGATGGGTGTGTCGCTGCCCGGGGAGTACCGCGACTTCCTCCTCTGGGTGGGCGCCGGAGGTGCCGGGCCCTCGTATGGGGTGTATACGGTACGACTCATTCAGGGTCGCTGGCGGTGGGAGGGGGATGGAGCCGATCTGGCTGACCTGTCCCGTCTGGCCGAGCCCTTTCCGCGTGAAGGTGCCGATCCTGAAGTTGTCCAGTCGCTGCTGGCCGAGCACCCCGAGGAAGAGGACTTCGAGGACATCGAGGACTTCGATGACGCCACTGAGGCATGGGAAGAGCGCTGGGAACCCGTGATGTGGTCGGCGGACCGCACTGTCGGCGCGATCGTGATCTCAACGCTGGGGTGTGCCGCCCGCGAGTGGCTGATCATCAGCGGCCCGGAGCGTGGGCGAATCTGGTCCGACAACAGGGCGGATGACGAGGACCTGAAGCCGCTCCTCGATGAGCACGATGCTCCGATGACTTTCACCCGCTGGTATCTGACGTGGCTTGAGGGGGCGGAACGTCAGTTGGGACCGGTCCCCGCGGCGGACTGAGCTGCGGGCTCTGCTGAGGATGTCTCGGGCTTCCTTGTCCAGCTGCCGGTGCCGGGGCCTTTGCGGGTCAGTCGCCTGGTCATGAGCGTGATGGCGGCCCAGGTGATCAGCGTCTCGGAGTGTGGGACGAGCCGTTCGTAGTCACGTGCATGGCGGCGGGCATGCATCATCCAGGCCCAGGTCCGCTCGACGACCTAGCGCCGGGGCAGGACGACGAATCCCGAGGAGTCGTTGGGCCGGCTGGCGGTCTTGATAGACAGGTTTAGGTGCCTCTTTGCCCAGGTCACGAGCTTGCCCGCATAGGCGGAGTCAGCCCAGACGATCGTAATCGCGGGGTGCATGAGGCGGAGGCGGAAGGGGACTTCCTTGGCTACGTGGCTGTCGTGGAGATCGGCGGGGGTCACCATGACGAGCAGTGGGAGGCCGCGGGTGTCGACCACCATGTGGCACTTGCGGCCGTTGATTTTCTTGCCCACGTCGTAGCCGCGCGAGTCACGGCCGACGGTCTCCGCAGCTGTAACGGACTGGGAGTCGATGACGGTGGCGACCGCGCGGGGTCCTTTGCCCAGGTCGCAGCAGATCCGTTGCGAGAGTGCGTCGCGGATCTGGCCGATGACACCGCAGCTGCCCAGCGGGCCATGAACCCCCAGACGGTCCGCCAGGGCGGGTAGTCCACCGGCAGGGCCCGCCATTTGCAGCCGGTGTCGACGACGTAGCGGATGGCGTCGACGATCTCGCGGCGGTGGTGCTTCGCGGGCTGGCCGCCGGTGGGTGTCTCGCAGGCCGGGACTGGGAGAAGGGGTTCGAGCAGGGCCTATTCGGCGTCGGTGGTGTCGGAGGGGTAGCGGCGTCGGCGCATGGTGGCGGGCCTTCGAGCGGTGCTGCCCGGGGCCCCGCCGAAGGCCGGGCCCCGGGCAGCCGTGAGTCAGTAGCTGTTGACGAGGTCGAGAGTGGATTCGACGGATCTGAGCTGGGCGGTGATGTGCCGGACTCAGTTGTCACCGGGTGGGTGGCGGCGTGGGGTGCGACGGTGCCGGTGATGAACAGGCGGAACTCGGTGAGCTTCTCCGTGATCACCTTTCGTTGGTATGCCTCCAGGGCGGTCTGTGACGACATCCGCGGAGCGGTCCTCACTCTGGGATGCGCGCTGATCTGCTGGCGGCGTTTGCATTCATCCCGATGAAAGTACGTCAACGCGTGCAGGGAAGGTCACGGGCTGGGAGCTCACCCGCTCATTCGTTCCCGGGCGGCCATGACCTCATCGCCGTGCTCGAAGGCCCACGCGCCAAGTGCGTCGATGGGGCCGAGCAACGTCTGCCCCACAGCAGTGAGTTCGTACTCGACACGAGGTGGCACTTCGCGATAGGCGTTCCGTGTCACCAGCCCATTGAACTCCAACCGCCGCAACGTCTCGGTCAGGACCTTGGGGCTGATGCCGCCGATGAGATCGCGTAGTTCGCCGGGGCGCTTGGGCCCCTCCCGCAGGACCCAGATCAGCACGGCGTTCCAGGTGTTGGAGAGGAGGTCGAAGGCGAGGCGGGCGCGGCAGTCAGCGAGGAAGGCGTCGGTCGTCACGTACCAAATGGTGCCTGACGGGTTTCCTAACGTCGTCCCGAAAGCGGTTGGAACGGATGTGGAAAGGGGCGTATCGATGAAGATCGGTGTGCTGGGAACGGGGAACATGGCGGACGCACTGGCCACGCACTGGGTGCGGGCCGGGCACGAGGTGTTCGTCGGAGGCCGGGACGAGCAGAAGGCCCAGCGGCTCGCGACGCGCATCGGGGGCGCTGCGGGGCACGGGAGCCTGCAGGCGGCGGTGAGTTTCGGCGAGGTGGTGCTGGCCGCGCTGCCGTACGGCGCGGGAGCGGACGTCGCTCGGGAGCATGAATCGGCGCTGAAGGGGAAGGTCCTGCTCGACTGCGCCAATCCTGTCGGGTCCGGCTTCCGGCTGCTGACGGAAGGCGGCCCCTCGGCGGCGCTCCGACTGGCTGCGGCGGCACCAGGCGTGCACGTCGTCAAGGCGTTCAACCTCTGCCATGAGGACGTGTGGCGGATGAACCCGCCGGTCTTCGACGGCCAGCCCCTGACCGTTCCGATCTGCGGGGACGACGAGGCGGCACTCGCACTGACACGCAAGCTGGTGCGCGACACGGGCTGTGAGCCAGTGGCCGGGGGCGGACTGGACCGCGCCGGGCTGCTGGAGGCGACCGCCGCGCTGTTCATCGGACTGTGGGTGGTGGAGCAGGCAGACGTACGGGCGATCGCGCCGCCGCTGGCCTATGCGACAGGTCCGCGAGCCGGGAGCGCCTGAGGTGTCCAGGTCATTGCGTTAGGAGTTCTAAGGCCGACGGAGCGTGCGCAGCGGACGGACCATCCACTGTCGCAGGCACCTCTGCTGGCGTCGTTCCCGCCGGCACCGGCGGTCGTTGTCCGCGGCGACGCGTGCCTGACCGTCCCCCACGGAGGCGCGTAGGAGGGGGCCCTGTCCCACGCCCGGCCAGGGGCCCCTCCCCTCGTTCACGCGGCGGCGGCGAGAGCGCGCCTCATCCGTCTCCGGCAGAGGCCGGGCCACGATGGAGGCCCGCAGGACGGTGCCTGCGGGTGAGGGGAGAAGGAACTTGATCAACGTGGGCATGCGGTGCGGCATCTCGGTCCTGATCAGCGCGGACGGGGAACTCGACGAACCCCCGGCTCTGAGGGCGTGCACCTGATCCGGCACGCCCGCGGAGTCGAGGTCGGTTGGCTGGCCGAAGACATCAGCCCACCTCCCCGGCGGCGCGGCACCCGCCGCAGCCGCCAGCCCTCTCCCGACGATCTGCCCGGTCCGACACGCCCGCGCCATGGCCGCAGCGCTCCGCGCAGCAGGCCTGACCGTGGAGACCCGGGGCAATGAGTGGCTCCTGGTCTTCTTCGACCACCCCGCCGGCCCCGCACCCGGAGATGGCGGGGCCGGCGGGCTGAGAGCGCCTACGGGGGCGGGGGTGAACTCCACGTCCGTACCGCCGCAGCCGGCCTCGATGTCGAACAGAAGGTCTCGCTCCGCCTCGTCGCAGCCACTCCGCCGGATCCTGGTCCGCCTTCGACCGGTTCGAGCGGGCGGTCACCGCGACCAGCGAGGCCGGCTGGCCCTGGTCGTTCGCGTACGCCTCGCGCCTTGCGCGGTCCACGAACTGGCGCCAGCTGGCGGGGAGCGCACCAGGCCCGGCAGCGTGCCGCAGTCGTCCTCCTTGCCGCACTCGGCCGGGGTGCTGGCAGGATCGCCGCCGAGACCCGCCTGCACGTGGACACGGTCCGGACCTGGCGCGGCCGGTTCGCCGACGGCGGGCTGCCGGCCCTGTCCGACCGCAGGCGCTCCGGGCGCCTCGCCCGATTCACCCCCGTGCAGGTCGCGAGGCCAAGGTTGGCCTGCCAGCTGCCCGCCGAGACCGGCGTGCCGCTGTCGCGCTGGTCCTGCCCGGAGCTGGCCGCCGAGCTGACCGCGCGCGGGATAACCGACAGCATCTCCGCATCCACCGTGCGCCGCTGGGTGCGCGAGGACGCGCTCAAGCCCTGGCAGTATCGGTCCTGGATCTTCATCCGCGACGCGGACTTCCGCCGCAAGGTCCAACATCCTGGACCTTTACGCCCGCACGTTCGAGGGCGCCCCGCTGGGCGAGGACGAGTACGTCCTCTGCAGCGACGAGAATACCTCTGTCCAGGCCCGCTGCCGCTGCCATCCGACCCTGGCCCCGGGCCGGGCCCGGGCGATGCGCGTCAACCACGAGTACGGCTGTGGCGGTGCGGTGGCCTACCTGGCCGCCTACGACGTCCACCGCGCGAAGGTCTTGGGCCGCTGTGAACCGAAGACCGGCATCGTCCCCTTCATGGCTCTGGTCACCCAGGTCATGACCGCCGAGCCCTACGCGAGCGCCAGAGGCGTCTTCTGGATCGTCGACAACGGATCCTCCCACCGGGGGAAGAAGGCCATGGATCGTCTGACCAAGGCGTTTCCGAACGCGGTCATGGTCCACACCTCCGTGCACGCTTCCTGGACAAACCAGATCGAAATCTTCTTCTCAATCGTCCAGCGCAAGGTCGTCCAACCCAATGACTTCACGGACCTGACCCAGGTCCGGGACCAGGTCCGAGCATTCGAAGACGCTACAACGCCACAGCACAGCCGTTCCAGTGGAAGTTCATCACCTCCGACCTGGACGATCTGCTGGCCCGACTCGACCGACACACATCAGCCGATCGACAAGAGGAATCCTCCGTCGCCCCTGCAGCCTGATCACCCCCGAAGGACTTCGAGAGCCGACCACTTAGCATCAGGAGCAGCCGACTGGGCACACGAAGTCTATGTCCGGAGACTCCGCACGTTTCACGAGCGCCCTCTTCCGTTCTGCCCCCGACGGTCAAGCGCCTCCGCGGGCGGCGAAGCATGGCCGCCGCGAACGGCTCGGCAGAAGGTGGCGCCTCAGGATCTTCACCTACCGTGGCATCGATTTCCTCTCCACTCACCTCCCTGGCGACCCCAGGCCTGGCCAGGAGTGCCTGCTTTTGGTCCACGTCCGCAAGGTAGTCGGCCAAGTCCACTATCGGGTCTGCACCGGATGCGGTGAGGGTGTGATCAATGGCATCGACATCGATGACCGCTTCCTCTCCAGCGGCCTCGGCGACCGAGCCCTGTCGCACCTTCGGGCCCGCCACCCGGGCATGTCCTGGCGCAGCACCCTGACTCTGCGCACCACACACAATCTGCTGCGGCACATGCGACTCCCATCGTCCTCGGCCGTTGCCTCTTGTCCCCACGGGCACGCTCCAGCGGCCCCGGCCACATCAGGGGGGTAATACGAAGACCGTCGGAAATTTGCGGGCTACCGGCGGATGCGGCTCATTTACGCCGACCCACCAGATGCAAGGCAGGCGCCAAACGGAGTTTATGTAGATCCTCGAGGGGGCGACGGCCGGTGCGTACCGGACGTCGGCCCGGGTGGGGCCGGACCCTCACCGGCGTTCCTCGCGGGAGTCCTCGCCGTCATGCCGCTGTTCTACCTCCTCTTCGGCGCGGTCCGACACGAACTGCACCGCCCAGGGGCCCTCGCCGGACAGCTCGCCGGTTTCATCGCCTTCGCCGCTGTCGCCCTGGCAGCCGTTCTCCTGGACGGCGCCCTGGCCCTGCTCGTCCTCGCGGCCGGCTGGCTGGGCCACGCCGGGTGGGACGCCGTCCACTACCAGAGGGACCAGGTCGCGCCCCGGCAGTGGTCCGAATGGTGCGGAGTCTTCGATGCCTGCGGCGCCCTCGCTCTACTGGTTGCCGCCGTAACGATCACCGGCCAGTGTTCCGACCTGCGGAAAGCCCGCCAGGCGCGGCCCGGGCAGCGGCACCGACAACGACTCCGGGGTCAAGGTACGCAGCGGCCGTCGGCTTGCGAGTGGGCAGGGTCGCGATGATGGTCTTGCCACTGGGGTGGGAGCGGACGAAGGTGTTCGGGGCGAGGGTCTTCACCACGCGCCATCCGAAGCCGCCGGGCGTGTGCGCGGAGGGTGGTCTGAGGTGCGGCAGGAGAGCTGAGCGGTCGGACACCTTAACGATGACCTGGTCAGCGCGGACAGTGACCTGGAATCCCGTGATCCCTCCTGCATGCCGCCGGGCATTGGAGACGAGCTCGCTCACCACCGTCAACACATCGGCGACCAGGGCCGGGGGCGCGTCCTGCTCGGCCAGGACACGTTCTCAGCACCAACTGCTGTCCCGATGTTCCTACCGACGCCAATTGCATCGGATGCGAATAGGCGACACCCATCCCGGATGTTGGTCTGGGGCCGTCTGGAACCGGTCTCACCAGGGACGCTGAGCTCGGAACCACGGTAGCGGCCTCCTCGGCGGACATCTGCAGGTCTCACTCCATCGAGCGATTGAACTGCGAAGACGCCCCCGAGTCGCATCTGATGCGAAATTCTCGCGTCAGATGCGATAGACGGAGAGTGATGGCGGATGGGTGGGGACGATCTCATTCCAGGGTCTGCTCGGCTGCACCTGATCGACGGTCTGCCGTTGCTGCGGCCGGACGAGCAGGTCTTCGAGGCGAAGATCAAGGGCTGGCGCAACCAGCAGCTCACCCGGAATCTCTCACTGGGGTACGTCGGTGACCAGGAACGTACGGTCCGGGCGTTCACCCGGCATGCCGATGCGATGCCGTGGCAGTGGACGCCGCAGCACGTCGACGAATGGTCAGCCGATCTGCGGGCCGTGCACGGCTGCGTCCGCTCCACCCTGCGCAACTATCAGGCCTCGGTACGGCAGTTCTGCGACTTCCTGACCAATCCAGCCTATGGCTGGAGCGACGAGTGCCTGCGGCACTTCGGTACTCACCCAGTCCAGGTGGCCTACGACTGGAACGCCGCGACGCACGCCGACGAAGCCGAGGGCGAGCCAGAACGACGGGCATTCACCAAGCCCGAGCTGGAGGCATTCTTCGATCATGCCGACGAGGAGGTCTTGCGCGGTCGAGGCAAGGGCCGCAAGGGCTGGCTGCCGGCCTTCCGAGATGCCGCCTTGTTCAAGGTTGCGTACGCCTACGGCCTGCGACGCAACGAGACCCGAATGCTGGATCTCACCGACTTCGGACGCAACCCGGAGGGCCGGGAGTTCGGCGACTACGGCACCCTGCTGGTCCGCTACGGCAAGGCCAAGAAGGGGTCGCCGCCCAAGCGCCGCAGCGTGCTCACCGTCTGGCACTGGACGCCCGGCACGATCGAGGAATGGATCAGCGAGGTGCGGCCTGGGATGCGGCATTCGACCGGCCGGGCCCTGTGGCCATCCGAGCGAGGCCCGCGGGTCGGTCTTCAACGCCTGGACTCCCGCTTCGCCAGCTACCGGGACGCCGTCGGCCTGGACCCTGCGCTGGAGTTCCACTCGCTGCGCAGTTCCTACATCACCCACCTGATCGAGGACGGCCACGACCCGCTGTTCGTCCAGTAGCAGGTCGGTCACGACCACGCCTCCACCACCGCGATCTACACCTGCGTCTCCTCAGACTTCCGCACCCGCTCCCTGCGACGTGTCCTGGACGCCACCATCGAGGCCGCTCTGCGGCCGGGAAGGACCTCCTGATGCCACGCCAGATCACCTACCGATGGCGCCTGCGCGAGCTGATGGCCGCCCGCGGCATGTTCACCGTCGCCGAACTCCTGCCACACCTGACTGAACGCGGCATCACACTGTCCTCCTCCCAGGTCCACCGCCTGGTCTCTGGCACCCCGGAGCGGCTCTCCCTGCCCGTGCTGGCCACCCTCTGCGACATCCTCGACTGCACGCCCACCGACCTGATCACCACCTCAGCCCAGAACCTTCCGTCCCGCCGCGCGGCTGGCGAAGAGGCGCCGATCAATCTCGCTGCCCGACGGCCCACCCGGGTCCGGCTGACGCCCGAGGGGTGAGCGGTGACGCCGGAAGAGTACGAGCGGTGGATGATCCGAGACTGCGCACGCTGCGGCCGCCGGGCCTCGAAGTCCGCCGAGTGGTCGGACGGTCCGATCTGCCGGACCTGCTACGAACGCGCGATGCGCGTCCGCGGCAGCTGCCCCCGTTGCGGCACCGACCGGCTGCTGCCCGGCCGGGACACCGACGGCACACCGATCTGCCGCGACTGCGCCAGCATCGCCCGGGACTTCTTCTGCGACCGCTGCGGCTTCGAGGGGCTCCTGCTCGGCGGACGTCTCTGCGAACGCTGCACCCTCTCCGACACGCTCAGCCGTCTCCTCGACAACGGCACTGGCCACGTCGCCCCTCCGCTGCAACCGCTGGTCACCATCCTGCTGGAAATGGACCAGCCCAAGAGCCGCCTGATCTGGCTCCGCAACCCCAACGTCGTCCGTCTCCTCCACGGCTTGGCCGCCGGCGGCATCCCGCTCACCCACGATGGGCTGCACCAGGAAACACCCTGGCGAACCGTCGCCCACCTGCGTGACCTACTGATGGACAGCGGCGTCCTGCCACGCGTCGACCGACAGCTCATGCTCTACCAGCGCTGGCTGACCGAACGGCTCGGCGTCATCGAGGATCCTGAACACTGTCGGCTTCTTCAGCACTTCGCCACCTGGCACCAGATGCGGCGCCTGCGGAGCAAGGCCGAGAAGGGGCCTCTGGGACGTTCCCAGACCGGCCAGGCGAAACAGGAGATCACTCAGGCTGGCACCTTCCTCTCCTGGCTCGCCGACCGAGGCCGCCCCCTCGAACACTGCCAGCAGGCGGACGTCGACGCCTGGCACACGGAGAAGCTGGCCACCCGGCGCCCGGCTCAGACGTTCCTGCCGGATGCCCCGCCTCACCCTGCCACCCCAAGTCATCAACCAGGACCAAGCGCCACTGCACCAGCACCGCCGACTCGCCATTCTCCGGCGGACCCTCAGTGACGACTCCCTGCCCCTGCGGGCCCGGGTCGCGGCCGCGCTCGTTCTCCTCTACGCACAACCGGTCACCCGCATCGTCCGCCTCACCGTCGACGACGTCATCGACGACGGGGCCACCCTCACCGTCCGGCTGGGAGACCCGCCGTCCCCGCTTCCGGAACCGGTCGCTGACCTCCTGCGGGCATACGTCCAGTCCCGCCAGCACCTGCCCTACGCCAGCAGTAGAAGCTCGCAGTGGCTCTTCCCCGGCCGCCAGCCCGGACAGCCCATGAATCCGGTCAGCCTCCAAGCGCACCTGCGAATGATCGGCGTCCCGCCACAGCGCGGCAGGACCTCCGCGATCCGCCAACTCGTCCTCCAAGCCCCAGCCCCCGTCATCGCGAAGGCGCTCGGCTACCACGACAAGACAGCCACCCGCCTGGTCACCGAGGCCGGGGGAACCTGGAACCGGTATGCCCCGGGTGACCACGGGCGCTGCCCCGGCCGAACCTTGATCCTGAGAGCAGAAGGAAGGTTCAATCGCCGGATGGCTGAGACTGACATTGACCTGGGAGTCGTGACGGCGCCGTCGGGAGTCCTCGTATTGGGGATGGCGTCGTGGATCGACTACTGGCCGCAGCTGGGCCGACCGCTGTCCGAGCGCGCAAGGGCCGCGGCATCGGTCGGCGGCGGACACGGCCACGACTGGATGTGTGAGATGGTCTCGGTTCGCGCCGCCAGTGACAGGCCGTTGATGGTGCGGGCTGGCACGGCGGCGTCGCCCTTCGACGGAGGACCAGCCATCGCAGTCCTTGAGATCGATCTCGGTCTGCCATGGGCCGGCACCGCCGGAGACGAGCCGATCATCCTCGGCGACCTACCGGTCGACCGTTGCGGCATGGTGCTCGGTGACGCGCTTGCCCTGGACTCCTGGACCGGAGACGGCCATCCGTCAACCGACGGCCTTGCCGACGTCGCCTACTGGGGAGGCTACGCGGAGGCCGCCCATCTTCAGTTCGGCGGAGACCTGATCTTGCGACACGGCGGTCAAGTGCGAGGGTGGCTCGACCTCCCGCTCGATGACGCCAAGAAGCTCGGCGACGCCCTCAACGACTGGAAAGGCGACGAACAGGGCCGGGGCGTCATGGTTGCAGTCGATGAGCACACCGACTTCCACCGCTTCAACCGAGCGAGTTGGACCCACCCGCTTCAGATCGGCGCCATCGAGGTCGCTGACTGCTCCGTTCTGGGGATCAACTGGGACAGCGGCGACCACTCGATGCGACATCGCGGCGAACGCCGCTTCGGGCAGGTCTATCCCGTGACTCTTCAGCCTGGCCCCACGGGCCAGACAACGATGCGCTGGACGATCCCGCCCTACGAGCCCGGTCACCACGGCGCAGAGTGATCAGTAGGCACCACCGACTACTCAGGGTGGTCAAGCTGGAAACTGTCAGAGAATATGCGAGACCTCAACATGCGGGCTTACCAGTCCCTTGGCCGATCTCCGTCTCCAGCGCCCGCCACATCGCGCCCGCATCCAGATCCGACCCGCTCTCGGCAACCAGGTCCTGCTGCTCGCTCCACAGCCGGAACACCCCATCGAGCATCCGTGACGCCTTCGCCACTCGGCCCCGGGCCGCCACCCAGTCCCGGTCCGGCGCGCGGCGCGCGGCGCTGATCGGCCTCACCTGCATCAGCAGCACGAACAGAGCCAGCGCGTCGTCGGTCGCCGCGGCCTCCATGTGCCGGCTTTGGGGCTTACGTCGGCAATACCCGTGAACGTGATCTTGCGGGCATGGTGCCGAGCGCGGCCGGCCCACGGCAGGCGCCGGTCCCGGTTTGGTCGTAAGCTGAGCGCTTCAGTCGTCGATCGTTTCGGATGCTACAGCTGGCGCGGCTTGCCTCCGGGGCCGGTAGGTGAGGGCGTCGGTCAGGCGGTCGGCGTCCAGGGTCAGACGGACGATGTGGTGGTCAGACATACCCGGTTCGACCTCGATCACGTCGAAATCCCTCACCGCTCCGAGTAGGGCGGGCGTGGCGTAGATCCTGTCGATCCGCGTGTCCGGGCCGTGCGTCGGACTGGCGTTCATCGTGCGGGACGCGGCTGCCTTGTCGCCATCGCGGGTGCTCGCCCAATAGCGGGCCACGTCCTCCAGGCCGGCGGTGCGCAGAGCCTCGTCAGGGCAGGTGTCCAACAGCCGCTGCCCATCGGGGCCGATGTGGGAGCGGTGGAGCCGGTGCGGCCGGTCGGCGATCTGTTCCAAATCCGGCAGGGGGAGGTCCCCTTCCAGACCGGGCACCGGGTAGGAGTTGTTGTCACCGCCCATGAGGGCAGGCATCAGCATCCGCTCGCCGTCCGGCATCGTCCACTTGCGGTCGGCCCACTTCGTCAGCCGCTCCACCTCGGCCTGGCGGGTTGTGGCCGAGGCGTGGTTCAGGTGATAAGAAGCCACAACAAGGGGCAGGGACTGGCTGCCGCCTGGTGTGAAGCGGAAGACCGCAACCGTGGGTGGATGAACCCAAACAGGGCCGACGTCCTCACACTCCCTCAGCGGCTGGAACAGCGTCGGGTTCGCGAAGACGGCCGTGCAGGCTCGGGGGCCGAGCCAGCCGCGCAAGCCAAGGACAGCCTCAACCTCGTACATGATCCGGTTGCCGTCCGCCGCAGCACCATCCATCTCTTGGCGGAGGACGAGGTGAGGGTCGAGGGATGCCAGCAGCTCGTGAGCACGCCGCCGCTTGGTGGTGTCACCAGCACCGTTGCGTTTGAGGTTCCAGCACAGGACTGTCACATGCTGGCTCATGCGTTCACCTTTGAAGAGAGAAGAGAGTCGTCTTCGCGTCGCCCGTAGCCTCATCCCCGAATTGGACGATTTGGGCACCGTCAACAACCATCAGATGTCGTTCTGCCCAGGTCGGCCCTGCGGTTCCTGTACGACCTGCTGGTCGTGTGACAACGCCAGCGGGGGACGCTCTGGCGCCGACTTCCAGCGAGCCGACAAGTTGATCGACTCGGAGCTACTGTGCCGATCGGCCAGCACCTTTTCTAGCGCAAGTTTCCGATCATTCATCGTCGAGAGAATCGAACGTTAGCCTCAAGTCAGGTTCAGGCGCTGACGGTTTCCGTGAGCGGCCCGTCGCCACCGTCACGTTACTCACGTTGATCCACGGCTTCGAAGAGTTCCACGGATGCCACGGAGGTGGGCGCGACGCGGGTTGTCACCCGGTGACGCCACCGATCGTGAGGAGTGGGTCCGCCACCTTGTCGCCCAGCTCGGCCGCGCCCGGCCTCCAGCACCATGCGGCAGCCCGCCGTGCCTACCCGCCGCTGTGGGAAGGACAGCCCTTACGCGGTGGCCCCCAACTGCGAAAGGAAAGCTCCCGATCGTGGCGAGGCTTGATCTGCAGCGCGAACGCGGCCGGCCCGGCGTTCCTGGCGCTTCAGCCGTGACCACCTCCAGCCCCTTGACGATCGCGACGGGGCACCCCGCGGGGAAGCAGCCGATGCCCGAGCCCGCGCCGGATCGTCAATGCACGCTGCCACGGTGAGAGCCAGCTTCGGCCCTGGCCTACGGGCTGGTGTATCCCGTTGACGCGGCTGCCGTGATACCTCGGTGGTGGGCAGTCGAGAGGCAGGTCTTGCGGGATAACGTGTCGACCCACCGCGGATGTTCAGGTACAAGTCGAGGAGTTTGACCGTGGCGAAGGCTGTGGCCCCGATGCGCAGAGCGTTGACTCCGAACCAGGCCCAGGCAAGTGTGCCGACGCGCGCCGGGTCGTTGATCGGAGGCCCGAAATACAGCGTGCCGTTGATTTGCGTGACGGCGACGAAGGTGAGCGCGGCCATAGCGAGATGGCCGCAGGTGGCGAGTCGCAGGCGAGTCTGGTTCGCGGGCGACAGCCCGCCCCGCTTCAGCCAGAGAAAGGCCAGCGAGCCCAGTACCGGGACAGCCACGATCGCATAGTAGAAGACCGGGTTGGTGACCGAATGATACGGGTCCCACAAAGACTGGGCTTCCACAGCATGTGCGCCCATCATCATGTTCGGGACATCGACGATCTCCTCATAGAGGAAACCGAAGAAGAACCACGCGTGACACAGAACCGCTGTGCCCACAGCGGGGCCTATACGGGCATGCAAGGGGGTCGCCTCCTGGATGGAAGAATAGAGCCGACCTCCATCAAATAGTCAAACTCTTTACATATCAACTTGCTTGAATACTCGCGCGTAGGGAGGGGGGCGACCTCCCTCGCCTGCTGACGGGGGAAATGACCGACCTCAGCAAGGCGATCGACTTGATAGGCAGCGCTGCAGCAAGCCGGATCAGTATCAACCAGATACACCTAATTTGCTTGGAACGCTGGGGCATCAGGGACTCATGAGCACGGGTCAGGTCGTCGGCCCCGTGCTGACGACTGCCGCCATCAGCGCTATAGCCATCCCGGATGGAGGCTCGGGGGTATGCGCGTCGTGAAATGGATCCAACGGCAGACGCAGGGTGCTGCTGCCCGGCGTCTCGGTGCTGGCCAGGCAGGTGTCGGAGGCCCGCGCGGGGCCGAGTGGCGTCTGTACGAGGCGGTGGCCCGCCGCGCGCCGGGCCGATGATGCGCTCGCGCCGGCGCCCGCCCTGCGGCCGCACCTTTGACGGTGGGATCAGCGGCTCCGCGATCTCCCACAGCCCGTCCGGAGCAATCCAACTCCAAGTACCCTTTCTGGCGGATTGCGACCTTCGGTACGGCAACCTCACCAGCCGCGACGACCTCATCTACATGATTCACCTCGACCGCGCAGGGGAAAGGTCGCCTGTTCATGCCAGGACTCGCCGTCGCAAACCAAAAGCTGAACCGCCGAAACGCGGGCGGTGACCGGCAGACGGCCGGTGAGGGCGGCCTCGGCCTCGTCGAATACGCTCCGCTCCTGACCGTGGGCCACCGTCAGGTGCGGGACGACCTCGACGAACCGGCCCCCATAGGGCGGGACCTCCGGCCATCGTTCGCAGACGGCTTGAGTAAGAGCCCGCAGCGGACCCCCCGGTGTCGGCACCAGGAAGAGCACGTCGGGGAACCGCCCGAAGCCTTCGAACCGGATGTCGAAGGCTCCGTGGGCACCAACGAGTAATGCGAGCGCGCCGAGCACGTCGGCATCGATGCGGCCATGGTCCAGAAATGGATAGAGCACCGTCACGTGCGCCGGAAGCCTGGCTCCGGCCGAGGAGTCGAACCGCTGGCGCCATTGGCCGATGAGCGGCTCGGCTTCGGGCACCTTGACCAACAGCACCGTTTCGCCTGCCTGATACAGGCCCGACTGGTCTTCCGGCATGCCTCTCCCTGCTCCCGTCCGGAATCATAGGACCACACGCCGAAGAGGGTCGCAGCGTGTTGGGACGAGCTGGCGGAGCGGTGTTCCGAATTCGTCGAACCGCAACTACGGCGAGGCGCTTGGCTTCCCCGCGCACCGCATCGCGGCAGCTCGTACCGCCTGCCCTGGTCCGGTTTCGCGTTCCCCGTATCGCGGCTGGAGGCCCGTTTCGCCGAGGTGCTCGGGGGCTCACTGCTCCCCTAGAGTCATCCACTTCTCCGGTTTCTCCAGTGATGCGAAGCCCACCTTGGCGTAGACCGCGTGCGCGTCCGCCGTGGCCAGCAGGATGCGACGCAGGCCATAAGGAGAAAGATGGTCCCGGATCGCAGTGGCCAGAGCGGTTCCCAGACCCTTTCCACGTGCGTCGCGTGCGATGTAGACGTCACACAACCAGGCGAAGGTGGCCGAGTCCGTAACAACACGGGCATAGCCGACCTGGGCGCCTGAGGCGCTGTCGTAGACGCCGAAGTTAAGGGAACAGTCGATCGCCATGTCCTGTTTTTCCCTGGATCGGCCAATGGCCCAGTAGGAGTCCTGTGACAGCCAGTGGTGGATCAGCGCAAGATCAAGGCGGGCGGGGTCTGCGGATATCTCATATCCGGTGGGAAGTTCAGCGTTCATGAGTGTATTGATCCAGTCTGTGCAACTGACCAACCGGCGCGGAATTCGGCATCCGAGTCCGGCCCGTGTTGTCCTGCTCTTGTGGACGTCGAATCGGCTTCGGCGGCTAGGAATCTGAGCATGGGTCTTCCCCTGACGAGATGCGGCTTACGTTTGCTGTGCCAGTGCCACTGGCTGGGGGACTCTCGGCGCGACCGCCTCCTATGGTGGCAGGCCGGCTTGAGCGCTTGACTGCCGAGGGAGTCGGCCGAGACGTTAAGGGAAACCGTAGCGCTGGGGCGGGCAACCCGGCTCTGTCTCAGCCGCGGGTTCTTGCAGCCGCGTCCGCCTCGCCGACCTGAACACACTTGCCTACGCGCTGGTGGGGGCAGAGCGCTTTTGCGAAGCGACGGTCGTCTCCCATGCCTTCGCAGGCGTGGTGACGTCGTGGCCGCGGGCGGCATCAGGATATGCAGTGCAGCGATATACGAAAGCGGCCGAATTTGCCATGCGGCGCTAGGCTGGCTGAATGGGCAGCCAGTTTGAATCCTCAGGTCGAGAAACTGCTCTGCCGGACGCGGCATCCTTTACGTGACATCGCCGACGCTCTACCGGCCGAGCCGTCAGAGAGAAGTCGTGACCGACTCCGCAAAAAGATGGCGTCGAATCTGGCCCGCTCCCCCGGATGGGTTCACCCGACAGCGACCAGACGACGGCTGTCGGACCGGAAGTATTCCAGCAAGCCGCTCATGCTGGCAGCTCCTCCAAACGTCCGTTCGCGACGAACGAGACTTCGCCGCCGACCTGTACCGAGCGGACGTCCCCGCTTGGGCCCTGCGCGCTGATCGTCATCTGGCTGGGACGGCCAGTGAACCGGCCCTGTCTGAGGACCACCTTTTCCCCGTCGCGGATGCGGCCGTGGCGGCGCAGATAGGCGGCGGCACATCCTGCTCCGCTTCCGGTCGCCACGTCCTCGACGATACCGTCGTTGTTCCAGTGCCGTGACTCCAAGGTGTCGGCATCGAGGAGATAGGCGAACTGTGCGCCGAGACTGGAAAGCGGCGTGTCGAGATCGAAAGCGATCCGGGCCCGTTCGAGTGCGCCGCTGCGTACCGGCAGCACCAGGTAGCGCAGGCCGGTGGAGACCACCTCGGGCGGGAGATCCGCATCCAGGTCTTCTTCATTCAGCGAAAACCAAGACGCCAGGTCCTTCCGGTCCGGCTGGCCGAGGAAGGAGGGAGCGCCCTGATCCAGCACGCTCGCGTACCGCCCAGGACCACGCCGATGTGTGGTGATCTCCACCGTGCGGGCTTTCAATTTCATCGTCCACGTCTCACGGTCGCCACTGCCGTGCAGCGCGTGCAGGACGCAGGCGGCTCCGATGACAGGGTGGCCGGCGAAGTCGAGTTCCTCGACGAGGTCGAAGACGCGGGCCCGCCAAGCTCCGTCTCCCGCGTCCTCACCTGTCAGGAAGATCGATTCGAAGTGGCGCATTTCCCGTGTGATGGCCGCCATCTGACCGCTGCTGAGCTGGGCGGCATCCGGGAAGACAGTGAGGCTGTTGCCGCTGAAGGGCTGAGAGCTGAACACATCGACGTGGAAGTAGTGCATGGGACTGACGCTAATGATTCGCTCCTTCAGATGGAACTACCCAATGAACAGGGGGCCGTATAACGTGCGGTTATGGCCTTCGACCGCGATCTAGAGACGTCGTTGCTGCGGATGTTCGTCAGCTGCGCCCGCCTCGGCAGTTTCAGTCGCGCCGCAGCCGCGCTCGGGTACAGCCAGCCGGCCCTCAGCCAGCAGTTGCGGAAGCTCGAACGCTCCGTCGGACAGCCACTGCTGCACCGTACGGCCACCGGAGTGAGCCCGACCAAGGCCGGCGAGGCATTGCTGCCCTATGCCGAGCGGATCCTGGCCCTGTCTGCCCAGGCGCTCACCGCAACAAGGCGAACGGTGACGGGTCATTGCGGTGTGGGACTGATCGAGGACCTCGCCGCTGCACCGTTTCCCCAGGCAGCTGCCGATTTTGCCCGCCTTAACCCCGAAGCGACGCTGGAAGTGGTCAGCGCTCCTGGGCCGTACATGAGAGAGGCCTTTTCCTCCGGACGCATCCACATCGCCCTGTGTGATCCGTCCTACCTGCCCGGCCTACCGCGCTGGACGATTCGGTTGCCGCTGAGATGGGCCGTCGGGCCCGGACTGGATCCAGGCGCTGCCCCCCTCCCTCTCGTGCTGTTCTCCCTGCCGTGTCGCTGGCGCACGCCGGTGCTCGACGCGCTGGAAGCCAACGGACGTACATGGCGTGTTGTTTTCGAAAGCACCAGCCTGGCCGCCGTGCAAGCCGCCGTCCGGGCCGGCCTCGGCGCTGCGGCTCTACTGCCCGCCTGCGTGGAACACGGCACCGCCGCGTACGGCGGCCTGCCAGAACTTCCTGACGTCGAACTGGGTCTCATACGGCGGGCAGGCACTGAAGGCGATCCGCTCATCGACGCGGTCGAAGACGTGCTCAGACGTCTGGCCTGACAAGAGCAGGGCCCCGCAGCTCATGCGGTCACAGCACGAGCTGCTCAGCAGCCTGGAGCAGTGCCTGTCGGGCGGCTTTGATGGTGGGGTGCTGGCCGCCTCCGCGACGCACGGCAGTGAGCAGTCTGCGTCTGTGATGAGCCCGTGGCAGTGGCTGTATGGGGACGGTCGGGGGACGGCCGTGCCATGCCAAACCCGGAAGCAGCGCGGCCGCATGACCCTGTTCGGCTAGCCGCAGATGCAGGAAGTGATCGGTGGACTCGTAACGGATGTCGGGTTCGAAGCCTGCTTCGCGGCACAGTGCCATCGACCAGCGGCGAGCCATGGTTCCTTCGGGCTCCATGATCCACGGCCGTCCTGCCAGGCTGAGGAGAGCCTCCATGGGGTCGGCCATGCCCCCAATGGCCGGATGAGCCAGATGCAGGGTGTCCTCACACAACTCCTCCTGCTCCACCTCCGCGGGCCGGGGACCGGGAATACCGGGGTACTCCACATCGATGATCAGATCGAAGTCACGCGCTAGCAGAGCAGAAATGGCACTTTCCCGCTCCATCTGAGTGAGATGGACACGCAGCAGCGGATGAGCGGCATGCAACAAGTTCAGTGCGGTGGGGACCAGGGCCAGCGCCGCACTCTGAAAGGAGGCAATACGGAGTGTTCCGGTCAAATCGGTCAAGGATGTCGCGATGTCGGTCTCCGCGCGTTCCAGCCGCTCCAGGACAGCCTCGGTGTGGGCGACGAGAATCTCCGCCTGTTGGGTGAGGCGTACCCGCCGACCGACGTGTTCCAGTAGCCGGACGCCGACCTCGGATTCCAGCAGCGACAACTGCTGAGAAATGGTCGATGGACTGTAGGACAAGGCAGCGGCAACGGCGGCCAGCGTGCCGCGGTGCTTGAGCTCCCTGAGAAGTCTTAGCCGGTGAAGATCGAACATGACAGCGCCTGAAACAGCTGGCTTTCTCGTGGGAGAGCTTGTTCCGGACGCGCAGAGTGTGATGTCACGCTACGCCTCGCGGTTGACTCGGGCTGACGGCGGCGGATTACAAGGATCAGCGCCGCCGGCTCTAGGGCTGGGTGCCGTATCGAGGGGTGCGCCGTGGCCAGGAATCCCTGGTGCGCGGTCGGATGGTAAGGCGACACCGGGCCATTGAAAAGCGCTGCGAGGTCACGCTTGAACGCGTTCTGGGCCGGTTGGCGGCACAGCCTGGATCAGGCAGGTAATGTCACGCCACTGATGCCTGGGCGAGCCGCCCCGATGTGTCGCCGTCGAGGTCATGGCCTGGCTTGGGCGTCCTCGGCTGCCCTGCGCATGCCGGCCACCCTGCCGCGCACGCCGAACCACCCGGCGACGAGGGCTCCGACGATCAGCGGAAGACCCAGCACGGTGGTGCGTGCGGCCCCGCCGTCGGCATACATCAGCACCAGGACGGAGGCCAGGAAGCCAAGGGTCACGATCTCGGTCCACGGCGAGCCGGGCAGCCGGTAGCCAGGACGCGTCAGCTCGCCCTGCTGCGTCTTCCGCCAGAAAAGCAGGTGGCAGATCATGATCATGCCCCACGTGGCCAGGATGCCGATCGCCGCGAAGTTCAGGACGATCTCGAACGCCTCCGCCGGTACGACGAAGTTGAGGCCGACGCCGAGCACGCAGATACCGGTCGTGAGCAGGATGCCACCATAGGGAACCTGGCTGCGGCTCATCGCACTCGTGAACCTCGGCGCCGAGCCGGACATCGCCATGGAGCGCAGGATGCGGCCGGTCGAGTAGAGGCCGGAGTTGAGCGAGGACATGGCCGCGGTGAGGACGACGAGGTTCATCACGCCGCCCGCGGCGGGGACACCGATGTTGGACAGCACCGTCACAAAGGGGCTCTCGCCGGCGACGTACTTGTTCCACGGAAGCAGCATCGAGAGCAGGATGACCGAGCCGACGTAGAACAGCGCCACGCGCCACATGATCGAGTTGATCGCCTTGGGCATGATCTTCTCGGGGTTCTCGGTCTCACCCGCCGTAACGCCGACCAACTCGACTGCGGCGTAGGCGAAGATGACGCCTTGGGTGATCAGGAGCATGGGCAGCAGACCGTTGGGGAAGACGCCCCCGTACTCGCTGATCACGGACAGACCGGGGTTGTGACCGTCGACGGGGTGTTGGGTCACCAGCAGGAAGATGCCGATACACATGAAGAGGACAAGGGCGCCGACCTTGACGATTGCGAACCAGAACTCCAGCTCGCCGAAGATCCGCACCGAGATCAGGTTGACCGCGAGGACGACCGCCAGGGCGATCAGCGCGATCACCCATTGGGGTATGTCGGAGAACATGCCCCAGTAGTGGGTGTAGGTGGCCACCGCGGTGATGTCGGCGATACCGGTCGTGGCCCAGTTCAGGAAGTACATCCAGCCTGCGGTGTAGGCGCCCTTCTCGCCGAGGAACTCCCGGGCGTACGACACGAAGGCGCCGGACGAGGGCCGGTACAGGACGAGTTCGCCGAGCGCGCGAACGACGAGGAAGGCGATGAAGCCGCAGACCGCGTACGCGACGAACAACGACGGGCCGGCCTCGGCGAGGCGGCCGCCGGCACCGAGGAAGAGGCCGGTGCCGATGGCACCGCCGATGGCGATCATGCTGACGTGCCGGGACTTCAACGACTTGCTGTAACCGGCGTCTCCAGCGTCGACATTGGGCCGGGCCGGTCTGGAGGGCGCTCCGGGCTTTACGAGCGGCTGCTCACTCACGCCTTGCTCTCACTTTCCATAAGTTGATGCAGTGCGGTCCGTTACTGCCGGTCCGCTCAAGATTTCGATAGGCGCACGCCGTCGGTCAACGAACGTTGCGGGCGGCTCGAGTTTGCGCGATACCCGCGTCGGGGACCAAGGCGGCAAGCCGGCTTTCACCCTGCATTACCGAAGGCCTGCTCGAAACCAGCGATTGATTGACCCGGGCTTACTGTGCCGAACGGCATGTGCCTTTTCCAGCGCAGGTTTCCGATCGTTCATCGTCGAGAAAACCGAACGTTGTCGACATGTTCGCGCTCACATGTCGAAGTCCACGGTGAGCTCGTCCGATGCGGGGCGGGTCTGGCAGGTCAAGACGTATCCCGCGGCCACCTCCGCGGGCTCCAGGGCGTAGTTGCGGCGCATGTCCCCCCGGCCCTGGGTCACCAGGGCGCGGCACGTCCCGCAGACGCCGCCTCTGCAGGCGAACGGCAGGTCGGGGCGGAGCTGTTGGGCAGCGTCGAGGACGGTCCGGTCCCGGGGGGCCGGGAACGTGGTGGCCCTGCCATCAAGGACGACGGTGACTTCGCTCGTGGCGAGACCGATCGCCGAGACCTCGTGGCGGGCGGCGGGCGGCTCTTCATCGGCGTGGAACAGTTCCTGGTGGATTCGGTCGGCCGG
Source organism: Streptomyces virginiae (assembly GCF_000720455.1). Lineage (GTDB taxonomy): Bacteria > Actinomycetota > Actinomycetes > Streptomycetales > Streptomycetaceae > Streptomyces > Streptomyces virginiae. Next base: position 41,442 of record NZ_JOAK01000022.1, on the reverse strand, counting down.
GACGCCGAGCCCGGCCAGGATGGCGCTGGAGTCACGGACCATGCCGTGCGGACCGCACAGCCACCATTGGTCGACGCCGTCAGTGTCGACCAGGGCATCGAGCAGGGCGGCGAGCCGCGCCGCATCGAGGCGGCCGGAGAGCATTTCGGCCTGGCGCGGCTCGCGGGACAACACGTGAACGAGCTGGAAGCGGGCCGGGTACTGGTCTTTCAGATCTGCCAGTTCGTCCGCGAACATGACCGTATCGGTTCGCCGGTTGCCGTAGAGGAGGGTGATGCGGGATGAGCCGTCGGCGCCGAGTACTGAGGCGGCGATCGACAGCATCGGTGTGATGCCGGATCCGGCAGCGATGAGCACGAAGTGGCCGAGTCCACCGGGTTGACCGGAACCACCGGGTTGTCCGGCTCCGGTGAGGTCGGGCGTGAAAGCACCGACCGGCCCCATCACCTCAAGGGTGTCTCCCGGGCGCACACCGTGGACGAGCCAGGAAGAGAACAGGCCGCCCGGTATGACGCGGATGCCGATGCGCAGAGGTTCCCCGACGGGGGAGCAGATGGAGTAGGAGCGGCGCTCGTCGCGGCCGTCGATCTCCCGGCGCACGGTGAGGCACTGGCCGGGGAGAAACGCGAATTCCTCGGCCAGACGGTCCGGTATCGCGAGGGTGAGCGCGGCGGCGTCGGAGCACAGCCCCTCAACCGCTGCGACGCGCAGGGCGTGGAAGGTGGGGCGCAGACGGGTCCGCGCCGTGACGGGGGGACGGGAGGGGGTCGTCATCAAAGGTCCTTGAGGTGCTCGAAGGGCTCCAGGCAGGTGCCGCAGCGGCGGAGCGCCAAGCAGGCAGTTGCGGCGAACCGTGAGATCTCCTCGGTATCGACCGAGGCGCAGCGCGGGCAGGGCACATCCGACGGGGCCGGCCCGAGGGACAGCCACACCGGCCCGGATTCGCTGAGGCGCCGAGGCCCCGGTGGTGCGATGCCGTGTTCGGCGAGCTTGAGGCGGCCCTGGGATGTGATCCAGTCGGTAGTCCAGGGCGGGTCGAGCACGGTGACGACCCGAACGGCGGGAAAGCCGTCCGCCTGCAGCCGGGTGGCGGCTTCCGCCCGCATCTCGGCCACGGCGGGACAGCCTGAGTAGGTCGGGGTGAGCCGCACGACGACCGTACCGTCCTGCTCCACCTCGACACCGCGGAGCACTCCGAGGTCGGCGAGGGTCAGCATGGGCAGTTCAGGATCGGGGATCTCGCAGGCGGTACGCCAGGCGCGGTGCGCCGCATCTCGGCGGTGCTCGCCGGCATCTGCGAGCGTCACCATTGCGCCTGCGGGTGTGCGCGGGCGATGCTCTGGAGTTCGGTGAGGAGCGGCGCCAGGTGTTCGGTACGGTCACCGTCGCGGCCGGAGCCGGGTATGGCAGGGGCGGACGCCGGGCCGAGAGGCAGGACCTCGGAGGGGTCGAATCCCGCTCGCACCACGACGTCGGCGAGATGCCGCAGCGTCCTGTCGGCGACCACTGCGGACTCGGCGCCCAGACCGGCTGCGGTTTGGTCGGTCAGTGGTTCTCCCAGCCAGGGCGCGACGTCGGACAGCGCCGTTCTGAGACGGTCACGGGACTCGGGAGTCCCGTCGCCCAAGCGCACGGTCCACACCGCGGCGTAGTGGCAATGGTAGGAGAGCTCCTTCACGCTCTTGGCGGCGATGGCGGCGAGCACCGGATCAGGAGCGCTGGTGAGCTCCTCGAAGACGGCCAGCCGCCAGACGGACAACACGAGCAGCCGTGTGATCGTGAAGGCGAAGTCGCCGCCGGGCAGTTCGGCCAGCCGTAGGTTGCGGAAGCCGTCTGGATCACGGAAGTAGGCGTACGCGTCCTCGCCGCGGCCCGTACCGTCGGCCCGTCCCGTCCTGGCATACAGCAGCCGGGCCTGGCCGAGCAGGTCGAGGCCGATGTTGGCCAGGGCGAGTTCCTCCTCCAGTTCCGGGGCGCGTGTGCACCACTCGGCGAGCCGCTGGGCGGACACCAGGGCGTCGTCGCCCAGGGCCAGACAGCAGGCGGCCAGGTCTCCGGCGTCGATGCCATCCGGCACCCTCTGGTCGACGCCGTGCAGGGGGTCGGTGAAACCGGTGCCGAACGCCCACTGCGCGTTGTCGTGGTCGACGTACAGATCCTCGTGACTCATTGGCGGCCGCTCCTAGATGTGGGGTACGTCGTCGGGGATGTCGTAGAAGGTCGGGTGCCGGTAGACCTTGTCGCCGCTGGGCGCGAAGAAGGGATCCTTCTCGGCGAGGGTGGAGGCGGCGATGGAGTCGGACCGCACGGCCCAGACACTCACGCCCTCGTTGCGCCGGGTGTACAGGTCGCGGGCGTGGACAAGGGCCATCGCGTCGTCGGGCGCGCGCAGGGAGCCCACGTGGACATGGTTCAGTCCACGCTTGCCCCGGACGAACACCTCGTACAGCGGCCACTCGTCCCGTATGCGGACGGGTCCGCCGGCGGAAGTCCGGTCGGTGCCGCTCATGCCGCCGCTCCTTCACGCACCCGGGTCGCCCGCTTGGAGGCATGGGCCGAGGCCGCCTCCCGCACCCAGGCGCCCTCCTCGTGGGCGGCCCGGCGCCGTGCAATCCGCTCGGCGTTGCACGGTCCGTCGCCGGAGACCACGCGCTTCAGCTCGTCCCAGTCGGGGGCGCCGAAGTCGTGGTGCCCGCGCTCCTCGTTCCACCGCAGGCCGGGGTCGGGCAGGGTGACGCCGAGCTTCTGGGCCTGCGGCACGGTCATGTCGACGAACCGCTGTCGCAGTTCGTCGTTGGAGTGCCGTTTGATCTTCCAGGCCATGGATCGCGCGGAGTTGGGCGAGTCGGCGTCCGGCGGGCCGAACATCATCAGCGACGGCCACCACCAGCGGTTCACCGCGTCCTGCACCATCTCCCGCTGCTCGTCGGTGCCGCCCATCATCGTCAGCAGGAGTTCGTACCCCTGCCGCTGGTGGAAGGACTCCTCCTTGCACACACGGACCATGGCGCGCCCGTACGGGCCGTACGACGTCCGGCACAGGGGCACCTGGTTGCAGATCGCCGCGCCGTCCACGAACCAGCCGATCACGCCGACGTCGGCGAAGGTCTCGGTCGGGTAGTTGAAGATGGACGAGTACTTCTGGCGGCCGTCGATCAGACGCGCCGTCATGTCCGTGCGGTCCGCCCCGAGGGTCTCAGCCGCGGAGTAGAGGTACAGCCCGTGCCCGGCCTCGTCCTGCACCTTGGCGAAGAGGATGGCCTTGCGGCGCAGCGAGGGTGCCCGGGTGATCCACTCGCCCTCCGGCTGCATACCGATGATCTCGGAGTGGGCATGCTGGGCGATCTGCCTGATCAGCGTGGTGCGGTAGCCGTCGGGCATCCAGTCCCGGGGCTCGACGCGCTGGTCGCGGGCGATGGTGTCCTCGAAGGTGGCCTCGGGGCCCTGGGGCCCGGATGGTGTGACGGTGGGGGTGTTCATGGGGTATGCGTGTCCCGTCGTACTCGATGAGTGGGTCAATGGCCGCGGAAGGCCGGGCTGCGGCGTTCGAGGAACGCCGTGACGGCTTCGCGGTGGTCCTCGGTGGCGCCGAGCCGGCGCTGGATCACGGCTTCGCGCTCCAGCGCGGCCGGCAGCGTGGCGGTGGCCGCGGACCGAAGCAGTGCCTTGATCTCTCGGTGGGCGGCGGTGGGTCCGCCTGCGAGGGAGCGGGCGACGGCCAGCCCCTCAGCCGTGGCCGAGCCGTCCGCCACGACGCGGTGGACCAGGCCCCAGCGTTCGGCGTCCTGTGCGGAGAAGCGGTCTCCGAGGAGCATGAGTCCTGCGGTCCGCGAAGGACCGAGCTGGCGGGCGAGGCCGCGGGCGACCCCCGAGTCGGAGGCCAGGCCGATGCCGGTGAAGGCAGTCGCGAAGTGGGCTCCTTCGGCGGCGACGCGCAGATCCGCGCAGAGCGCGATGCCGAGCCCAGCCCCGACACATGCGCCCTCGACGGCCACGACGAGCGGGACCGGCAGCCCGTGCAGCTCCTTCAGCAGCGGGTTGTAGTCGTTGGGAAGGTTCGCGAAGGCCGCCTCGGGCGCGGTGTTCAGCTGCCGGGCGTGCTCCCTGAGGTCCTGGCCGACGCAGAAATGCCTTCCGCGGGCAGTGATCAGGGCAGCCCTTACACCGCGTGCGGTGTCCGTGGTCAGGCGGCGTGCCGCCATGAGGAGGGCGCTGCGCATATGGGTGTCGAGCGCGTTGCCGCTCCCGGGACCGCGCAGCTCGATGACGGCCACGGCGTCGGTGACGTCGTAGGCGACCCCGTGATGGGCGGGACGGCCCGGCTCCTGAGCCTCGGTGGGCGCACCATCGGTCACGGCCATGAGTAGAACCCCTTCCCCGTCTTGCGGCCCAGCTCGCCGCGGGCGACCTTCTCCCGCAGCAATGCCGGCGGGGCGAACCGCTCCCCGAGCGTCCTGTGCAGGTGGTCGGCAATGGCCAGCCGTACGTCGAGACCTACTACGTCGGTGAGGCGCAGCGGCCCCATCGGGTGCCGGTATCCCAGGCGCATGGCCGTGTCGATGGCCTCCGGCTCGGCGACCCTCTCCTCGACCATGCGGACGGCCTCCAGACCGAGGGCCAGGCCGAGACGGCTGCTGGCGAATCCCGGCGAGTCCTGGACGACGACCTCCTGCTTGCCCAGGGCGTGTGTCCAGCCGACCGCCGCTGTCAGGGTCTCCCCGGTGGTGTCGGGAGTGAGGACCAGTTCGACGAGCGCGCAGACGGGCACCGGGTTGAAGAAGTGCATGCCTAGAAAGCGTCCCGGCCGCTTCAGGGCCGCCGCGAGTTCGGTGACCGGCAGCGAACTGGTGTTGGTGGCGAGTACGCACCGCTCCCCCACGGCCCGCTCGGCGGCGGCGAGCAGCCGGGCCTTGAGCACGGTGTCTTCGGGTACCGCCTCGACGACGAGATCGGCGTCGGCGGGAAGTTCGGCGATCGAGGTCACGGCGGTGACCCGGTCCAGTGCCTCACCGGTAGCGGATCCGCCGGGCCCCTCGCGCTCGGCGGCCTGCCTCAGGCCGGCGGCGATGCGGTTCAGCGCGACGGTCGCGGCCGCTTCGTCGTGTTCCACGACGACCACGGACGACCCTGCGGCCGCGAAGGACTGGGCGATACCGGTCCCCATCCGGCCGCCGCCGATCACCCCCACGACGGCGGGCGGTACTGATGCCGAGGTCATGCCCGGCCTCCGTTCTTCTCGTTCTTCTCCAGGAATCGCGTCATGCGCTCCTCCTTGTCGCGACCCTCGAACAGCACGGCCTGGGCGAGGTCGTCAGCCACCGGGTGGGCACCCGGGGCGTCGGTGACGAGCTTGGTCAGCCGCAGGGCAAGCGCCGAGGAACGAGCCATGCGGTCCAGCAGGGCGTGTGCCTCGGCGTTCAGCCGCTCGGCCGGTACGACGTCCGTGACCAGCCCACAGGCGAGCGCGGCAGGTGCGTCGAGGTTCCGCCCGGCGAGCAGGACCTGTTTGGCCACCGACTCGCCGAGCAGCTCCCGCAGCCGCCAACAGGCCCCGGCGGCGGCGAGGATGCCCAGGCCAGGTTCGGGGTTGCCGAAGACGGCGTTTGGCCCGGCGATCCGAATGTCGCAGGCGTACGCAAGCTCGGCGCCGCCGCCCAGCGCCCAGCCGTCCACCGCGGCCACGGTGGGCAGGGGCAGCCTGCGTACCCGCTCGAACAGACGGCTGTTGATTCCCTGCAGCGCCTCCTCCCGGCCACGCCAACGCAGTTCGGCTATGTCGGCGCCGCCGGCGAAGACCCCGCCGTGCCCGGTGAGCAGAAGCAGCCTCGGCGCGCGCTCTAGGTCCTCGCACACGCGATGCAGTTCGGCGATCATGCCGCTGCTGATGGCGTTGCGAGCCTCCGGCCGGTGCAGGGTCACGACAACCCGGTCCGCGCCGGCCTCGACCCGCAGGGTCTCGTACGCCGTGTCGTCCCGCGTGCTCATACGCGCTCCACCAGCATCGCCACGCCCTGGCCGACCCCCACACACATGGTCGCCAGTCCCCGTCGGGCGTCCTCGCGTTCCATGCGTCCGAGCAGGGTGAGCAGGATGCGGGCGCCTGAGCAGCCGAGCGGGTGTCCGAGGGCGATGGCGCCGCCGTCGGCATTGACGCGGTCCTCGTCGAGCCGCAAGCGTCGGACGACTGCCAGCGCTTGGGCGGCGAAGGCCTCGTTCACCTCGACGGCGTCCAGGTCGTCGGACCGCCAGCCCGCTCGGGCGAGTGCCTTCAAGGTGGCCGGCACAGGCCCGAGCCCCATCAAGCGGGGCTCGACCCCGGCCGATGCGGCGGTGACGACGCGGGCCCGGGGGGTGAGCCGGTATCGTTCGACCGCCGCCAAACTCGCCACCACGATGGCAGCGGCCCCGTCGGACAGCGGCGAGGAGTTGCCCGCGGTGATGATCCCGTCGCTGCGGAAGGACGTGCGCAGTCCGCCGAGCTTCTCCAGCGAGGTGGACGGCCGAGGCCCCTCGTCCTGGGTCACCTCGCCGTCCGCCACCCGCACCGGCACGATCTCTTCCTTGAAGCGGCCCGCCCTCTGGGCGGCCTCCGCCCTGCGGTGGCTGCGCAGCGCGAAGGTGTCCGCGTCGAGGCGGGTGATGCCGTCCAGGGCGGCGACCTCCTCGGCGGTCTCGCCCATGGACAGGCTGGTCGCGGCCGGGAAGCGCGGGTTGGTGAAGCGCCAGCCGAGGGAGGTGTCGTGGACCTCGCCGGGCCGGGCCCAGGGCGTGCCGGGCTTGGCCATCACCCAGGGGGCACGGGTCATTGACTCCACTCCGCCCGCGACGACCAGGTCTGCCTCCCCCGCACGGATCGCCTGGGCGGCCGAGGCGACGGCCGTCAGTCCGGACGCGCACAGCCGGTTGACGGTGTATCCGGGCACGGTGTCCGGCAGTCCGGCCAGCAGGACGGCCATCCGGGCCACGTCCCGGTTGTCCTCGCCCGCCTGGTTCGCGGCGCCGAGGATCACCTCGTCCACGGTGTCGGCCGGGATGCCAGAGCGACGTACCGCCTCGCCGACCACGAGGGCGGCCAGATCGTCGGGGCGTACGGAGGCCAGGGCACCTCGGTGGCGGCCGAGCGGAGTGCGGGCCCCGTCGATCAGGTAGACCTCATCATCACGCATCGACGTGCTCCTCTGCGGGTGCGTGGCGCCGGGACTGGACGACCGAGAAGCGTCCGGTGACGAACGCCGGGTCGGTGAGGGCGGCATTGGCCGCGGGGTTGGCCGCAGTGCCGTGGAAGTCGCTGAAGGCGGCGGACTGGTTGACGAAGACCGCACCGGTCAGGTTCTCCGACAGGTTCACGCCCGCCTCCAACGCGGTGGCTCGTGCCGCCTCCAGCACACCCTCGTCGGTGGCGTACACGGAGGCGGTCAGCGCGCCGTGGCGCCGTACGGTGTCGTGCAGGAGACGCAGGCCGTGCGCGGTGGAGTCGATACCGATGACGAAGGAGACCGGCCCGAACCACTCGCTCGTGTATGTCTCTTCGTCGGTCTCGGCCTCGAGCCGGACCAACAGCGGGGAACGGACGGCCGCGTCCGGGAAGTCCGGGTGGGTGATTTGCCTCGACGGATGGGCGACACGGTCGAGTTCCGCCGCCTCCGCCACGCGCTTCAGAACACCGTCGTTCACGATCGCGCCGAGGGTGGCGGCCGCACGGGCCGGATCGCCGAGCAGCCCGTCCAGGGCGGCGCCGAGGTCGGCGGCGAACTCGTCTGCCGTACGGCGCCCCTGGTCGGTGGGGAAGCCGTTGCGGGGAACGAGGATGTTCTGCGGGGTGGTGCACATCTGGCCGCTGTAGAGCGACAGGGAGAAGGCGAGGTTGCGCAGCAGACCGGCGTAATCGTCCGTGGAGTCCATGACGACGGTGTTGAGTCCGGACTTCTCGGTGTGGACCGCGGCCTGGCGGGCGTTGGTCTCCAGCCAGTCGCCGAACTCGCTGGAGCCGGTGTAGTCCACGATGCGCACATCGGGGTGGGTGGCCAGGGCGGGGGCGGTGCGCTCGTCGGGCTTCGCGGCGGCGAGCAATACCACGTCCGGATCGAAGCCGGCCTCCGCCAGCACCTCACGGGCGATCCGCACGGTGATCGCCAGTGGCAGCACGGCACGTCGATGAGGCTTGACGACCACCGGGTTGCCGGTGACCAGACTCGCGAACAGTCCCGGATAGCCGTTCCAGGTGGGGAAGGTGTTGCAGGCGATCAGTACTGCCACACCGCGTCCCACGGTAGTGAAGGTCTTGTCCATGACGACTGGGCCGCCCTTGCGCTGTGGCTTGCTCCAGCGGGCCGCGACCGGATGGCGTGTCTGCTCGTTCCACGCATGGGCGACTGCTTCGAGGCCTCGGTCCTGGGCGTGTGGACCGCCGGCCTGGAACGCCATCGTGAAGGGCTGGCCGGTGGTGTGCTGGACGGCGTAGGCGATCTGGAAGGTCGCCTCGTTCAGCCGGGCAAGGATCTCCGCTGCAACGCCGGCCCGGGTGTCCGGGCTCGCGACGCGCCATGCCACTGCGGCTGACTTGGCCGTCGCGACGGCCACCTCGGGCGGCAGGTACGGGTAACTGATGCCGAGCGGGAAGCCGTAGGGCGAGACTTCGGTGGCGGGGACGGTGCCGGTGGCCGGATGTCCTTCGATGAGGAAGGGGTTGCCGAGGAGGCGGCGGAAGGCGGCCTCGCCCAGCCCGGATGCCTCGGCTCCGTACGCAGAGGCGCTGGGGGTTTCCTGGTACGGCGTCCAGTAGGTGCGGTCGGCGGCACACTCCACCGCCTGGTCGAGCAGAGCCGCGTGGCGGACGAAGAAGTCGGGATTCTGGTCGGTGGGCACTGAGAGCTCCTGGCCGAACGTTCGGTAGGTTGATGGGTGTGAGGCGCCCAGGCGGACGCAGGGGAAGTAGGGGAAGCGGGGTTGGATCAGACGTCGGCGAGCAGGATCGCCGGGCGTTCCACGCAGTTGGCCACGAAGCGCAGGAACCCGCCTGCCACACCGCCGTCACAGACCCGGTGGTCGAAGCTGAGGGAGAGCTGCATGACCTTGCGGACGGCCAGCTCGCCGTCCACCACCCACGGTTTGTCCACGATGCGGCCCGCGCCGAGGAGAGCGGCCTCAGGGTGGTTGATGATGGGCGTGGATCCGTCGACACCGAACACGCCGTAGTTATTGAGGGTGAAGGTCCCGCCGGTCAGACGGTCGGGCGGCAGGGCCCCGTCGCGGGCCAGTCCGGTCAACCGGGCCAGCTCGGCAGCCAGTTGTGCGGTCGTCATGCGCTGTGCGTCGCGGACGACGGGGACCACCAGGCCGCGCTCGGTTTGGGCGGCGAAGCCCAGGTGCACCTCGCTGAAGCGGACGATCTCCCGCCGCTCGGTGTCGACGGTGGAGTTCAGCTCCGGGAAGCGGTGCAGTCCGGCGATGCAGAATCGGGCGAGCAGGGCCAGCAGCCCGATGGGGCGGCCGGGGTCTGCGGCCTGCATGGCCTTCCGGACTTGGAGCAGGCTCGTCGCGTCCACGTCGACCCAGGTGGTGGCATCGGGGATCTCGGTGCGGCTGCGGGAAAGCTTGTCCGCGACCGCGCGGCGGACTCCGCGCAGCGGGATGCGCTCAGGGCCGGCCGGCGCCGGCCGAGTGTGCGGTGCGCGGTCCGCCGACTGCTGCCGGTCCGGGGTGACCGGTGCGGTATCGGGGTCCGTCGCCGGCTGGCCGGGCCGCCCAACGGCCTGCTCGACATCTCGTCTGAGCACGACCCCTGCGGGACCCGATGGCGCCAACGCGGCGAGGTCGATCCCGTGATCCCGCGCCATCCTGCGTACGAGGGGGGATATGACCCGGGGAGCGTGCAGCTCTCCGGACGGCGCCGCCTCGGCACCAGTGCCGCCTCCCGTCGCGGCGCCCCCGCGTCGGCGGCGGCGACGCGGTGCCGGGCCGTGCCCGGTGCCGTAGCCGATCAGGACGTTGCCGGACCCGGCCTGCTCCTCCTCCCGGTATCGGTCAGCCGCAGGGTCGGCCGACGTCGAATCGACGGGAGGCTGGGCGCCGGGGCCCTCCACCGCGCCGTCGGGCCGGCCGGAAGTCGGCCTACCCACCGTGATCAGCGGCTCCCCCACCTCCAGCGCCGTACCCGCCTCCGCGTGCAGTTGCAGCACGGTGCCCGCGTAGGGGACCGGCACCTCGACTGCGGCCTTGGCGGTCTCGACCTCGATGACGATCTGGTCGATCGTCACCGTGTCACCGACCGCGACCTTCCACTCGATGATCTCGGCCTCGGTCAGCCCTTCGCCGAGATCGGGCAGCCGGAACAGCTGCTCCTGAAGCGCTGCGGTGCTCATGCGGCCGTTCCCTTCAGCAGATGCCGGGTGTCCGGCGCGTCGCTGAACTGGAGACGGTCGACGGCGTCGAGGATCCGGTCGACGCTGGGCAGATGCGCGTGCTCCAGCTTCGGCGGCGGATACGGGATGTCGAAGCCGGCCACCCTCAGGACCGGCGCGGCCAGCGAGTGGAAACAGCGCTCCTGCACCCGTGCGGCGATCTCCGCCCCCACGCCGGCGAAGCCCTGGGCCTCCTGGACGACCAGGCAGCGCCCGGTCCGGTGTACCGATGCCGTGACCGTCTCGTCGTCGAAGGGCACCAGCGTGCGCAGGTCCACGACCTCCAGCTCGATGCCATCGGCCGCCGCCGCTTCGGCCGCGGCCAGGGCCACCGGCACCGACGGCCCGTACGCGACGACCGTGGCGTCGCGGCCCTTCCGCCGGATCGCCGCCTGCCCGAACGGCAGCGCTCCGCGCCGCTCGAGGTTGACGTCCTCCTTCGACCAGTACAGCTTCTTCGGCTCCAGGAAGACCACCGGGTCGGGGTCGGCTATGGCGTCGCGCAGCAGCCAGTAAGCGTCATCGGCCGTCGCCGGGGTGACGACTTTCAGGCCCGGGGTGTGCGCGTAGTACGCCTCGCTGGAGTCGCAGTGGTGCTCGACTCCCCCAATGCCGCCCGCGTAGGGGATACGGATCACCATTGGCAGCGCGAGCCGCCCCCGGGTCCGGTTGCGGAGCTTGGCCACGTGTGAGGCGATCTGTTCGAAGGCCGGATAGGCGAAGGCGTCGAACTGCATCTCCACCACGGGCCGGAAGCCGCCCATCGCCATGCCGACGGCCAGTCCTACGATGCCGGCCTCGGCCAGCGGGGTGTCGAAGCAGCGCTGCTCGCCGAAGTCACGGGTCAGCCCGTCGGTGATCCGGAAGACGCCGCCGAGCGGACCGACGTCTTCGCCGAAAACGAGCACGCGCTCGTCCTCGCGCAGTGCGTCGCGCAGTGCGGTGTTCAGCGCCTGCGCCATCGTGACCTTGGCCATGGCCGTCAGTTCTCCTCGGTGTCGAGTGCGGGGGAAGCAGCGTCTTCGGCCAGCTCGGCCGCGAGCAGGGCGCGCTGTTCGCGCAGCTGCGGAGTCGGCTCGGCGTAGACGTGGTCGAAGAGCGCCAGCAGGTCGGGCACGGACTCCTCGTTCATGCCCCCGCGCAGCTCTGTCGCCAGGGCCTCGGCCTCCTCCCGCACCGCCGCTACGTCCTCGTCGGTGAGGGCGCCGCGGGCCCTCAGGTACGTCTCAAGACGGCTGACCGGATCGGCGGCGCTCCACCGTTCGACCTCCGCCGCGTCCCGGTAGCGGGTCGCGTCGTCGGCGTTGGTGTGCGCGTCCATGCGGTAGGTGTGCGCCTCGACCAGGACCGGTCCGTGCCCGGCACGGGCGTGCTCGACAGCCGCGGTCAGCACCGCCAGCACGGCGACCAGATCATTGCCGTCAACCTGTTCGGAACGCATCCCGTGTCCGATGCCCTTGTACGCGAGGGCGGGCGCCGCGGACTGCCGGGCCAGCGGCACGGAGATCGCGTACTTGTTGTTCTGGACGAAGAAGACGACCGGCGCGCGGAAGACGGCAGCGAAGTTCAGCGCCTCGTGGAAGTCCCCCTCACTGGTCGCCCCGTCCCCGACGAGGGCCATCGCCACACCGTCTCCGCCTGTGCGGCGCAACGACTCCGCCATGCCGGTCGCGTGCAGCACCTGGGTGGCCAGCGGGGTGCATTGGGGGGCGACGCGGGTGGCGACCGGGTCGTATCCGCAGTGCCAGTCGCCGCGCAGCAGCGTCAGCACCTCGAGCGGGTCGATGCCGCGGGCGACCAGGGCCACGGAGTCACGGTAGGTGGGAAACAACCAGTCGTCCGGCCGCAGCGCGAGTACGGCTCCGATCTGGCAGGCCTCCTGGCCCCGGCTGGACGGGTAGACCGCGAGCCTCCCCTGCTTGGTCAGCGCGGTGGCCTGGGTGTCGAACCGGCGTCCCACGACCATCCGCCGGTAGGCCTCGCGCAGCGCCTCCGGCGCAGGCTCGGTGTAGCCGGGCGCGGGCTTGGCCACCGGCGTGCCGTCCTCGGCCACGAACCGCACAGGCGTGAGGGACGGCAGGAGGCCCTGGACCGTCTGGCGAAGGTTCTTCACGGGCATGAGGCCACTCATTCTCTCTGGACACTTGACGCGAGTATCGTCGCTAGTGCGGAATATCTGTTCAAGGTTTCAGGCGATCCAGCGACGGACTGCCGAACAACACGCTCTGGGAGGGCAAAGTGTCCGAGCAAAACTCACCCTCGGAGTCGATGACCGGACGAACTGCCGTCCGGCTCGACGACACCGACCGGCACATCCTGGCGGGGCTCCTCGACGACGGCCGGGTGTCGATCAAGGCACTCGCGGACAAGCTGCACATCTCGCGGGCCAACGCGTACACGCGGATCAACAGGCTCATGGCCGAGGAGGTCATCACCGGCTTCAGCACGCGGCTGAATCCGCAGCGGGCCGGCCTCGGCACGAGCGCGTACGTGACGCTGACGATCGACCAGAATGCGTGGCGGGACACCTCCCGGGAACTGCGCGAGATCCCCTACGTCGAGCATGTCACCCTCGTTGCGGGCGACTTCGACGTCCTGGTGCTGGTCCGCACTCCGGACAACTCGGTGCTGCGCCAGGTCGTGCTGGAGCGCATCCAGGCGGTACCGGGGGTGCGCTCGACCCGCACCTGGCTGGTCTTCGACGAGGTGCGGGGACGCGGGACGCACTGGACTGCCTGACTGCTCGGTCACTCAGACGTCGACCAGCTCGGCTGCGGAACCCGCGTCCGGAGCCGGAGCCCGAGGCGACTCCGCAGCCCCGATGGGGGTCGGCCTCGGGGCCGCCTCCACGACAGGAGCCGGGGCCGTCCCGGCCGCATGCTGCCGAGACCGCACCACCCGGAACCGCCCGGTGACGAAGTGGGCGCCCTCGGGGGGCAAATCCGCGCCTGCTGAGGAGGGGTCCGCGGGGAAGTCGTCTGCGAGGTTCTGCACCAGGTGCACGCCGGCGTCCAGTGCTGCCGTCTCGGCGACCGCCAGCACCAGCGGGTCGGTCGAGTGCACTGTGGCGTACGACGCCCCGTGACGGCCCACCGTGCGGCGGAAGAGAGCCAGACTGTGCGACGTCGAGTCGGTACCGACAAGGAACGAGACGGGCCCCGGCCACTCCCTGGCGTAGATCCGTTCGTCCTGCGCCGCCAGCCGGACGAGCAGGGGGCTGCGCACATCGGCGGCCGGATGATTCGGATGGCGCAGCGCTCCGGACGCATGGAGCACGGTGCCGTACCGCGTGGCCTCAGCCAGCCCCGCCCGCACCGCATCGCTGGCGATCGCGCCCAGCAGCCTGGCCACACGTGCGGGATGCCCGAGCAGCCGGTCCACGGCCTCGCCCAGGTCGGCCCCGAAGTCCCCCAGACTCTTGCGCCCCTCATCGGTCGCGATGCCCGTCGTCGGCACCAGGATGTTCTGCGGCGTGGTGCGGACCGTGCCGCTGCACCGGCACAGGGAGTGGGCCAGGCCCCGCACGAGATCCCGGTAGTCACCGGTGGAGTCGACGATCACCGTGTTCAGGCCGGTCCGGTCGACGAACGTGGCGGCTTGGCGGGCGTGTTCCTTCAGCCAGCCGGCGAACTGCGCCGATCCGGTGTAGTCGACGATTCGCACCGCCGGGTCCGTGGCCAGCCTCTCGTGCAGCCGTTCCGCTGGTTCGGCCACCGCGAGGGTCACGATGTCCGGTGGGTGGCCGGCCTCCGCCAGCACCTGCCGGGCGACGCGCACGGTGATGGCCAGCGGCAGCACGGAACGCGGATGCGGGGCGACGATCACCGGATTGCCGGTCACCAGGCTGGCGAACAGGCCCGGGTAGCCGTTCCAGAGCGGATAGTCGGGGCAACCGATGAGCAGCGACACTCCGCGGGGCACCAGGGTGCTGGTGCCCCGCATCGGCGACGGTTGCCCGCTCCCTTGGGTCCCTTGACCGCTCTCCCAGTTCAGGTCCGCCGGAATGCGCTCCGACTCCGTGAAGGCAAGGGCCACGGCCTCCAGCGCACGGTCCTGGGCGCGCGGCCCCGCGGACCGGAACGCCGCCTGCGGCGGCTGCCCCGTGGTGTGATGCACCGCAAGAGCCAGCTCATGGCTGCGGGTGTTCAGCCGGCGCAGTATCTCCACGGCCAGCCCGGCGCGTCGGTGGGGGCCGGCGACGCGCCACCCGGCCATCGCCTGGGCGGCAGCCGCCACCAGAGCTGCGGGGTCGCATCGCGGGTAGCTGATGCCCATGCCGATCCCATAGGGCGAGGACTCGGTGCACACCCGGCCGAGCTCGCCGGGCTGGTCGAGCTCGAAGGGCCGTCCCAGCAGGGAGCCGAAGACCTTCACAGCTGTTCGGACCGATCTCATGCCCGCGTCGGCAGCATCCTGTCCGGTCGCCTCCGTGAAGGGCCGCCGGCATTCACCGGCGGCGAGGGCCCGCACGGCTTGCTGAAGCAGTTCGCGATGCCGCTCATAAGGACTGGGGTGCACGGCCTTCAGCCTCTCCAGGTCGCGGCGAGATCGAGGAAAGCCTCGTTCTCCTGCGGCAGTCCGATCGTCACCCGGACGCCCTCCCCGAGGAACGGGCGGACCACGACCTGCCCGCCAAGGCAGTGGACGGCGAAGTCAGCGCTCTCGTCCGCGAGCGGTAGCCACACGAAGTTGGCCTGGGAGTCGGGGACTTCGAAGCCCAGCGCGTGCAACATCATGGTCATGCGCTCCCGTTCGACGACCGTGAGGGCGGCCCGCCGGGCGACTTCCGCGCGCTCGCCGAGGGCGACGACGGCGGCCTCTTGGGCGAGGGTG
The DNA here is from genome assembly GCF_000720455.1 of Streptomyces virginiae. Lineage (GTDB taxonomy): Bacteria > Actinomycetota > Actinomycetes > Streptomycetales > Streptomycetaceae > Streptomyces > Streptomyces virginiae. Next base: position 26,209 of record NZ_JOAK01000022.1, on the reverse strand, counting down.
CTGACGCTGAACGGCACCTGCGTCTTGCGCACATGAGCGGCGATCCACGGCGGCGCCACGCAGTAGCCGACGCGCAGTCCCGCCAGTCCGTAGGCCTTGGAGAATGTCCGAAGAACCACCACGTTCGGGCGGTCGCCGAGCAGGGCCAGGGCATCGGGGACCAGCGCCGGATCCGCGTACTCCCGATAGGCCTCGTCGACGACGATCAGCACTTCTTCCGGGACGCGGTCCGCGAAGTCGAGCAGCGCCCGCTCTCCGACTGCGGTCGAGGTGGGGTTGTTTGGGTTACAGACGAAGACCAGCCGGGTCCGGTCGGTGATCGCCGCGGCCATGGCGTCGAGGTCCAGCGCATGGTCGAGCAGTGGGACCCGTACCGCCACACCGCCTGCGACCGCCGTGAGAATCGGGTACGCCTCGAAGGACCGCCATCCGAAGACGACCTCGTCGCCGAAGCCGACTACCGAGTGCAGCAGCTGTCCGCAGACCTCCGAGGATCCGGCGCCCACCGCGATCCGATCCGGCTCGACCTCGTGGTGCCCGGCTATCGCCTGCACGAGTGCGGTGGCGCTCAGGTCGGGGTAGCGCGACATGCCGCCGGCCAGCTCCGTAAGCGTTGCGGCTACGCCGGGCAACAGCCCGTACGGGGATTCGTTGCTGGCCAGCACTACCGCGCCGGGCAATTTGCGGCCCGGGACATAGGCGGGCAACTGTGCCAAGGATGTACGGACACGCACCATGCTCGACTCGCTTCTGAATCGGTGGGGCCCGAGGCCGTGCCTCCGGGCACTTGACAGGTAAAGCGTGAACAGCAGAGGTCAAACGCTCAACTGTTTGAAGAATTCGGCGACAGATCGCATCCATCCGGCAACCGGCACGGCAAGCCGTCTCCTCGCCTGCTGGTTCGGCCCCCCGTCACGAGACAGACTGGGAGCGGCCCACCAGGCGTCGATGACTACTCTCGGCTACAGGCAGGACTCACTGGTTGCCCCGACGCCTGCCGCCGACACGGTCCGTCAGAACTGGTCCCCACGCACTCACGAGGTGCCTGCACCCGTCCGCTCCGATGAGGAGGACCAAGCCCAAGTCATCACTCCCCCAAGGTAGTTGCCGTCACCGGTGGCGACTCCCGCGGCTGACGGCCGACAGTGCGGGAACGGCCGAGTGGTGGGTGCACTCGTTGCCCCTTCTTGCCCGCAGGGCACCCGCCGGCGCTCTCTGTCTGCTCAGCCCCCCGCCCGGGATGTCGGCCTGTGAGGAGGTGACATATCCGGACTCGGGAACAGGCATCACACACCGGAACCACGCACGCTGCCCGACGAAGAGGGTGCGGCACGTGCGACTCACGCTCCCTGCCCGCGGCAGAATCCTGCAATCGCACGGAAGTAAGCGCAAGTAAAGACACCTTTGTGTGGGATAAGCCATGCTTACTATGCGCGCGGTAGACCCCCGTCTCTCGCCTGTCCGGCGGGCCCGGAACCGCACTGCAGTCGACGACCAGAGCGGAGCCGGCCTGACAGGGGCCGGCTCCACCAACTCGGCACCGCCGCAGGCGACATCAACGGGCAGCGGCCCATACCCCAACCTCCCGCACCAGCGGGGTGTGAGCCGACCGCCTCAACCGGGCCCGCCCGCGGATCGGCCACCCAGGCCATGGAGTCGATGAGGTGCCTGATCAACGCGCAGCGCACAGCACGGGCTGCCCCCCCCTCACCGCCGCATCGTGACCTCCGGACGCTGCCTGCCGTGATCCCCTCGTCGCCGCCGACGGTGCGGGCGCCCTGAGCCGCCCCGGGCGGACTGATCACAGACGCCCGAAGCACCGGGCGCCCGCCAGGCGCAACCACTGACCAGCGCGTAGGACATCCCCGCCCCAGACCGAGGCCAATGACGCCTCGCCACGTGGACACGGTCTCGGGTCAGGCTAGTCGAGGACGCGCCACGGCTTCGGGAACCACACCCAGCGCCCATTGACGTGTGCCATTCCGTCGTACGCCTTACCGAGTACTTCGCCTGGCTCCAGATACTTCCACCGGTAGATCGTCGTTCCCGGTTTGAAATGAGGGGCCACCCTCTCGTATCCACCGGGGAATTCTTCGCTAACCTCATTCGGCCAATCTCTGATGGCGTCCGTGGTAGCCTTCGCCACCTTGATTTCGGTCTTTTCAGGGTCGACGTCAAGCGTGGTGGGGGGCTTGGACCAGATCCACTCTTCGTACATCTTCTCGGCTTGGGCCGCGAACTCCGGCTCGAAGACCGCTGCGTAGTCAGCGGCGTTCGGCTCCAGTGAGGCCACCACATCCTTGTCGAAACGTGCAGCTATGATCAGCTTCCGGAAGCCTGCATCCGTGTTCGGGTATTGCGCCGCCTGAGTTGTGCTCGACGGCATCTCGGCGGGTTGCATTCCCTGACCATTTGCGGAACACGCACTCAGACTCAACAGACACACAATAGAGAATGGGACAAAGCGATTCTTCACTAGTTTCTTTCTTGTGCGAGTGAGGCGGGTCAGACTTCCCGCCTCATCGGAGGTTGTGACCTACTCGTCCCGCGGCACGATCGATGAGCCTCGGGGCGGAGACGGATTGAGAACGGCGAGGTCGCGCCCCCAAGCCGAGCAGCAGGGTGTCATTCGAGTCATTTTATTCCGTCGTTATTCCCTGCCCGGCATCACGGGATGACGATGGCGGTTGTTCAGCGGGGCCATTCGGGCGTGGTCGGCGGTCGTCGCCCATGTGGGTGTGACGCCGGCCGGCTCGGTCAAGCGGTCATTGCTGCGGCAGAAAACCTGTGAGGTAGGCGCGTTCAGCCTCGGTGAGGCGCCGCGGGCGCTTGCCCTCCAGGTCGTAGGGAACCATCGTGGAGGCTGCCCTCGCGTACAGAGTCCCTTCGTCCTTCACCTCGTAGGCGAGGCTGAAGGACACCGCCCTGAGGCCGGTAACCCAGACCTCGACGGTGACCGGAGTTTCGCGCCACTCCAAGGGCGCCTTGTACTCGATCTCGTGCTTCGCGCTCACGCAGCCCGCCGTGAAGGTGTCCACACCGGCTATTGCGGCCTGGCCACCCAGTATGTCGCTGCGCGCTTCCTCGAGATAGGTGAGGAAGACGGCGTTGTTGACGTGCCCGTAGACGTCCATGTCCGACCAACGGACTGAGCAGCGGTATTGATGGCGAGTCATTCCAGTCATTTCATTTCGTCATTATTACCCGCCCGGAATCGGGGCAGGGCGATGGGCATTTCTTCAGCGGTGCACTCGGGCATGGTCGGCGATCGTCCCGCTTACGGGTTCCCCTGACGGACAAAGCGCCGCGGAGCCTGCTTCGGCCCGGTCCGCAGCAGCGCGGTGGAGTGAGGCGCGCACGGTCCCACCCACCCGCTGCAGCTCCGTCGAGGGCGAGCCCCTGGTGCCGACCCGCGGCCCACAGCCGCTAAAGCCCGGCAAACATAACACGGCCATAAACAGTCATTTTTTTCCAACGGTATTGCTCGGAAACTCCCACTTGATCACCACACGAGTCGGGCGGCACAGTATTCGCGGACTGATCGTGGGCGCGGGCAGGACGGCATCCCGCCATCGGCGTGCCGGAATCGCCTCGCCGAAAGCGCTATCACGCCATGCGCCAGCCGCCGCCCGATGCAGCTCAGGGCAAACCATCGGTCGCACGCGAAGTGCGGGATCTCGCGCCCGTGAGGGTGATGGCAATTCCCGGAGCTGCCCCAGCACAGCCGCCGAACTAGTTCGTGAGTGCGTTCAGAATATGAATGCACTAGGTTGTGGCCATGCCTCGTGCCTCATTCGCAGCTTTCCACTGTTCGCTGTCGCGCTCCCTGGATGTCATGGGTGACTGGTGGTCACCGCTGGTCTTGCGCGACATCTCTCTCGGCATTGACACTTTTGAGGAGCTGGTCCGCGATCTTGGCGTGTCCCGCGCACTGCTGAAGAATCGGCTCGACGGACTCGTGGACGGCGATGTGCTGGAACGGGTCGAGTACTCCGCGCGTCCTCAGCGGTTCCGTTACGTGCTCACCACATCGGGACGGGAGCTCGTGACGGTGCTTTTGGCACTCACCCAGTGGGGCGACCGCTGGCACGCGCCGGATGGTCCGCCGATCGTGTTTCGGCACCACTGCGGAGAGGTCCTAGAGGTGTCCGTCACGTGTCGTAGCTGCAGTGGAGCGGTTCATCCGGAGGGCGTCTCGGTCCAGCCGGGCCCGGGCGGGCGCGCAGCGCCCGGCACTCTCGTCATTGCCGAGCGCCTTGCGGGGATGGCATGACTGATCACGTCGCAGCTTGGCGAATGGCCGGCGAGGCGGGGGATGCGAGAGCGGCAGTAGCCGCTCTGTCCGAGGACGTCGAGCTCGTTTCGCCACTGACCGACCGGTTCACGTTTCGGGGGCACGGTGAACTCGAGGAACTCCTGACGAGCGTGTTCGAAGTGTTCACCGGCATCCACTACGAGGCACAGTTCCAGGACGGACAGCACGCGGTTCTGCGCGCCGCGGGTCATGTCGGTCGCCTGCGGTTGGAGGAGACCCAGTATCTCGATCTCGACGATGAGGGCCGTATCCGACGCCTCACCCTCATGATGCGCCCGCTCACAGCCGCCACCCGTTTCCTGCGCGTGCTTGGGCCTCGGGTTGCGAGCCGGCAGGGACGGCCGGGCACGGCGGTAGTGCTCATCGTGGCGGGCGCATGGCTCGACTCGGTCGTGGCCGGCGGAGATCGAGTCTTCATGCCCATGGCCAGTCCTGATCGGTCACGTCGACCAGTCCAGGTCGACCGCCCACCGGCGTGATCGGCTGTCGGCGGTGTTCCTCGACCGCGGAGGCGTCCATGTCGGGGGGCGACGTTCATGCCGACGCCGGGCTGCCATGTTTCTGGAGATCGGCGAGGAAGTCCCGGAGATCGACGCCGGCGAGTCCCATTGCGGCCATCGCCATCTTGGCAGTGGTATCGACGCCAGAACGCACACCGACAGGTTCAAGGGCGACCGCTCGATCTGCCCGCTCCCGTGGAGGTGCAACGAAGCCCGCCGGTGATACACCGCCTCGTGCGGGAACCGCCCACCGCAGAACGCGCCATGTCCCGCCGCTTCCGCATGCTCCTTCGGCTGTTGATCACGACCCCAGGCTAGGGCGCCGGGAGCCCCGATAGCTGCCCGCCATCGACAGCGAACGACGAGCCGTTTCCAGTGGAAACGCCAGGCGGTCCGGCCCGCACGCCCGGACTCCGGGAAGTTCGCAGGTGATGCCGCGGGTGTGGTGATCAGTTTGTGGAGGTGGTCAATCGTCTCCCCGCCGGCCAGCTCCACTCGCGGTGAAGCCGATGTCACCGGACCGGGCGAGAGAGAGGAAGGCGTCGGGGCGGTCGAGGGGTACGAGGTGGGCGACGGGATCCTCCGCAGCCCGGACGCTGACGCCTCGACTTCGGGAGCCGTCCCGCCGGGTGATCCGGACGCTGGGCAAGCCCTCCGAGTCGAGGGCTTGCCCAGCAGAAGCCGTGACCGGTCGGCAGGCCGACTGTGGCCGATCCGTCTCCCGCGATCGGTCAACCGGCACGTCAGCGCCGTGACCGGGCCATGCAACTCCCGGCCGAGGCGTGACCGGTCATCGGTCACCCGTCATCGGTCAGCCGGGCCCTCGCCGGGAAGACCGGGGTGGCCGTGACCGATGCCGCCCGGCCGGAGCGCCTCCGGCCCGGATGGGCAAGGCCGTCCGCCCGGGCGGACGTCGGAGGCCGTGGACAGCAGTGTCACTCTGTGCTCGCGCCGCCGACCTCCACCTTGCGGTCGCTGTCGGTCGGCGCGGTCGACAGGGCCAGCCGGGCGAGGGGGTCCGTCCGTGCCTGGGCGCCGGGGTCGGCACACCGCCGAGCACGCCCTCTTCGGGCTGGATGCCTTTGAGAACGCCCGCTTCCCCCGGCAGGCGGAACACCCCGGCGGCTCCGACGCGGAAGACCTCTGACCCTTGCCTCCCGGCACCGGCCACGGCTGCCTCGCCGGAATGCTGGTCCCGTTGCCGGAGGGCCGGACCGGTGGGCCGTCAGCCGGAGGGGGTGGTCGCGCTCGCGGAGGTGGCGGACGGGGCGTGGTGGCCGTGCTGTTCGTAGAGGCGGTCGGCGAGGAGGGCATGGGCGAGGGTTCCGCCGGCCCGGACCGAGGCGGTGACGAACGCGGTCTCGGCGAGTTCCTCGGCGGTGACGCCGTGCCTGCGGGCGGCCGCGGTGTGGACGTCGAGGCAGTACGCGCACTGAGTGACGAGGGCCACGGCCACGGAGATCAGCTCGCGGTAACGGCGGGGGACGGCGCCGTCCTCGCGGTCGACCGCGTTCTGGAAGGCGAGCCAGGCCGCGAACTCGGGCGCTGCGGCGGCGCCCACGGAGCGGGCGCGGTGGAGGTCGTCGGGGTGCGCGTACATGGTACTCCTCGGGGAGTCGATGGGGTGGAACGTCTCCACCTCATCCCGGACCCCGCCCCCGCGTCCAAGACCGGTTCCGTGGGGGCGGTGCCGTTGTCGGTATCGTGGCCGGTCATGGACTTGAGGGCGTTGCGCTGTTTCGTCGCGGTCGCGGAGGAGGGCCACTTCGGCCGCGCCGCCGTGCGGCTCCACCTCGCCCAGCCGCCCCTCAGCCGCCGGATCCGCGATCTGGAGGCGGACCTGGGGTGCCGTCTGTTCGACCGGATCCCGACCGGTGCGCGCCTGACGGCGGCAGGAAAGGTCCTGCTCCCGGAGGCCCGCGACCTGCTGGCCCGGGCCGAGCGCGCCCGCGAGCGGGTGCGGGCCGCGGAGTCCGTACGCGAGGTCGTCCTGGGCGCCGTCGCCGGCGCCGGCCTGGACTCCTGCCCCGCGGCGCTCGCGGTACTGCGCGACACTCGCCCCGGACTGCGTCTGAGGCTGCACGAGGCGCCCGTGACCGATCCGACGGGCGGGCTGCGCGAGCGTCGGGTCGACCTGGCACTGACCCGTCTCCCCTTCGACACCTCGGGACTGACTGTACGTCAGCTCGGCGTCGAGCCCCTGGTGGCGGCGCTGCCCGCGGACGACGTACTCGCCGCGAGGTCACGGCTGCACGTACGGGAACTCGCGGGGAGGCCGCGCTTCCGGCTGCCGGCCGGGACGGACGCACGGTGGCGCGCGTACTGGCTCGCCGCTGACGAGGACACTCCCGGCCCGGTGGTGGCGTCCGTCGAGGAATGCCTGCACGCGGTGGTGTGGGACGGGGTAACCGGGATACTTCCGGCCGGCGCCGCGCGCCGACACGCGCGCCCTGGCATCGCGTTCGTCCCGGTAGACGGCCATCCGCCGAGCCGCCTGGTGCTGGCCCGTCGCGCGGACGCCCCCGACCCGCTCGTGGACGCGGTGGCCGCCGCCCTGGCGGACGCCCACGCTTCGGCGGACCCTCTGGTCGGTGTCCACCCCGTCCTTCCGGTCGCGCCTCCGGCGGCCGTCGCCGGTGCCGAAGCCTCCCGCCCGGCCTGAGCGAAAAGCCGCACGGCGTCCTCCGACTCCGGCGGGACGGCCTACGGATGCCGCCGCACCGGCGCCTGGGTGGTGTGAAGGGAGCTCAGCCTCCGAGTCGTCTCGGGCATGGTTGGCCGCAACGGGATCCGCTGATCTATCCGGCGAGGGCGAGGTTGTGCATCCGTGCGATGCCGAGCATGGCGTGGTGGACGCTGTTCCCCCTCAAGCGGCAGTCGCGGAGGATCTTCCAGGTCTTCATGCGGGCGATGACGTCCTCGACGCGGGCCAGGACTTGCTTGTGGGACTTGGGCCGCGCTTGCGGCGGTGCGGGATGACCAGGCCGGTGCCCGAGTAGCCGCCGTCGGCGATCGTGGTCGTTCCGCTGACGGCAGCATTGGCGCCGGACTCCTCCCAGGCCCTGCAGTCGTTGCGGTTTCCGGCGAGCGGCCGACCGGCCACGACGACCAGGCGGGTGTCGGCATCGACGGCGACCTGGTGGCTGGTGGAGTACCGGTAGTTCTTCGACCGCTCGGCGACGGTGTGCTCACGGGTGGGAACCAGGGTGCCGTCCACGATGAGCACGGTGTCCTTCGCGAACCGCTTGCGGGGCTGGAGCGCAAACATCGGTCCAAGGTTCATGATCCGGTCCGCCGCGGTTGCGCCGCGGTCCCCGACCCTCCGGGACAACGCGCTTGCAAGTCCGCCGTCACGGCTTCGGCGGTGTCTGGGGCGCGCCCCGGCGGCTTCTGTCGTCGTCCAACGAACCGGGCCTGCGGTCGGCAGTTCCGGCAGTGGCCGCTGCCGGAACCACTCGGTGGTGCCGTGAACGCGCGCACCCGGGGAGATCCACCCGAGCCGCACTGCGGCGTCGAAGTCGGCCCGGTGGGCACCAGCCCTGTACGGCGCCGGCCCCATCTCGCAGTGGCCTCGACGGCGATCAGACCCTCTGCACATGGGGCGAAGCCGCCAGCCTCGTCGCCGTACGCCTGATTCGGGAAACTGACCTCGCCACCGCGGCAGGCACCACCCTCGCACTGCGCAGCGGCGCCGCACGTTGACCGTCTGGAGAGGTTGCGGCTGATTGCTGCGGGTCAGGCGGGGGTGCTGGTGACGATCACGGACTCGGACGGCCTGCTGCCAGAACGCCGGCCGCGAGCCGGACAACCGGCATGTCCGTCGCGCGTGACGGTCACCGCGCCGCGTGGGGTACGGGCGGCCGCAGGGAGGCTCTCTGAAGAGCTCGGCGTAGCGCCCCCTCGGGGGTCCGGCGGTGCGGCCCACCGCCCCGCCGAGATGTCCCGTCCGGTCTCCTCACTCGGCGCTGAGCCGGCCGCCGATCCATTCGAGGGCCGGCGGGATCTCGCGGTTCCAGGTGTTGAAGCTGTGTCCTCCACGGTCGAGTGTGATCGAGGAGACGCGGGCCGGATCCTTCACCGCCTTGATGAACTGATGGGTCGGTTTGTAGTTCTGCTCGCCCTGCAGCGAGGTCGTCACGAGGAACGAGGATGCGCCCTGCGGCCGGTTGGCGAGATGCCACAGCAGGTCGGATCGTTTCTCCTCGTCCTTGTCGCCGTGGAAGAGGTCGCCCGAGTACTGGTCGATCTCCGGCTTGTAGTCCGCCGAAAGGCCCACGCCGGCCGCGTAGGTCTCCGGGTGCTGCACCGTCATCTTCAGGGCGCAGTAGCCGCCGGTCGAGTCGCCGATGATGCCCCAGCTGCGCGCCGAGGTGCCGACGCGGTAGGTGCTGGATATGGCCCGGGGGACGTCGGTACCGAAGAAGGTCTCGCTCTGCGGGCCGCCGGCGCGGACATCGACGCACTGGGTGTTCTCGGCCGAGACGGTGGGCCGCATCATCACCAGGATCATCGGCTGTGCCTTCTTCTCCTTGGCCAGGTTCCAGGCCGTCTTCGGGTAGCGCAGACCCTTCAGCAGGTTCTCCGCCGTGCCCGGGTAGCCCGTCAGGACCACCGCGGCGGGGAACGTCCGCTGCTCGTTGCCCTTCTGGAAGTACTCCGGCGGCAGGTACACGTAGGCCTGGGCGGCGCTCCTGGACCGCTCACCGTGCAGGGTCACCTTCTCGATCACGCCGCTCACCAGGGGATTGCCACCGCCGGGCACGTCGGGAGCCTGCCGCCCCAGCACCTCCACGGCCACTCCGCCGCGCACGGCCTCCTGGCGTGCGTGTCCGGCCAGGTCCGCCCAGGAACCGTAGATCAGCAGGCTGCGGTTCGCCGCGAGCGCGACCGACGCGAACAGGAACACCTGCACGAGGAGGATCAGCCCCGCGCGCCCCAGCACCCGTGTCCGGCTCCCCCGCGCCAGTCGCGGCCAGAGCAGCACGGTGGCCGCGAAGGCCAGTGCCGTGCACAGCACGGCGCACAGGAGCAGCTCACTGCTTGTCAGACCCATGGATCAGGGAACCCTTTGCGGCGTCTCGGTCTGGACGCACCGGTCCAGGGCACCGCCAACCGGTGCGCATCAGGCTAGAGAGGTAACGGGGCGAAAGGGTTCCACCGAGCGGCGGGGCCTGCAAGGTTCCGTCGCCGAGGGTGGGCCCGCCCATCAGGCGCCTGCGGTCACAGCCGGGCCGGACGTCGAAGCATCAGGCCTTGGAATCACGCCTCGTCCCGATGCCAGGCTCGCACGGAAGAACCATCCTCGTCCCATTTGAACGCCTGGAGGGAAGAACCGGCCGTCCTCGCTCTGAACGAGTCTTCGAGCAAGGATTCCGCTCTCATGCCATCGTCGGGCCTCCCCGGCCAACAGCCCCATGCGCATCACGCCCTCGGCCTGCAGACCCCGCTCGCGTACCACTGCCAAGAGGAGCCGAGGGTCTGCACGTCCGCGTTCGAGTCCAAGGGCTGATGGATGCTCTTGAAGATGCGCTGGACCGACTTCCCCGCGATGGGCGACGGCTCCGGTCCTGTCATGTCCTTGAACTGCCAGCCGTGAACCCTGCCGGCCGTGTCCGTGGCCATCACATCTGGTCCGCAACCGGCCGCGATGTCGAGCAGCCGGTCCTTCTCCGCCTCATCGACCGCGAGGCCCCAACGGAGCTTCGTCGCCGTCCACTCGGCACCATACCGGCACGACGCGTCCGCGGACGGCGGCCGGGAGCACCTCCGGGCGGCGGCCCTGCGCCCCGCAGCATGGGAACGGGTTCAACAACGGTCGTCTACCGGAGCGTGCCAGCGTTTCAGGGGTGGTTCGTTCACCGTCCCTGGTCCTTCTTTCGCTTGGCCTTCCCGGGGATCTTCGTTGGCTCAGGAGCCTTCGTCGGGCGGTTTGTGACGGATGGAGCGGAGTATGAATCGATCGGGCTGGTGGACGCCTCAAGTTCGTTTGTGGTGGAAGGTGCCGCGACCGGCAGCTGAGGGGCTGAGGCGGCAGGAGGCGACACGGGCAGCGTGCTGGGTGATCCTGCCGGGCCGGCCACCTCGGTGTTCTTCGACGCCAACGGTTGCTCGGGCGAGGGAGTGGTGTTGGGTGTGTTCTTCCCTGCTGTTATGCCCCCCAGCGCCACCGCGCAGCTGACCGCGACACTCGCAGCCGCAAGGCTGAAAAGAGCCGCCTGTCGCCGGCTGATTGCCCTGCTCTGCGTTCGCGCGGGCGTTCGCGCGGGCGTTCGCACGGGGTGCGCGGCAGGGGATGGCGGCGATGAGCAGTGTGTGGAGGTGCGGGTGAGCGCCGTGCTCGATGCGGTACGGGGCTGCGGCGCCTGTGCCATGCCTTGCAGGCGCTGGTGGACAGTGGCGGCGTCGGGGCGATCCGCAGGGGTCTGGGCGGTCATCGTCCTGAGGAGGCGAGCCAGGTCGTCCGGCAGCCCTTCGGGTATCCGGGGTTGGCGCAGGAGGTGGGCGGTGCCGATCTCCACGGGCGTGCCCTGGTATTCGCGGTGGCCGGTGAGTGCTTCGAGGAGGGTCATTCCCAGGGCGTAGATGTCGCTGGCCGTGCTCGCGCCTTGGCCGAGGAACTGTTCCGGGGCCATGTAGGCGAGGGTGCCGACAAGCGTGTCGTGGGCGCTGTGGGAGTCGTCGTGGACGGTCCGCGAGAGCCCGAAGTCGGCCAGGTGTGGGGAACCCTCCGCGCCCAGGAGGATGTTGGAGGGTTTCACGTCGTGGTGGATGACGCCGTGGGCGTGCACGTGGTCGAGGGCTGAGGAGATGTCGGCGCCGATCCGCGTCACCTGGACGGCGCTGAGGGGGCCGGCATCCATCCGGGTGCGCAAGGTGACGCCGCGGATCAACTCCGTCACCATGTACGCGCCTTGGCCGTGTCGGCCGGCGTCGTAGACGGTGACGAGGGCACGGTGGGACAGACGGGCCAGTGTGCGGGCTTCGTCGCAGAAGCGGTCGGCAGTGATCGTGTCGGTGCCCGCGCGGAACACCTTGACGGCCACCTCACGGCCCAGCACCTGGTCGACGCCGCGGAAGACATCCGCCGTGCCGCCGGACCCTATGGGGCCATGGAGCCGGTAGCGACCGCCCAGGAGGGCGTCGCGTTCAGGCGCTGCTTCATGCTCTGAGACGGACCGGGTCGGCATACGGGTCCTCCTCCACTCGCGGGCAGTGCCGCGCGCCTACCCCATGCGGGTCGCCCTACGCACCGTCTCCGGAAGCCCCGCACCGGCACACCCGGCCCACTGCCGGCCGGCAGGTCACCCCTGGCCTGCCGGAAGTGGACGCGCCACGGGGACGGGCGCGGCCTGGGCTGCACGCGTAGCAGCGAAACGGCTCCGCCCTCGGCAGAGAGGGGGAGCCGTTTGCGTCCGGGTCTGGCGAGGTCGTTCAGGCGTGGCTGTGGTGTCGCCTGTTGCCGGTGACCAGTCGGTAGACGGCGAGGAGGATGACCGAGCCGATGATGGCGGCGATCCAGGTGGACAGGTCGAAGAACCCGTCGATGGAGTCGACGCCGAAGATGACCTTGCCGAGGAAGCCGCCGAGCAGGCCACCCGCGATGCCGATGAGCATGGTGATGATGACGCCGCCGGGGTCCTTGCCCGGCATCAGCGCCTTGGCGATAAAGCCCGCGAGCAATCCGATCAAGATCCAGGCAATGATGCCCATGCGCTTCTCCTACCTCGATGAATAGAGCCGGTGTTAACAGCCGTCTTCACCACGCCCGGGTTTCCAAACGTTCGGATCTATTGATCATTGCGAGAGGCTGCTCGTGTCTTGGACACGAAGACCCGCCGCCCCGTGCCCGACCGGGCCGTCCCCGGAGGCGGGTCGACTGTCCAGTGATGAGCGGATCGGCCGTGGACGCTGCGCGCAACCACCGCGCACCGCATGCGCGACCGCCCACGGCGAACCAAGATCGAATGAATCGGGGACACCGCGCGCCCGGCCACGCCTGCGTCAAGCGCAGGCCCCGACCCCGACCGGAGCGGTCGACCACACGCACCTCGCCCATGACGGCGAGCGGCGGTGTCGCGGGCGTGGCCAGATGCTTGACGGTCAACCCGAACGGGCATGTGGACAGGTCGTGCAGGACCGTGCGGGAGTGACCGCCCTGATCCAGGTGGTAACGGTGGCCTGCCACCGCCAACGTCGTGCGGCACGCCAGCGGGCTCGGGGCGGGGACACCGAAAGAAGTCGGCGCAGCGGACCGGGCGGCCTCCATCGGCGTGCCCACCCTGGTTCTCGACGGAGAACTCGACAGCAGCGACATCTCGTCTGCGCGTCGTACGCGCGCTGGTGTCCGTCGCCGAACCCGTTCCGGGGGCAGCGCTGGACGGTGGTGCCGACGCCCACGAGCAGCAGTGCCCCTCAGGCTGGGGTAGTCCGCTGCTCCGAGCTCGTCCCACAGCGGCGCGGACCTGAAGTCGGGGAGGAAGGGCAGAGTGATGAGGACGAGGAGAGCGAAGGCGGCCGGGACCTGGCACGCGACGTGACCAGCGCCCTGACCGCTCTGGCCCGTTCGGACGCCTTGCAGTCCGGGCATTCGACCCTCTCGGCCCGAGCGAATCTCTGACCTGCGCCCGACAGTCCGCCCAGGGCTCCTCCAGACCCCCGCCGTCATGTGTAAGCCGTCGAGGCCGGGCTGCGCACAGGCCGCCGCGTGGAGGATCGACGTCCAGTGATCTCGCCTCGCGGGCCGGACAGGCTAGTCCAGGTTTCGGGACATATCGCTCGGGTCACACGTTAGGGCCCGAGGGCCCTCCCCTGTGTCTGGAGATGAGATGTCCGAGAAGAACCCGGTGAAAGCAGTCGCTGAGAAAATCGCCGACGTCATGCACACCGGCCCGGCAGAGGGCCCGGGGGACGGGGTCCCCGGCAAACCTGCCCCCGTCTCTCCGCAGCTCGTCGAGCCGACGACGCCGGTGGAGCCGCTGCCTCCGAAGGCGGACCAGAGCGGCCCGGAGACGGTCAGCCCGACCGGGCAGCCCACCGGCGCGGACCAGGCCCGGATGGCGCAGAGCGGCGCATACCTGACCACGGCGCAAGGGGTGCGCCTGGCGGACACGGACCACTCGCTCAAGGCGGGCCCCCGGGGGCCGGTACTGCTGCAGGACCACCACCTGCGTGAAAAGCTCATGCACTTCGACCACGAGCGGATCCCCGAGCGTGTGGTCCACGCCCGCGGCTCGGCCGCGCACGGCGTCTTCCAGTCCTACGGCACCGCGCAGACGGTCAGTAAGGCCGCGTTCCTGGCCTCGGACGTGGAGACTCCGGTGTTCGTGCGGTTCTCCACCGTCCTCGGCTCGCGCGGCTCCAGAGCGCGCACGACACCTTCTGGGACTTCGTCTCCCTGCACACCGAAGCCACCCACCACACCATCTGGAACATGTCCGACCGGGGCATCCCCCGCTCCTACCGGATGATGGAGGGCTTCGGAGTCCACACCTTCCGCCTCGTCAACGCCCAGGGCACCACGACGCTGGTGAAGTTCCACTGGAAACCCAAGCTGGGCGTGCACTCCCTCGTCTGGGAGGAGGCGCAGATCCTCGCCGGGGTGGATCCCGACTTCCACCGTCGCGACCTCTTCGACGCCATCGAGTCCGGCGCGTTCCCGCAGTGGGAGCTGGGCATCCAGACCTTCCCCGACACCGCCGACCAGATGTTCGAGGGCATCGATCTCCTCGACCCGACGAAGATCGTTCCGGAGGAGCTCGCGCCGGTGAAGCCGGTCGGGCTGCTGACGCTGAACGCGAACCCGTCGAACTTCTTCGCCGAGGTCGAGCAGGTCGCCTTCCACACCGGCCACCTCGTCCCCGGCATCGACGCCACCGACGACCCGCTGCTGGCCGGGCGGATGTTCTCCTACCTGGACACCCAGCTCACCCGGCTGGGCGGCCCCAACTTCCCGCAGATTCCGATCAACCGCACGCACGCGCCCGTCAACGACATGCTCCGTGACGGCTTTCACCAAACCGCCGTCCACCGAGGCGTGGCCCCCTACAAGCCCAACAGCCTCGACGGCGGCTGCCCCTTCTTCGCCGGCACCGACACCGGAGCCTTCATCGAGGTACCCGTCGAGGTCCCTGCCGGACGCAAGGTCCGCGAAGCACCCGCCTCGTACGACGATCACTTCTCCCAGCCCCGCATGTTCTGGCTCAGCATGACCCCGGTCGAGCGCGAACACATCATCGCCGCCTACACGTTCGAGCTGTCCAAGTGCTACGAACAGGCCATCAAGGAACGCGCTCTCGGCGTACTCGCCAACATCGACCCCGAGCTGTGCACGCAGGTCGCGGCGGGGCTCGGGCTCCCGGTGCCGGCCGCCACCGAACCCCTCACCGACGTCCGCCCCAGCCCCCGCTTGTCGCAGGTCGGCGCGACCTGGCCTCTGGACGGACGCGTCATCGGCATCGTCACCGGGCCTGCGACCGACATGTCGGGCGTGCAGCAGCTCCGCGAGGCGGTTCTGGACGCCGGCCTGGTGCCCTTGATCATCGCCCCGGCCGGCGGAGTACTGGGCACGGGCGGTGACTCGATCCCCGTCCAGCGCACCTTCGCCACCGCCCGCTCCGTCGAGTTCGACGCGCTGGTCTTCGCTGGTGTCCCGGGATCAGGAGCTGACGCGTACGGAGCCCGTGACGCCAAGGCCGCGGCCCCCGGCCCCGCCGTCAGCGATCCGCGGGTCCTGACCCTGCTCACCGAGGCATATCGGCACGGCAAGGCCCTCGCCGGCTGGGGCGGCGCCGAAACCCTCTTCGAGGCCGCCGGTATCTCGGTCGGTGAACCCGGCGTCATCATCACCGGCAGCGCACAGGCACTGCCTCAGCTCCTGGAACTTCTCGCAGCACACCGCGTCTGGGAACGTTTCCCCGCCGCAACCTGACGTGCCAGGACACCCAGCCACTGCGAGATCAGCGGGCTTCGGGCCACCAACGGTCCGAAGCCCGCCCTGCGCGCCGGAGCCCACCGGCCCAAGCCGCCCATGCACCCCGCTACGGAGGCCCGTTCCGTACGAGCCCCTTCCTCATCGCCGGAGCAGCCTGCGGTCGGCGTGCGGGGCGGGTCAGAGTTCGCCGGGATCCTTTCGTTCCAGTGGCCGCAGTGCCGGGCCCTGGAGGACTTCGCCGTCGATGCCGAAGCGGGAGCCGTGGCAGGGGCATTCCCAGGTCCGTTCGGCGTTGTTGAAGGCGACCAGGCACCCCAAATGAGTGCAGACGGCGGTCACCGCGTGCAGTTCGCCCTGATCGTCGCGGTGTACGGCGCAGGCGTGGCCCCCGGCCCGGACCACGGTGCCCTCACCGGCCTGCAGACTCTCGACCGGGCCGTTGGTGCCGTCGCCGAGAGTGTCCAGGCGGTCCATGACGAAGTGCTTCCCGGCGTCCCACTGAGCCTTCAGGTACGTCGGCGCCGAGCGGAGGGGCGAGCCGACGCGGCCGGGGGCGTAGAGACCGCCCCAGGGCTCCTCCTCGCCGCGGACGAGGTCGGCGATGATCGTTCCGGCCATGACCCCGCCCGTCATGCCCCAGCCGGCGAAACCGGTGGCCACGTAGACGTTGTCACCGGCCGTGGGGAGGCGGCCGATGAGGGGCAGCGTGTCGGTGGAACTGTTGTCCTGCGCGGCCCACCGGTGGGCGATCGTGATACCGGGGAAGCGCTGCTCGGCCCAGGCCCGGAGACGGGCGTATCCGGCTTCCGTGTCCTCACCGGTGCCGGGTGTGAAGGCTTCCCCGGTGACGATCAGCAGCCGGCTGCCGTCCGCCAGCGGGGCCGTACGGACTGAGCGCTTGCCGCCCTCCTCCGATATGTACATGCCTTCGGGGTCGTGTCGCGCGGCCATGGAGCCCGCTATCACCAGGTCACGGTGCTGGGTGAGCCTCGTGGAGAGGAGAGCGTGGTCGAACACGGGGTGGTGAGTGGCGACGACGACGTGCCCGGCTGAGACGGTGGCCCCGGAGTCGGTGGTGAGCCGACACGGTTCGCCGTTCTCCAACTGCGTGACACGGGTGCCCTCGTGAAGCCGTCCACCGAGCGCGACGATGTCCTCGACGAGCCCCTTGAGGTATTTCAGGGGGTGGAACTGTGCCTGATTCTCAACCCTGACGGCTCCGACAACGGGGAAGGGCAGGCCCGTGTCGGTGACGAACGATGCGTCGAGGCCGGCCGACCGCGCCGCTTCCGCTTCCGCGCCGAGGGCGTCGACGCCCTCGGGCTGCTCGCAGTAGGTGTAGGCCGGGCGCCTCTCCAGTTCGCAGTTGATGCCGAGTTCTTCCGAGACCTCGACAACGTGCCGCAGAGCGGCGCTCTGAGAGGCTGCGTACGTGCGGGCGGTGTCGTCCCCGTGGTTGCTCCGGAGCGTGTCGTACACGCTGGTGTGCAGGGCGGTCAGCTTGCCCGTCGTATGCCCGGTGACGCCGCCGGCCAGTCGGCCTGCCTCCAGCACAACGACCGTCAGCCCCGCACGGGCGAGTTCCCAGGCCGTGCTCAGCCCGACGATTCCAGTGCCGATGACCGCCACGTCCGCCTCCGTTGCCCCCGAAAGAGGTCTGAAGGACGGGAAAGCGGCCGTTTGCATCCAATAGGAGCCATCCACATCGATATGTCGGTTCATACGAGGCGCCTGCCCAGGCGAACTCCCCTGATGCGCTGCCGTGGAGACGTAGGCCACGACCAGCGGGTCGGCCAGGAGACGGAGCGGGCGATGCTCGGACCGGAGGACATGAACGATGCTCTGGACATCCTGCGTCCCAGCGGGAATGACAGCACCCCCGGGCGGCCGGCGAGCGCCGGCACAACTGGGATTGGGTGTGTCATGGTGGGCCGCCTCTTGCGGGCTCGCGGTCTCGGTCGCGCCCCGCGTTGCGCAAGCGCAGCACACCCGGCGGCTGTCCACCCCTCGCGGTCTCAAACCGGGCGGGGGCCCGTCCAGGGGGCCAGCTGCAGCGAAGGCCCCGCTCCCTGGAACACCATTCGAGCGGGCCCTTTCGGTGTCAGCGCACTCCAGGCAGGGGGCGGCGCGAAGCGGGGCTCTGCCCGTTGGTGTCGTGGTCGCGGGCGCCGGAGGCTGCGGCGAGGGCGAAGAGAGTGGCGAGGATGCAGGTGATGAGGTTGTTGGTGATCGAGCGCGTGTGGGCGACGTCCCCGGCGACTACCCAGGGAGCGATGCAGGTCCAGATGCCGATCGCGGCCGCGACGAAGCGCACGGGCCTCCAGGTAAGGAGTGGCGGCCCGTATCTACCCATACATCATCTGTAAACCGCGCAAACTGCTTATCCCGCGCAGGCGCATGGCAGCAGGGGGCTGGCCACGACACTACGCCCTGAAGGGCTCGACAGCTCCGACGGAATCCCTGGATTCCTTATAGGTAGAAATGGGTACTTTCGTGCCAAGTGGAGCGGAACGTGCCGCAGCATCCCGGGTCGTTTCCCGTGAGGGAGGAGGGCCGACGTGGAACCGTGGTTGATCTGGCTGATCGCCGCAGCGGTGCTGGCGGTCGCGGAGGCGCTCACTCTCACTGCTGCACTGGGGTTGCTTGCCGCAGCTGCGGCGATCACCGCCGCGTCCGCCGCGCTCGGCCTCCCCGTGCCCTGGCAGTTCCTGGTGTTCGCCCTCGTAGCGACGCTCAGCGTGCTCTTCGTACGCCCCCTCGCGCTGCGACGCCTCTCACCGCGCCAGGAGGCCCGCTTCGGCGTGGACGCGCTGGTGGGGAAGCCTGCCTACGTGGTCAGTGAGGTGTCCGCCCAGGGCGGCAGGGTCCGCATCGGAGGCGAGGAGTGGACCGCTCGGGCCTACGACGAGACGCTGGTGATCCCTACGGGAACGACCGCCGATGTCGTGGAGATCAGCGGCAGCACCGCATTCGTCTACCCGCGGGAGTGACCATGGAAGCCTGGGTCGTCGCCGGCGTCATTGTCGCGGTCTTCGCCGTCTTCACAGTGGTGCGGGCCGTCCGCATCGTGCCTCAGGCACGCGCCCGCAACGTGGAACGGTTGGGCCGCTACCATCGCACGCTCAGACCCGGCCTCAACGTGGTCATCCCTTACATCGACCGCGTGTATCCCGTGATCGACCTGCGCGAGCAGGTCGTCTCCTTCAAGCCGCAGCCGGTCATCACCGAGGACAACCTCGTAGTCGAGATCGACACCGTCCTGTACTTCCAGGTCACCGACCCTCGGGCGGCCGCCTACGAGATCGCGAACTACCTCCAGGCCGTCGAACAGCTCACCGTCACCACCCTGCGCAACGTCGTGGGGTCCATGGACCTGGAGAAGACCCTCACCTCTCGCGACACCATCAACAGCCAACTCCGCGGCGTCCTGGACGACGCCACGGGCAAATGGGGCCTGAGGGTCAACCGCGTGGAGATCAAAGCCGTCGATCCGCCACAGTCGATCAAGGACGCGATGGAGAAGCAGATGCGAGCGGAGCGGGACAAGCGCGCCGCGATCTTGGGAGCTGAAGGACAACGGCAGTCGCAGATCCTGACCGCCGAAGGGGACAAGCAGTCGGCCGTACTGCGCGCCGAAGGGGAGCGAACGGCCGAGATCCTCCGGGCCGAGGGCCAGTCCCGAGCCATCGACGAGGTGTTCCAGGCCGTTCACCGCAACGACCCCGACCCCAAGCTGCTGGCCTACCAGTACCTTCAGGCACTGCCGCAGCTTGCCCAAGGACCAGGCAGCACCTTCTGGATCATCCCCGGCGAGGTCACCTCCGCGCTCCAAGCCGTCAGCCGCGCCTTCAACGAAGTGCTCCCTCCGTCACCGGCCACCCACGCCGGGCCCACGCAGGACAGGGCGAACCAGGCCGCCGACGACGCCGCGCAGGCTGCAGAAGCCGCCGCCCAAGCCCTGGCCGACGCGGCCGAAGCCGACCCCACTTCCCCACCGCCCCCGTAGGCACTGACACGGCGCCTTCACCATGCGCAGCATCCGAATACGGATCGTGGTGGAAGAGTGGCGGCCTCGGCCCGGCGCGGAGATTCGTACTTGCTGGGCGCCCGGTCAGCGCAGATCGTCCCCAGCAGGTTTCCGGGAACCGAGCACTGAGGTTTCAGCCCTCTGTGTACTGGACTGCATCGTGCACCGCGGCGTAGGCACAGGGCTCGGCCATGAGGACGCTCAGGGTGAGCAGGCAGTCCTGGTCTTCGGGGTACGCGTCGCCTGGACGGCCTGGCGCAGCGCCCGCTCGGCGCGGGCCGGGACGGGCCGACCACGGGAGTCGGCGAGCATCCCCTGGGCGAGCATCGTCTCGGGCAAGCCAGCTTGTGCGGCTGCGGCGGACAGGACGCGCCCGGCCTCGCGAGCCGGGGCCGGGACCATCGCCATCAGGGTGCCCACCGCCCACGCGACTGGCTCCTTCGGCCGTGCCGGCATGCCTGCGGTGGTGCGTGCGGAGTGAGGGCTTCCCGTGAAAGGGTCGCCCTGAGAGGGTGCCGATCCCGGGAAGTAGGGGCCTGCTGCTCAGGCCCGGGGCACCACGCTTGGCCCCGAACGACGGGCGTGGCAGCCGCCTCTCTCCCCCATGAAAAAGCCGCAGGATGTCGCCGAGGCCAGGGAGACGGTACCCCGACCGCACCCCTGGGCCGGAGCACCTCAGCGGGGGGGCCGCAGAAGGGACACCTGGCGCTGGCTCACCCAGGTCTTCCTCACCCTGCGCCGAGGCGTCACCGAGGGCGCCCACGCCCTGGCCACGGAACTCCAGCCGTGCACCGAGAAGCCCGGCCGGCGGGTCCCGGTCCGCAACCCGTGCGTACCCGCTCGCTCGCAGCAGCCGTACGGCAAGGGGCAGCAAGCGGTAGGCCCGCCCCGTCCTCCGGTCGCGGGGGCGGGCCGGGGCGGGCCGGGGCGGGCCGGGCCGCAGTGAACCGGTCCATTGGTGGGCACCCAGGTGGTGGCCCTGACCCCGGGGGGCGTTGCTACCGGGCGCGTCGCGATCGGACGTGGGTGCGCTCGCCGAGGTGCCGAAGGGCTTGGACCTGGCGCTGGCGGTGGCTCTGCCGGTCGCCGGAGTGGCGGCACTGCGCTCGCTGCGGGCCGCCGGGCTCGGACCGGACAAGAGGGTGTTGATCACTTCCTTGGCACCGCGATCACAGCAGCCCTGGTCATCTGGCTCCGCGTGTGAGCGTCCGTCGAGGACGGACTCAAACTGTGCAATCTGCCCGCTGTCCACCGGTGACGATCCGGGACAGCGGGCGGCAGCGCGGGCGAGCAGCGGGCGACGAGGCCGCGCTGCCGTCGCGCCTCGGCCAGCTTCTGCCAGGCCCTCTTGATGCCGTCCGCACCCGGATCGGTGAACCCCATGGGGCGGGCCGGCAGCGGATCCTGCTGGGCCTTGACAGGCGACTCGTAGTCCGCGGCCGTCAGGGAGTCCTGGCGCGTTCGGCCGGGCAGGCCCGGAGGCGCGGTGTTCCTCAGCGCCCTTTCGGAGGTGGCCCGGGGTCAGCGGACCTCGATTCCGATGAGGCAGGTGTCGTCATCGGTGTCGGATGCGCTGTATGTCAGCACGCTGTCCAGCCGCTTTTCCAGGGTGTCCGCAGGCCGCGAGGCCACGGTGAGTAGCTGGGCGAGGGAGTCGGTGACGGCGATGTCTCTGCGCTCGACGAGTCCGTCGGTGTACATGAGGAGGATGTCGTCGGCTTCGAGCTGTACCTCTTCTTCCGCAAATGTGGCGTTGGGCAGTGCGCCGAGCAGGATGCCGGCGGTAAGGGAGAAGGAATGGGCCTGCGCGCCCCTGACCAGGACCGGTGGTAGGTGGCCGGCGCGGGCCCATTGCAGGGTTCGGGTCTTGGGGTCGAAGAGACCGCAGACGGCGGTGGCGGTGAGGTGGCTTGTGAGGTGGAAGGCGACGCTGTTGAGCCAGGCGAGCAGTTGCGCCGGGCCGGCGCCGGTGACGGCGAGGCCGCGGAGGGCGTTGCGCAGGGCAACCATGCCGGTGGCGGCTTGGATGCCGTGCCCGGCGACGTCGCCGACGCTGAGGAGGATTGTCCCGTTGGGGAGGATCACGGAGTCGTACCAGTCGCCGCCGACGAGGGATTCCGACTCGGCCGGTCGGTAGCGCACTGCGATCCGGATGCCGGGAACCTCGAGGGATGCCGGTGCCGGGGGCATGATGGCGTGCTGCAGTTGCAGGGCGAGGCGGCTGCGGTCGGCGGATTCTGCTTCGGTGTCGGCCAGCTGGTCGCGGGTGGCGGCGAGGGCGACCTCGGTCCAGTGCTGGGAGGAGACGTCCTGGCAGGCGCCGCGTACCGAGTAGAGGCGGCCCTGGTGGTCCAGGACGGGTTCGGCGACCATGCGGATGTGACGGGTGATGCCGTCGGGTCGCTGGAGGCGGAACTCCACGGATGATTCGCGCTGGCTGTGCAGGAGTGTGCGCAGGAACCGCCCGATGGAATTGACGTCGTGGTCGTGTGCGTGGGCGGCGAGGTCCTCGAGTGGGACGGGCCTGGCGCTCATCGGCAGCCCGAACAGGGCAAACAGCTGCTCGTTCCAGCTGATCTCCCCGGTACGCATGTTCTGGTCGAAGCCGCCGACCCGGCCGAGGCGTTGTGCGTGTTGCAGCAGATTGGCCAGGCGCGCCTTTTCGTCTTCGATCTTCCAGATGAGGAGAAGGGCGAAGCCGTGTCGGCTGATCCGTACGTCCGCGACGGTGGTGAGGGGGACCTCTCCGACGAAGGTCGTCAGTGCGGTGCGTCGTGCTTGGCAGGCCTCACCGGTGGCGTAGACCCTCTCCAGCTGATCGTAGAGGCCACCGCTCTCGGCTGCCGCCGGATAGATCTCGAGGAAGTGGCGGCCGGTGATCATGGAGCGGGGCCGGCCGGCCGGGTCGATGAAGCTGTTGTTGAGGTGGTGAATGCGGAAGTCCGCCAGACGGCCGTTGGTGTCGAGGACAGGGGCAAGGACGAGGACCGTGTCGTCGAGGTGGTCGGCGAGGTCGGTGAGTTCGGCCAGGGCGGCGTGGTGCGCGGCGTCAGAGGCGGCGGGAGTGAGGTCTGGGGACTGTTCTTCGAGGGTGTGGGCGCACAGCTCGGCCAGCGCCTCCAGTTGGCGGATGATCTGTACGGGCTGAGGGGCCAGGGGTTGGGGCCATCCGATTTCCAGGACACCGTGGATGCGGCCGCCGGTGCCTGCGGGGATGACGATGCGGCCGCCGTCGGGGTGCTGGCGCCGTCCGATGGTCGGCAGACTGGCCTTTGAAAGGCTGGCGACGACGGAGAACTCGCGGTGGGTGAGGGCGAGCCGGGCACACGTGGCGACCTCGGGTGGGACGTAGCGCCAGCGGTCAGCGTCCTCCGCTGTGAAGCCCGCCTGGCCGGCCAGGGTGAGGGAGGAATCGGCTCCCGCTACCCAGATCGCGACGCAGTGAGCGCCGAGGGGGGCGAGCGCGTTTTCGAGGAGCGCTGTGGCGACGGCCGGCGTATCGCCGGCCGCCAGGGCGCGGCTTTCTGCTGTCCGCAGCCGGACGGCCGGTGCTGCCTCTGCGGACGTGTGCTCGGTGACAGCGGTGGCGAGGAAATCCTGCGCCACCTCGCTGACGCGGTCACGGGCGGCCTGGTTGATGACATCGACGGCAAGTGCGAGGAGGGTGGCGCCGGACTGTTCGGCGAGTTTGCCGAGCTGTCGGGATGCCTCGGCGGGCCCGCAGCCGAGTTGTCCGACGAGGATGCCCTTCGCCAGCTCCACCAGAGCACGCCCGTCGGCGGCCGACTGGGCTTCGAGCGCCTCTTCGCGCAGGCGCTCCACGGTCACCGCGAGCCGACCGGCCTCCGTGCCGGCGTCGGAGCGCGGGGTGGACCGGTGCGGCAGAGGCTTCTCGTTCTCAGGGTGGGCGGCGCCGAGTATGGCATTGCCCGCAGCGGGGGTAGGGGTGGTGTCGGGTTGGGATGCTGTGTGTTCGTCAGGAGTGGTGTTCACCGAGCGTCGCTGTTCCTCCGTAGGGTGGCCAGGGGTGTCAGGCTGGGGTGGTGCCTGAGGTGTTCTGGGCCGGCAGCCAACGGCGGAGTCGGGTGATGAGGTCATTGGCGTCGACGGGCTTGGTGACGTAGTCGTTCGCGCCGGAAGCCAGGCTCTTCTCACGATCTCCCGGCATGGCCTTCGCCGTGACCGAGATGATCGGGAGAGCGCTGTATTCGGGCATGCGCCGGATCTCT
Source organism: Streptomyces virginiae (assembly GCF_000720455.1). Classification (GTDB taxonomy): domain Bacteria; phylum Actinomycetota; class Actinomycetes; order Streptomycetales; family Streptomycetaceae; genus Streptomyces; species Streptomyces virginiae. Next base: position 2,208 of record NZ_JOAK01000022.1, on the reverse strand, counting down.
GTGGTTGCCGCGTATCCGTCCAGTTCCGGCATCATCACGTCCATCAGGATCAGGTCGATTCCCGGTGTGGCGGTCAGGGTTTCGATGCCCCTGCGTCCGTTCTCGGCGTGCAGGACGTGCATGCCGTGCAGTTCCAGGATCCCGCTGATGGCGTACAGGTTGCGCGGGTCGTCATCGACGACGAGGACCGACCGGCCGGCGAGGCTGGCGTCGACGACGGCGTGTTCGGAGACGGCAAGGTGGCTGGCGTCGCGCACGAGGGTGGGAACGTCGCCTGGACGGTCCGCCGACAGGTGCAGGGCGATGCGCTCGCGGAGTTCGTCCAGGCTGGTGAGCACTTCCAGCGGCTGGACGGCGGCGCGCTCGGCGACCTCTGCCTGCTGCTCCCGTGTCATGCGCCGGTTGTCGTGGGCGAGGACCGGCAGGGAGGCCAGCGCGCCGTCCCCAGCGAGAGCCTGCAGGAAGCGCAGTCCTTCCCCGTCGGATCCGAGCTCCAGGACCACGCAGTGGAAGGGCGCTTGTGCCAGGACGGCCGCCGCGTCCGCTGCGGTGACGGCGGTGACGACCTCGGCGCGGTCTGCCGGCACGGTGACTGCCCGTCCCGCGGTCAGATCGCTGGCCGCGCTTTCGGCGACGAGGCTGAGGAGACCGTTGCTGCGCTGCTCGATGACCAGAATGCGGCGGGGATGACGCTGCTCTTCGAGGGCCGGCTGGGCAGCACCGTCCGGCTGCTCGGCCCCAGAGCTGCCGGGCTGCGCGCTTTCGAGGGCGGCCGTGGCGTCTTCGGTGAGTTCGCGTCCTGAGACGGGGAGGAAGAGCGTGAAGGTGGAGCCCTTGCCGACTTCGCTGCGGGCGGTGACGGCGCCGCCCAGGAGGCGCGCGATCTCCCGTGTGATGGAAAGGCCCAGGCCAGTGCCGCCGTACTTGCGGCTGGTGGTGCCGTCGGCCTGCTGGAACGCGGCGAAGATGGCTTCCAGCTGCTGCTCGGCGATCCCGATGCCGCTGTCGATGACGCGGAAGGCGACCACGGATCCGGCCTGCGTCAGCTCATCGGGGAGCTCTGCCGAGCTCGCGGGTTCGATCTTGACGTGGACGCGGCCGTGTTCGGTGAACTTCACCGCGTTGGACAGCAGATTGCGGAGGATCTGCTGCAGGCGGGCGTCGTCGGTGAGCAGGTCCACGGGTACGCCCGGAGCCTTGCCCGCCTCGACCTTCGACAGGTCGAGGATGTCGTTGATCAGCTGGAGCAGGTCGGAGCCGGCCGAGTGGATGATGCCCGCGTACTCGACCTGCTTCGGGGAGAGGTTGCGGGTGGGGTTCTGTGCGAGGAGCTGGGCGAGGATGAGGAGGCTGTTGAGCGGGGTGCGCAGTTCGTGGCTCATGTTCGCGAGGAACTCGGACTTGTACTTGGAAGCCAGCGACAGCTGCTGGAGTTCCTCCTGCTGGACCTGGAGTTCCTCCGAGCGGGCCTGGAGTTCGCCGGTCAGCCGCTGGGACTCGCCGAGGAGTTCGTCGGTGCGGGCGTTGGCCACGATGGTGTTGACGTTGACGCCGATGGTCTCCATCAGCCGGCCCAGGAAGTCACGGTGCACGGGCGTGAAGGGGGCGAAGGAGGCAAGCTCGATGACGCCCAGGACCTGGTCCTCGACGACGATGGGCAGGACGATCAGGTGGGCCGGCGCTGCTTGGCCCAGCCCGGATGAGATCAGATAGCCGGCTGGCACGTTGTTGGTGGTCAGGATGCGGCGGCTGCGTGCCGCTTGTCCCACCAGCGTCTCGCCGTGCCGCACCCGCGTGGCGGCGGGGCTTTCCACCGGCCGGCCGAAGGAACCGATCAGGGTGAGCCCTGCCTGGCCGTCGATTTCCTCGCCGAGGTAGAAGGCACCGTAGCTGGCGTCGACGAGGGGGGTGAGTTCGTCCATGACGAGTTCGGCGACGACGGCGAGGTCGCGGTGGCCCTGCATGAGTCCGGAGATCTGGGCGAGGTTGGACTTGAGCCAGTCCTGTTCCTGGTTCGCGCGCGTGGTCTCGCGCAGCGAGCCGACCATGGAGTTGATGTTGTCCTTGAGTTCGGCGACCTCGCCGGAGGCGTCGACCGTGATCGAGCGAGTCAGGTCGCCCTCGGCGACCGCGCTGGCGACCTCGGCGATGGCCCGGACCTGGCGGGTGAGGTTCCCGGCCAGCTCGTTGACGTTCTCGGTGAGCCGC
>NZ_JOAK01000021.1 GCF_000720455.1 Streptomyces virginiae | reverse complement strand
CCCCCAGACCATGCGGCGAGTAGGCATCTCCACCCGGGGGTTAACCCCACCCCCCACCCCACCGGGCCGGCGCCGCCGGATCCGGCGCCGCCGGATCCGGCGCCGCCGGATCCGGCGCCGCCCTTCCGCCCCGCCGGTGCCCCCCGGCGCACCCTCCGCAGCCGGCTCCGGCACGTTCGGCCCCGCCGGCGTTCGAGGCGCGTGGGCCGGGGCGGCGCCCCGGGGAACGGCGCCGTGCCGGACGGACGAACGGGACCCCCGCCCACCCCGGACGGGAGTCCCGCTCGACACCAACCGGCCACGGCCGGCGCGGCCTCAGCCCCGGCGGCGGTCCCGCCACGGCAGCTCAGCCGTCACCACCGTCCCCTCCCCCTCGGGGGAGTCCACCACCAGCACCCCGTCCACCGCACCGAGCCGTTCCGCCAGCCCCGCCAGCCCGCTCCCACCGGACGTGTCCGCCCCGCCCCGCCCGTCGTCCGACACCCGGATGATCAGCCGGGCCCCCGCCCGCCACACCTCCACGGTCGCGCCCCTCGCCCTCGCGTGCTTGCTCACGTTCTGCAGCAGCTCGGACACCACGAAGTACGCGATCCCCTCGATCGCCTCCGCCGGCCGGGCCTCCTGCCCCGCCGGCAGGTCCACCAGCACCTTCACCGGCACCACGCACCGCGCCGCCACCGACGACAGCGCCGCGTCCAGCCCCCGGTCGGTCAGCACCGCCGGGTGGATCCCGCGCGCCAGGTCCCGCAGCTCCTGGAGGGCCAGCTTCACCTCCCCGTGGGCCTCGTCGACCATCGCCGCCGCCCCCTCCGGGTCCTCCAGCAGCTTCTCCTTCGCCAGGCCCAGCCCCATCGCCAGCGCGACCAGCCGCGCCTGCGCCCCGTCGTGCAGATCCCGCTCGATGCGCCGCAGGTCCGCCGCCGCGGTGTCGACCACCACGCCCCGGTCGGACTCCAGCTCCGCGATCCGCCGCTCCAGGCCGTCGGAGGGCGACAGGAGCCCCCGTACCATCGCCCGGTCGGCGTTCGCCAGCAGCCGCACCAGGTACGGCAGCACGGGCCACAGCACGAACAGGCCGGTCAGGACTACCGTGAAGGTGAGTACCCCCCACGGCAGCCGGATCAGCATGAACAGCACGGTCCGCCAGCCGACCGGATCCTTGATGCTCGTCCACAGCCAGGGGAAGAACCCGCCGGACCGACGCGGTCCGGGGATCGGGGTCGGCTCCTCGACCCGTACGCCCAGCAGCCCTCGCGCGCGGGCCCGTTCGAGCCGTCCCCATTGACGGGACAAAAAGAGACCGACCGCCAGCAAAGGAAGTCCGATCGCGGTCACGGAAAGACCGCCCGCGGTGGAAACCATGACAACCGCGTAAACGAATCCGAGGATCCCCTCTGGCAGGTTGATCACCAGATGGGCGATTTCCTTCCATGTGACGGCACTGAATACGGGCCGTACGGGAGGAGGCCGATCGTTGTCGGGGATGGCATGGCTCGTGGTCATGCGCCACAGCCTGTCAAGCCGGGTCACCCGATGCCATGGGGTGTCCGGGGTGCTGTGAACGGGGGATAACCCCACCCCGTGTGAGGCAGGCCCTAGACTCCCGTCCGTACCAGATCGTCGACAGTGACCGAGGAGCGAGGAACGGACGTGTCCGAACCAACGGTATCGACCGTAACCGTGCTCGCGGCGGACTACTTCCGGAGTTATTCGGTCGTCGGTCTGCTGGCAGCCCTCGGTGTGCTCTTCGTGGCCGTCGCCTTCGGCGCGGGCCGCCTCCTGCGGCCCGTCGTGCCGACCCGCGAGAAGCTGCTGACCTACGAGTGCGGCGTGGACCCCGTCGGCGAGGGCTGGGCGCACACCCAGGTCCGCTACTACGTCTACGCCTTCCTCTACGTCATCTTCGCCGTCGACTCGATCTTCCTGTTCCCGTGGGCGACGGTGTTCGCCGCCGCCGGTTACGGCGCCACGACCCTGGTCGAGATGTTCATCTTCCTGGGCTTCCTGGCCGTCGGCCTGCTCTATGCGTACAAGAAGGGCGTCCTCGAATGGACGTGACACCTCAGCCGGAGCTGCTCCCGGAGCCCAAGCGCCTCGGAGTCCTCTCCCGTCTGGCCCCGGAACCGATGAAGGTGGTCCTGAACTGGGGCCGCCGGTACAGCCTGTGGGTCTTCAACTTCGGCCTCGCCTGCTGCGCGATCGAGTTCATCGCCGCGTCGATGGCCCGGCACGACTTCATCCGCCTCGGCGTCATCCCCTTCGCACCGGGTCCGCGCCAGGCCGACCTGATGATCGTCTCGGGCACCGTCACGGACAAGATGGCCCCCGCCGTCAAGCGGCTCTACGAGCAGATGCCGGAGCCGAAGTACGTCATCTCCTTCGGCGCCTGCTCCAACTGCGGCGGCCCGTACTGGGACTCGTACTCGGTGACCAAGGGCGTCGACCAGATCATCCCCGTCGACGTCTACGTGCCCGGCTGCCCGCCGCGCCCGGAAGCGCTCCTCCAGGGCATCCTCAAGCTCCAGGAGAAGATCGCCCGCGAGTCGCTGGCCGAGCGCTACGCCTCGGGGCCGTCCGTCTCCCAGCTGACCAGCGGCCTGGTCACGCCCCCGCCCGTGCCCGACGGGGGGGCCGGCGCGTGAACCTCTACGACTCCCTCCCCGACGCGGCGCCGACGGTCTTCGGCGCCGAGGCCGTCGCCGAGCTCTCGTACGACGTCCTCACGGTGGACGTGCCCGTCGGCAGCTGGATCTCCTCCCTGGAGATCGCCCGGGACAAGCTGGGCTGCACGTACTTCGACTGGCTGAGCGCGGTGGACGAGCCCGGGACCGGCTTCCGGGTCTGCGCGCACGTCGCCTCGCTGGAGAACCACCGCGTACGCCGCCTCCTGCTGCGCACGACCGTCCCGCACGGCGCCCCCTCCCTGCCGTCGGCGGTCGCCGTCTACGCGGGCGCGGAATGGCACGAGCGCGAGACCTTCGAGATGTTCGGGATCACCTTCACCGACCACCCGCACCTGGTGCACCTCCTCCTCCCGGAGAACTTCGAGGGGCACCCGCTGCGCAAGGACTTCGTGCTGGCCGCGCGTGTCGCGAAGGCCTGGCCGGGGGCCAAGGAGCCGGGCGAGGCCCACGACCCGGACGCCCCGAAGCGCCGTCAGATGCTGCCGCCCGGCGTGCCGGACCCCAACGACTGGGGTCCGCTGAAGGGCCAGCTCCCGCCGGCCCCGGCCCGTCCTGCCCGTACCCCGCGCGCCGCCGGAGCGGCGGGCGCCGCCGCCCGCGCTCCGCGCGAGGGCGCCCCCGTCCGCCGGGCCCGCTCGGTCGCCGAGGGCTCGGCCACCCAGGCCGCCGAGGCCGCCACCGCGGACACCCCGGCCCGCCCGCCGCGCCGTACCCGCTCGGTCACGGAAGGCTCCGCCAGCCAGGCCGCCGAGGCCGCTGCCCCGGACGCCGCGGGCACGGAAACCCCGGCCCGCCCGCCCCGCCGTACCCGCTCGGTCACGGAAGGCTCCGCCAGCCAGGCCGCCGAGGCCGCCACCCCGGCCGCTGCCCCGGACGCTGCGGGCACGGAAACCCCGGCCCGCCCGCCGCGCCGTACCCGCTCGGCAGCGGACGGCTCCGCGAGCCAGGCCCCGACTTCGGACGAAGGCTCGGCCGACGGGGCCGCAGAGGTCACGGACACGCCTGCCGGGGAGGCCCCGGCGCGCCCACCGCGCCGCTCCGCACCCCGCAGCTCCGACGCCCCCTGGCACGACCCGAAGCCCGCCTTCGACGGACCGGCCCCCAAGTCGGCTCCGACGGCCGAGCCGGAAGCCCGGTCCGCGCCGGAAGCCGGGCCCGAGCCGGAAGCCGGGTCCGCGCCGGAACCCGAGGCCGGGCCCGCCCCCGCGCGACGCCCGGCCGAGCCGGAGACCGAGACCGACCCCACCACTGACACCGGAGGCACGGCGTGAACGACGTCCTCGACGTCGCCCTGCGGCTGATCGTCGTCTTCGCCGTCTTCCTCGTGCTCCCGCTCGTCGTCGGGCAGACCGAGCACAAGGTGATGGCCCACATGCAGGGCCGCCTCGGCCCCATGTACGCCGGCGGCTTCCACGGCTGGGCCCAGCTCGTCGCCGACGGCGTGAAGTTCGCGCAGAAGGAAGACGTCGTCCCGGCCAACGCCGACCGCCGGATCTTCCAGCTGGCTCCCGCCGTGGCCCTGCTTCCGTACCTCCTGGTCCTCCTCGCCATCCCGATCGGCCCGGGCGAGGGCGCGGTCGGCCAGGTCATCGACGCCGGCCTGTTCTTCGTGCTCGCCGTCATGGGCGTCGGAGTCCTCGGCTCCCTCATGGCCGGCTGGGCCTCCGCGAACAAGTTCTCCCTGCTCGGCGGCCTGCGCACCGCGGCGCAGCTGCTCGCCTACGAGCTCCCCATGCTGCTGGCCGCCGCCTCCGTGGCGATGGCCGCCGGGACGGTCTCCCTCACCGGCATCGTCGAGGGCTTCGAGTGGTGGTGGCTGCCCTGGCAGATCGTCGGCGCGCTCGTCTTCTTCACCGCCGGCCTCGCCGAACTGCAGCGGCCCCCCTTCGACATGCCCGTCGCCGACTCCGAGATCATCTTCGGCGCGTACACCGAGTACACCGGCCTGCGCTTCGCGCTGTTCCTGCTCGCCGAGTACGCCGGCATCGTCGTCCTCTGCTTCCTCACCACCGTCCTCTTCCTCGGCGGCTGGCACGGCCCCTTCGGCGCCGACGGCCTCGGCTGGGTCTGGACGCTGCTCAAGACCGCGGTCCTCGCGTTCGTCGTGATCTGGCTCCGCGTGAGCTACCCGCGCCTGCGCGAGGACCAGCTGCAGAAGCTCGCCTGGACCACACTCATCCCGCTCGCGCTCGCCCAGATCGCGCTCACCGGCATCGTGAAGGTGGCGATCCAGTAATGCCCATCCCCGGATCCGGCCTCGCCAAGGGCCTGGCCGTCACGCTGCGCACGATGACGAAGCGCTCGCACACGGCCCAGTACCCCGAGGTCCAGCCCGAACTCCCGCCCCGCTCCCGCGGGGTCATCGGCCTGTTCGAGGAGAACTGCACGGTCTGCATGCTGTGCGCCCGTGAGTGCCCCGACTGGTGCATCTACATCGACTCCCACAAGGAGACGGTCCCCGCCTCCACCCCCGGCGGGCGCGAGCGCAGCCGCAACGTCCTCGACCGCTTCGCCATCGACTTCTCCCTCTGCATGTACTGCGGCATCTGCATCGAGGTGTGCCCCTTCGACGCCCTCTTCTGGTCGCCGGAGTTCGAGTACGCGGAGACCGACATCCACGAGCTGACCCACGAGCGCGACAAACTCCGCGAGTGGATGTGGACCGTCCCGGCCCCGCCCGCCCTGGACCCGGCCGCCGAGGAACCCAAGGAGATCGCCGCCGCCCGCAAGGCCGTGGAGAAGGCCGAGGCCGCGGCAGCGGCGGCAGCCGCCGCGGCAGCCGAGACCGCGCAGGCCGCCGACACCGAACCGCCGACCACCCCGACCCCGGAGTCAGACGCGTGACCCCCGCCGCCACCCTGGCCGCAGCCGCCACCACCGGGCCCGGTTTCCTGTCCCCGACCGGCGTCGAGATCGCCTTCCTCCTCGTGGGCCTCGCCACCTTCGGCGCGGCCCTCGTCACGGTCACCACCAAGCAGCTGGTCCACGCCGCCCTCTGGCTGGTCGTCGCGCTCGGCGGCATCGCCGTCGAGTACCTGCTGCTGACCGCCGAGTTCATCGCCTGGGTGCAGGTCCTGATCTACCTCGGTTCCGTGGTCGTCCTCCTCCTCTTCGGGCTGATGCTCACCAAGGCCCCCATCGGCCGCTCCCCGGACGCGGACTCCGGCAACCGGCGGGTCGCGCTCGGCGTCGCCGTCGTCGCCGCCGTGGCCCTGGTCTGGGTGGTCGTCGACGCCTTCCGCACCACCTGGATCGACCTCGACGGGCCGGTCCAGGGCTCCACGAAGGTCTCCGGAGAGATGCTCTTCCAGCACTGGGTGCTGCCGTTCGAGGCGCTCTCCGTCCTCCTCCTCGCCGCCCTGATCGGTGCCATCGTGCTGTCCCGCCGCAACGACCCCGCCGACGCCAGTGACAAGGGGCAGCGCTGATGCACCTCGCCTACCCCGCCGTGCTCGCGGCGCTCCTCTTCTGCACGGGCCTGTACGGAGTGCTCGCCCGCCGCAACGCCATCCTGGTCCTGATGTCCGTCGAGCTGATGCTCAACGCCGTCAACCTCAACCTGGTGGCCTTCGACGTATGGCTGCGCGACGCCCTGCACGCCGGCCAGGCCCTCACCCTCTTCACCATCGCCATCGCCGCCGCCGAGATCGGCATCGGCCTCGCGATCGTGCTGATGGTGTACCGCAACCGGGGCACCTCGGACGTCGACCGCCTGCGCGACACCGCCGAGGGCCACGAGCCCCACCCGATCAACGCCGGCGACAGCACCGGCACCGCCCGGCCGGAGGTCGCCGCGTGAGCACCACGACCCTCGCCGTCCTCGTCCCGCTGCTGCCCTTCCTGGGCGCGGTCGCGGGACTGCTGCTCGGCCGCACCGCCCCGGGCTTCGTCCGGCCGCTCGCGATCCTGCCGACGCTCGCCGCCGCCGTACTGGCCGTCACCGTCGCCGTCCGCCAAGGCGGCGGGCAGCCGATCAGCACCGCGACCGAGCTGACCCCGACCGGCTCGGTGCCGATCGACCTCTCGCTCTACATCGACGGCTTCGCCGCACTGGTCGCCGTCCTCGTCGGGGTCGTCGCCACCTGCGTACAGCTCTACTCGACGGCGTACCTCCGTGACGACCCGCGCTACCCGTCGTACGCCGCCCTCGTCTCGCTGTTCACCTCCGCCATGCTGCTCGTCGTCTACTCCGGCGACCTGATGGTGCTGCTCGTCGGCTGGGAAGTCATGGGCATCTGCTCGTACTTCCTGGTCGGCCACTACTGGGAGACCGAGGCCGCCCGCTCCGCCTCCCTGAAGGCCTTCCTCGTCACCAAGCTCGGCGACGTCCCCTTCCTCATCGGCCTGTTCGCGCTCGCCACCGACGCCGGCTCCTTCCGGATCACGAAGATCCTCGGGACCGTCGCCGCCGGCGGACTCGACCACCCCACGCTGGTCGCGCTCCTCCTGCTCGCCGGAGTCGCGGGCAAGTCCGCGCAGTTCCCGCTGCACACCTGGCTCCCCGACGCCATGGCCGGCCCCACCCCCGTCTCCGCGCTGATCCACGCCGCGACGATGGTCGCCGCCGGTGTCTACTTCATCGCCCGCCTCCTGCCCGTCTTCGCGGCCTCCGCCGCCGCACTGGTCGTCATGGCCGTCATGGCGGCCGTCACGATGGTCGGCTCCGCCCTCGCCGCCCTCGCCCAGGACGACATCAAGCGGGTCCTGGCCTACTCCACGATCGGCCAGCTCGCCTACATGACCGGCGCCCTGGCCGTCGGCGACCGCGGCGCCGCCGTCTTCCACCTCCTGTCCCACGGCGCCTTCAAGGCGCTCCTCTTCCTGGGCGCGGGCGTGATCATCCACGCCGCCGGCACGAACTCCCTGGCCGCCATGTCCCGGATGGACGGCCTGGCCAAGCGCATCCCCGACGCCTTCTGGACGATGACGATCGCGCTGCTCGCGCTCGCCGCCATCCCGCCCTTCGCCGGCTTCTTCTCCAAGGAAGCCGTCCTCGTCGCCGCCGAGCAGACCGCCACCGGCCACTCGGACCTCGCTCCCGTCGCCGCCGGCTGGCTGGTGCTGATCGCCGGCGTGCTCACCGCCCTGCTCACCGCCGCCTACGCCGCCCGGCTGTGGCTGATGGCCTTCCGCGGCCGGGGTGCAGCCGCCCCCGACCACGGCAAGGAGCCCTTCGCCATGACGGGCGTGCTGTGGCTGCTGGCCGTCCCGTCGGTCGCCTTCGGCCTCGCGGCCGACTCGGTCGCCGACTGGTTCGACGGCAGGGCCCTCACCCCGACCGTGGCCACCTCCGTCCTCGGCACGGGCGCCGCCGTCATCGGCGCGATGCTCACCTACGCCCTGTGGCAGCGCGCCACGGTCAAGGCCGCCACGGCCCCCGCGGCCGGACCCGCCCGCAGTGCCGCCGCCGCCGAGCAGCCCGCCGCCGTGGCCGCCACAGTGTCCGCGGCCACCGCGGCCGCCGAGTCCGCCGCCGAGACGCCCGAGGTCGCGGAGGTCACCCACGAGCACCCCGCCGTCCCGGCGGGTCCCGCCGCCGACCCCGGCCGTGCCCTTCTGGGCCCCCTCCACCGCCACGCCGCCGACGGCTTCCACCTCGACGCCGTCTACGACCGGCTGTTCGTCCGCCCCGTCCGTGGCGCCGCGGGCCTCGTCCGCTTCCTCGACCGCGAGGTCGTGGACACGTACGTCCGCGGCGCGGGCAGCGGCACCCGGCTGCTCGGCAGCCTCGTACGCCGCGCCCAGACCGGCAACGTGCAGAGCTACCTGAGCGCCCTGCTCGCCGGCGCCGTGGTCCTGGCGATCGCCACCGCCGTCCTCGCCAACGTCAACGCCGGATCGTGAGCCGTGAGTCAGCCGTGATTGATATCAGCCCGTCCGTGATGCAGTTCCTTCTGGCGTTCATGCTGGCCGCACCGCTCCTCGGCGCCGTCGCGGCCCTCCTGCCGGCCCCGCCCGGCCTCAAGGGCCGCAGCCCCGAGCAGGCCGTGCTCCGCCACGGCGTGACCGTGACCGGCGTGGTCCTCGCCGCGGCGATCGCCCTCACCCTGGGCTTCGACCACGACGCCCCGTCCCGCTTCCAGGCGACGACGGACATCAGCTGGATCCCGGCGCTGGACGTCCGGATCCACCTCGGTGTCGACGGCATTTCGCTCCCCCTCCTCCTGATGACCGCGCTGCTGTTCTTCCTCTGCGCGCTCTACAGCTACTTCAAGCTCCCCGCGGGCCCTTCCCCGAAGGCCTTCGTCGCACTGCTCCTCGTACTCGAGTCCGGCACCCTCGCGACCTTCGCCGTCCTCGACCTGCTGCTCTTCTTCCTCGCCTTCGAGATGGTCCTCATCCCGATGTACTTCCTGATCGCCCGCTGGGGCGGTGCCCAGCGGCAGGCCGCCGCCTGGAAGTTCATCCTCTACACGCTCCTCGGCTCCGTCGTCATGCTGCTCGGCCTCCTCCTCATCGGTGTGACGGCGGACACATTCGACATGGTGGCACTCGCCTCTGACAACGGCCGCGAACTGTCCCGCACCACCCAGCTCCTGGCCGTCCTCGCCATCGGCATCGGCCTCGCCGTGAAGACCCCCATGTGGCCGCTGCACAGCTGGCTGCCCGACGCCCACACCGCAGCCCCCACCGTCGGATCCGTCCTCCTGGCGGGCGTCCTGCTCAAGATGGGCACGTACGGGTTCGTCCGCATCCTGCTCCCCGTCACCCCCGACGGCATGGCCACCTTCGCCCCCTACCTGGGCGCCTTCGCCGTCGTCGGCATCGTCTACGGATCGCTCGCCTGCCTCGCGCTGGCCCGCAAGGGGAACAAGGGCGACCTCAAGCGACTCATCGCCTACTCCTCCGTCGGCCACATGGGCTTCGTCCTCCTGGGCATCGCGTCCATGACCCCCACGGGAGTCAACGGCGCCCTCTTCGCGAACATCGCCCACGGACTGATCACCGGCCTCCTCTTCTTCCTGGTCGGCGCCCTCAAGGACCGCTACGGCACCGCCGACCTCGACACCCTCGCCGGGGCCACCGGCGCCGCCCTCTACGGCCGCGCCCCCCGCTTCGGCGCGCTCCTCGCCTTCGCCGCCGTCGCCTCCCTGGGCCTGCCCGGCCTCGCCGGCTTCTGGGGCGAGATGCTGGCCCTCTTCGGCGCCTTCGACCCGGCCGAGGGCCTGCCCCGGGCCGCGTTCCTCACGTACACGGCAGTCGGCGCGTTCGGCACCCTGCTCACGGCCGCCTACCTGCTGGTCGTGGTCCGGCGCGTCTGCATGGGAGACCCGAAGGCGGGCCCCGAGCCGGCCGTCGCGGACGTCCACCGCTACGAGTTCGCCGCCTGGACCCCGCTCGTCGCCCTCACCGTCCTCGCCGGCCTGTGGCCCGCGCTCCTCCTCGGCCTGACCGACCCGGCCGTTCAGCAGCTCCTCGCAGGAGGCAACTCATGACGGCCCTCACGGTCCTCGCGGCCGAGACCCCCAGCCTGGTCCAGTCCGTCGACTGGCTCGCCATCGCGCCCGTGGTGATCACCGCCGTCGTCGGCCTGGCCGTCCTCGTCGCCGACCTCTTCGTCGCCGAGCGGCACAAGCCCGTCCTCGGCTGGATCTCGGTGGCCGGACTGGCCGCCGCGACCGCCACTCTGATCCCGCTGCGCGCCGGCGACCGCTCCACCTTCTGCCTCACCGCCGACCCGGAGGCCTGCAGCTACACCGTCGACCACTTCACGGTCGTCGTCCAGTTCCTGGTGCTGGCCGGAGCCCTGCTCACCGCGCTCCTGTCGGTCACCGCCGTGCGCGACACGCGGATGCCCGCCGGCGAGTACTGGTTCCTGCTGCTCTCCTCCGCGGCCGGCGCCGCCCTGCTGCCCGCCTCCCGCGACCTGGCCACCCTGATCGTCGCGCTGGAGGTCGCGTCCCTGCCCGCCTTCGCCCTCGTGGGCATGCGGCGCGGCGACCGGCTCTCCTCCGAGGCCGCCCTGAAGTTCTTCCTGTCCTCGGTCACCGCCACCGCCGTGTCGCTGATGGGCGTCAGCTTCGTCTACGCCGTCACCGGCTCGCTGCACCTGACCCAGGTCGCCGACCGCCTCGAAGACGTCCCCGGACAGTTCGACACCCTCGCCATGGCCGGCGTCGCGCTCACCCTGGTCGGCTTCGCGTTCAAGACCGCGGCCGTCCCCTTCCACTTCTGGGTCCCCGACACCTACGTCGGAGCCCCCCTGCCCATCGCCGGCTACCTCTCGGTGATCGGCAAGGCCGTGGGCTTCACCGGCCTCATCCTCGTCACGGTGATCGCCTTCCCGGCGTACTCGCAGATCTGGGGCCCGGCCATCGCCGTCCTCGCCGCGCTCACCATGACCCTGGGCAACGCCGCCGCGGTGCGCCAGTCCGCGGACCGCCCGAACAGTGCCGTACGGCTGCTCGCCTGGTCCTCGGTCGGCCAGGCCGGCTACCTGCTGGTCCCGATCGCCGCCGCCGCGTACTCCGAGCGCGACCAGATCGGCTCCACCCTCGCCTACGCCCTCATGTACGCCGCCGTGAACCTCGGCGCCTTCGCCGTGGCCGCCCTCGTCGCCCGTACGAAGCCGCTCCACCGGATCAGCGACTACCGCGGCCTGTACGCCGAGCGTCCGCTCGCCGCCCTCTCCCTGGCCTTCTTCCTGCTCTGCCTGGCCGGCCTGCCGCCGGGCATCATCGGGCTCTTCGCCAAGGTCACCGTCTTCCAGTCCGCCGTCGACGCGGGCCTGGGCTGGCTGGCCGTGCTGATGGCGGTCAACGTCGTCATCGCCCTGTACTACTACCTGCGCTGGACGGCGCTGCTCTTCCGCGCGCCCGAGGGCGCGGAGGCCGTGGAGGGCGCACCGGCCCGCACGAAGGCCCCCTGGCCGGTCGCGGCGGCCATCGTCGCGACCGCGATCACCGCGGTCGTCCTCTCGGGCGCCCCGCAGCTCGTCCTGCGCGTCGCGTCGGGGAGCCTCTTCACGCAGTAGCCCGTACCGCCCCGGTCGGCCCCTGCCGGGCCGGTCAGCCCGTACGGAGTAACGCGCACGACGGCCCCGCCGCCCCCGCCGAGGGGGCGGCGGCGGGCCCCCGTCCCCGCACACCCTGGGAACCAGACGCCCTCACCTGGCGTTGACCAGGAAGGGAGCGTCCACTGGACCGTAGACCCTCAAATCCATGACGGGCTCCCCTGCCGCACCACTTGGAGGGCGTACCGTGCACCGCCGGCACAACGGGCTCAAGACCGCCGTACTCCTCGGCGGGCTGTCCGCACTCATCATCCTCATCGGCAGCTTCTTCGGCCGGACCGGCCTGATCGTCGCCGTCGTCGTCGCACTCGGGACGAACGCCTACGCGTACTGGAACAGCGACAAACTCGCTCTACGCGCGATGCGCGCCCGTCCCGTCAGCGAGTTCGAGGCCCCCCAGCTCTACCGCATGGTGCGCGAGCTCTCCACGTCCGCGCGCCAGCCGATGCCACGCCTCTACATCTCGCCCACCGAGGCCCCGAACGCCTTCGCCACCGGCCGCAACCCGCGCAACGCCGCGGTCTGCTGCACCGAGGGCATCCTGCGCATCCTCGACGAGCGCGAGCTGCGCGGGGTCATCGGCCACGAGCTCAGCCACGTCTACAACCGCGACATCCTCATCTCGTCGGTGGCCGGCGCACTCGCCTCGGTGATCATGTTCCTGGTGAACTTCGCCTGGCTCATCCCCGTCGGCCGGTCGAACGACGACGAGGGACCCGGCCTGCTCGGCATGCTGCTGATCATGATCCTGGGTCCGCTGGCCGCGTCCGTGATCCAGCTGGCCATCAGCCGCTCGCGCGAGTACGAGGCCGACGCCTCCGGCGCTCAGCTCACCGGGGACCCGCTGGCCCTGGCCAGCGCCCTGCGCAAGCTCGACGCGGGGACCAAGCAGCTCCCGCTGCCGCCCGAACCACGACTGGAGACGGCGAGTCATATGATGATCGCCAACCCCTTCCGTCCCGGTCAGGGACTGACCAAGATGTTCTCGACCCACCCCCCGATGGCCGAGCGCATCGCCCGGCTCGAACAGATGGCAGGCCGCCGCCAATGAAGACAATCCTGAACGTCATCTGGCTGATCCTCAGCGGCATCTGGCTGTTCCTGGGATACGTGCTCGCCGGTGTGCTCCTCTGCATCACCATCATCGGCATCCCGTTCGGCATCGCCGCCTTCCGCATCGCCGTCTACGCCCTCTGGCCGTTCGGCTACACCACGGTCGAGCGCCACGACGCCGGTGCCGGATCCTGCGTCGGCAACGTGCTCTGGCTCGTCCTCGCGGGCTGGTGGCTCGCCCTGGGCCACATCGTCACCGGCATCGCGCTCTGCGTCACGATCATCGGCATCCCCTTCGGCATCGCCAACTTCAAGATGGTCCCGCTCTCCCTGCTCCCGCTGGGACGCGAAATCGTCCCCACGGACGCCCCGTTCGCCTCCCGGTGAAGTACCTCTGACGCGGCCCGGTCAGGAGTTTTCCACAGGCCCGGGCGGCTGTCGGTGGGGTGCGTCACCATGAACGCATGAACGAGACCGAGCAGTTGCTGGAGCAAGTCGCAGTCCGTGCGCGGGGCTCCGCGCACGGACACGGAGAGCACGCGGAGCCCCTGCCGGCGCCCCTGGGCGCAGGGGAGATCGCCCGAGCCGAGGGCATACTCGGCTTCCCCCTGCCGCCCCTGCTCGCCCGGCTCTACACCCGCGTCGCGGACGGCGGTTTCGGCCCGGAGCGCGGACTGCTGCCACTGCGTCAGGCCGTCGCCGCCTACGAGGCACAAGGCGCCTCCGGCTGGCGGTGGCCCGAAGCGGTCCTGCCCGTCGCCGACCTCGGCTGCGCCGTGTACGCCTGCGTGGACTGCAGATCCGCGACGGCCCAGGTCCTGCTGTTCGACCCGAATCCCGGGGAGCCCGACCTCGCCTGGTCCGTCGACGCCCCGAGCCTGGCGGGCTGGCTGCGCGGCTGGCTCGACGGCACCGCGTGGTTCTGCGAGGAGTCCACCCTGGGGGAGGACCACGACCTCGAACCCGCCCCGTGGGCGGAGTTCAGATCCCGGATCTGAGCCGGCCGCGCACCCGGTACGCCGCCGCGCCCAGAGCCAGCACGGCCGCCCCCGCGACCACCGACGCGAGGGGCAGCGCGCACGCCAGCACCACACAGCCGGACAGCCCGACCGCCGCCACGGCCCGCCCCTTGACACCTGAATCGAGAGTCCACGCAGAGGCGTTCGCGATCGCGTAGTAGGCGAGCACGCCGAAGGAGGAGAAACCGATCGCGCCCCGCAGATCGGCGGTTGCCGCGAGCACCGCCACGACCGCGCCCACCGCGAGTTCGGCATGGTGCGGCACCCGATGCCGGGGATGTACGGCGGCCAGCGCGCGCGGGAGATGGCCGTCCCGGGCCATCGCCAGGACGGTCCGCGACACCCCGAGCACGAGGGCCAGCAGAGAGCCCAGCGCGGCCAGGGCCGCGCCCACCCGGACGACCGGCGCCAGTTCCGGCACGCCCGCCGCCCGGACCGCGTCGGCCAGCGGCGCCGCCGACCCCGCCAGCGCCTCGACGCCGAGCACCGACAGCAGCGCCACGGCCACCGCCGTGTACACCAGCAGGGCGATCCCCAGCGCGAGCGGCACCGCCCGCGGGATCGTCCGTTCCGGGTCACGCACCTCCTCGCCCAGGGTGGTGATCCGCGCATAGCCCGCGAAGGCGAAGAACAGCAGACCGGCGCCCTGCAACAGCCCGAAGACCGTCCAGCCCGGCCCGCCCGGCGGCTCCGGCGCCGCCGCACCCGGGGACAGGCACGCCACGACCACCGCGGCCAGCACCGCCAGGACCACCGCCACGATCAGCCGGGCGATCCGGGCGGACCTCTGGACACCGCCGTAGCCCGCGGCCGTGACCGCCACCACCGCCGCCACGGCCACGGCGTGCTCCCGGCCGGGCCACACGTAGGCACCCACCGTCAGTGCCATCGCCGCGCAGGAAGCGGTCTTGCCGATCACGAACCCCCAGCCGGCCAGATACCCCCAGAAGGGGCCGAGCCGCTCCCGCCCGTACACGTAGGTGCCCCCGGAGGCCGGATACCGGGCGGCCAGCCGCGCCGAGGAGTGCGCGTTGCAGTAGGCCACGAGGGCCGCCACCGCCAGAGCGGCGAGGAGCGCCCCGCCCGCCGCCGCCGCGGCCGGGGCGAAGGCCGCGAACACCCCGGCGCCCACCATCGCGCCGAGTCCGACGACGACCGCGTCGGAAACCCCCAGAGTGCGCTTCAACTCATCTGTCACGGGCGGAGGGTAACGGGGCTAGATGACGCCCTCCCGGCCGGGAAGGGGCGCCCGGGTGCGTTCCCACCCCTCCAGGGCGGTCAGGCAGGCGTGGTCGAGGTGGCGCAGACCGCTCAGGTCGAGCCGCACCGGCTGCCCGTGCGGCAGCGCGTCCAGTGCGTCGAGCAGCTTCGGCAGCCGCAGGAAGCTGGCGTTCCCCATGACCCGCACGCACAGCTCCTCGTCCTCCCACACCTCCTCGACGTGCACGTGGGAGGTCTCCCAGGCCGCCTTGGCGATGGCGAGCCCCAGCCCGACCAGCACCCCCTCGAAGAGGTTGGTGACGACGATGGCGCAGGCCGTGGCGACCAGCACCACCGCCTCGCCCCGGTGCGTGCGCCACAGCGCGGCCACCGCCCTGACCGGCAGCAGCTTCCATCCCGCGTACAGGAGCACCCCGGCCAGAGCGGCGAGCGGCACGCTCTCCAGCACCTGGGGGAGGGCCACGGCGAAGAGCAGCAGCCAGCCGCCGTGCATCACCCGGGCCGCCCGGGTGCGGGCGCCGGCCTCCACGTTGGCGGCGCTGCGGACGATCACCGCGGTCATCGGCAGTGCCCCGAGCAGCCCGCAGACGCCGTTGCCCACGCCCTGGGCGATCAGCTCCCGGTCGTACTCCGTCCGCGGTCCGTCGTGCATGCGGTCCACGGCGGCCGCGCTGAAGAGGGTCTCGGCGGAGGCGATCAGCGCCAGCGCGATCACCGTCCCGACCGCGCCGACGGAGGCCAGCACCTCGAACTCGTCCCAGGCGGGCGGGGACACGGCATCCAGGACCCCCGTCACCCGCACCTTCTCGACGGGCAGCCGCAGCAGGGCCGCCGCGGCGGTGGCGGCGGCCACCCCGACCAGCGCGCCGGGCAGCAGCCGCAGACGGGCGGGCGCCCGCCGCCACGCGACCATGACGGCGATGGTCCCGACCCCGAGCAGCACCGCGGCCCAGTCGGCCCGCGCCGCCAGCCCGTGCACCCCGCCCAGCTTCGCCAGGGTCTGCCCGGGGGCCTCCGCGTCGCCCAGGGCGTACAACTGCCCGGAGATCAGTACGAGCCCGATACCGGCCAGCATGCCGTGCACGACGGCCACGGAGATCGCCCGGAACCAGCGCCCGAGCCGCAGCACCCCCATGCCCAGCTGCACCGCGCCGGAGGCCAGCACCAGCACCCCGAGGGCGGCCGCGCCGTACGTCTGCACCGCCTCGTAGACGAGCACGGTGAGCCCGGCCGCGGGCCCGCTCACCTGGAGGGAGCTCCCGCGGAACCAGCCGGTGACCAGCCCCCCGACCACCCCGGTGACGATCCCCAGCTCGGCGGGGACCCCGGAGGCGACCGCCACCCCCACGCACAGGGGGACGGCGACCAGTGCGACGACGACGGACGCCCCGAAGTCTGCGCGAAACGTGCCGGCCCCAGGCATGCGAGAACCCCCTGCCACGCGGTGATGTGATGCCACCCACCGTGCTGGGCGCACTCCCCGCCGCCCAAGTGCCCATGGAAGCCCGCGGCAGCGCGTGCGCCGCACACGCCCGGCACACACGCCCCACGCACCCCGCAACCACCGCGGCCCGGCGGTCGGTGAAGACCGCCGGGCCGGCGTGGTGGCAGGTCGGGACCTGCGTCAGCGGTAGTTCACGAACTGGATCGCGAAGTCCAGGTCCTTGCCCTTGAGGAGGGCCTGGACGGCCTGGAGGTCGTCGCGGCTCTTGGAGCTGACGCGCAGCTCCTCGCCCTGGACCTGGGCCTTGACGCCCTTCGGACCCTCGTCCCGGATGATCTTCGCGACCTTCTTGGCGTTCTCCTGGGAGATGCCCTCCTCGATCGTGGCGAAGATCTTGTACTCCTTGCCGGACAGCTGCGGCTCACCGGCGTCCAGCGCCTTGAGCGAGATCCCGCGCTTGACCAGCTTGGTCTCGAAGACGTCGAGGACGGCCTTGACGCGCTCCTCGGAGTTCGCCTCCATGAGGATCTTCTCGCCGGACCAGGCGATGGTGGCGCCGGTGCCCTTGAAGTCGTAGCGCTGCGAGAGCTCCTTGGCGGCCTGGTTGAGGGCGTTGTCGACCTCCTGCCGCTCGACCTTCGAGACGATGTCGAAACTGGAGTCGGCCATGTGCTGTGGCTCCTTGAAGTCGATTGCGATCACCCCGGAGGGCGCGGCCGGACATCCCCGGACCGCTCGGCAAAGCCTAGCCACCGCACCCACCCGCGGCGCTGATCAATCCGGTGGCGAAGCACCCCCGGTCATCAGGTATCGTTTACGTCGTTGCCAGGGAGAACCGCGGACACGCGGCCTCGAAGGCGACATCCCATGGCGGTGTGCCCGAGTGGCCAATGGGAGCGGACTGTAAATCCGTCGGCTTAGCCTACCCAGGTTCGAATCCTGGCGCCGCCACGCGATAGAGATGGCCCTTGATCTGCGGAAACGCGATCAAGGGCCATCTTGTTTATGCGCGGCCTGCAGTGGCGTGCGGGCTCGCGCCACGCCGCGCATCCGGGGGCTCTCCGTGGCGCACCCCCATGGATGCTCCGCCGGTCACTGCCGCGGGGTCGCCCCGGACGGCCCGTCCGGTCGGGGGCGTCCGTCCCGTCCGGACGGCCCGTCCGGACGCGGAGGGTCGTGCGGGGTCGTCGGGTCGTCAGGGGGTCTGGGCAGGAGGGGGAGCAGGGGCATGCCCTCGGTGCGCGACCAGGTCCGGTATTCGGCCGGCTCCGCGAACGGGTGATCGGGTTCCGCCAGGCGGAAGTCCTCCGGCGAGATCCCCGCCACTTGCAGGAGATCCAGCAACATTCGTGTGGTCAGCCCGGCGTTGAGGTCGTCGGCGACCCCTTCCGTCCCCCAGCGGATGACGGTTTCCGCGGCCCGGTTGAGGCCCTCGGCGCTGGCCGTCGGGAAGGCGAGTGCCAGAGAAGCCCGCACGATCTCGACCGCGTCCTCGGAGCGCACGGCGTCACCGCCTCCTTTCGCACACGATGCAGAGGCCCGTACGAGCGGTGAAGCCCAAGGCCATCTTCCCCGTGTTCTGGGCCTGCCGCAGGCACTCGTGCCGATCGAGATGAGCGTACTGCTGCGTCGACATCATGTCCCTGACGTACACCTCCCAGTGGTCTTGGGCCTTCGCCCAGTCGTTACGGTGCGCGACTCGCACCCACCCGTCCACGAAGTCCTGGCGCGCGTAGGAGCCGTGGAAGTACGAGCTCAGGTTGTCGATCAGGCCCGGTGGCCGGAGGCGTTGCCCCAGCTTCCTCTGCTGGAAGAGCGTGTTGGTGGAGATCGACTTCACGCGGCTGATCCGTTCGGCGATCACGTGGCCGGCGAAGCCACCGATGATCGCCGGGACGAGCAGCCAGCCCACCAGCGAGGCGGTCCACAGGAGCCAGTGCTTGGGCGCGTCGATCAACGTGAACACCCGGTACACGCTGCTCGGGCTGGTCGCCCGCACGGCGAAGACGTACAGCGCCGTCAGGCACAAGGTGATCGGCAGGCCCCAGTCCAGGATCCACTGCGTCACCCCCTTCAGCGCCTTGCGTGACCGCCAGACGCGGCGCAGCCGTCCGAAGAAGCTTCTGCGGCTCGGCGGGAGATCGAGTTGAGGAGGGATCGGGATGGGCCCGTTGAGCAACATGCACCCCCGTTCGGCCGGTAGGGCCATCTGCCCGCAGCGCCGGCAACTCGCTTTGACCGTGCGGAAATTGTGCCGCAGGAGGGCAGTCGAAGGGAATCGGTGGTGCCGCGGGGAAGCCGGTGCCGACCGCATCGTCGAGGGCCTGCGGTCGTTCACCGGGGGTGAAGTGGACATCTGACACGCGGGGGAAGGTCGGCGGCGGTGTGCTCATCGCCCTGCTCGGCGCGGGGATTCCGGCTCTGATGGGAGCCGCCCTGCACACGGACGTGGGGGAGCCCTACCGGGAGACCCGGCTGTACTTCGGCACCGAACGCACCGACGGCGGGGGCCCGGTCGCGGAGCGGGAGTTCATGCGGTTCCTGGACCAGGAGATCACCCCGGCCTTCCCCGAGGGGCTGACCCTCCACGACGGGTACGGCCAGTGGCGCGACGGCAACGGCAAAATCGTCCGCGAGGCGTCCTACGAAGTGGTCCTGCTGTATCCGGAGAAGGGCGCCGACGACCGCAGCGCGCGCATCGAGCGGATCCGTGACGCGTACGAGAGCCGCTACCAGCAGGACTCGGTCGGACGCTCCGACGACAAGGTCGAAGCGGGGTTCTGAGCCACCGGCGGGGAGGGGGGCCCGGAGCCGGCCTCCCCGCCGGGCCGTCAGTTGCCCGCCACGTCCTTGACGGCCACATCGACCGGCGTCGAGCCGGAGATCAGCTCCAGGGTCAGGCCCGCCGTCGCCGGCGTCTCCACCAGCTCGGCCAGCACTGCCGCCACGTCGTCGCGCGGGACGGCCCCCCGGCCCGTCCGCGCCTCCAGGCGGACCTTCCCCTTCCCGGCGTCGTCGAGCAGCGAGCCCGGGCGCAGGACCGTCCACTCCAGGCCCAGCCGGGTGCGTACGTGGTCGTCGGCCTCGCCCTTCGCCCGCAGGTAGACGTCGAACACGTCGTCGCCCTCGTGATGGGCGTCCGCACCCATCGAAGAGACCATCAGGAAGCGGCGCACCCGGGCCCGTTCGGCCGCGTCGGCGAACAGCACCGCCGCACCCCGGTCCACGGTGTCCTTGCGCGCCGCACCGCTGCCGGGGCCGGCGCCCGCCGCGAACACCGCCACGTCCGCGCCCTGCAGGATCCCCGCCACGTGCTCCACCGTGGCCGACTCCAGATCGCAGAGGACCGGTTCGGCGCCCGCCTCCCTGAGGTCGTCGCCCTGCTCCGGATCGCGGATGATGCCCGCGACCTCGTACCCGCGCGCGGCGAGCAGGCGCTCCAGCCGCAGCGCGATCCGACCGTGTCCACCAGCGATGACGATGCGCATGCCCCGACGGTACGACGAGCCGGGCGCCCCCGCCCGGGAAGACACCCGTCAGGCCGTGTCGGCGCCCTCGCCCAGGTCGTGTCCGCAAAGTCCCGCCTGCGCGGCGGGGTCCGCCCTCCGGGCGGCCGACGCTACTTTGCGGACACTCCCTATTAGGGGCCGGGCTCCGTGCGGCCCTGCCGGGGCAGGTCCAGGGCCACCGCGACGGCGGAGTCGCAGTACTCCCGTACGGCGCTCGTACGGGCCACCACCCGCCCGCGGTGGATCACGATCCGGCTGTACGCGAGGGACAGCACCCCCGCGATCCGGTCCCCGCGCACCGCGAGCAGCTCCGCGGGGAAGCCGGCCTCCACCCGCACCTCCGGCAGGCCCATGGCCTCGCGGGCGCAGGCGCTGACGGATTCGTAGGCCTCGCCGGGGCGCAGACCGCCCTGGGAGGCCAGCAGGTACGCGGCCTCCAGCGGGTCGCCCCGGCCGACGGGGTTCCCGGCGTCCCGCAGCGCCCCGCTTCCGGCCGCGACCCGTACGCCGGCGGCCCGCAGCAGGCGTACGGGGGCGGTGCGCAGGCCGCGGCGTTCCAGGGCCGCGCAGTCGCCCTGGGGCAGGCAGGTCACCCGTACACCGGCCGCGGCCAGCTGGTCGGCGGCGCGGGCGGCCGCGTCCAGCGGGAGCCGGGACAGGCCCCCGCAGGGGCCGACGGTCACCCCGGGGCGCAGACCGCCCGCCATCGCCGCCAGCCGGGCGAGGCGGGCCGGGTCGTCACCGTCCGTGTGCAGGTCCGCGGGACACCCGTGCTCGTCGGCGAGCTCCAGGACGGCTTCGAGGAAGCCCGTCGGGTCCGGATCCAGGTCGGGGCAGCCGCCGATCACCGAGGCGCCCATCTTGACCGCGTCCCGCAGCATGGCGAGCCCGTCGGCCCCGGCCACCCCGGTCAGCAGCCGGGGGACGGCCACCGCGGTCAGGTCGGCGAGCCCGCGCAGGGAGCGCCGGGCCTGGAGCACGGCCTCCAAGGGGCCGAGGCCGTGCACGTCGCCGATGCGCACGTGGGAGCGCATGGCGGTCGCGCCGTGCCCGAGCTGGAGCAGGGCCGCTTCGGTGGCCCGGCGCTGGACCTCGTCGGGCGCGTACGAGACGGGCCCGTCGCCGTCGGCGGTCAGCGCGGTGTCCCCGTGGGCGTGCGGCTCGGCGGGCGCGGGGAGCAGCAGGTAGCCGCTGAGGTCCACCCTGGACAGCACGGGGGAGGAGAGGCTGCCCGTGGTTCCGACGGCCTGGATCCGGCCGCCGCCGAGGCGGACGTCGACGGTACGGCCGTCCGTGAGGCGGGCCCCGGCGAGGAGCAGGGTGGTGGCCTCGGCGGCGGCCGCGTTGCCGTTGCCGCCGCGGGGGGAGGGGGACGGCTGCTGCGGCTGGCTGTCGGACATCGCGCTCCTGCGGTGGCTCGGGCGGTTCCTGGGGCCGTGGCCGCGGCCCGCGGCCCGTGGCCCAAGATCACGCAGCGTGCTCAGAGCCTAGGGCGCGGCGCACTCCGCTTCGAGGAAGAGGGCAATAGTCGTACCGGTGTGGTGCCCGGCGGCCGCGCCCGCGCGTGCGCCCCTTGTCGTCCTTCGCTGTCCTGCGCCGTCCATGCCGCCCGCTGCCGACCTCTGCCGTCCTGGCCGTCCGCCCCGCCCTCGCGGCCGTCGCGGAGCGTGCGTGAAGTGTGAGCCCGCCCACAAAAAGCGGGAGAAGTGGGGCGGGAGTGGCCTGCGGGTTGATCAAGAGAGTCTCCCGAACCCCCTCGGAGCCCTGCTCCCGCAAAGGATTTGGGCGATCGGCGGGCAACCGTGTAATGTCTTCATCGCTCGCCCCAATAGCTCAGTCGGTAGAGCGTCTCCATGGTAAGGAGAAGGTCTGCGGTTCGATTCCGCATTGGGGCTCTGGTGAGAGAGGTTCCCCACCCTCGGGTGGGGAGCTGATCACATCAAAGCGGCGTAGCTCAGTCGGTAGAGCAAGCGGCTCATAATCGCTGTGTCACCGGTTCAAGTCCGGTCGCCGCTACCCACAGTAGCCGATTGCGGGGTCGGTCTCCCGATCGGCTACTCTTTTATGCGTTCATCCGTCCCATAGTCCGTCAAGGAGCACTCACGTGGCTGCCACCGACGTCCGCCCGAAGATCACGCTGGCCTGCGTGGAGTGCAAGGAGCGGAACTACATCACCAAGAAGAACCGGCGTAACAACCCGGACCGCATGGAGATGAAGAAGCACTGCCCGCGCTGCAACTCGCACACCGCGCACCGCGAGACCCGCTGACCCCAGCGAAGTCTCGAATACAGGCACCGTCATGAGGTCGTCCCCTTCATTGGGGGCGGCCTCGTGTCGTTTTCACGCCCGATCTCTCCAGTCTTTGTCCTTGTGTGTTTCGTGTCCCTTCAACAGGAGGTAGTGAGTCATGGCTCTCGACCAGTCCTTCGTGGGGCGGAGCTACCCGCCCACCGATCCGTACGAGGTCGGCCGGGAGAAGATCCGCGAATTCGCGGTCGCGGTGGGTGACGCCAATCCCGTCTACACCGACCCCGAAGCGGCGAAGGCCTACGGCCACTCGGATGTGATCGCTCCGCCGACTTTCGTGTTCGCCATCACATTCAAGGCGGCCGGCGAGGTCGTCCAGGACCCGCAGCTGGGCCTGGACTACACCCGCGTCGTGCACGGCGACCAGAAGTTCGCGTACTCCCGCCCGGTGCGTGCCGGTGACCGCCTGTCGGTCACCTCCACCATCGAGGCCGTGAAGTCGCTCGCGGGCAACGACATCATCGACGTCCGCGGCGAGGTCCACGACGAGACCGGCGAGCACGTGGTGACGGCGTGGACGAAGCTCGTCTCCCGCGCCCCCGAGGAGGCCTGACATGGCAGCGCAGATCAAGTACGCCGACGTCGAGGTCGGCACCGAGCTGCCCGCGGCGTCCTTCCCCGTGACCCGCGCCTCGCTCGTCCAGTACGCCGGCGCCTCCGGCGACTTCAACCCGATCCACTGGAACGAGAAGTTCGCCAAGGAGGTCGGGCTGCCGGACGTGATCGCGCACGGCATGTTCACCATGGCCGAGGCGATCCGCGTCGTCACCGACTGGGTGGGCGACCCGGGCGCGGTGGTCGAGTACGGCGTGCGCTTCACCAAGCCCGTCGTCGTCCCGAACGACGAGCAGGGCGGCCTGATCGAGGTCACCGCCAAGGTCGCGGCGAAGCTGGACGACAACCGGGTGCGGGTCGACCTGACCGCCATGAGCGCGGGCCAGAAGGTCCTCGGCATGTCCCGCGCGGTGGTCGCGCTCGCCTGAGGGTCCAAGGGCCTGAGGGTCTGAGGGTCTGAGGGTCCACAGGGCGAAGGGTCTGAGGGCCTGAGCGCGTGAGGGGGCGGGGTGCCCGTCCCCTCACGCCCCGGCCCCGGGTCCGCCCCTTCAACGCCGCCCAGGACCCCTCTTGACGAAGTTAGTGATTGAGCACTAACTTCGTCGCATGGCAAGGATGAGCGCGGACGAGCGACGCGAGAGCGTCGTTCGCGCGGCGATGCACGAGTTCGCCCGGGGTGGATACCACGGGACCTCCACCGAGGCGATCGCCAAGCGGGTGGGTGTCTCGCAGCCGTATCTCTTCCGGCTCTTCCCCAACAAGCAGGCCATCTTCCTGGCCGCGTCCGAGCGCTGCCTGAAGGAGACCCGGGAACTCTTCGCCTCCGCCGTCGAAGGACTGCACGGCGAGGAGGCCCAGCACGCCATCGCCAACGCCTACACCCGGCTGATCACCGAGGACCCCGACAAGCTCCAGATGCAGCTCCAGATGTACGTCGCCGTGGCGGCGGCCGAGGCGGCCGGCGACCACGAATTCGGCGAGGTCGTCCGGGCCGGCTGGATGGAGCTGTGGGACACCGCCCACCTGCCGCTGGGGGCGGACCCGAACGAGACCACGACCTTCATGGCCTACGGGATGCTGATCAACGTCCTGGCCGCCATGGGCTTCCCGTTCGACCACCGGGTCTGGGAAGGGTTCTACCCGTCGGCGCGCATCACCGGCCGCCTGGAGAAGTGAACGCGCGCGATCCGCTCGCGCGCTCTTCCATGGCCGCGGAAGTTAGTCAGCAATAACTAACAACTGGGGGAATCATGCACACGCAGGACTCCGGCACCAAGCTCCGAGGGCCCGCCGTCTGGGCCCTCGTCCTCACCGGCGTCGCCAGCTTCATGGCCGCACTCGACAACCTCGTCGTGACCACCGCCCTCCCGGCCATCCGCGAGGACCTCGGCGGCGGGCTGGAGGACCTGGAGTGGACGGTGAACGCCTACACGCTCACCTTCGCCGTCCTCCTCATGTTCGGCGCGGCCCTGGGTGACCGCTTCGGCCGCCGCCGGCTGTTCATCGCCGGCCTCGCCGTCTTCACCGGCGCCTCCGCCGCGGCCGCCCTCTCGCCCGGGATCGACGCGCTCATCGCCGCCCGCGCCGTGCAGGGCGTCGGAGCCGCCGTCATGATGCCGCTCACCCTGACCCTCCTCACCGCCGCCGTCCCGGCCGCCCGACGCGGCATGGCCCTCGGCATCTACGGCGCCGTCACCGGCCTCGCCGTCGCCAGCGGCCCCCTCATCGGCGGCAGCCTCACCGAGCACATCTCCTGGCAGTGGATCTTCTGGCTCAACGTGCCGACAGGCCTGGCGCTGATCCCGCTCGCCCGCCTGCGCCTCGCCGAGTCCACCGCCCCGGGCGCCCGCCTCGACATCCCCGGCACCCTGCTCATCAGCGGCGGCCTCTTCGGCATCGTCTACGCCCTGGTCAACGCCAACGCCGAGGGCTGGACCAGCGCACCCGTCCTCACCGGCCTGATCCTCGGCTCCGCCCTCGTCGCGGGCTTCGTCCACCACGGTGCCACCCACGCCAACCCCATGCTCCCCATGCGGCTCTTCCGTGACCGCGGCTTCCTGGGGATCAACCTGGCCAGCCTGCTGATGTTCCTCGGCATGTTCGGCTCGATCTTCCTGCTCAGCCAGTTCCTCCAGGGCGTCGCCGGCTACTCGCCCACCGAAGCGGGCCTGCGCATGCTCCCCTGGACCGGCATGCCGATGATCGTGGCCCCGCTCGCCGGGATCCTCTCCGACCGCATCGGCGGCCGCCCCGTGGTCGCCGCCGGGCTGGCGTTCCAGGCGCTCGGCCTCGGCTGGTTCGCCGCGATCCTCAGCACGGACGTCTCCTACGCCGCTCAGCTGCCGCCCCTGGTCCTCAGCGGGATCGGCATGGCCCTCTACTTCGCCCCGGCGGCCAACGTCCTGATGTCCACCGTGCGCCCCGCCGACCAGGGCAGGGCCTCCGGCGCGAACAACGCCCTGCGCGAGCTCGGCGGAGCCCTCGGTGTCGCCGTCCTGGCCTCCGTCTTCTCCGCCCAGGGCGGATACGAGTCCCCGCAGGCCTTCACCGACGGCACCGTCCCCGCCCTGTGGATCGGCGCCGCAGCGGTCGCCCTCGCCGCCGCGCTGGCCCTCCTGGTGCCCCGCAGGTCCAAGACCGCCCCGGTCCCCGCGGGCCGGACCGCCGCCGCCCCGGAGAAGGTCCCGGCCGCCGGCTGACCCGGCCGCCGAGCGCGCAGCCCCGTACCCGCCGCCCCGCACGACCGACCGGATCCGTACCCAGGAGCGCAAGGAGAGCACGTCATGCCCGACATCCCCTGGTCCACGCCCACCCCGGCCGACCCCGGCGCAGAGGTCTACGTCATGGCCTCCCGCTTCGAGACCGCCACCCTCACCGGCGCCCTCAGGTTCTTCCTCAAAGCGCCCGGCATCATCCGCCAGATGCGCAAGGCCCCCGGCGCCCACGGCGTCGCCCTCCGGGCCCGCGTCCTCAGCCGCACCTTCCTCACCCTCTCCGCATGGGAGGACCGCGACGCCCTCTACCGCTTCGCCCGCAGCGAGCCCCACCGCACCAGCGCCCGCGCCGCGAGCGCGTACATGAAGGAATCCGTCTTCACCTACTGGACCGTGCCGGCCGCCGAGCTGCCGCTCACCTGGGCCGAGGCCGAACGCCGCCTCGCCGAGCAGGAGGCGAACCGCTGACCCCGCCGGTACGGGGGACGAACGAGGACGGTCCGTGGCCCCGCAGGGATGCGAGGGGCACGGACCGTACTCTTGTCCACGTGCAGGAACTCCACGAAGCCCCCCTCGCCCCGCTGACCACCTTCCGTCTCGGTGGTCCCGCCGCCCGTCTGGTCACCGCGACCACCGACGCCGAGGTCGTCGCCACCGTGCGCGCCGCGGACGAGAGCGGCACCCCGCTCCTGATCATCGGCGGCGGCAGCAACCTGGTCATCGGCGACCAGGGCTTCGACGGAACCGCCCTGCGCATCGCGACGACCGGCTTCACCCTCGACGGCACCACCCTGGAACTCGCCGCCGGCGAGAACTGGAGCGACGCCGTCGCCCGCACCGTCGAGGCCGGCCTCGCCGGCATCGAGTGCCTCGCCGGCATCCCCGGCTCCGCCGGCGCCACCCCGATCCAGAACGTCGGGGCGTACGGCCAGGAGGTCTGCGACACCATCACCGAGGTCGTCGCCTACGACCGCACCACCGGCGAAACGGTCACGCTGACCGCCGCCGAGTGCGCCTTCCGGTACCGCCACAGCACCTTCAAGGACCAGCCCGACCGCTACGTCGTCCTGCGCGTGCGCTTCGCACTGGAGGACGCCGGCGGGCTCTCGGCGCCGATCAAGTACCCCGAGACCGCCCGCGCCCTCGGCGTCGGGGCGGGCGACCGGGTCCCCGCCGCCACCGCCCGCGAGACCGTCCTGCGGCTGCGCGCCGGCAAGGGGATGGTCCTCGACCCCGCCGACCACGACACCTGGTCGGCCGGCTCCTTCTTCCACAACCCGATCCTGACCGACGAGGCCTACGCCGCCTTCCTCGCCCGCGTCCAGGACCGCCTCGGCCCCGACACCGCCCCGCCCGCCTACCCCGCCGGCGAGGGCCGTACGAAGACCAGCGCGGCCTGGCTGATCGACAAGGCCGGCTTCACCAAGGGCTACGGCACCGGGCCCGCGCGCATCTCCACCAAGCACACCCTCGCCCTCACCAACCGCGGCGAGGCCACCACCGAGGACCTCCTCACCCTGGCCCGCGAGGTCGTCGCGGGCGTCCACGCGGCCTTCGGCGTCACCCTCGTCAACGAGCCGGTGACGGTCGGCGTCAGCATCTGAGGAGCCCCGGCCGCCCATGCTCTGTCCCCGTCACGGGGCCGGTACGGACCCCACTCGGCTCGTGGGTCGCACGCTCAGCAGGGTCGTCGCGTCCTGGCACGTCAGTGACGGCGAACGCTCCGAGTCCCCCCTCGACGTCTGGCTGATCGACAGCGTCGGCGACTCCATCCGGATCACCACCGGGTCCGACCAGTGCCTCATCGTCGAGTCCGCCCCGCCCCACGCGCCGTACGACATGGGGGAGTGGGGCCGCATCGAGGTCGGCGAGGACCTCGGCGACCACCCCTTCCTGCGGCACCTGGGCGAGACCGTCTCCTCGGTCGCCGAGTTCGCGCTGCCCGAACAGGGCCGCACCCACCTGGAGATCGGCTTCCCGGACGGCCGCCGGGTGCGCGCCGACTGCTACGAGGGGGACCTGCGGCTCACCCGGTGAGCCAGTGGTCGATCCCGGCCAGCAGCTTGGCCTGCACCCCGTCCGGCGCGGCGCTGCCGCGCACCGACTGGCGGGCCAGCTCGGCGAGCTCCGCGTCCGTGAAGCCGTGGTGGCGGCGGGCGATCTCGTACTGCGCCGCCAGCCGGGACCCGAACAGCAACGGGTCGTCCGCGCCCAGCGCCATCGGCACCCCGGCCTCGAACAGCGTGCGCAGCGGGACGTCCTCGGGCCGCTCGTACACGCCGAGGGCGACGTTCGAAGCGGGGCAGACCTCGCAGGTGATCTGCCGGTCCGCGAGCCGCTTCAGCAGCCGGGGGTCCTCCGCGGCCCGTACGCCGTGCCCGATCCGGGCGGCGTGCAGGTCGTCGAGGCAGTCGCGGACCGAGGACGGGCCGGTCAGCTCGCCGCCGTGCGGGGCCGCCAGGAGGCCGCCGTCGCGGGCGATCGCGAAGGCCCGGTCGAAGTCGCGGGCCATGCCGCGGCGCTCGTCGTTGGAGAGGCCGAAACCGACGACGCCGCGGTCGGCGTAGCGCACGGCGAGGCGGGCCAGGGTCCGGGCGTCGAGGGGGTGCTTCATGCGGTTGGCGGCGATCAGGACCCGCATGCCGAGGCCGGTCTCGCGGGAGGCGGCGTCGACGGCGTCGAGGATGATCTCGACGGCCGGGATCATCCCGCCGAGCAGCGGGGCGTAGGAGGTCGGATCCACCTGGATCTCCAGCCAGCCGCTGCCGTCCCGGACGTCCTCCTCGGCGGCCTCGCGGACCAGGCGCCGGATGTCCTCCGGCTCGCGCAGGCAGGAACGGGCGGCGTCGTAGAGCCGCTGGAAGCGGAACCAGCCGCGCTCGTCGGTGGCGCGCAGCTTGGGAGGTTCCCCGGCGGTCAGGGCGTCGGGCAGCCGCACGCCGTACTTGTCGGCGAGCTCCAGGAGGGTCGATGGTCGCATCGACCCGGTGAAGTGCAGGTGGAGGTGGGCCTTCGGCAGAAGCGTGAGATCGCGTGCGTGCTCCATCTGGTGATCCTGCCGTACCGCTGCGCTCGGCGGGAGGGGGTTTTACCGATCGGGGGCTTGCGCGAACGCGTGAGCGGGTGCGGATCCGCTGCGCCGGGGCCTGCCGGGCGCTGCCCGGACCCCGCGCCTCACACGCCGGCGGGGCCGAAAAAGCGGCGGCACCCTCAGGGGTGCCGCCGCTCAGGTCATGGCTGCGGGCCGCGTCAGGCCTTGGCCTCGGCCAGGAGCTTCTGGATGCGGGACACGCCCTCGACCAGGTCCTCGTCGCCCAGGGCGTACGAGAGGCGCAGGTAGCCCGGGGTGCCGAAGGCCTCGCCCGGGACGACCGCGACCTCGGCCTCGTCCAGGATCAGGGCGGCCAGCTCGACGGAGGTCTGCGGGCGCTTGCCGCGGATCTCCTTGCCGAGGAGCTCCTTGACCGACGGGTACGCGTAGAACGCGCCCTCGGGGGTCGGGCAGAAGACGCCGTCGATCTCGTTCAGCATCCTGACCATCGTCTGGCGGCGGCGGTCGAAGGCCTTGCGCATCTCGGCGACCGCGTCCAGGTTGCCCGAGACGGCGGCCAGCGCGGCGACCTGGGCCACGTTGGAGACGTTGGAGGTGGCGTGCGACTGCAGGTTCGTCGCCGCCTTGATGACGTCCTGCGGGGCGATGACCCAGCCCACGCGCCAGCCGGTCATCGCGTACGTCTTGGCGACGCCGTTCACGATGATGCACTTGTCGCGCAGGGCCGGGACCAGGACCGGCAGCGAGGTGAACTTCGCGTCGCCGTAGACCAGGTGCTCGTAGATCTCGTCCGTCAGCACCCACAGGCCGTGCTCGGCGGCCCACTCGCCGATCGCCTTCGCGTCGGCCTCGCTGTAGACCGAACCGGTCGGGTTGGACGGGGAGACGAACAGGACGACCTTCGTGCGCTCGGTGCGCGCGGCCTCCAGCTGGTCGACCGAGACCCGGTAGCCGGTGGTCTCGTCGGCGACGACCTCGACCGGGACACCGCCGGCGAGACGGATCGACTCCGGGTAGGTGGTCCAGTACGGAGCCGGGACGATGACCTCGTCACCCGGGTCCAGGACGGCCGCGAAGGCCTCGTAGATCGCCTGCTTGCCGCCGTTGGTCACCAGGACCTGCGACGCCTCGACCTCGTAACCGGAGTCGCGCAGCGTCTTGGCGGCGATGGCGGCCTTCAGCTCCGGCAGACCGCCGGCCGGCGTGTAGCGGTGGTACTTGGGGTTTCGGCAGGCCTCGACCGCGGCCTCGACGATGTAGTCCGGGGTCGGGAAGTCGGGCTCGCCCGCGCCGAAGCCGATCACCGGGCGTCCGGCGGCCTTGAGGGCCTTGGCCTTGGCGTCCACGGCGAGGGTGGCGGACTCGGAAATGGCGCCGATACGGGCGGACACCCGGCGCTCGGAGGAAGGCGTTGCAGAGGTCATACGGGCAATCGTCCCAGACCGCGAAGAGGCGCCGCACACCGTTTCAGTCAACGGACTGGAGCATGTCAGGCCGGGTGCTGTTCGACGTCACGGTCCAGTTCACGTACACTCACCTGTCGTTGGACCTCGCCAGCCGCTGCAAAGCGTGAGCACTCCGTGCACTCGCCCGGATGCGGTAGGTTGGGGGACGCAAAGGGTCGTAGCTCAATTGGTAGAGCACTGGTCTCCAAAACCAGCGGTTGGGGGTTCGAGTCCCTCCGGCCCTGCTCCACACTCCTTCTCGGATGTGTGTGCGCAGGTACGTACTTAGATGCAACGCCGTGCGGCGCAACCGGGCGCGGTACGGCCACGACCCGGATTCAGGTGAGAGACGTGACGGACGCCCTGGGCTCCATCGACATGCCTGACGCCGAGGACGAGACGCGCGAGAAGAAGGCCCGCAAGGGCGGCAAGCGCGGCAAGAAGGGTCCTCTGGGCCGTCTCGCGCTTTTCTACCGCCAGATTGTCGCGGAACTCCGCAAGGTTGTCTGGCCCACTCGCAACCAGCTCACGACGTACACCACCGTGGTGATTGTCTTCGTGGTCATCATGATCGGTCTGGTGACCGTGATTGACTATGGGTTCCAGGAAGCCATCAAGTTCGTCTTCGGCTGATCCCCGCGGAGGGCGGCGCCTTGATGGGTGCCGCCTCTTTTCGCATGTTCCACCACCTTTTTTCCAGGAAGAAGCAGCCACCGTGTCTGACCCGAACCTGAACGCGAGCCACGACTCCGTCGAGTCCGTCGAGGACGAGCTCGACATCGTCGAGGCGGCAGACGCTGTGGACCCCGACGAGGCCGAGCTCGCCGACGTCGAGGCGGGTGAAGCCGCCGAGGAGGCCGCGCTGCACGTCTCCGACGACGAGGCGGACGAGGTCGAGGCCGACACCGAGCTCGAAGAGGCCGCCGACGACGCCGAGATCGCGGAGGAGGCCGAAGAGGCCGAGCCCGCCGAGCCGGTCGACCCGATCCAGGCCCTGCGCGAGGAGCTGCGCCTCCTGCCCGGCGAGTGGTACGTGATCCACACCTACGCCGGCTACGAGAAGCGCGTGAAGGCCAACCTGGAGCAGCGCGCCGTCTCGCTGAACGTCGAGGAGTTCATCTACCAGGCCGAGGTGCCCGAGGAAGAGATCGTCCAGATCAAGAACGGCGAGCGCAAGAACGTCCGGCAGAACAAGCTGCCCGGCTACGTTCTCGTCCGCATGGATCTGACGAACGAGTCCTGGGGCGTCGTCCGCAACACCCCCGGCGTCACCGGCTTCGTGGGCAACGCGTACGACCCGTACCCGCTGACCCTGGACGAGATCGTCAAGATGCTCGCCCCGGAGGCGCAGGAGAAGGCGGCCAAGGCCGCCGCGGAAGAGGCCGGTCTGCCCGCGCCCGCCGTCAAGCGCACCATCGAGGTCCTGGACTTCGAGGTCGGCGACTCGGTCACCGTCACCGACGGCCCGTTCGCCACGCTCCAGGCGACCATCAACGAGATCAACCCCGACTCGAAGAAGGTCAAGGGCCTCGTCGAGATCTTCGGTCGCGAGACCCCGGTCGAGCTCAGCTTCGACCAGATCCAGAAGAACTGATCCACTCCGCGTGGGTCACGGCTTCTGAGCCACAGCTTCCGGACAGGTCAGGCCACCCCTCAAGGGTGGTCTGACCTGCTCGGTTTTTAGCCCCGCACTGATACCCGTTATCGTGGTGCGGTATGCCTCCATCCGGATGACCGGATCGGCGGCTGAAAACTCTCACTAGGACCCGGAGAGAGCAATGCCTCCCAAGAAGAAGAAGGTCACGGGGCTTATCAAGCTCCAGATCAAGGCCGGTGCGGCCAACCCGGCTCCGCCGGTCGGCCCCGCGCTCGGTCAGCACGGCGTCAACATCATGGAGTTCTGCAAGGCCTACAACGCCGCGACCGAGTCGCAGCGTGGCATGGTCGTGCCGGTGGAGATCACGGTCTACGAGGACCGCACCTTCACCTTCATCACCAAGACTCCGCCGGCCGCGCGCCTCATCCTGAAGCACGCGGGCATCGAGAAGGGCTCCGGCGAGCCCCACAAGACCAAGGTCGCCAAGCTCACGGCTGCCCAGGTCAAGGAGATCGCCGAGCTGAAGATGCCCGACCTGAACGCCAACGACATCGACGCGGCCGTCAAGATCATCGCCGGCACCGCGCGTTCGATGGGCGTCACCGTCGAAGGCTGATCCAGCCACCCCCTCGCACCATCAGTGGTAGGACCAAGCGCTGGTCCGCACCACGACTCCATGCCTGAAGCCACAACACAGGAGCAGAAGTGAAGCGCAGCAAGACTCTCCGCGCTGCGGACGCCAAGATCGACCGGGAGAAGCTCTACGCCCCGCTCGAGGCCGTCCGTCTCGCCAAGGAGACCTCCTCCACCAAGTTCGACAGCACCGTCGAGATCGCCTTCCGCCTGGGTGTCGACCCGCGCAAGGCCGACCAGATGGTCCGCGGCACCGTGAACCTCCCGCACGGCACCGGCAAGACCGCCCGGGTCCTGGTCTTCGCGACCGGTGACCGTGCTGCGGCCGCGGAAGCCGCCGGCGCCGACATCGTCGGCGACGACGAGCTGATCAACGAGATCGCCAAGGGCAACCGCCTCAACGAGTTCGACGCCGTTGTCGCCACCCCGGACCTCATGGGCAAGGTCGGCCGCCTCGGCCGCGTGCTCGGTCCCCGTGGCCTCATGCCGAACCCGAAGACCGGCACCGTCACGATGGACGTCGCGAAGGCTGTCACCGAGATCAAGGGTGGCAAGATCGAGTTCCGCGTCGACAAGCACTCGAACCTGCACTTCATCATCGGCAAGGTCTCCTTCTCCGACGACCAGCTCGTCGAGAACTACGGCGCGGCCCTGGACGAGATCCTTCGTCTGAAGCCGTCCGCCGCCAAGGGCCGCTACCTGAAGAAGGCCGCCCTCAGCACCACCATGGGCCCCGGCATCCAGCTGGACCCGAACCGCACCCGGAACCTCCTCGTCGAGGAAGACCCGGCTGCCGTCTGACTTGGCCGAGCCTGACGGCTCACCGAGCGGCTCCACGGGCCCCTCGCCCCCTTCACGGGTGGCGGGGGGCCCGTTCCCGTGTCAAAGGCCACACATCCCCCGGCCACGGCCATATCGGCGCGCGGTGCGGCGAGGGGGGAACGTAGGCTCGCCCTGCAGAACCGATCAAGCAAGGGGTGGGGGACCTCAGTGTCGAACCAGACCAAGACGTACCGGAAGAAGACCCTCGGCGCCGCACTGGCGGCCGTGCTGCTCGTGGGCGGCGCCACGGCGTGCGAGAACGGCAAGAAGGACGACGCCGGCAAGGCGGCCGCCCCCGCGGCGTCCGCGCAGCCGAGCAGTCCCGCGGCCGGCGGCAGCGCCACCGAGGCGCTCACGGCGGCGTACAAGAAGACCTCCGCCGCCAAGTCGGCCAAGGTCCGCATGACGATGTCGATGCCCGCCTCGCTCGGCGCCGGCGCCGGTGGCGGCACGATGGAGATGACGGGCGTCCAGGGCTGGGACCCGACCGTCATGGACATCACCATGAAGGGCGGCGCGCTCAGCGGGGCGGGCGCCGAGTCCATGCGCATGATCATGGCGAACGACGTCATGTTCATGGAGATGCCCGCCGACTCGCCCCTGTCCGCGGGCACCGAGGGCAAGCGCTGGATGAAGCTGGACCTCGCCGCCGCGGCCCAGGCCTCCGGCGACGCCGAGGCCATGAAGAAGCTCAGCGGCATGGGCGGCATGGACCAGAGCCAGGACCCGGCCAAGCAGCTCGCCCTGCTGCTCGCCTCGCCGAACGTGAAGCACGTAGGTGCCGAGAAGGTCGAGGGGACGGACACCGAGCACTACAAGGGCACCCTGAGCTTCGAGGAGATGCTGGCCGCCAACCAGAAGGCCGACGCGCTGACCGCGGACGAGCGGGCCAAGCTGGTCGACGCCATGAAGAAGGCCGGCATCAAGGGCTACGACATGGACGTCTGGGTGAACAAGGACGGCTACCCGGTCCACATGAAGGTCGCCATGGGGATGCCGCAGGGTGCCGTGAACGTGGACGCCTACTACTCGGACTACGGGTCCGCGGCCACCGTCCAGGCACCGCCGGCGAGCGAGACCTTCGACCTCTTCGGCATGCTCAAGGAGCTGGGCGGCCAGGGCGGCGCGGGAGCCTGACCCCTTCCGCGCCCTTCGGCGACACGCAGGTCAGAACGTAGATGCACGTATGGGGGAGAACCAGATGAACAAGGCTGTCCGGACCCGGGCCGGGGTGGCGATCGCCGGCACCGCACTTCTCGTGGGCGGCCTCACGGCCTGCGGCGCCGGGGCCGACGGGGCGGGCGGGGGCAAGGGGGCCGACGCCAAGGCCCACGACCCCGTGGAGGCGGTGAAGGCGTCCTACCTGAAGACGGTGGCCGCCAAGTTCGCCAAGGCCGAGGTGTCCACCGTCGGGACCGACGGCAAGACCAGCGGCCAGTCCGGCACGAAGGGCTGGTACCCGTCCAGCCACGACGTGATCCTCAAGGAGGGCGGCGGCGAGCCCGACACCCGCTCGATCATGATGGGCGACACCGTCTACACCCAGCTGGACAAGCCCCTCAAGGGCAAGACCTGGATGCAGATGGACCTGGCCAAGGACGGCAAGCCGGGGGTGCGGCTGAACGAGGACCCGGCCGAGTACCTGGCCATGCTGCTCGGCCAGAAGAAGCTCACGCACGTCGGGGCCGAGGCGGCCGACGGCATCGACGCCCAGCACTACAAGGGCAGCTTCACCAACGCGGACCTGGTCACGGCGGACGAGACCACCAAGGTCATGGAAGAGAAGAACCGCCAGTACCTGCGCGAGTCCGTGAAGCACATCACCGCCTTCGAGATCGACCTGTGGATCGGCAAGGACGGCTACCCGGTCCGCGTCGACAGCTCCAGCACGGACGGCAAGGGCACGTCGAAGACCACGGCGAAGTTCTCCGAATTCGGCAAGCCCGCCGCCGTCCAGCCGCCGCCGGCCGATCAGGTCGTCACCTTCGACGCCGTGATGAAGGGCGTCGACGCCGACCTCGAACAGGTCGACAAGGACCTGGACGCGGCCGACAAGAGCCTGGAGGAGGCCGACAAGACACTGCGGGACGCAGGGCTGCCCGGCCTTCGCAGCTGACCGGTCCGCCGCCCGGCGGCTGACCGATTTGCCTCGACCGGAACCCTTCACGTAGTCTTCCCCGGAAGCCAAAGACCGCTGGTCGTTGCCGTGCCCGCAAGGGGGCGGTGGCCGAAGGATCCGCTGAATGCGGACGACCCGCGCAGGTGACTGTGGAAGGTTCCCGGAATTCGTTCCGGTTGAGCCACGCCCTGGCGCCTGCGCCGGGGCGTTTCGTTTTTCAGCCCCTTCTGAGCGGTCCTCATCACCCGGAAGGAGGCGAACGCACCATGCCGACGCCCAACAAGGCTGCATCGGTGGCCGAGCTCAAGGACGCGTTCCAGAGCTCCAACGCCGCCGTGCTGACCGAGTACCGGGGTCTCACCGTCGCGCAGCTCAAGACGCTGCGTCGCTCCCTTGGTGAGAACGCCCAGTACGCCGTGGTGAAGAACACGCTGACCAAGATTGCGGCCAACCAGGCCGGGATCACCGCGCTGGACGAGCACTTCGCTGGTCCGACCGCGGTCGCCTTCATCACCGGTGACCCGGTGGAGTCGGCGAAGAGCCTGCGTGACTTCGCCAAGGACAACCCCAACCTGATCATCAAGGCGGGTGTCCTTGATGGTAAGGCGCTCTCCGCCGATGACATCAAGAAGCTTGCGGACCTCGAGTCCCGCGAGGTTCTGCTCAGCAAGCTGGCCGGCGCGTTCAAGGGCAAGCAGTCCCAGGCTGCCTCGCTCTTCCAGGCGCTGCCGTCGAAGTTCGTCCGCACCGCGGAAGCGCTTCGCGTCAAGCTCGCCGAGCAGGGCGGTGCCGAGTAATTCGGCTCGCGCATTGATCCGCGCCGCCTAGTGCGCGGGTCGTAGCGGGCCGTTACGCCCGCCTCTATAGACACATCGGCACCTGCCGAATTAGTGGAAGGATCGCCCATCATGGCGAAGCTCTCTCAGGACGACCTCCTCGCCCAGTTCGAGGAGATGACCCTCATCGAGCTCTCCGAGTTCGTGAAGGCCTTCGAGGAGAAGTTCGACGTCACCGCCGCCGCGGCCGTCGCCGTTGCCGGCCCGGCCGGCCCGGGTGCCGCTGTCGAGGCCGAGGAGGAGAAGGACGAGTTCGACGTCATCCTCACCGGTGCCGGCGACAAGAAGATCCAGGTCATCAAGGTCGTGCGCGAGCTGACCTCCCTGGGTCTGAAGGAGGCCAAGGACCTCGTGGACGGCGCTCCGAAGCCGGTCCTCGAGAAGGTCGCCAAGGACGCCGCCGAGAAGGCCGCCGAGGCCCTCAAGGGCGCCGGTGCGGCCGTCGAGGTCAAGTAACACCTCTGAGGCCCTCCTGAGGCCTCAACCAAGGGCGATCACCCGTAAGGGTGGTCGCCCTTTGGCGTACCCGCAGTGCCTGACTTGCCCTGGTCTCGTTGGGGAGTAGGGTGATCATCGTTGCCCCGACGCAGGGTCCGAAGATGATCCGCTCGGAGCAGGGGGCCTTGACGAACGGGACGCGGCGCAGCATTCTCAGACCCGTCGAGAGGTCGACCGCCTCGATCCGAGATCCGAGGCATGGATCGACTACGAAGAGGGCAGTACTGATACGCGCTCTGTGTGCGGGGCGCCGCAGCGTTGGACGCAGTTTGAACGACATGGGGAAGGCCTGTTGCCGGTTTCCGGAAACCTGGTCTGGACATCAGTGAGCCGAGTGGCTACACTGACCCTTTGCGCTGCCTGTTAGCTGTCCCCTGCCCGTCGCCAGGGACATGCCCACGCTTGAGCACACTTGATTGATCTGCCCTGACCTGGCCTTTTGGGCCGGAATCGGGGGGCCTGTCTTCTGTGTCTGCTGGGACCGGTACGCGCGTAGTGAGTCCGAGCCCTCGGAAGGACCCCCTCTTGGCCGCCTCGCGCAACGCCTCGACCAATACGAACAACGGTGCCAGCACCGCCCCGCTGCGCATCTCCTTTGCAAAGATCAAGGAGCCCCTCGAGGTTCCGAACCTCCTGGCGCTGCAGACCGAGAGCTTTGACTGGCTGCTCGGCAATGCCGCCTGGAAGTCTCGCGTCGAGTCGGCGCTTGAGAGTGGACAGGACGTCCCCACCAAGTCCGGTCTGGAAGAGATCTTCGAGGAGATCTCGCCGATCGAGGACTTCTCCGGGTCGATGTCGCTGACCTTCCGCGACCACCGTTTCGAGCCGGCGAAGAACTCCGTCGACGAGTGCAAGGAGCGCGACTTCACGTACGCGGCTCCGCTGTTCGTCACGGCCGAGTTCACGAACAACGAGACCGGAGAGATCAAGTCTCAGACGGTCTTCATGGGCGACTTCCCGCTCATGACCAACAAGGGCACCTTCGTCATCAACGGCACCGAGCGTGTCGTCGTGTCGCAGCTTGTCCGTTCCCCTGGTGTCTACTTCGACTCCTCCATCGACAAGACGTCCGACAAGGACATCTTCTCCGCCAAGATCATCCCGTCCCGGGGTGCCTGGCTGGAGATGGAGATCGACAAGCGCGACATGGTCGGCGTCCGCATCGACCGCAAGCGCAAGCAGTCCGTCACCGTCCTCCTGAAGGCTCTCGGCTGGACCACCGAGCAGATCCTCGAGGAGTTCGGCGAGTACGAGTCCATGCGCGCCACCCTGGAGAAGGACCACACCCAGGGTCAGGACGACGCGCTGCTCGACATCTACCGCAAGCTGCGCCCGGGCGAGCCGCCGACCCGCGAGGCCGCTCAGACGCTGCTCGAGAACCTCTACTTCAACCCCAAGCGCTACGACCTCGCCAAGGTCGGCCGCTACAAGGTGAACAAGAAGCTCGGCGCCGACGAGCCGCTCGACGCCGGTGTGCTCACCACCGACGACGTCATCGCCACGATCAAGTACCTGGTCAAGCTGCACGCCGGCGAGACCGAGACGATCGGCGAGTCCGGCCGTTCGATCGTGGTCGAGACCGACGACATCGACCACTTCGGCAACCGTCGTCTGCGCAACGTCGGCGAGCTCATCCAGAACCAGGTCCGCACGGGTCTGGCTCGTATGGAGCGCGTCGTGCGCGAGCGCATGACCACCCAGGACGTCGAGGCGATCACGCCGCAGACCCTGATCAACATCCGGCCGGTCGTCGCCTCCATCAAGGAGTTCTTCGGCACCAGCCAGCTGTCGCAGTTCATGGACCAGAACAACCCGCTCTCGGGCCTGACCCACAAGCGCCGCCTGTCGGCGCTGGGCCCCGGCGGTCTGTCCCGTGAGCGGGCCGGCTTCGAGGTCCGTGACGTCCACCCGTCGCACTACGGCCGCATGTGCCCGATCGAGACCCCCGAAGGCCCGAACATCGGTCTGATCGGCTCGCTCGCGTCCTACGGCCGCGTCAACGCGTTCGGTTTCGTCGAGACCCCGTACCGCAAGGTCATCGACGGCGTCGTCACCGACGAGGTCGACTACCTGACGGCCGACGAGGAAGACCGCTTCGTCATCGCGCAGGCCAACGCGGCCCTGTCCGAGGACATGCGCTTCACCGAGAACCGCGTCCTGGTCCGCCGTCGTGGCGGCGAGATCGACTACATCGCC
The DNA here is from genome assembly GCF_000720455.1 of Streptomyces virginiae. GTDB lineage: Bacteria > Actinomycetota > Actinomycetes > Streptomycetales > Streptomycetaceae > Streptomyces > Streptomyces virginiae. Next base: position 67,088 of record NZ_JOAK01000021.1, on the reverse strand, counting down.
GGCGGCGACGTCGACTACATGGACGTCTCCCCGCGCCAGATGGTGTCCGTCGCGACCGCGATGATCCCCTTCCTGGAGCACGACGACGCCAACCGTGCCCTCATGGGCGCGAACATGATGCGCCAGGCCGTTCCGCTCATCAAGGCGGAGGCCCCGCTCGTCGGCACCGGCATGGAGTACCGCTGTGCGGTCGACGCCGGTGACTCGATCCGTGCGGAGAAGGACGGTGTCGTCCAGGAGGTCTCGGCCGACTACATCACCGTCGCCAACGACGACGGCACGTACACCACGTACCGCGTCGCCAAGTTCTCCCGCTCGAACCAGGGCACCTCGGTCAACCAGAAGGTCATCGTCAACGAGGGTGACCGGATCGTCGAGTCCCAGGTCCTCGCCGACGGTCCCGCGACCGAAGAGGGCGAGATGGCCCTCGGCAAGAACCTGCTCGTCGCGTTCATGCCCTGGGAAGGTCACAACTACGAGGACGCGATCATCCTGTCGCAGCGCCTCGTGCAGGACGACGTCCTCTCCTCGATCCACATCGAGGAGCACGAGGTCGACGCCCGTGACACCAAGCTCGGCCCCGAGGAGATCACCCGGGACATCCCGAACGTCTCCGAGGAGGTCCTCGCGGACCTCGACGAGCGCGGCATCATCCGCATCGGTGCGGACGTCGTCGCCGGCGACATCCTGGTCGGCAAGGTCACGCCCAAGGGTGAGACCGAGCTGACCCCGGAGGAGCGTCTGCTCCGCGCGATCTTCGGTGAGAAGGCCCGCGAGGTGCGTGACACCTCGCTCAAGGTCCCCCACGGTGAGATCGGCAAGGTCATCGGTGTCCGCGTCTTCGACCGCGAGGAGGGCGACGAGCTTCCCCCGGGCGTGAACCAGCTGGTCCGCGTCTACGTCGCCCAGAAGCGCAAGATCACCGACGGTGACAAGCTCGCCGGCCGTCACGGCAACAAGGGTGTCATCTCCAAGATCCTCCCGATCGAGGACATGCCGTTCCTCGAGGACGGCACCCCGGTCGACATCATCCTGAACCCGCTGGGTGTCCCGTCCCGAATGAACCCGGGACAGGTCCTGGAGATCCACCTCGGCTGGCTCGCCAGCCGCGGCTGGGACGTCTCCGGTCTGGGTGAGGAGTGGGCCGAGCGACTGAAGGCCATCGGCGCCGACCGCGTCGAGCCCGGCACCAACGTCGCCACCCCCGTGTTCGACGGCGCCCGCGAGGACGAACTCGCCGGCCTGTTCGAGCACACCATCCCGAACCGCGACGGTGACCGCCTGGTCCTCCCGTCCGGCAAGGCGCGCCTGTTCGACGGCCGCTCCGGCGAGCCGTTCCCGGACCCGATCTCGGTCGGGTACATGTACATCCTCAAGCTCCACCACCTGGTCGACGACAAGCTCCACGCCCGTTCGACCGGTCCGTACTCGATGATCACGCAGCAGCCGCTGGGTGGTAAGGCACAGTTCGGTGGCCAGCGATTCGGTGAGATGGAGGTGTGGGCGCTCGAGGCTTACGGCGCGGCCTACGCCCTCCAGGAGCTGCTGACCATCAAGTCCGACGACGTCACCGGCCGCGTGAAGGTCTACGAGGCCATCGTCAAGGGCGAGAACATCCCCGAGCCGGGCATTCCCGAGTCCTTCAAGGTGCTCATCAAGGAAATGCAGTCGCTCTGCCTCAACGTGGAGGTGCTGTCCTCGGACGGCATGTCCATCGAGATGCGCGACACCGACGAGGACGTCTTCCGCGCGGCGGAGGAGCTCGGTATCGACCTGTCCCGGCGCGAGCCGAGCAGCGTCGAAGAGGTCTGACGGGCCTGACGGGGGGCTCACGAACAGAGCCCCCCGTCATCCCCGGGACCGTTCAGACCACTGATCAAGAGACACGACCCCGAAAGAGGGATTGACGCACAGTGCTCGACGTCAACTTCTTCGACGAGCTGCGGATCGGCCTTGCCACCGCGGACGACATCCGAACCTGGTCGCACGGCGAGGTCAAGAAGCCGGAGACCATCAACTACCGCACCCTGAAGCCCGAGAAGGACGGACTCTTCTGCGAGAAGATCTTCGGTCCGACCCGGGACTGGGAGTGCTACTGCGGCAAGTACAAGCGTGTCCGCTTCAAGGGCATCATCTGTGAGCGCTGTGGCGTCGAGGTCACGCGCGCCAAGGTGCGCCGTGAGCGCATGGGCCACATCGAGCTTGCCGCTCCCGTTACCCACATCTGGTACTTCAAGGGCGTCCCGTCGCGCCTGGGCTACCTGCTGGACCTCGCGCCGAAGGACCTCGAGAAGGTCATCTACTTCGCCGCGTACATGATCACGTTCGTCGACGACGAGCGTCGCCAGCGCGACCTGCCGTCGCTGGAGGCCCACGTCTCCGTCGAGCGCCAGCAGATCGAGAACCGCCGTGACGCGGACCTCGAAGGCCGTGCCAAGAAGCTCGAGTCCGACCTGGCCGAGCTCGAGGCCGAGGGTGCGAAGGCCGACGTGCGCCGCAAGGTGCGCGAGGGTGCCGAGCGCGAGATGAAGCAGCTCCGTGACCGCGCCCAGCGCGAGATCGACCGCCTCGACGAGGTGTGGGCCCGCTTCAAGAACCTCAAGGTCCAGGACCTCGAGGGCGACGAGCTGCTCTACCGCGAGCTGCGTGACCGCTTCGGCACGTACTTCGACGGCTGCATGGGCGCCGCCGCGCTGCAGAAGCGCCTGGAGTCCTTCGACCTCGAGGAGGAGGCCGAGCGCCTCCGCGAGATCATCCGTACCGGCAAGGGCCAGAAGAAGACCCGTGCGCTCAAGCGCCTCAAGGTCGTCTCCGCGTTCCTGCAGACCAGCAACAAGCCCAAGGGCATGGTGCTCGACTGCGTGCCGGTCATCCCGCCGGACCTGCGTCCGATGGTGCAGCTGGACGGTGGCCGCTTCGCGACCTCCGACCTGAACGACCTGTACCGCCGCGTGATCAACCGCAACAACCGCCTGAAGCGCCTTCTCGACCTCGGTGCCCCCGAGATCATCGTGAACAACGAGAAGCGCATGCTCCAGGAGGCCGTTGACGCCCTCTTCGACAACGGTCGTCGTGGCCGCCCGGTGACGGGCCCCGGCAACCGTCCGCTGAAGTCCCTCAGCGACATGCTGAAGGGCAAGCAGGGTCGATTCCGTCAGAACCTTCTCGGTAAGCGTGTGGACTACTCCGCGCGTTCCGTGATCGTCGTCGGTCCGCAGCTGAAGCTGCACCAGTGCGGCCTGCCCAAGGCCATGGCGCTGGAGCTCTTCAAGCCGTTCGTGATGAAGCGCCTGGTCGACCTGAACCACGCGCAGAACATCAAGTCGGCGAAGCGCATGGTCGAGCGCGGCCGCACGGTCGTGTACGACGTGCTCGAAGAGGTCATCGCCGAGCACCCGGTCCTGCTGAACCGTGCGCCCACGCTGCACCGCCTCGGCATCCAGGCCTTCGAGCCCCAGCTGGTCGAAGGCAAGGCCATCCAGATCCACCCGCTCGTCTGCACCGCGTTCAACGCGGACTTCGACGGTGACCAGATGGCCGTGCACCTGCCGCTCTCCGCGGAGGCGCAGGCCGAGGCCCGCATCCTGATGCTGTCCTCGAACAACATCCTCAAGCCGGCCGACGGCCGTCCGGTCACGATGCCGACCCAGGACATGGTCCTCGGTCTGTTCTTCCTGACCACCGACGGTGAGCTCCGTGACACCAAGGGCGAGGGCCGCGCGTTCGGCTCGACGGCCGAGGCGACCATGGCGTTCGACGCCGGCGAGCTCGCGCTGCAGTCGTCCGTCGACATCCGCTTCCCGGTGGGCACCATCCCGCCGCGTGGCTGGGTGCCGCCGGTCGCCGAAGAGGGCGAGCAGGAGTTCCAGCCGGGCGACAGCTTCCGCCTGCGCACCACCCTGGGCCGCGCGCTCTTCAACGAGCTGCTGCCCGAGGACTACCCGTTCGTCGACTACTCGGTGGGCAAGAAGCAGCTCTCCGAGATCGTCAACGACCTGGCGGAGCGCTACCCCAAGGTCATCGTGGCGGCGACGCTCGACAACCTGAAGGCGGCCGGCTTCCACTGGGCGACCCGTTCGGGCGTCACCGTGGCCATCTCCGACGTCGTCGTACCCGAGGCCAAGAAGGCCATCGTCGCGGGCTACGAGGCGCAGGACGAGAAGGTCCAGAAGCAGTACGAGCGCGGTCTGATCACCAAGGACGAGCGCACGCAGGAGCTCATCGCGATCTGGACCAAGGCGACCAACGAGGTTGCCGAGGCGATGAACGCGAACTTCCCCAAGACGAACCCCATCTTCATGATGGTTGACTCGGGTGCCCGAGGAAACATGATGCAGATGCGACAGATCGCCGGTATGCGTGGTCTGGTGTCGAACGCGAAGAACGAGACCATCCCGCGTCCGATCAAGGCGTCCTTCCGTGAGGGCCTCACCGTTCTGGAGTACTTCATCTCCACGCACGGTGCCCGTAAGGGTCTGGCGGACACCGCCCTGCGTACCGCCGACTCGGGTTACCTGACCCGTCGTCTGGTGGACGTCTCGCAGGACGTGATCATCCGCGAGGAGGACTGTGGCACCGAGCGCGGTCTGAAGCTGAAGATCGCCGTTCGCGGCGAGGACGGCGTGCTGCGCAAGGCCGACGACGTCGAGACCTCGATCTACGCCCGCATGCTGGCCGAGGACGTCGTCATCGACGGCAAGGTCATCGCGCCGGCCAACGTCGACCTCGGTGACGTGCTCATCGACGCCCTGGTCGCCAACGGCGTCGAGGAGGTCAAGACCCGCTCGGTCCTGACCTGTGAGTCCGCGGTCGGCACCTGTGCCTTCTGCTACGGACGCTCCCTCGCCACCGGCAAGCTGGTCGACATCGGTGAGGCGGTCGGCATCATCGCCGCCCAGTCCATCGGTGAGCCCGGTACCCAGCTGACGATGCGTACCTTCCACACCGGTGGTGTGGCCGGTGACGACATCACGCAGGGTCTGCCGCGTGTCGTCGAGCTCTTCGAGGCCCGTACCCCGAAGGGTGTCGCCCCGATCTCCGAGGCCGCCGGCCGCGTGCGGATCGAGGAGACCGAGAAGACGAAGAAGATCGTCATCACGCCCGACGACGGCAGCGACGAGACGGCGTTCCCGATCTCGAAGCGCGCCAAGGTCATCGTGCACGAGGGCGACCACGTCGAGGTGGGCCAGAAGCTCACCATGGGTGCCACCAACCCGCACGACGTGCTGCGCATCCTCGGCCAGCGTGCCGTCCAGGTCCACCTGGTCGGCGAAGTCCAGAAGGTCTACAACTCGCAGGGCGTGTCGATCCACGACAAGCACATCGAGATCATCATCCGGCAGATGCTGCGCCGCGTGACGATCATCGAGTCCGGCGACGCGGAGCTTCTGCCGGGCGAGCTGGTCGAGCGGTCGAAGTTCGAGACCGAGAACCGTCGCGTGGTCACCGAGGGCGGTCACCCCGCCTCCGGCCGTCCGCAGCTGATGGGTATCACCAAGGCCTCGCTCGCGACCGAGTCGTGGCTGTCGGCGGCGTCCTTCCAGGAGACGACCAGGGTCCTGACGGACGCGGCGATCAACGCCAAGTCCGACTCCCTGATCGGCCTCAAGGAGAACGTCATCATCGGTAAGCTCATCCCGGCCGGTACGGGCCTCGCCCGCTACCGCAACATCCGGGTGGAGCCCACCGAGGAGGCGAAGGCCGCGATGTACTCGGCCGTCGGCTACGACGACATCGACTACTCGCCCTTCGGCACCGGCTCCGGCCAGGCCGTCCCGCTGGAGGACTACGACTACGGCCCGTACAACGGCTGAGAACTCGTAAGAAGAAGCCCCCCGCTGCTCCGAGAGGAGTGGCGGGGGGCTTCTTCGTGCCCGCGTCCCCCGGGGTGTCCCCCGGGGGCGCGACGGCGGGTCAGCGCCGGCGTCGGAAGCGGGTGGCTGCCGGGACCGCCAGGAGGGTCAGGAGGGCCAGGGCGGCGGCTGCCAGGCCCGGGGTGAGGCCCTTCGGGGTGAAGGTGCAGGAGACCTTGTCCGTGCCCGGGGGGAGGTCCACGGCCAGGAGGCCGTGGAAGGGCCTGACGGGGGCCGAGCAGCTCCAGCCGGGGACGGCGGTGGTGGCGATGACCGCGGTGCCCCGGGTGTTCGCGGGGACGGTGGCCTCGATCGAGTGACCGCCGACCTCGACCGCGGTGGCGCCGGTGGCCTTCAGGCGGTCGACGGCAGAGCCGAGGGCCGTCCGGTCCAGGCAGCCCAGCGGGTGGGCGCCCGCGTCGGCGCCCTTCGTACGGGTCCGCACGGTGACGTCGACCTTGCCGGAGGCGGGGACGGCGCCGAGCGGGGTCACCCCCGTCATCTCGTCCTCCAGCGGCTTCTCGGTGTCGCCGGCGCGGAGGGTGCCGTAGAGGGCGGGGGAGTACCAGTAGGCCTCGGAGCCGGGCCGGCACCGGGCCGCGTACGTCTGGACCTCGGGGTCGCCGCCGCGGGTGACCTGCGGGACCTCGTAGACCGTGGCGCCCAGGACGGTCTCCTGGCGGGCGTAGACGCTGCCGGCCGGGTTGGGGGAGGCGTACGGGGCGGTGCGGACGGTGACCAGCGGGGGCGCCGGGAACCTCTCGCTCGTCCAGCTGTTCGGGGCGGTGCCCGGCCTGACCCGCGCGCCGATCGAGAAGATCGCGTCGAGCACCGGGTTGTCGGAGCCGAAGAAGGTCCGGCCGTCGTTCTTGAAGCCGTATCCCAGGGGCTCCAGCGCCCGGTAGGTGGCCTCGGGGAGGTAGCTGCTGTAGTACTGCGGCCCCTCCGCGCGCAGCGCCAGGGCGTCGTTGTACGCGGTCTGCGGCGCGCCCGAGTCGGTGCGGTACGCGGGCCAGTCCTCGACGCCGCGGACGGCGTCGAAGTGCCGGGCGATCGACTGGTTCGAGGTGGCGACCGGCTTCGCCCAGCGCTCGCGGGCCCGGCGGGCGTCGGCGCCGGCCGCGGCCACGGTGGACTCGGCGAGGACGACGCCGATCATCAGCACGGCGGCCACCGGGACCAGGAAGCGGCGCTTCTCGCCCAGCCGCAGCAGGACCAGGGCCAGCAGCGAGACGCCCCCGCCGCAGAGCACCGCCGGCCAGGTCCAGCCGCCGAAGTCGTCGGTGCGGCGCAGTACGAAGGTGGCGGCGACCAGCAGGGCGGCCATCAGGGCCAGGTGCCGCGGCCGCGGCCGGTTGGCCAGTGCCAGCCAGGCCAGGACCACCACCATCCCGCTGAAGACGAAGGTCTCGCGGTACGGGTTGCCGTTCGGCACCGCCAGCCCGTGCCACACGTACTGCGTGGGCGGGAACTGGAAGGAGGCGAGGACCAGCGCGGTGGCGACCGCCCACACCAGGCGGGTGCGGCGCGCGACGGCGGTGTTGAGGAGGAAGGAGCCGGCCAGGATCAGGCCGAGGGAGGCCACGTAGAGCCGGGGGCGGCCGCCCCACAGGTGCGTGGCCGGCAGCATGCCCGCGAAGAAGACCTCGATCCGTACCGGGTCGAAGGCGGCGGCCTTGGTGGGCTGCGCGGCTCCGCTGGACAGGAACGACGGCAGCAGCAGCGGGAGCGTGAGCAGGATCCCGGTCCCGGCGGCCGTCGCGGCCCGCCACAGGGCCAGCAGCCGGTCCCGGCCCGTCGTGTCGCGGGTGGCGAGGCGGATCGCCAGCAGAACGCAGGCGGCCATCGTGGCCATCATCGCGGTGTAGAAGTTCCCGAACCAGGCGAGCGCGACCAGCAGGGTCGCACCCGGCCAGCGGCGCCCCTCCAGGCACCACTCGACGGCGATGCCGAGCATCGGGAGGGCGACCAGGCCCCAGAGCCACATCGGGATGTACGAGGCGTCGCTGAGCGCCCAGCCGCACAGGCCGTACGTCGCGCCGAGCACGCCGCGCTGCCACCACGGGCCGGCGTGCAGCTTGCCGAGGTACACCGTCATCACGGCGGCCGCGGTGCCCATCGTGAGCGGGGTGACCGCGAAGACGGCGAGGTCGACGTGGGCGCGCGGGACCAGGACGGCCAGCCAGGAGAACGGGTTGCCGAGGTAGGTGTGGTAGTCGGACAGGAACTGCTGTCCGAATCCGCCGCGCCAGGTGAAGAGCAGGTCGCCGGCGGCCTGCCCGTGGACCAGGTCCCACAGCGCCCGGTGGAAGGGCACGTACTGGTTGGCCTGGTCGTTGACGGCCCGCCCGGTGTTGCCGAAGGGGAACGTGCCGCGCGCCACCCAGGCCGCGCAGAAGGCGGTCACGGTCACGAGGAAGGCCAGCAGGGGGCCGCGCAGGCGGGCGGATCCGCGGACCGAGCGGCGGACGGACCGGCCGACGGACCGGCGGACGGCCGACGGGCGGTCCGGAGCCGGGGGCCGGGCGTCGACTGTGGTCGGCTCGGGTGCCACGGTCCCCAATGTGCTGCTCCCTGCTGATCGACTCGCGGGCGCCCAGCGCCCGGGCAAGGTGTCAGTTTAGGGCGCCGGGGCGGGCCGCCGGGCCGAACGGCCCCCCTCCCGCTTGCGCGCGGCGGGTTTTCGTGCTGGGCATTTGTTTTGACCTACCTCTGTGAGGTAGGTACGCTCTGACCTTGTGCCTGGGGTGTGCCCTGGGCTCCCGCGTGCGCTTAAGACCCGCGGTGAGCCGAGAAGACCACACCGCGATCCGTGCCCCTCTCACCTCGGTGGAAGTGTGCAGGGTCCGACACACCCGACCGCGTGGGTCGGCAAAGTTCCAGGTTAGCTTCACTACACGGCACACAGAAACCGGAGAAGTAGTGCCTACGATCCAGCAGCTGGTCCGTAAGGGCCGGCAGGACAAGGTCGAGAAGACAAAGACTCCCGCGCTCGAGGCCTCGCCCCAGCGTCGCGGCGTCTGCACGCGTGTGTTCACGACCACCCCGAAGAAGCCGAACTCGGCGCTCCGTAAGGTCGCGCGTGTGCGTCTGACCTCCGGCATCGAGGTCACCGCTTACATTCCGGGTGAGGGACACAACCTGCAGGAGCACTCGATCGTGCTCGTGCGTGGTGGCCGTGTGAAGGACCTGCCGGGTGTTCGTTACAAGATCATCCGCGGTGCGCTTGACACCCAGGCTGTCAAGAACCGCAAGCAGGCCCGCAGCCGCTACGGCGCCAAGAAGGAGAAGTAAGAATGCCTCGTAAGGGCCCCGCCCCGAAGCGCCCGGTCATCATCGACCCGGTCTACGCATCTCCTCTGGTGACGTCGCTCATCAACAAGATCCTCCTGAACGGCAAGCGCTCCACCGCCGAGCGCATCGTCTACGGCGCCATGGAAGGCCTCCGCGAGAAGACCGGCAACGACCCGGTCATCACGCTGAAGCGCGCGCTGGAGAACGTCAAGCCGTCCCTCGAGGTCAAGTCCCGCCGTGTCGGTGGCGCGACCTACCAGGTCCCCGTCGAGGTCAAGCCGGGTCGCCAGTCGACCCTGGCCCTCCGCTGGCTCGTGGGTTACTCCCGCGCCCGTCGTGAGAAGACCATGACCGAGCGCCTCATGAACGAGCTGCTCGACGCCTCCAACGGTCTTGGCGCTGCCGTCAAGAAGCGCGAGGACACGCACAAGATGGCCGAGTCCAACAAGGCCTTCGCGCACTACCGCTGGTAGTCCCACCCCACATCGAGACCGAGAGAAGACCGAAGCCTTATGGCTACCACTTCGCTTGACCTGGCCAAGGTCCGCAACATCGGGATCATGGCCCACATCGACGCGGGCAAGACGACCACCACCGAGCGCATCCTGTTCTACACCGGTGTGTCTTACAAGATCGGTGAGGTCCACGACGGCGCTGCCACGATGGACTGGATGGAGCAGGAGCAGGAGCGCGGCATCACGATCACGTCCGCCGCGACGACCTGCCACTGGCCGCTCGAGGACGTCGACCACACCATCAACATCATCGACACCCCGGGTCACGTTGACTTCACGGTCGAGGTGGAGCGTTCGCTCCGCGTCCTCGACGGTGCCGTCACCGTGTTCGACGGTGTCGCCGGTGTGGAGCCGCAGTCCGAGACCGTTTGGCGTCAGGCGGACCGCTACGGCGTCCCGCGCATCTGCTTCGTCAACAAGCTCGACCGTACCGGCGCCGAATTCCACCGCTGCGTCGACATGATCAAGGACCGCCTCGGCGCCGTCCCGATCGTCATGCAGCTCCCCATCGGTGCCGAGGCCGACTTCCAGGGTGTCGTCGACCTCGTCCGCATGAAGGCGCTCGTCTGGTCCGCTGAGGCGACCAAGGGCGAGATGTACGACATCGTCGACATCCCGGCCAGCCACACCGAGACCGCTGAAGAGTGGCGCGGCAAGCTGGTCGAGACCGTCGCCGAGAACGACGACGAGATCATGGAGCTCTTCCTCAACGGCGACGAGCCGACCGAGGAGCAGCTGCACGCCGCCGTCCGTCGCATCATCCTCGGCTCCGGCAAGGGCAAGGGCGAGCCCACGATCACCGCGGTGTTCTGTGGCACGGCGTTCAAGAACAAGGGCGTCCAGCCCCTGCTCGACGCCGTCGTCCGCTACCTGCCGTCGCCGCTGGACATCGAGGCCATCGAGGGCCACGACGTCCGCGACGCCGAGACGGTCGTGAAGCGCAAGCCGTCCGACGAGGAGCCCCTCGCCGCGCTCGCCTTCAAGATCATGAGCGACCCGCACCTCGGTAAGCTCACCTTCGTCCGGGTTTACTCGGGCCGCCTGGAGGCCGGCACTGCGGTGCTGAACTCCGTCAAGGGCAAGAAGGAGCGCATCGGCAAGATCTACCGCATGCACGCGAACAAGCGTGAGGAGATCGACTCGGTGGGCGCCGGCGACATCGTCGCCGTGATGGGCCTGAAGCAGACCACCACCGGTGAGACGCTGTGCGACGACAAGCAGCCCGTGATCCTGGAGTCCATGGACTTCCCGGCTCCGGTCATCCAGGTCGCCATCGAGCCCAAGTCCAAGGGTGACCAGGAGAAGCTGGGTGTCGCCATCCAGCGTCTCGCGGAGGAGGACCCCTCCTTCCACGTTCACTCGGACGAGGAGACGGGCCAGACCATCCTCGGCGGTATGGGCGAGCTGCACCTCGAGGTGCTGGTCGACCGTATGAAGCGCGAGTTCAAGGTCGAGGCCAACGTCGGCAAGCCGCAGGTCGCGTACCGCGAGACGATCCGCAAGGCCGTCGAGCGTCACGACTACACCCACAAGAAGCAGACCGGTGGTACCGGTCAGTTCGCCAAGGTGCAGATCGCGATCGAGCCCATCACCGAGGCCGACGGCCCGGCGTACGAGTTCGTGAACAAGGTCACCGGCGGTCGTGTGCCGAAGGAGTACATCCCTTCGGTGGACGCGGGTGCGCAGGAGGCCATGCAGTTCGGCATCCTGGCCGGCTACGAGATGACGGGCGTCCGCGTCACGCTTCTCGACGGTGGCTACCACGAGGTCGACTCCTCCGAGCTCGCCTTCAAGATCGCCGGCTCGCAGGCCTTCAAGGAGGCCGCGCGCAAGGCTTCTCCCGTGCTCCTCGAGCCGATGATGGCCGTCGAGGTCACCACGCCGGAGGAGTCCATGGGTGACGTCATCGGCGACATCAACTCCCGCCGTGGCCAGATCCAGGCCATGGAGGACCGTCACGGAGCCAAGATCGTCAAGGGCCTCGTGCCCCTGTCGGAGATGTTCGGCTACGTCGGCGACCTCCGCAGCAAGACCTCGGGTCGCGCCAGCTACTCGATGCAGTTCGACTCCTACGCCGAGGTTCCCCGGAACGTCGCCGAGGAGATCATCGCGAAGGCCAAGGGCGAGTAACTCTTCGGAGTACACGCTTTAGGCTTGTCACCGGCAGCCTCTGGGGCAACAGGAGCCACTCCCGTTGCCCCGGGGACCGGCCGGCTTCCCAGCAAAGATCACCTGGCGCCGATCTGTAAGGCGTACAGAACCACTCTCCAGGAGGACCCCCGTGGCGAAGGCGAAGTTCGAGCGGACTAAGCCGCACGTCAACATCGGCACCATCGGTCACATTGACCACGGTAAGACGACCCTCACGGCCGCCATTACCAAGGTGCTGCACGACGCGTACCCGGACCTGAACGAGGCCTCGGCCTTCGACCAGATCGACAAGGCTCCTGAGGAGCGCCAGCGCGGTATCACCATCTCCATCGCGCACGTCGAGTACCAGACCGAGGCGCGTCACTACGCCCACGTCGACTGCCCGGGTCACGCGGACTACATCAAGAACATGATCACCGGTGCCGCGCAGATGGACGGCGCGATCCTCGTGGTCGCCGCCACCGACGGCCCGATGCCGCAGACCAAGGAGCACGTGCTCCTGGCCCGCCAGGTCGGCGTTCCGTACATCGTCGTCGCCCTCAACAAGGCCGACATGGTGGACGACGAGGAGATCCTGGAGCTCGTCGAGCTCGAGGTCCGTGAGCTGCTCTCCGAGTACGAGTTCCCGGGCGACGACCTGCCGGTCGTCCGCGTCTCCGCGCTGAAGGCGCTCGAGGGCGACAAGGAGTGGGGCGAGAAGCTTCTCGGCCTCATGTCCGCCGTCGACGAGGCCATCCCGACCCCGCCGCGTGACACCGAGAAGCCGTTCCTCATGCCCGTCGAGGACGTCTTCACGATCACCGGTCGCGGTACGGTCGTCACCGGCCGTATCGAGCGTGGTGTCCTGAAGGTCAACGAGACCGTCGACATCATCGGTATCAAGGAAGAGAAGACCACCACCACGGTCACCGGTATCGAGATGTTCCGCAAGCTGCTCGACGAGGGCCAGGCCGGCGAGAACGTCGGTCTGCTCCTCCGTGGCATCAAGCGCGAGGACGTCGAGCGCGGCCAGGTCATCATCAAGCCCGGTTCGGTCACCCCGCACACCGAGTTCGAGGCCCAGGCCTACATCCTGTCGAAGGACGAGGGTGGCCGTCACACCCCGTTCTTCAACAACTACCGTCCGCAGTTCTACTTCCGTACCACGGACGTCACGGGTGTCGTCACCCTGCCGGCCGGCACGGAGATGGTCATGCCGGGCGACAACACCGAGATGTCGGTCGCGCTGATCCAGCCGGTCGCCATGGAGGAGGGCCTGAAGTTCGCCATCCGTGAGGGTGGTCGTACCGTGGGCGCCGGCCAGGTCACCAAGATCACGAAGTAATTCGTGTTCTGACCTGGTAGCTCGTTGACGAGCACCTGGTTGTACCGGAGGGCCCCGGCCCATCGCCTCGGCGGTGGGCCGGGGCCCTTCGGCTTTCCCCCGGCGTCGGGTCCGGGGCACCGGGGTCCGGGTACGGAAGAGGGCCGCACCCCCGTCCGGGGTGCGGCCCTTTCTGCGTGCGTGCGGCAGCCGGTCAGCTCACGCGGAGCGACTCGGTGAACTCCAGGCAGGCGGCGTGGTCCGGGAGCAGCCCGGTCGCGATGGCCTCGGCCAGCGACGGGGCGGCCTCGTCGCGCGCGGACAGCTGCGGGACGTCGGCCGGCCACTCGATGCCCAGGTCCGGGTCGAGCGGGTGAACCGAGTGCTCGCCGGTCGGGTTGTACGTCTCCGAGCACAGGTACGACAGGGTCGCGTCGTCGGTCAGGGCGCAGAAGCCGTGGCCGAGGCCCTCGGGGATGTAGACGGCGCGGCGGTCGACGTCGTCGAGGCGCACGCCCTCCCACTTGCCGAAGGTGGGGGAGCCCACCCGCAGGTCCACGATGACGTCGAGCACGGCACCGCGCACGCAGGTCACGTACTTGGCCTGGCCGCGCGGCACGTCGGCGAAGTGGATGCCGCGGACCACGCCGGCGGCGGAGACGGAGAGGTTCGCCTGGGCCAGGTTCAGCGGGTGGCCGACGACCTCCGCCAGGCGGTCGAAGCGGTACCACTCGGTGAACAGGCCGCGCGGGTCGCCGTGCAGCTGCGGGGTCACCTCGAAGGCGCCCGCGATGGAGAGTTCGCGGAACTTCACTTGCCCTCCTCCTCGTCGAGCAGGGCCAGGAGGTAGGTGCCGTAGCCGCTCTTGGTCAGCGGTTCGGCGAGCGCACGCAGCTGGGCGGAGTCGATGAGGCCGGCCCGCCAGGCCGCTTCCTCGATGCAGCCGATCTTGAAGCCCTGACGCTCCTCGATCACGCGGACGAACTCGGAGGCCTGGACCATCGAGACGAAGGTCCCGGTGTCGAGCCAGGCGGTGCCGCGGTCGAGGATGGTGACGTTCAGCTCGCCGGCCTGGAGGTAGGCGTCGTTGACGGCGGTGATCTCCAGCTCGCCGCGGGCGCTGGGCTTGAGCCCCTTGGCTATCTCCACGACCTGGTTGTCGTAGAAGTACAGACCCGGCACCGCGTAGCGGGACTTGGGCTTGACCGGCTTCTCCTCGATGGAGATGGCCTGGCCCTTCTCGTCGAACTCCACGACGCCGTAGGCGGTCGGGTCCGCCACCGGGTACGCGAACACGCGGCCGCCCTTGGCGTCCGTGTGCTGGGCGAGGCGGGTGCCGAGGCCGCTGCCGTGGAAGATGTTGTCGCCGAGGATCAGTGCGACCGACTCGTCGCCGATGAAGTCGGCGCCGAGCACGAACGCCTGGGCGATGCCCTCGGGGCGCTCCTGGACCGCGTATTCCAGCCGCAGTCCGAACTGCGAGCCGTCGCCGAGCAGGCGCTCGAACTGGTCACGGTCTTCAGGGGTGGTGATGATCAGGATTTCGCTGATACCCGCCATCACCAGGGTGGAGAGCGGGTAGTAGATCATCGGCTTGTCGAAGACGGGCAGCAGCTGCTTCGAGACGGCCCGAGTCAGCGGCCAGAGTCGCGATCCGGTGCCACCGGCCAAAAGGATTCCACGCATGGGTGAACCCTATGCGAGAGGGCCGGGGCGGTCCGACCGTCCGGCGTGTGACGTTCGGCAGGCGGCTAGACTCTTCGTATTATGCGCATCCTCGTGACCGGCGGCGCCGGCTTCATCGGTTCAGAATTCGTCCGCCAGCAGCTCGGTGCAGACGCCACGGCGCAGATCACCGTCTTCGACAAGCTGACCTACTCGGGCGTCGAGGCCAACCTCGCCCCGGTCGCGGACCACTCCGGCTACCGCTTCGTCAAGGGCGACATCTGCGACGCCGAGGCCGTCGACCAGGTGATGGCCGGCCACGACGTGGTCGTGCACTTCGCCGCCGAGTCCCACGTGGACCGGTCGATCGCCGGTGCGGGCCCCTTCGTCATGACGAACGTCGTCGGCACCCAGGTGCTGCTGGACGCCGCCCGCAAGCACGGCGTCGGCCGCTTCGTCCACATCTCCACCGACGAGGTCTACGGCTCGATCACCGAGGGCTCCTGGACCGAGGAGTGGCCGCTGGTGCCCAACTCCCCGTACTCCGCCTCCAAGGCGTCCTCCGACCTGCTGGCGCTGGCCTACGCGCGCACGCACGGCATGGACGTGGTGGTCACCCGCTGCTCCAACAACTACGGGCACTACCAGTTCCCGGAGAAGGTCATCCCGCTGTTCGTCTCGAACCTGATGGACGGCAAGAAGGTCCCGCTGTACGGCAACGGCGGCAACGTCCGCGACTGGCTGCACGTCTCCGACCACTGCCGCGGCATCGACCTGGCCATGCGCAAGGGCCGTGCCGGCGAGGTCTACAACATCGGCGGCGGCACCGAGCTCACCAACAAGGAGCTCACCGGCGTCCTGCTGGAAGCCGCGGGCCTCGGCTGGGACATGGTCGAGCACGTCGAGGACCGCAAGGGCCACGACCTGCGCTACTCCATCGACATCAGCAAGATCGGCGCGGAGCTGGGCTACGCCCCGCAGGTCACCTTCGAGGACGGCATCAAGGCCACCATCGACTGGTACCGCGAGAACCGCGCCTGGTGGGAGCCGCTGAAGGCGAAGGCGGCCCTGCAGAAGTGAGCACCAACTCGTCGGCCGGGCGCTGGCTCGTCACCGGCGCCGGCGGGATGCTCGGCCAGGACGTCCTGGCCGTCCTCAAGAGCGCCAGGATCGAGGCCGTGGGCCTGCGCCGCGCCGACCTCGACATCACCGACCCGGCCGCCGTCCGGGCGGCCGTCGAGGGCGCCACCGTGGTCGTGAACTGCGCCGCCTGGACGGACGTGGACGGCGCCGAGACCGCCGAGGAGGCCGCGACCGCCGTCAACGGCACCGCCGTGCGCGTCCTCGCGCAGGCGTGCGCCGCCGCCCATGTGCGCCTGATCCACGTGTCCACCGACTACGTGCTCCCCGGCGACGCCTCGGAGCCGTACCGCGAGGACGCCGTGACCGGACCGGTGAACGCCTACGGGCGTTCCAAGCTGGTCGGCGAGCAGGCCGTCACCGAGCTGCTGCCGCAGGACGGTTACGTCGTACGGACCGCCTGGCTGTACGGCGAGCACGGGCCGAACTTCGTCGCCACCATGCTGAAGCTGGCCGCCCAGCGCGACACCCTCGACGTGGTCGACGACCAGCACGGCCAGCCCACCTGGTCCAAGGCGCTCGCCCGCCACCTGGTCGAGCTCGGCCTGGCCGCCCTCAAGGGCTGGGCCATGGGCGGGATCTACCACGGCACCGCGAGCGGCCGGACCACCTGGATGGGACTGGCCCGCGAGACCTACCGGCTGAGCGGCCTGGACCCCGAGCGGATCCGGCCGACCACCTCCGAGGCGTTCGTCCGTCCCGCCGTCCGTCCCGCCTTCAGCGTGCTCGCGCACGACGCGTGGAAGGAAGAGGCCGGACTGGAGCCGCTCCCCGACTGGCGCGAGCAGCTGGCCCAGGCGCTCGCCACCCCCGCCTTCGCCGCGCTCGCGAAGGCGGCCCGGGACGGCCGCACGGGATGAAGACCCTGCTGAACAAGCTGACCGCGGCGCTGCCGCCGGGCACCGTCGCGGTGGCCGGCGGCACCGTCGTGCTCGGCGCGGCCTCGTACGCCCACCTGGGCGTGGCCGGTCACAGCCTGTCCGATGCGGGTTATGCCAACGTCTCGGTGCTGTGGACGATCGTGATGTCCCTCGGCATCGGCATCTTCTTCCCCCTGGAGCAGGAGCTCACCCGGATCGTCTCCGCCCGGGTGGTCCTCGGCCAGGGAGCGGCCCCGGTGCTGCGCCGGGCCGGACTGCTCACCGCCGGGATCCTCGGCGCGACCCTGCTGGTCCTCGGCCTCGGCGCCCGGCCCCTCGCCGACCTGCTGTTCCAGGGGGACCGCGCCCTGGTGGCCGCGCTCGGCGGCGCCTTCGCCGGCATGGCCGTCTGCTACCTGACCCGCGGTGTGCTGGCCGGCCTCGGCCGCTTCGGCGCGTACGGCACCCAGCTCGCCGTCGACGGCGGGCTGCGGATCGTCCTCGCCTTCGGGTGCGCCCTCTTCGGACTGCACTCGGCGCTGGCCTTCAGCCTCATCCTGGCCGTCGCGCCCGTGGTGGCGACGCTGGTGACGCTGCCCGCGCTGCTGCGCGCGGTCGGCCCCGGCGAGCAGATCGCCTGGCGGGAGCTGTCGGGCGGCCTCGGCCTGCTCGTCTGCGCCACGCTGCTGTCCCAACTGGTCGTGAACGCCGCCGTGATGAGCACCAAGCTCCTGGCACCGACCGACAGCGCGCTGATCGCGGCGCTGATGAGCGCGACGGTCCTCGCGCGGGTACCGCTCTTCGTCTTCGGCTCGCTCCAGGCCTCGCTGCTCAGCGGCCTGACCGCCGCCTTCACCGCCGGCGACCGCGTTGCCTTCTGGGCGATGCTGCGCCGGATCGCCATGGTCGTCGGAGCGCTCGGCCTGCTCGGCGGCGTGCCCGCCACGGTCCTCGGGCCCTGGCTCATCGAGGTGCTCTTCGGCATCCAGGACCCGGTGCTGGGAAGCTTCGACTTCTTCCTGCTGTCCGCCGGTACCGCGGCATACATGTTCGCGATGGTCCTCGGACAGGCGCTCATGGTATTCAAGCGGCACAACCTGCAGTTGCTCTGCTGGGCCCTCGGTACCGCGGTCCTGGTGGGCATCACCCTGATCCCCGGCGAGGTGTCCGTGCGCGTGATCGTCGCCTACGCCCTGGGATCGACGGCCACCGTGCTCGCTATGCTGGCAGCCCTCAGGCTGAGCTTCCCCGGAACCGCGGCCGCAGCCGGTGAAGCACCCCGGCAGACGACCGACGCAGACACCGGCGCCCCGGGCGTGGGCGCGGTCGGGAGATGACCATGCCGGCCCAAGACGTCACACCGATCACCGAGCACTCGTACGTGCCACTTTCCGCTGGAGCTACCGTGTCCCAATACGACGATGTCTGGCTGGTCATACCGGCCTATAACGAGGGCCAGGTGATCGCCGAGGTGGTCGAGGGGGCCCGCAAGACGTTCCCCAACATCGTCGTCGTCGACGACGGCAGCACCGACGACTCGGCCGCGCACATAGCGACCACGGGCGCCCACCTGGTGCGCCACCCGGTCAACCTCGGCCAGGGCGCGGCCCTCCAGACCGGTCTGAAGTACGCGATCGCCCAGCCCGGTTCCCGCTACTTCGCGACCTTCGACGCCGACGGCCAGCACCAGACCAAGGACGTCGAGACGATGGTCGGCGTGCTGCGGCGGGACGAGGCCGACGTGGTCCTCGGCTCCCGCTTCATCGAGCAGAACGGCCAGGTGCCGTGGATCAAGCAGGTCGTCCTGCGCACGGCCGCCGCCGTCAGCCCCACCGCCCGCAAGCTCAAGCTCACCGACGCGCACAACGGTCTGCGCGTCCTGAGCCGCAAGGCCGCCGAGCAGCTGAACATCACGATGAACGGCATGGCGCACGCGTCCGAGCTCGTCGGTTTCCTCGCGGGCTCCGACCTGCGGGTCACCGAGGTGCCCGTCGACATCCTCTACACCGAATACTCGCGCTCCAAGGGCCAGTCCCTCATCAACGGCGTGAACATCATCTTTGACATTTCGCTGCGGGAGCGTGGGCGTCGATGAAGTACTTCTGGATCCAGCTCGTCCTGATCGTCGGCTCCGTGTCGATGGCCCTGGTGTTCATCCGCACGTGGAGCCAGGCGAAGAACCGGGCCTGGAAGCGCATCGCCTTCTCCCTGTTCGTCGTCGTCAACGTGTACGCCGTGCTCCGCCCCACCGACGTCACCTGGCTCGCCCACCAGCTCGGCGTCGGCCGCGGCACCGACCTGGTGCTGTACGTGATGGTCCTCGCGATGGGCTTCCTCACGCTCAACACCTTCCTGCGGTTCCGCTCGCTGGAGAAGAAGATCACCGACCTCGCCCGGACGGTGGCCATCAACGAGGGCACGCGCCACAACGACGAGCGGCTGGGGGCGGCCTCCGCCGCCGGCTCCACGCCGGCCGCCGACGCGGACGCGGACGCCAAGGCCGACTCCGACTCCGTGAAGGCCTGAAGCTCCATGGTGACCTTCGACTTCATGCTCCCCTATTACGGGGACGTGCAGCTGATGCAGGACGCCGTCCGCAGCGTCCTGGCGCAGACGGACCGGGACTTCCGCCTCGTCGTGATCGACGACGGCAAGGAGCCCGACGTACCGGGCTGGTTCGCCGGGCTCGGCGACGACCGCGTGCACTACACGCGCAACGAGCAGAACCTCGGCATCACCAAGAACTTCCAGAAGTGCGTGCGGCTGTCCGAGGCCGACTACGTGGTCATCATGGGCTGCGACGACGTCCTGCACCCGCACTACCTGGAGACCGTCCGCGCGATCGTCGACGCCCAGCCGGGCATCGGCATGGTCCAGCCCGGCGTCGAGGTCATCGACGGCACGGGCCAGGTGACCCAGGGCCTGGCGGACAACACCAAGAAGCGGCTGTACGCACCCCAGGTGAAGGGCCGTCGCCTGATGGGCGGCGAGGAGCTGGCCGCCAGCGTGCTGCGCGGCAACTGGCTCTACTTCCCGTCGATCGCCTGGCGCGGCGAGGTGCTGCGCAAGGTGAACTTCCGTGACGACTACTCGGTGATCCAGGACCTCGCGCTCGTGGTCGACCTGCTCGAAGGCGGTGAGCAGATGGTCATCGACAACACGACGACCGTCTTCCAGTACCGCCGGCACGCCGTCAGCGAGTCGTCGGTCCAGGCCTTCTCCGGCACCCGCTTCGCCGAGGCCGAGCGGTACTTCTCCGCGGTCGCGGACCGCATGGACGCCCGCGGCTGGCCGAAGGCGGCCCGCGCGGCCCGCTTCCACAGCGCCTCCCGGCTGCACGCGCTGACGATGCTCCCCGGAGCGCTGCGCAGCGGCAACAAGGCCGGCGCCCGCACCCTGGCCAAGCACGCCTTCACCTCCGGCCAGAACTGATCAGACTCCGCCCACCACGAAACGGACCGAGATGACACACCTGGCCCCCGAGGCGGTCGGCGAAGCCGGCCCCCCGGCCCAGCGGCACTCCGAACCGGCACAGGGCAAGAGCCGCCCGGCCCTCTCAGGGATCCGGGTGTGGATGTCCCGGAGGTGGGTGCAGATCCTGGCCGAGGTCGTCGTCAGCGTGGTGGCGGCCCTCGGATTCACGCTGCTGAGCCGGCACATCAGCGTCAACCCGATGAACCGTCTCGGCCAGGTCAGCGGACTCGCCAAGCTCCAGCTGTACGTGGCCGTCCTCGGGCTCCCGCTGCTCGGACTGCTGCTGTACACGGCCTACCGTGGCTCCGTCCGGCGCCACGAACTCGTCAAGCGGCTGGTCTGCGCCGCCCTGGCCGGGCTGGTCACCGGCGTGGTGGCGGGCGGCGTCGTCGTCGCGCTGCGCGGCACCCCGCACCCGCTCGGCGGCCAGGAGGGCGACCCGAGCGTTCTGGTGGAGATGGCCAACTCGTTCCTGTCGGGCGAGGGCATGTCCGGCATCTACCCGCCCGCGTTCCCGGCGCTGATCGCCCTGTGGGCCAAGGTCCGCTACGACGGCCTCGGCAGCGCGGGCTTCGCCCTGCACGACCTCCAGATCGTCTGCAGCGCCCTGGTCGGCCCGATGGCGTACCTGGCGTGGCGGCTGCTGCTGCGTCCCTTCTGGGCGCTGCTGATCGCCGTCCCGTCGGCCGTGCTCTTCCTCGACCCGGTCCGCCCGTACAGCCACGTCGTGATGATCGTGCTGCTGCCGCTCCTCGGGTACTGCCTCCGCGAGCTGCGCCGGTCGGCCGGCCGCACCCCGAAGTCCCTGGTGCTGCGGGGCGTGGGCCTCGGCGCGATCTTCGGGGCGCTCTTCCTCTGGTACTCGGGCTGGTTCGTCTGGGCCGCGCCCGGCGCCGCGGTCCTCTTCCTCTTCCTCTTCCCGTGGCGGGCCGGCGCCCCCGCGGTGAAGCGGGCGGCGCTGTTCGTCGGGTCCGTGCTGGTCACCGCCGGGATCATCGGCGCCCCGCTGCTCTACCAGATGGTGCGGCTGGGCTCGCAGACCCCGGACCGGTACGCCTACCTCGGCGTCTACGCGGACCCGGCGTACGTCCTGGGCTGGATCTCCGACCGGACCGGCTACATCAAGTACAACCAGTGGCCGGTCTCCGGCGAGATGGCCGGCCAGACCGGGTTCGCACTGCTGCTGATCCTGGGCGTGGGCCTCGGAGTCGGCCTCGGCCTGCGCAACGTCATGGTCCGCACCGCCGCGGCGGTGCTCGCCGGCGCCTGGCTGGCCCGCTTCTGGTTCGCCTCGCACATGGCCCACGACAAGGCGGTGCAGCTCTTCCCCCGGACCACCTGGATCATCATGTACTCGCTGATGATCCTGGCCGTCCTCGGCGTGATGTCGGCGGTCCAGCGGGGCTCCGGCTGGGCCGAGCGGACCCTGCGGCCCGCCTCCGCGGCCCCGTCCGCGCCCGTCATTGCGCGCCGGACGATCCGTCAGCTCTCCGCAGGCATGGTGTGCGCGGTCGCGCTGTTCGCCACCATGGGCGCCTCCTGGTCGGCCAACCGCTACATGCCGACGCACGAGGACACCGACCTCATGGGCCTCGACGCCTGGCGCGCGCACAACATCAAGCTGCCGAGCGGCAAGTGCCCGCGCTTCGCGCCGAACAAGGACTGCGAGAACCTCGACGTCAAGCTGTGGAAGCAGTTCGAGGACGACGGCGAGATCTGGTGCGCCAACATCGTGGCCAAGGACTGGCCCGCGATCTGCGGCCGCAAGGCGCCGTTCAAGGACAAGTCGGTGGAATAGCAACCCTGTGCGATCCGGCTGCGACGCGCATCACGTTCGCAGCCCCCGTCCCACCCTGATGGGCCGTCGCCGCGACCAGTAGGATCCCGTCGGCCAGTGCTGTCACCTGGCGGGATCTGCATAGGGGTTGGGGACAACTTGAAAATAGGTCGTGCGCGCGGGACGGCTCTGGCCGCCGCGCTCGGCGTCGTGGCGGTCCTGGGCATCCAGGGCGTCGCAAGCGGCACGGGCGGTTCGGACGAGGGCGAGGTGTCGCCCTACAGCGCCCGCGCCCGCGAGAAGGGTCCGGTCGCGGGGGAGCTGCACAAGCTCGCCCTCAAGCCCAAGGGCAGGGGCGAGGCCGTCCTCTCCCAGCAGGACACCGAGCCGTTCGGGCTCCTCGGCGTCTCCTGGACCGACCCCGAGGCCGAGGTGAAGGGCAGGATCGAGGCCCGCACCCGGGACGCCGACAGCGGCAAGTGGTCGAAGTGGGTCGTGCTGGAGCAGGCCGAGTCCGGCCTCGACGGCAAGCGCCCGGGCCTGCGCGGCGCCACCGAGCCGGTCTGGGTCGGCCCGTCCGACGGCGCCGAGGTACGGGTGACCGGGGGCGGCACGCTCCCCGCCGGCATGGAGCTGAACCTGGTGGACCCGGGCGCCGGCGCCGCCAAGGCGAAGAAGAAGGGCGACCTGGGCCTCGGGCCGGCCGCCTTCGCCCTCCCCGCGGTGGACCCCGCGCCGACGACGCCGGGACCGGAATCGACCGCCCCGCGGCCGGACGTGGTCTCGCGCGTGCAGTGGGGCGCCGACGAGTCCCTGAACAACGAGGGCCCGATCTACCTGCCCGGCGGGAAGATCAAGGCGGTCTTCGTCCACCACACCGCGGCCACCGCCCCGTACGAGTGCTCCGAGTCCGCCGCCATCGTCCGCAGCCTGCACGTCTACCACGTACAGGGCAACGGCTGGCGCGACCTCGGCTACAACTTCCTCGTCGACAAGTGCGGAACGGTCTTCGAGGGCCGCCAGGGCGGTGTGGACCAGCCCGTCCAGGGCGCGCACACCTACGGCTGGAACGCCGAGTCGACGAGCGTCTCCGTCCTCGGCGACTACACCACCGCCGGGGCCTCGACCGCCGCGCTGGGCGCCATCTCCAAGGTCGCGGCCTACAAGCTGGGCCAGTACGACGGCGACATGAGCGGCACCGCGACGCTGACCGCGGGCGCCACCCAGGCGAACTACTTCGGCAAGAGCTACACCGCCGGCCAGCAGTACGAGTTCAAGTCGCTCTCGGGCCACCGGGACGGCTTCAACACCCAGTGCCCGGGCAACGCGCTCTACCCGCAGCTGGAAGCGCTCCGGCAGACGGGCCCCGCGGCCCAGCTGAAGATCGCCTCGGTGAACGGGGCGACGGCCACGCCGGGCGCCACCCTCCCGAGCGGCGCCGCCCTGACGGTCGACTGGACCACCAGCACGGCCACCGGCCGGCTGTCCAAGTTCGAGCTGCTCGTGGACGGCGAGGCCACCGCGGTCACCGACGGCGCGGCCCGCAGGGCGACGGCCGTCGTGACCGACGGCAGGCACGAGGTCCGGGTCCGGGCGACCGCCGTGAACGGCAAGGTCTCCACGAGCCTCGCCGTCACCGTCGAGGCCGAGGTCAAGGGCGCCAAGTTCGTCCCCCTCGCCCCGAAGCGCCTGATGGACACCCGTGAGGGCCTCGGTGTCCGCAAGGGCCCCGTCGGCAGCGGCGAAGTGGTCACCCTGCCGGTGACCGCGGCCACCGGTGGCACGCCCACCGCGGTGGTGCTGAACGTGACGGCGACCAACCCGACGCAGCCCAGCTTCGTGTCGGTGTACCCGAGCGGTACGACCCGCTCCAGTGCGTCGAACCTGAACTTCACCCCGGGCAGGACGATCCCCAACCTGGTGGTCGTGCCCGTCGTGGACGGCAAGGTCAGCTTCTACAACAACCAGGGCACCGTCGACCTGATCGCCGACATCACCGGCTACTTCACCTCGACCGCCGACGGCGCCACCCAGACCAACTTCGGCCCGAAGCGCCTCATGGACACCCGTGAGGGCCTCGGCGTCCCGAAGGGCCCGGTCGGCACCGGCGGCGTGGTCACCCTGCCCGTGGCGGGCGTCGACGGCATCCCGGCCACCGGCGTCAAGGCCGTGGTGCTGAACGTGACGGCGACGAACCCGACGCAGCCCAGCTTCGTGTCGGTGTACCCGAGCGGCACGACCCGCTCCAGCGCGTCGAACCTGAACTTCACCCCGGGCCAGACGATCCCCAACCTGGTGGTCGTGCCGGTCGTGGACGGCAAGGTCAGCTTCTTCAACAACCAGGGCACCGTCGACCTGATCGCGGACATCACCGGCTACTTCTCGGACGGCGACGCGGGCGCCACGCACGCGAACTTCGGTCCGAAGCGCCTGATGGACACCCGTACGGGCACGGGCGTGCGCCAGGGCCCGGTCAGCGGCGGAAGCGTCGTCACGCTGCCCGTCGCCGGCATCGGGGGAGTCCCGGCCACCGGGATCAAGGCCGTGGTGCTGAACGTGACCGCGACCAACCCGACCGAGGCCAGCTTCGTGTCGGTCTTCCCGAGCGGTACGACCCGTACGAGCGCGTCGAACCTGAACTTCACCGCGGGCCTCACGATCCCCAACCTGGTGGTCGTACCGGTCGTGGACGGCAAGGTCAGCTTCTACAACAACTCGGGTTCCGTGGATCTCATCGCGGACATCACGGGCTACTTCCGCTGACGGAAGAAACGTCTTTGCGCAGGTGAGGGGCTCCGCACCATCCGGTGCGGAGCCCCTCGCACATGTCGGGCGGGGAACGGACGAGGACAGGGCATGGGGAAGAACGACGACAACGGACCGGGCGTCTCCGACGAGGAGTGGGCCCGTTTCATGGAGCAGGCCGCCCAGGGGGCCGGGGGCGCGCCGAAGGAGCCCTCCGCACGGGCGCGCATGGTGACCGAGCGGCTGCGCGCCACCCAGGGCCAGGAGCCACCGGGATGGCGCACCGGCCCCGCGTGGCGAGAACGCCGGCGGCCGCGCCGACTCAAGGCCGTCGCGGCCGTCGTGGCCATCGCCGGGCTCGCGCTGATCGCCGTACGGCCCGAGCTGGTGATCGACCGCCTCACGGGCAAGGCCGAGGCCCGGGAGGACGCCCGGAAGGCGGGCCCGCTGGCCGCCGAGACCGACCGCCCGACCGCCCCGCCGCCGTCCGTGGACCCGGACCGGCCGACCCTGCAGGACCCCTTCCGCGGCTCCCCGGCCCTGCAGTGGGCGGACGGCGCCGCCGGCATCGAGCTCCCGGAGGCCACCGCCGTCGGCGGGGTGTCCAAGGAGAAGATCGCGGAGACGCTCCGGAACGCCAAGGCGTTCCTGGTCGCGGCCAACCTCGACCCGGCGGTGCTGAAGGGGGAGCGCCCCGAGGCGGCCCTGGCGCTGCTGGACCCCAAGAACACCGAGGCCTCCGAGCACCTGGAGAAGTCACTGGCCCAGCCCGGCAGGGAACAGGACCCGGTGAACCTCTTCACCCGGTACAAGCCGGCCGAGGTCAAGCCCGTGGGCGACGTGGTCAAGGTCCGCGGCCGGATGTGGGTGGAAGCCGGGAAGGAACAGGGCCAGGCCGACGTCCGGCTCGACTACTCGTTCGTGTACCCGCTGGTGAAGGCCGCACCGGGCGCGGACCAGGTCGAGCGGACCATCGTGCGCCGCGAGATCACCTTCACGGTCGCGGACCCGCGCAAGTGGCAGGTCACCGCGGGCCGGCTGCGGCTCTCCGACTACCGCGTCGACCTCGCCAACAGCGCCTGCGAGGTGTACGACGGCTACCTGCACCCGGGCTTCGACGCGGACCCCGCGGCCGGACCCACGCCCTCCGGGCCGCCCAAGGACCCGTACGACCGGAGCAAGGGCATCGAGGCGGGCTCGCCGGAGGGCTGCGGGACGGTCTCGCGGACCTGACGCGACCGGGGGAGGGGCCCCGCCGGGCAAAGGGCGCGGCGCAGTTTGACCACTCAGCGTGGCGGGGTATTCTCTTCGGCCCGATTGGCCAGGTACGTGTCTCGTATGGCAGACTACTCAAGTTGCTCGGCTGAGTGCCGATGCTGCGCGCCTCCCGCCGGGAGGACCGGAAGCGAGTCCCACAGTACTCGTCGTCCTTAATCTGCCTCTCGGGGCAGCAATGGGGGCGGACGTACGGGAATCTTCTGGGAAGTGTCAGCACGGTGCCCACCAGGCACTCGGTGGGTGTTTCTCCCCCGAATCGCGGTCATGGGACCGCACCCCCTTGGACGAGGGAATTTCCGTATGGGAATTTTCTGTAGAGGGAGTGCGACACGCCCGACCGCGTGGGTCGGAGGAGAGGCCGCGGGACCCCGTCCCGCAGCCGACCGGGAGCCAGAGCGTTTCCACACAGAGACAGGACTACGGAGTAGCCATGGCGGGACAGAAGATCCGCATCCGGCTCAAGGCCTACGACCACGAGGTCATCGACTCCTCGGCGAAGAAGATCGTCGAGACGGTGACGCGCACTGGTGCGTCGGTCGCGGGCCCGGTGCCGCTGCCCACTGAGAAGAACGTGTACTGCGTCATCAAGTCGCCGCACAAGTACAAGGACTCGCGCGAGCACTTCGAGATGCGCACGCACAAGCGCCTGATCGACATCCTCGACCCGACGCCCAAGACCGTTGACTCGCTGATGCGCCTGGACCTTCCGGCCGGCGTTGACATCGAGATCAAGCTCTGAGAGGCGTCGAGAAGATGGCAAAGCAGATCAAGGGCGTCCTGGGCGAGAAGCTCGGCATGACCCAGGTCTGGGACGAGAACAACCGTGTCGTCCCGGTGACCGTCGTCAAGGCCGGGCCCTGCGTCGTTACCCAGGTCCGTACGAACGACATCGACGGCTACGAGTCGGTCCAGATCGCCTTCGGCGAGATCGACCCGCGCAAGGTGAACAAGCCCCTCAAGGGCCACTTCGCCAAGGCCGACGTGACCCCCCGCCGCCACCTGGTGGAGCTCCGCACCTCCGACGCCAGCGAGTACACGCTCGGCCAGGAGATCACTGCTGAGGTGTTCGAGTCCGGCGTCAAGGTTGACGTCACGGGCAACAGCAAGGGCAAGGGCTTCGCCGGTGTCATGAAGCGGCACAACTTCCGGGGCCTCGGCGCCGGTCACGGTGTGCAGCGCAAGCACCGCTCCCCCGGTTCGATCGGTGGCTGCGCCACCCCTGGGCGTGTCTTCAAGGGCATGCGCATGGCCGGTCGCATGGGTAACGAGCGCGTCACCACCCAGAACCTGACCATCCACGCGGTAGACGCGGAGAAGGGTCTGCTCCTCATCAAGGGCGCAGTCCCCGGTCCGAACGGCGGCCTCGTCCTGGTCCGTACCGCGGCCAAGGGGGCTTGAGGTTAATGAGCACCATTGACATCCTTTCGCCGGCAGGCGACAAGGCCGGTACCGTCGAGCTCCCCGCGGAGATCTTCGACGCGAAGACCAGCGTTCCGCTGATCCACCAGGTCGTCGTCGCCCAGCTGGCCGCTGCCCGTCAGGGTACGCACAAGACCAAGACCCGTGGCGAAGTCCGTGGTGGTGGCAAGAAGCCTTACCGCCAGAAGGGCACCGGCCGCGCCCGTCAGGGTTCGACCCGCGCTCCGCAGTTCGCCGGCGGTGGCGTCGTCCACGGCCCGCAGCCGCGTGACTACTCGCAGCGGACCCCCAAGAAGATGAAGGTCGCCGCCCTCCGCGGTGCCCTCTCGGACCGTGCGCGTCACTCCCGCATCCACGTCGTCACCGGCGTGGTCGAGGGTGCCGTCTCCACGAAGGCCGCCAAGACGCTGTTCGGCAAGATCTCGGAGCGCAAGAACCTGCTCCTGGTCGTCGAGCGTGCCGACGAGGCCGCGTGGCTGTCCGCCCGCAACCTGCCCCAGGTTCACATCCTGGAGCCGGGCCAGCTGAACACGTACGACGTGATCGTCTCTGACGACGTGGTCTTCACCCAGGCCGCGCTCGAGTCCTTCGTGTCTGGCCCCAAGGCCGATGAGACCGAAGGGAGCGACGCCTGATGTCTGAGGCGACCGTTACCAGCAAGACCTTCACCGACCCGCGCGACCTGCTGATCAAGCCGGTCGTCTCGGAGAAGAGCTACGCGCTGCTGGACGAGAACAAGTACACGTTCATCGTCGCGCCCGGCGCCAACAAGACCCAGATCAAGCAGGCCGTCGAGGCGGTCTTCTCGGTCAAGGTCACCGGGGTCAACACGATCAACCGTCAGGGTAAGCGCAAGCGCACCAAGACCGGTTTCGGCAAGCGCGCCAACACCAAGCGCGCCATCGTGACCCTTGCCGAGGGCAACCGTATCGACATCTTCGGCGGCCAGGCCTCCTAACGGAGGTCTAGTCGTCCGGAATCGGACGAGGACTGAGAAATGGGTATCCGCAAGTACAAGCCGACGACCCCGGGCCGTCGTGGCTCCAGCGTCGCCGACTTTGTCGAGATCACGCGGTCCACGCCGGAGAAGTCGCTGGTCCGCCCCCTGCACAGCAAGGGCGGCCGTAACAACACCGGTCGTGTGACCGTTCGCCACCAGGGTGGTGGCCACAAGCGCGCCTACCGCGTGATCGACTTCCGTCGTCACGACAAGGACGGCGTGCCGGCCAAGGTCGCGCACATCGAGTACGACCCCAACCGCACCGCGCGCATCGCGCTGCTGCACTACGCCGACGGCGAGAAGCGCTACATCATCGCGCCGCGCGGTCTGCAGCAGGGTGACCGGATCGAGAACGGCCCCACGGCCGACATCAAGCCGGGCAACAACCTCGCGCTCCGCAACATCCCGGTCGGTACCACGATCCACGCGATCGAGCTCCGCCCCGGTGGCGGCGCCAAGTTCGCGCGTTCCGCTGGTGCCTCCGTGCAGCTGCTGGCGAAGGAGGGCGTGATGGCCCACCTTCGTATGCCGTCCGGTGAGATCCGTCTCGTCGACGCGCGCTGCCGCGCCACGGTCGGCGAGGTCGGCAACGCCGAGCAGTCGAACATCAACTGGGGCAAGGCCGGCCGCATGCGCTGGAAGGGCGTTCGCCCCTCCGTCCGCGGTGTCGCGATGAACCCGGTTGACCACCCGCACGGTGGTGGTGAGGGCAAGACCAGCGGTGGTCGCCACCCGGTCTCCCCGTGGGGTCAGAAGGAGGGTCGTACTCGTTCGCCGAAGAAGGCTTCGAACAAGTACATCGTCCGCCGCCGCAAGACGAACAAGAAGCGCTAGGAGCGGGTTTAGATGCCGCGCAGTCTCAAGAAGGGGCCCTTCGTCGACGACCACCTCGTAAAGAAGGTGGACGCCCAGAACGAAGCCGGCACCAAGAACGTCATCAAGACCTGGTCCCGTCGCTCGATGATCATCCCCAGCATGCTGGGTCACACCATCGCGGTGCACAACGGCAAGACCCACGTCCCGGTGTTCGTCACCGAGTCGATGGTCGGCCACAAGCTCGGCGAGTTCTCGCCGACTCGCACCTTCCGCGGCCACGTCAAGGACGACCGGAAGTCGAAGCGCCGCTAAAGGCGGGGTGGTTACGACTATGACTTACACCGAAGGGACAACCATGGAAGCCAGGGCCCAGGCGCGGTACATCCGCGTCACGCCCATGAAGGCCCGCCGCGTGGTGGACCTTATCCGTGGCATGGATGCCACGGAGGCTCAGGCGGTCCTGCGTTTCGCCCCGCAGGCCGCGAGCGTGCCGGTCGGCAAGGTGCTGGACAGCGCCATTGCCAACGCCGCACACAACTACAACCACCCGGACGCCTCCACGCTGGTCATCAGCGAGGCGTACGTGGACGAGGGCCCGACCCTGAAGCGGTTCCGTCCGCGTGCCCAGGGCCGTGCCTACCGGATCCGCAAGCGGACCAGCCACATCACCGTGGTCGTCAGCAGCAAGGAAGGTTCCCGGTAATGGGCCAGAAGGTAAACCCGCACGGGTTCCGGCTCGGCATCACCACCGACTTCAAGTCGCGTTGGTACGCCGACAAGCTGTACAAGGACTACGTCAAGGAAGACGTCGCCATCCGTCGGATGATGACGTCCGGCATGGAGCGCGCCGGCATCTCGAAGGTTGAGATCGAGCGCACCCGTGACCGCGTGCGTGTGGACATCCACACCGCTCGTCCGGGCATCGTCATCGGCCGCCGTGGCGCCGAGGCCGACCGCATCCGCGGTGACCTCGAGAAGCTCACGGGCAAGCAGGTCCAGCTGAACATCCTCGAGGTCAAGAACCCCGAGCTCGACGCTCAGCTGGTTGCTCAGGCCGTTGCCGAGCAGCTCTCCTCCCGCGTCTCCTTCCGTCGCGCCATGCGTAAGAGCATGCAGGGCACGATGAAGGCCGGCGCCAAGGGCATCAAGATCCAGTGTGGCGGCCGTCTCGGCGGCGCCGAGATGTCCCGCTCCGAGTTCTACCGCGAGGGTCGTGTGCCGCTGCACACGCTGCGCGCGAACGTGGACTACGGCTTCTTCGAGGCCAAGACCACCTTCGGCCGTATCGGCGTGAAGGTCTGGATCTACAAGGGCGACGTCAAGAACATCGCCGAGGTTCGCGCCGAGAACGCTGCGGCCCGTGCGGGTAACCGCCCGGCCCGTGGTGCCGGCGCTGGCGACCGTCCCGCCGGCCGTGGTGGCCGTGGTGGCGAGCGCGGCGGCCGTGGTGGCCGCAAGCCGCAGCAGGCTGCTGGTGCCGAGGCCCCCAAGGCCGACGCTCCCGCCGCCGCTCCGGCCGAGAGCACCGGAACGGAGGCCTGACCGACATGCTGATCCCTCGTAGGGTCAAGCACCGCAAGCAGCACCACCCGAAGCGCCGCGGTATGGCCAAGGGCGGTACTGAGGTCTCGTTCGGCGAGTACGGCATCCAGGCGCTCACCCCCGCCTACGTGACGAACCGCCAGATCGAGGCGGCTCGTATCGCGATGACCCGCCACATCAAGCGTGGCGGCAAGGTCTGGATCAACATCTACCCGGACCGTCCGCTGACGAAGAAGCCTGCCGAGACCCGCATGGGTTCCGGTAAGGGTTCCCCGGAGTGGTGGATCGCGAACGTGCACCCGGGCCGGGTCATGTTCGAGCTGTCCTACCCGAACGAAAAGATTGCGCGTGAGGCCCTCACTCGTGCGGCCCACAAGCTGCCGATGAAGTGCCGGATCGTCAAGCGCGAGGCAGGTGAGTCGTGATGGCGACGGGAACCAAGGCGTCCGAGCTCCGCGAGCTCGGCAACGAGGAGCTCGTTGCCAAGCTGCGCGAGGCCAAGGAGGAGCTGTTCAAGCTCCGTTTCCAGGCGGCCACCGGCCAGCTGGAGAACAACGGCCGGCTCAAGTCCGTCCGTAAGGACATCGCTCGCATCTACACCCTGATGCACGAGCGTGAGCTCGGTATCGAGACGGTGGAGAACGCCTGATGAGCGAGAACAACGTGACTGAGAAGACCGAGCGCGGCTTCCGCAAGACCCGTGAGGGTCTGGTCGTCAGCGACAAGATGGACAAGACCGTCGTCGTCGCCGTCGAGGACCGCGTCAAGCACGCGCTGTACGGCAAGGTCATCCGCCGTACGAACAAGCTCAAGGCTCACGACGAGCAGAACGCTGCCGGCGTCGGCGACCGCGTCCTCATCATGGAGACGCGTCCGCTGTCGGCGAGCAAGCGCTGGCGCATCGTCGAGATCCTCGAGAAGGCCAAGTAAGCACCTGAGGGGTTTCCCTTAGGTTCGTTCCGCCAGGCTCGGTGGGGGCTCCGCACTAGCGCGGCCCCCGCCGGGAACCGGCAGACAAACAGGAGATAGACGTGATCCAGCAGGAGTCGCGACTGCGTGTCGCCGACAACACTGGTGCCAAGGAGATCCTTTGCATCCGTGTTCTCGGTGGCTCCGGTCGCCGCTACGCGGGCATCGGTGACGTCATCGTCGCCACCGTCAAGGACGCGATCCCCGGTGGCAACGTGAAGAAGGGTGACGTCGTCAAGGCGGTCATCGTTCGCACCGTCAAGGAGCGCCGCCGCCAGGACGGCTCGTACATCCGCTTCGACGAGAACGCCGCCGTCATTCTGAAGAACGACGGCGACCCTCGCGGCACCCGTATCTTCGGCCCCGTCGGCCGTGAGCTGCGCGAGAAGAAGTTCATGAAGATCATCTCGCTCGCGCCGGAGGTGCTGTAAGCATGAAGATCAAGAAGGGCGACCTGGTACAGGTCATCACCGGTAAGGACAAGGGCAAGCAGGGCAAGGTCATCGTCGCCTTCCCCGCCGAGAACCGCGTCCTGGTCGAGGGTGTCAACCGGGTCAAGAAGCACACCAAGGCTGGCCAGAACCAGGCCGGTGGCATCGTGATCACCGAGGCTCCGGTCCACGTGTCCAACGTCCAGCTGGTCGTGGAGAAGGACGGCAAGAAGGTCGTCACCCGCGTCGGTTACCGCTTCGACGACGAGGGCAACAAGATCCGCGTTGCCAAGCGCACGGGTGAGGACATCTGATGGCTACCACTCCGCGTCTGAAGACGAAGTACCGCGAGGAGATCGCGGGCAAGCTGCGTGAGGAGTTCTCCTACGAGAACGTCATGCAGATCCCCGGCCTCGTCAAGATCGTCGTGAACATGGGTGTCGGCGACGCCGCCCGTGACTCGAAGCTGATCGACGGCGCCATCCGCGACCTGACGACGATCACCGGTCAGAAGCCGGCCGTCACGAAGGCCCGCAAGTCCATCGCGCAGTTCAAGCTGCGTGAGGGTCAGCCGATCGGCTGCCACGTCACCCTCCGTGGTGACCGCATGTGGGAGTTCCTGGACCGTACGCTGTCGCTCGCGCTGCCGCGTATCCGTGACTTCCGTGGTCTGTCGCCGAAGCAGTTCGACGGCCGTGGCAACTACACCTTCGGTCTCACGGAGCAGGTCATGTTCCACGAGATCGACCAGGACAAGATCGACCGTACCCGGGGTATGG
Source organism: Streptomyces virginiae (assembly GCF_000720455.1). Classification (GTDB taxonomy): domain Bacteria; phylum Actinomycetota; class Actinomycetes; order Streptomycetales; family Streptomycetaceae; genus Streptomyces; species Streptomyces virginiae. The sequence continues at coordinate 34,078 of NZ_JOAK01000021.1, read as the reverse complement.
ACATCACCGTGGTCACCACGGCGACCAACGACGCTGAGGGCCGCGCGCTCCTTCGTCACCTCGGCTTCCCCTTCAAGGAGGCGTAAGCGAGATGGCGAAGAAGGCTCTCATCGCGAAGGCTGCCCGTAAGCCCAAGTTCGGTGTGCGTGCGTACACCCGCTGCCAGCGCTGCGGTCGCCCCCACTCCGTGTACCGCAAGTTCGGCCTCTGCCGCGTGTGCCTCCGTGAGATGGCTCACCGTGGCGAGCTGCCGGGCGTGACCAAGAGCTCCTGGTAATCCCCACGCCCTTTGGGTGTTGAGGTTTTCCAGACGCTCTCGGTAAGCATCAGGTCGGCGGACCGCCCTGCCCACATGCCGTAGGCTTGTGGGGTTGGGCGTCCGCCGCCCTATCGACTTACTACGCCGTAGGTCCCCGTGCCGCACCCGTCCCGCCACTGAGTGGGGAGAGGGATGGCGCATACAGGAAACCCCGGCGAGAGAGGCCGAAGGCCACTTCATGACCATGACTGACCCCATCGCAGACATGCTCACGCGTCTGCGTAACGCTAACTCGGCGTACCACGACACCGTCGTGATGCCGCACAGCAAGATCAAGTCGCACATCGCGGAGATCCTCAAGCAGGAGGGTTTCATCACCGGCTGGAAGGTCGAGGACGCCGAGGTCGGCAAGAACCTCGTCCTCGAGCTGAAGTTCGGGCCGAACCGTGAGCGCTCCATCGCGGGCATCAAGCGGATCTCGAAGCCCGGTCTGCGCGTGTACGCGAAGTCCACCAACCTGCCGAAGGTCCTCGGCGGCCTGGGCGTGGCGATCATCTCCACGTCCCACGGTCTCCTGACCGGCCAGCAGGCAGGCAAGAAGGGCGTAGGTGGGGAAGTCCTCGCCTACGTCTGGTAGTCGGGAACGGAGGAAAAGCAATGTCGCGAATCGGCAAGCTCCCCATCCAGGTTCCCGCCGGTGTGGACGTCACCATCGATGGCCAGACGGTCAACGTGAAGGGCCCCAAGGGTTCCCTCGCGCACACCGTTAAGGCGCCCATCGCAGTTGTCAAGGACGAGGACGGCGTTCTGAACGTCACCCGTCCGAACGACGAGCGTCAGAACAAGGCCCTGCACGGCCTGTCCCGCACGCTGGTGGCGAACATGATCACCGGTGTGACCACGGGATACGTCAAGGCTCTCGAGATCAGCGGTGTCGGTTACCGCGTGGCCGCGAAGGGCTCCAACCTGGAGTTCCAGCTCGGCTACAGCCACCCGATCCTGGTGGAGGCGCCCGAGGGCATCTCCTTCAAGGTCGAGTCGCCGACCAAGTTCTCGGTCGAGGGCATCGACAAGCAGAAGGTCGGCGAGGTCGCCGCCAACATCCGCAAGCTGCGGAAGCCCGACCCGTACAAGGCCAAGGGTGTCAAGTACGCCGGCGAGGTCATCCGCCGCAAGGTCGGAAAGGCTGGTAAGTAGCCATGGCATACGGTGTGAAGATCGCCAAGGGCGACGCGTACAAGCGCGCTGCCAAGGCTCGCCGCCACATCCGCATCCGCAAGAACGTCTCGGGTACGGCGGAGCGTCCGCGCCTCGTCGTGACGCGTTCCAACCGCAACATCGTTGCTCAGGTCATCGACGACCTCCAGGGCCACACCCTGGCGTCGGCGTCGACCCTGGACGCTTCGATCCGCGGTGGCGAAGGCGACAAGAGCTCCCAGGCCCAGGCCGTCGGCGCGCTCGTCGCCGAGCGTGCCAAGGCCGCGGGTGTCGAGACCGTCGTCTTTGACCGCGGTGGCAACCGATACGCCGGGCGCATTGCCGCTCTGGCTGACGCCGCCCGCGAAGCCGGGCTGAAGTTCTAAGCCCCGGTTCCGGGACTCACGGACGTAACAGAGAGAGGTAATCCAATGGCTGGACCCCAGCGCCGCGGAAGCGGTGCCGGTGGCGGCGAGCGGCGGGACCGGAAGGGTCGCGACGGTGGCGCTGCCGCCGAGAAGACCGCTTACGTTGAGCGCGTTGTCGCGATCAACCGTGTCGCCAAGGTTGTCAAGGGTGGTCGTCGCTTCAGCTTCACCGCGCTCGTCGTGGTGGGTGACGGTGACGGCACCGTAGGTGTCGGTTACGGCAAGGCCAAGGAAGTTCCCGCGGCCATCGCCAAGGGCGTCGAGGAAGCCAAGAAGAACTTCTTCAAGGTTCCCCGCATCCAGGGCACCATCCCGCACCCGATCCAGGGCGAGAAGGCGGCCGGCGTTGTCCTGCTGAAGCCTGCTTCCCCCGGTACCGGTGTTATCGCCGGTGGCCCGGTGCGCGCCGTTCTGGAGTGCGCCGGCGTTCACGACATCCTGTCGAAGTCGCTCGGCTCCGACAACGCGATCAACATCGTGCACGCGACCGTGGAGGCCCTCAAGGGCCTGCAGCGTCCCGAGGAGATCGCGGCTCGCCGTGGTCTGCCCCTCGAGGACGTCGCTCCCGCGGCTCTTCTCCGTGCGCGCGCTGGGGCGGGTGTCTGATGGCCCGCCTCAAGATCACGCAGACGAAGTCGTACATCGGCAGCAAGCAGAACCACCGCGACACGCTGCGTTCGCTCGGGCTCAAGCGCCTGAACGACGTCGTCGTCAAGGAGGACCGCCCCGAGTTCCGCGGAATGGTTCACACCGTCCGCCACCTCGTGACGGTTGAGGAGGTTGACTAATCATGGCTGAGAACAGCCCGCTGAAGGCCCACAACCTCCGTCCCGCCCCCGGTGCCAAGACCGCGAAGACCCGTGTGGGTCGCGGTGAGGCGTCGAAGGGTAAGACGGCCGGTCGTGGTACGAAGGGCCAGAAGGCCCGTTACCAGATCCCGCAGCGCTTCGAGGGTGGGCAGATGCCCCTCCACATGCGCCTGCCGAAGCTCAAGGGCTTCAAGAACCCGTTCCGCACCGAGTTCCAGGTTGTCAACCTGGACAAGCTCGGCGCTCTCTACCCCGAGGGTGGAGAAGTCACGGTGGCCGACCTGGTCGCCAAGGGCGCGGTTCGCAAGAACAGCCTCGTCAAGGTCCTGGGCCAGGGCGAGCTCTCCGTGGCGCTGCAGGTTTCGGTTGACGCCGTTTCCGCCTCCGCCAAGGAGAAGATCACCGCTGCCGGCGGTACCGTCACCGAGCTCGTCTAAGACGATTTCAGTGGCTGAATAGCTCAAAACCCGACCGGGGATGCCTCACATATGGGGCATCCCCGGTTGGTCGTTCCACGGGGGGCACACTCGCCGGTAAGGTGGCGTGCACCATTGCTTTGTCGTATACGTCGATCCCTCAGACCGTCACCTCTGACGCAGTAGCGCGGGGGTCGCAGGAGGCACCGTGCTCACCGCGTTCGCCCGGGCGTTCAAGACGCCCGACCTGCGCAAGAAGCTGCTCTTCACGCTCGGCATCATCGTGCTGTTCCGGCTCGGGTCTCATGTCCCCGTCCCCGGCGTGAGCTACAAGAACGTACAGATCTGCGTGGAACAGGCCGGAAGCAGCAATGGTCTGTTCGGCCTCGTCAACATGTTCAGCGGCGGTGCGCTGCTGCAGATCACGATCTTTGCGCTCGGCATCATGCCGTACATCACGGCGAGCATCATTCTGCAGCTGCTGACCGTGGTCATCCCGAAGCTGGAGACCCTCAAGAAAGAGGGCCAGTCCGGCACGGCGAAGATCACTCAGTACACGCGCTATCTGACGGTCGCGCTCGCGATCCTCCAGGGCACCGGCCTCGTCGCCACCGCCCGTACCGGCGCCCTGTTCCAGGGTTGCCAGGTCGCCAGCCAGATCGTTCCCGACCGGTCGATCTTCACCACGGTCGTCATGGTGGTCACCATGACCGCCGGTACCTGCGTCGTCATGTGGCTCGGTGAGCTCATCACCGACCGCGGCATCGGCAACGGCATGTCGATCCTCATGTTCATCTCGATCGCCGCCGGCTTCATCGGCGCCCTCTGGCAGATCAAGCTCCAGGGCAAGATCGCCGACGGCTGGGTCGAGTTCGGCGTCGTCATGCTGGTCGGCCTCGCGATGGTCGGCCTGGTGGTCTTCGTCGAGCAGGCGCAGCGCCGGATCCCGGTCCAGTACGCGAAGCGCATGATCGGCCGCCGTGCCTACGGCGGTACCTCTACCTACATCCCGCTCAAGGTGAACCAGGCGGGCATCATCCCCGTCATCTTCGCCTCGTCGCTGCTCTACATCCCGGCGCTGGTCGTGCAGTTCAGCGGTTCCACCGCGGGCTGGGCCAACTGGATCCAGAAGCACTTCGTCAAGGGCGACCACCCGTACTACATCGCGGCCTACTTCCTCCTGATCGTTTTCTTCGCGTTCTTCTACGTGGCGATCTCGTTCAACCCCGAGGAAGTTGCAGACAACATGAAGAAGTATGGTGGGTTCATCCCGGGTATCCGTGCCGGTCGACCCACCGCCGAGTACCTGAGCTACGTGCTCAACCGGATCACCTGGCCGGGGTCGCTGTACCTGGGTCTCATCGCTCTTGTGCCGACGATGGCGTTGGCCGGCTTCGGAGCGAACCAGAACTTCCCGTTCGGCGGGACGAGCATCCTGATCATCGTGGGTGTGGGTCTGGAAACCGTGAAGCAGATCGAGAGCCAGCTCCAGCAGCGTAATTACGAAGGGTTCCTCCGCTGATGCGAATCGTCCTCGTCGGACCGCCCGGTGCGGGCAAGGGAACGCAGGCCGCGTTCCTTGCCAAGAACCTGTCGATCCCGCACATCTCCACGGGCGACCTGTTCCGGGCCAACATCAGCCAGGGCACCGAGCTGGGCAAGCAGGCGAAGGCGTTCATGGACGCCGGCGACCTGGTGCCCGACGAGGTGACCATCGGCATGGCGAAGGACCGGATGGAGCAGCCCGACGCCGCGGGCGGCTTCCTGCTCGACGGCTTCCCGCGCAACGTCTCGCAGGCCGAGGCGCTCGACGTGATGCTCCAGGCCGAGGGCATGAAGCTCGACGCCGTCCTCGACCTGGAGGTCGAGGAGGACGAGGTCGTCAAGCGCATCGCCGGTCGCCGGATCTGCCGCAACGACTCCTCGCACGTCTTCCACGTGACGTACGCCCCGCCGAAGGCCGAGGGTGTCTGCGACACCTGCGGCGGCGAGCTGTACCAGCGCGGTGACGACTCGGAGGCGACGGTCCGCAACCGGCTGGAGGTCTACCACACGCAGACCGAGCCGATCATCGACTACTACAAGGCCCAGGGCCTGCTGGTGACCATCCCGGCCCTCGGTGAGGTGTCGGACGTCACGAAGCGCGCCATGGACGCTCTCAAGAAGTAGTCACCCCCTTGCTGTGCAGGCACGGCCGCGGTGTCCCCTCGGGGCACCGCGGCCGTCTGCGTGACGCGCCGCGGCACGACATCAGCCAATAATTGAGCAACCACAGCGGACAGCGACCACGTCCGCGAGAGCGGCGGCGGTCCAGCCGCAGAAGACGGAAGGCACGCCCACATGGTGCAGATCAAGACCCCCGAGCAGATCGCGAAGATGCGCGAGGCGGGGCTGGTCGTCGCCGCGATCCATGCGGCGACCCGTGAGGCGGCCGTGCCGGGCGCCACGACGCGGGATCTGGACATGGTGGCCCGCAAGGTCATCGCGGACGCCGGGGCGAAGTCGAACTTCCTCGGCTACGGCGGTTTCCCCGCGACGATCTGCACCTCGGTCAACGAGGTCGTCGTCCACGGCATCCCGGACGACAAGACCGTCCTCAAGGACGGCGACATCATCTCCATCGACGCCGGCGCGATCGTGGACGGCTGGCACGGCGACGCGGCGTACACCGCCTTCGTCGGCACCGGTCACGCGCCCGAGCTCGTGGAGCTCTCCCGGGTGACGGAGGAGTCGATGTGGGCCGGCATCGCCGCGATGAAGCTGGGCAACCGCCTCGTGGACATCTCCAAGGCGATCGAGACGTACATCAAGCGCCAGCCCCGCCCCTCCACCGGTGAGCACAGCCTCGGCAAGTTCGGGATCATCGAGGACTACGGCGGCCACGGCATCGGGTCCGAGATGCACATGGACCCCCACCTGCTGAACTACGTCTCGCGCAAGCGGGGCAAGGGCATCAAGCTCGTTCCGGGCGTCTGCCTGGCGATCGAGCCGATGGTCTCCCTGGGCACCGCCCAGACGGAGGTCCTCTCGGACGACTGGACGGTCATCACGACGGACGGCACCTGGTCCTCGCACTGGGAGCACTCCATCGCGCTGACGGAGGCCGGTCCGATCGTCCTGACCAGCCCGGACTGCGGCAAGGCGAAGCTGGCGGAGTACGGGGTCACCACGGCCCCGGACCCCCTCGGTTAATGATCTAGACTCTGGGGCAAACTTTCCGGATTCGTCTTTCTGGGTGCCCTGACGTAGACTGACTCGTCGGCTCTCGTGCACTTCCATGCCTGCATGGCGCACGGGGCCGATCAAGGTAGCCGATTCGAAAGGCGAAGCGTGGCCAAGAAGCAAGGTGCCATCGAAATCGAGGGCACCGTGATCGAGTCCCTCCCGAACGCCATGTTCAAGGTGGAACTCCAGAACGGTCACAAGGTCCTCGCGCACATCAGCGGGAAGATGCGCATGCACTACATCCGCATCCTGCCCGATGACCGGGTCGTTGTGGAGCTCTCTCCGTACGACCTGACGCGTGGCCGGATCGTCTACCGATACAAGTAGATCTTGCTCTCACTCCTGCCTGGGCGTCCGTCCCGGTGCGGGTGGTGGCACTGACCCGGAGAACCTCACCAACATGAAGGTCAAGCCGAGCGTCAAGAAGATCTGCGACAAGTGCAAGGTGATCCGCCGTCACGGCCGGGTCATGGTCATCTGCGACAACCTGCGCCACAAGCAGCGCCAGGGCTGACGCACGCCGACCGACCTGCCTTAACGCAGTTCTTCGCGCGACGTAAGAAAACGTACATACGCAGAACCCGCCCAGCCCGGCAAAGGGCCGGCGGCACCTCCGGCGGGGGCCGGGGACCCGGACGTACCATCACCCGACACGGGTGGTCGGCGGTCGGGATCGGTTCTGTGGAAGACCCCCGAACACACAGGAGCCATTGAATGGCACGCGTTTCCGGTGTTGACATCCCGCGCGAAAAGCGTGTGGAGATCGCACTCACCTACGTCTTCGGTATCGGGCGCACCCGGTCCAAGGAGATCCTCGCCTCCACCGGCGTGAACCCGAACACCCGCGTTCGTGACCTGGCCGAAGAGGACCTCGTCAAGATCCGCGAGTACGTGGACGCCAACCTCCGTACCGAGGGTGACCTCCGCCGCGAGATCCAGGGCGACATCCGCCGCAAGATCGAGATCCAGTGCTACCAGGGCATCCGCCACCGTCGCGGCCTCCCGGTGCACGGTCAGCGCACCAGCACGAACGCGCGTACCCGCAAGGGCCCGCGTCGCGCGATCGCCGGTAAGAAGAAGCCGGGCAAGAAGTAGTCCTGTTCAGCGGTCTTGCGCTGTAGGACCGACCACCTCCCGTAGGAGATTTAGATGCCCCCCAAGGGTCGTCAGGGCGCTGCCAAGAAGGTGCGCCGCAAGGAAAAGAAGAACGTCGCTCACGGGCACGCCCACATCAAGAGCACGTTCAACAACACCATCGTTTCGATCACGGACCCGTCCGGCAACGTGATCTCCTGGGCCTCCGCCGGCCACGTCGGCTTCAAGGGCTCGCGCAAGTCCACCCCCTTCGCCGCGCAGATGGCCGCCGAGTCGGCCGCCCGTCGCGCGCAGGAGCACGGCATGCGCAAGGTCGACGTCTTCGTCAAGGGTCCCGGCTCCGGCCGTGAGACCGCGATCCGCTCCCTCCAGGCCACCGGCCTCGAGGTCGGCTCGATCCAGGACGTCACCCCCACCCCGCACAACGGCTGCCGCCCGCCGAAGCGCCGCCGCGTCTGACGCAGCGGACGCACCTGTGCGTTCTTGAGTGTCCGGGCGGTACGACCCCTTCGGGGGACGTACCGCCCGTACCCTTGCAGTAGCCGTACCCCGGTACGGCCCCGTCGGGCGTCAAATAGTGGGCGTCCACGAATGAAGGAACACAGACATGCTTATCGCTCAGCGTCCGTCGCTGACCGAAGAGGTCGTTGACGAGTACCGCTCGCGCTTCGTGATCGAGCCGCTGGAGCCGGGCTTCGGCTACACCCTCGGCAACTCCCTGCGCCGTACCCTCCTGTCCTCCATCCCGGGTGCCGCTGTCACCAGCATCCGCGTGGACGGCGTCCTGCACGAGTTCACCACCGTGCCGGGCGTCAAGGAAGACGTCACGGACATCATCCTCAACATCAAGCAGCTGGTCGTCTCCTCGGAGCACGACGAGCCGGTCGTGATGTACCTGCGCAAGCAGGGTCCCGGCCTGGTCACCGCTGCCGACATCGCGCCCCCGGCCGGTGTCGAGGTGCACAACCCGGACCTCGTCCTCGCCACGCTCAACGGCAAGGGCAAGCTGGAGATGGAGCTGACCGTCGAGCGCGGTCGCGGCTACGTCTCCGCCGTCCAGAACAAGCAGCTGGGCCAGGAGATCGGCCGCATCCCGGTCGACTCCATCTACAGCCCGGTCCTCAAGGTCACCTACAAGGTCGAGGCGACCCGAGTCGAGCAGCGCACCGACTTCGACAAGCTGATCGTCGACGTCGAGACCAAGCAGGCCATGCGCCCGCGCGACGCCATGGCGTCCGCCGGCAAGACCCTGGTCGAGCTGTTCGGTCTGGCCCGCGAGCTCAACATCGACGCCGAGGGCATCGACATGGGCCCGTCCCCGACGGACGCCGCCCTGGCCGCCGACCTGGCGCTGCCGATCGAGGAGCTGGAGCTCACCGTTCGGTCGTACAACTGCCTCAAGCGCGAGGGCATCCACTCCGTGGGTGAGCTCGTCGCCCGCTCCGAGGCCGACCTGCTCGACATCCGCAACTTCGGTGCGAAGTCGATCGACGAGGTCAAGGCGAAGCTGGCCGGCATGGGCCTGGCCCTCAAGGACAGCCCGCCCGGATTCGACCCGACCGCCGCCGCCGACGCCTTCGGCGCCGACGACGACGCGGACGCCGGTTTCGTCGAGACCGAGCAGTACTGAGAAAGCTTGTGGGGGGCTCGCGCCCCCCACACCCCCTCTCGCGACCGCTTGAGGGAACTGACACCGGTACCTGACACGGCCGGTGCAGATTTGAAGGAGTAACAATGCCGCGTCCCGCAAAGGGTGCCCGCCTGGGCGGCTCCGCCGCACACGAGAAGCACCTGCTCGCGAACCTCGCGAAGGCGCTCTTCGAGCACGGCCGCATCACCACCACCGAGGCCAAGGCCCGCCGCCTGCGTCCCTACGCCGAGCGTCTGGTCACCAAGGCCAAGAAGGGCGACATCCACAACCGTCGCCTGGTGCTGCAGACGATCACGGACAAGAGCATCGTGCACACGCTGTTCACCGAGATCGCCCCGCGCTACGAGAACCGCCCCGGTGGTTACACGCGCATCACCAAGATCGGCAACCGTCGTGGCGACAACGCCCCGATGGCCGTGATCGAGCTGGTCGAGGCCCTGACGGTCGCCCAGCAGGCCACCGGTGAGGCCGAGGCCGCCACGAAGCGCGCGGTCAAGGAGGCGGAGGCCAAGGCCGAGGCCACCGAGACCGAGGTCGAGGAGACCAAGGAGGCCTGATCCCGCTACGGGATCGAGCTTGCTTGATCGGCTCTGAACGGGCCCGCCCCTTCCCGGGGCGGGCCCGTTCTGCATTTCCTGTGGTCAAAGGCCTTCTGAGAGGATCGGTCACGTGAGTGACGAGGTGGAACCCGGGCACGTCCGGGTACGGCTGGACCTGAGCTACGACGGCAAGGACTTCTCCGGCTGGGCGAAGCAGCGCACGCTGCGGACCGTCCAGGGAGAGCTGGAGAGCGCCCTGCAGACCGTGATGCGGCTGAAGGAGCCGGTCGAGCTGACCGTGGCCGGGCGTACGGACGCGGGCGTGCACGCCCGCGGGCAGGTCGCGCAGTTCGACCTCGCCGAGGAGGTCTGGGCCGAGCACGGCGCCCTGCTGCTGCGCCGCCTCGCCGGCCGCCTGCCGCACGACGTACGGGTGTGGAAGGTCGCCGAGGCCCCCGAGGGCTTCAACGCGCGCTTCTCCGCCATCTGGCGCCGCTACGCCTACCGCGTCGGCGACCACCAGGGGGGCGTGGACCCGCTGCGCCGCGGCCACGTGCTCTGGCACCAGTGGCCCCTCGACGTGGACGCCATGAACGAGGCGGCCACCGCGCTGCTGGGCGAGCACGACTTCGCCGCCTACTGCAAGAAGCGCGAGGGCGCCACGACCATCCGCACGCTCCAGCAGCTCAGCTGGGAGCGCGCCGAGGACGGCATCGTCACCGCGACCGTCCGCGCCGACGCCTTCTGCCACAACATGGTCCGCTCCCTCGTGGGCGCCCTGCTGCACGTCGGAGACGGCCACCGGCCCACCGACTGGCCCGGCAAGGTGCTGGCGGCCGGCGTACGGGACTCCTCGGTGCACGTGGTCAAGCCGCACGGGCTGACCCTGGAGGAGGTCGGCTACCCGGCCGACGAGCTGCTGGCCGCCCGCAGCAGGGAAGCCCGCAACATGCGGACCCTGCCGGGAGCCGGCTGCTGCTGAGCCGCCGCCAAATCGTTTGGGCGTATCGCGCGCCGACCTGGACAATGCCCGGCATGGGACATCTCGAAGCCAGCCACCTGGAGTACTACCTTCCCGACGGCCGGGTGCTGCTCCCCGACGTCTCCTTCCGCGTGGGGGAGGGGGCGGTGGTCGCCCTGGTCGGGGCGAACGGCGCCGGCAAGACCACCCTCCTGAAGCTGATCTCCGGGGAGCTCCAGCCGCACGGCGGCGGCGTGACCATCAGCGGCGGGCTCGGGGTCATGTCCCAGTTCGTGGGCTCCGTACGCGACGAGACGACCGTACGGGACCTGCTGGTCTCGGTGTCCCAGCCGCGGATCCGGGAGGCCGCGAAGGCCGTCGACCGCGCCGAGCACCTGATCATGACGGTGGACGACGAGGCCGCGCAGATGGCCTACGCCCAGGCCCTCAGCGACTGGGCCGACGTACAGGGCTACGAGGCGGAGACCCTGTGGGACGTGTGCACGACGGCCGCCCTGGCCATCCCGTACGACTCCGCCCAGTTCCGCGAGGTGCGCACGCTCTCCGGCGGTGAGCAGAAGCGGCTCGTGCTGGAGGCGCTGCTGCGCGGGCCGGACGAGGTGCTGCTGCTCGACGAGCCGGACAACTACCTCGACGTCCCGGGCAAGCGGTGGCTGGAGGAGCAGCTGAAGGCGACCCGCAAGACGGTCCTCTTCGTCTCCCACGACCGGGAGCTGCTGACCCAGGCCGCCGAGAAGATCATCAGCCTGGAGGCGAGCCCGACCGGCTCGGACGTCTGGGTGCACGGCGCGGGCTTCGGCACCTACCACGAGGCCCGCAAGGAGCGCTTCGCCCGCTTCGAGGAGCTCAAGCGGCGCTGGGACGAGGAGCACGCCCGGCTCAAGGCCCTGGTGCTGCGGCTGCGCAACCAGGCCGCGAGCAGCCCCGACATGGCCTCGCGCTACCACGCGATGCAGACCCGCTTCAAGAAGTTCGAGGAGGCCGGCCCGCCGCCGGAGCCGCCGCGCGAGCAGGACATCAAGATGCGGCTCAAGGGCGGCCGTACGGGCGTGCGCGCGCTGACCGTGGAGAACCTGGAGCTCACCGGGCTGATGAAGCCGTTCTCCCTTGAGGTCTTCTACGGGGAGCGGGTCGCGGTGCTCGGCTCGAACGGCTCGGGCAAGTCGCACTTCCTGCGGCTGCTGGCGGGCGAGGACGTCAAGCACACCGGCGACTGGAAGCTGGGCGCACGGGTGGTTCCCGGCCATTTCGCGCAGACCCACGCCCACCCGGAGCTGTTCGGCCGCACCCTCGTCGAGATCCTGTGGACGGAGGCGGCCAAGCCCCTGGGGCAGGCGATGGGGGCCCTGCGCCGCTACGAGCTGGAGCGCCAGGCCGAGCAGCCCTTCGAGAAGCTCTCGGGCGGCCAGCAGGCGCGTTTCCAGATCCTGCTGCTGGAGCTGGCGGGCACCACGGCGCTCCTGCTGGACGAGCCCACGGACAACCTGGACCTGGAGTCCGCGGAGGCCCTCCAGGACGGCCTGGAGTCCTACGACGGGACCGTGCTGTGCGTCACCCACGACCGCTGGTTCGCGCGCACATTTGACCGTTACCTGGTCTTCGGTTCGGACGGTGTTGTGCGGGAGACTCAGGAGCCCGTCTGGGACGAACGCAGGGTCGAGCGCAAGCGCTGATGGTGAGGGAGGGGCGTCGTGGGCCTGAGGCCTGGCATCTGGCTCATGAGGTGGGAGGCGCTGAGGTCCGGGAACCGGCTCGTCGACCGGCTGCTGCGGCCGGCCCCCCGGTCCTGGCGCGTGCTCTCCCTCGCGGTGCTCCTCGGGATCTGCGTCTCCACGAGCCTGCGGGCGAACTGGGGCTCGGACAACGCCTTCGTCGTCAAGGCGGCGCAGACGCTGCTGGAGGGCGGGTCGCCGTACGAGGACAAGCGCTTCCTCTACCTGCCCAGTGCCGTGGTCATGGCGGTACCGGAGGCGCTGGTCCCGCGCGGGGTGCTGCGCTGGATCCTGCCGGTCGGGATGTCGGGGCTGCTGGGCATCGGCTGGATGGCCGCCCTGCGGCTGTTCTCGGTGCCGCTGCGCTCGCGCTTCGCGGTCGGCGGTCTCGCCGTGTTCGCCCTGGCCTACAAGCCGTACGTGAACCTGGTGCTGATCGGCAACTGGACGGCCATCTCGGCGGCCGCGCTGCCCGTGGCGCTGCTGCTCGCGCACCGGCGGTCGTGGGGGACGGCCGGGCTGGTGGTCGGGCTGGCCATCGCCTGCAAGCCGATGCTGGTGCCGATCGGGCTGCTCTTCCTGCTGGCCCGGCAGTGGCGGGGGCTGGCCGCGGCGGTGCTGGTGCCGCTGGGGATCTCGCTGGCCGGGGCGCTGATGATGCCGAGCCCGTCGCTGTTCTTCACCAAGACCCTGCCGTTCCTGCTCCAGGGGCAGGACGCGTACGCGCTGCCCTGGGACGCCTCGCCGATAGCGGTGCTGCCGCGGCTGGGGGTGCCGCAGCCGCTGGCGGTGCTGGTGGCCTTCGCGGGGGCCGCGGCCGGGCTGTGGGCGGCCTGGGCGCGGTGGCGGCGTACGGATCGGGACGGCGACGGCGGTGAGCTGCGTCTCGTGGAGACCGCCTGCATGGTGATGCTCGCCGCATTCCTGGTGTCGCGGCCGTCCTTCGACCACTACCTCCTCGTGGTGCTGCCGCTGCTGCTCGCCTCGGTGGTGCGACCTGGCTCGACGGCCCGTTCTCCCTGGTTCTGGCTGGCCCTGACACCGCAGCTGGCCCTGGTCCCGTGGCCCTCCGAGCTGGCCCACAAGCGACGCGCCTTCAAGGACTGCGCCACCCTGTGCGGGCTCGCGATTGTGCTGGCGCGTCGTGCACTGCGCTCCGGTCGGGTTATTCTGGAGCCCGTAACAACTGCGGGGTCCCCACCCAGGACCGAACCGGAGTGCGCCGCGACGCCAGCAGAATCGGCATCGCGGACCGCGTTTTGACCCGTACGGGTCTGCTTGGGTATCCTGCTGGTTTGTTATGCGTATTGGCTTTCTCATTCTCACGTGAAAGGGCCTTACGCCGGTCCACCGGACCGATGACCAGCAGTTGGCCGTTCACACGGGTTGCGTCCCCGAAGTGAACGTGGGCTGTCGTGATCGTCCGTGGTGACCCTGTCAGGACCCTTCCCGCTGGGCTTTGCGCCCTATGGGATGACCCACCACTGAAGAAGCGAAGGCATACGCGTGCGTACGTACAGCCCCAAGCCCGGCGACATCTCGCGCCAGTGGCTCGTCATCGACGCCCAGGACGTCGTCCTCGGCCGTCTGGCGACCCAGGCCGCTGCCCTCCTCAAGGGCAAGCACAAGCCGACCTATGCCCCCCACATGGACATGGGCGACTTCGTCGTCATCATCAACGCCGACAAGGTTCACCTGTCCGGCAACAAGGCCTCCCAGAAGATGGCGTACCGCCACTCCGGTTTCCCGGGCGGTCTGCGCGCCGTGCGTTACGACGACCTCCTGGCGAACAACCCGGAGAAGGCCGTCGAGAAGGCCGTCAAGGGCATGCTCCCCAAGAACACCCTGGGCCGTCAGATGCTCTCGAAGCTGAAGGTCTACTCGGGCGACCAGCACCCCCACGCTGCCCAGCAGCCGGTGCCGTTCGAGATCACCCAGGTCGCGCAGTAGTTCCGGCCACCCCCTAAGACACAGAGAATTCTGAGGAGCATCGTGGCCGAGACCACCGCCGAGACCCCCGTCGACGAGTTCGAGGGCGTCGAGGAGTACACCACCGAGTCTGAGGTCGTCGTCGAGGGCGACTACACCTCCGAGTCCCTTGCCGGTCGCTTCGGCGACCCCCAGCCGGCCGCCGGCCTGGGCCGTCGCAAGAACGCCATCGCCCGCGTCCGGATCGTTCCGGGCACCGGCAAGTGGAAGATCAACGGTCGCACCCTTGAGGACTACTTCCCCAACAAGGTGCACCAGCAGGAAGTCAACGAGCCCTTCAAGCTCCTGGAGCTCGACGGCCGCTACGACGTCATCGCCCGCATCTCGGGTGGCGGCGTCTCCGGCCAGGCCGGCGCCCTGCGCCTCGGTGTGGCCCGCGCGCTGAACGAGGCGGACGTGGACAACAACCGCCCGGCGCTGAAGAAGGCCGGCTTCCTCTCCCGCGACGACCGTGCGGTCGAGCGCAAGAAGGCCGGTCTCAAGAAGGCCCGTAAGGCTCCGCAGTACAGCAAGCGTTAATCTGCGCCTGCTGTTCTGCAACGAAACCGCCCCGGCAGCACTCTCTGTGCTGTCGGGGCGGTTCGTTTACCGCCACAAGCGGCAAATACCTGACACAAGCGGTCATACGCGAAGCGCAAACTCGGGAGGACAACAGTGGGACGACTCTTCGGGACGGACGGTGTACGCGGCGTCGCCAACGCGGATCTGACGGCGGAGCTCGCGCTCGGCCTCTCCGTGGCGGCTGCCCACGTACTCGCCGAGGCGGGCACCTTCGAAGGCCACCGGGCGACCGCCGTGGTCGGCCGGGACCCCCGGGCCTCCGGTGAATTCCTCGAGGCCGCGGTCGTGGCCGGCCTCGCGAGCGCGGGCGTGGACGTCCTGCGCGTCGGTGTGCTGCCCACCCCGGCGGTGGCGTATCTCACCGGTGCGCTGGGTGCCGACCTCGGCGTGATGCTCTCCGCCAGCCACAACGCCATGCCCGACAACGGCATCAAGTTCTTCGCCCGCGGCGGCCACAAGCTCGCCGACGAGCTGGAGGACCGCATCGAGTCGACCTACGAGGAGCACCGCACCGGCGCCCCCTGGGACCGGCCCACCGGCTCCGGTGTCGGCCGCGTCTCGGACTACACCGAGGGCTTCGAGAAGTACGTCTCCCACCTCATCGGCGTCCTCCCCAACCGTCTCGACGGCCTGAAGATCGTCCTGGACGAGGCGCACGGCGCGGCCGCCTACGTCTCGCCGGAGGCGTTCGCCCGGGCCGGCGCGGAGATCGTCACGATCGGCGCCGAGCCGGACGGCCTGAACATCAACGACGGCTGCGGCTCCACCCACCTCGGCCTGCTGAAGGCGGCCGTGGTCGAGCACGGCGCCGACTTCGGCATCGCGCACGACGGCGACGCGGACCGCTGCCTGGCCGTGGACGGCAGCGGCGCCGAGGTCGACGGCGACCAGATCCTCGCGGTGCTGGCGCTGGCCATGCGCGAGGCCGGCCAGCTGCGCGAGAACACCGTGGTCGGCACCGTCATGTCCAACCTGGGCTTCAAGCTGGCCATGGAGGGCGAGGGCATCCACGTCGTCCAGACCGGGGTCGGCGACCGGTACGTGCTGGAGTCGATGAAGGAGCACGGCTACGCGCTCGGCGGCGAGCAGTCCGGCCACGTGATCATCCTCGACCACGCGACCACCGGCGACGGCACGCTGACCGGCCTGCTGCTCGCGGCGCGGGTCGCGGCCACCGGCAAGTCGCTGGCCGAGCTGGCGGGCGTCATGCAGCGGCTGCCGCAGGTCCTGGTCAACGTCCCCGACGTGGACAAGTCCCGGGTGACGACCTCGGCCGAGCTGGCGGTTGCGGTGACCGACGCCGAGCGCGAGCTGGGCACCACCGGCCGGGTGCTGCTGCGCTCGTCCGGTACGGAGCCGCTCGTGCGGGTGATGGTCGAGGCCGCCGACATCGAGCAGGCCCGCGCGGTCGCCGGCCGGCTCGCGGACGCCGTGAAGTCGGCGCTCGGCTAGCTCCTGCGCGGAGCTAGATTCCGCCGCCAGGCCTGTGTGGCGCACCCGGTTTCCGGATCATCCGGTTCTGCTGGGTGCGCCACAGCAGTTTCCAGGCGATCAGGGTGAGCGTGCCCGAGAGGATGATGCCGCCGAGGTTGAGCGCCAGCTGGATGCCGGAGCCCCACATCTGGCCGAGGTCGCCGTAGCTGAGGGCCACGGCGGCGTTGGCGGCCGCCGGGACCGTGGTGACGGAGATCGCCACGCCGACCAGGGCGCCGGCCTTCGCCGACGTGAGCGACAGCATGCCGGCCACGCCGGCGAGCAGCGCCACGACGAACGAGAACGGGTCGGGCTGCCAGATGAAGCTGGTGTTCGGCCGTTCGTTCTCGAGCAGGTGCTCGTGGAAGAGGCCCAGCGCGTCCATGGCCAGACTGAAGACCGTCGTCGCCACGATCGCCGCCGTGAAGCCGACCGCCAGCGCGACGAACGAGCGCCAGGCGAGTCCGGGCCTGCGCTGCACCAGACCGGTGCAGACGCCGGCGAGCGGGCCGAACTCGGGGCCGACCGCCATCGCGCCCACGATCAGCACGGCGTTGTCGAGCACGACACCGCACGCCGCGATCATCGTCGCCAGGATCATGAAGGCGGCGTAGGTGATGGTGAGGGTGGAGTCCTCGTGCGTCGATTCGGCGAGCTGCTCCCAGACCACCGCGTCGGCGGCCTCGCCCGGTGCCTCCTCCTCCGCCTCGTCGGCGCGCCGGGAGATCGACAGGTCGATGTTCTCGACGGCGATGGAACCGCTCTTGTCGATGCCGAGTCCGCGCAGGTCCTGGAGCAGCTCGTCGGCCGACTCGCGGGCGACGTCGCAGAGCACGAGGTCGCCCGCCGGGTCGCGGGCGGCGCCCGGGAGGACGACCAGGTGGGTGGTGCCGACCGTCCGGTCGATCAGCTCCACCACCTGCTCGGTGAGGTGGTGCGGGGTGATCATCCGCAGATGCAGCATGCCCGCACCCTAACCACTACAGCTTGCGCAGGCTCAGCTTCTGCACCTTGTGGTCCGGGCCCTTGCGGACGACGAGGGTGGCACGCCCGCGGGTGGGCGCCACGTTCTCCAGCAGGTTGGGCCTGTTGATCGTCCGCCACATCGTCTGCGCGTACTCCATGGCCTCCTCCTCGGAGACCTGCGTGTACTTGCGGAAGTACGAGAAGGGGTTCTGGAAGGCGGTCTCGCGCAGCTTGCGGAAGCGGTTGAGGTACCACCGCTCGATGTCCTCGGCGCGGGCGTCCACGTACACGCTGAAGTCGAAATAGTCGGCGAGGGCGACGCGGGTCCGGCCGTCGGTGCCGGGCAGCGCCGGCTGGAGCACGTTGAGGCCCTCGACGATGAGGATGTCCGGGCGGCGTACGACGAGCTCCTCGCCCGGCACGATGTCGTAGATCAGGTGCGAGTAGACCGGGGCCCGCACCTCGTCCTTGCCGGCCTTGATGTCGGCGACGAAGCGGGTGAGCGCGCGGCGGTCGTAGGACTCGGGGAAGCCCTTGCGGGAGGTGAGCCCGCGCCGCTGGAGCTCCTTCATCGGGTACAGGAAGCCGTCGGTGGTCACCAGCTCCACCCGCGGGTGCTCGGGCCAGCGGGCGAGCAGGGCCTGCAGCAGACGGGCCACCGTGGACTTGCCGACGGCGACCGAACCGGCCACCCCTATGACGAAGGGGGTGCCGGATTGCGCGCCGTGGCCGTTGCCGGCGTCGCCGAGGAAGGTGTTGAGGGTTCCGCGCAGGTTGCTGGTGGCGCCGACGTAGAGGTTCAGCAGGCGCGAGAGCGGCAGGTAGACGTCGCGGACCTCGTCGAGGTCGATGACGTCGCCCAGGCCGCGCAGGCGCTCCACCTCGTCGGCGGTGAGCGGCAGCGGCGTCCGCTCGCGCAGGGCGCTCCACTCGGCCCGGGTGAGGTCGACGTACGGCGAGGCCTCGGGGCCGCGGCGGTGCGCGGCGCGCGGGGGCTGACCCTCCCGGCCGGTGTGCTCCGTTGCACCCGCGGGCGTGTTGCTTCGTGGCGGCGAAGTGATCACACCGCCATTGTCGGGGCTCGGGGGCCGTCGTGGGTGGTGGGGTCGGTCACGTGGCCGGGGGGTGGACGGCCGGGGTGGTCTCGATTCGGCGCGTCACCGGTCTCGCCCAGGTCACGATCGGCCGGGAACGGCGCGTTCGGGTGAGTCGCTGTCGGCGGGGCCGCGTACATTTCTGATCATCGTGGTCCGGCGCGCACCTGGGGAGGGGCGTCGTCCGAGGCCGTTCCACCGCTTTCGTTTCACCCAATGGGGGAGATTTTCCGTGCGCAGCAGTCTGATCCGTCGTTCCGTCCTGTCCGCCTCCGCCGTCTCGCTGGCCCTGCTGGCCACCGCCTGCGGCTCCGACAAGGCGGACACCAAGGCGGACGCCAAGCCGTCGGCCCCCGCCTCCTCGCAGGCCGCGCCCGCGGCCAAGGGCAAGACGGACGCCGAGGCCACGGCCCTGGTCGTCACCCAGGCCGATCTGCCGGACCAGATCGTCTCCGCCGAGGGCGCGGCGAAGGCCGCCACCGAATCGGCCGGGGCCACGGTCGACAAGGCCGAGTGCAAGCCGCTGATGCAGGCCCAGTCGGGCCAGAAGGTGGGCACCGCGACCGGCATCGGCCGTACGACGACCAAGGCCAAGCCGAAGGAGGCGGCCGCCGACGCCTCGCCCGAGGACAAGCTGAAGGCGGGCCTGGAGGCGCTCGGCGCCACCCAGACGCTGGTCAGCGTCGGCTCGTACGACGCGAAGGGCGCCGAGGAGGCGTTCGCCGCCCTCAAGACGGCTGCAGCGGCCTGCTCCGGCGGCTACACGGTCACCGAGGGCGGCGAGAAGGTGAAGTACCTCGACGTCAAGCCGGGTGCCGCTGTCACCGCCGGGGACGAGGCCGCGGCCTTCACCCTGACCATGGACCTGGACGACGGCGAGAAGTCCGCCAACCACTTCGTCATCGTGCGCAAGGGCAACGCGCTGGCCACCTTCTACGCCTTCGGCGTGACGGCGGAGCAGCCCAAGACCGTGATCGACGCACAGGTCAAGAAGCTCGGCTGAGTCCGGCCGTCGAACAGACCGTCAACCCCGCCCCGGCGTATGCGCCGAGGCGGGGTTTTCGTCTTGTTCGGCTACGGGGCACACGGCCGACCACGGCGTACGCTGCGCCGTATGTGCGGAATTGTGGGTTACGTGGGAGCGCAGTCTGCGCTCGATGTGGTCATCGCCGGACTCAAGCGACTGGAGTACCGCGGCTACGACTCGGCAGGGGTCGCCGTGCTCGCCGACGGCAGCATGGCCGCCGCCAAGAAGGCCGGCAAGCTCGTCAATCTGGAGAAGGAACTGGTCGCGCACCCGCTGCCGGCCGGTTCCACGGGACTCGGGCACACCCGGTGGGCGACCCACGGCGGGCCCACCGACGTCAACGCCCACCCGCACCTCGACAATTCGGGGCGCGTGGCCGTCGTGCACAACGGCATCATCGAGAACTTCGCCGCGCTGCGGGAGGAGCTCGCCGAGCGCGGACACCGGCTGGAGTCCGAGACCGACACCGAGGTCGTGGCGCACCTGCTGGCCGAGCAGTTCTCGGCCACCGGCGACCTCGCCGAGGCGATGCGGCAGGTGTGCCGCCGTCTCGAAGGCGCCTTCACCCTGGTGGCCGTGCACGCCGACGAACCGGACGTGGTGGTCGGCGCGCGCCGGAACTCGCCCCTGGTGGTGGGCGTTGGAGAGGGAGAGAACTTCCTCGCCTCGGACGTGGCCGCGTTCATCGCCCACACGCGGTCCGCGATCGAGCTGGGGCAGGACCAGGTCGTCGAACTCCGCCGCGAAGGGGTCACGGTGACCAACTTCGACGGTTCGCCCGCCACCGTGCGGGCGTACCACGTGGACTGGGACGCCTCGGCGGCCGAGAAGGGGGGATACGACTACTTCATGCTCAAGGAGATCGCCGAGCAGCCGAAGGCTGTCGCCGACACCCTCCTGGGCAGGATCGACGCGAGCGGCTCGCTGACCCTGGACGAGGTGCGCATCCCCGTCTCGGTGCTCAGGGAGGTCGACAAGGTCGTGATCGTGGCGTGCGGTACGGCCTACCACGCGGGCATGATCGCGAAGCTGGCCATCGAACACTGGACCCGCATCCCGTGCGAGACGGAGCTGGCGAGCGAGTTCCGCTACCGCGACCCGATCCTGGACCAGCGGACGCTGGTGGTCGCGATCTCGCAGTCCGGCGAGACCATGGACACCCTGATGGCGCTGCGCCACGCACGCGAGCAGGGCGCCAAGGTGCTGGCCATCTGCAACACGAACGGCTCGACGATCCCCCGCGAGTCGGATGCCGTGCTCTACACGCACGCCGGTCCGGAGGTCGCCGTCGCCTCGACCAAGGCCTTCCTGACGCAGCTCGTGGCCTGCTACCTGGTCGCGCTGTACCTCGGGCAGGTCCGCGGCACCAAGTGGGGCGACGAGATCCAGGCGGTGATCCGCGAGCTGTCGGACATCGCCGCGGCCGTGGACACGGTCCTGGAGACCATGGAGCCGGTCCGTGAACTCGCGCGCTCCCTCGCCGAGAAGAACACCGTGCTCTTCCTCGGACGCCACGTGGGCTACCCGGTGGCGCTGGAGGGCGCGCTCAAGCTCAAGGAGCTGGCGTACATGCACGCCGAGGGCTTCGCGGCGGGCGAGCTCAAGCACGGGCCGATCGCGCTCATCGAGAAGGACCTGCCGGTGGTCGTGGTCGTCCCCTCCCCCCGCGGCCGGTCGGTGCTCCACGACAAGATCGTGTCGAACATCCAGGAGATCCGGGCGCGCGGGGCGCGGACCATCGTGATCGCGGAGGAGGGCGACGAGGCGGTCGTCCCGTACGCGGACCACCTGATCCGCATCCCGGCGACGCCGACGCTGCTCCAGCCGCTGGTGGCGACGGTGCCGTTGCAGGTGTTCGCCTGCGAGCTGGCGACGGCCCGGGGCAACGAGGTGGACCAGCCGCGTAACCTCGCAAAGTCCGTGACGGTGGAGTAGTCGGGTAGTGGGGTGGGCCGAGTGATTGTCGGCGTCGGGATCGATGTGGCGGAGATCGAGCGGTTCGGCGCGGCGCTTGCGCGCACGCCGGGCCTCGCCGGGCGGCTGTTCGTCGAGGCCGAGTTGACGCTGCCGAGCGGCGAGCGGCGCGGGACCGCCTCGCTCGCCGCGCGGTTCGCCGCCAAGGAGGCGCTGGCCAAGGCGCTCGGCGCGCCGGCCGGGCTGCTGTGGACCGACGCCGAGGTCTACGTGGAGGACAGCGGGCAGCCGCGGCTGCGCGTGTCGGGCACGGTCCAGGCGCGGGCGCTGGCGCTGGGCGTGAAGTCCTGGCACATCTCGCTGAGCCACGACGCCGGTGTGGCTTCCGCCGTGGTGATCGCCGAGGGTTGACCCCATGCGTACTGCTTACAGCGTGGACACCGTACGGGCCGCCGAGCGGGAGCTGATGGCCCGGCTGCCGGAGGGCGCCCTGATGCAGCGGGCGGCGGCCGGGCTGGCCGCCGCCTGCGCGGGACTGCTGACGCGGCGGCGCGGCCGGGTCTACGGGGCCCGGGTCGTGCTGCTCGTCGGCCCCGGCGACAACGGCGGCGACGCCCTGTACGCCGGCGCGCGGCTGGCGCGGCGCGGCGCCGGGGTGACGGCCGTGCCGATGGACCCCGAACGGATGCACGCGGGCGGCCTGGCCGCACTGCGGGCCGCCGGCGGGCGGCTGGAGCAGGCCGTACCGCAGCGGGCGGACCTGGTGGTGGACGGCCTGCTCGGGATCGGCGGCCGGGGCGGGCTGCGGCCCGCGGGCGCCGCGCTGGCGGAGCGGATCCCGTCCGGGATCCCCGTGGTCGCCGTGGACCTGCCCAGCGGCGTGGACGCCGACACGGGGGAGGTGGCGGGGCCCGCCGTCACCGCCGACGTGACCGTGACGTTCGGGGCGTACAAACCGGGACTGCTGATCGACCCCGGCGCCTCCCGGGCGGGCGCGCCGCACCTGGTGGACATCGGGCTGGAGCTGCCGGAGCCGGAGCTGGAGGTCCTCCAGCACGCCGACGTGGCGGGGCTGCTGCCGGAGCCGACGGCGTCGAGCGACAAGTACCGGCGCGGCGTCGTCGGGATCGTCGCCGGGTCGGCCCAGTACCCGGGAGCGGCAGTGCTGGCCGTGGCGGGAGCCCTCCGCGGCGGCGCGGGCGCGGTGCGCTACGTCGGCCCGGCGGCGGACGCCGTCCTGGCCCGCTACCCCGAGACGCTCATCGGCCCCGGGCGGGTACAGGCGTGGGTGATCGGCCCGGGGCTGGGGGAGGGGCGCGCCGGTGAGGTCGCCGACCTCCTCGCGGGCGACGCGGCGGTACTCGTCGACGCGGACGGGCTGCGCGGTCTGGACCCGGCGGTGCTGCGCGCGCGGACGGCCCCGACCCTGCTGACCCCGCACGCGGGGGAGGCCGCGGCGCTGCTCGGGGTGTCGCGGGAATCGGTGGAGGCGGGCCGGCTGGCGGCCGTACGGCGGCTGGCGGAGCGGTACGGGGCGACGGTCCTGCTGAAGGGGTCCACGACGCTGGTCGCCTCCGCCGGCGGCCGGCCGGTCCGTGTGAACCCGACGGGCTCGCCGTGGCTGGCCACCGCGGGCAGCGGGGACGTGCTGTCCGGACTGGCCGGCTCCCTCCTGGCGGCCGGACTGTCCGGGGCGGACGCCGGTTCGGTGGCGGCGTACCTCCACGGCTTGGCGGCCCGCCGCACGGGCGGCCCCCTGCTGGCCCACCAGCTGGCCGAGGCCCTCCCCACCGCCTGGCAGGACGCGACCCACCCCTGACTGCGCGGCCCTGCCCCCAGCGGCGACCCGCACCCCCGCGCGCCGCGCCGGCGGAATTGTCCGCCTCATCGGCCGCCCGCACCAGGGCCCGGCAGGGATTCTGAGAGACTGTGGGCGATGAACGAGACAGCGACGCGCGTGTACGCCGAGATCGATCTTGACGCCGTACGGGACAACGTGCGCGCACTGCGCGAGCGGGCGCCCCGGTCCGAGTTGATGGCGGTCGTCAAGGCGAACGCCTACGGGCACGGGGCAGTGGAGTGCGCCAGGGCCGCCCGGCAGGCCGGCGCCACCTGGCTCGGGACCGCCACCCCCGACGAGGCCCTCGCGCTGCGCGCCGCCGGGCTCGAAGGCCGGATCATGTGCTGGCTCTGGACCCCCGGCGGGCCCTGGCGCGAGGCCGTCGAGGCCGACCTGGACGTCTCCGTCAGCGGAATGTGGGCCCTCGACGAGGTGCGCGAGGCCGCCCGCGCGGCCGGCCGCACCGCACGCGTCCAGCTCAAGGCCGACACCGGCCTCGGCCGCAACGGCTGCCAGCCCGCCGACTGGGAGGCCCTGGTCGGCGCGGCCGTCGCCGCCGAGGCAGAGGGCACCGTCAAGGTCACCGGCGTCTGGTCGCACTTCGCCTGCGCCGACGAGCCCGGCCACCCCTCGATCAAGCTCCAGCTCGACGCCTTCCGCGAGATGCTCGCGTACGCGGAGAAGGAGGGCATCGACCCCGAGGTCCGGCACATGGCCAACTCGCCCGCCACCCTCACCCTCCCCGAGTCGCACTTCGACCTGGTGCGCCCCGGCCTCGCCGTCTACGGGGTCTCGCCCGCACCCGAGATCGGGACCCCGGCCCAGCTCGGCCTGCGGCCCGCCATGACCCTCAAGGCCTCCCTCGCCCTGGTCAAGACGGTGCCCGCCGGGCACGGCGTCAGCTACGGCCACCACTACGTCACCGGCGGCGAGACGACCCTCGCGCTGGTCCCGGCCGGCTACGCCGACGGCATCCCGCGCCACGCGTCGGGCGCCGGCCCGGTGCTCGTCGGCGGCAAGATCCGCCACGTCGCCGGACGCGTCGCCATGGACCAGTTCGTGGTCGACTTGGACGGAGACCGGGCCCGCGCCGGTGACGAGGTCGTCATCTTCGGGGACGCGGAACGCGGTGAACCCTCCGCCGAGGACTGGGCACAAGCGGCGCACACGATCGCGTATGAGATCGTCACCCGTATCGGTGGACGCGTGCCCCGGGTGTACCTGGGCGGCTGAACGGAGTGAGGGCGGCGGCGTGAGCGAGAACTGGCGCAGGGCCGGCTGGGCCGGCGCCGCCATCGGCGTGATAGCCGCGGGCGCGGCGGCCGGTGTCGCGGTCGAGCGGATCACCGTCGGACGCGGCATGCGCCGCAAGGCCCGCCTGGCCCTCGACGCCGCGGGCGACTACGGCTCCCTGCGCGGCACCGAGGGCACCTGCCGGGCCGAGGACGCCACCGAGCTCTACTACGAGGTCGACGAACTCCCCGAGGACGGCAAGCGGCGCCGGCTGCGGCGCAAGGCCGAGCCCCCGGCCACCGTCGTCTTCTGCCACGGCTACTGCCTCGCCCAGGACTCCTGGCACTTCCAGCGGGCGGCCCTGCGCGGCGTGGTCCGCTCCGTCTACTGGGACCAGCGCAGCCACGGGCGCAGCGGGCGCGGCCTGGCCCAGGCCGACGGCGAGCCGCTGACCATGGAGCAGCTCGGCCGGGACCTGAAGGCCGTCATCGACGCCGCCGCTCCCGAGGGCCCGCTGATCCTGGTGGGTCACTCGATGGGCGGAATGACCATCATGGGATTCGCCGAGCAGTACCCCGACCTCGTACGCGACCGCGTCGTCGGCGTGGCCCTGGTCGGCACCTCCAGCGGCCGCCTGGACGAGGTGACGTACGGGCTCCCCGCCGCCGGCATGGGCGCCGTGCGCAGGATCCTGCCGGGCGTGCTGAAGGCCCTCGGATCGCAGGTGGAACTGGTCGAGAAGGGCCGCCGGGCCACCGCGGACCTCTTCGCCGGCATGATCAAGATGTACTCGTTCGGCTCCCGCGACGTGGACCCGGGCGTCGCGCGCTTCGCGGAGCGGCTCATCGAGGGCACGCCGATCGACGTCGTCGCGGAGTTCTACCCGGCCTTCCAGACCCACGACAAGACCGCCGCGCTCCAGCAGTTCGCCGGCATCCCGGTCACCGTCATCGCCGGGGACAAGGACATGATCACCCCGCCGGGGCACAGCGTGTCCATCAAGGACGTGCTGCCCGCCGCCGAGCTCGTCGTCCTGGAGTCCACCGGGCACCTGATGATGCTGGAGCGCCCGGAGACGGTGACGCGGTTGCTCACCGAGCTGCTGGCCCGCACCGGGGCGGTGCCGGTCCCGGTAGCGACTAACGTTGGCGTGCATGGAAGAAGTACCGCTGGAAGCACAGCGCAGCCAGGCACCGGCAGCTGAGTCCGGGCACGGCACACGGACCCGGATCACCGTCGACTCACCCCACGCGATGCAGGAGCTGGGCCGGCGCATCGCCGGCCTGCTGCGCCCCGGCGACCTCGTCCTGCTGACCGGTGAACTGGGCGCCGGCAAGACCACGCTGACCCGCGGCCTGGGCGAGGGCCTGGGCGTGCGCGGGGCAGTGACCTCGCCGACCTTCGTGATCGCCCGGGTGCACCCCTCGCTGACCGGCGGCCCGGCGCTGGTGCACGTGGACGCGTACCGCCTGGGCGGCGGACTGGACGAGATGGAGGACCTGGACCTCGACGTCTCGCTGCCCGAGTCCGTGGTCGTCGTCGAGTGGGGCGACGGCAAGGTCGAGGACCTCTCCGACGACAGGCTGCACGTGGTGATCGCGCGGGCCGTCGGCCACGAGGAGGTCCTGGACGACGTGCGCGAGGTGTCCGTGCGCGGGGTCGGGGCGCGCTGGGGCGCCGGAGCGGGGCTGGACGCCCTGGCCGGAGCGCTCTCGGAGTAAACGTACCGACAACGCGTCGGCAAGATATTGCGCGGGCGGCGGCGCTCGTGATGACATGGTACCGAGAGTTTCTTAGGTATGCCTAAGTACGGTGTCCCGGGGTCCAGGAGGCAGCCATGTCGGCACCAGCAGGAGCACAGCGCCACCCCCGCCCGTCCGCCGTCTCCATGCACGTGCTGCTGGCCGCCGGAATGGCCGCCACCGCCGTCTCGACGCCGCCCTCGCGCGAAGAACGCCCGCCGCGCGAGGACGGGCCCGAGGGCGGCGTGCGCGAACAGGCCGCTCCGGCATCCGAAGCGGCCTGAAGGGCCCGAAGGGGCCTGAGGGGCTCATACCGAACGTACGGGCCCTGGCGGGTCGCCCGTACGGGTGAAGCGGGGGCCGGCCCGTCAGGGCGTGACGACGACCTTGGAATTGATCGTCGCGAAGGCCCACATCGCGTCGCCGTCGGCGCGCGTCATGCGGATGCCGCCGGTCTTCTTGTTCGGGTCGGGCTCCGGGGTCGTGCCGTCCACGCGCGCGCTGAAACCGACCGCCACACCCTCCTGGGTGGCGAACCGGACGACGTGCTCGATCGGCACACCGTCCGAGCCCGTGACCGAGCCCGAACGCGAACCGACGACGTAGGTGCCCGGCTTCGGGTGCACCGTGCTCGGCATCACCGTGAACGACTTCGGCTGCGGCTGCTGCGCGGCGTCCCCCACCAGCCACACCCGCTTCTGACCCACCGAGTACACGACGCGCACACCCGTGCCGGAACCTTCCGGCACGGGCACCGGCTTCGCCGGATCCTGCTTGCCCGCGGCCGCCGGGCTCGCGGCGGGCGCCGGCTCCTGCGCGGCCGCCTGCGGGGGGTGTGCCGGCGCCGTGGCGGAGGCCTGGTAGCCGAGGAAGCCGACGGCGGCGATCGCCGCGGCGGTGAGCCCGGCCACGATTCCCGAGCTGCTGCGTGCCACCTTGCTCCACCTCTCCGCGCTGACGTGATCCCTCGTGATCCCTCGGTCGAAAGGTAGCAGCCGCCCCGCTCAACGACCGGGCGCAAGGGGCGCGGCCGCCGGAGTCGTAGGCTGTTCGCGTGCTCTTGCTCGCAGTAGATACCGCCACGCCCGCCGTCACCGTCGCCCTGCACGACGGCGAGTCCGTCGTCGCCGAGTCCAGCCAGGTCGACGCCCGCCGCCACGGGGAGCTGCTCATCCCCTCCGTGGACCGGATCCTCGCCGAGGCCGGGCTGAAGCTCGACGCCGTCACCGGCATCGTGGTCGGCGTCGGACCCGGCCCCTACACCGGACTGCGCGTCGGCCTCGTCACCGCCTCCACCTTCGCCGCCGTGCTGGGCGTGCCCGTCCACGGCGTGTGCACCCTCGACGGACTCGCCTACGCCGCGGGCACCGCCGGGATGGAGGGCCCCTTCACCGTCGCCACCGACGCGCGGCGCAAGGAGGTCTACTGGGCACGCTACGAGGACCCGCGCACGCGCGTCGGCGAGCCCGCCGTGGACCGCCCGGCGGAGATCGCCGAGCAGGTCGCGGGAGTGCCCGCGGTGGGCCAGGGCGCGCTCCTGTACCCCGAGGTGTTCCCGGACGCCCGCGGCCCCGAGCACCAGTCGGCCGCCGCGCTGGCCTCCCTCGCCGCGGAACGACTCGCTGCGGGCGCGGAGTTCCTCCCCCCGACCCCGCTCTACCTGCGCCGCCCCGACGCGCAGGTGCCCAAGAACTACAAGGTGGTCACCCCGCAGTGACCACGGCCGAGACGGTTCTGCGCGAGATGCGCTGGTGGGACATCGCGCCGGTGCTGGAACTCGAGCACGACCTCTTCCCCGAGGACGCCTGGTCCGCCGGGATGTTCTGGTCCGAACTGGCCCACGCGCGCGGCCCGCAGGCCACCCGCCGCTACGTCGTCGCCGAGACGCCCGACGGCCGCCTCGTCGGCTACGCCGGGCTGGCCGCCGCCGGCGACCTGGCCGACGTACAGACCATCGCGGCCGCCCGCGACCAGTGGGGGACCGGGCTCGGCGCCCGGCTCCTGACCGACCTGCTGCGCGCCGCCACCGCGTTCGAATGCGCCGAGGTGCTGCTGGAGGTGCGCGTGGACAACACCCGCGCACAGAAGCTCTACGAGCGCTTCGGGTTCGAGCCCATCGGCTTCCGGCGCGGCTACTACCAGCCGGGCAACGTCGACGCGCTCGTCATGCGACTGACCGACCCCGCACAAGCACGAACTGAGAGCAGTGAGAGCAATGGCTGACGAACCGCTCGTCCTCGGCATCGAGACGTCCTGCGACGAGACCGGCGTCGGCGTCGTCCGCGGCACCACCCTCCTCGCGGACGCGATCGCGTCGAGCGTCGACGAGCACGCCCGCTTCGGCGGCGTCGTGCCCGAGGTGGCCTCGCGGGCCCACCTGGAGGCGATGGTCCCCACCATCGAGCGCGCCCTGAAGGAGGCCGGCGTCAGCGCCCGCGACCTCGACGGCATCGCCGTCACGGCCGGTCCCGGCCTCGCCGGGGCACTGCTGGTGGGCACCTCGGCCGCCAAGGCCTACGCGTACGCCCTGGGCAAGCCCCTGTACGGCGTCAACCACCTGGCCTCGCACATCTGCGTCGACCAGCTGGAGCACGGCCCGCTGCCCGAGCCGACGATGGCGCTC
Source organism: Streptomyces virginiae (assembly GCF_000720455.1). Lineage (GTDB taxonomy): Bacteria > Actinomycetota > Actinomycetes > Streptomycetales > Streptomycetaceae > Streptomyces > Streptomyces virginiae. Next base: position 5,303 of record NZ_JOAK01000021.1, on the reverse strand, counting down.
CTGGTGTCCGGCGGGCACTCCTCGCTGCTGCTGGCCCCGGACATCACCTCCGACGTACGACCGCTCGGCGCGACCATCGACGACGCCGCGGGCGAGGCCTTCGACAAGATCGCGCGCGTGCTGCAGCTCGGCTTCCCCGGCGGCCCGGTCATCGACCGGCTCGCGAAGGAGGGCAACCCGAAGGCGATCAACTTCCCGCGCGGCCTGACGGGCTCGCGCGACCCCGCGTACGACTTCTCCTTCTCCGGCCTGAAGACGGCCGTCGCCCGCTGGATCGAGGCGAAGCGGAACGCGGGCGAGGAGGTGCCGGTGCGCGATGTGGCCGCGTCCTTCCAGGAGGCCGTGGTGGACGTCCTGACGCGCAAGGCGATCCGGGCGTGCAAGGACGAGGGCGTCGACCACCTGATGATCGGCGGCGGTGTGGCGGCCAACTCCCGGCTCCGCTCGCTCGCCCAGGAGCGCTGCGACGCCGCGGGGATCGTCCTGCGCGTGCCGCGGCCGAAGCTGTGCACGGACAACGGCGCGATGGTGGCCGCGCTGGGCGCGGAGATGGTCAAGCGGAACCGGCCCGCCTCGGACTGGGACCTGTCGGCGGACTCCTCGCTGCCGGTCACGGACCCGCACGTGCCGGGGACGTCCCACGGCCACGATCACGGCCACTCGCACGGCCACGGCCACGGCCACGACCATGACCACGTGCACGAGCTGAGCAAGGACAACCTGTACTCGTGAGCACCGTCGTCCTGATGTGGGAGGCCCGGGCCGCCGACGGCCGGGGCAACGAGCTGCTGGAGTGGGCCCGCGCCCAGGTCCTCGCCCGGGATCCGGTACGCCGCGAGGTGTTCCGGGCCCCGCAGGACCGGGTGCTCGTGATCACCTGGTGGGAAGCGGCCGAAGGCCTCGCGGCGGACCTCCCCGAACTGCCCGAACCGGCCGCCGACCTGATCACGCGCGCGGTGCACCGCTGGCGCTTCGAGTCGGTGGAGGTCGAGGGGGGCTGAGCCCGGCCCGGGGCGCCTACGCCCCGGGCGGTACGGCCGCTGCAGGGGCGCCGATCAGCATCGAGGGGGCTCCCGCCACCCGGGTCAGGAAGACCGTCGCCGCATTCGGGCCCTGCGGCTTGACCTTCTTGCGCAGCTCCTCGGGCTCGACCGCAGAACCGCGCTTCTTCACGGTCAGGATCCCGACCCCGCGCTCGCGCAGCAGGGCCTTCAGCTTCTTCAGGCCGAAGGGCAGCACGTCGGTGATCTCGTACGCCGTCGCGTACGGCGTCGCGCGCAGTTCGTCCGCGGTGATGTAGGCGATGGTCGGGTCGATGAGCCGGCCCTGAAGCTGCTCGGCGACCTCGGCGACCAGGTGGGCGCGGATCACGGCGCCGTCGGGCTCGTAGAGCCAGCGGCCCACCCGGCCGGCCTCCGGATCGGGCAGCGGATCGGCGGTGTGCAGCTCGCGCGGCCCGGGGAGCAGGGTGGCGCGCACGGTCCCGGGGGCGGTGCCGAACCACAGCACGGCCTCCTTGACGTCCCCCTGGTCGGAGATCCACTCGGCCTCGGCCTCCGCCGGGACCGCCTCGTGCGGGATCCCGGGGGCGATCTTGATGGCGGCGTACTTCGCCGCGCGGGCCGCCTCCACGGCCCACGACAGCGGCGGCGAGTAGGACTCCGGATCGAAGATCCGGCCGCGGCCCCCGCGCCGGGCCGGGTCGATGAAGACGGCGTCGTGGCCGGAGGTGTCCACCTCCGTCACGTCGGCCTCCCGGACCTCGATCAGGTCCGCCAGGCCCAGCGCCTCGGCGTTGGCCCGCGCGACGGCGGCCGTCAGCGGGTCGTGGTCCACCGCGAGCACCCGGATGCCGAGCCGGGCCAGGGCCACGGCGTCCCCGCCGATGCCGCAGCACAGGTCCGCGAGGCTGCGTACGCCGAGGGCAGCGAGCCGCTCGGCCCGGTACGAGGCCACGGACGCGCGGGTGGCCATCTCGCCACCGCCGGGGGTGAAGTACATCCGGAAGGCGTCCTCGGCCCCGAACTTCGCCACCGCGCGCTGCCGCAGCCGGGCCTGCCCGAGGGCCGCGGAAACCAGCCCTGCGGGGTGCTCGCGGCGCAGCCGGGTGGCGACGGCCAGCTCCCGGGCGGGGTCGTAGTCGCGGAGCGAGTCGAGGAGGGCGCGGCCCTCGGGGGTGAGGAGGGCGGCGAAGTCTTCGGGGGTCACGGGTCCATTGTCGGCGACGGGGTGTGTGGGCCGGTCGGAGGAACGTCGCACCCCGGTGCGCGGTGTCGTCCGGGAAGCCCGCGTGTCGGGTGCCAGGATGCGCTGCTATGCAGCTAGTCGGACAAAGGGAAGATAAGACGCAACTGGGTCACCGGTACGCGGCGGGTCCGCGCGGCCGGTTCGGGGTGGCCGTGGCCGCCCTGCTGGTAGCCGCCCTCGGCACGGCGTGCGGCTCGGGGCAGTCGGGGGCCCCGGACAAGGTCGAGAAGTCGAAGGCCGCCAAGGGCTCGGAGGCGGGCGCCGCGGGTGCGCTCAGCGCCGCCGAGAAGGCCAAGGCGCTGCAGCAGGCGCGCATCGCCGCGGCGAAGAAGTGGGGGCTGCGCAAGGTGCCGCTCGCCGCCCCCGCGGCGCCGAAGGAGAAGCCGCACATCAGCACGCGCGACGGCTTCGAGGTGTGGAACCACGAAGAGGACGAACTGCCCCCGGTCTTCACCACCGTCCCCACGGAGGACAAGGTCGTCTTCCTGACCATCGACGACGGCTCGGAGAAGGACCCCGAGTTCCTGAAGATGATGCAGGAGCTGAAGATCCCGTACACGGCCTTCCTCAGCGACTACCTGGTGAAGGACGACTACCCGTACTTCAAGCAGATGCAGGCAGCCGGCGTCACCCTGAACAACCACACCCTCAACCACCGCTACATGCCCGGGCTGTCGTACGAGCAGCAGCGCGAGGAGATCTGCGGCCAGCAGGACACCATCCAGAAGACGTTCGGCAAGCGGCCGACCCTCTTCCGGCCGCCGTACGGCAACTACAACGACGACACCCTCAAGGCGGCGAAGTCCTGCGGCATCAAGGCCGTCCCGCTGTGGAACGCCGAGGCGTTCACGAACCGCATGGACTACCGGGAGTGGGACCGCGACCTGCACCCCGGTGACATCATCCTCACGCACTTCCGGGGTAAGGAGGACTGGAAGGGCACGATGCCTGACATGATCCGTCATGTCATGAAGACCGTCACGGACAAGGGATATGCCGTGGCTCGCCTGGAGGACTACTTGTGAGGTATGCGCGCCGGTTGGTAGCCGGAACGCTGGCGGCCGGCGCGCTCGCGCTCTCCCTGACGGGGTGCGGGGAGAGCGTGGACCCCATCGAACGGCTGGGCCGCAAGGCGACGCAGGAGCCGTCGCAGACGCCGTCCGCATCGGCGTCTGCGACGGCTCCTGCGCCGGACTCCGCCGGTGCGCAGGGGGGTGCCTCCGACGAGGCGTACAAGAAGTGGGGCCTGACGGCCCCCGTCCAGTACGCGCCGAAGCCCGCCCAGAAGCCGCAGATCCCGAAGGCGGCCCCCGGCAAGGTCCCGGTGATAGACCGAATACCCCTGCCGGCCGAGGAGAAAATAGTCTTCCTGACTTTTGACGACGGCGCCGAGAAGGACCCCGAGTTCCTCAAGATGGCGGCCGACCTCAAGCTGCCGATCAGCATGTTCCTCACGGACAGCGTGGCCTCGTCGGACTACGGGCACTTCGAGAAGCTCCGCGACAACGGCTCGGCGAGCACGGTGAACAACCACACGCTGACCCACCCGAACCTGCGGACCCTCTCCTTCGAGGCGCAGAAGAAGGAGATCTGCGGCCAGCAGGACAAGCTGGAAAAGCGCTTCGGCCAGCGCCCGCCGCTCTTCCGCCCGCCCTTCGGCAACTACAACGACGACACCCTCCGGGCGGCCTCGGAGTGCGGTGTCTCGTCGGTGCTCCTGTGGCGGGTGTCGATGCAGATCAACAACTTCCAGTACGCCCAGGGCTCCGCCCTCCAGCCCGGTGACATCATCCTGGCCCACTTCCGCGGCCCGTCCGAACTCAAAGGCGCGACGGAAATCCAGATGACGACCCGCATGCTCCAGCGCATCCAGGAACAGGGCTACCGGATAGGGCGACTGGAGGACTACCTGTAGGGGACGGAGGCGGGGCGGGATTCGCGGGGCGGGGGCGGGGGCCTTGATGGGGGCTTCGGGGGTCGGGAGCCGCTGGGGCGGGATCAGGGACGGTTCGAGGGTTTCCCGTCAGTCCCATCGTCTCTCCGCGTCGGGCCGGCCCGTCAAGGGCGCTCCCTCCGGTCGCGTCACTTCGTGATGGCCTTCGGCCACCCTTGACCGCCCGTCCCGCCACGGAAATCCGAAAGACTGCCGGGAAGCCCCCGAAGGAACGGGCCGGGTGTTCCCTTTCCGAGACCCGGCGTCGGAGATGCCCGGGCGGAGCCCCGGGCGCCCCAAATCGCTACGCGCTCCTGACGGACGGCGTCTGCGAGCCCCTGGGGCTGGACATAAGCCGCCAACAATCGCTACGCGCTCCTGCGAGAGGGCGTCTGCGAGTCCCTTGGGCTGGGCATAGGCCGCCATCGATCGCTACGCGCTCCTCGCTGACGGCGTCCGGCCCTTGTCCGGGGCTGAGAGGGGCGATATTGGGGGGCGGGAGGGCGAAGCATCGGCTCAGCCGATGCCAACCCCCACCAAGGTCACGGTGAGATCCCACCTGCTGGTACAGACAGGGGTAATTGGGGCATATTGAGGGCTCTTTGGGGGGCGGATTCGCCCAGACATGGATTGGCATCGCTCCAGCCGTCATCTGACGCTTTTCCTCCCCTACGACAGGGGTGGACGCCCTCTATGAGGGGTGGCGGAAGGTTTCTGCGGCCTATGCCCGGCCACGGAGACTCGCGGACGCGTGATGGGGGCGTGTGTGGTGATCGATGGCGGCTTATGTCCAGCCCAAGGGGCTGGCAGGCGCCGTCTGTCAGGAGCGCGTAGCGATCGATGGCGGCTTATGCCCGGCCACGGAGGCTCGCGGACGCGTGATGCAGGCGCGTGTAGCGATCGTGGGCGGCTTTTGCCCAGCCCAAGGGGCTCGCAGGCGCCGTCTCGCAGGAGCGTGTAGCGATTTGACGCGCCCCTCGACCGCCGCCGCGCATCTCCGACGCCCCGTCCCTGAAATCTGGAACCGGCCCGTTCCTTTGGGGGCTTCCCGGCTGTCCTCGTATGTCCGTGGCGGGACGGGCGGTCAAGGGTGGAGCGCAGCGACATCGCGAAGCGACGCGAC